>NZ_RJZE01000128.1 GCF_003986935.1 Paraburkholderia kururiensis JCM 10599 = LMG 19447 | reverse complement strand
ATGTGGCTCGATGGCCTTCTCCTTTACCATCCAGCCAAGCATCGCTCCCGTTCCATATGCGGTATCGCCCACCAGACGCTTTGGCTTGAGCGCGAAGCGCTGTTCGACCCGATTCACCATCGTCTTCCATTCCAGAAATCTGTCGGCTTCGCACCGGGTACGAGCTTGTCTTCGGGAATCGGTGGTAACGTGCCGTACCTCTTCACGCCCGGCGCGTCGCCCACGGGCGTGCCGCGTGCCAGCATGCGCTGTTTGACCGTATCGCCCAGCTCGGCGAGCAGTCGGTCGTCCACGCCCTGCCAACCGATGCTTTGCAGCGGTACCGCTCCCATTACGCGGTCGTGCGGCGTGAAATACACGTACAGCCTGCCATGATTGTCGCGTTCGTCCACGCCGGATTCACGCCTGTTATCCGGTCGCCAGAAGTCCATGTCCTCGGACGCGCCGCACTGCAACTGCCGCAATTGCGCCTCGGTGAAGACGCGCTTATCGCCCTTGA
>NZ_RJZE01000127.1 GCF_003986935.1 Paraburkholderia kururiensis JCM 10599 = LMG 19447 | reverse complement strand
CCGCCGGCGCTCCGGCCCCGCCAACACTTCCATCACTTCTTGCTTGTTGTTAGTCAAAAACACAGTCTTATGCCTACCCGCTATTGTAAGTGGGAGACTGTGTCCGGAGATTCAGGGGGCTGCTCCACTGGTCGGCCTGCTGGCCCATATGGAATTCGCTGGCGAGGGTCTCAACTAACACTCGAACTCGAGAGTTCACGACTCTAATCAGACTTACCTCGTCCCGGTCCAACCTGTCATCCATCATGCAACTCGTTGCTTGCGCTCCTTGGTGGGGGAATCTACAACTGGTAACGCGTTGCCGAACAACATTTGCTACGCGTTGACGGGAGCCTCATATCGTGTTTGCCGCGATAGGATTGCCCAGATGGTTCGGGCCAGTTAGAGGTGGGGCCAGAAATTCGGACAGGTCGGCAAGTGGAACGGCCGGGACCTGAGCTGGTCATAGGACCAGCAAGAGGACCCCAAAGATGACAAAAAGAAGCCGCCGGTCGCATAGCCCGGCATTCA
>NZ_RJZE01000126.1 GCF_003986935.1 Paraburkholderia kururiensis JCM 10599 = LMG 19447 | reverse complement strand
CATGCCGCCGGTCTCCAGCTTCGCGCGGCAACGGCCGTACTCCGTGACGTACATGGCGATCCCCTCCAGATTCTGCTGGTACGTCACGACCTGTTCATCAGTCAGGAGCAGCGGCGAATCCGGACCGCCTTCCCGCGCGTGCGAGGTCGCCGCGATGACCAGCGCGCCCATCGCGCCAACAAAGCCCTGCATCAGCCTGCCCGTCAGCCACAGCTCCCGGGCCGCCGGCAACGGACGCTGCGGGTCCTTCCCGAACTGCCGCACATCGCTGGCCAGCGCGCGGATTCTCCGGTGCAGCGTCCAGAGCGGATAGTAAGGATCGCCAAACAGTTCCGCCGCCCGCTTCGGGTCATGTGCCTCGAAGATGTGCGGATCCTCGTGCCCGAAGAATGCTTCCTTTCCAGGCGGCACGGCGGGCATCCGCGCATCCAGTGCATCCAGTGAATCGACCGCTTCGGGCAGGCCCGTGACGAGCCTGTCCCCGCATGACCGGTACGGCTCCACGCCATAGGGATCCGTATCCGTCGGGCCGGCGCTGGCCGCCTGCATCGACAGTGCGG
>NZ_RJZE01000125.1 GCF_003986935.1 Paraburkholderia kururiensis JCM 10599 = LMG 19447 | reverse complement strand
ATTGATACCCAGCTTGTGCGCGCACAGCGAGATCAGGTCGCCCGCTGCCATGCGCAGACGCCTGACGACACTCATGTCCATGTCCCTGCCCGCCGTGACGATCACGCTTTCGCCCGCCGAGTGCTGCGCCGATTTCGGCGTCACGAACGCCATGCCGCCCGGCGCGCTCGCGAGCAGCCCCGCCTCGCGAAGCTGGTTCAGTCCGTCAAGCAACGCCGTCTGCGTGGCACGGTCGGCCGCATCGGCGCCGGCCTGCCTGGTCGCCATCGCCAGATCCGTCACGCGCTGCAGCGCCGCCTTGAGCTGGGCGATGGCAGCCGGCATCTCCAGGTGCGGCGTATCCGCCCCGGCGGCCGCGTCCGCCGTGAGGAACAGACCCTTCGCCGCGCGCACCGTGCCCCAGCCTTTGGTCGTGATCTCGAAGCCTTCGCCACGCGGAAGCTTTTTGCTGTTGAGCAGATACCCCTGGTTGAACGCCGCCTGGCTGTACACCGTTGCAATGCGCGCGCTCTCCTTGCCGCGCAGGTCGTTGAACACGATCTCCGCGCCGAGCAGCGGCGAGCGCCAGATGGCAT
>NZ_RJZE01000124.1 GCF_003986935.1 Paraburkholderia kururiensis JCM 10599 = LMG 19447 | reverse complement strand
AGACCTGTTTGCCCGTCAGGTCTTCGCCCACGATCAGGGTCTTCGCACAGGCAACCAGAAAAACGAAGGCCACGAGGCGAAAGGCGAAGCCCGTGTACACACTGAGCAACATGAAAACCAGCGGAATGGATGCGAGCACGAGAGAAACGATGGGTGAACATCCCAGCGCGCTCACCGAGAGATACATGACCACCGTGAGCAGCGCGGTTTTCAGCGCAAGAACAAAGAACGTGTTCATAGGAGTCCCGAGGTCGATGAGTCAAACAAGACGGTGACGCAGCGGCATGAAAGGCCGCAGCCGTCACGCGAGCGCACAGCGTGTCCGGCCGTTCCGCTTTCAGTCAGGCGAAGCCGATATCCGAACGCTCAAAGCGCTCAGAACGCTCAGAACGAATACCCGGCTTCGTTACGCCGGATGTCCGCCTCGACCATCATCTGGCACAGCTCTTCGAGCGTGGTCGTTGGCTTCCATCCAAGCTCGCGTTCGGCCTTCGTCGCGTCGCCAATGAGCAGATCGACTTCCGCCGGGCGGTAGAACTTCGGATTCACACGCACGATGACGTGGCCGGTCTGTGCGT
>NZ_RJZE01000123.1 GCF_003986935.1 Paraburkholderia kururiensis JCM 10599 = LMG 19447 | reverse complement strand
AGACCTGTTTGCCCGTCAGGTCTTCGCCCACGATCAGGGTCTTCGCACAGGCAACCAGAAAAACGAAGGCCACGAGGCGAAAGGCGAAGCCCGTGTACACACTGAGCAACATGAAAACCAGCGGAATCGATGCGAGCACGAGAGAAACGATGGGCGAGCATCCCAGCGCACTCACCGAGAGATACATGACCACCGTGAGCAGCGCGGTTTTCAGCGCAAGAACAAAGAACGTGTTCATAGGAGTCCCGAGGTCGATGGGTCAAACAAGACGGCGGCGCAGCGGCACGAAAGGCCGCACCAGTCACGCGAGCGCACAGCGCGTCCGGCCGTTCCGCTTTCAGTCAGGCGAAGCCGATATCCGAACGCTCAAAGTGCTCAAAACGCTCAGAACGCTCAGAACGCTCAGAACGAATACCCGGCTTCGTTACGCCGGATGTCCGCCTCGACCATCATCTGGCACAGCTGTTCAAGCGTGGTCGTTGGCTTCCATCCAAGCTCGCGTTCGGCCTTCGTCGCGTCGCCAATGAGCAGATCGACTTCCGCCGGGCGGTAGAACTTCGGATTCACACGCACGATGACGTGGCCGGTCTGTGCGT
>NZ_RJZE01000122.1 GCF_003986935.1 Paraburkholderia kururiensis JCM 10599 = LMG 19447 | reverse complement strand
GACGCGACATTGCTGTTGGTCGTCGACAGCCCCGTCGAGAGCGAGCTCACGCCCGTGGACAGGGAACTGACACCGGTCGACAGCGAGCTGATGCCTGTGGAGGTCGACGTCGACAGCGACGTTACATTGCTGTTGGTGGTGCTCAGACCCGTGGACAGCGAACTTACCCCCGTCGACAGCGAACTGATGCCGGTCGACGCTGAGGTCGACAGCGACGCGACATTGCTGTTGGTCGTCGACAGCCCTGTCGAGAGCGAACTCACGCCCGTGGACAGGGAACTGACACCAGTCGACAGCGAACTGGCCGTGGTGGATGTCGAGGTCGACAGCGACGCAACATTGCTGTCGGTGGTCGACAGCCCCGTCGACAGCGAACTCACGCCCGTGGACAGGGAACTGACACCAGTCGACAGCGAACTGGCCGTGGTGGATGTCGAGGTCGACAGCGACGCGACATTGCTGTTGGTCGTCGACAGCCCCGTCGAGAGCGAGCTCACGCCCGTGGACAGGGAACTGACACCGGTCGACAGCGAGCTGATGCCTGTGGAGGTCGACGTCGACAGCGACGTTACATTGCTGTTGGTGGTGCTCAGACCCGTGGACAGCGAACT
>NZ_RJZE01000121.1 GCF_003986935.1 Paraburkholderia kururiensis JCM 10599 = LMG 19447 | reverse complement strand
GCGCGCTGCATCTGCTTCCCGACAACTATCACCTCGCCATTTTCGGGGGCGTGCACCCCGAGGCGATCCAGCAGGGCGTGCCGCTCGACCCCTACATCGCCGAACTGCTGAGGATCGTAAGCCCCGGACGCAACTGGCTCGAAGAGGTGGGAAACGGGCAGGGCAAGGCGATCAGTCTCACCACATCGGTGGACGATCTGCTGCGCCTCGCGCGGACACGTCACGTCTCCGATATCTCGCGTCGCACCCACTTCATGGGTCCGATGAGCGACGACCAGTTTCCGCACGCCATGGCGGTATGCGATGCGGTGCTGCTGCCTTACCTCGAGGTGGGACAGTCCGCTTCGGGGCCAATGTCGATGGCGGTCAATCTGAACCGGCCCGTCATCGCGACACGAACGAAGACCTTCATGCAGTTCTCGCGCTACTACCCGGGCCGCGTCGAGCTATTCGACATCGGCAACTACCTGCAGCTGAGCCAGATTATCGAGGCAGGCGCGTTCAGGAGAGGAAGCGCGCCGCGCATGGAGAACCAGCCGGACACGTCGACCAACGTCGAGATATACCGCAAGGCGTTGTTCGCCACGGCGGGCACGTGACACGGCAAATGCA
>NZ_RJZE01000120.1 GCF_003986935.1 Paraburkholderia kururiensis JCM 10599 = LMG 19447 | reverse complement strand
GCGCGCTGCATCTGCTTCCCGACAACTATCACCTCGCCATTTTCGGGGGCGTGCACCCCGAGGCGATCCAGCAGGGCGTGCCGCTCGACCCCTACATCGCCGAACTGCTGAGGATCGTAAGCCCCGGGCGCAACTGGCTCGAAGAGGTGGGAAACGGGCAGGGCAAGGCGATCAGTCTCACCACATCGGTGGACGACCTGCTGCGTCTCGCGCGGACACGTCACGTGTCCGATATCTCGCGGCGCACCCACTTCATGGGTCCGATGAGCGACGACCAGTTCCCGCACGCCATGGCGGTATGCGATGCGGTGCTGCTGCCTTACCTCGAGGTGGGACAGTCCGCTTCCGGGCCGATGTCGATGGCGGTCAATCTGAACCGGCCCGTCATCGCGACACGCACGAAGACCTTCATGCAGTTCTCGCGCTACTACCCGGGCCGCGTCGAGCTATTCGACATCGGCAACTACCTGCAGCTGAGCCAGATCATCGAGGCAGGCGCGTTCAGGAGAGGAAGCGCGCCGCGCATGGAGAACCAGCCGGACACGTCGACCAACGTCGAGATATACCGCAAGGCGTTGTTCGCCACGGCGGGCACGTGACACGGCAAATGCA
>NZ_RJZE01000119.1 GCF_003986935.1 Paraburkholderia kururiensis JCM 10599 = LMG 19447 | reverse complement strand
GACCGATTCGGCGCGCAGTTTGCGCATTGTGCGAAGGCCGTGCGCCTCAGGCCGGGCACGACGTGGCACCTCGATGAGCTGTTCGTGAAACTGCGAGGCGCGCCGTATGTGCTGTGGCGCGCGGTGGATGAGCACGGCATGGAGCTCGACGTGCTGTTGCAGAAACGTCGCGACAAGGCAGCCGCGAAACGCTTCTTAAGGCACATGCTGCGCTCAAACCCGGTGCCGCGAAAGATTGTCACCGACCAGTTGCGTAGCTACCCGGCAGCGAAAGCCGAAGTCCCGGAACTGGCCGGCGTGAAGCATGTATTCGTGAAGGCCTGCGCCCGGGTCAACAACCGCGCGGAGAACAGCCACCAGCCCACGCGCCGGCGCGAGCGCCAGATGCAGGGTTTCCGTGATCCACGGCGCACGCAGCGCTTCCTATCGAACTTCGGTCCGATCCGGCAACACTTCGCGCTGCCCCGGCACAGGATGAGGGCAGGCGATCATCGCGCACAACTGCGGGCACGTCTGTCCAGCTGGTTCCAGTGGACTGTCACAGGGTCGACGGGCATTGCCCAATAATCAGCAGGACTCCTGCACATACCGCATTGGCACATGCCTGCATCGGCAACTTGACAATGCC
>NZ_RJZE01000012.1 GCF_003986935.1 Paraburkholderia kururiensis JCM 10599 = LMG 19447 | reverse complement strand
AGCACGACACAGCCAAAGAAGGAGCGAAAGAAGACCCAGATACCCACCGAATAACCCGCAAAGCTGGTCCAACGGGTGGGTCAGAATTCAATGCAAATCGTGGGTCAGGCTTCCGTGCAAATCAACATCAGAGCATTTGCTCCGGTTGCGTTGGACCATCTGCTCTCCTCAGACGTGTACCTCAACGGCACAGCGACCGCTTTATGCCTGCCAGGAATGAGTGTTATCGACGGCGCCTGCCTTCTTCGAAAAGGCGCTGACCTTCATCATTTGCTCACCGTCAACCAACAGGAGCAAAACGATGAGCAACTTCCAAACCTACACAATCGATAACGCACCGGCCGCTTCGAAGTCCAGTCTCGAAGACACGAAACGCGCCTTTGGTTTCGTCCCCAACCTGCAGGCGCATATGGCGGAGTCGCCCGCGCTGCTCGCCGGTTACTCGGCGCTGTGGGATCTGTTCTCGAAGAGCACGCTGACACCGCACGAACAGCAGGTCGTCTATCTGACTTCCAACTTCGAAAACAACTGCCACTACTGCATGGCCGGTCACAGCACGCTGGCAAAGATGATCAAGATGGACGCAGGCGTGATCGCCGCGCTGCGCGCCGGCACGCCGCTGCCCGATGCAAAGCTCGAAGCGCTGCATCGCTTCACGACCCTGGTCGTGCGTGAGCGTGGCTTCGTTCCGGAAGCCGATGTCGACGCGTTTGTCGCCGCTGGCTACACCCGTCAGAACGTCCTCGAAGTGATTCTGGGCGTAGCAACCAAGGTGATGAGCAACTACACGAACCACATCGTCCACACCGAACTCGACGGCTTCATGGCCGGTAACGAGTGGACCAAACCGGTCGCCGTCGCTGCCGCCTAAGCCGTCTCCGGGCGCCCTCGCAGCTCCCGTTCCACCCCATATCGAAGCTCACCGAGGAACCGCCATGTCCACGTTCGACCGCTACAAAGACGCCTACTCCAACGCCAGACTGGCCCGTACGCCGGACGGCGTGCTCGAAGTCCGTTTCCATACCGACGGCGCGAAGCTCGTCTTCAATGGCCATACGCATGAGCAGTTCACCGACATGTTTCATCAGATCGGCGAAGACCCGGATAACCGCGTCGTCATCCTGACAGGTAGCGGCGACGCATTCATGGACGCGATCTCGCCGGAAGGCTTCGATTTCTTTACGCCGCGTGGCTACGACAAGATCTTCCGCGAAGGCCGCAAGATCCTGATGAATATTCTCGATATCGAAGTGCCGATGATCGCCGCGCTGAACGGTCCGGTGCTGTTGCATTCGGAATACGTCCTGCTGTGCGACATCGTGGTGGCGACACCCGAGACGGTGTTTCAGGACATGCCACATGCCGTGTTCGGCATCGCTCCCAACGATGGCGTCCATCTGCTGTGGCCGGAAATGATCGGCAGCATTCGCGGCCGGTATTTCGTGCTCACGCAGCAAGAGCTCGGGGCCGAGGAAGCAAAATCGCTGGGCGTAGTCAACGAGATCGTGCCTGCGGATCAGTTGCTGGAACGTGCGCACGCAATTGCCGCAACGATCACAAAGCAGCCGCCGCTCACCACCAAATACACGCGCATCGGACTGACGCAGCGTCTGCGCCGCGTGATCGACGAGGGCATCGGCTACGGCTTGGCGCTCGAAGGGATCACTGCGGCCGAAGTGGCCCGCATTGCAGCCGCGCAGAACCCAGCCTGAATTTGCGGCCACCCGATTCCTCAATTCACTATTCCCCTCAAGGAGAACGCTCATGTCACTGCAAGACAAACTCGATGCATTCCGGGCCGATTTCAAGGCGGGCAAACCACCGTTCAACGCACCGCCGGAGATTCATCCGGTAATGGAGCGTGCTACGGCAGAACTGATAGCAAGCGGACAGGCGGGCCGCGCGATCAAGGCAGGCGACCGCGCACCGCATTTCAACCTGAAAGATCAGGATGGCAACGACATTTCTTCCGCTGCGTTGCTGGTGAAGGGCCCACTGGTGGTGACGTTCTATCGCGGCGTCTGGTGCCCTTACTGCAATATCGAATTGCAGGCGATCAACGAAGTGCTGCCGAAGATTCAGGCTTATGGCGCGAACGTCGTGGCAATCTCGCCGCAAACGCCGGTCAACAGCCGTAAATCGGTGCGCACCAACGAACTCGGTTTTCCGGTGCTGAGTGACGTGGGCGGCCAGACGGGCGCCGAGTTCGGATTGCAATTCGCGTTGCCCGACTATCTGGTCGATCTGTACAAAAACCTGAAGAACGATCTGCCGACGTTCAATAACGATCCGGGCTGGACCTTGCCGATGCCAGCGCGCTACGTCATCGGACAGGACGGCATCGTGCTGTATTCGGAGGTCAACCCGGATTACACGCGTCGTCCGGACCCGTCGGACATGTTTCCGGTTCTGGAAAAAGCAACGGCCAACGCCTGAGCCCTGCCGCTCAACGCCAGCCAATTGCCACCTGCGCCGGAGAACCCGGCGCGGCTTTTCTAGCCCTTCCAGTTCGTAAAGGACATTTGATGACACAGCGTACATTTCTCGTAACCGGCGCGACCAAAGGCATTGGCCTTGCACTAACAGAACGGCTGATCGCCGATGGCCACCACGTGGTGGGCCTCGCGCGTGACGCAAGCGACTTTCCGGGCGAACTGGTCCGCGTCGATCTGGCCGATCGTGCCGCAACCGGCGCGGTACTCGATGACCTCGTTCGCCGCCATGCGTTCGATGGTGTGGTGAACAACGTCGCGTTGGTCAGACCGCAGCCTCTGGGTGAAGTCGCGTTAAACGATCTAGACGACGTTCTCGCGCTGAATCTTCATCCTGCGGTGCAGACCGTGCAGGCCCTGCTTCCCGGTATGCGCACACGCGGCTGGGGACGGGTCGTGAACATTTCCAGCCTGACGATTCTGGGCATGACGCAGCGCACGGCCTATGCCGCAGCGAAAGCAGCGTTGGTGAGCTTTGCGCGTTCGTGGGCGCTGGAACTCGCGGGCACGGGTATTACGGTGAACGCGGTCGCGCCGGGTCCGACCGAGACCGCACTGTTTCGCGCGAACAATCCGCCGGGCAGCGACGGCGAGAGGCGTTATCTGTCCGCAGTGCCGATGGGGCGCTTCGGCCAGCCGCATGAAATTGCCGCGACGATTGCGTTTCTGCTATCCGACGCGGCTGCTTTCATGACCGGCCAGACGCTTTATGTCGACGGCGGCGCATCAATCGGAAAGCTCGCTTTCTGAGGCCATGCCGTCGGTGCCGCTGCCAGCGGCACCAAGGATCTCTTCAACAAAGGCGACGAACGCTCGCGCCTTCGCACTCATCAGTCGTCCGGCGGGAAACACCGCCCACAGGTCGATCGAGGGCAATTCCCAGTCCGTGAGTACCGCTTGAACCGTGCCATCGGCAAGTTCGGGCGAGAACATCCATTCCGATGCGATCGCGAGACCTATGCCGCCGAGCACCGTCGTGCGGATGCCTTCGGCGGCGCTCACACTGACGCGTCCAGACACGACAACGGCCACTTCCTTGCCTTGCTGGCTGAATGCCCACGACTCGCCACCGCCTCGCAACGAATACACGATCACCTGATGCTGACTGAGGTCCGCAGGCGTTTTCGGCGCGCCCGCTACGGCGAGATACGCAGGCGTTCCAACAACCAGTCGGCGGCTTTGTGCAATGCGGCGTGCCGTCATCGTCGAATCATCGAGAGAACCCATGCGCAGTGCAACGTCCACACCCATTTCGAGCAGGTCGATGGTTCGATCGTCCAGCACGATATCGATCTGCAGGTTCGGGTGTCGGTCAAGAAACGTCTTGAGCGCAGGCAGGATATGCAGGCGCGCGAACGTCACGGCGGCACTGATGCGCAGCACGCCGGATAGCCCGGTCGACGCGTCGCGCGCGACATGCTCGGCAAGCTCTACTTCTTCGATTGCGCGCCTCGCGTGCTCGTAGAAGCGCTGCCCCGCATCGGTGGGGGTCAGGCCGCGTGTCGAGCGCAACAGCAGTCGTACGCCGAGCCGCTCCTCAAGTTGCGCAATCGACTTCGATACGGCCGGTTGCCCGAGTTTGAGCCGCTTCGCGGCTGCCGAAAACGAGCCCGCCTCCACAACGCTGATGTACGTTTCCATTGCTGCCATCCGGTCCATGAAGTCGCTTCTCCTTGAAGGACCGTAAAGTCCGTGTTGTAGCCGAGATGTGTGTTCAGCCAGAAGTCTATCGCGCCAGAACATGGCCGATGAAGTCAGTGGTGTTAGCGGCCTTTGCATCGACATCGCAATCAGAATCCGCAAAAGCAAAACGACCCCGCACAGGCGATCCTGCGTCGGAGCCGTCAGCAACGCTCGCTTCTGTTTCAGATACCCGGCGCCGCGCTGTGGAAGGAATAATCGGTGTAGCCGCGCGCATCACCGCCATAGAACGTCGAGCGGTCGTAACGGTTCAGCGGCGCGCCGACACGCAGTCGCTCAGGCAGATCCGGATTGGAGATAAACAGGCGCCCGAAGGCGACGAGATCGGCGTCGCCTGCCTCGATGATGCGATGCGCGCTATCCGCAGTAAAACCGCCCGCCGCGATGAGTGTGCCTTTGAACACTTGCCTCAAATCTTTCGCGGAGACCGCCGAGGCCGCTGCGGCGACGTCATCGTTACCGCGCACACGCGGCTCGACTACATGCAGATACCCGAGCCCATAGCCATTCAGACGACTGGCGACATAGCCGAACGTGGCACGCGGATCGCTATCGGACATCGTGCCGTAGGAGCTTCCCGGCGACAGACGAACCGCGATCTGGCCTGCGTCCCACACCGAACTGATGGCATCGAGCACCTCGAACAGAAAGCGTGCGCGGTTCTCCAGCGAGCCGCCGTACGCGTCGGTACGGTGATTCGAACCGTCCTGGAGAAACTGGTCGGGCAAATAACCATTGGCGGCGTGCAGTTCGATACCATCGAAACCAGCCTGTTTCGCCAGTGTCGCAGCGTATCGGAATTCCTCGATTACGCCGGGAATCTCATCAAGTGCGAGTGCACGCGGGACGACCTGTTCGACTTCGACAACCTCGCCGCTTTCGTCGTGGATTGCCGAGTGTTCATAGGCGCGGATGGCAGAAGGCGCGACCGGCACTTCTCCGCCGATGTTGGCGGGATGCGCCTGTCGTCCCGCGTGCCACAGTTGCAGGAAGATTCGTCCGCCTTCCGCGTGGACGGCGTTCGTGACGCGTCTCCAGCCGCGCGCGTGTACATCAGTGTAGATGCCCGGTGCGCCCACATAGGCGAAGCCGAGCGGAGAGACGGACGTCGCATCCGAAATCAGCAAGCCGCCCGACGAAGCGCGCTGCGCGTAGTAATCGACCATCAGATCGCCGGGGACGTTGTGCGCATCGGTGCGCATCCGTGTGAGCGGGGCCATGACGACACGGTGACTGACCGGATAAGGACCGACCTGAGTCTGGGTGAAGAGCATGTTCATTGCGCGTTACCTGAAAAATGAAAAGACCTTCTGATTCTCAGGGCAAGCGTGGGTCTGCAGAAGACCGCACCGAGTGATAGCTGCCATTCCTGCGCGGAATAGCGAGAAGCATGAGTCACCGGGCGTCGTGAGCCATTCCTTGCAGGAATAGCGCTTATCACTTCGGCCGGACTTCACCGATGGTCAAATCCCGCGCAAAGTTCGTCTCACGTCAGGCAGTTACCTCTCCCAAAGGACCACACCCATGTACCACGTTCATGCATTCGCTACGCCCAATTCCGTCAAGGTGCCGATCGCACTCGAAGAGCTCGGAATCGACTACACGCTGCATGCCGTCAACGTTCGAAAGGGCGAGCAGAAGAGCGAAGCATTTCTCGCATTAAATGCCAATGGCAAAGTGCCCGTGCTGACCACCGGGGACCGTAGTTTCACACTGACGGAGTCAGCGGCCATCCTTGTCTATCTCGCCGAGACGCACGGCAAGCTGCTCTCGCAAGACCCGTTGCGGCGGGCGCGTACGTTCGAACAGCTCTTCGTCCATGGGTCGGGCCTGAGCCCGGCCTTCGGGCAAGCGGGGTACTTCCTCAAGTTTGCACCGGAGCCGATGCCACACGCCATCGAGCGCTTCTCGAGCGAAGCAAATCGTCAATTGAAGCTGCTCGACGCGATGCTTGCCGTGCAGCCATTCGTCGCGGGCGATGAATATTCCATCGCGGATATCGCTCACTTTGGATGGATATGGCGACGTGCCTTTCCGGACCTGACGCTTGACGAGACGCCGCATGTGCAACGCTGGTACGATGCGATGCTTGCCAGACCGGCAGTCACGAAGGCAATCGGGAAACTCGAACGGCTTGCGAACGCGTGATGCGCTTCACGCATGTCGACCGGCAGGAAATCGCACGCCGATCAACTGCTCACTCCTCGTCCACAACCGACGGACCAGGTCCGGGCCGACTGCCCAAGGCGCACACCGGCTTTGCTACGATCGGACACGGCCAGAGACGCGATATCGCTGGGTGGCAAAATGTCCGCTCCCGAAAGTGGACCGGCCGTTCGGCGTCCCAGCGGATGCTCATACAAACGTCCGAAATTGGCCGATTTGCGCCTCATGCGAATGGCATATCGAGTCGAAGCAGCCGGCGAAGGTGGTCGGCTGTATGCGCTTCCGAGCGTGGAGCGCCCCTTATGCCGACCCCTCGAACGCGGGCTGATCGAGAGCAATTGTGTCGACAATGGTCTGGATTTCCACGAACAGGTCGGAATGTTGAGATCGCAGATACTGTTGTACCGATGCGTTGTCCAGCAGCCTCGCCAGATATCCCTTTGCGAGCACAAGGTTCAACACGTCCTGCCCATAGGTCTGTTCCACCAGCTTGTATTGCCCCTGCAGGTTGCTCATCTCCCGTTCCATTTTTGCCATCTGCTCCGGACCCACGCCCGTCAGCTTTTTGGGCTTCTTTCCGTCGATCAGCTGGGATGCAGGCGTCGCGACGAGCAGTGCTTCAGCGTACGCGACGGTCAGGCTATTCGCCGCAGTCATCAATTCGACGCACTCGACCTGTCGCGTCGTTTTCATCTTGCGCAGGGCACGAACGAGCTCGGGCGAAAACTGCCGGTCCTTCAGCAGTTCGGCCGCCTCCGCACAGATGCCGTCGAGCAACGCCATCCGCTTGAGGATCTGTGATACGTCCACCGCCAGCGCCTTCGCCAGCCGCTCCGGCGAGACCCCTCGTTCGACCGCCCGACGGATCATGTGGTGCTCCTGGATGGTGGATAGCCGGTTGACCCTGTTGTTGAAGGTGTAGCTCTCATCGTCGGTTGCGACGAGACAGGTAGCGGTTTCGAACTGCAGATCCAGCAGCGCAGCGAGCCGGAGATGGCCATCGAGCAGGACGTGCTGACCCGACGTGATGTCGGCGGCCGTAACCGACAGTGGTTCGATCATCCCGACCTCTTCGATCGAACTTTTGATCTGCCTGAACTTGCGTGATATCGGCACTCCGGCCGACAACCGCTTGGAGGGCAGGATGTTCCCGACCGGAACCGTCAGCGGTTCGGGAATGAAGCCTAGTGCAACGCTGCTCATGCCAGGCTCCCACTGGACCACACACGTTCTGCCAGATACTTCGGCAGCGTGGCCAGTCCTTCCGCGCGCAGCAGGTTCACAAAATTCTCGTCCGAAAACAGTTGCCGGAGTGCGCCGACCACGAACAGTAAGCGCTGCTGCGTGAACTCAGCTTTCTTTACCATCGCCTTTTGCCGCGCCACCTCGCGCTGGTATGTCCGGACAAGACTGGATGTCGTTACGTCAGCCATCTTGCGCGGCATGTTCCGGCCGGCGCCACGGCCAAGCGCCTTACGGCGCTCGACGATCCTTCGGGCGTCCATCAACTGCCGGCCGCGCAACTTCCCGGATTCGTACGCCTCCTGCAGGGCTGCCTGAATGGCTTCATCGCTGTCCCCGGCGCCAACGATCGACAGAGCCGTCCTCAGTGGAACCTGCCCCGTTTCCACCGCAACGACAAGGCGTTCCTCGCCCTGCCGAAGCAGCGTCAGGATGCCCTGGACGTAATGCATCGTGAGACCAGTCTTCTCGGCGATGGCTCTCGGCGCATAGCCCCGTTCCTGCAGGTCCCGGATTCCGGCGAGCAACTCAAGCGGACGGCACAGCCGACGTGCAATATTCTCCGTGAGGCTCATGATGAATGCGTCTTCGTCGCTCACGATGTCCACAAGAGCCGGAATGGTGGTCTCGCCAAGGGCGCGAAATGCTTTCAGGCGGCCCTCGCCACAGACGAGCAGGTAGCGCTCACCCCCGTCCGCCGTCGCGCGCGGGGTTACGACAATTGGCTTCTTCAGGCCGATCGCCTTGATGTTGCTGACGATCTCCTCGAAAACGCGGCTGTTCCGCTCTCTTGGATTGATCACGTCGATCTGGTCGATCGGGACCATCCTTACCTCGGCTGGCTGCCGATGTCGCATCATGCTGCTCTCCTCAGGCGGGCGCGCTGCGCCATGCCATACAGGAAATCGAGTGTGTCGAAGCGATAGCTTTCGAACTCGACGGGATTCCAGTCTGCGAGCTGGATACGCGGCTGGCCGAAGTCGAGCCGCGGGAGGAGGTAGTAGTCAAGCGTGGACTGGTTGTTGCGGTCCAGCCGGACGGCTACCGTGATGTCGGGCAGCAGACTGGTGTCAAACCGGACCTTCCAGTGGTTGCGGCCCGAGTCGTGTACCTGGCAGCGCGACAGGACAATGCATGCCGTAAATTCGCTGTTCACAGCCAGCATGTCTGTTGCGGGGTCGCGAACGACCATGCCACCCAATGCCGCTATCCGGTTCTCGGTCTCGGCAACAATGCCCGGATGCAGTTGTCGCAGGAACCGGTTGGTCTCGATGTACCGGTAGTCGCGACCCGGCGTGAATCCGACCGTCTGGTATGCGCGGATCAGGCTGCCAAAGTGATAGGCATAGACCGACGAGGATGGCATACCCTCCGTTTCGTCGATCACTACGCCGGAAAGGAATCCCCGACTGTGATACAGCTTGCGCAGGCGCTCGATGAGATCCTCGCTTGAGTAGCGCCGGGCTCGCGCGCGCATGATGCCCTGGGCTGTGTAGAAAGTTTCACTGGGGACAACCGGTTCGAACGCCCTTTCCTTGCGGATCCACATGTCAGGTGGATTCACAACGCGGGCCTTCCTGAGCTTGAAGGAGACACGGTTGTAGACGTTGTTACCGATGTATTTCTCGTTGGTCAGAACCTCCCGTACGGTTGCCCGGGTCCAGTTGCGCCCGAGATCGGTCTGGATATGCATGCCGTTCAGCCGGCTGGCGATCTCATATTCGTTCAGCGACCCGTCGATGAACCAGCTGTAGATGAGGTTTACCGTCCGGATTTCGTTCTCAGGGCCGGGCATGAGGATGACGCGGTCGGTCTGCAGGCATTTGTGCTCACCGCGCACCAGTTCGCCCTTCATCAGGCCAGCCTGATCCACGAGAATGCGGCGGAGCCCATAGCCTGCGGGACCGCCTTGTCTGAAACCCAGTTCGATCAGCCGGCATTGTCCGGCGAACACCTTCGCCGAGAGCTCCCGACTGTATTCGCCAGCCATTGCGCGCTTGACACCCTTGACGATTGTTGAGACCGGAGAGCCATCGTTTTCGAACTGCTCGGCGCAGTACGCTACCTGGATGCCGGCCCGCCGGCAGACGTACTCATAGTAGGCACTTTCGTCTGCATCCTGGAACCGGCCCCAACGACTCACGTCATAGACGAGAATCACCTGAAAATCCGCGGCGCCGCTTTCGACGTCCCGGATCAAGGCCTGGAGCGCCTGGCGCCCGCCAATGCTCAGGCCGCTCTTGCCTTCATCGGCATAGGTACGCACGATCTCGAGTCCGCGGCCCGCTGCGTAGTCCCGTATCCGGTCCCGCTGATTTTCGGTCGAGTACTGCTGGTGTTCCGTTGACATCCGGACATACTCGGCCGCACGCACCGCTGAAGCCTGCGTGACGACTGGTTCGCCTGTGCATTCGAGGTTCACGATTCGCTCCAACCGGCAACGACTCCTCGCCTCGCCGCTCCAGGTCCACCGGCCAACCGGATTCCTGTCGACGTCAGCCGATCCAACAGGTTGAGCGCGGCTGATGCGAGCAACACAAGACAAACGTAGCAGGTGTACAGCCGGGATCAATCACGTCATCTCTTTGCAATCACACGGGAGGAGAGCCGGGCGCGGAAAGGACGGTGATGTGAACCATCCACGCGTTCATCTTTGCAACGCTTGCCCCGACTGCATCGCACAGAAGATAGAAGCCCGACGTCAGCGGGCGGAAGGCCGCTGACACATCCATCTTTGCAACGGGCTCGGCATGTCGCAGGGCATTGCGTTCTCGCTGCATTGCGCGGTTGCGCTCGCGCGACGCTGGATGCGTTTCGCGATAGCGTCGCCAGTACTCCGGATGCCGGGCACTCCAGGTGGCTTGGGCCTTTGCCTGGTTCTCTCGATAGTCAGGATCCGTTCGAAGGCGCTCATGCTGCCAGGCGCGCCGACGGGCGGCCTGACAGGCCGCCGATGAGCAGTACCGTTGATTCGGGACGTGTGCGAGCGGGGTGAAGAGCGCGCCGCAGGCGGCGCAGGTGCGGGCCGGTCTCATGGCAGGGCTCCAGGCCGGCACATTGTCGACACACGTTCAGCGCACGCCGGCCAGCTCTTCGCTGAACGTCGCATTTTGACGTGTAGCGACGCGCGTGACCGACACCTCCTTGACGAAAGGACCGCGTGTCGGCTTTTCAGCGCCAAATTCGACCTTGAACGCGTTCTATACGCCTCAGAGCTTACGATGGAACGCTTATTGTCCACCAGGCGAGCGCGCCCGTTTTCACATCGACTCAGCGATCTTCCTCTCGTACGTACCTGATTATGGATGACCCAGGACATACACGGCGAGCATTGCCTGTGAAGTCAGCCCGTTCGATCGTGACCGCATCCGCCTTGGTGTCACGCAGGCTCGAGGAAAATGGTGGTATTCCAAAGCCGCAGAGTATGCAGGCCGCCCGATGGAGAGTCTGGAAATGGACCACACATTAGTCGATATATGGGTAATTGACGACAACCTCGGCATTCCGCTCAGACGAGGGCCAATGACTGTTCATGGCCGATTCTGTCGAAAAACACCGCAGAATTCGAGCGGGTTACGCCGCTGCATGAGCGAAGGACTCGTTGAAGGCGAAGGATTCGCCGTGGACGCCAGCGTGGTTAAGGCCGATGCGAATCGTGCGCGCGGCGTGCCTGGAGAAGAAGTGATTGACTGGCGCAAAGGCGATGGCCTAACACGGTCTAGAGAAGCCTTGATCGCCGCTCAGCGGTCGTTACCGCTTAACATGGCCGAGTGAAATCACTCGGCCATGTTAAGCCACAACCAGCCAGCCAGATTGCTTAATTCGCGACGCGCAGAAGCCCGGCGTTGTTGATGTTCACGCAGAACTGACCCACCCTAATCCAAAACCGAGGGTGCTAAAGATTAAACAGATGGAAGTGACGGATAACACGGCCATAGACCTTCCGGGAGAACCTATGCCGATAGCTGGAAATCTTCTCGGTGTTTCAGCGGCTGCATGCCCAGGCATTTGCGCGAGCATCATGTAGCGCGTGATGCTCGCCGCCGTGACGCCTGTAATACAAGGCGCGACGTTGGGCATTGAGTTGAGTCGACACGTCCTCGACCTTCCAGCCGTTTAAGACGGAATCATCGATCAGTGTAAAGAGAAGGTCGAGGTCCATGCGGAGCTCGTAGCAAAGCGTCGGGCACCCCGAAACCGGGATGCGGAGGAACCAGTTGCACAATTCGCTTCGCAGTTGTGCGAGCGTCATACTGCGCCCAGCTACACGTCCCATTTGCGGCAGTACCGCAGCTCGTACGAATTCATTGCACGCCGATGGATCAAAGTCGTGGCGCTCGCCATAGAATTCGTGCCCATTTTCGCCCACAACAGCCAGACTAATCAGCGCGGGGTGCTCAAATCCTGTGAACTCGGTATCAATGAAGTAGCGATTGTTCCAACCGCTTTGTGATGCCGGGTGCAACTGTTCGTCCCCGGAGAAGGTAATGTGGCGCATGACTTGCCTCCCGGCCAACCTAGATCCTCGAGCGCGTCACACGCGGCTCGACTTCGACGCCCTGTAGCTAGCAATAGACTTGACCTCGACGAGCAATGGGCGGCACCGATCTTCAGACAAGCGATTGCTGGCCCTAAATCGTACGAGGAAATCGGGCGTGTAACGTTGATCTCGCGCGGTTCTGTATCTACCGTCGCAAAGATAGGCGTTGGTCGTGCCTACACGCCTTTCTGCGGAGGAAGATTCATGTGCCGGCCGTCAGAACCGCTAGGGTGCTGCTCTCCACGCGTGATCAAGTTGCGCCCGAGAAGTCCAAATGAGAATGAAAGATTTGTAACAAGAGGCGGCTCGGTTGCGTATCCCGTAATGTGAGAAAGTGGGTCTGAAGCTGCGAGGCCGAAAGATATCGATGGTGAAATACCTTGCTCACATTTGCCCAAAAGAGTCCTTGACTACATTTGATCCGGCGGACCGGAAAGTCGAAACCGCAGTTTTGAAGCGCGGCGCGAACACGCTCGCGGCTTTCGCGGACTTCGAGGTCGGGCAGGCCGACCATGGAGAACGAGGGTAATCCGTTGGCGAGGTGAACCTCGACCGTGACTTCGGGCGCGCGGCCAGCAGCCGGCGCGCGGCTGCGCACCACGGCAAGCGACATGTTTTCCTCCCGGTGAAGTAGCCCGGCGGCGGACGCCCGGGCTACCTCGAAACGCTGATGACTCTACGGCTCGCTTGCCGTGGCTCGGGTCTCGACTCGCGAGACCTTAAGAGGACTGTGCCGTAGCGAGCTTCTGCTCGAGTTCGGCGACGCGCCGCTCCAGTTCTTCGAGCCGCGAGCGCGTGCGCACGAGCACCTGAGTCTGCGTATCGAATTCCTCGCGCGTGACGAGGTCGAGCTTCGAGAAGCCCTGCGAGAGCATTGCCTTGACGTTGCGCTCCATGTCCTTCGCGGGCGAGTTCTTCAGCAACTCCCCAATACGTGCCTGCAGATCGTTGAAGACGTCGTTCGGCTGTTTCATTTCAAACCCCTTTCTGCACAGAGACTGTGCAAGTTTCGTTGTGACTGTGCTGAGCGGCGCGCAATGAACAATTTTGGTGCGTGAAACACGAGCCACCTCACATTCATGGGCGCCTTTGGTGCGGGCGCTGCCCGGCCAACCGTGCGGACACTCTAGCAACGATCGCGTCGTGGCGCCACCCAGCGCGGCCCACGTTAGCCGTCAGGCCAGGGGCCTTGTTGCGGCGGGCGCAGAGGTGCGTTGGCCATGCGGCTATGTAAATTGGCATGGGAGTTGCTGTTACTGCCCCGCGCACCGAAAGCCGGCTCGCCGGCGGTGCATCGACGCGGTTGGGGAGTACCGCATGTCGACGGACAGGGCACGAAAAACGGGTTACGCAAAGGGTTACGCAACTTCAGCGAGGATTTCAATGAAACTCATTACCGCAATCATCAAGCCGTTCAAGCTCGATGAGGCGCGCGAAGCCTTGTCGGCCATCGGCGTCTCCGGGATCACGGTCACGGAAGTGAAGGGCTTCGGACGGCAGAAGGGGCACACGGAGCTTTATCGCGGCGCCGAATACGTCGTGGACTTTCTGCCCAAGGTGAAGATCGAGGCGGCAGTTTCCGACGACATCGTCGACCAGGCGATCGAGGCGCTGGAGCGTGCCGCGCGTACGGGCAAGATCGGCGACGGCAAGATCTTCGTCACGCCGATCGAACAAGTGATCCGGATCCGCACCGGCGAAACGGGCGCGGACGCCCTGTAAGAATACAGAGACAAGAGGAAACGAAGATGCGCAAAGTATTGATGTCATTGTTCATGGCCGGCTCGCTGCTGGCGGGCGGTATCGGCGCTGCACTGGCCGATGACGCGTCCGCGCCGGCGGCCGCTTCCGCTGCTGCATCGGAGCCGGCCGCAAGTGCCGCGCCCGACGCATCGGCGGCGGCTCCGGCGTCGGCACCTGCTGCAGACGCATCCGCAGCACCGGCGGCCAGCGCCGCCGCAGCACCCGACGCGTCGGCCGCTTCGGCCGCCGCTGCGGCTCCGGCCGCGCCCACCGCGCCGTTCTCGGTCGATTCGTCGAAGATCAATTCCGGCGACACCGCGTGGATGCTGACCTCCACCGCGCTCGTGCTGTTCATGACGATTCCGGGTCTCGCGCTCTTCTACGGCGGCATGGTCCGCAAGAAGAACGTGCTCGCGACGATCATGCAGAGCTTCGCGATCACCTGCCTCATCACGGTGATCTGGACGGTGATCGGCTACAGCCTCGCGTTCACGCCGGGCAACTCGTTCATCGGCGGCTTCTCGCGCGTCTTCCTCGCCGGCATGAACTACATCAAGGGCGACAAGGCGACGACGCTCACGGTGAGCCACCTCGCGACCACCATCCCGGAGACGGTCTACTTCGTCTACCAGATGACGTTCGCGATCATCACCCCGGCGCTCATCACCGGCGCGTTCGCGGACCGCATGAAGTTCTCGGCGATGCTCGTGTTCATGGCGCTGTGGTCGATCCTCGTCTACTCGCCGATCGCGCACATGGTCTGGGAACCGACCGGCTGGCTCGCATCGGCAGGCATTCTGGACTTCGCAGGCGGCACGGTGGTGCACATCAACGCCGGTATCGCCGGTCTCGTGTGTGCGCTCGTGCTGGGCAAGCGCGTGGGCTATGGCCGCGACGTGATGGCTCCGCACAACCTGACGCTGACGCTGATGGGCGCCGCGATGTTGTGGGTGGGCTGGTTTGGCTTCAACGCGGGTTCGGCAGTGGCGGCGGATGGCCGTGCCGGTTTCGCAATGCTCACGACGCAAGTGGCGACGGCATTCGCCGCGCTGGGCTGGATGTTTGCCGAGTGGATCGCCAAGGGCAAGCCCTCGGCGCTGGGTATCGCGTCGGGCGCCGTGGCGGGTCTGGTGGCCGTTACGCCGGCCTCGGGCTTCGTGGGTGTGGGCGGTGCGATCGTGATCGGCATCGCGGCTGGCGTGATCTGCTTCTGGTCGGCCACGTGGCTCAAGGGCAAGTTCGGCTATGACGACTCGCTCGACTGCTTCGGCGTGCACGGCGTGGGCGGTATCGTCGGCGCCATCCTGACCGGCGTGTTCGCGGTCAAGGACATCGGCGGCGCCGACGGCAGCGTGGTTCTGCAGCTCAAGGGCGTGCTCACCACCGTGATCTACAGCGGCGTGCTGAGCTTCATCCTGCTGAAGGTGATCGACATGGTGATCGGCCTGCGCGTCACGGAAGAAGAAGAGCGCGAAGGTCTGGACGTGGTGCTGCACGGCGAGCACGTCGAATAAAGGAATTCGGGGCGGCCGCCCGGCCGCCCTCACGGAGTAACAAGCGCAGCGACTTTGGCCCGCCTTATGGCGGGCTTTTTTCTGCCTGCACGTTTTTGCTCTTCGCCTCGGGATGCCGGCAATGAGGCGCCCGCGCGCCTGCTTCTTTCCCCCTTCTGCCTATCAGGGCTATAGCCACAATGCATGCGCCCCCCGCTTGCCAACGGAGAAAGCGGCCCCAAATGCACAAGGCATTTGCTCTACAATCTTTTTTCTCCCGTCAGCGAGTGATCAATGGTTCCGCATCTAGTTACGGCGTTAAACGGCCCGCTGCTCGATCTCGAGCGGAAGATCCTCGACGCCACGCCGGCGATCGAACGCTGGTTCCGGCTCGAATGGCAGGAGCACACGCCGCCGTTCTACTGTTCGGTCGATCTGCGCAACGCGGGCTTCAAGCTCGCGCCGGTCGACACCAACCTCTTTCCGGGCGCCTTCAACTGCCTGCCGCAGGAAGTGCTGCCGCTTGCCGTGCAGGCCGCTATGGCGGCCATCGAAAAGATCTGTCCGGACGCGAAAAACCTGCTCGTGATTCCGGAGCGCCACACGCGCAACGCGTTTTATCTGGAGAATGTGGCGCGGCTCGCCACCATCATGCGCCAGGCGGGACTCAACGTCCGCTTCGGCACGCTCGACGAAACCATTGCCGGCCCCGTCACGATCACGCTGTCTGACGGCCAGAAGATCGTGCTGGAGCCGCTCGAGCGCACGCCGCGGCGGCTGGGTCTCAAGAACTTCGATCCGTGTTCGATCCTGCTCAACAACGATCTCTCCGGCGGCATTCCGCCCGTGCTCGAAAACCTGCATGAGCAGTATCTGCTGCCTCCGCTGCATGCCGCGTGGGCGGTGCGCCGCAAGTCGACCCACTTCTCGTGCTACGACGACGTGGCCAAGAAGTTCGCGAAGATGGTCGAGATCGATCCGTGGATGATCAACCCGTACTTCGCGCACGTCACGGGCGTGGATTTCGAACTCCGCACGGGCGAAGAAGCGCTGGCCGATGCGATCGACGGCGTGCTCAAGAAGATCGCGCGCAAGTACCGCGAGTACGGCATCTCCGAGCGCCCTTACGTGGTGATCAAGTCCGACGCGGGCACCTACGGCATGGGCGTGATGACGGTTCACGACGCCTCGGAAGTCGCGGCGCTTTCCAAGCGCGAGCGCACCAAGATGGCGGCGACGAAGGAAGGGCTGGAAGTGCACGACGTGATCGTGCAGGAAGGCGTCTACACCTTCGAGCACGTAGGCGACGAGGTGGCCGAGCCGGTGGTCTACATGATCGACCGGTATGTGGTGGGCGGTTTCTACCGTGCGCACGGCAGCCGTGAGCGCGACCAGAACCTCAACGCGCCGGGTATGCACTTCGTGCCGCTCGGTTTCGAACACACCGCGCTGCCCGACGCCCATGCGAAGCCGGGCGCGGCGCCGCCGAACCGCTTCTACATGTACGGCGTGGTGGCGCGGCTGGGGCTGCTCGCCGCGTCGGTGGAACTCGAGAAGACCGACCCGGAAGCCATTCAGGTGTAGCGCGAGGCGCGTCGCCGCGTTTGGGCGGCAAGGCCGACGGCGCCCCTCACGGTCAACGCAAGTGAGGCGCCGCGCCACCGCGCCGCGGCCGCACGCTGGCGAGGTGCGCAGCGCTGCTGTCTGGCGCGGTACCGGGCGCCGCAGCGCCCATCAAAACATCAGGGAATTCATGAACATCCTTTTTATCGCCGACCCGCTGGACCGCTTCAAGATCTACAAGGATTCGACCTACGCGATGATGGCCGAGGCGGCGCGCCGTGGCCACACGCTCTACGCGTGCGAACCGAAGCACCTGGGCTGGGCGATGGGCGCTGTCGAGGCGACGGTGCGGCGCTTTCAGATCATCGGCGACGGCGAGGACTTGCATCGTCATCCGTGGTACGCCGCTGAGGCGCCCACGGCGCGCGAACTCACCGGCTTCGACGCCATTCTGATGCGCAAAGACCCGCCGTTCGACATGGAGTACGTCACGTCGACGTGGCTGCTCGAAATTGCCGAGCGGGCCGGTGCGCGTGTGTTCAACCGGCCACAGGCGATTCGCGATCACTCGGAGAAACTGGCGATCGGCGAATTTCCGCAGTTCGTGGCGCCTACGCTGGTGACGCGCGACGCGGACCGGTTGCGCGCGTTCCACGCCGAGCACGGCGACGTGATCCTGAAGCCGCTCGACGGCATGGGTGGCATGGGCGTATTTCGCGTGAAGCCGGACGGCATGAACCTGGGCTCCATTATCGAAATGCTGAGCCACGATGGCGCGCGTTCGGTGATGGCGCAGAAGTTCATCCCCGAAATCAAGGACGGCGACAAGCGCATTCTGCTGATCGGCGGCGAGCCCGTGCCGTATTCGCTCGCGCGCATCCCGCAAGGCAACGAGGTGCGCGGCAATCTCGCCGCGGGCGGGCTGGGCCGCGCGCAGCCGCTTACGGCGCGCGACCGCGAGATCGCCGCGACGCTGGCCCCGGTGCTTGCCGCGCGCGGGCTGTTGCTCGTGGGACTGGATGCCATCGGCGACTGGCTCACCGAGGTCAACGTGACGAGTCCTACGTGCTTCCGCGAAATCATGGAGCAGACGGGTTTCGATGTGGCCGCCATGTTCATCGACGCGCTGGAGCGCGCGGTCGCCTGAGCGCATCCGCCCTGCGCGATACGGCGCAGGGCGGATGCGATGCAGGTGCGAGCCAGGAGCCAGGGCGGGCAGATGTTTGTTCAAAGAGCGAAAATGACCCTGCTACAATGCGCGCTCGCGCGGCGGGACAGTGGAAAAAACGCTGTCTATACAAGGGCTTTCAAACAGCCGACCGCGTGGTCCGACCCTTGCATCTCATGCGGATGCGAAGCTGAAAGGTCGGAGGTTTCGGTCCGGGCCGCGCTCCAGGGCCGTTATTTGCAGCAAGGCTGATATGGCAGGCATTCTGATCATCGCGCATGCTCCGTTCGCTACCGCGCTTCGCGAGTGTGTTGCTCACATTTACGGCGGGTTGCCCGCACGCATCGGTGTCATCGATGTGTTGCCGGACAGCGACCCCGCGCAGGTGGTGGCGCAGGCCAACGCCGAGATCGACCGTCTCAGGGAAGAAAACGGCGCCCTTGTGCTGACCGACATGTTCGGCGCCACGCCGTCCAACATCGCGGCACGGCTTGCCACGCTCCCGCAGGTGCGGGTGCTGGCCGGCGTCAATCTACCGATGCTCGTGCGCGCCGTCTGCTATCGAGCCACGCCGCTCGATACGCTCGTCGACAAGGCGCTCGCCGGTGCTACCAAAGGGGTTCAAGAGATCGTTCCTGGCGCGCCTGCGGTATCTGCTGCCGCCGCGGCTTCGGACTGTCTGACCGAAGCGGCCGTCACGCCCTGTGCGGCGCTGCCGAATAACGAGACTGTGAAGCCGGCTGGAGCGTAACGAAGCATAGACGAGCGCCTGACTTCACTACCTGTCTGTCCTACCAACCAGCGTTTCGGACCCACCCATGCTGCAACAAGAAACCACCATCGTGAACAAGCTCGGCCTGCATGCTCGCGCCTCGGCCAAACTGACGCAACTTGCCGGCAACTTCCAGGCGGAGATCTGGATGAGTCGCAACGGCCGGCGCATCAACGCGAAGAGCATCATGGGGGTGATGATGCTGGCGGCGGGCATTGGCAGCCAGGTGCTGATCGAAACCGAAGGTCCGGACGAGCAGGACGCGATGGACGCACTGCTGAAACTGATCGCCGATAAATTCGGCGAAGGCCAGTAAGCGCGCGACGCAATCCCGATGCGTGAAAACGCCGCGGCTTGCCGCGGCGTTTTTTGTTTGGCATGCCGAATAGCGGCTTGCGTACGGCATTGCGGCGGGTGGCGACCATGCTGCGCCGCACACCATCGATACGCGTTACGGAATTTATAATCACTATCGGGGTCCGAGGCATTGCAGCGGTTTGCCGCGGCATCACACAACTAGAGGAGGTGCGCGTGTCGTTCACGCTGCATGGAATTCCCGTGTCACGCGGTATCGCCATCGGGCGGGCCTATCTCATCGCCCCGGCTGCACTCGACGTCGACCACTATCTGATCGAGCCTTCCCAGATCGAAGGGGAGGTCGAGCGCTTTCGTACGGCGCAGGGCACAGTCCACGAGGAACTGGAGGCGCTGCGCGCCGACCTGGCTGCGGACGCGCCCAGCGAAATGGGCGCCTTCCTCAACGTTCATACGATGATCCTGAACGACGCGATGCTCGTGCAGGAGACCATCGACCTCATCCGCACGCGTCGCTACAACGTGGAGTGGGCGCTGACTGAGCAGCTGGAACGTCTGTCGCGCCATTTCGACGACATCGAAGACGAGTACCTGCGCGAGCGCAAGGCCGACATCGAGCAGGTCGTGGAGCGCGTCTTGAAGGCGCTGGCCGGTGGTTCACAGTCGGCGCTGGATGGCGTGCACGGCAGTTGCGACGAGATGATCGTCGTGGCGCACGACATCGCGCCTGCGGACATGCTGCAGTTCAAGACGCAAACGTTCCAGGGCTTCGTCACCGACCTGGGCGGACGCACCTCGCATACGGCAATCGTTGCACGCAGCCTTGGAATTCCCGCCGCGGTGGGCGTGCAGCAGGCGAGCACGTTGATCCGCCAGGACGACCTCATCATCGTGGACGGCGATCACGGCATCGTGATCGTCGACCCGGCGCCCATCGTGCTGGAGGAGTACACGTACCGGCAGAGCGAAAAGGCACTCGAGCGCAAGAAGCTGCAGCGGCTCAAGTTTTCGCCCACGCAAACGCTGTGCGGCACGAAGATCGAGCTGTGCGCGAACATCGAATTGCCCGAAGACGCGCGTGCGGCGCTCGAAGCCGGCGCAACGGGCGTGGGGCTCTTTCGCACCGAGTTCCTGTTCATGAATCACAAGGAACAACTGCCCGAGGAAGAAGAGCAGTTCGCGGCGTACCGCCACGCGGTCGAACTCATGAACGGCTTGCCGGTGACGATTCGCACCATCGACGTGGGCGCCGACAAACCGCTCGACGCGGCCGCCGAAAGCTACGAAACCGCGCCGAATCCTGCACTGGGATTGCGCGCCATTCGCTGGAGCCTCTCCGAGCCGCAAATGTTCCTGACGCAGTTGCGCGCGATTCTGCGTGCGTCGGCATTCGGCTCGGTGAAAATTCTGATTCCGATGCTCGCGCACGCGCAGGAGATCGACCAGACGCTCGACCTGATCCGCGAAGCGAAGCGCCAACTCGACGATGCCGGCCTCGCCTACGATCCGAACGTGCGCGTGGGCGCAATGATCGAGATTCCCGCGGCTGCGATCGCGTTGCCGCTGTTCCTGAAGCGCCTCGATTTCCTCTCGATCGGCACCAACGACCTGATTCAGTACACGCTCGCCATCGACCGCGCGGACAACTCTGTCGCGCATCTCTACGATCCGCTGCATCCCGCGGTATTGCATCTGATCGCGTTCACGCTGCGCGAGGCGAAGCGGGCAGGCGTACCCGTTTCGGTGTGCGGAGAGATGGCCGGCGACCCGGCGTTGACGCGTCTGTTGCTGGGCATGGGGCTCACCGAGTTCTCGATGCATCCGAGTCAGCTGTTGGTCGTGAAGCAGGAAATTCTGCGCTCGCACCTGAAGACGCTCGAAAAGCCGGTGGCCGACGTGCTCGCCGCGTTCGAGCCGGAAGAAGTGCAGGCCGCGCTCAAGCGCGTGGCGCAAGCCTGATCGAAGGGCTACTCATGCGGCCGGCACGTGCACGCCGGCTGCGCTTCACTCGCGATGCGCTTTGCCGCATACCGGGCAATCCGGCTGGCGCGCAATGCGCATCGTGTTCCATTCCATGTGCAGCGAGTCGAGCATCATGAGCCGCCCGACGAGCGGCGTGCCGATCTTCGCGATCACGCGCAGCGCTTCGGCTGCCTGCATGGTGCCGATGATGCCGACGGTGGGTGCGAACACGCCCATCGTCGAACACGCGACTTCCTCGAACGGCTGGTCTTCCGGAAACACGCAGGCGTAGCAGGGCGAAGCCGGATCGCGGAAATCGAACGTACTGATCTGGCCGTCGAAGCGCAACGCCGCGCCGGAGACGAGCGGCACGCCGTGGGCGACGCACGCGCGGTTGATCGCGTGACGCGTGGCGAAGTTGTCGGTGCAGTCGAGCACGACGGTGGCGGTCGGCACGGTGGCATCGAGCCATGCCGCGTCCACGCGTGCCGCGACCATGTCCACCTTCACATCCGGATTGATGCGCGCGAGCGTCTCGCGCCCCGACTCCACCTTCTTGCGGCCAATCGATGTGGTGGCGTGGAGAATCTGCCGCTGGAGATTGGTGAGGTCGACGGTGTCGTCGTCCACGAGCGTAAGGCGGCCGACGCCGGATGCCGCGAGGTACATCGCAGCGGGCGAACCCAGACCGCCGGCGCCCACCACAATGGCGTGCGCGTCGAGAAAGCGCTGCTGCGCTTCGATACCGAGTTCGTCGACGAGGATATGGCGGGAATAGCGAAGGAGCTGATCGTCGTTCATGGCAGGCGCGGGTTGAGGCGTCGCGTGGGTGCGGAGGATGCCGGTCGGGCGGACGGTCCGTGTGTTGTCGCTATTCTAGCCGCGCAAACAAATGAGCCTTCGCAGCGCGTGCTGCGAAGGCTCAGTTAGAAAGCGACTGATTGAAGCGGCTGCGGCCTTACTTCGGGCTGCGGCCTTACTTTGCGGCCGGTGCGGAGGTCGCACCCGGCGCCGACGCCCCCGGCGCGGCGGAGGCGCCCGGCGTGACCGGCAGCGCAGGCTTGACCGAAACAGGCGCCGAAGCGGACTGCGGCGGCTTGTTTTGCGCGAGGCGCCGCTCCATCGGCGACTTCGATTCGACAACGGGCTTGCCTTCCAGCTTGTTCAAAGCCTGCTGGAGCATGAAGTCGTCAGCGGAACCGAACTCGACCGGCTTGCGCTCGCGATCCTTCTCGCGTTGTTCCGGCGTCTTCTTGTCGTTCTGTTCTTCGAGCATGCGCAGTTCGTCCATGCGCATCTGCTCGCGCTGCTCCTGTTCCTTCTTCTCGTTCGGGTCCTGCGTGTTCGCGAGGTGATTCGAGTAATCGACTTCACGCGTGACGAGTGCGTCGTCCGGATCGCCGTCGGCGTACTGATCGACCGGGATATCAGGACGAATGCCCTTGTTCTGGATCGAGCGGCCGCTCGGCGTGTAGTAGTACGCGGTGGTCAGGCGCAGGGCCGTGTCGGCAGTCATAGGACGCACCGTCTGCACCGAGCCCTTGCCGAACGTGGTCTTGCCCACAAGCAGCGCGCGATGCTGGTCTTGCAGCGCACCCGCCACGATTTCGGACGCCGACGCGGAGTACGCGTTGGTCAGCACGATCATCGGTACCGTCTTGAAGATGGACGGCAGATTCTTGAGCGGGTCGCCGTCGAAGGACGGCAGCCGATAGTTGTCGTAGGTGTCGCGGTAGATCTGCTTGGAATCCGGAATCTGGCCGTTGGTGGAGACCACCACCGAATCCGGCGGCAGGAAGGCGCCCGCCACGCCTACCGCGCTCTGCAGCAGGCCGCCGCCGTTGTTGCGCAGGTCGAGGATGAGGCCCTTCAGATTCGGTTGCTGACGCGCGATGTCCTGCAGCCGCGCCGCGAGATCGGGCGTGGTGCGTTCCTGGAAGCTTGTGATGCGGATGTACGCGTAGCCCGGCGCCAGAATCTTCATCTTCACGCTCTGGACCTTGATGATCGCGCGCGTAACGGTGAGCGGGAAGGTGCGGTCGTCGGTCTTGCGGAAGATGGTGAGCGTGACCTTCGTGCCCGGCTCGCCGCGCATCTGCTTGACAGCATTGTCGAGTGTCATGCCGCGCACCGGCTTGTCGTTGATGCGCGTGATCAGGTCGCCCGGACGGATGCCGGCGCGAAACGCGGGCGTGTCTTCGATGGGCGAGATCACCTTGATGAGACCGTCTTCCTGCGAAATTTCGATGCCGAGACCGGCGAAGCGACCCTTGGTCTGCTCCTGGAGTTCGGCGTAGTCCGTTTTGTCCAGATACGACGAGTGCGGGTCGAGGCTCGACACCATGCCCTTGATGGCGGCGGTGAGCAGCTTCTTGTCGTCGACCGGCTCGACGTATTCATGCTTGATCTGCCCGAAGACTTCGGCGAAGAGCCGCAGCTGGTCGAGCGGCAACGGCGCGCTCGCGGGTTGCTCGGCCGACACGGAGAACTGCAGGGTTGCAAAAACGCCGGTGGCAAGGCCCGCGGCGATCAGGCCGATGTTTTTCAGGTTCTTTCGCATAGAGTCTGTTGCGGTCAGAAGCGCGTGGCAACGTCAAAGGGGAGAGCGACGGACAAGTATAACTGCACACCGCTACGCACTGTGCAGATGGCGGCGCGACGCCAATGGGACTTCGACAGGGGCCAGGCGGGCAGGTTCAAGACGCGCCGGAGTGGACGGTGTGCGCGGGCGGTGCAGTGCAACATCAGGGCAGAGGCCGACGCCACGCAGTAGTGAGGCATCGGTGGGCGGCGATCGTATGCTCTTCGATCGCCGCCGGAAACTGGCTTGCGTCAGCCCTTCTTGCCCTGATTCGCGACCGCGGCTTGCGCCTTCGCGATGGCTTCGGCGTCGCCGAGGTAATAGTGCTGGATCGGTTTCAGGTTCTCGTCGAGTTCGTACACGAGCGGCACGCCGTTCGGAATGTTGAGGCCGACGATGTCGGTGTCCGAAATATTGTCGAGATACTTCACGAGCGCGCGGATCGAGTTGCCGTGCGCCGCGATCAGCACCTTGCGGTCCGAGCGCACGGCCGGCGCGATCGATTCGTTCCACATGGGCAGCACGCGTGCCACCGTGTCCTTCAGGCATTCGGTGAGCGGCAACTGCTCGCGCGGGACCTTCGCGTAGCGCGGGTCGTTGTAGGACGTGCGGTCGTCGGATGCGTCCAGCGCGGGCGGCGGCGTGTCGTAGCTGCGGCGCCAGACGAGCACCTGCTCGTCGCCGTACTTCGCCGCGGTTTCGGCCTTGTTGAGGCCGGACAGCGCGCCGTAGTGGCGTTCGTTGAGGCGCCACGAATGCACCACCGGGATGTACATCAGGTCCATCTGATCCTGCACGTGCCACAGCGTGCGGATGGCGCGCTTCAACACGGAGGTGTAGGCGATGTCGAACGTATAGCCTGCTTCCTTCAGAAGCAGGCCGGCCTGCTGCGCTTCGCGGGCGCCCTGTTCGGTGAGGTCGACGTCGACCCAGCCGGTGAAGCGGTTTTCCTTGTTCCACGTCGATTCGCCGTGGCGGATGAGAACGAGTTTGTACATGGAGTGTGTGCCGGTCGGTAGTAAGGAAGCGGTAAATGGGTGCCGCGCGAGTTGCGGTGCGGGGTGGACCGCAAGCGCGTCGGTCGAAGGCCCTGCCGGAGCGGCGCAGGTTGCGTCGCCCTCGCGTCAAACGGTTATTTTATAATGAGCGGATTGCCCGTTTCCGGATTCCCTTTCTCGTGACGTTCTTCTCCAATTACATCAACCTTGTACTCATTGCGATCGTCCTCATTTCCGGAGGGTTGCTCCTGTGGCCTTCGATCAGGCGGGGCGGGCGCGGCGGAGTCTCCGCCGCCGAGGCAACCCAACTGATCAACCGGCGCAACGCGATCGTGGTGGACGTGCGGGCAGCCGACGAATTCGCCAAAGGCCATCTGCCTTCAGCGCGTCATGTCGAACTTGCCGAACTGCAGGCAAAGGTCGCCCAGATCGCGAAGAACAAGAGCACCCCGGTGCTGCTCGTCTGTCAGACGGGGCAGCGGGCGAACAACGCGGCGCGTATCGTGCGCGACGCGGGTTACGCCGAGGTCCATGTGCTGGAGGGCGGCATCAACGCCTGGCAGCAGGCCGGCATGCCGGTCGTCAAACAAGGAGTCGCGAAGTGAACAAGGTTCTCATGTACAGCACGCAGGTGTGTCCGTATTGCCAGATGGCCGAACGTCTTTTAAAGTCGCGCGGCGTCGAGCATATCGAAAAGGTGCTGATCGACAAGGATCCGTCCCGTCGCGAGGAAATGATGACGCGCACCGGGCGCCGCACGGTCCCCCAGGTGTTCATCGGGGAAACGCATGTCGGCGGTTACGACGACCTTTCCGCGCTGGATCGCGCTGGCGGCCTGACGCCGCTGCTCGAAGCGGCCTGAGCCGAAGCGGGGCGCAAGGCAGCGCACGGCGCCTCGTGCGCCTCCGCACGCCCCGGCCGCTCGTGTCGAGCACATGCGCTCGCTATATTTGCCGACTTGAGCGCCACAACCACACGCACGGCGGACTACGGCCCGCCGCCATCCGTTAATCAGGGAGCCTGCATTACCATGTCCGACGAGAACAACCAGCCGTTTTTCAACATCCAGCGCATCTACCTGAAGGATCTGTCGCTCGAGCAGCCGAATTCGCCCGCGATCTTCCTCGAACAGGAGATGCCCTCGGTCGAAGTCGAAGTCGACGTGAACGCTGCGCGTCTCGCCGACGCCGTGTTCGAAGTCGCGGTGACCGGTACGGTGACGGCCAAGGTCAACGACAAGGTCGCATTCCTGATCGAAGCGAAGCAGGCCGGCATTTTCGACATCCGCAACATTCCGGCTGAGCAGATCGATCCGCTCGTCGGCATTGCATGCCCCACGATCATCTTCCCGTACCTGCGTTCCAACATCGCCGACGCGATCACGCGCGCGGGCTTCCCGCCCATCCATCTGGCCGAGATCAACTTCCAGGCGCTCTATGAGCAGCGCCTCGCGCAGATCTCGCAAGGGGACGGCGGCGCGCAGCAAAGCAACGCCACGCATTAACCCACCTTGACGGTGCCGGGTATGAAGGTTGCCGTTCTCGGCGCCGGCGCATGGGGCACCGCGGTCGCCGCCCATCTGGCCGCGCGGCATGACACGGTGCTCTGGGCGCGCGACAGCGCGCTCGTTGCCGAACTCTCCACGACGCATGAAAACGCCCGCTATCTGGCGGGCGTGGCCTTGCCGCAGAGCCTGCGTTACGACGCAGATCTGGCGGCGGTGCTCGACCACGCGCGCGATGACGCCTCGCTCGTCGTGCTTGCGGCGCCTGTCGCCGGGCTGCGCGGCTTGCTTCGCTCGATGCGCGACGGCGGCAAGGTGCCCGCGCATTTCGTGTGGCTGTGCAAGGGCTTCGAGTCCGATACGCAGCTCATGCCGCATCAGGTGGTGGGCCAGGAGTTGCCCGATCATGCGAGCAACGGGGTGCTTTCGGGACCGAGCTTCGCGCGCGAAGTGGTGGAGGGCTTGCCGGTCGCGCTGACGGTGGCGAGCGCGTCGGCGGTGTGCCGCGAGCGTACGGTCGCAGCGTTTCATCATCGCGCCATGCGCATCTACACGGGCGACGACGTGGTGGGCGTGGAAGTGGGCGGCGCAGTGAAGAACGTGCTCGCGATTGCGACAGGCATTTCCGATGGCCTCGGGCTCGGACTCAACGCGCGCGCGGCGCTCATTACGCGAGGTCTCGCGGAAATGTCGCGGCTTGGCGTGACGCTGGGCGGCCGGGCCGAAACGTTCACCGGTCTCACCGGACTCGGCGACCTGATTCTCACCGCAACGGGCGATCTTTCGCGCAATCGAACGGTGGGCATGCAGTTGGCCTCGGGCCGCACGCTCGACGACATTCTTGCCGCACTCGGCCACGTGGCCGAAGGCGTGCGTTGTGCGAAGGCGGTGCTCGCGCTCGCGCAGGCGCATGGCATCGAAATGCCCATCACGCAGGCCGTCTGCGCGGTGCTGTTCGAAGGCGTCGCGCCGCGCGATGCCGTGAGCGCCCTGCTCAGGCGCGACTCCAAGGCCGAGTAGGCTCGACTCCTCTTTCGTTCAACGTCCTGCAATCGTGACGGGGTGCATTTCGCGCTCCGCTCACGCGCTCCTCACTCTCCTCCTTCGAATCCCGCTTGCCGCCACGCTTCGAACACGACCACGGCGACCGTGTTCGAGAGGTTCAGGCTGCGATTGCCGGGCCGCATCGGCAGCCTCACGCGTTGCTCCGCGGGGAAATGAGCGAGCACGGCATCGGGCAGGCCACGCGTCTCCGCTCCGAATACGAACCAGTCGCCTGGCTGAAACGGGTGCGAGTGAAACCGCCCTGAGCCGCGCGTCGTGAACGCGAACATGCGGGACGGGGCGGGCGACTCTGCTGCAATGAAGGCTTCCCAGTTCGCGTGCACGCGCATCTGGGCGTACTCGTGATAGTCGAGCCCCGCGCGACGCATCTTCGCGTCGTCGAGCGGAAAGCCGAGCGGTTCGATGAGATGCAGTGTCGCGCCTGTGTTCGCGCAAAGGCGGATCACGTTGCCGGTATTCGGGGGGATTTCAGGTTCGACGAGAACGACGTTGAACATATCGGAATGAATTGAAGACGGACAGCTAGTTTTTCGGCGTGCGCAGCGCGACGAAGTTCGTGACGCGGCGTGCGCCGGCGTCCTTGAGTATGCGTGCAAGCGCTTCGAGCGTTGCGCCGGAGGTCATCACGTCGTCGACGATGCCGACATGCAACCCTGCTACGGGACTCGCAAGCGCAAACGCATGTCGCAAGTTGTGGCGGCGCGCTTCGAGGTCGAGTTGCGACTGCGGCGCTGTATGGGCGACGCGATTGACGAGCCGCGCATCGCTGCGTACACCGAGCGCTTTGGCAAGCGGCCTTGCCATCTCCCAGGCCTGGTTGTAGCCACGCGTGGCAAGTCGTTTGCGCGACAGCGGTACGGCGGCGATCACGTCGGGAAGCTGGGCGGCGTCCACTGCGTCGCTTGCTGTCCGGGCCAGCCGTCGCGCGAATTCGCCGGCCAGTGCAAGGCGAGCGTTGAACTTGAGGCCGCGCGCGAGCGTATCGAGTGGTGGACGGTAGTCGGCGAGGGCAAAGGTCGCCTCGAAGGGCGGCGGCGAGGCCGAGCAGTCGGCGCAGCGGTAGGGCGTCGCGCCCGCCCGCCGTGGCCGGCGCACCGTTCTCGCGGTGGGCAGCGGTATCGCGCATGCCGCGCAGCGCAGGCGCGACTCGTTCCAGTAAGCCTCGTCGCAGCCCGCACAAAACACCTGCTGCGACATATTGCCGCATAACGCGCACAGATTCGGCAATGCGAACTGCGTAACGCGCGGCAACCATCGCCGGGCTTCCAGGTCCGCGGTCGTCCATAACCGATTCGCAAACCGGGCGACGCGGTTCTTCATGATCGGCACGAGGGGAGCAAAAGACGGGGCAGGCATGTCAAGGCCGCGCCGCGCGGGCGGCTACGCTGAATCGAGGGGAGCGACCGAGTATACTTTGCGCTCTTCTCCAATACGACCGCCATGTCCCCGTCTCCCGCAAAATCCAGCCGTCCGGCCTATGACGCCCGGCTGCTGCGGCGGATCTTCGACCGCCGCGCCGCGACCTTCAGCGACGTCGCGTTCCTCCCGCGGGAAATCGCCCAGCGCATGCACGAGCGGCTCGACTACATCAAGGCGAGCCCGGCCAGCGTGCTGGACGCGGGCTGCGGCACGGGCGACGACCTTCCGGCACTTCGCGAGCGTTTTCCCGAGGCGCCGGTATTCGGCACCGACCTTTCGCACGGCATGCTGCTGCGCGCCCTGCGCCACGAGACCGCCGACACGAGCTGGCGGCGCTTTCTGCCGGCCGTGCTCGGCAAGACGCTGGGCACGCGCGGCCCGCGCTTCGCGCAGGCCGACTTCGGCGCGCTCCCCTTTGCATCGGGCGCGTTCGACTTCGTCTGGTCGAATCTGGCGCTGCACTGGCATTCGCGTCCCGACCTCGTTTTCCCTGAGTGGCAGCGCGTCCTCAAGGTGAATGGCTTGCTCATGTTCAGCACGCTCGGCCCCGATACGCTCAAGGAACTGCGCGGCGCGTGGGCCGAAGTGGACGCGGCGCACGGCATTGCCACGCGCGCGCATGTGATCGACTTCGTCGACATGCACGATCTGGGCGACATGCTGGTGGAAAGCGGCTTCGAGATTCCCGTGATGGACCAGGAGACCTTGACCATCACCTACCGTTCGCCCGAGTCGCTCTTGAAGGACGTGCGCCGCTGGGGCGCCTATCCGTTTGGCCGCGATGCCGCGTTGTCGCGCATTTCGCGGCGCCTCATGAAGGCGCTGTACGCGGCGCTCGAAGCGCGCCGGCGCGAGGACGGCACGATCCCGCTCACCTTCGAGGTGATCTACGGACACGCGTGGAAAGCGGTGCCCCGGACCACGCCCGAAGGGCACGGCATCGTGCGCATCGAGGACATCGGACGCGGGCCGACGAGGAACCGATAACGCGGTAAAGCGCCGGTTCGTTATGGCGGGAATCAGTGTTGCAAAGCGCGCCATGAACCTGCGACAAAAGGGCGCAGAGGCTTGTCGCATCTGGCTCCGAGGCCCGTGGCGCCTTGCTTGTGGCCGCCAGGGATCGCGCCTATAATGCGTCAGTTTGTCGCTCAGGGTCCCCACTTCTGAAGCGGCAGACCCAACGCTGAAGAGTGCCGAAGGCTCACATGGAAGAGCCGTTTAGCGGCAGCGGCGTGAGCAGGAGGCGACGATGCAGGTGTGCGATCTGCTGGCGAATCCGGAGACGGTTCTCAAGGACTGGACGATCAGGCGCAACTGCTCGGTGTCGCCTCGGCAGTTCGTGGGTTTCTATGTATCGCTCGCGCTCGTGTCTTCGGCGATCGCCATCATGCTGCTCGTGAAGGGCGTCTGGCTGGTATTGCCGTTCACCGGTCTCGAGCTGCTGGTTGTCGGTGTCGCGTTCGTCGTGTACGCGCGCCATGCAGTCGATTACGAACGCATCAGGCTGTATCCGCACCGGCTGGTGGTCGAGCAGGTCAGCGCCGACGAGCTCACGCAGTTCGAGTTCAATCCCCGCTGGGTGCGAGTCGAAACAGGCGCCACGCCGCGCGAACCGGTCAAGCTGGTATCGCGGGGGCAGACGGTCGCAGTCGGCGTGCATCTTGCGCAATATCGGCGCGCGCAGTTTGCCGAAGAACTGCGCAGGGGGCTTGCCGGTTGCGGCTAGCAGCCGGTTGCGAAGCGCCGCCGCGCGAGGCAAGGGGATGCGTGGCGATGGCCTTGCGGCGGGGCGAGGGTTTGAATGGAAATTTTGGGTAAGGAAGCTATGAAAACAATCAAGCGAGCCCTCATGGGCGTGCTGGCGTGTAGCGGACTCTTGTTCGCCGGCGCCGCCCTGGCAGTTGGTGATAGTCCCGGCGGCCCCGCCGTCAACGAGATCAATCTCCAGCCGCCTGTGACACGGATCGCAGAGGAGCTCTACAGCCTCCACACGATGATGTTGATCCTGTGTACCGCGATCTTCATCGCCGTGTTCGGCGTGATGTTCTATTCGGTCTTCGCGCACCGCAAGTCGAAAGGACACAAGGCCGCCAATTTCCACGAAAGCACCACCGTCGAAATCATCTGGACGATCGTGCCGTTCATCATCGTCGTGCTGATGGCGCTGCCCGCCACCCGCACCGTCGTCGCGATGAAAGACACCACCAACGCCGACCTCACCGTGAAGGTCACCGGCTACCAGTGGAAGTGGGGCTACGACTACATCAAGGGTCCGGGCGAGGGCATCAGCTTCCTGTCCACGCTGACCACCCCGCGTGCCGAAGTGAACGGCCAGACGCCGATTAACGACACCTACCTGCAGGAAGTCGACAATCCGCTCGTCGTGCCCGTCAACAAGAAGATCCGCATCATCACCACCGCCAACGACGTCGTGCACTCGTGGTACGTGCCCGCATTCGGCGTGAAGCAGGATGCGATTCCGGGCTTTGTGCGCGACACGTGGTTCAAGGCCGAGAAGGTGGGCACCTATCGCGGCTTCTGTACCGAACTGTGCGGCAAGGAACACGCGTTCATGCCGGTCGTCGTCGAGGTGCTCTCGGATGACGACTACGCGAAGTGGGTCGACGTGCAGAAGAAGAAAATGTCCGCCTCTGCCGACGATCCCAACAAGACCTACACCATGGCCGAACTCATGGAGCGCGGCGCGAAGGTCTACGCGGCGAACTGCGCGGTGTGCCACCAGCCGACCGGCAAGGGCGCGGGCGCATTCCCGGCGCTCGACGGCAGCAAGATCGCCAACGGTCCGCTCGCCCAGCACGTGAGCCTCGTGCTGAAGGGCAAGAACGCGATGCCCTCGTGGGCGCCGACGCTGAATGACGTCGAGATCGCTTCGGTCATCACCTATGAACGCAACTCGTGGGGCAACCACACGGGCGACGTGCTGCAACCGCGCCAGGTCGCGGACGCGCGCAACGGCAAGCTGCCCGAAGGCGGCGACCATCTGACGGGCGCGGCAGCAAGCGACGCGCAACCGGCATCGGCCGCGTCGGACGGCGCAGCCGCACCGCAAGCCAGCCTGCCCGCAAGCGTCTACTTCGAAACCGGCAAGAGCGATCTGCCGGCCGACGCGAAGGCGGCCATCCAGGCCGCGGCCGACTACGCGAAGGCGCACCCGGATGCGAAGTTCACGCTGTCGGGCTACACCGACGCGAGCGGCTCCGCGGATTCGAACGCCGAACTCGCCAAGACGCGCGCCCAGGCCGTGCGCGATGCGCTGAAGGCGGCCGGCATCGCCGAAGACCACATCATCTTGAAGAAGCCGGAGACCATCACCGGCGGCAGCAACGCGAAAGAAGCCCGGCGTGTCGAAATCAGCCCGGCGGCCTGACGTGCCACTCGGACCGCAGCAGTATTCGTTTTAGGAGATTGTCATGTCTAGCATCGGACACGATGTAGTCGGAGGCCACGAGCACGTGCACGGCGACCATGCGCACGAGACGCCGCACGGCTGGCGCCGCTGGCTCTTCGCGACCAACCACAAGGACATCGGGACGCTGTACCTGATCTTCTCGTTCGTCATGTTCCTCTCGGGGGGCGTGATGGCGCTGATGATCCGTGCCGAACTGTTCGAACCGGGCCTGCAGATCATGCGGCCGGAGTTCTTCAACCAGCTGACCACCATGCACGGCCTCATCATGGTGTTCGGCGCGATCATGCCGGCGTTCGTCGGCTTCGCGAACTGGATGATTCCGCTGCAGATCGGCGCATCGGACATGGCCTTCGCGCGCATGAACAACTTCAGCTTCTGGCTGCTGCCTGTGGCGGCGGTGTTGCTGGTGGGTTCGTTCTTCGCGCCGGGTGGCGCAACGGCTGCGGGCTGGACGCTCTACGCGCCGCTCTCCACGCAGATGGGCCCGGGCATGGACTTCGCCATCTTCGCGATCCACATCATGGGCGCGTCGTCGATCATGGGCGGCATCAACATCATCGTGACGATCCTGAACCTGCGCGCGCCGGGCATGACGCTCATGAAGATGCCGATGTTCGCGTGGACGTGGCTCATCACCGCCTACCTGCTGATCGCCGTGATGCCGGTGCTCGCGGGCGCGATCACCATGGTGCTGTTCGACCGCCACTTCGGCACGTCGTTCTTCAACGCGGCAGGCGGCGGCGACCCGGTGATGTACCAGCACATCTTCTGGTTCTTCGGGCACCCCGAGGTGTACATCATGATTCTGCCGGCGTTCGGGATCGTGTCGCAGGTGATCCCGGCGTTTTCGCGCAAGCCGCTGTTCGGCTATAGCTCGATGGTCTATGCAACGGCATCCATCGCGATCCTGTCGTTCATGGTCTGGGCGCACCATATGTTCGCAACCGGCATGCCGGTCACGGGCCAGCTGTTCTTCATGTACGCGACGATGCTGATCGCTGTGCCGACCGGCGTGAAGGTGTTCAACTGGGTTGCCACGATGTGGCGCGGCTCGCTCACGTTCGAAACGCCGATGCTGTTCGCGATCGGCTTCCTGTTCGTGTTCACGATGGGCGGTTTCACGGGCCTGATGCTTTCCATGGCGCCGCTCGACATCCAGTACCACGGTACCTATTTCGTGGTGGCGCACTTCCACTATGTGCTGGTGGCGGGGTCGCTCTTCGCGCTCTTTGCGGGGTGGTACTACTGGTCGCCGAAGTGGACCGGCTGGATGTACAACGAGACGCGCGGCAAGATCCACTTCTGGGCGTCGATGATCTTCTTCAACGTCACGTTCTTCCCGATGCACTTCGTGGGCCTCGCCGGCATGCCGCGCCGTTATGCGGACTACCCGGCGCAGTTCACGGACTGGAACCAGGTCGCAACGATCGGCGCATTCGGTTTCGGCCTCGCGCAGGTGTACTTCCTGTTTGCGGTCGTGCTGCCCGCGTATCGCGGCGGCGGTGAGCTGGAAAAGGCGGCGGACAAGCCGTGGGATGGCGCAACGGGCCTCGAGTGGACGGTCCCGAGCCCGGCACCGTTCCATACGTTCGAAAATCCGCCGACGGTCGAATAGTCGAATAACCCGCCCGCCTGCGGCAACAGATGCAGCAACGCTCCCTGGTCTCGCGTCCTTCGCGGGAAACGAGATCGGGGAGCGTGAAGTCTCCCAAATTCACGCATGACCCGGAATCCAGAAAAAAGACGTACACCCGAGCAGATTCGCGCAGCCAACCTGCGACTCGGCATGATCCTGCTCGCTATCGTCGCCGTCTTTTTTGTGGGTGCCGTCATCAAGCAGTGGCTGTTCAGCTGACGCCGGCCTGATGGTTTGTTGAGGAAGTTCGATGTCGACGCAGCCGCGCCTTGAAGCAGATTCACCGGCGGAATCCCGGGCGGATCGCTCGTTCAACCGTTCGATGCTGGTCAAGCTCGTCGTGGTGGCGTGCCTGATGTTCGGCTTCGGTTTTGCGCTCGTGCCGATGTATCGCGCGATCTGCCAGATCACCGGCATCAACAACCTCGTGCAGCGCGATGCGACGGCGCGCGAGGCGAAGAATACGCAGGTCGACATGAGCCGCACGGTGTCGATCGAGTTCGATGCGAACGCGCGCGGCCCGCTTGGCTTCAAGCCGGAGCAGCACAGTCTCGACGTGCATCCGGGCGAAGTCACGACGGTGATGTACGAGGTGTCGAACGAGCAGGCGCGCATCGTGAAGGCCCAGGCCATTCCGAGCTACGCGCCCAAGGTTGCGACGGAGTACTTCCGGAAGATCGAATGCTTCTGCTTTACCCAGCAGACGCTGCAGGCCAACGAAACGAAACGGATGCCGGTGGTATTCGTGGTTGACCCGAAGTTGCCGAAAGATGTGAAGACCATCACGCTGTCGTACACGTTCTTCGAGCTGAACACGCCTGCGCCGGCAACGGACGCGGCAACGCAGCAGACAGGTGCGGCGGCCGCGGGTGCGGTTCGCAACCCGGCTTGACGAACATAATGGCAGAGCAAGGGGAGCGAGCAGCCATGAACGCCGACGGCGGCAAAGGCAGAGACAACAACGGCGGCCAGAAGAGCTCGCTGGGCCAGGTGATCAAGGCTGTGGCATGGTCGTTTCTGGGCGTGCGCAAGCGCCGCGACCTCGAGGCCGATGCGGCGCAGCTGAACCCGCTGCACCTGATCATCGCGGGCGTGATCGGCGCGGCGATCTTCATCGGGGTGCTGATCCTGGTGGTGCACCTCGTGGTGGGCTGACGCGACTATCGCGCATCCGCCAGCAGGGCAGCGGCAGGAAGGTGGGCGCAGCAAGGAAGCAAGCCGATGCGGCGGCCACGCCGCGCCGGAGAAGATACAGCCGGAGATTCCGGAACAACTGGACTGAAGTGGAGAATCAAGAATGAGCGGTCAAAACGAGAGCCCGTACTATTTCGTACCGCATCCGTCGCGGCATCCGATCAGCGCGTCCATCGGGCTGCTCGTGATGCTTTCGTCGCTCGCGGCATGGGTGAATGGCGAGTCGTGGGCGCCCATCACGGCGGCGGCGGGCCTGCTGTGGCTGCTCTTCACGCTGTGGCACTGGTTCGGCGACGCCATTGCCGAGTCCGAAGGCGGAATGTACGGCAAGCGCGTCGACAGCTCGTACCGCTGGAGCATGAGCTGGTTCATCTTTTCCGAAGTCATGTTCTTCGGCGCGTTCTTCGGTGCGCTCTTCTACGCGCGTGAAATCGCGATGCACCAGCTGGCGAGCCTCGACTACAAGCTGATCTGGCCGGACTTCTCGGCAGTGTGGCCGAACAACGGTCCGGCTTCGCTCGTGTCCGCCTACAAGTCGATGACGCCGTGGCCGGTGCCCACCATCAACACGGCGCTGCTGCTCTCGTCGGGCGCGACGCTGACGGTCTCGCACCATGCGCTGCGCGACAACCACCGCACGAAGGCGATTGCGTGGCTTGCCGCAACGCTCACGCTCGGTATCTGCTTCCTGTTTCTGCAGGGCTTCGAATACTTCCACGCGTACAACGAACTGAACCTCACGCTGTCGTCGGGCGTGTACGGCTCCACGTTCTTCCTGCTCACCGGCTTCCACGGCTTCCACGTGTTCCTGGGCGGCACGATGCTGGCGGTGGTGATGATCCGCCTGATCCGCGGCCACTTCACGGCGGACCACCACTTCGCGTTCGAAGGCGCGGCGTGGTACTGGCACTTCGTCGACGTGGTCTGGCTGGGTCTCTACGTGGTCGTCTACTGGCTGTAAGGCGGGCCTGCCAGTACGCGCGAAACGACACGCTGCGGACCAGAGCTCGAACGAGCCATCCAACGCCGCCTTCGACGCAGGTCAAGGCGGCGTTTTGTTTCCAGCGTGAGGGAACGCGATTGCGCGCTTCAGCGGCCGTAAGGAATGCCGGTGGACTGGATCCAGCCCATCCAGTGTGCGAACAGGATGAACAGGAACAGCGAGATCGACAGTCCCACGCGCGCGGCGAGCGACCAGACCATCCGCTTCGTGCGGCCCCGGTCGTGCATCATGAAATACAGCGCCGAGATCATGCTGGCAATGATGAGTGCGAAGGCGATGGGAACGAGAATGTGCATGGAACCTGCTGAAATCCGGCGAGATAGAGGAAATAGCGTAATTATCGCACCCCGACCGGTGTTGCGTCCGTGCCGCGGGTTGGGCAAGGGCAGCCCGCGATGAAGATTCGCTGGTTCCCCGCGCTGCTGATCCTGATCGTGGTCGCCGTGACCGTGAGGCTCGGATTCTGGCAGCGCGACCGCGCGCATCAGAAGGAGGCGCTCGAAGCGCGCATCACTCAGTTCGAGAACGCCCCGGCTCAAACCATTGGTTCTCAGCCTGTGGCGCTGAAGGACATCGAGTTCCATCGCGTGCGGGCCACGGGTACCTTTGAGCCGGAGCGGGCGGTCTATCTCGACAACCGGCCGTATAACGATCAGCCGGGCTTCTACGTCGTCATGCCGCTCAAGCTCGCAGATGGCCGGTATGTGCTCGTGAACCGCGGCTGGCTGCCGCGCAACATGCAGGATCGCACGGCGATCGCGCCCTACCAGACGCCCAAGGGCGAAGTGCAGGTGGAAGGCATCGCGCGAGCCGACGCGTCGCGTGCGTTCGAGCTTGGCCAGGGCGGGTCGGCGGCTCATCAGCCGATTCGCCAGAATCTCGACGTCGCTTCGTATGCAACCGAAACCGGCCTGCCGCTGCAGCCCTTCGTCATTCAGCAGACGAACGATACGCACGACGGCCTCGTGCGCGACTGGCCCGTGCCCACGATGGGCGTGGAGCGCAACTATGGCTACATGTTCCAGTGGTGGGGCATGGCCGCTGCGGCGCTCGGGTTCGGTCTATATGCCGCGCGACGCGCCGCGAAGAAACCGCGCGTGTCCGAAACGTCAGAGGCTTAACGCGCAGGGCGCGCTGCCACCATCCCTATCGCACGCCGCCGGGCCATGCCCCGACGCGTACGACTGAAAGAAAGAGGTTCTTGTCGTGTCGATGCAAACTACTTCTTCCCGCGGACCGGATCGGCCGACAGCGGGCACCCCGCAGTCGAATCGCCCAGGCGCCGGAAGCGCCCCGACGGGCGGCGGCCGCGGATCGTGGGAACGCGGCCGCTGGGTCGTCCTGCTGATTGCGCTCGTGTGCGCGGCACCCGTGATTGCGTCGTATCTCACGTATTACGTCTTCAAGCCGAAGGGCGGCACGTCGAGCTACGGCACGCTGATCGAACCGCAGCGCCCGATTCCCGAGTCGCTCGTCGTGACGGGCGAAGACGGCAAGCCCATGAAGCTCGCCTCGCTGCGCGGCCGCTGGTTGCTGATTTCCGTGGACCGTAGCGCCTGCGACAAAGCCTGCGTTACGAAGCTCTACTTCATGCGCCAGGTGCGCGCAACGCAGGCCGGCGAACGTGAGCGCATCGTCAACGTGTGGCTGCGCACCGATGCGCAGCAAGTGCCCCCGGCGGTGCAGGGCGCGTACGACGACACCGAAATGCTGATTGCCGATCCGTCCGCGGTCTCGGCGTGGTTGCCGGTGGACGCTGGCACCACGGTGACCGACCACATCTACATGGTCGACCCGAACGGCAACCTGATGATGCGTTTCCCGAAGGATCCCGACCCGAGCAAGATCAAAGGAGACGTCACCAAACTGCTCAAGTGGTCGAGTATCGGTTGATACTGGCGGGTTTGCGTGCAACGGCCCGCAACGGCGTACACGCGGCTGGCGTGTGAATGGAAAGAGAGAAGAGATGTTCGTACTGCAACTGGGGCTGATTGGCTTGTGCATCGCGCTGCTGCCGCTCTCATGGGTCTGGGTGAAAGCAGACGACAGCCGGTTCCGCAAGCTCGTCTGGGTCACCACGTTCCTGACGCTGGATCTCGTCATGTTCGGCGGCTTCACGCGCCTGACTGATTCCGGCCTTGGCTGTCCCGACTGGCCCGGCTGTTACGGCACTTCTTCGCCGTTCATCGCGCACGCGGCCATCGCGGCGGCGCATCAAGCCATGCCCACCGGCCCCGTGAGCATGACCAAGGCGTGGATTGAGATGATCCACCGCTATTTCGCCATGGCGATCGGCGTGCTCATCATTGCCCAGACCGTGATTGCGTGGGCGGCGCGTATCCGCCGCAGGCCGCTGCACGTGTCGCCGTGGTGGCCAACGGCGCTGTTGTTGCTGATCGTGGTGCAAGGCGCATTCGGCGCATGGACCGTCACGATGAAGCTGCAGCCCATCATCGTCACGACGCATTTGCTGCTTGGCCTTGCGTTGCTTGGCACGTTGGGCTGGCTCGCAGCGCGCATCACGCCGTTGCCCGCCCACGAGCCGGAGGCGGCGCGCTGGCGTATCGCCGCGCTGGCCGGCCTCGCGCTGCTCGTCGTGCAGATTGCGCTGGGCGGCTGGGTGAGCACGAATTATGCGGTACTTGCCTGCACCGACTTCCCGACCTGCAACGGCGCGTGGATTCCGCCCATGGACTTTGCCCACGGCTTTCACCTGTGGCGCGCCCTTGGCATGACCGGCGACGGCGAGGCGATCACCCAGGACGCGCTCGTCGCGATCCACTGGACGCATCGCACCTTTGCGCTGGTGGTCGTCGCTTATCTGGTGTGGTTGGCGTTGAAATTGCGCCGCTTCGAGTCGCTAGTGCGGCCCGCCAACGGCGTGTTGCTCGTGGTGGTGATCCAGTTTGTCACCGGACTTTCGAACATCGTGTTGCAGTGGCCGCTGCCCGTCGCGGTGGCCCATAACGGAGGCGCGGCGATCCTGCTGCTACTGCTCGTCATGCTAAACTTTCGAATCGCTTCAAGCCGTCCCGGCCGCACGGTCGAACTCGCGCGCGACGCCGCGCCAGCGTGATTCCCTCTATGGACAGCACAACTCTCTCCCAGACGCCCGGTAACCGCATTTCGCAGTACATCGCGCTCACGAAGCCGCGGGTCACGCAGCTTGCGGTGTTTTGCGCCGTGATCGGCATGTTCCTCGCCACGCCGGGCATGGTGCCGTGGACTGTGCTGATCGGGGGCACGATCGGCATCTGGCTGACGGCAGGGGCCGCTTTCGCCATCAATTGCCTGATGGAGCAGAAGGTCGACGCGATGATGCGCCGTACCGCCTGGCGCCCGTCGGCGCGCGGCGAGATCACCACGGTGCAGATCCTGCTCTTTTCGGCCGTACTGGGCGGTCTCGGCATGTGGACGCTCTATACGTTCACCAATGCGCTCACCATGTGGCTCACGTTCGCCACGTTCGTGGGCTATGCCGTCATCTATACGCTGCTGCTCAAGCCCGCTACGCCGCAGAACATCGTGATCGGCGGAGCCTCGGGCGCCATGCCGCCCGCGCTCGGCTGGGCCGCGGTCACGGGCGCGGTGCCGGGCGACGCCTGGATTCTCGTGCTCATCATCTTCGTGTGGACGCCGCCGCATTTCTGGTCGCTCGCGCTCTACCGCCGCACGGACTACGAAAAGGCCGGCTTGCCGATGCTGCCCAACACGCACGGCGAGCAGTACACGCGGCTGCACATCTTCCTCTACACCGTGATTCTCTTCGCGGTCACGTTGATGCCGTTTATCTCCGGCATGAGCGGCGCCGTGTATCTGGCCGCTGCGGTGCTGCTGGGCGCGGTGTTTCTCGGCTACGCATGGAAGATCTATCGCGAGTATTCGGATGCGCTCGCACGCAAGACCTTCCGTTACTCCATCGTTTATCTCTCGCTGCTGTTCGTCGCGCTGCTGGTCGATCACTACGTGCGCACGCTCATTGGCGCATAAGACCATGCAGAACTCTCCGCTCGCACGCGCGTCGCGCGTGGCGCTGGCCGCGCTCGTTGCGTGTGCCTTGGGTAGCGCGGCGCTTCTTTCGGGCTGCGGCAAGCAGCAGCCCGCGTTCCAGAATCTCGATCTCACGGGCAACAAGCAGTTCGGCTCGGATTTCGCACTGCCCGACACCAACGGCAAAACGCGCACGCTCGCCGACTACAAGGGCAAAGCCGTGGTGCTGTTCTTCGGCTATACGCACTGCCCCGACGTGTGCCCCACCACGATGGCGGAGCTTTCCCAGGCACTCCAGCAAATGGGCCCCGACGACGCGAAGCGCGTGCAGGTGCTGTTCGTGACGGTGGACCCGGAACGCGACACGCCCACGCTGCTGTCGCAATACGTGCAGGCGTTCAATCCGACGTTCGTCGCGCTGCGTCCCGCCAACGACGCGCAGCTGCAAAAGATCACCAAAGACTTCCGCGTGTACTACGCGAAGGTGCCGGGCAAGACGCCCGACAGCTACACCATGGACCACACCGCCGCGAGCTACGTGTTCGATCCCGACGGCAAGCTGCGCCTTTTCGCCCGCGACGGGCAGGGCGCCCAGCCGTGGGTGCACGATCTCAAGCTGTTGCTCGATTGAACCGACGCGGCGCTATTGAAGCGCCTTCGTTAAGCCTGCTTGCACGACGCCCGTGCCGACCTCAAGCCGGAATCGGAAAATTCAGGCCCGGCGCGAGGCGCGTGGCCTTGAACTCCGTAACGTCGTAAGTCGCCAGATCCTGCTGCGCGAACGGGTCGGTAGCCAGAATGGCGTCGAGCTTCTCGCGCTCGATACGCACCGCCAGAATGACGCCGCCCTTGCGCGGTACCGTAGGCCCCGCTGCAATGAACACGCCCGCGTCGAACTGCTTCGCGAGAAACGCCCGATGGGCTTCGAGCGCGTCGTCGATGCGTTCGAGCGGCGCCGTGTAGGTGAGCGAGATGACGTACATGAGTGCCTCGTCGTTGTGTGTGTGAAGTCTTCGTGAAGCGCGTGGGCGCGCGTGAAGGCTCATTATCGCAGCCGTGTTCGATGCCTGCTTCCGGGTGAGCGCACGCGGGTCCGGCGAGACGGGCACGGCGCCTCGCCCGTTCCTGGCTCGGGACCTTCCTTACACTTTCTCTCAAGTTGACTCTTTTGGGTGCCGTTATACCTGCGGCAATCGTTTGCGTTTGCCCGCAGGCGCATCGCGCAAGAAAACACCTACAAGAAGAGACCAACGCTATGAGCAGGATGAGTCTGAACCGCAAGCTGTGGTTGTCGCTCGCATTCGTTTGGCTGGGGCTGCTGGGGGTGGGCCTCTGGAGCGCGGTGGAAACCCGTGGAACGATGCTCGCCGAGCGCAAGGCTGGCATGGCGAATCTCGTGGACGCGGCGCAAGGCGTCGTGAACGGCTATTACGCACTCGCTCAGGCGGGCAAGATGAGCGAAGCCGACGCCCAGCGCGAGGCGCTCGCGCGGCTCGCCACCATGCGCTACGGCGACGCCGGCTACGTTTTCGTGATGGATTCGAAGCCCGTCGTGCTCATGCACCCCACGCTGCCGCAGATGGTCGGCAAAGCGGCGGGCGACTTCAAGGACCCGGACGGCAAGCTCGTCTACGTCTCGATCGTGGATGCGGCCAAAGCGACGGGCCGCGGCTTCACCGAGTATCGCGGGCGCCTGCCGCACAGCGAAACCGCGCTGCCGAAAATCGGCTACGTCGTGCGTTTCGCGCCGTGGGACTGGAACATTTCGACCGCCGTGTTCGTGCGCGACATCGACACCACTTACTACGAGACGCTGCTCACGCATCTGGGCGCGATTGTCGTGATCGGCGTGGCGATCTCGCTCGCCATGCTGGTGGTGATCCGCAGTGTCCGAAAGAGCCTGGGCGGCGAGCCCGAAGACGCGTTGCGTCTCGCCAGGCACATTGCGCGCGGCGACCTCTCGCAGTCTGTCCAGGTTCGCAACGGCGACTCCAGCAGCATGATGGCCGCGATGCGCGACATGCAGGACCGGCTGCAACGCACCATCGGCGAAATCCGGTACTCCGCCGAATCGATTGCGGCCGCAACCGAACAGATTGCGGCCGGCAACGGCGACCTCTCGCAGCGCACCGAGCAGCAGGCCGCATCGCTAGAGGAAACCGCCGCGAGCATGGAGCAGCTCACCGCCACGGTGAAGCAGAACGCCGACAACGCGCGCCAGGCGAGCGGACTCGCGAACAACGCCTCCGAAATCGCGACGAAGGGCCACGACGTGGTGAGCCGCGTGATCGGCACGATGGGCGAGATCAACGACAGCTCGCGCCAGATTGCCGACATCATTGGCGTGATCGAAGGCATCGCGTTTCAGACCAACATCCTCGCGCTCAACGCGGCGGTGGAAGCCGCCCGCGCGGGCGAGCAGGGACGCGGCTTTGCCGTCGTGGCCGGCGAGGTGCGCAGCCTCGCGCAGCGCTCGGCAACTGCGGCGAAGGAGATCAAGCAGTTGATCGATGCGTCGGTGGAGCGCGTGAACAACGGTTCGTCGCTCGTCGAACAGGCGGGTGCGACGATGGGCGAGATTCTCCAGGCCGTGCGCCGCGTGACGGACATCATGGGTGAGATCGCGGCAGCCTCCGAGGAACAGAGCAGCGGCATCAGCCAGGTGGGCCGCGCCGTGACGCAGATGGACGAGGTCACGCAGCAAAATGCCGCGCTCGTGGAAGAGGCGACGGCTGCCGCGGCGTCGTTGCAGGACCAGGCGGCAAGGCTGCGCGAGGCGGTGAGCGCGTTCCGCGTGGACGGCGCCGCCGCGGCGAGCGGGCTGGTATCGAGCGTGGACGTTGCGCCGACGCGAAACAGCGCCAAAGCCGTGAACGCGAAGGCAGCCGCGCCGGCTCGTGCTGCGTCGCCTGCGGTGAAGAGCGCTGCGGCTGGCGGTTCTGCCTCGGCCGGCAAGGCTGTGGCGAGGTCTTCCGCTGCTTCGGCCGCTTCGAACGTTGCGACGGCTGGCGCGGCATCGGGTCGCAGCGAGCATGGGCAGCCCGCGAAGGCGCGGACGGCCGCCTCGGCCGGTGCCGCTGAATCCGCGTCCGCTACGAAACCGCCCGTCGCCGAGACTGCCGCGGTTAAGCCTGCCGCTACGCCGGCGGCCGCCGCCGCAACCGTCACTCCCCGCGCTACGTCGAGAGCCGCCGCGGTCCCCGCAGACGACGACTGGACGACGTTCTGACCGAAGCTTCGCTCGTCCGTCGCGCCACCGTGTCCGGCGCGACGGCGCCGGGCGTGCCTTGCGTTTTGCCTTGGCCACACGGCACCGCACCGCACCGCGCAGCGCATACCAGTATTCGATTCCGTTATTTCTTAATGCTCCCGGCATATGAGACCATTTATGTCGCCGCCGGTATGGCATCAGGCCTGCCGGCGCGACAGAACCCGGAATCACGTCAGTCGAACTTTCCCATGCAGCGCAGAAATCTCCTCAAGCTCTTTTCCGCCGCCGTTGCGGCAACCGCATTCGCCGCCAGCTTCGGCGCACGCGCCGACGAAAGCGTCATCAAGGTCGGCACCATCAGCGGGCCCGATGCGCAGATTTGGTCGGTCGTCCAGAAAGTGGCGAAGCGCGAAGGCCTCAACGTCAAGGTCATCGAGTTCAACGACTACGTTCAGCCGAACGCCGCGCTCGACGCGGGCGACCTCGACGCTAACAGCTTCCAGCACCAGCCGTATCTCGACAGCCAGGTCAAGCAGCGCGGCTACAAGATCGTGAGCGCGGGGCTGACCTACATCTCGCCGCTCGGCGTCTACTCGAAGAAGCTGAAGTCGCTGAAAGACCTGCCGCAGGGCGCGAAGGTCGCGGTACCCAACGACCCGTCCAACGAGAACCGTGCGCTGCTGTTGCTGCAGGCGCAGGGCGTGATCAAGCTGCGCGCCGGCGCAGGCGCGAGCGGCAGCAACGCGACGCCGCTCGACATCGCGGAAAATCCGAAGAAGGTGAAGCTCGTCGAGCTCGATGCCGCGCAGCTGCCGCGCTCGCTCGCCGACGTCGATGCCGCGGCGATCAACACGAACTACGCCCTTGCCGCAGGCCTGCAACCGACGAAAGACGCCATCGCGCTCGAAGACGTGCACAGCCCGTACGCGAACCTGATCGCTGTGCGCACGCAGGACAAGGACAAGCCGTGGGTGAAGAAGCTGGTGGCGGCTTACCAGTCCGAAGACGTCCGCCAGTTCATCAAGACGCAATTCAAGGGATCGGTTGTGCCCTCGTTCTAAAGCGGCGCCGCCAGCTTTTGCAATCGACAACGCCACGGCTTGCCGTGGCGTTTTGTTTTACCCGGCTGCTTTGGCGCGAACGTGCGAGCGCCGGACAACGCCCACGCATCTCGGGCACACCGCTTCGCCCCGACGCTGCTAGCATGTCGCGCGACGCCGCCTGAAGCGACGTGCCCCAGGCGTCGCACCGAACGTGACCGCATCCCGACCGACATGGACGACCGCATGCCCTCCGTTTCCCGCCCTGCCGTGCCCACGCGCCCGTCCGTATTCGAGATCTTCGCGATCTTCCTTCGGCTCGGGCTCACGTGTTTCGGCGGACCGATCGCACATCTCGGCTTCTTTCGCGAGGAATTCGTGCGCCGCCGCGCGTGGCTCACCGACGCCGCGTTCGCCGATATCGTCGCGCTCTGCCAGTTCATGCCGGGCCCGTCGAGCAGCCAGGTGGGCATTGCGCTCGGGCTGCGCCAGGGCGGCATAGCGGGCGCGATTGCCGCATGGACGGGCTTCACGCTGCCGTCCGCGGCGCTGCTCTGTGCGTTCGGTCTTCTCGTCGGGCGGCACGGAGCGACGGCGCAATCCGGCTGGCTGCACGGACTAAGCCTCGTTGCCGTCGCTGTCGTGGCGCAAGCGCTGTGGGGCATGCTGCGTACCCTCGCGCCCGACCGTCCGCGTGTGGCGATTGCCGTCGTATCCACGGTCGTCATGCTGGCGTTCACGACACCGCTCGCGCAACTTGCGGTGCTCGCATTCGGAGCGCTGGCGGGCTGGTTGCTGCGTGGCCGCTTGCCGGAGGTGAGCGAGCACAGCGAACCGATTGGTGCCGGCGGGCGTGTGCACGCCGTGCTGATGATCGGGCTCTTCGTCCTTCTGCTGCTCGGGCTGCCCGCTCTGGCCACGGTCTCCGGCAACTATCCGCTGCATCTGTTCGCGAGTTTCTTCCGCGTGGGCTCGCTCGTGTTCGGCGGCGGTCACGTCGTGCTGCCGCTGCTCGAACAGGTGGTGGTGCCGCCGCATTGGGTCACGCCGGAAGCGTTCATTGCCGGCTACGGCGCCGCGCAGGCCGTGCCCGGTCCGCTCTTCACGTTCGCGGCGTTTCTTGGTGCGGTATCGAATCAGCAGCCCGCAGGCGTGGCGGGCGCGGCCATTGCGGTTGTCGCTATTTTTCTGCCGTCGTTTCTGCTGGTGATTGGCGTGATGCCTCTGTGGGAGCGGCTGCGGGGCCTCGCCGCGTGCCGCTACGCGCTAATGGGCGTGAATGCCGCCGTGGTGGGGCTGCTGGCCGCGGCGTTCTATTCGCCGCTCTGCGTGAACGCACTGCGCCACCCGGCGGACATCGCATTTGCCCTCGTGGCGCTCGCGCTGCTGATGGCGGCGCGCTTGCCACCCTGGCTCGTGGTGGCGTTCTCCGCGCTCGCAGGGTATCTGATTTTCTAAAGGACGACTGAGCGCAGCGAACACGTGCGCTCAGTTCACGTCGCCTCACGACAGCGTGAGCTCCCACCGTTCAACGGTAAGCGGATGCCCGAAGCGGTGCGCGTCCTTGCTGGTCGCACAGTGGAAGCCCATGCGCGCCGCGAGCCGCCGCGCGTCGGCCATCACCGTCGCGAGCGAGAGCGAGAGCGCGGCGTAGCGCGCGTCCTTTGCGAAGCGCACGCATTCCTCCAGCAGTTGTGCGCCGATGCCAAGGCACCGCATGTCGGGCTCCACATAGAACATGCGCACGCTCGCAATTTCCTGCGAGCGCGCGGCGATGAGCGCCGACCCCACCGTCATGCCGTCTTGCTCGGCGATCCAGCATGCCTCGCGCTGCGCGTCGTGCGTCTGCGTGAAGGTGGCAACGGTGCGCGCGAGCAGTGCCTCGAAGCGGGCGTCCCAGCCATGGGCGGCGGCCGAGAGTTGCGCCTGACGGTGCACCAGCCAGCTCGCCTCGCCTGCCTTCGGGGCGCGCAGCTTCACGAGGCCCCGCCGCGGACGGTCATCGAGCAGCCGTTCAATCAGCTTCATCGCGCCGATCAACTGCTGCTGCGACCCTTGCGGCAGCCGCGCCAGCACCGCGCGAACTTCGGCGACAGCGGCTTTCTCCAGCGGTTCGTACTCGGCGCGGCCCTGTTCCGTGAGCGAGAGCAGCGACTGGCGCGCGTCGAATTCTGAGGGCCGGCGCGTCAGCAGATTGCGCCGCTCGAAGCTCGTGAGGATGCGGCTCAGGTAGCCGGTGTCGAGACCCAGATTGCGGGCGAGTGCCGCCGCCGTGTTCGCGCGGCCGCGCGACAGCTCGTTGAGAATGCGCACCTCCGTCAGCGAGAAGGCGCTCTTTTGCAGATGCTCGTGAAGGGCGCCGATGTGGCGCGTGTAAAAACGATTGAAGTGGCGGACGGCCTCCGCGCGCCTCAACGCATCAGATTCAGTCAACTCCGGCTCCCCGTGTTCTTCGTCTTTGCCTGCGATGCACCACTATAGGGGCCGCCTGTCGATATGGGAACGGGTTGTGTGCGCCGCATGCAAGGTTGCGGGCAACCAAGTGGTATCAAAGCGGTATGCGTAAAGCGCGACACGGGGGCGCCGCCAGGGTAAATCCCGATACCGCAGAAACGCGCCGCAAGCCTTGGGAGAAGCGCGCAAACGACCGCCAGGTAAGGCTTGAACACCGATCGACAGGCCTGGAACCAGTTCGTTGACTGGTATTATTGTGGTTATATAATGGGCTCGGCTTGAAGAACCCTCCCAACCGTTCCTTCCCCGCCCGAGCCCTCAATGGAAACCCGCTGGTCCGCGCTGATGCCCGATGCGCGCAACGTCACACCGTTGTACCTGCAGCTGGCGCGCAATCTGGCGACGGCGATCCAATGCGGCGTCTGGTCTGCGGGCGAGGCGCTGCCTTCGGAACGTACGCTCTGCGATGCAATCGGCGTGTCGCGCATCACCGCGCGCAAGGCTATTGCGCTGCTCGTGGAGCAAGGTCTGATTCGCCGCGCGCGCGGCGCCGGCAGTTTCATCACGCCGCGTGTGGAAGATCCGCTTTCGCGCCTCACCGGCTTCACCAAGAAGATGCAGCAGCGCGGCTTCACGCCCGATTCCATCTGGCTCGAGCGCGACGTTCGCGCCGCCACGCGCGACGAGATCGTGCATCTCGGGTTGTCGCCAGGCGCGTCGGTGGCGAACCTGCGACGCCTGCGTCGCGCGGACGGCATCGTAATGGCCGTCGAGCACTCGGCGTTGCCAGTTTCGATCGTGCCCGACCCGCATGCAATCGGCGTGTCGCTCTACAGCCACCTCGAGGAGCGCGGCGTGCCGGTGGTCCGCGCGCTGCAGCACTTTCGCGCGGTGAACGCCACGAGCGAAATCGCCGCGCTAATGGAGATCGAGCCGCGCGCGGCCCTGCTGGTCATTCAGCGCGTGGGTTTCAGCGCGGATCAGCGGGCCATCGAACTCACGGACACCTACTGCCGGGACGGTTACTACGATTTCGTGGCCGAACTGCTCCAGTAACGGGAACACGAACGGCGCCACGCGAATCAGTCATGAACGTCTCTCTCGTATCACCTGAGGTATCACCCAAGGCCTCGGCCGAAGCATCACCAGGAACACACATGCTGACCGGAAACATACTGACCCCCGACGGCTGGATTCACGGCACGCTCGAAACGGCAAACGGCCGCATCACGTCGCTTGCCGGCGAGCGCGTCGACCCCGCGACCAACGACGCGCCCTACATCCTGCCCGGCTTCATCGACCTGCACGTGCACGGCGGTGGCGGCGCCGACGTGATGGAAGCCGGCAACGCCATCGAAACCATTGCGCGCACCCACGCGAAATACGGCACGACGAGCCTGCTCGCCACCACGATGACGGCCCCGCGCGAGGAACTGATGAACGTCGTGGCGGGGCTCGGCAACGTGGCGCGCAGCCGCACGCCGGGCGGCGCGCGCGTGCTCGGCGTGCACCTGGAAGGGCCGTACATCAATCCCGGCAAGCTGGGCGCGCAGCCGGACGCCGCGGTGTCCGCCGTGCTCGACGAAGTGCTCAAGTACCTTTCCATCGCGCCCATTCGCGTGGTGACGGTGGCGCCCGAAATCGCAGGCCACATCGAGATCATTTCGGAGATGGCAGCGCGCGGCGTGCGCGTGCAACTCGGTCACTCGCTCGCGACTTACGACGACGCCGTGACCGCGCTCAAGCACGGCGCGCGCGGCTTCACGCATCTCTTCAACGCGATGTCGCCGATGCATCACCGCAATCCGGGCCTCGTGGGCGCAGCACTTGCGCACGCCGAATACGCCGAGATCATTCCCGACCTGCTGCACGTGCACCCTGGCGCGATTCGCGCCGCACTGCGCGCGATTCCCCGCCTCTACGTGGTGACGGACAGCACCTCGGCCACCGGCATGCCCGACGGCGAGTACCGCCTTGGCAGCCAGCACGTCACGAAGTGCCTCGGCGGCGTGCGTCTTGCCGACGGCACGCTCGCCGGCAGCACGCTCACCATGGACGTCGCGCTGCGCAACCTCGTTTCGCTCGGCCTGCCGATTGCGGACGTATCGAACCGCATGTCGCGCTACGCCGCCGACTACCTCGGCATCGAAGACCGCGGCCGTCTCGCGCGCGGCGCGTGGGCCGACATCGTCGTATTCGACCGCGCGTTGACGCTGACGGCGACCTACGTCGAAGGAGAATCGATTGTCGAATATGCTTAAAGAGGCCCTTGCGTCCGCGGACGCGGTGGCCGCTCAACTCGCCGACACCTCGCGCATCGAGGCATTGGCAGCGAGGCTCGAAGAGAAGCCTCGCCACGTCGCGCTCACCGTGGCGCGCGGCAGCTCGGACCACGCGGCGAGCTATTTCGCGAGCCTCACGATGAGCCGCATCGGCGTGCCGGTGGCGTCGCTGCCCATGTCGATCGCCACGCTGCAGCAAGCGCCGCTGCGTGTGCGCGATGCCTTCGCGCTCGCGTTCTCGCAGTCGGGCAAGAGCCCCGATCTGGTGGGCACCGTGGCCGCGTTGCGCGCCGCGGGCGCGTTGACCGTAGCGGCCGTGAACGTATCCGGCTCACCGCTCGCCGAGGCCTGCGAATACGAGTTGCCGCTGCTCGCGGGGCCCGAACTCAGCGTCGCCGCCACGAAGAGCTATATCGCGATGCTTTCGCTTTCGGCCCAGCTTGTCGCGCACTGGCAGCGCGACGCAGCGCTGGTTGCTGCGCTGCGCTCGCTGCCCGACGTGCTTTCGCGCGCGGGCACGCTCGACTGGTCGAAGGCCGTGGACGAACTGCGCGACGTTTCGCAGATGATCGTGATCGGTCGCGGCACGGGGCTTGCCATCGCGCAGGAAGCGGCGCTCAAACTCAAGGAAACGTCGGGCATTCAGGCCGAGGCGTTTTCGAGCGCCGAAGTGCGGCACGGTCCGATGGAAATCATCGACCGCGACTATCCGCTGCTCGTGTTCGCGCCGCGCGGCCCCGAGCAGGCCGGGCTCGTGCAGCTCGCGCGCGACATGCGCTCGCGCGGCGCGCGCGTGCTGCTCGCGGCGCCCGCCGATGCGGCCGACGCTGCCGACGTGACCTTGCCGCTCGAACCGGCCGCCGATGCCGCGCTGGACCCGATCCCCGCCATTCTTTCCTTCTATGTGATGGCCGCCGGCCTTGCCGCCGCGCGCGGGCGCAATCCCGATACGCCGCGCCATCTGCATAAAGTCACCGAAACACATTAAGCGAGAGTCCTGATGGAACGTGTCGTGGAGTCGCATCTGATGAATCCTGCCCAGGGTCAGTTTGTCCTTCTGGCGCCGCTGACCGGCCCGGTCGTGGCGCTAGCCGATGTTCCCGACCCCGTGTTCGCCGAAGGCATGTTCGGCGACGGCATCGGCATCGATCCGCTCGAAGGGCGGCTCGTCGCGCCGTGCGACGGCGTCGTGGCGCACCTCGCGCGCACCGGCCATGCGCTCACCATTCGCACCACGCAGGGCGCGGAAGTGCTGCTGCACATCGGCATCGATACGGTCGCGCTGAACGGCGAAGGCTTCACGCCGAAGGTCGCGGAAGGCGCGAGCGTGCGTGCGGGCGACGTGCTCATCGAGTTCGATCAGGACTTCATTGCTCGCATGGCGCCGAGCCTCGTTTCCGTGGTGGCCATCGCGAATTCGGATGCGTTCGAAGTGGTGGATCGCGCGCGACGCGGCGTGGTGAAGGCCGGCACGAGTGAACTGCTCGTGCTGCGTGCGCGTGGAGCGGGCGAGGGCGCTGCGAGTGCGCAAGCGTCGGCGAGTGCCGCGACGCAAACTCAGGCCGCATCGCACACCGAAGCAACGGCCTGCGCGAGCGAAGTGCGCCGCACCGTGACGCTCGCCCACGCGGGCGGCCTGCACGCGCGGCCCGCGGCCCGCGTGCGCGAAGCCGTGCGCGGTCTGGAGGCGCGCGTGGAAGTGCACTTCGGCGCACGCAAGGCGCCGATCGAAAGCGTGGTCGGGTTGCTGGCGCTCGGTGCAGGCGAGGGCGCCACGGTGGAACTCGTCGCGACGGGTCGCGATGCGGCGAAAGCCGTCGAGGCCGTGGCCAACGAACTGCTGCGCGAGGCGCACGGCGAGGTCGAAGAGACGCGTGCGCGCGATGCCTCGCCCGCGCCACACGAAGTGCCGCGCGAGCCTGCGTCGGCACTGCCTGCCAACACGCTTGCGGGCGTGTGCGCGTCGCCTGGTGTCGCGCTCGGCAAGCTCGTGCGCTGGGACAACGTCGAAGTCGAACCCGTCGAGCAGGCGGCCGGCACGCCCGCCTCTGAAAGCCGGTTGCTGGACAAGGCGCTCGCAGCCGTGGATGCCGAACTCGACACCACCGTGCGCGAAGCCTCGCAGCGCGGCGCAGTAGGCGAAGCCGGCATCTTCGCGGTGCATCGCGTGTTGCTGGAAGACCCCACGCTGCTCGACGCCGCGCGCGATCTCATCAGCCTCGGCAAGAGCGCGGGTTTCGCATGGCGCGCGGCCATTCGTGCACAGATCGCCGTGCTCGCCGACGTGAAGGATTCGCTGCTCGCCGAGCGCGCCGCGGATCTGCGCGATATCGAAAAGCGCGTGCTGCGCGCGCTGGGCGGCTCCAGTGGCGCCAATCGCACGCTGAGCACGCTGCCCGACGAGGCCGTGCTCGCCGCCGACGAGTTCACGCCGTCGGACCTCTCGTCGCTCGATCGCAGCCGCGTCACGGCGCTCGTGATGGCGCGCGGCGGCGCGACCTCGCACGCGGCCATCATCGCGCGGCAGACCGGCATTCCGGCGCTCGTCGCCGTGGGTAGCGCGCTGCATGCGATTGCCGAAGGCACGCAGGTCGTCGTGGATGCAAGCGCGGGGCGCCTCGAATATGCGCCGGGCGAACAGGAGATCGAACGTGCGCGGCGCGAGCGCGACCGGCTGGACGAACTGCGCGAAACGAACCGGCGCATGTCGGGTGAGGCGGCGGCCACGCGTGACGGCCGCGCAATCGAAGTGGCCGCGAACATCGCCACGCTCGACGACGCGAAAACCGCTGTCGAAAACGGTGCCGACGCGGTGGGCCTGCTGCGTACGGAACTGCTCTTCATTCATCGTCCGGCGGCGCCTACGGTGGACGAGCATCGGCAAAGCTATCAGGCCATTACGGACGCGCTCGCGGGCCGCACCGCGATCATCCGGACGCTCGACGTGGGCGCCGACAAGGAAGTGGATTACCTGACGCTGCCGCCCGAACCGAACCCGGCGCTCGGCCTGCGCGGCATTCGCCTCGCCCAGGTGCGCCCGGACCTGCTCGACGATCAACTGCGCGGCCTGCTCGCTGTGCGGCCCGCGGGCGCCGTGCGCATCCTGCTGCCGATGGTGACGGACGCGGGCGAACTGGTGCGGCTGCGCGCGCGCATCGACGAACTCGCGCGCGAGCAGGGCCGCACCGATCGCATCGAAGTGGGCGTGATGATCGAGGTGCCCTCGGCGGCGCTGCTCGCCGACCAACTGGCGCGCCATGCCGACTTCCTCTCGATCGGCACCAACGATCTCACGCAATACACGCTCGCCATGGACCGTTGCCGGCCCGATCTCGCGGCGCAGGCCGACGGGCTGCATCCGGCGGTGCTGCGTCTTGTCGGCATCGCGGTTCAGGGCGCGGAAAAGCACGGCAAGTGGGTGGGCGTGTGCGGCGCGCTGGCGGGTGACCCGCTCGCCGTGCCGCTGCTCGTGGGCCTTGGCGTCACGGAGCTTTCGGTCGATCCCGTCAGTGTGCCGGCCATCAAGGCGCGCGTGCGCAATCTCGATTACCCGCTGTGCCGTCAGCGCGCCCAGGATGCGCTGGCGCTCGACTCGGCACAGGCCGTGCGGGCCATGAGCCGCGAAACCTGGCCGCTGGACTGAACTCGTCGCGAGCACGACGAGCAGTCCGCGGCACGGATTTGCACCACGTAACACACGATGTAACGCATCAGCATCAACCAGGGCATCAAACCCACTTCAACTTCACGCGATTTCACACGAGACAAGAGACCAGGAGGTGACTCAATGGATGGCAATCCGTTTCTGAAAGTGCAGCGGCTCGGGCGAGCGCTGATGCTGCCCATCGCGGTGCTGCCGGTAGCCGGCATTCTGCTGCGGCTCGGCCAGCCCGATGTCTTCAACATCAAGATGATCGCGGACGCGGGCGGCGCGATCTTCGACAACCTGCCGCTGCTGTTCGCCATCGGCGTGGCGGTCGGCTTCGCGAAGGACAACAACGGCGTCGCGGCACTCGCGGGCGCGATCGGCTATCTGGTCGAGATCGCCGTGATGAAGGACATCAACGACAAGCTCAACATGGGTGTGCTGTCGGGCATCATCGCGGGCCTCGTGGCGGGGCTGCTCTACAACCGCTACAAGGACATCAAACTGCCCGACTACCTCGCGTTCTTCGGCGGCAAGCGGTTCGTGCCGATCATCACGGGTCTCGTGTGCGTGGGGCTCGGCATTGTGTTCGGCTACGCGTGGCAACCGGTGCAGGCGGCTATCGATCTGGCCGGCCACTGGCTCACCACGGCGGGCGCCGTCGGCACGTTCGTGTTCGGCGTGCTGAACCGGCTGCTGCTCGTCACGGGCCTGCATCACATCCTCAATTCGCTCGCGTGGTTCGTGTTCGGCACGTTCACGCCGCCCGGCGGCGGCGCGGCCGTTACCGGCGACCTGCACCGCTTCTTTGCGGGCGACCCGAGCGCGGGCGGCTTCATGTCGGGCTTCTTCCCGATCATGATGTTCGGCCTGCCGGCAGCGTGCCTTGCGATGCTGCACGAAGCGCCGAAGGAACGCCGCGCGGCGGTGGGCGGCCTGCTGTTTTCGATGGCGCTCACGTCGTTCCTCACGGGCGTGACCGAGCCCATCGAGTTCAGCTTCATGTTCCTCGCGCCGGTGCTGTACGCGATCCACGCGGTGCTGACCGGGCTCTCGCTCGCTATCTGCTCGCTGCTGGGCATCAAGCTGGGCTTCACGTTCTCGGCGGGCGCCATCGATTACGTGCTGAACTACGGGCTCTCCACGAAGGGCTGGGAAGCCATTCCGCTCGGGCTCGTGTACGGCGCGCTCTACTACGGGCTGTTCCGCTTCTTCATCCGCAAGTTCAACATGGCCACGCCGGGCCGCGAGCCCGCTGCCGAGCAGGCGCAGGTGGATTCGTTCGTTGCAGGCGGCTTCGTTGCGCCTGCGGCGGGCGCGGCGGTGTCGCGTGCGTCGCGCTATATCGCGGCGCTGGGCGGCGCGGCCAACCTGAAAGTGGTGGATGCCTGCACGACGCGCCTGCGTCTTTCCGTGGCGGACCCGGCGAAGGTATCCGAAGCTGACTTGAAGACGATCGGCGCGCGCGGCGTGCTCAAGCGCGGCGGCGACAGCGTGCAGGTGATCATCGGCCCGGAGGCCGACATCATTGCGGACGAGATGCGCGCGGAGATGGCGTCGGCGGGCGCGGGTGGCGTGGCGAGTGTGGCGAGTGCGCAGAAAGTGGTTGCGGGCACTGCATCGGGCCCTGCGTCGTCGGATGCGGAAGCCGGCCCGCTCGATCCCGATCCTGCGCGCTGGCTCGCGGTGTTCGGTGGCGCGACCAACGTCGTTTCGCTCGAAGCCGTTGCGACGACCCGTTTGCGTGTGGTCGTGCGCGATCCTTCGGCGGTCGACCGCCAGCGGCTCGCGGCGCTCGACGTGGCCTGGGTGTCCGCGGACACCTTCCATATCGTCGCGGGCTTCGCGGCGCAACGCTACGCGCAGTCGTTGTCGGCGCGGCTCTTGCCCGCAAGCGGCGGGGCGGCGGCGCAGCCGGCCTGACGGGTTGCACGTGAGTTGCCGCATGTGAGACGTCGCGAAGCCATCGCATAAGCGGCACGCACCCGCATCGCGACGCCCCAAAAGCAAACAGCACCCTCGGGTGCTGTTTGTCTTTGTGAAGCGAAGGCGCGCTTACTTGCCGTTCGCGGCGCGGCGCTCCTTCTGTTGCGTGTCGTAGAGCACGCCGCCCGCCGCCGCGAACAGCACGATCATGATCGTGCCGATCAGCCACGAGAAGTACCACGCGCCGTAAGCGCCCACCACGACGCCAATCACGATGGCGATCACGACGAGCACGGCGAGGATCAGAAAGTGGAACAGGGTTTTCATCGCGAAGTCCTCAATATGCGTGCGGATCGGTTTCGATTTGGTCCGCCTTGACCTTGCCGCGCATCACGTGGAACGCCCAGCTCGTGTAGCCGAGCACGATCGGCACGAACACCACGGTCCAGCCGGTCATCCAGGTGAGTGTCGTTTGGCTCGATACCGAGTTCCAGACAGTGAGACTTTGGTTAGGCATGCTGGACGACGGCATCAGGAACGGGAAGAGCGCCGTGCCGGCCGTGCCGATCACGCCGATCCATGCGATCGCGCCGAGCCACCACGCGAGCGTCGAGCGACCCGCGCGCAGCGAGAGCAGGCCGAGAATCAGGCCCACATAGCCGAGTGCCGGCACGATCCACAGAATCGGGTAGCTCTTGAAGTTGCCGAGCCAGGCACCGGCGGCCAGTTCGACCACCTGTTGTTGCAACGGCGTTTGCGCGAGCGCCGGGCTGACCGAATGCACGAGACGGTAGCCCTGCATCTGCGAGACCCACACGCCGCACACCGAGAACACCACGACCGCGAGAATCACGGCGACGGTCGCCACGCTCTTCGCGCGTTGCTGGACCGCGCCTTCGGCACGACCCACGAGCATGGCTGCGCCCATGTACAGCGACATCGCCAGCGAGAGCACGCCGCACAGCACCGCGAACGGGTTGAACAGCGTAATGAAGCTGCCCGTGTAGTACGAGGTGAGGTCCCAGTTGAAGTGGAACGGCACGCCCACGAACATGTTGCCCACGCCCGCGCCGTACACGATCATCGGCACGACGCCGCTTGCCACCAGCGCCCAGTCCCATGCGCCGCGCCACGTGGGCGAGTCGATCTTGCTGCGGTACTCGAAGCCGATGGGACGCATGATCATGGTCCACAGCAGGAGCAGCATCACGATGTAGAGGCCGGAGAACGCGGTGGCGTAGATGAGCGGGAACGCCGCGAAGATCGCGCCGCCGCCCAGGATGAACCACACCTGGTTGCCGTCCCAGTGCGGGGCGATCGTGTTGATCGCGACGCGCCGTTCAACGTCGGTGCGGCCGACGAAGCGCAGTTGCGCGCCCACGCCCATGTCCATGCCGACCATCGTCGCAAGCCCGATGAGCAGCACGCCGAGCAGCAGCCACCAGAGCACTTTGAGGATTAGATAGAGTTCCATGGTCTTGTTCCTTGCGGATCACCGCGCGGTGTCGTTGGCGAATGCCGGGGTGAGGATGGTGGGCGTGGCGCCCGGTTCAGCATGGTCTTCGTCCGGACCCTTGCGGATGAACTTCACCATCAGGTAGGCCTCGACGGCGATGAAGATCGAGTAGAGCAGCACGAAGCCGATCAGCGAGAACGTCATGTAGCCCACGCTATGGCTCGATGCGGACATCCAGGTGGGCAGCAGGCCGAACACCGTCCACGGCTGACGACCGATTTCCGCCGTGAGCCAGCCCATTTCGCAGGCGAGGAACGGCACTGGGATCATCCACGGCGCGAGCTTCAGGAACCACTGTTGACGGCCCACGTCGCCGCGCAGCGAGAGGATGACGGCGATCACGAAGTAGGCCAGCATCAAGAGGCCCAGCGCCACCATCAGGCGGAACACCCAGAACATCCAGAACACGTTCGGCACGACCGACTGCGATGCCTTGGCGATGTCGGCGTCCGTGGCGTTGGCGGTGTCTTGACCTGCTGCGTAGCGCTTCACGAGGAAGCCGTAGCCGAGGTCGGCCTTGTGCGCGTTGAACTGCGCGAGCGCGGCGGGGTCGGTCGGATTGCTGCTCAGCACCTTCAGCGCGTTGACGGCGGGAATGCCGTTCTTGATGCGCTTGGCGGCGTCCGCGACGATCTGGTCCACACCGGGGACCGGCGTGTCCATGGTGTGCGTCATGAGCGGCGTGAGCACGTACGGCACCTGCAACGCCCACGTGTTCTTGCGCGTCTCGTTGTCAGGCCATGCCGCGATGTTGAACGGCGCCGGCGCCGGTTCGGTCTGCCACATGGCTTCCATCGAGGCGAGCTTCGAAGGCTGCGCCTGCGCGGCCACGAAGCCGAGCGCGTCGCCCAGCGTCAGCACACCCGCAACCGACAGCACGCCGAAGATGCTCGCCATCTGGAACGAGCGCTTGGCGAGTTCCACGTGACGCTTGCGCGCGAGGTAATACGCGCTCACGGCGGTCACGAAGATCGCGGCGGTCACGTAGCCCGCCACGCTGGTGTGGACGAACTTCGTTTGCGCGTCGTTGCTGAAGATCAGGGCACCGAAGTTGGTGAGCTCCATGCGCATCGTGACCGGATTGAACGTGGCACCCACGGGGTTCTGCATGAAGCCGTTGGCCACCAGAATCCAGAGCGCGGAGAAGTTCGAACCGAACGCCACGAGATACGTGACCATCAGGTGCTTGCCTTTGGATAGCTGCTTCCAGCCGAACACCATGAGGCCGATGAACGTGGACTCCATGAAGAACGCCATCAGGCCTTCGATGGCGAGCGGCGCACCGAAGATGTCGCCGACGAAGCCCGAGTAGAACGACCAGTTCGTGCCGAACTCGAACTCCATCGTGAGACCCGTCGCAACGCCGAGCGCGAAGTTGATGAGGAACAGCTTTCCCCAGAATTCCGTCATCTGCCGGTAGATGGGCTTGCCGGTGATCACGTAGACGGTTTCCATGGCCGCCAGCATGAACGACATCCCCAACGTCAGCGGGACGAACAGAAAGTGGTAAAGCGCGGTGGCGGCGAACTGGATTCGCGATAGCTCAACCACGGTATCGTTGATCATTTGACACTCCAGTCAAGGCGATTTGAAGCGGTTGCGGGGTGGGCTGCTGTGTGGGAGCGCCTCAACGTGAAGCGCTGCCGCGTGTGGCTGCTGTCGCGTGTGGCATAAGGTCGCGAACGTGCCATGCCTACCCTCTGGTCTTGTTTCTATGACGAGCAGAGTCATCTTTGTGCGACTTCCCGCCGGCCGTGCGTGTGGGTCGGATCGCTTGGCCGCGCCTGCTGTAGCAGGCGGTCGCGCGGTCCGATGCCGTGTCCACCTCAGCAATTTCCCTAACGCTGGTGTGGACATATCGATGGTAAGAAGTTCGCGATGCCGGGTTTTTGTCGCAGGTCAAAACAGCCGTCTCATGCGGCGCGCATGTCAGACGTCTTGCCCGGCTGGCTGAACGCTGTCGTTGCGCAGGAGCGTGGAGAAGGCGCCGTCGCGTGCGAGCAGGGTTTGCGCGGCGCCCTGTTCGACGATGCGCCCTTCGTCCAGCACGATCACCTCGTCCACCAACCCGGCGAGCGCAGACAGCCGGTGCGTGATGAGCAGCACCGTGCGCCCTTCCATGAGCTGCATGATCGAGCGCAGCAAATCGGCTTCGGTAGCCGTGTCGAGGCCTTCCGTGGGTTCGTCGAGAATCAGGATGGGCGCGTCGCGCAGCAGGCCGCGCGCGACCGCAAGGCGCCGCGCCTGGCCGCCGGACAAGCGGGTGCCCGCCTCGCCGATCTCGGTGTCGAGCCCCTGCGGCAAGCTCTGGATGAAGTCGTGCAACTGGGCCGCCCGACAGGCGGCTTCGAGCGCGGCTTCGTCGGCGTCGGGCCGGGCGAGCAGCAGGTTTTCGCGGATCGTCGCGTTGAAGAGATAGGTGTCCTGCGCGACGACGGCGATGCGTGCGCGCAGATCCGTGGCAGCGGCCTCGCGCAGCTCGACGCCGCCCAACGTAATGCTGCCTTGCTGGTAGTCCCAGAAGCGCAACAGCAGGTTCGCGATGCTGGTCTTGCCCGCGCCGCTGCCGCCCACGATGGCGAGCCGCCGTCCCGCGGGCAGATCGAACGACACGTCGTGGAGCACGGCGTGAGCCGCGTCGGGATAGCGCATGCCGACGTGGCTGAATCGCAGGTCGTTGCTCGCGGCGAGCGGCGTGGAGGTTTCGGGGTCGTGCACGGCGGGTTGCGCGTCGGCGAGCGCGAAGATGCGCCGCGCGGCGGCGAGGCTTTCGCCAAGCATCTGCATGGCGAGCGGCAGCGGAACCACCGCCTCGAAACTGGCGAGCACGAAGAGCGCGAGCATCGCGAGGTCGGCCGGCGGCAGTGTGCCTGCGCTGACGCGCGGAATGGCAATCAAGAGCGCGCCCCACATCGCAAGCGACGCCGCTGCGGAGAGGGCCGCCTGTGCGATGGCCTTGATGTCGTTGAGCTTCACCTGCGTATCGAGCAGGGCGCCGGAGAGCTGCTCGATACGTTGTGCGTGACCTTCTGCCGCACCGTACACGCGTAGCTCGGCGAGTCCCTGGAGGTCGTCGACGATGGCGTCCTGCAACTGCGCGCGTTGAGCGATGCCTGTCGCGGCCGGGCCGCTCGCACGCCGATAGACCAGCGCCGGCAGCACGACGCCCGCGAGGGCGAGGAAGACGAGTGTGACGAACGCCACTGCCACGTCGAATGCCGCCATCGTCGCGACGATCAAAAGGGCGCCGAGCGCGCCTGTTGCCATCGGCAGGATCACGCGCAGGTAGACGTGGTTCAGGCTTTCGATGTCGGCGTGGATGCGCGTGAGCAGATCGGCGCCGCGCGTGTGTTGCAGACACGCCGGCGCGAGCGGTTCGATGCGCTCGTAGAACCAGACGCGCAGCTTCGCGAGCAGACGGAAGGTGGCTTCGTGCGTGACGAGCCGTTCGATGTAGCGGCCGCCCGTGCGCACGATGGCGCAGGCGCGAATGAGGGCAGCGGGCGTGAAGTAGTCGAAGACGATGTGATTGATGCCGGCGAGCGCCATCGAAGCGATGAACCAGCCGGAAATCGCCATGAGCGCGACGTTGCCGATCAGCGTGACGAACGACACGGCGATGCCGGCCGCCATCCATTTCCAGTACGGACGGAAAAGCGTGACGAGGCGTATGAGGTCGGCGCGGGCGGTGTTGCTCGCATTGTTGACGTCGCTGCTGTTGGTGCTGTTTGTGACGTGCATGCGCGGGGCCATCGTATTGGGTGTTTTCGTCGTCATGGCTTCACCCCGCGGCAGGATGCGGCGTTGCGGCCGATGTACGGCCAGTACTGTCAACGCCAGCGCCGATCAACTCGCGGTACAGCCCGTCCTCGCCGATCAACGCCTCGTGCGTCCCGCTTTGCGCGACCTTGCCGCCGTCCAGCACCACGATGTGGTCCGCAAGACGCGCGGTGGCCGGACGGTGCGCCACGAGCAGCACCGTGCGGCCGTGCGCGAGTCTGCGCAGGGCTTCGTGAATGTGCGCCTGCGTTGCGGAATCCAGATGGGCCGTGGGTTCGTCGAGCAGCAGTACGGGCGCGTCCTTGAGGAAGGCGCGTGCCAGCGCGAGGCGCTGGATCTGCCCGCCGGAAAGGCCCGCGCCGCGTTCGCCGAGCGGCGTGTCGTAGCCGTTCGGGAGCGCCATGATGAAGTCGTCGGCGCCTGCCTGTTGCGCGGCGGCGCGCACGGCGTCGAACGATGCAGCGGGATTTGCGATCTGGATGTTGTCGCGCACGCTGCCGAGGAACACGTGCGCGCGTTGCGGCACCCACGCGACCTGTGCGAGCCAGCTTGCCGGTTCGACCTCGGCGAGCGACTGTCCGTTGATGCGGATGCTGCCTTGCTGGTTCGCCACGAAGCCGAGCAGCAGGTTCAGCACCGTGCTCTTGCCTGCCCCGCTCGGGCCGACGAGCGCCGTGATGCGTCCGGGTTCGAGCGCGAAGCTCACGCGGTCCAGCGCCGGCTGGTTCGCGTCATAGGCGAACGAGACCGCGTCGAATGCGATGCCGTACTGCTGCGCGGCGGCGAGCGGCGTGCGCGCAGCGTGGGTTTGCGGCTGCGGCGTATCGAGAATGGCCGCGATGTGCTCGACGGCGCCGATCGCTTCCATGCGCGCGTGATAGTGCGTGCCGAGCGTACGCAGCGGCAGATAGAACTCGGGCGCGAGCAGCAGAACGAGGAACGCGGGCTGGAAATGCACCTTGCCGTACAGCAGGTTGAAACCGATCAGCACGGCCACCATCGCGATGCTCACCGTCGAGAGAAACTCCAGCACAACCGCGGAGAGGAACGCGATGCGCAGAACCTGCATCGTGCTCTGCCGATACGTTTCCGAGAGGCGGGCCACCACTTGTGCCTCGCGCCGGCTCGCGTTGAAGAGCTTGAGCGTGGTGAGGCCCTGGAGTGTGTCGAGAAACCGTGCGGCGAGGCGCGTCAGCTGATGCCATTGGCGCTGGTTCATTTCGACCGAACGCTTGCCCACCAGAATCATGAATACGGGAATCAGCGGTGCGGTGAGCGTGAGAACGAGCCCGGAGACCCAGTCGATGGGAAACACCACCACGAGAATCGCGATGGGCAGCATCGACGTGAGCGCGCGATTGGGCAGCCAGCGGGCGTAATAGCCCTCGAGCGCGTCGATGCCGGTGACCGCGCGGCTTGCGAGCGCGCCCGTTGCTTCGCCCTTGAGCCACGCCGGGCCGAGCGCGTGAATCTTGCGCACGAGTTCGGCGCGCAGTTCGCCGCGTACCCTGGCGGCGGCGCGCAAGGCGAGGCGCTCCGAAGCCAGCGTGAACGCGAAGCGTGCTGCGAACACGGGCAACATGGCGGCGAGCGCGATCCACACGTCGGCGAGCGCGGCGCCTCGGACCACGACAGCGTTGACCGTCCATGCAAGCAGCGCGGACGACACGATCACGAGCAAGCCGGCGGCAAGGCCGGCGGCCACGGCGAGACGAAGGCCGCCGCGCGCGGAGCCGGTGCGGCGCGCGAGCCAGGCATCGAGAGTCTTGTTCAGGTGCGGTGAGGCGGGCGTCATAGAGAAGCGGGAAGAGCGCGCCGGGCGGCGAAGGGTGCGCGGTCCGGCATGCGGTGGGTTGATGGTGCTTTTTTTAACCCGAACCCCGTTCTGAAGCGTGATTTAGGTCAAGCGGCCTTCAGTTCGCGCTTGCAAGGCGTCGGCGCGGAGGCGGACGCAGATTCTATCGTCGCCGGATCGCGATTTCCGGGTTGTGATGATTTGCCGCACAAAGGCGGGAGGCCGGCGCAAAGGCGCAAAAAAGCCCGCTGCCTGTTCGGGGCAGCGGGCTTGGAGAGGAACGATGGAAGGGCGGCAACCGCGGATGGCCGCGGCCGCCGTCACGTCCAGTTACGCGTATTCGGCCAGCGCCGTGCGCATCTTCTTCATGGCGCTCGCTTCGATCTGACGGATGCGCTCGGCCGACACGCCGAACTCGTCGGCAAGCTCGTGCAGCGTGGAGCCGCCCGAGCCGTCGTCGGCCACGTTGAGCCAGCGCGCTTCGATGATGCGGCGGCTGCGTGCATCGAGCGCTTCGAGCGCGCTCGCAATGCCGTCCGTCTGCAGGCGATCGTGCTGCTTCGCGGCGATGACCGCGGTCGGCTCGCTATGCGAATCCGCCAGCCAGGCGATAGGCGCGTACGATTCCTCGCCGTCTTCCACCTGGCCTTCCAGCGCGACGTCGCCACCGGAGAGGCGCGTTTCCATCTCGACCACTTCCTCGCGCTTCACGTTCAGTTCCTGCGCGAGGCCTTCGATCTCTTCCGGCGTGAACGCCTGCACGCCCTGCTTGTGACTGCGCAGGTTGAAGAACAGCTTGCGCTGCGCCTTGGTGGTGGCGACCTTCACCATCCGCCAGTTGCGCAGGATGTACTCGTGAATCTCGGCCTTGATCCAGTGGATCGCGTACGAGACGAGCCGCACGTTCTGCTCCGGATCGAACCGCTTGACCGCCTTCATCAGGCCGATGTTGCCTTCCTGGATCAGGTCGGCATGCGGCAGGCCGTAGCCGAGGTAATTACGCGCGATGGACACCACGAGGCGCAGGTGCGACAGCACCAGCTTGCGTGCGGCGTCGAGGTTGTTGTGCTGACGGTAGTCGGTGGCAAACTGACGCTCTTCCTGCGGCGTCAGCATGGGAATCCGGTTCACCGCCTGAATGTAGGCGTCGATGTTGCCCAGCTGGCCGGGCAGAAGCGTGAACTGCGCGAGCGCCAGCGAACCTGCCGGAGCGGCCTTGGCCGACGACGGGCTCAGAGTACTCGGAAGGGTCATTGCGTTGCTCACGGATGGGAACTCCTCTGGGGTTCTTGCAAAGTCAGACTTCGACTGTACGGTGCATGTTAGCACTCTGGTTTACCGAGTGCTAATTCTTGGATAGATTCCAGGGCCGGAGGTTCCCGGAATGCTATCGAAATTCGTCTTTTAATAGTGTGACGCCCCGTGGGCAGAATTGTCAGGCCGCGCGTAGAATTCTCGCGGAAGCCAGCAGCGCCGCAAAAAGCGGTCGATTTTTCCGGAATTTGAAGGAGTTATTTGCTGCGAAGAGCGATGAGGGACAGGTTCGGTTTTTGCTAATCTGCTGGCCTATGTTGGGACGATCGCTCGTCGATCAAGATCAAAATCCGACTAACAGGGTGTTCGATGATCAGAGAAAACTGGGCGTGGCGCAGCCGGGTCGCACAGGCAGCGCTGGCGGCGGCGCTGGTGGGTCTGTCCGGCAGCGCGGCGGCGGACCAATTCGGTATCCAGGTGACGGGCGCGGTGGCCGATCACCATGTCCGCAAGCTGGATCTGGGGTTTGTCTGGGATCCGAACATCACGTGGTGGGAAATCGGCGGCTGGCACTTCACGGTGCTGGGCGAGGCTCACGCGGCGTGGTGGCATACCGACGAAGGCAACGTGCACAACAACATCGGCGAGTTCGGTGTGGGGCCGGTGCTCCGGTTCGTGAAGAGTTCGGGCTGGGTGCGGCCGTTCGTGGAAGCCGGCGTCGGCGTGCGGTTGCTCACCAGTCCCACGATCTCGACCTCCTATACGCTTTCCACGGCCTTCCAGTTCGCCGACATGGTGGGCGTAGGGGCGCAGTTCGGCAACCATCAGCAGTACCAGGCCGGCTATCGCTTCCAGCATGTATCGAACGCCGGTATCAAAGAGCCCAATCCTGGTATAAATTTCAGCCAGCTATACCTGCAGTACAACTTCTGAATCGTGGCTGCTCTCGCGGCGGCCGGCCGATGCATAAGGGGCGCAAGCGATGGCGGCAAAAGTGATCGAGGCGATTCGCGCGCTGGAGCGCGACCGCTTTCGCGCGATGGTGGACGGCGACGGACCGTTGCTCAGCGCGCTGCTTTCGGACAACGTGATCTACGTTCACACGAACGGCAAGCGCGAAACGAAGCAGCAGTTCATCGACGCGATCACGGCCGGCCGCCGCCGCTATCGCCAGATCGAAATCCAGTCGCAGGACGTGCTGCCGGTGGGTCGCGAGACCTGCGTTGTCAGCGGCCGCGCGCTTATCGAAATGGAAGCGAACAACGGCGCGCTGCTGTTTCCCATCGCGTACACGGCGATCCAGGTGCAGGAGGATGGCCACTGGCGTCTCGTTGCCTGGCAGGCGACGCGCTGCGCGATCGAATGACGGCGCCGTTGCGGCGCCGCTTCTCCTTTTTCTCGCTTACGCTGCCGCGCGCCGGTCGACGTCCGGCCACGCGGCACGGTTGACGGCGCTTACCACGGCGTCGGCCACGGCGGTCGCGGCATCCTCGGCAACGCCTACGCCGTGGCGTACCGCCTGTGCACCCACGCGGCAGCCCACGAACACGGCTGTCCGGCCGTCGGCGGTGCGTGCTGTTTCGTGAGACGTGATTTCTACGGCTTCGCCCGATGCGCCGGCCATCGCCCGAACAATGGCCTGGGCGTGAGCTTCGAGCGCGTTCGCGTCGTGCGGGGCCGCCGAGTCCGCGGCTGAAGCAGCCATCGGCGCAATGGGCGCAAGCTGCACCGCGAGATCGCGCTCGTTCCAGCGCAGCTTGCCGGCGCTGATGCGGCGCGCCGGGCCCTGCGTCTCGAAGTATTCGCGCGTGAAGAGCGCACAGATCGACTCACCGGACATCTCCGCGCCCGACGAATCCGTGGCCGCCTGCACCGCGTGGCTGAACTCGATCTGCACGCGGCGCGGCGGCGTGAAGCCCATGCCGCGCTCCAGCAGCCAGGTGGCGCCGCCCTTGCCCGACTGGCTGTTCACGCGGATCACCGCGTCGTAGCTGCGGCCCAGGTCGGCGGGATCGATGGGCAGGTACGGCACTTCCCACACGGCGTCCGGACGCTGCTGCACGAAGCCCTTGCGGATGGCGTCCTGATGCGAGCCGGAAAACGCCGTGAACACGAGATCGCCGGCATACGGATGCCGCGGATGCACCGGAATCTGGTTGCAGCGCTCCACGACGCGGCGCACCGCGTCGATGTCCGAGAAATCGAGGCCCGGGTCAATGCCTTGCGTGTAGAGGTTCATGGCGAGCGTGACGAGATCCACGTTCCCCGTGCGCTCGCCGTTACCGAAGAGGCACCCTTCGATGCGATCCGCGCCCGCCATCAGCGCCAGTTCCGCGGCCGCCACCGCCGTGCCGCGATCGTTGTGGGGATGCACGGAGAGCACGATGCTGTCACGGTAGGCGAGGTTGCGGTCCATCCATTCGATCTGGTCTGCGAACACGTTGGGCGTGGCCGCTTCCACGGTGGCGGGCAGGTTCACGATCATCTTGTGATCGCGCGTGGGGCGCCAGGTTTGTGCGACCGCGTCGCACACTTCCCGCGCGAAGGTGAGCTCGGTCATGCTGAAGGTTTCGGGCGAGTACTGGTAGATCCAGTGGGTCTGCGGCCGGGCGTCGGCGTGGGCGCGGATCCGCTTCGTGCCCTCCACGGCGAGCGCCTTCACTTCGTCTTTCGACTGGTCGAACACGATCTTGCGGAACGACGGACAAATCGCGTTGTACAGATGCACGATGGCGCGCGGCACGCCTTCGAGCGCTTCGAACGTCCGCGCGATCAGGTCTTCGCGCGACTGCACGAGCACTTCGATCGTGACGTCTTCGGGAATGCGCTTTTCGACGATCAGCTTGCGCACGAAGTCGAAATCGGTCTGCGATGCCGAGGGAAAGCCGACCTCGATCTCCTTGAAGCCGATGGCGACCAGCATCTCGAAGAATTCGAGCTTCTGGGCAATGCTCATCGGCTCGATCAGCGACTGGTTGCCGTCGCGCAGATCAGTGCTCATCCAGATGGGCGCGCGTTCGATGGTGCGCGTGGGCCACTTGCGGCCGTTCAAACGGATGGCGGGGAAGGGGCGGTATTTCTCGGCGGGTTGACGCAACATGGCGAGCCTCATTCGTCGTGTCGTTGCGAGAGGCGGTGGGCATCGGGCGGCTGGCGGGCTGCTGCCGCTGCACGGAGCGCCTGAGGCGCGACGTGCATTTGACCCTCGCGATTCGGCCGCACGATAAGCGGACGAATACTGACGACTTACAGGTTGTAAAGAGAACTGCGGTTTGGGGTGAAACGGAAACTACGGAAACTGCTGGGAGGACCGCGCGTTGAAGAGGGCGCGCGGCGCTACGCCTTGCTTACGCTAGACGTAGCGGTAGGGGCCGCGGTAGGCGGCCGAAGGTAATTCGGAGGGTGTTCGGGGTGGAACGCATTGTTCGAATGTATGCGAGAGCAGCGCGCGGTGTCAACCACCCCGCCGCTTCGCGATGCCGGCGATGACCTCGACCTGGCGCTGAATCGCAGGCGGCACGGGCGCCTCGCCGCGCATCACGGCCTCGATCCACGCTGCTGTCGTGGCGGCGTCACGGGCTTCGGGCAACTCGGCCTGCGGCGCCTCGGGCGAGGACCGCTCCGCTTCGACCAGCGTTTCGCAGACGCCGTCGTGCAGCCAGTCCACCTGAACCTGGCGGCGCGTGTCGGCCACGGCTTCGCCTTCGGTGCCGCGCGCGAGCAGCGCACCGCCCGCCGCCACGTCGGGATGCGAGTTGAAGAGGGCCGTCAGGCTCTCGCGATAGGGCGGGTGTGTGTAGTTGACGAGCCGCAGCCCCGGAGGCGCGAACGGCTGAAGAATTTTCACGAGCGTGTGCGTCGAGTTGCGCACGCCCATGCGGCGTCGCAGGGCGAGCAAGCGCGCGAGCTTCGGCGCGAGCACTTCGATCGGCGTGAACGCAAGGCGACGCGAGGCCAGTTGCGCTTCGGCTTCGTCGTGCGAGCGCGCCGCTTCGATGCCGAGCGCCGCGAAGATTTCGGCGCTGGTGACGCGGCCCGGATCGGTGCTCACGCCGTGCACGAGCACGGGCACATCTTCGCGCGCGAGCAGCAAGGCCAGCAGCGGCACCAGGTTGGGCTGGCGCCGCGCACCGTTGTAGCTGGGGATGGAAACCGCCGATACGGTCGAAGCCGCGTCGCCGTGGGCGTCCGTGGCCACGCGGAGCGGCTCAAACGATGCATGAGCGGCCGCGAGCATGGCGGCGAGTTCGTCGGCGGTTTCGCCTTTCAGGCGGTAGGCGAGCAAAACGGCGCCGAGTTCGAGGTCCGACACCCGGCCGTCGAGCATCGCGGCGTAGAGCGCGTGCGTGTCCTCGGACGAAAGGGCGCGCGCGCCGTGCGGTCCGCGGCCGATCTCCTTGATGAGGTGGGCACACGGAAACGGATCGGCAAGATTGGCTGGCTCGTTCATGGCAAAAGCGGTGCGGGCCGGTGCTGGAGGGCCGGCGTGTCCTGGGCGGATTGAAACGGAATGGCCTTCAGTATCGCATGAGGCTGTGGCCGGCGATCGTTACCGGCCGGCGCTCGTGCCTGTACAGGCGGTGCGCGGCGAAGGTTCCGCGGCGTTGCCGGAGCGGTCCGCGAGGCACCCTGCATTCCGGCGTCCGCAGGCGGCACACGCTAAACTCATCGTTTTCTCGCCGCGCACGCGGCTTTCCAACAGGACGGAGAACGGCATGACATACGTGTTTGCTCCGGCGCCGGTCGTAGCGGTGCCGGTTGCGGGTTCCAGCGAGTTGTTCGCGGTGCGCCGCATCTATTGCGTGGGCCGCAATTACGAGGCGCACGCCCGCGAGATGGGCCACGATCCGAACCGCGAGCCGCCGTTCTTTTTCGGCAAGCCGGCTGACGCCGTGGTGTACGTTGCCTCCGGCGAAACCGGTGAGTTTCCGTATCCGTCGCTCTCGAAGAACGTGCACTTCGAGATGGAAATGGTGGCGGCCATCGGCAAAGGCGGCAAGGACATCCCGGTCGATCACGCGCTCGATCACGTGTATGGCTACGCGCTCGGCCTCGACATGACGCGCCGCGATCTGCAAGCCGAAGCTAAGAAGCTGGGCCGTCCGTGGGACACCGCGAAGGGCTTCGATTACTCCGCTCCCGTGGGCCCCATCCATCCGGCGTCGAAGATCGGCCATCTGGGCAAAGGCGCAATCTGGCTCACCGTGAACGGTGAAGAGAAGCAGCGCTCCGACATCTCGCAGCTGATCTGGCCGGTGGCCGACACCATCGCGTATCTGTCCACGCTGTTCGAGCTTCAGCCGGGCGACCTGATTTTCACGGGCACGCCTGACGGCGTCGGCGCCGTCGTGCCGGGCGACGTGATGAAGGGCGGCGTGGACGGGCTCGGCGAATTCACGGTGCGCGTGGTCTGAGCTGGAAGCGGGGAGGAGACACAACACATGCAGCTTTACAGCTATTTCCGAAGCTCGGCGTCTTACCGCGTGCGGATCGCGTTGAACCTGAAAGGCCTGCCGTACGATTACGTGCCGATTCATCTGCTGCGCGGCGGTGGCGAGCAGTTTTCGTCCGCGTATCGCAAGCTCAATCACGATGCGATCGTGCCCACGCTCGTGGACGACGGCCACGCGCTTCAGCAGTCGCTCGCCATCGTCGAGTATCTCGAAGAGACGCATCCCACGCCGCCGCTGCTGCCCGCAACCGCCGTGGACCGCGCGCACGTGCGCTCCATTGCGCTGCAGATCGCGTGCGAGATTCATCCGCTCAACAACCTGCGCGTGCTCAAGTACCTGAAGCACACGGTGGGCGTGACCGACGACGTGAAGGACGCGTGGTACCGGCACTGGGTGGAAGCGGGTTTCGAGACGCTCGAAGCCCGGCTCGCCGGCGATGCGCGCACGGGCAAGCTGTGTTTCGGCGATACGCCCACGCTTGCCGACGTCTGCCTCATCCCGCAGGTCTTCAACGCGCAGCGTTTCAAGGTGGACACCGCGCGCTTTCCGACCATCCAGCGCATCTACGACCATGCCGCGCAACTCGACGCGTTCGAGCGGGCGGCGCCGGGGCAGCAGCCGGATTCGGAGTAATGGAGGGTCCTGCGGCGGGCGCGTTGGTTGCGTCGCGCAGCGCGGCAATGAAAAAAGGGGCGTCCGATTACGGCGGACGCCCCTTTTTGTCGCTATATGCCAGACGTCGAGAAGCCGAGAAGCGCTACGCGCCCAGTAGCGCGTCGGCAAATTCCTCGGCGCTGAACGGCTGCAGGTCTTCCACCTTTTCGCCCACGCCGATGAAGTACACGGGCACCGGCCGTTGTCGCGCGATGGCGGCGAGGATGCCGCCCTTCGCCGTGCCGTCGAGCTTCGTGACGATGAGGCCGGTCAGGCCGAGCGCGTCGTCGAATGCTTTCACCTGGGCGAGCGCGTTCTGACCCGTGTTCGCGTCGATCACGAGCAGCACTTCGTGCGGCGCGCCGTCGAGCGCCTTGCCGATCACCCGCTTCACTTTGCGCAACTCTTCCATCAGATGGAGCTGGGTGGGCAGGCGACCGGCCGTGTCGGCCATCAGCACGTCGATCTTGCGGGCGCGCGCGGCGCCCACCGCGTCGAAGATCACGGCGGCAGGGTCGCCGCTTTCCTGCGCGACCACCGTCACGTTGTTGCGCTCGCCCCAGATGGCGAGTTGCTCGCGCGCGGCGGCGCGGAACGTGTCGCCGGCCGCGAGCAGCACTGACTGATCGAAGTGCTGCAGATGCTTGGCGAGCTTGCCGATGCTCGTGGTTTTGCCCGCACCGTTCACACCCGCGATCATCATGACGAGCGGCTGCGCGCGGCCGAGCACGAGCGATTTCTCGAGCGGCTTCAGCAGATCCACGAGCAGGCCGCGCAATGCGGTTTTCACCTGCTGTGCGTCGGTGAGCCTGCCCGTGCGGACTTTCTCGCGCAGCGATTCGAGCAGGAACTCCGTGGCTTCCACCCCTGCATCGGACATCAGCAGTGCGGTCTCCAGTTCTTCATACAGCGCTTCGTCGATCTTGGTGGCGACGAAGATGCCCGCAATGTTCGAGCTGGTTTTGGAGAGACCACTTCTAAGCCGGGAGAGCCACGACTTCTTCGCTTCGGGTTCCGGTGCGGGCGGCGGAACGATTTCGACTGTTTCGACGGATTCTTCGTCGGCCTGGCTGCTTTGGGCAGCGCAGGCGGTGGCCTGTTGTGCGGCGGCTTGGGTCGGGGCGGGCGCAGGCATCGCGACCGGCGGTGCTGCTACGGTCGGCGGCGTGACGGCTGGTGGTGCAGGCGTGGGCGCAGGCGCCGGCGCCGGGATATCGACGGCGGGCCGCTGTTGAGGCGGCGCAGCTTCAGGCTGGCGCGCGGACGGCACCGGTGCCGGTGCCGCTGCCGGCGCCGCGGCTGGCGTGACGCGAGCGGCTGCCTCCTGCGGCGGTCGGGTTTCCGCGACGTCGGCGGGCTGTTGCGCGGGTTCGCTTTGAACCTCGGCCGAGATATCAGCTTGCGCGTCGACGGGCGTGCCTTCGGCGGCTTTCGATCCTCTGAATCGCTTGAAAAAACTGAACATGATCTGGCGTGTCTGGTGCGGGGCCGACGCCCTGTGCCCGACCCTCGGGCGGCAACGGTGGCGTGGCAAGTGGGGGATGCGCGAATGCGGAACGTGCAAACGCGCCATTTTATCAGGCGGCATCCCGGCTCGTGGCGGCGCGGTGGTCGCGTGCCGGGCTGCGTTCGCCGGGAAGGCCTGTGGTAACGTGGGCGCTCCGGCACCTTATCGCTTATCACTCCGCTTATTACCCCGCTTACTACCCGTATGTCCCGTTCTTCTCCTTCGCGCGCCCATGGTGCCCACGCTGCCGCGCCGGTGCGAGGCAAATCGGCTCACACCGTGCGCATCATCGGCGGTGACTGGAAGCGCACGCCGCTTCCGGTGCTCGACCTCGATGGCTTGCGGCCTACGCCTGACCGCGTTCGCGAAACGCTTTTCAACTGGCTTGGCCAGCGGCTCGACGGCGAGCGGTGTCTCGACCTTTTCGCGGGCAGCGGCGCACTCGGATTCGAGGCGGCGTCGCGTGGTGCCGAGCGCGTGCTCATGGTGGAGCGCAACGCGCGCGCGGCCGCGCAACTGCGCGCGAACCAGGCGCGGCTCGATGCGCGAGCGATCGAAGTCGTGGAGGCGGACGCTCTGCGTCTCGCCGCCGGCCTGACGCCGGCATCGTTCGACGTGGTGTTTCTCGATCCGCCGTTCGGCGACGCTGCGACGCTCGACCGTGCGCTGGAGGTCGCCGCGCCGCTCGTCGCTGCCGACGGCTTCCTCTATGTCGAGGCCGGGGCGCCGCTCGATCCGGCGCAAACCCCAGCGCTGGCGGGTTGGACGGTGGCTCGCCACGGCAAGGCAGGGGCGGTCCACTATCATTTGCTGCAGCGCGAAAATGAGGAATAATGCGCGTTCCATAACAAGCGCCGGACGGCTCGCCGTCACGTGCGCGGTCGCGGGCATGGCCGTCGCCGCTGGCGCGGCGCCCTCATTTGTCTGTTGAGAGGAGAAACAACATGGTAGTCGCCGTGTACCCGGGTACGTTCGATCCGCTCACGCGCGGTCACGAGGACCTCGTGCGGCGGGCGTCGAGCATCTTCGACACGCTGGTGGTGGGCGTGGCGGACAGCCGCAACAAGAAGCCGTTCTTCTCGCTCGACGAACGCCTCGACATTGCCCGCGAGGTGCTGGGCCACTATCCGAACGTGAAGGTCATGAGTTTCAGAGGTCTGCTTAAAGACTTCGTTCGCAGCAACAACGCGCGCGTGATCGTGCGCGGCCTGCGCGCCGTGTCGGACTTCGAATACGAGTTTCAGATGGCTGGCATGAACCGCTACATGCTGCCGGACGTCGAGACCATGTTCATGACGCCGTCCGACCAGTATCAGTTCATCTCGGGCACCATCGTTCGCGAGATTGCCCAACTGGGCGGCGACGTCAGCAAGTTCGTGTTTCCGTCTGTCGAGAAATGGTTGCAGGACAAGGTCTCGGCGCTGGGCGGCCCCGTCATTCCGAAGAACCCCTGAGCAATTTGACGAAGCGGCGTAAACTGGCGGCTGTGTTCAACGCAACGAAACACGGCCTCTCTTTGCCCCGCCCCCGTTTTCGGCTCGCAGCCATCAGCGACATCAACCGGAAACGACCGGCGCCAGTTGGAAGAGGCCGGCAGGAAGTGAGAAAAGCATGGCCCTGATGATTACCGACGAGTGCATCAATTGCGACGTTTGCGAGCCCGAGTGCCCGAACGACGCCATTTCGATGGGCCCGGAAATCTACGTGATCGACCCGAACAAATGCACCGAATGCGTCGGCCATTTCGATGAGCCGCAATGCCAGCAGGTGTGTCCGGTCGAATGCATTCCGCGCGATCCCCAGCATGTGGAGACGCGCGATCAACTGATGGAAAAGTATCGTGGCCTGATGGCCGCGAAGAATGCCTAGCCTCTAGCGTTAGCCCGGCGAGGGCGGCGGTCTTACCGGCCGAGCAACTCGCCCAGCGCACTGACGAGCGTGTCGCACTCCGCGTCGGTGCCAATCGAAATCCGCAGATACTGGTCGATGCGCGGTGCCTTGAAGTGCCGCACGAAGATTTCGCGCTCGCGCAACGTCGCCGCAAGCATCGCGGCGTCGTGGTCCTTGTGGCGCGCGAACACGAAGTTCGCGGCTGACGGCACGACGTCGAAGCCGAGTGTTTCCAGCTTCGCTGTCAGGCGTTCCCGGCTTGCAATCACGCGGGCGCAATTCGTTTCGAACCACGCGGTGTCTTCATACGACGCGGTTGCTGCCACCTGCGCCAGTCGGTCGAGCGGATACGAATTGAAGCTGTCCTTCACGCGGTTCAGCGCCTCGATGAGCGCAGTATCTCCAAACGCAAAACCCACCCGCATGCCCGCCAGCGAACGCGCCTTGGAGACCGTCTGCACCACGAGCAGATGAGGATAGCGGTCGATCAGATTCACCGCCGACTGCGCGCCGAAGTCCACATACGCTTCGTCGATCACCACCACCGATTCCGTATTGCGCGCCACGAGCGCTTCGATCTGATCGAGCGGCAACGCGCGGCCCGTGGGTGCGTTCGGATTCGGAAACAGCACGCCGCCGTTGGGCGCGGTGTAGTCGTCGATACGGATTGCGAAGCTTTCGTCGAGCGTGACCGTGCGGTAGGCCACGTCGTAGAGCCGCGCGTAGGTCGGATAGAAGCTGTACGTGACGTCGGGGAAAAGCACGGGATGCGCGTGCTTCAGCAGCGCCTGGAACACGTGCGCGAGCACTTCATCGGAGCCGTTGCCGACGAACACCTGGTCTGCCCGGATGCCGTGATGCGCGGCCACGGTTTCGCGCAGCCGGCGGGCGCTCGGGTCCGGGTAGCGACGCAGCGCTTCGCCCGTGTCGCCCAGTTCGCGACGAATGGCCTCGACCACGCGAGGCGAAGGCGGGTACGGATTCTCGTTGGTATTGAGCTTGACCGGATGCGCGAGCACCGGCTGTTCGCCGGGCACGTAGGGCACCAGTCGATGGACGATGTCGCTCCAGTAGCGGCTCAAAACAGTCTCCCGTTCGTGTTCAGACGCGATGCAGTTGCATCATCGCGCGCTCGAGTTCGCCCTTGACCACGAGCGGCATCACGGCGAGCGAGCGTTCGATGGACGCATCGATCACGTCCTGCTCTTCCTTGCGCGGCGGCTTCAGCACGAAATTGGCGACGTCCGGCTTCGCACCCGCTCGCGCGCTCTCGGGAATGAGGTCGCGCGGATGCCCGATGCCGATGCGCAGCCGCCAGTAGTGCTGCGTCGACAGGTGGGCGGAGATGTCCTTCAGCCCGTTGTGGCCACCGCTACCGCCGCCCAGCTTGAGCTTGACCGTGCCCGGCGGCAGATCGAGTTCGTCGTGCGCGACGAGAATCTGGTCGGGCAAGATCTTGAAGAAATGCGCGAGCGCGACCACCGACTGTCCGGAGCGGTTCATGTAGGTCTGCGGCTCGAGCAGATGCACTTCCTCGCCGTAAAGGCGCGCCTTCGCGTAGTGGCCGTGAAAGCGCCGCTCGTCGCGCAGCGACGTGCCTGCTTCGCGCGCGAGCTGGTCCACGAGCCAGAAGCCTGCATTGTGGCGCGTCGCGGTGTATTCGGCGCCCGGATTCCCGAGCCCGACGATCAGCCTGATCATGATGAGGTTCTCGCGGCCGCGCCGCTCGCGGGCGAGGCACGCAACGATCGAAAAAAAACCCGCCGGGGCGAACCGCGGCGGGTCACGTCGTCCGTTCCATTGAAACGGATCGAGAGGATAGCTTCGCTATCCCTCAGCTCAGGCAGCGGGCTTCTCGCCTTCGCCTTCACCTTCCGCGGCAGCATCGGATGCTGCGCCAGCCGGGATTGTCGCCGAAACGATAACCGGGTTTTCAGCGTCGAGGTGAGCCGTGAGCGCAACGCCGTTGGGCAGGGGAATGTCCTTCGCGTGCAGCGACTGACCTGCTTCGATCTTCGCCAGATCGACTTCGATGAACTCAGGCAGTGCGGCCGGCAGGCATTCCACTTCGATTTCGTTGAACACGTGCGAGATAACCGCGCCCGACAGCTTCACGGCCGGGTTGGTTTCCTGGTTCATGTAGTGCAGCGGCACCTTCGTGTGGAGCTTGCGGCTTGCGTCAACGCGCTGGAAGTCCACGTGCAGCACGAGCTGACGGAACGGATGGTATTGCACGTCGCGCAGCAGCACTTGCTGCGACTTGCCGGCCACTTCCAGGTCGAGGATCGACGAGTGGAAGGCTTCCTTCTTCAGGGCGTGCCACAGCGCGTTGTGATCGAGTTCGATCAGTTGCGGCTCGGCGCTGGCACCGTAAACGATGCCCGGCGTCTTGCCGGTATTGCGCAGGCGGCGGCTCGCACCCGTACCTTGCAGGTTGCGCTCGAAAGCGACTACTTTCATCTTGCTTCTCCAATGTACTGCCCGCGACCAGGCAGTAAAAACGGGGCCTTCGCACACTGGCTCGGGCCCCAACATAATGGCGCGAACCTTCGTTCGCTCGCGCCTTGATGCGAACAAACGCGGTATCCGGAGACACCGCGCTTACCGCAAAACCTTTAACTTTCGGCGAACAGCGACATCACCGAGTCGCCGCGGCGGATACGCGAGAACGTCTCCGCGAGCAGACCCGCGCACGAAAGCGAACGGATCTTCGAGCAGGCACGGGCTTCTGCGCCAAGCGGAATGGTGTCCGTCACAACGAGTTCGTCGAGCGACGAGCCGGCAATGCGCTCGCCTGCGCCGCCCGAAAGCACCGGGTGCGTGGCGTAGGCGAACACCTGCTTCGCGCCGCGGTCCTTGAGCACCTGTGCTGCCTTGCAAAGCGTGCCGGCCGTGTCGACCATGTCGTCCATGATCACGCAGGTACGGCCTTCCACTTCACCGATGATGTTCATCACCTCGGCGACGTTCGCTTTCGGACGACGCTTGTCGATGATGGCCAGATCGCAGTTGAGCTGCTTCGCGAGGGCCCGGGCACGCACCACGCCGCCGACGTCAGGCGAAACGACCAGCAGGTTCTCGTAGTTCTGCTTGCGCAGATCACCGAGCAGCACGGGCGTGGCGTAGATGTTGTCGACCGGAATGTCGAAGAAGCCCTGAATCTGGTCGGCGTGCAGATCCATCGTGATGATCCGCTCGACGCCGGCAATTTCCAGCATGTTCGCCACGACCTTCGCTGAGATCGCGACGCGCGCCGAGCGCGGACGGCGGTCTTGCCGGGCATAGCCGAAGTAGGGGATGGCAGCGGTGATCCGGCCTGCGGATGCGCGCTTGAGCGCATCGACCATGATCATCAGTTCCATCAGATTGTCGTTCGTCGGCGCGCAGGTGGACTGCAAAACGAAGACGTCTTTGCCGCGTACGTTTTCCTGGATTTCAACCTGGATTTCGCCGTCGGAGAAACGGCTCACCATTGCTTTACCGAGGGGAATTCCAAGAATCTTGACGACATCCTGAGCAAGCGCAGGATTGGCGTTGCCAGTAAAAACCATCAGGCCGTCATGGCTGCTGCTCATCATGCACCTGCTTCAGGCTGGGCGGAGGAATGCGAGAATTTTTGGCAGGGGAGGAAGGACTCGAACCCTCGAATGCCGGAATCAAAATCCGGTGCCTTAACCAACTTGGCGACTCCCCTACACTAACTTTGAGCTCCACCGGGCCGGTAGGACTGCCCGATGATGCAAAACCTATGCCGCGAAAGCGAAGAGTGGATGGGTATCGAGGCTTTCCGTTACTACGCTCAACCAACCTGCCGGCATTTTGGCTTGCGCCGCTTCTGCTTCGGCCCGGCTGGCAAACGCTGCAAAAACGCTTGCGCCTGATCCGGTCATCCGCGCGGGTGCGATGTTGTCGAACCATCCCAGCACCTGCGCAACTTCCGCGTATTTCCTCGCGACAACCGGCTGCATGTCATTTTGGCCGAAGCTTTCTGGCCATCCTGCGCTGCAACCTTGCTGTGCAAGAAAGTCCGTCATTGTGATGACTTTCGTGTCTCTTGTCAACGCCTCGTCTGAAAAAATTGCGGCGGTCGGGACATGTGCCCGCGGCGTGACAACGAGAAAAAAACGCCGCGGCAATTGTACAGCCTGAAGCGCTTCGCCAACACCCTCTGCGAAGGCATTTTTGCCGAAGACGAAGAAGGGCACGTCGGCGCCCAGCTTCAGTGCAAGCGACTGCAGTTCCTCGCGAGGCAAATCAAGCTTCCAGAGGCGATTGAGCGCGAGCAGCGTGGTCGCCGCGTCCGAGCTGCCACCACCCAGACCCGCTCCCATCGGCAGTCGCTTTTCGATCTCGATCTCGACGCCTTTGCGCGTGCCCGTGTGCTGCTTGAGCAGTGTCGCGGCACGTACGGTGAGGTCCTGTTCGGGCGGTACGCCGCGCACTTCAGTCTTGCGCGTGATCTCGCCGTCTTCACGAGCGGTGAAGTGCAGCGTGTCGCCCCATGCGAGTAGCTGGAAAACGGTCTGCAACGAGTGGTAGCCGTCGGGCCGGCGCCCCGTGATGTGCAGGAAAAGGTTCAGTTTGGCGGGCGCGAGGCAGCCGCGCAGCGAGTCGGGTGTTTCAGTCATGAGGAAAGCGCAGGGCGCTGCTTACTGGTCGAGCACGAGCTTGATGTCGAGCGGCGGTTCCGCGCGGCTCAGGTTGACGCGCTTCACGCCGGTGGCGGGCGCGTCGGCATACGAGAGGTAATCGATGGTCCAGCCGTCCTGGCGGATCTGCTTGAGCCGCGAATCCTGCCCGGCGTCCTTTTCGGTCTGCGCATGCGATGTGGGCGCAATGGACGGCTGCAGCCAATAACGCAGCCCTTCCACAGGCAGCGCGAAGCCGAGCGCGTTTTGCATCAGCGTCGATACGTTGTCTGCCGTGAGCGGTTGCCGGTTGGGCAACTCGAGCGTGGCGGCCGCGGGCGAAGACGTCACGATGGCAAGCGTCTGCCCGAACGGATTGAGCAACTGGAGCGTGACGGTGTCGCCGTTTTCGCGCCAGTCGAAGTTGCCGTACGCATTGCGCGGCTGCCCGTTCTGATCGACGTACTGCACGGCGAAGCGCCCGTGGTACGCGCGGCTCGTTTGCGCGGTGACGGACGTCGAGGCGTTCGAGGTCGATTCAGCGGGATGCGGCACGCTCGCGCACCCGGCAAGCGCCAGGGCGAGCACGGCGGCGAGCCCGAGGGCGCCGCGCCGTGCAGCCTTATAGCCGCCGGATGCATGAGGAAAGCGAGAAGCGAAACGGTTGGCGTGACGGGATGAATACATCAGAGATCGTTCACCTGAAAGCGCTTGAGCGTTTTCACGAGCGTGTCGTTATCGGGTTCAAGCTTGAGTGCGTCGCGCCAGGCGGCGCGCGCTTCGTCCTGGGCGCCGCTCTTCCAGAGCACTTCGCCGAGGTGCGCACCGATTTCGGCATTCGGCTGCAGCGTATAGGCCTTGCGCAGCAGCTTGATGGCGTCCGACGTCTCGCCGAGCCGGTATTTCACCCAGCCCACGCTGTCCATGATGAACGCGTCGTTCGGCGCGAGCGACGACGCTTTTTCGATCAGCTTGTCCGCTTCCTGAAGGCGCTGGTTACGATCGGCCAGCGAGTAGCCGAGCGCGTTGTACGCCTGTGGATTGTTGGGCTGGGTGCGGATCAATTTGCGCAGCTGCGTTTCCATGACGTCGTAGTGCGCGTTCTTTTCCGCGGCCATCGCGTAGTCGTAGGTCAGATCCGGATCGTCCGGAAACTGCTCCACGGCCTTGGCGAGTCGGGCTTCGGCTTCGGGATAGCGCTTGGCATCGAAGAGGATCGCGGCGTCCGTGCGCGCGATGAGCGCCTGGTCGCGCGGGTCCGCGGCCTGAATGCCGGCGAGGAGCTTGCGCGCATCGTCGGGCTTGCCCTGTTTTTCGAGCAGCTGCGCGCGCGTGACCTGTGCCGGAATGTACTGCTGGCTGTCGGGCTGAATGCGGTCCAGCCACTTCGCGGCGTCCGTCTCGTTCTTTTGCTCGAGCGCGAGCTGCGCGAGGTAGATGTAGGCCTGGCCCGGGTCACCGCCAGGCGTCTTTTCGGCCTGCTGCGCGTACTGCGTCAGATACGCCTGCGCTTCAGGGAATTTCTTCTGCTGGATGCTGATGAGCGCGAGTGCCATCAGCGGCGTGAGGTCGCCGCTGTTGTCCTTGCGCATGGTCTCGAACTGCTTGCTCGCGTCGTCGAGGCGGTCCGCAGCGAGATACGTCTGCGCAAGCGCGAGCCTTCCGTCGTGCGACTTCGGATTCTGCTGAACATACTTCTCGAGCGACGCGATTGCTTCGTTGCGCTCGTCCGGACCCATCTGCGCAAGCATCAACGCGGCGGGCAGGTAGTCCGGCCGCATCGAGAGCGCGGTTTCGAGCGACTTGCGCGCGCCGGGCACGTCGTCGGCGAGCAATTGCTGCCGGCCGATGGCAAGTTGCGCCTCGGGCCGCTTCATGTCGTTCTTGAGCAGGTCCTTGAGCGTGTTCAGACCGCCCACACGGTTGGGGCCACGTGAGAGCAGCAGTTGCAGCGAGAGGATCGCGCTGCCGCGATTCTCTTCCGATACGCGCGCAAGCTCGCGCGCGAGCAGGGGCTCAGCGTCCTCGGGGCGGCCCGAGAGCACGAGCAGCGACGCATCGAGTTGCGCCGCGCGATCCGACGCGGGCGCGTACTGCTGCCAGAGCTGCGCGGCGGCGAGGGCGTCCGAGGGGCTTTGCGCCGCGATGGCGATTTCGGTTGCGCGTTGCGCCATGCGCGGGTCGTGCGTGTCGCGTGCGAGGGCGAGGTACGTCTGGTACGCCGGCGCGGGCTGGTCGCGCTGCAATGCGATTTCAGCGGCCAGAACCTGGAATACGATCTGGCTCGTCAGCGGAACGTCAGGCAGAGACTTCTGTTCCTCGGCAGTAGGTGCGCCGAGCATATCGGGCATTGCCGAGGTGTCGCCCGTGTCCGGCGAAGGGTCCTGCGCGAACGCGGGGGCGGCGGCGAGCGTCCACGCCGCAACCACCGCGGCGCCGAGCAAGCGGCGGACCGAAATGGCAGACGGCAGGTGGAGCTGAGGCAGGGCGTGAGCCCGGCGCTTCGCAAACAGCTTCACGAAAGACAGTTCCATGGAAATCCGTTGAATGTTTCGGACGATTGTAACGCGCTCGCTACAATAAGCGCACAATCGGCCACGCAGCCAGCAAACCACTTAGACATGCCAGAACTGCCGGAAGTTGAGGTTACCCGTCGGGGAATCGAGCCTTATGTCGCGGGCCGTCGCGTAGCGCGCGTCGACGTTCGCACTGCCGCCCTGCGCTGGCCCGTTCCAGCCGGACTCGCCCGCCTTTTGCGCGGGCGTACGGTCTACAAGGTCGAGCGGCGCGGCAAGTATCTGCTGTTCGAGATCGACGAAGGCTGGTTCATCGTACACCTGGGCATGACGGGCACGCTTCGAGTGCTGCGCAACCTGCCGCACCTGCCCGCGGCGGGCAAGCACGATCACATCGACTGGATCTTCGACGACTTCATTCTGCGGTTTCGCGATCCGCGGCGCTTCGGCGCCGTACTGTGGCATCCGCGCGAAGCGGGCGACGTGCTCGGTCATCCGCTGCTCGCGAGCCTTGGCATCGAGCCGTTTACGCCGGCGTTTTCGGGCGCGCTGCTGCACCGGAAAACGCGCGGCCGCAAGGTCTCGGTCAAGCAGGCGCTGCTAGCCGGCGACATCGTGGTGGGCGTGGGCAACATCTACGCATCGGAGAGCCTCTTTCGCGCGGGCATTCGGCCTACCACGCCGGCAGGCCGCGTGTCGCTCGCCCGTTATGAACTGCTTGCGGACGCTATCAGAGCGACGCTCGCCGCCGCCATCGAGAAGGGCGGGAGCACGCTGCGCGATTTCGTGGGCAGCGACGGCGAGAGCGGTTATTTCCAGCTGGACTATTTCGTCTATGATCGCGCTGGCCAACCGTGCCGCGTGTGCGGCACGCCGATCCGGCAGATCGTTCAGGGCCAGCGCTCCACCTACTATTGCCCGGTCTGTCAGCGCTGAGACCCGGCTTCGCTTCTCCTTGCTTCCCCTCTTTTCATGCTCGCTCCCACCGTTCTTTCCTCGTCCGCGCAGCACACGTATGCCGCATTTTCAGCGCGGCTCATCGCGTGGCAGCGACAGCACGGCCGTCACGACCTGCCGTGGCAGAACACGCGCGACGCCTATCGCATCTGGCTTTCAGAGATCATGCTGCAGCAGACGCAGGTCTCCACGGTGATTCCGTATTACGCGCGTTTTCTGGAGCGATTCCCGGACGTGGCGGCGCTCGCCGCCGCACCGCTCGACGACGTGATGGCACTGTGGGCTGGGCTCGGCTATTACTCGCGCGCTCGCAACCTGCATCGATGCGCCCAGGTAGTGGTGGATGAGCACGGCGGGGTGTTTCCCGGTACGGTGGACGCGCTCGCGGAACTGCCGGGCATTGGCCGTTCGACGGCCGCCGCCATCGCGTCGTTCGCATTCGGCGCGCGGGCCACGATTCTCGACGGCAACGTGAAGCGCGTGCTCGCGCGCGTGTTCGGCGTGGAGGGATTTCCTGGCGACAAGCGCGTGGAAACGGCGATGTGGTCGCTCGCCGAGTCGCTGGTGCCGGGTGCCGAGGCCAGCGACGCCGACGTCACCGCCTACACCCAGGGGCTCATGGATCTGGGCGCCACGCTCTGCGTGCGCGGCAAGCCCGAATGCGCGCGTTGCCCGTTTGCCGACGATTGCGTTGCGAACACAACGGGCCGCCAGCGTGAACTGCCGGCGGCCCGGCCCAAGAAGACCGTGCCGACGCGCCGTACGTGGATGCTCGTGCTGCTCGATGGGGATGCCGTGATGCTGGAGCGGCGTCCGCCGTCAGGCATTTGGGGTGGCCTGTGGAGCCTGCCCGAGGCGGCAGACGAAGTCGCACTTGCGGATCGCGCGCGCACGTTCGGTGCGCGGGGCGCCGCTTCTGCGCTTGCGTCGCTTACGCACACGTTCACGCACTTCAGGCTCGATATCGAACCGCGTGTGGTCGAAATGGATCGCATCGCGAATGCGCAGCCTATGGCCGGCGCTGCAGAGACAGCCTGGGTCTTGCTCAACGATATCGATTCGTATGGGGTGCCTGCGCCCGTGCGCAAGCTGCTCGACGGATTGCGCGGCTCGTTGCTATAGCGGGTTCGCGGTTGCAGCGAGCGCCGCGCCGCCTACAGCAGTTGATGCTGCTGCATGTAGTGATGCACGACGTCGATGCGCGCACCGGCGTCCTGCAATTCCATGAGCTTTTGCCGCGCCCGCAGCGCGACGGGCAGCACTTCGGCGAGCCGGTTCGATACCCACGTCGGGTCGTCGAGGCGGAACGGTTCGGCGAACGGCACGCTGTCCGGATCGCGCTCGCGAATCGTTTCGATGATGCGTTCCAGCACCTCCGCGCACGCGCCGAATTTCGCGAGCCGGTCGGTGCCTTCCAGCGGCGCGTCGTCGCCGATCGGCTCGGCCATGCCGACCAGAAGGCCGCTTGCTTCCACCCGATGCGTCAGCAGCCGGAAGCGCCGTGTGCCGCGTGCGCGCACCAGCAGCATGCCGAACGTTTCGACGTCGCATTGTTCGATCTCGGCCAGGCACCCGGTCGCTTCCGGCACCGAAGGTTCGTCCGGCTGAGCTACTTCGCCACCGCTCTTCAGCAGGCATACGCCGAACGGCGTGTTCTCGCGCAGGCAGGTGCGCGCCATGTCCAGGTAACGCGCCTCGAAGATCTTCAGCGGCAGCAGGCCGTCGGGGAAGAGCACCGTGTGCAGCGGGAACAGCGGCAGATCGGCGAGTACGGCATTGGTAGAGGACATGGCGCAACGCTTTCGGTTAAGGCCGCGCGGCGCGGCCAGTTGAGCACGGCCAGTTAGGCGCGGCCAGTCGGCACGGCCGTTCAGGCAACGAGCTTCGACGATTCGCCTACGTCCAGTGGCGCATCGCGGTGCCGCACGATAACGTTTGCTTCTTTCGCAAGACGCGCGGCGAGCGTCTCTGCGATGAATACCGAGCGGTGTTGACCGCCCGTGCAGCCAATTGCGACGGTGAGATAGCTGCGATTGTCTTCGCTGAAACGAGGAAGCCACTTCACGAGAAACGCGTGGATGTCGTCGATCATTTCGCGCACGACGGGCAACGCGTTCAGGTAGTCGATCACGGGCCGGTCCAGGCCCGTCAACGGACGCAGCTCACGGTCGTAATAGGGATTCGGCAGGGTGCGCACGTCGAACACAAAGTCGGCGTCTAGCGGCACGCCGCGTTTGAAGCCGAACGACTCGAAGGTGAGCGCGAGACTGCTGCGTTCCTGCTCGACGAAGCGCTTCACCCAGGCGCGCAGCGCATTCGCGCGCAGATTGCTCGTGTCGATCTGATGGCCGAATTCGGCAAGCCCCGCGACCAGCTCCCGCTCATGCTCGATTGCTTCCTCAAGCGACGTGAGCAGCCCGACGTCGGCGTCATGCAGTGTGGAGCCCGACAACGGGTGGCGGCGGCGCGTTTCCGAGAAGCGCTGGATCAGTGACTGCGTGCTGGCGTTCAGGAACAGCACGCGCACGTCGTGCTGGCGCGAGAGATCGCGGATCATCGCGGGCATTTCGTCGAGCGAAGCGCTCGAACGGGCGTCGATGGCTACCGCCAGCTGCTCCTGGCCGTCGCTGGCCAGATAGGCGGCGAGCTGTGGGAGAAAACGCGGTGGCAGATTATCGACGCAGTAATACCCCGCGTCTTCGAGCGCGTTCAACGCAACAGACTTGCCGGAGCCGGAGATGCCGGTGATCAGGATAATGCGCATGGGAGTGGGGAAACGGTTCGTTTCATCATAGCATCTGCCCCGCGCGCCTGCCCGGCTGGCGCGGCGCTACATCAGCTTGCCGGGGAACTGGCTGTCCGGATCCTGCATGGCGAGGCGCTGGCGGTCCATGAAGTCGCGCAGCGTATCGATGCCGCGCAGTTGCAGGATCGTGTTGCGCACGGCGGCTTCCACGAGCACCGCGAGGTTGCGGCCGGCCGCAACCTGAATCGTGACCTTGCTGATGGGCAGGCCGAGCACGTCGACCGTCTGGCTTTCCAGCGGCAGGCGCTGGAATTCGCCGTCGGGGCGGCGCACCAGCTGGACGATCAGCTTCAGCTTCATTTTGCGGCGCACCGCCGTTTCGCCGAAGATCGTCTTGATGTCGAGCAGGCCAAGGCCGCGCACTTCGAGCAGATTCTGCAGCAGCGGCGGGCAGCGGCCCTCCACGAAGTCGGGGCCGAGCCGCACGAAGTCGACGGCGTCGTCGGCCACGAGGCCGTGGCCGCGGCTGATCAGCTCCAGACCCAGTTCGCTCTTGCCGAGACCCGAGTCGCCCGTGAGCAGCACGCCCATGCCGAGGATGTCGAGGAATACGCCATGCAGCGTGGCGCGTGGCGCGAGGATGCGCGACATGTAGAGGCGCAGACTGTCGATCACCGCGGCCGCCGACATCGGCGTGGTGAAGAGCGGCGTGGACGAGCGGGTACAGCGCAACACGAGTTCCGGCGGGGCGGCGACGCCGCCGGCGACGACGAGGAACGGCGGCTCGAGGGCGATCAGCTCGGCCATGTGCCGCGAGCGGTCTTCGTCGGTCTGGCGCTGGTAGTAATTGACCTCCGCCTCGCCCAGCACCTGGATGCGGTTCGGGTGGATCAGGTTCAGGTGGCCCACGAGGTCGGCGCTCGACGTCGCATTTACCACCGTTTCGGCCGAGAAGCCGCGTTCCCAGCCTTCATGCCCCGTCAGCCAGCTGAGCTTCAGCGTGGCGGCGTTGTCGTCGAAGATGCTTTGGGCGTTGATGCTGGAGGTGTCCATGAATCCAAGACTCCAAGGTGGGCCGCTCGTCCGGCGTTCCGGAGCGAGGCTGCCCGGTGGGCGCATCGGATGGGGCGTACCTCAGCCGTGTTGCGCGGAGTGCGGCGTCGGGGGGAGAGCGGTCTTTCGCCGGGCGGGCCGGCCGCGATACGTCAAGGTTGCCACTGGGTGAGCAGGCGATGCAATGCTTCGCGGTCTTCTTCGGTGTGCAGGCGCTCGCGCGTTTCCCGGTCCGAGAGCAACTGGGCGATTTCCGAGAGAATTTCGAGGTGTTGCTGCGTGGCTTGCTCGGGTACGAGCAGGAAGATCAGCAGCGAGACAGGCTGGCCGTCCGGCGCCTCGAACGGAATGGGCGCCGCGAGACGCACGAAGGCGGCGAGCGGCTGCTTGAGGCCCTTGATGCGTCCGTGCGGGATGGCCACACCTTCGCCGAGGCCAGTGGACCCGAGGCGTTCCCGCGCAAACAGATTGTCGGTCACCGTACTGCGGGCGATGCCGTTCTGGTTTTCGAAGATCAGGCCCGCTTGCTCGAACACGCGTTTCTTGCTGGTGACGGAGAGTCCGACGACGACGTTCTCGAGTGGAAGAATTTTGGCTAAACGATTCATGTTGGCAGGCGAAAACGTGGCCTGGATGCTGCTTGCCGCGGCGGGTGACGGATATTCCATGTCTGACAGGATGCTCACGGCGAAGTGCGACGAAACCCCTTTTTTAACGGGACTCCGGCGGAAATGCCCCGAAAGTGACCGAAACATTATAGAACAAGCATACATCGGCATGGTGCGATGCGCCATGCATTCACCCAGGCATCGAAACCTGGCGTTCGTCGCGGTTATCCCATTAGCCGTCATGCCCAGCCCATGAAAAAACCGCCCGGTTTCGGGCGGTTTTTTCATGGGCTGCCAGCCGGACTGTCCGTGGCCGCGCGGGCCGTGCCACCTTCGTCTTATTGCGGTGGGACTTCGACGGGCGGCGTGGTGGCTTGATGCTTGATGGCCTCGTGCTGATGCCCCTGTACGCGATCTTTGTGGCGCACAACCTGCCGGTCCAACTTGTCGACCATCACGTCGATGGCAGCATACAGATCGCCGTTCGCGCTTTCGATGAAGATGTCTTTGCCCTTCAGATGAAGACTGATTTCAACCTTCTGTCTCTTGTCCTTTTCCCTGTGATTGTCGACCGAGAGGACCACATTGCCATCGATTACCTGATCGAAATGTCTTAGCACCCTATCCAGTTTGGTGATCACGTATTCTCGCAACGCTGGCGTTACTTCGAGATGGTGTCCACTGATCTTCAGATTCATCGTGCTTCTCCAGGCTGATGGCCGCCGTGCGCGTTCGAATGCGGCGATACCGGTCGACTGCTGTCCGATTTATGCCGTCTCCCCGAGACTGACTACGGACGGGCCGCATCGGCCGGCCATCCCCGCCAACAGCGACGCGGCCGGAAAACGCCCGTCGCGATAAGCAACGGGCTAAAGAGACTTGCGCAGGTTGACCGCTGGAATCTTGAGCGCCTCGCGATACTTCGCCACCGTGCGGCGCGCCACCACGAAGCCCTGTTCCGCCAGCAGTTCGGCTATGCGGCTGTCTGAAAGAGGGGATTTCGGGTTCTCTGCTCCTATCAGTTGCTTGATGAGCGCGCGTATGGCCGTGGATGAGGCCGCGCCTCCCGTATCCGTCGAAACATGCGATCCGAAGAAGTACTTAAATTCAAGCGTCCCAAACGGGGTGAGCATGTACTTGCCGGTTGTCACACGCGAGACAGTTGACTCGTGTAAGCCCAGCGTATCAGCTATTTCCCGCAAAACCAAGGGGCGCATCGCAATTTCGCCGTGCACAAAAAAGTTCTTCTGACGCTCCACAATGGCCTGCGCAACACGCAGGATTGTTTCGAAGCGCTGCTGAATATTTTTGATTAACCAGCGGGCTTCCTGCAGTTGCTGACGCAACGAGCCGCTGCCTGGATCGCCGCGGTTGTTGCGCAGGATGTTCGCGTACAGATGATTGATGCGCAGCTTCGGCACGACCTCGGGATTCAGTTCGGCGTGCCATCCTTGTGCGGTCTTCTTCACGATCACGTCGGGCACGACGTAGTCGGCTTCGGCCTTGCCGTAGGCCGCACCCGGGAACGGTTCGAGCGAGCGGATCAGCGCATGGGCGTCGCGCAGTTCGTCGTCGCTTGCCTTCAGATGTTTGCGCAGACGAGTGAAGTCTCGTGCGGCAAGCAACTCCAGATGGTGCGCGACGATTTCGAGCGCGAGTGTGCGAGTAGGCGACGGGTCGAGCCGAAGCAACTGCAGCTTCAGGCATTCCGATGCCGAACGCGCGCCGACGCCAGGCGGGTCGAAGCTTTGCAGCAATGCGAGTGCTGCGTTCAACTCGTCGGCGTCCACCTCGAGCTCGACTGGCAAGTCGGCCAGTATTTCTTCACACGTTGCCGTGAGGTAGCCTTCGTCGTCGAGCGATTCGATGAGGAACGTGATGAGCGCGCGGTCACGCGGGCTTGCCTGCGTGACGCGCAACTGTGCCGTCAGGTAGTCGCGCAGCGACGTGGTGGATTCGTGGATCTGCAGCGGCGGAAGGTCGTCGTCGTCGGACGCGTTGCCGGAGCGGCCATAGTCGTCGAGGTTCCACTGCGACGCATCGCCGTTGGCATCGGAGCCGAGGCCGTTGTATTCGTCGACGCTGGCGGGCTCGCCGCTTTCCGAACTCTCTGTTGAGGAAGACGACGAGGGTGCGGCGGACATCGGCTCGGGCGCCGAAGGCGTGGGCGTTTGCGCGATGACGGAACCGTCTGCCGCCACCCGCAACGGGCTGGCGATCCAGTCGTCTTCGTTTTCGAGCAGGGGGTTCTGCGCGATCGCCGTCGCGACTTCCTGTTGCAATTCGAGCGTAGACAGCTGCAGCAGCCGGATGGACTGTTGCAGTTGGGGGGTCAGCGCAAGATGCTGCGACAGGCGAAGTTGGAGGCTGGCTTTCATGGCAATTTGAGATTCATTGTAAAGAGTTTGCCACGACCGCGATACCCGGCGACATACGCGAAAACGCGTGCCCAGATCTGGTGCGGCTGCGAGCACGGCGCGAGGCCGGCGAGCGTAGGAATTGCTGCGCGATGGGGCGCGGCTCATTAAACGCTGAAGGAGCGGGCCGGGTGGCGGCCCCGCGCAGAGGACGCCGGCAGATGGCGTGTGACCATGCGCCGGGTGCGTCTTGATGAAGCAGGCAGCGGAGCGAGCGCAGCGTAAGCGCTTGCTCTGCCACTCTCCTGTGTCTACATGCGGAAGTGTTCGCCCAGATAGACGCGGCGCACGCTTTCGTTCTCGATGATGTCGCCCGGTGCGCCTGCCGCCAGCACGCTTCCGTCGCTGATGATGTACGCGTGATCGCAGATACCTAGCGTTTCGCGAACGTTATGGTCGGTGATCAGCACACCGATGTTGCGCTGCTTCAGGAACTTCACGATCTTCTGAATTTCGAGAACGGCGATCGGGTCCACGCCCGCGAACGGTTCGTCGAGCAGAATGAAAGCCGGGTCCGTGGCGAGTGCGCGCGCAATTTCCACGCGTCGCCGTTCGCCGCCCGAGAGCGACAGCGCCGGGTTCTCACGCAGATGCGCGATCTGCAACTCGTCGAGCAGCGCTTCCGTGCGCTCCGTGATCGCTTCCTTCGAGAGCCGCTTGCCGGCGCCGTCATGCTGAAGTTCGAGCACCGCGCGAATGTTCTGCTCGACGGTGAGCTTGCGGAATACCGAGGCTTCCTGCGGAAGATACGACAGCCCGAGCGATGCGCGCTTGTGGATGGGCAACAGGCTGATGGACTGGCCGTTCAGGTCGATCTCGCCGGCATCGAGCGGCACGAGTCCCACGATCATGTAGAACGACGTGGTCTTGCCCGCGCCGTTCGGCCCGAGCAGCCCGACCACTTCGCCGCTCTTCACGTCGAGCGACACGTCTTTCACGACCGTGCGCGAGCCGTAGCGCTTCTTGAGGTTGCGTACGACGAGGGAACTGCTGGTGCCGGCCGGCTGGCGGTTATGAAGGGGGCTCGCGTTCACTGCGGTGTTCCCTTCAATTGCGTGGACGGCACAAGCGTGGCTGAGGCACCGGTGAGCGGCGCGGCGCCGCCGTTGCGCGGCGACAGCATGGCGCGCACGCGCCCTGTCGGGTTGCCGGGGCCGGCTACGTCCTTGCCGGACTTCGCGGTATAGAAATCGTTCTGGCCGTCGTAGGTGATCACGCTGCCGTGCACCTGATCCATCACCGTGGAAAGCCCTTGCAGGCGACGCACGGTTGCGCGCGTGGTGAGCGTGGTGAGGTCCTGCTTGCCGTCGTAGTCGATGCGCTCGGCGTCGCCGTCGATGTATTCGTCCACGCCGTCGCGCTTCTGGCGGAAGTAGGCGAGATTGTTGCCCGTCGACGTACCCGTGGCGTACTGGTAGCCCTGCGGATCCTGGTGCACCTCCACACGGTCGGCCTTGATCACGATCGTGCCTTTCGTGGCAACCACATGCCCCGTGAAGATGGTGACCTGCTTGAGGTCGTCGTACGTCATGTTGTCCGATTCGATGTTGAGCGGCTTGTCCTTGTCGGCGCGCTCGGCGTGCGCCGCGGGCGCTACGCCGGCGAGTGCGAGCACGAACGTCAATGCCGCCAGAGCGGCAAAGCTGGTGCGGCGGACGCCGCCGGCCGCGCGCGGGCCGGCTTCGAAACAGGGGAACGAGTGGTTCATGCAGTCGTGCCTGGAATGGATGACCCGGGCTGTCAGGAGGAGCCGCCGGAGTCGGCCGGAGCGATCGAGCCGCGGACATTGCCGAACAGCTGGATCACCCGGGTGACATTGTTGTAGTTCATGCCGTTGGTGGCCGTCATGACCGACTGGCCGCGCTGAAGTTTAACCGGCTTTTCAGTCAGGATCACATCGTCGTTGACCAGCACGCGGAAATGCTCGGAATCGGCCTGCATCGGCGGGTCGCCGGCGCCCGGCGCGCGTACGATGCGCGCGTGGTCGTACATGTCGACCACCGACGCGTCGCTGTTCACCGTGCCGCGCTCCGCCGTGGCCGTGACGATCGGCTTACCCGGCTGGAACGCGCGCACCGCCGGACTCGTGAGGTCGCTGTTCTCGTCGTCCTCGTAGTGGAGAAGATGCGTGGCCGTGAGCCGGTACTGCGTAGCGCCGGACTGATCGAGTTCGGACACCGAGAAGTTGTCGGCGAAGTAATCCGGCGTGTGCGTCTTCGGGCGTTGTACGCTTTCGTTCGGACGAGGCAGCGTCGCCTGGAGCAGCCACCATGTGATGCCGGCGAGCGCGGCCATGGCGACAACCGGAATCAGCGAGGTCCAGCGAAACGGCGCGTTCATTCGTGTGCCGCTCCGCAGGCGGCGGCGAGCATCGCTTCATAGCGATGTTGGGCGCGCAGCAGCGCGTCGCACACCTCGCGCACGGCGCCGTGGCCACCGCGCGCTTCGCTCACCCAATGCGCGCGTGCGATCACTTCGGGGTGCGCGTTCGCGGGCGCCGCGACGAAACCGCAGCGGAGCATCACCGCGAGGTCGGGCCAGTCGTCGCCCATGTAGCCGCAGTCTTCGGGCGGGATGCCCGTTTCCTCGCGCAGCTTCACGAACGCGGCGAGCTTGTCTTCGACGCCTTGATGCACGTGCGTGATCTTGAGTTCCTCGGCGCGGGCCGCCACGATGCCCGAGCGCCGCCCCGTGATGATGGCCGTTTCGACGCCGGCCCGCTGCAGCAGCTTGAGGCCGTGGCCGTCCATCGAGTTGAACGACTTCATGGTGTCGCCGTTCGCGGTGAACATCAGGCTGCCGTCGGTGAGCACGCCGTCCACGTCGAAGATCATCAGCCGCACACGGCTCGCGCGTTCGGTGGCGGTAAGGGCGGAGACGGCCATCAGATCACCTTCTTCGAGAACAGATCGTGCATGTTGAGTGCGCCGATGAGCTTGCCGGCGTCATCGACCACGAGCATCTGATTGATCCGGTGACGCTCCATCAGTTCCACGGCTTCCACGGCGAGGCGGTCGGCGGCGATCGTGCGCGGGTTGTGCGTCATGACCGATCCGATTGGCAGATCGCGGAAGTCGCCCACGCGTTCCAGCACGCGCCGCAGGTCGCCGTCCGTGAAAATGCCGAGCACGCGGTCGGCGTCGTCCACGATGGCCGTCATGCCCATGCGCTTGGCCGTGAGCTGGAACAGCGCGTCGCGCACAGTGGCGCTTTGCGGCACCTTCGGAATCTGGTCGCCCGTGCGCATCACGTCGCGTACGTAGGTGAGCAGCCGCCGGCCAAGCGCGCCGCCCGGATGCGAGCGGGCAAAGTCGTCGGCGCCGAAGCCGCGGGCGTCGAGCACGGCGACCGCGAGCGCGTCGCCCAGTGCAAGCGCCGCCGTGGTGCTCGCCGTGGGCGCGAGATTGAGCGGACAGGCTTCCTTCGATACCCCGGAATTCAGATGCACGTCGGCGAGCTTCGCGAGGCTCGAACCCGGGCGGCCCGTTATCGCGATGAGCTTCGCGCCCAGCCGCTTGATAAGCGGCAAGATCGCGATCAACTCTTCGGATTCTCCTGAGTTGGACATCGCAATAAAGACATCGTCGGCGGTTACCATGCCGAGGTCGCCGTGGCTGGCCTCGGCGGGATGCACGAAGAAGGCCGGCGTGCCGGTGGAGGCGAGCGTTGCCGCGAGTTTGCGGGCGATATGGCCTGACTTGCCGATTCCCGAAACGACCACGCGGCCACGGCAACTGAGGATGAAATCGACCGCACCGACGAAGCCTTCGTCGAGCTGGTCGCGAAGCGAGCGCACGGCGTCAGCTTCGATGTCGAGCACGTCGCGAGCGAGCGCGAGTGCCCGATCGCCATTGATTTTCGCTATCATTCGCGGAGTATAGCAAAGGCGTTTGTTCGCCGCGCCGCGCGCCGACCGCGCGGCCGCTGCCTTCGCCGGCCGCTCGACCTTGTTGCGCCTGGGTCCCGCCGCAAGGCGTCCATGCCGCCGCGCAACGGTTCCGCTGACGAACGAGGACGCTTTTCACGATGATCTCCCCGCTGGAAATGACGCTGTTTCTGCTGCTGGCTTCAGTGGCGGGCGTCGTTCTCTTCCGCTATCTGAACCTGCCACCCATGCTCGGCTACCTCTCGGTCGGCATCGTGGTGGGGCCGCACGCGTTCGGCATCGTTCCCGATTCGCACGGGGCGCAGAACCTCGCCGAATTCGGTGTGGTGTTCCTGATGTTTTCGATCGGGCTGGAGTTTTCGCTCGCGAAGCTGCGCTCCATGCGGCGCGCCGTGTTCGGGTTGGGCCTGCTGCAGGTGCTCGCGACTATTGCGATTGCCGTGGTGGTGGGTCTCGCGCTCGAACGCTGGGTACACATCACGTGGGAAGGGTGCGTCGCGCTGGGCGGCGCCATTGCGATGTCGTCCACGGCGATCGTGAGCAAGATGCTTGCGGAGCGGCTGGAACTCGAGTCCGCGCACGGCCGCAACATCATGGGCGTGCTGCTGTTCCAGGACCTCGCCGTGGTGCCGCTTCTCATCGTCATCGCGGCGTTCGGCGGCGGTTCGGCTTCGCTGATGGAGTCGCTCGGGCTCGCCGCGGTGAAGATCGTGGTGGCGCTCGCGCTGCTCCTGATCGTGGGGCAGCGCTTCATGACGCGCTGGTTCAACGTGGTCGCGCGGCGGCGCTCGCAGGAGTTGTTCGTGCTGAACCTGCTGCTCGTCACGCTTGGCGCCGCGTTCATCACCGACAAGTTTGGCCTCTCGCTCGCGCTCGGCGCCTTCATTGCCGGCATGCTGATTTCCGAGACGCCGTACCGGCATCAGGTGGAAGAAGACATCAAGCCGTTTCGCGACGTGCTGCTCGGGCTTTTCTTCGTGACCACGGGCATGCTGCTGGACCCGCGCGTGATCTGGGAGCATCCGCTGCTGGTGTCCGGCTTCCTGATCGTGCCGATGCTGCTAAAGGCGGTCATCATCACGGGGCTCGCGCGGCTCTTCGGCGCGCTGCCCGGCGTGGCGATGCGCACGGGGCTCGGCCTCGCGCAGGCCGGCGAATTCGGCTTCGTGCTGCTCAATCTGATACTCGACAAGCATCTCGTGGATGCCACGCTGCTCCAGGCCATTCTCGCCGCAATGCTGCTGTCGATGCTCGCCGCACCGTTCGTCATCCAGAACGCCGACCGCATCGTGCTCAGGCTTTCGTCGACGGAATGGATGCAGCAGTCGTTGCAGATGACGCGCATCGCTACGCAAAGCCTCAAGCAGAGCGGGCACGTCATCATCTGCGGCTATGGGCGTTCCGGGCAGAACCTTGCGCGCATGCTCGAGCACGAGGGGCTGTCGTACGTTGCGCTCGACCTCGATCCTGACCGCGTCACGGCGGCTGCGGCCGCGGGCGAGTCGGTGGTGTTCGGCGACGCGGCGCGCCGCGAATCGCTGGTCGCCGCGGGCGTGCATCGCGCCGCGGCCATCGCGATCACCTATGCGAACACGCCTTCGGCGCTGCGCGTGCTGCACAACATCCACGAACTCGAACCGACGCTGCCCGTCATCGTGCGCACCGTCGACGACTCCGACCTCGAAAAGCTGCTTGCCTCGGGCGCGACCGAGGTGATTCCCGAGATCGTCGAAGGCAGCCTGATGCTCGCCTCGCACACGCTCGTGGTGATGGGCGTGCCGATGCGGCGCGTGGTGCGGCGGGTCGAGGAAATGCGCGACCAGCGCTACAGCCTGCTGCGCGGCTACTTTCACGGCGCCGACGACGCGGACGTGGACGACGGTCACGAGCAGGTGCGGCTACAATCGGTGCCGATCGACGCGAAGGCGGACGCCGTGGGCCGCACGCTCGCGGAGCTGGGCCTCGCGGACATCGGTGTCGAAGTGACGGCGATCCGCAGGCACGGCATTCGCGGCGTGGAACCCGACCCGTCGACGAAGCTGCGCGCAGGCGACATCGTCGTGCTGCGCGGCTTGCCCGAGCAGCTGGCCGAGGCGGAAGAGCGCCTTTCGCGGCGAAGCCGCGCCGCCGCCGCGTGACGGCACGCGCGCAGTGTCGGAAAGCATTGCGAGCCGCCGCTTCCAGCCGCACGACACGCCGCCAGGGCGCTTTCGGCACCCCGACCACTCACCATTGAATCGATTCACCGGGAGACATCATGTCCCACGCGCCCGCGAACGCGCCGCTCGACGCAGCCCAGTTCGTCAAAGACCAGATCCGCACAGTGCCCGACTGGCCCCAGCCCGGCGTGCAGTTTCGCGACATTACGCCGCTCCTGCAGAGCGCGAAGGCGCTGCGCGTGCTGATCGACCTGTTCGTACAGCGCTATATCGACGCGCGGCTCGACTACGTTGCCGGGCTGGACGCGCGCGGCTTCATCATCGGGCCGATTCTCGCGTACGAACTGAACCTGGGCTTCATCCCCATCCGCAAGGTGGGCAAGCTGCCGTACCGTACGGTGTCGGAGTCGTATCAGCTCGAATACGGCGCGGCGACCGTGGAGATTCACGAGGACGCGTGCAGCGCCGGCGACCGCATCGTGATCGTCGACGACCTGATTGCGACCGGCGGCACGATGATGGCCGGCAAGAAGCTGCTGGAGCGGCTGGGCGCCGTGGTGGTGGAGGGCGCGGCGATCATCGATCTGCCCGATCTGGGCGGCTCGCAGCTGTTGCGCGCAGCCGGCCTGCCGCTCTACACCGTGACCGAATTCGGCGGCCACTGAGTTACCAGCCGGGGCTCAATCGGTAACCCGATTGAGCCCCGGCTGGTTCGCTGACGCGGGCGGTTCTGTTGCCCGCAGCTCATCGCCACCGCAATCGCTGCCGCCATCCACCCGACGCTACGATCATGCCCAACTTCCTGCTCTTTCTCGCCACCTCGATCGCCATCACGCTGGCGCCCGGCCCCGACAACCTCCAGGTGCTGGCGCGCGGCATCTCGCAGGGCCGTGCGGCCGGGCTCGTCGCCGCGCTGGGTTTTGCGGCGGGCGTGACGTTCCACACCACGCTTGCGGCGCTGGGCGTTGCGGCGGTGCTGCGCTCGTCGCCGGTGGCGTTTCAGGTCATCAAGCTCGCGGGCGCCGCGTATCTGGTCTGGATCGGCATCAAGGCGCTGCGCAGCCAGGGGCTCGCCACTGCGCACGAAAGGCCGCGCCAGCCGCTTGCCACGATCTTCCGGCAGAGCGTGCTCGGCAACATGCTGAATCCGAAAGTGACGCTCTTCTTCGTGGTGTTCCTGCCGCAGTTCGTCGACCCGCATGGGGCGCAAGGCGTGACGCTGCAGATGCTCGAACTGGGCGCGCTGTTCATGTTGCAGACCGTCGTCGTGTTCTCGGTGTTCGGCGTCTGCGCGGGCCTGATCGGCACGTGGCTCAAACGCCGGCCGCGCGTGGGCGTGTGGCTCGACCGCATCGCGGGCGCCACGTTCATTGCGATCGGCATTCGTGTCGCGCTGCGCGACTGAGCCGGAGTCTGCCCATGAGCTTGCCGTGCATCGTCGCTGCGCGTCGTTTCGATCCCGCCGCGCATCTGCCTTTCCATATCGGCGTGGAACGCGTGGGCTGGGTGCGTCGCACCGATGCGCCGCTGCTCGCGCGCTGGCCCGACGTGTTCGACATCGACGCCGCGCGCATCGCCTTGTCGGCGGCGTTTTCCACGGTTGATCTACGCAGCGCGGCGCTGGGCGCCGTTATCGGCGCACTCGCGGCGGAGGGGCGTATTCCGGGCTGGCGCGACGAAACCTACGCGATCCGCAATGCCTTCGATGCCGCGCCGCTCGCCTATATCGAGCGCGCCGCCTCGCGCTTCTTCGGCACGATGACTTACGCGGTGCACCTGAACGGCGTCGTAGAATACGCGGCCAGCGCGCCGCAGCTCTGGATCGCCCGGCGCAGCGAAACCAAGGCGACCGATCCGGGCATGCTCGACAACGTCGTGGCAGGCGGCATCGGCTGGGGCTTCGGCATCGAGGCCACCATCGTGAAGGAGTGCTGGGAAGAGGCGGGCATTGGCGAGGACATCGCCGCGCAAGCCGCGCCGGGGCGCACGGTGCACGTGCTGCAGTCGCTGCCGGAGGGCACGCAGGCCGAGCAGATTTTCGTCTACGACCTCGCGCTGCCCGCGGATTTCGCGCCGCTCAATCAGGATGGCGAAGTGGGCGAGCATCGGCTCGCGCGCATCGACGAAGTGGCCCGCTGGATCGAAGAAGGCGCCATGACGGTGGACGCCAGTCTCGCGACGCTCGATTGCCTCTTGCGCCGCCGCTGGATCGATGGCGAGGCGTGCGAGGGCATCGAAGGACTCTTCGCGCCGCCGGCGCTCTGAGCGTTCGCGTCGCCCGCTGCGGCGCATGTGCGGCACATGCGCCGCACAATCAGTCAGTTCAAAGAGTCAGTTCAAAGCAACAGGAAAGGGAGTCACCGCGGTTATGTCGACCGAACACAGCTTCATTCTCAAATTGTCGTGCGCCGACAGGCCCGGCATCGTTCACGCGGTGTCCGGCTTCCTGTTCGAGCGCGGCGCCAACATTCTCGACTCCGCGCAATTCGGCGACAGCCGCACCGGCGATTTCTTCATGCGCGTGCACTTCCAGCAGGTGGGCGGCGACCCCGGCGTCGAAGCGCTGCGCGCCGCGTTCGATACGCTCGCCGCGCAGTTCGGCATGCGCTGGGAGGTGCACGACGCCTCCGTGAAGCCGCGCGTGATCATCATGGTGTCGAAGATCGGCCACTGCCTGAACGACCTGCTGTTCCGCTACCGCACGGGGCAACTGCCCATCGAGATTCCCGCCATCATCTCGAACCACAAGGACTTCTATCAGCTCGCCGCGAGCTACAACATTCCGTTCCATCACTTCCCGCTGACGTCGTCCGCGGACGAGGCGAAGTCCGCGCAGGAAGCGCGCGTGCTGGAAGTGATCGACGAGCATCAGGCCGATCTCATCGTGCTCGCGCGCTACATGCAGATCTTGTCGCCGCAACTGTGCGGGCGCCTCGCGGGTCGCGCGATCAATATCCATCACTCGTTCCTGCCGAGCTTCAAGGGCGCGAAGCCCTACTACCAGGCGTTCGACCGCGGCGTGAAGCTGATCGGCGCCACGGCGCACTACGTGACGACGGACCTCGACGAAGGCCCGATCATCGAGCAGGAAGTGGAGCGCGTGGACCACAGCATGACGCCGGAACAGCTCACGGCGATTGGCCGCGACGTGGAGTGCGTGACGCTCGCGCGCGCGGTGAAGTGGCACATCGAGCATCGTATTCTGCTGAACGGCAGCAGGACCGTGGTGTTTCGCTGATTTGACTGGACGGGGAGGCTGGACGGAGAAGCGGCGGCGGGGTGCGGGCTATCTAGCCGCCCCGCCGTTCCCCGATGCGGCCTAGACGAGCCGCAGATAGATGAGTTCGCGCTTGATATACGCGTAGAACACGGGCGCCGCAATGACGCCCGGAATGCCGAACGCGGCTTCCATCACCAGCATCGCGACCAGCAGCTCCCACGCGCGCGCCTCGATCTGGCCGCCCACGATGCGGGCGTTCAGGAAGTACTCGAGCTTGTGAATCAGGATCAGGAACGCCAGCGACATGACAGCCGCCGGCAGGCTCACCGTGAGCGCGATGGCCACGATCACCGTGTTCGAGATCAGATTGCCGATCACCGGCAGCAGGCCCACCACGAACGTGAAGACGACCAGCGTTTTCGAAAGCGGCAGCGGCGCGTGGACGACCGGCAGGATCAGCAACAGATAGATGCCGGTGAACGTTGCGTTGATGGCCGAAATCTTCACCTGCGCGAACACGATGCGGCGGAATGCGTCGGCAAAGCGCGCCACGCGTGTGACGAAGGCCTTCGAGAGCGGCAGCCGCTGCGTATGCCGCTGTGCGCCCACCGCGATGATCGCGCCGATGATCATGCCGATCACCACGTGCCCGAAAATGCGCGCCGCGCTCTTGCCGCCCTGCTGCAGCGTGCTGGCGTGGGCCTGCATGAGCGCCGCGGCCTTCGCTTTCATCTGGTCGGTATCGACGGGCAGGTAGGCCGCAATGGCTTCCGGTATCCGGCCGCGCGCCTGATCGATGAATTGCATCATCTGGTCGAGCACTTTCTGCACGCTCGGCACGTCGCTTTCGAAGTGTTCGATGATGCCGATCGTGATGCCCGTGAGCGCGCCCACGATCACCGTGGCAACCAGCACCACCGAGGCCCAGCGCGCCCGCTGGCTCGACATCCGGCGTTCGATGAGCGGCGCTATCGTATGCACGAGTTGATAGACGAGCATGCCGGCGAGCAGGGCGCCTAGCAGCTTCAGGTGAAGCACCGCCCACATCGCGAACAGCGCGACGATGTAGCTGCCGATTTCCACGGCCGACAGCTTCGGCAGGCTCATGTCGCTCGTCAGTCTGACCGGGCGCGGGCGCAGGTCCTGCACTTGTCCTTCTTCGGACACCTCGTTGCGCTTGGCCATCGTTCCTTCAATCTCCAACCTCGGGTTTTCCCGCTGGGGGATTTCCCATTCATTTCGCGGCTGCAACCGCGGCCGGGCGCTTGAGCAGCGGCGCCAGATACCTGCCCGTGAAGCTTGCCTTCGACTTCGCTACCTGCTCCGGTGTGCCCTGAGCAATGATCTGGCCGCCGCCGGCACCGCCTTCCGGACCCAGATCGATGACCCAGTCGGCGGTTTTGATGACATCGAGATTATGCTCGATGATAACGACCGTATTGCCCTGGTCGCGTAGTCGGTGAATCACCTGGAGCAGCAGGGCGATGTCGTGGAAGTGCAGGCCCGTGGTCGGTTCGTCGAGGATATAGAGGGTGCGACCGGTGTCGCGCTTGCTCAGTTCCAGCGAGAGCTTGACGCGCTGGGCCTCGCCGCCGGAAAGCGTGGTGGCCGACTGGCCCAGCCGGATGTAGCCGAGACCCACGTCGAGCAGCGTTTTCAGCTTGCGCGCCACCACGGGCACGGCCTTGAAGAACTCGTGCGCTTGCTCCACGGTCATGTCCAGCACTTCGCTGATGTTCTTGCCCTTATAGAGCACCTCGAGCGTTTCGCGGTTGTAGCGCTTGCCGTGGCAGACGTCGCAGGGCACGTAGACGTCGGGCAGGAAGTGCATTTCCACCTTCAGCACGCCGTCGCCCTGGCACGCCTCGCAGCGGCCGCCCTTCACGTTGAACGAGAAGCGGCCGGGGTCGTAGCCGCGCTCCTTGGCGGCGGGCACGCCCGCGAACAGCTCGCGGATCGGCGTGAAGAGGCCGGTGTACGTGGCCGGATTCGAGCGCGGGGTGCGGCCGATCGGCGACTGGTCGACATTGATGACCTTGTCGAAGTGCTCGAGGCCCTCGATCGCCTCGTAGGGCGCCGGTTCCGTCGACGAGCCGTACAGGTGCTGCGCCACGGCCTGATACAGCGTGTCGTTGATGAGCGTGGACTTGCCCGAGCCGGACACGCCCGTCACGCAGGTGAGCAGGCCCACCGGCAGATCGAGCGTGACGTGCTTCAGATTGTTGCCGTAAGCCTCGATGATGCGCAGGTGACGCTCGTCCGGGTCGCGCCGTTCGTCGGGGTACTCGATTCGGCGCGTGCCGGCCAGGTACTGGCCCGTGAGCGAGGCCGCGTCCGCCTCGACCTGCTGCGGCGTGCCCTGCGTGATGATCATGCCGCCGTGCTCGCCCGCGCCCGGGCCCATGTCCACGACGTAATCCGCCATGCGGATCATGTCTTCGTCGTGCTCCACGACGATCACGGAGTTGCCGAGGTCGCGCAGGTGTTTGAGCGTGGAGATGAGCCGGTCGTTGTCGCGCTGGTGCAGGCCGATGGAGGGCTCGTCGAGCACGTACATCACGCCCGTGAGGCCCGAGCCGATCTGCGAGGCGAGCCGGATACGCTGCGCCTCGCCGCCCGAGAGCGTTTCCGCGCTGCGTTCGAGCGAGAGGTAGTCGAGCCCGACGTTGTTGAGGAACATGAGCCGCGCGACGATTTCCTTGATGACCTTGTCGGCAATCTCGCGCTTCGCGCCTTCGAGGCGCAGCGTCTGGAAGTAGCCGAGCGAGTCGCGCAGCGGCCAGCCGCTCACTTCATAGATGGCGCGGGCGTCTTCGCCGGCGCCGATGCGCACGAAGCGCGCTTCGCGGCGCAGCCGCGTGCCTTCGCAGGCGGGGCACGCCTGGTTGTTCTGATACTTCGCCAGTTCCTCGCGCACGGCGACCGAATCCGTCTCGCGGTAGCGCCGCTCCAGGTTCGGAATGATCCCTTCGAACACGTGCTCGCGCACCGACGTGCGGCCGCGCTCGTTGATGTACGAGAACGGAATGGCCTGCTTGCCCGAGCCGTACAGCAGGATCTTGCGGATCTTTTCAGGCAGGTCTTCGAACGGCGTGTCGATTTCGAACTCGTAGAACGCCGCAAGGCTCTGCAGCATCTGGAAGTAGAACTGGTTGCGCCGGTCCCAACCCTTCACGGCACCCGCGGCGAGCGAGAGCGACGGATGCGCCACCACGCGCTTCGGGTCGAAGAACGTGATCTGGCCCAGGCCGTCGCATTCCGGGCAGGCGCCCATGGGGTTGTTGAACGAGAAAAGGCGCGGCTCCAGTTCCTGGAGCGAGTACGAGCAGATCGGGCAGGCGAACTTCGAGCTGAACAGGTGCTCGCGATCCGTATCCATTTCCAGCGCGATGGCGCGGCCGTCCGCGAGGCGCAGGGCCGTTTCGAACGATTCGGCGAGGCGCTGCTTCATGTCGGGACGCACCTTCAGGCGGTCCACCACCACGTCGATGCTGTGCCGGTCGTTCTTTTTGAGCTTGGGCAGCGAATCGACGTCGTAGATTTTCGCTTCGCCCTCGTTGGCGGTGCCGCCGCCCGAGCGCACGCGGAACCGCACGAAGCCCTGCGCCTGCATCTCGTCGAAGAGTTCGGTGTGTTCGCCCTTGCGGTTGGCCACCACGGGCGCAAGGATCATGAGCCGGGTTTCTTCCGGCAGCGCGAGGGCGGCGTCCACCATCTGCGAGACGCTTTGCGCCTCGAGCGGAATTTCGTGGTCCGGGCAATACGGCGTGCCGACGCGCGCGTAGAGCAGCCGCAGGTAGTCGTGGATTTCGGTGACCGTGCCCACCGTGGAGCGGGGGTTGTGCGAGGTCGCCTTCTGCTCGATCGAAATGGCGGGGGAAAGCCCCTCGATCAGATCGACGTCCGGCTTCTCCATCAGTTGCAGGAACTGGCGCGCGTAGGCTGACAGACTCTCGACGTAGCGGCGCTGGCCTTCGGCGTAGAGCGTGTCGAACGCAAGCGACGACTTGCCCGAGCCCGAAAGCCCCGTGATCACGACGAGCTTGTGGCGCGGCAGATCGAGATTGACGTTTTTCAGGTTGTGGGTACGGGCCCCACGGATACGGATTTGTTCCATGAACCTGCGGGAGAAGGGAAGGCTAAACCTGCTACTATAGCGACTTTTCCAGACCGCCGTTACGGCTTGCTGACAGCCTGCAGGCGCGCCGTTGCGCTCTCCCGATGTCCAATCCGTCTGCCACTTCCTCACGCATGAGCGCGCCCGAATTGCGGGCCACCGTGTCGCTTGCAGCCATCTTCGCGCTGCGCATGCTCGGGCTTTTCATGATCATGCCGGTGTTTTCGATCTACGCGAAAACGATCCCCGGCGGCGACAACGTGCTGCTCGTCGGCATCGCGCTGGGCGCGTATGGCGCGACGCAATCCCTGCTCTATATCTTCTACGGCTGGGTCTCCGACCGCGTGGGCCGCAAGCCCGTGATCGCGACCGGCCTCGCCATCTTCGCGATAGGCAGCTTCGTGGCCGCGTTTGGACACGACATTGCGTGGGTGATCGTTGGGCGCGTGATTCAGGGAATGGGTGCCATATCGTCGGCCGTGATCGCGTTCATCGCCGACCTCACCGCCGAGGAGCACCGCACCAAGGCCATGGCGATGGTGGGCGGCAGCATCGGCGTGTCGTTCGCGGTGGCCATCGTTGGCGCGCCTATCGTGTTTCACTGGGTGGGCATGAGCGGGCTTTTCTCGCTGGTGGGCGTGTTCTCGATACTTGCCATCGGCGTGGTGCTCTGGGTCGTGCCGGATGCTCCCAAGCCCGTGCACGTGCGCGCGCCGTTCGCAGAAGTGCTGCACAACGTGGAGCTGCTGCGGCTGAACTTCGGCGTGCTGGTGCTGCACGCCACCCAGACCGCGCTCTTTCTCGTCGTGCCGCGCATCCTGGAAGCGGGCGGCCTGCCCGTGGCTTCGCACTGGAAGGTCTACTTGCCCGTGATGGGCCTCGCGTTCGTGATGATGGTGCCGGCCATTATTGCCGCCGAGAAGCGCGGGAAGATGAAGGTGGTGCTGCTTTCCGCTATCGCCCTTATCCTGATCGGACAGCTGTTACTCGGCGCTGCGCCGCATACCATTCTGGCTGTGGCCGCGATTCTGTTCGTGTACTTCCTCGGTTTCAACATTCTCGAGGCGTCGCAACCGTCGCTGGTCTCGAAACTGGCGCCCGGCAACCGCAAGGGTGCCGCGGCCGGGGTCTACAACACCACGCAGTCCATCGGCCTCGCGCTAGGCGGCATGCTGGGCGGCTGGCTGCTGAAGTCGAGCGGCCAGAACAGCGTGTTTTACGCATGTTCGGGCCTCGTATTGTGCTGGCTTATAATCGCCGCCAATATGAAGGCGCCGCCGCGCAGGGCGTGACTGGCCGGCGCCACAATCCATATTGAGCACACAGGGCGGCGATCGCGCGCAGCGCGGTGGCAGGTTCGCCTGAAGCGGGCCTGTCGCGGCGCCGCTTTGCACGGGACCGTCCGCGCGCAACACCCTCGCACAGCGCCGCCTGCAACGGAATCAACAGGAGAAACACATGGCATCCGTGAACAAGGTCATTCTCGTCGGTAACCTCGGCGCCGATCCCGAAGTACGCTACCTGCCGAGTGGCGACGCGGTGGCGAACATCCGGCTTGCCACGACGGACCGCTATAAGGACCGCGCAAGCGGCGAAATGAAGGAAGCCACGGAATGGCATCGCGTGGCGTTCTTCGGGCGACTTGCTGAAATCGTGTCGGAGTACCTGAAGAAGGGCTCCTCCGTGTACATCGAGGGCCGCATCCGCACGCGCAAGTGGCAGGCGCAGGACGGCACCGACCGTTACTCGACCGAAATCGTCGCTGACCAGATGCAGATGCTGGGCGGCCGCGGCGGCGCCTCGATGGGTGGCGACGACGGCGGCTACCGCGAACCGGCCGAACGCAGCGGCGGCGGTGGTGGTGGCCGTGCGGCTGGCGGCGGCGCGCCGCGTGGCGGCAGCCAGGGCGGCGGTGCGGGTCGGTCGAACGCGCCGGCCGGCGGCGGGTTTGACGAGATGGATGACGATATTCCGTTTTGAAGCCGACCAACGGTACGCGTGGCTAAAAGCCCGCTCTTCATCGAAGAGCGGGCTTTTTTCTTGCCCCGTCGGACGAGCCCCGACAAAAAACCGTCCTACGCCAGTTCGATCCTCACTCGCCGGTTCCGGCGCCCCTTGTTCTCGATCTTGACCACCCGCACGGGCCGCGACTGCCCCGTGTTGGATAGATGTGTCCCGCCGCAAGCCTGGCGGTCGAGATCGCCGATCTCGACGATCCGCACGCTGCCGTCCGGCGTGGGCGGCGGTGCCACGGACAGGCTTCGGATGAGCCCCGGCGTCGCTCGCGCTTCGCCTGCGCTCACGTAGTAAATGCGCACATCGAGCGCCGCGCCGATCACGTCGTTGACCGGCGCTTCCAGCGCTCGCAGCAGATCGTTGTCGCCTTCTGGCAGGTCGAAATCCATTCGTGCGGTGCCGTCGGCGTTGATCTGGGCGCTGGTCACGAGTGCGCCCGCGAAGCGCTGGTAGACGAGCGCGTTGAGGACATGCGTCGCCGTGTGAAGCTGCGCGACGGTGGAGCGTCGATCGGCGTCGATCGAGACGTGCACCGAGCGCTCGCGCGGCAATTCGGCCGGCGCATCGAAAAGATGCCAAAAGGCGTCGCCTTCCACCGACACGCCGGAAATGCGCACCTCGCCATCCGCGTGGACCAGGGTGGCCGCGTCGCACACCTGTCCGCCGCCGCCGGGATGCAAGGCGGACCGCGCGAGCAGCACCGCCCCTGGGCGCGCATCGACGATCGTGGTTTCGAATTCGAGCAGGTCGGGTTGCTCGTGGCAGAGATAGTGCGGCACCGTGGCTCCTCCCGGAAATGGACAGCTGGATGGCCAGTCTATTCACGCTCGCGTGCCAGCGTCTTGGCCAAAATGTTGCCGCTTGCCGGGGTCGTGCGAGGTCTGAAATTGACATTCCGTCATAAATCGCCAAAATGTCATGCATGAACCGACCGCCAGCCCGACCATCCACCGGCACCCGCAAATCCAGCTCACGCAAGCGCTCCATCGCGCCCGACACCGAACGCGAAAACGCGCTGCTCCTGCGCGAAGGCGCGAAGATCGTCGAAGCGTTGGGCCGCACGCTCGCTCCGCTTGTCGAGGTAGTGCTGCACGATCTCACGCGTCCCGAGCATTCGGTGGTGGCGATCGCGAACAATCTCTCCGGCCGTCAGGCCGGCGACGCCGTGACGGAACTCGGTCTGGCTCGCATCACGAACCCCGGGTTTCCCGAAGTCGTCCAGAACTACGCGAACCGCTTTCCGGATGGCCGGCCGGCCAAGAGCACGTCGATCGGGCTCAAGAACAGCGCGGGCGACTATGTGGCGGCCATCTGCCTCAACATGGACATCTCGCTGATCGGCGCCGTGACGGCCGGCCTCGGTCAGTTGATGCAGACCGACAGCGCGGCTGCCCCGGTTGGTGAATCGCTGGCGCCGCGGCGCGTGGAAGATGTGCGTGCGGCGCTCGAGCGTTTTGCCGCTGCGCGCAACACGACGCCCATGGGCATGACGCTCGCCCAGCGCCGCGACGCCTTGCGCGAACTCGCCGGCAGCGGCCTGCTGAACCTGCGCCACGCCTACGCCGAAGTCGCGCAGACGCTCGGCGTGGCGCGCTCCACCGTCTACACCTATCTGCCTACGGAACAACGCACGGAACAACGATCATGACCGCGATGCCCATTTCCTTCGACGACGTTGCCGCCGCCCACGACCGCCTGCGCGGCGTGGCACATCGCACGCCGGTGCTCACGTCGTCCACGGCGAACGCGCTGAGCGGCGCGCAGCTGTACTTCAAGTGCGAGAACTTCCAGCGCATGGGCGCGTTCAAGTTCCGCGGCGCCTACAACTCGATCGCGCAGTTCACGCACGAGCAGAAGGCGGGCGGCGTCATCACGTTTTCGTCGGGCAATCACGCGCAGGCCATCGCGCTCTCGGCAAAGCTGCTGGGCGTGAAGGCGGTGATCGTGATGCCCGAGGACGCCCCCGCCGTGAAGGTGGCGGCCACGCGCGGCTACGGCGGCGAGGTGGTGTTCTACAACCGCTACACCGAAGACCGCGAGGCGCTGGGTCGGCGGCTCGCGGCCGAGCGCGGCCTCACGCTGATCCCGCCGTACGACCATCCGCATGTCATGGCGGGGCAGGGCACGGCGGCCAAGGAACTGATCGAGGAGGTGGGCGAACTGGACCTGCTGCTGGTGTGCCTGGGCGGCGGCGGGTTGCTGTCGGGCTGTGCCGTGGCGGCGCGTGCGCTGAGCCCGCGCTGCACGATCGTCGGCGTGGAGCCTGAAGCCGGCAACGACGGGCAACGCAGTCTGCGCAGCGGCGAGATCGTTCACATCGATACGCCGAAGACGATCGCCGACGGTGCCCAGACCCAGCATCTCGGCCAGTACACGTTCGCGGTGATCCGGCAACTCGTGGACGACATCGCGACGGTGAGCGACGCCGAACTCGTCGAAACGATGAAGTTCTTCGCGAGCCGCATGAAGATCGTGGTGGAGCCGACCGGTTGTCTCGCGGCTGCCGCGGCGCTGCAAGGCAACGTGGACGTGAAGGGCAAGCGGGTTGGCGTGATCGTGTCGGGCGGCAACGTCGATCTCATGCGCTTTGCCGAACTGGTGAGTGCGGCGCAGAGCTGAATGGCGCGGCGCAGGCTGCCGCGGTGGCTGCTGCAGTGGACCTCGGTGTTCCGCCACGGGCCATCGCGTCCTGCGGCTGTCAGCCTCTTGGCCTGGAAGTACCGCGCTCGCCTCTACACCACGCTTGCGCCAACTCCGCGCCACCCCTACGCCAGCAATTCCCTGAGCACGGTGCGCGCGTTCGCCACCAGCTCGCTTTCTCCGGCGCGAGCGGGCAGCAGATGAAACTCCACCGCAGGAAGCGTCGGTAGGCCCACGCTCTTCCCGCACGCCACGAGCCCCGCGCCGATCGACGACTCGTTCAGGCACGAGATGCCCAGCCCGGCCTTGAGCGCGAGCTGCAGTCCCGCGACGCCCGACGCCGAATGCGAGATCAGGTACGGCACCTTGCGCTCCTCAAGCAGCTTCACGACGTAGCGCTGCAACTGGCACGTGGCGGGCAGCAGCACGAGCCGGTACGGCGACTCCATGCGCCGCGTGTCCATATCGGCCGATGCCGCCCACACCAGCTTCTCGCGCCGCACCACGGTGCTGCCCTTCGCGACTTTCCCCAGTTTCGACGCTCCGCCTGTGCCGCGTGCCGCCGCACGTCCCGCGGGCGCCACGATGCGCAGCGAGAGACCGATGTCGAAGGTGTTGTCGTCGACGCTGCTGTCGATCACGGCGCTCGGCAGTACGGTGACGTGCAGCTTCAGCCGCGGATGCTGCTCCGAAAAGCGCCTCAGCACGAGCGCGATTTCGTGCGGCCGGTAGTAGTCGGTGATCGCGATGCGAAGCTCGCCGTCCAGCGCGCGGCCTTGCATGTCGTCGAAGGCGGCCTCGGAGAGCGCGAGGATCCGCTCTGCGTGAGCAAGCAGCTTCACGCCGGCTGGCGTCGCGGTCATGCCCTGCTTGCTGCGCACGAAGAGCGGCTGGCCGACGCGGTCTTCGAGCTTCTTCAGCTGTTCGCTCACCGACGACTGGGAGAGGAAGATTCGCTCGGCCGCCGCCGAAACGCTGCCCGCTTCGGCGACCGCAACGAGCGTGCGCAATTGGGCGAAGTCAAAACCACGCAGATTCATGATTCGGTATGGCCGATGGAAGTGATCTCATTTTCCCGCTTTTCCGATAGATCGTCCGTTCGTACGATGCCTCCATTCGATTTCGCTGAATCACCGGAGGCAGGCATGAACGGAAACTTCGCGCGCGGCGCGGTACGCGGGCGCAATCATCGCTGGAAGGTCTTGGGCGTGGGCTTTGCCGCCAACGCGAGCTTCGCGGCGGCGTTCTCAGGCATTCCGACGACGGCTGTGCTGCTGCGCGGCGCGTATGGCATCGGCAATGGCGGGCTGGGGCTCGTGCTGGGCATGCTGGGCCTCGGCATCGCACTGAGCGAGTTGCCGTGGGGGATGCTCACGGACCGTTGGGGCGATCGTCGCGTGCTGTTGCTCGGACTGGGCGGCACCGCTGCGGCGCTCGTCGGCATGGCGCTGTTCGTCGTACCGCAGGCGGGCCATGTGCCGTCGCTTGTGAGCCTCGCCGCGGGGCTACTGTTCGTCGGATTGCTGGGCGGCAGCGTGAACGGATCGAGCGGCCGCGCCGTCATGGCCTGGTTCAAGGAGGGCGAGCGCGGCCTTGCCATGAGCATCCGGCAGACCGCGGTGCCCGCCGGCGGCGGCCTCGGTGCGTTGATGCTGCCCGCGCTGGCCACGGCGCATGGGTTCTCGGCGGTCTATGGCGTGCTTGCCGTGTTGTGCGCGGCAACGGCGGGCTTTGCGTGGCGCTGGTTGTACGAGCCGGAGCTGGCGACGGGCGGGCATGCATTGAAGCGCGCCGACGAGAAAGCCGCAGCCGTTCAATCGACAAACTCGGCAAGCGGCCACGCATCGAAGACGTACCTTCAACCTCATCACGCTCGGGTTCGCGCTCGCGCCGCCGCGAGCCCGCTATCTGGCGCGTGACGCTCGGCATCGCGGCGCTCTGCGTGCCGCAGCTCGCCGTCGTGACCTTCGCCGCGGTCTTTCTGCACGACTTCAGTCATGCGGGCGTCGTGACCATCAGCGCGACGATGGCTGCCGTGCAGACCGGCGCCGCGATCATGCGCGTATGGAGTGGGCGCTGGACCGATCGTCATGGCAACCGTCGCGGCTATATGCGTGCGTGCAGCCTGCTAACCGCAGCGTTCTTTGCATTGCTCGCGGCGATGACGCTCGCTGTGCCGCATGCCGATTCCGCGGCGGCCACGTTGTTTGCCGTTGCGATCGTGGCGGGCGGCGTCTGCGCATCGGCGTGGCATGGCGTGGCTTATACGGAACTCGCGACGCTCGCCGGCACGCAACGAGCCGGCACCGCGCTGGCAATGGGCAACACCGGCGCCTTCACGACGTTGTTCCTCACGCCGCTCGCCATTCCGCTGCTGCTCGCGGTGGGTTCGTGGAGTGCCGTCTGGGCTGCGGCAAGCCTGTGTGCGCTGCTCGCCTTGCCGGTCTTTCCGCGGCCGTATCGCGCGAAGATAGGCGCGGTGGGCGCGGCGAATTGATCGCACGAATTCGCCGGTTTCTGTTCGCCGAGAAGGGCGTGCAGGCGAAAAAAAACGCGGCCGAAGCCGCGTTCAAGCTTGGAGACCCTTCAATGAAGAGTCACTTCTCGCAGGAAGAAGCGTAGTCGGTCGAGCGACGAAAATCGAGAACAAATCCGACAAGGCACTGTTCAAAAATATCGGAAGAATCGCGGCGACCGCGGCTGCGAGCCGGGCGGGCAGCACGGCGGCGCACCGGATTTTGCACTAGCATGTGGCAGGCGTCGCGAGGGCGCCTTCCGATGTGACGTTGTTTGTGATGTCGCATCGGACAGAATTGCCGAATCCGGAGAACAACATGAAAGTGCTTCGCACATTGAAGGTCGCTGTCGCGTTTTGCGCCTTGATCTCTGGCGCTGCTTTTGCCGATACCGTCGCGTTGAGGGCCGACCTCGAACCGTCCAGCGAAGTGCCGCCGCGCGTGAGCCACGGGCACGGCATGCTGGACGCGACGTTCGATACGTCCACGAAAAAGCTGCAATGGACGGCGACTTACGAAGGACTCTCCAGCCCCGTTACAGCTGCGCACTTCCACGGTCCCGCGCCCGTGGGGCAGAACGCGAAGGTGCAGGTGCCGGTGGAGAAGCAGGCGCTCGCGAGCCCGATCAAGGGCGCCGCCACGTTGACCGAACAGCAGGTGACGGACTTGATGGCGGGGCAGTGGTACTTCAACGTTCATACGGCGCAGAACCCCAGCGGCGAGATTCGCGGCCAGGTGCGGCTGACCAACTGAGTGAGCGCGGGCGGCAGTTGCTGCCTCGCGCAGGGATCGGCGGTTGCCGGCAAGCGTCGGTAGGTGCCAATGAGCGCCGATCAGCACCACTCGTCGGGCACCACGTCTAGAGCGTTCAATCGACTCGCCTTGATTTTGCCCCGCGTACCATGGGCGCTTTCTCGCCCATGGAGCCTGTACCGATGAGCTGGCAAAGTGCACTCGCGTGCTGGGTGCTGCGCAGGCAGTTTCGCCCCGAGACGCTCAAGCCCTCCATCAACGTCCAGCGCGCCCGCGCGCGCACGGCAAAGCGCGCGTGGTCGCCGCGCGTGCCGCCCGGCTGGCATCTGCGCGAGCAGTATGGCGCCACGTACGCGCCGCTCATGGGCGAATGGCTCGAGCGTCGCGTGAACGCAGTTTCGGCCAACACGTCAGGCACCGGCGCTGCGACCCCTCACGCGGGGACGCGCACGATTCTCTACCTGCACGGTGGCGGCTATTACTTCTGCTCGCCGCAGACGCACCGCGCCATTGTGTTCGGCCTCGCCACCCGTGCCGACGCGCGCGCTTTCTCGCTCGACTATCGCCTCGCGCCCGAGCATCCGTTCCCCGCCGCACTCGACGACGCGCTCGCCGCCTATCGCCAGTTGATCGCGGACGGCACGCCGCCGGAGTCCATCGTGATCGCCGGGGACTCGGCGGGCGGCGGCCTCGCGCTGGCCACGCTGGTGGCGCTGCGCGATGCGGGCGACGCCTTGCCCGCGGGCGGCATCCTGTTTTCGCCGTGGACCGACCTCGCCGCAACGGGCGCGACGCTACGCTCCAACGACGGCGTCGACCCGATGTTCGCCGGCGCCGCGCTTGCGCGCGCGGCGAAGATCTACCTGGGCGAGACCGAGCCGACGCACCCCTACGCGTCGCCGCTCTACGCGGACCTGCACGGCTTGCCGCCGCTCTTCATGCAGGCCGGCAGCACGGAAGTGCTGCTGGACGACACGCGGCGCGTGGCCGACAAGGCGCGAGCGGCCGGCGTGGAGGTCGAGCTGCACATCTGGCCGAAGATGCCGCACGTGTGGCCCATCTTCGCGCCGTTTCTGCCGGAGTCGCGCCGCGCGCTGGACGACGCGGCCCGCTTCGTGCGCCGCGTTACGCGCGCGCAGGCCGCTCAGGCGAGCGAGACGTCGATGGTCTGATACGCCGCCTTCACCGCTTCTTCGCCGTACTTGCGCTCCAGCCGGCGCACGGTGAAGTGGCCGTGCGCGACCTGCTGGAAGTGATCGATGAACACGGTGTTGACCATCGCGCCCAGCACGGCGCCGATCGCCGGGATCGATTTGGCCGCCACCTGCTCGCTCACCTGCACCGAAAAGCGTGCCGCGATGGCGTTGACGAGGCGCACGAGCGCCGCCGAGCCATGCGCCGTGATGCCCTTCGACGCGATCTCAGACGATGCCTTCGACACCGCCTGCGCGAGCGCGCCGCGCATGATGAAGTAGCCGAGATCGGCTTCGTCGTCGGTGCTCGAGTGGCTGCCCATGCCGAGCACCGCGAGGCATTGCAGCTGGGTGTCGGTGGAATTCAGGTCTTCGCCTTCGCTGCGCGCCACGTCGCAGATCGAGCGGAACATCAGCGTCGTGGTGACCGGTAACTCGACCGGCAGCGCGAGCAGCCCGAACGCACCGCCCGCCGCGCCGGTGGTCGCCACGGCGAACTTGTGAAGCAGGTTGCCGGGTTTCCCGGGCGTGGCGGGCGGCAAAGCCGCTGCGCCTGTAGCGCCGGAGCCGATGTGGCTCGTGATGTGCCCCGCTCCATGCCCCGGCTTGCGCAGCGTTTTCAGCGCAATCTGCAGGCATTTGCGCAGCGCCGACTGCGTCGCCTCCGCAACCTTCTCGTTGGCGACGGCCGGCAGCCGCAACATGACCTTCTCTAAAGGCGCGCCGACAATCGCTGCCAGCTTCATGGTGAGCGGCGGGCTTTCAAGCTCGTGTTTGGCGCGCGCCAGCGCGGCCATGTCGTCGGCGCAAAGCGCTTGCGCTGACGTGGTGGGAACCCACTCCATACCCCTCCTGAGGGACCTGACGTCCCAATAACGCCTCGATGCCCGCCCGGCAGGATCGCAGGGCACAGCCTGATTAGAACCCCCAGGCGTGATATGATTTCATTTCTTTGACGAGTCAACCATTGCGCTATCAAAAATGGCCGTCCACACCACAACCCACCATTCGAGTGGGCAGGTCTTGCCGTTCCGGGAGTCGCTGCTCGCGATGCTCGGCATCTCCTTCGTCACCATGCTCGTTGCGCTCGACCAGACCGTGGTCGGCACCGCGCTGCCCACCATCGTCGCCGAACTCAAGGGCTTCGACCTGTACGCGTGGGTCGCCACGTCGTATCTGCTCGCCTCGGTGATCACCGTGCCGATCTTCGGGCGCCTCGGCGACTATTACGGGCGCAAGCCATTCCTCATTGCGTCGATCGTCGTGTTCACCGGCGCCTCCGTGTTGTGCGGGATGGCGAACAGCATGCTGTTTCTCGTGCTCGCGCGGGGGCTGCAAGGCATTGGCGGCGGCATGCTGGTGGGCACCGCGTTCGCCTGCATTCCTGACCTTTTCCCCGATTCCGTCGTGCGCCTGCGCTGGCAGGTGATGATGAGTTCGGCGTTCGGTATCGCGAACGCGATCGGGCCTTCGCTGGGCGGGTTCCTCACGCAGTACGCGGGATGGCGCTCGGTGTTCTACGTGAATCTGCCGGTAGGGCTGCTCTCGCTCTTTTTCGTGTGGCGCTACCTGCCGCACATGCGGCACGTCGCGCACGAAGGGCGCATGCGGCTCGACTGGCCGGGCGCGGTGCTCATCGCCGTGGCGCTCGGTTCGCTTCAGCTATTTGTCGAACTGCTGCCGAAGCACGGCGTGAGCGCTGCGGCCGTCGCGCTGCTCGCCGTGAGCATCGTGGCCGCGTGGGCGCTTTGGCAATGGGAAAAGCGCTTCCCGCAAGCGATTCTTCCGGTCGACATGTTCCGCAACCGGAGCTTGAACGCGCTCTTCACGCTTTCCGTGCTGGGCGGCTTCTCGATGTTCTCGCTGCTGTTCTACGCGCCGCTGCTGTTCCAGGGCGGTTTCGGGATGTCGCCGAAGGAAGCAGGTCTCGTGATTACGCCGCTCGTGGTGTTCATCACGATCGGCAGCATTGCGAACGGGCGCATCGTGTCGCGCATCCCGAATCCGAACCTCATGCTCTATGTCGGCTTCGGCATGCTCGCGGTGTCGTGCCTCGCGGTGGTGATCGCCACGCGCGCCATGCCGCACGCGCTTCTGATGTCGTTCATGATTTTCGGCGGTCTGGGGCTCGGTTTCGTGATGCCGAATCTCACGGTCTTCGCCCAGCAGACCGCGGGCCGCGAGCACCTCGGCATTGCTACGGCGCTGCTGCAATCGCTGCGCATGATCGGCGGGATGGTGGGCACGGCGATCACAGGCACGTTCGTCACGCACATGTACGCGAGCGGTGTGCGCAGCGCGCTGGAAAACGATCACGCGATGCAGTGGTTCGGCGATCTGGGCGACCCGCAGATTCTCATCAACCATGAGGCGCAGGCCACGCTCACCACGCAGCTGGCGCAGGCGGGCCACAACGGCGGCGTGCTGCTCGAAACGGCGCGCGAAGCGCTGGTGGCCGCCATCCACCTGGGCCTGGCGTTGGCGGCGGCCGTGGCGGTGATATCCGTCTGGCAGAGCCGGCGGGTGCCACCGGTTAAACTACGGCGTCAGATCGAGCCCGCGGTTCCCGCCGAATGAGCGGGTTCATCGAGCAATTCGTCGAGCAGGCCGGCTGACGTTTCGTTTTCAGGCATTACGGCATACATCATGGAAGAACAGGACCGCGTCGCCATCGTTCAGCAGTTTGGCCGCACCTATCGGGCGTTCATGTCGGCGTTCGAGGCGCAAGTTGGCCACCCGATGCCGCGTTGGCGGATTCTGCTCGCGCTCTACGACCAGGCCGGCGAGTCGTCGCAGAAGCGCCTCGTGGAGCGGCTGCGCGTGGATCCGGGCGCACTCACGCGGCAACTCAAGCTGCTGGAAGGAATGGGCTGGATTGCCCGCAGTTCCGACGAACGCGACAACCGCATCACGAACGTGAAGCTCACCCAGGCGGGCCGGGACGCGATGGAAGAAAGCCTGCCGCGTCGCAATGCCTTCCTGCACGACACGATGGCGGCGATGCCGGAGGACGCGCTGAAGGCCCTTTCCGGAGCCCTCGGTTTGCTGGAAGCGCGCATTGCCGAGGTGGCGGCCGCCGCGCCGGCTGCTCCAGTGCAGGACGCGGCTTAGCGTGGCCTCACGCGGCGCGCCACGCCGCGTTTTCATCGCATCCTCGCACCACTCAGAAGAACGTCTCGACCACCTCGGTCACGCGATACGACGGATCCACGATCAGCACCTCGCGCCACTTGTCGAAGGTGAGACAGGGATGCGAGATGTCGAAGGCGATCATGTCGCCCACTTTCAGGTCCGCGCCCGGCGGAATGCGCAGATACGCGTGCTGGTCCATCATGCCGAAGATTTCCCAGCCTTCGTTCGGCGCGATGTCGCGCGGCATGCCATGGTCGCTGCCGTCGCGGCTTGGGCGGAAGTGGCGCGCGGGCTCAGGGTAGCCGGCGTCGAACGCGGCGTCTCGCTTGCCGAATCCGACAATGGCGCGGTCCGGCTCGGGAATCGACTGCACGTAAGCCCACAGTTGCAGCGCAGGCAGCAGGCCCTGGCCCATTTTCCGTGCTACCGGATTGCGCGCGAAGATGTCGCTCTGCGCCTTCTTGTAGATGCCGACGTCGTGGGTCAGATAGCAACCGGGACGCAGCACCACCTCGATGCGGCCGCCCGCGGCGGCTTTTGAAAACTCTTCGGCCACCACGTCGTACCACGCCGAGCCCGCGCCGGTGAGAATGGCCGGCGCACGCGCGAAGCGGCCCGCGTCGGCCAGTTGCGTGGCGAGGCTCACGGCCTCGCGCAGAAACGCGCGCACTTCGTTCTCTTCCTTCAGCACGCCTTCATAGACTTCCACGCCCGCGAGCCGCAGCGAATCGGGATAGCGTTCGACGGCGGCCAACACCGCGTCGCGCTGCGCGACATCGCGCACGCCCGTGCGTCCGCCCGGCACACCCAGCTCCAGTAGCACGTTGAGCTGCTTGCGCACCGAGCCGAAGAACTGGCCCAGTTGCTCGACGCCATCCACCGAATCGACGAGGCAGAAGAATTCGAACTCCGGGTCGCTGAGCAGTTCGGCGACCATCATCATGTTGCGCCGGCCCACGAGCTGGTTGGCCATCAGCACGCGCGACACGCCGCCGTGCCACGCGGCACGCGTCTGGTGTGCCGTGGCGAGCGTGATGCCCCACGCGCCGGCGTCGATCTGGCGGCGAAAGAGCTGCGGCGCCATCGTGGTCTTGCCGTGCGGCGCGAGTTTCGCGCCGTATTCGGCGACGAAGTCCTGCATCCACTTCAGGTTGTGCTCGATGCGGTCCGCGTAGAGCACGGCGGCGGGCAGGCTCACGTCTTCGTCGAGCAGGTTCCATTCGAGACGGCCCGCATCCGTCAACTGGATGCTCGAGCCCGGTACGTTGCCGAGGCCCTTGCTGTTGGGATCGATCGTGCGCCCCTGATAGTTTGTAACTTTCATCTCGCCTTGCTCCATCGCGTTGTTATGCGGAACCCAAGTTGACTTCGCCATGGTACAGAAAGTACGATGCCGACGTAAATGTTATTTAGTACCAGAAGCGGTGCGGTGCCACCTACCCGCTACCCGGCACCCGGTACTGGATGCCGTACCGTACCTGATGCATGTGACCTGCGCTGCCGTCCTGTATCCCGTTCCCGCCTTCTCCATGAATTCAGCCACAGAACCGCAGACCTTCGACATCGTCGCGCGCATTGCCGAATGCGCGCCCGATCTGCGCTCGGCGGAACGCAAGGTGGCGGCGCGTATTCTCGACGACCTGACGGCCGCCTCGCGCGCGAGCATCGGCGCGCTCGCGCACGACGCGAAGGTGAGCGTGGCCACCGTTACGCGTTTCGCCAAAACGGTGGGCTGCCGCGACGTGCGCGAACTCAAGCTGCGGCTCGCCCAGGCGGCGGCCGTCGGGCAGCGCTTTCTGCACGCCGAAGCGCCTGCGGATGCCGCCGGATCGATCGCCACGCGCGTGTTCGACGAATTGCAGACCGCGCTTGCGCACAACCATCAACTGCTGCGCCAGGCGCCCGTGGCGCAGGCCGCCGCGGCGCTGCGCGAAGCGCGCATGATCTACGTGTTCGGCATGGGCGGCGGCTCGACGGCGCTGGCCGACGAAGCGCGCTTTCGGCTCGTGCGCCTGGGCCGCCCCGTCGCAACCTACCAGGACGCGCTGCTGCAACGCATGGTGGCGAGCACGCTCTCGCGCGACTGCGTCGTGGTGGCACTCTCGACCACGGGCCGCGTGCCCGAGATGGTCGAGAACTGCCGCATCGCGCGCAGCTACGGCGCCACGGTGGTGGCCGTCACGGCGCCGGCCTCGCCGCTCGCGAAGCTGGCCGACTGGGTGATTCCCATCGTCGCGTTCGAAACCGATTTCATCTACAAGCCATCGTCGTCGCGCTACGCGATGATGATGGCGCTCGACGTGCTCGTCACCGAACTCGCCGTGAGCCAGGGCGACGAGAGCCGCGAACTGCTGCGCCGCATGAAGCACGCGCTCGACGCGCACCGCGGCGGCGGCGACAGGCAACCGCTAGGAGATTGACCCATGCACTCGCATCCTGAAGCCGCGGATACGCTGATTGTCGGGGCCCAGTTGTACGACGGCACGGGCGCGCCGCCCGTGGAGCGCGACGTGGCTATCCGCAACGGCCGCGTCGCCGCGATCGGCAATCTGTCGAACTGGCTGGCCGAAGAGGTCGTGGAGGCGAACGGGCGCGCGCTCGCGCCGGGCTTCATCGACGTCCATACGCACGACGACACGCACGTGATCCGTGCGCCGCAGATGCTGCCGAAGCTGAGCCAGGGCGTGACCACGGTGATCGTGGGCAATTGCGGGATCAGCGCGTCGCCCGTGGCGCTCAAGGGCGCACCGCCCGATCCGATGAACCTGCTCGGCGAGCGCGACGCGTTCCAGTACCCGACTTTCGCGGCTTACGTCGACGCCGTGAACGCCGCGCGGCCTGCGGTAAACGTGGCAGCGCTCGTTGGGCACACGGCGCTGCGCAACAACCATCTGGACCGGCTCGACCGCACGGCGACCGTCACGGAGATCGACGGCATGCGCGCGCAGCTCGAAGAAGCGCTCGCGCACGGCGCGCTGGGCTTGAGTACCGGGCTCGCGTACGGCTCGGCGTTCGCGGCATCGACGGAGGAAGTGATGGCCCTCGCCGAGCCGCTTGCCGCGGCGGGCGCCATCTACACCACGCATATGCGCACGGAGTTCGACGGCATCCTGGACGCCATGGACGAAGCGTTCCGCGTGGGTCGCCACGCGCAGGTGCCAGTCGTGATCTCGCACCTCAAGTGCGCGGGACCGTCGAACTGGGGCCGCAGTACCGAAGTGCTCGAACGGCTGGAAGGCGCGCGGCGCCTGCAACCCGTGGGCTGCGACTGCTACCCGTACAACCGCAGTTCGTCGACGCTCGATCTCAAGCAGGTGACGGGCGACATCGACATCACGATCACGTGGTCGGAGCCGCATCCCGAAATGGCGGGCAAGCGCATCAAGGAGATTGCCGCGGAGTGGGGCGTGAGCCAGCCGGATGCCGCGAAGCGCCTGCAACCCGCGGGCGCGGTGTACCACAACATGTCCGAGGACGACGTGCGGCGCATCCTCGCGCATCCGGCCAGCATGGTGGGCTCGGACGGCTTGCCGAATGACCCGCTGCCGCATCCGCGGCTGTGGGGTGCCTTTCCGCGCGTGCTGGGCCACTACGCGCGCGACATGGCGCTCATGCCGCTCGAAGAGGCCGTGCGCAAGATGACGTCGCTCTCGGCGCGCCGCTTTGGCTTGGCGCAGCGCGGCGAGGTGCACGTGGGCTATCACGCCGATCTCGTACTGTTCGACCCGGCGCGCGTGCGCGATGCCGCGACGTTCGAACGGCCCCAACAACCTGCGGACGGCATCGACGCCGTGTGGGTCAACGGCGTGCTGTCGTACCGCGAGGGTCAGCCGTCCGGCGAGCGGGCCGGGCATTTCGTGGCGCGCGGCGCGGTGCCGGCGCAGGCTGCTGCATCGGCGGGAGCGGCGGGAGCGGCGCAGCGCGCGTTCTGAATTCAGCGTTCAAGTTCCGTCGTGTGCCGGCCGGTGCGCCGGCGTGCCGGGACGGCATTCCTCTCGCGCGTTGCGCTCTGCGGCGCGCGCCAACAAACGACCAGGAGCAGAAACGATGAAGCGTTATGGTGTGGAAGGTGGCAAGGGCACGGGCGGTCAGCACATGCCGTTTGCGCGCGCGGTGGAGGCGGACGGTTGGCTCTTCGTCTCCGGCCAGACGCCCATGGAAAACGGCGAGGTCATCAACGGCGGCATCGTCGAGCAGTCGCACAAGGCGATCCAGAACATGGTCGCCATCCTGAAGGAAGCCGGCTACGGCACCGAGCACGTCGTGCGCTGCGGCGTGTGGCTGGATGACCCGCGCGACTTCGCGTCGTTCAACAAGGTGTTTCGCGAGTACTTCGGCGAGAATCCGCCGGCACGGGCCTGCGTCGTCTCGAGCATGGTGGTGGACTGCAAGGTCGAGATCGACTGCGTGGCCTACAAGGCGCCGGCCGGGAAGTAACGCGGCCTTACTGCCGGGCGAGCCGCGCGTTGTCCGGCATCGGCAGGTTGTAGTTGGTGCGGAACGGGTTGATGTCGAGCCCGCCGCGCCGCGTATAGCGCGCGTAGACCGCCAGCTTCACCGGCTGACATTCGCGCAGGATGTCCACGAAGATGCGCTCCACGCATTGCTCGTGGAACCCCGTGTGGTTGCGGTACGAAATGATGTAGCGCAGCAGCCCGGCCTGGTCGATCTGCGGGCCGACGTAGTGGATCTGCACGCTGCCCCAGTCCGGCTGGCCCGTCACGGGGCAATTCGACTTCAGCAGGTTCGACACCAGCGTTTCTTCCACCGGCGCCTCGCCGAGCGCGGCGCGCAGCAGCGACGGGTCCGGATGGTAGACGTCGGCGTCGAGGTCGAGGCGGTCCAGCGAAAGCCCTTCGAACTCTTCGAACTGAAGCTTGGCGAATGCCGCGGGCGGGTCGAGCCGCACCGACACCGAGGCCCCGCACGCCGCCGCCACGTCGCGCTTGATGGTGTCGCGCACGGCGTCGATGGATTCGAACGGCGTCTGCGCGAACGACCCGAGGTAGAGCTTGAACGACTTCGATTCGACGATGTTCGGCGAGTCGGCCGGAATGAAGAACGTGGCCACGGCGATCTGCGGCTTGCCGCGCGGGGTGAGCCACGAAAGCTCGTAGGCGTTCCAGATGTCGGTGCCGAAGAACGGCAACTGCGCGCCAATGCCGATGGCTTCACGCGCCGCGGCGCGCGCGATCGGGAAAAGCAGCGTGGGATCGTACTGTTCGGTGTACGTGGCGGGTTTGCCGAGCGGTGACTGTTCGGGTGTCATGATGCGTTCACGATGCCACTCGCGACGTGCCCCGTCGCCGTGACGGCGCGGGCCGATTCGCAGTGGCGGATCTGGTCGTCGAAGAAAAAGTCCGGTTCGAATTCGCGCAGGAAGGCGCCCTTGTCGAGGCCGCCCAGGAACATCGCTTCGTCGATTTCGATATTCCAGGCCATGAGCGTGCGAATGGCGCGCTCATGCGCTGGAGCCGACCGCGCCGTGACGAGCGCGGTGCGGATGCGCATGGGCGAGGCTTCGTCCGCGAGTTTCTGCAGACGGTGCAGCGCTTCCAGCAACGGCTTGAGCGGCCCAACGGCTAGCGGCAGCTCGCGATTGTCGCGCTCGTGGCTCACGAACGCGCGCAGCCCGTCGCGCTGGAAAATCTGCTCCGCTTCGTCGGAAAAGAGCACCGCATCGCCGTCGAACGCGATACGAATTTCGTCCGGATACCGGCTTGCCATTGTCGCCGATTCGGGCAGCACGCGTGCTGCGGGGAAACCGGCGGCGAGCGCGTCTCGCACGTCGTCGTGATTGGCCGACAAAAAGAGCGACGCGTTGAGCGGCTTCAGATAACCGAACGGCGGGCGGCCGCGCGTGAACACGCCGCGCTCGATGGCGAGTCCGTGTTCGCGGCACGAGCTGAACGCGCGCAGCCCGCTGATGGGGTCGCTGCGCGAGAGAATCGCCACTTCCACGCGATGCGCGCTCGTGTTCAGCGCGAGCAGCTTGCGGATCAGCGCGAACGCCACGCCGGGTCGCGCCGGCACCGTGAGGCGCTCGCGCTGGAGCGCCTCGTAGGCTTGCAGGTCGCCGGTCTCGAAAACGCGGTTTTCTTCCTCGAAGTCGAACAGCGCGCGCGACGAGATGGCGACGACCAGTTTGTCCGCGAGCGAGAGCGTCATGCGTGTGCGGTCCTGTTTCTGTTTTGTGCGCAGCGGCCGCAGCCCTTACGAGAGGAACAGCCGGTAGACCGGGTTCGCCGTTTCTTCCCAGTTCGGATAGCCGAGCGTGGCGAGGAAGCGGCCGAACTCGGCGTCTTCCGCCTTCGGCACCTGGATGCCGACGAGGATCGAGCTGTAGTCCGCGCCCTGGTTGCGGTAGTGGAACAGGCTGATGTTCCAGTTCGGCGCCATCGAAGAAAGGAACTTCATGAGCGCGCCCGGCCGCTCCGGAAACTCGAAGCGGAAGAGCCGTTCGTCGTGCGCGAGCGGCGAGCGGCCGCCCACCATGTAGCGCACGTGCTGCTTGGAGAGTTCGTCGCCGGTGAGGTCGACCGTGGCGAAGCCGTGCGCCTCGAAGTTGCCGGCGATCTGCGCGGATTCGCCGCGGTTCTTGATCTGCACCCCGACGAAGATGTGCGCGGACTGCGCATCGGCAATGCGGTAGTTGAATTCCGTCACGCTGCGCGTGCCCACCAGCGCACAGAACCGTTTGAAGCTGCCGCGCTCTTCGGGAATGGTGACGGCGAACACGGCTTCGCGCGACTCGCCCACCTCGGCGCGCTCGGCCACAAAGCGCATGCGGTCGAAGTTCATGTTGGCGCCGGAGGTGATCGCGATCAGCGTCTCGCCTTCGATGCCTTCGCGTTCCGCGTACTGCTTCGCGCCTGCCACCGCGAGCGACCCGGCGGGTTCAAGCAGGCTGCGGGTGTCCTGAAACACGTCCTTGATCGCGGCGCACAGGGCGTCCGTATCCACGGTGATGACTTCGTCGAGCGTCTCGCGGCACACGCGGAACGTCTCTTCGCCCACGAGCTTGACGGCCGTGCCGTCCGAGAACAGGCCCACCTCGTTGAGCGCCACGCGCTCGCCGGCCTTGATGGATTTGGCCATGGCGCACGAGTCCTCGGTCTGCACGCCGATGACCTTGATCTCCGGGCGCACCGCTTTCACGTACGACGCCACGCCGGACGCGAGGCCGCCGCCGCCGATCGGCACGAAGATCGCGTGGATGGGGCCCTGGTGCTGGCTCAACATTTCCATCGCGATCGTGCCCTGGCCGGCGATGACGTCGGGGTCGTCGAACGGGTGCACGAAGGCGAGCTGGCGCTCCTCCTGAATCTTCAGGGCGTGCGCGTAGGCGTCGCTATACGATTCGCCGGCCTGCACCACCTCCACCGTCGGGCCGCCGTGGGCGCGCACCGCGTCCACCTTCACCTGCGGCGTCGTGACCGGCACCACGATGACCGCCTTCACGCCGAGCCGCGCGGCCGAGTAGGCGACGCCCTGCGCGTGGTTGCCCGCCGACGCGGTGATGACGCCGCGCGCCCGCACGTCGGCCGGCAGATTGATCATCTTGTTGTAGGCGCCGCGCAGCTTGAACGAGAACACCGGCTGGTTGTCTTCGCGCTTCAGGTAAATGGCGTTGCGCATCCGTGCCGAGAGGTTCGGCGCATGTTCGAGTTCGGTCTCGCGGGCCACGTCGTAGACGCGTGCGGTGAGGATCTTCTTGAGATAGTCGTGGGGAGCCATGCTGGGGACGCGCGCCGCGTTCGGTGAGGAAGGGAAAAGGTCAATGATAGCGCCATTGAGCACCGCTCAGGCCGCCGCCAGAGGCGCCGCAAAGCCCTTGGCGGGGCAGGGTGGCGGTCGGCGCCGGCCTGGATCATGGGTTAGAATCGCGTTTTGGAACAAGGACCGAAAGATGCGCTGGCAGCCTCGGATCGCCCATTTGATGCCCGCGCGGCGCGAGACCCGCCCCGCGGCGCAGCGGCACGCCCGCCACGCACGATCGTGTAGCGGAATCTGAGCCAGCGAAGTCCCCGGCCAGTGCGGCAGCGTTCATCGCTCCAGCATGGCCGGCGCGGGCTTCACATCACGGTCGTCCGTAAATAGCAGACTATTTCGGACACGCTTCCCCAGAATGCGCCCCACGCGCACTGCCAGCCGGCGCTTACTGCACAGGTCCGCCGCGCTAGCCCACCGAGTCGTCCTAACATGAACGCACCTCAAGTTTTCGATCCCAACGGGGCCGCCGCGGCGGTGGCCGCCGACGCTGAGCCGCGCCTGCGCGAAATTCCCTATAACTACACCTCGTTCTCGGACCGCGAAATCGTCATCCGGCTGCTCGGCGAAGACGCATGGACGGCGCTCTCGGAACTGCGTGAAGAGCGCCGCACGGGCCGCTCGGCGCGCATGCTCTACGAGGTGCTGGGCGACATCTGGGTGGTAAGGCGCAATCCGTATCTTCAGGACGATCTGCTCGACAACCCGAAGCGCCGCGACCTGCTGATCGGGGCGCTCAATCACCGGCTCGCGGAAATCGAAAAGCGCCGTCGCGCCGATTTGCAGGAGCACAGCGACGAGGCGGGCATCGACCGCGCCGCGCGCGTCGAAACGCTGGTGGGCGCTACGCGCCGCGCCATTGACGACTTCGCCGCCGAATTCGCCCGGATGGCCGAACTGCGGCGGCGCGCGACGAAGGTGCTGGGCCGCCGCACGCAGAAGGACAACATCCGCTTCGACGGCCTCGCGCGCGTTTCGCACGTGACGGACGCCACCGACTGGCGCGTCGAGTATCCGTTCGTCGTGCTCACGCCCGACACCGAAGCGGAGATCGCCGGTCTCGTGAAGGCCTGCTTCGAACTCGGTCTCACCGTGATTCCGCGCGGAGGCGGCACGGGCTACACGGGCGGTGCGGTGCCGCTCACGCCGTTCTCGGCCGTCATCAATACCGAAAAGCTGGAGCAGCTGGGCGCCGTCGAACTGACGGAACTGCCGGGCGTGGCCCGCAAGGTGCCCACCATCTATTCCGGCGCGGGCGTGGTCACGCGCCGTGTGACCGAGGCCGCCGAGCAGGCCGGCTACGTCTTCGCCGTGGACCCGACTTCGCTCGACGCGTCGTGCATCGGCGGCAACATTGCGATGAACGCCGGCGGCAAGAAGGCCGTGCTGTGGGGCACCGCGCTCGACAACCTGGCCTGGTGGCGCATGGTGGACCCGGAGGGCAACTGGCTCGAAGTCACGCGCCTCGAGCACAACCTCGGCAAGATCCACGACATCCCTGTGGCGCGCTTCGAACTGAAGTGGTTCGACGGCGAACATGCACCGGGCGAAAAGCTGCTGCGCACGGAGATGCTCGACATCGAGGGGCGGCGCTTCCGCAAGGAAGGGCTCGGCAAGGACGTCACCGACAAGTTCCTCGCCGGCCTGCCCGGCATCCAGAAGGAAGGCTGCGACGGGCTCATCACGTCCGGGCGCTGGGTGCTGCACAAGATGCCCGCGCACACGCGCACCGTCTGCCTCGAATTCTTCGGCCAGGCGCGCGAGGCGATTCCGAGCATCGTCGAAATCAAGGACTACCTGTTCGAGACGTCGAAGCAGGGCGGCGCGATTCTGGCCGGTCTGGAACACCTCGACGAGCGCTATCTGCGCGCCGTCGGCTACGCGACCAAGTCGAAGCGCAACGCGTTTCCGAAGATGGTGCTGATCGGCGACATCGTGGGCGACGACGCCGACGCGGTGGCCGCCGCCACCTCGGAAGTGGTGCGCATGGCCAACGGCAAGAGCGGCGAAGGCTTCGTCGCCGTAAGCGCCGAAGCGCGCAAGCGTTTCTGGCTGGACCGCAGCCGCACCGCGGCCATCGCGAAGCACACCAACGCGTTCAAGATCAACGAAGACGTCGTGATTCCGCTCGACCGCATGGGCGAGTACACGGACGGCATCGAGCGCATCAACATCGAGCTGTCGATCAAGAACAAGCTGCAACTGCTGGGCGCGCTGGAAGCGTTCTTCAAGGCGGGCAAACTGCCGCTCGGCAAGAGCGACGACGCCAACGAGATTCCGAGCGCCGAGCTGCTGGAAGACCGCGTGCAGCAGGCGCTCGACCTGCTGCGGCACGTGCGCGCGCGCTGGGAATTCCTGCGCGATCACCTCGATATGCCGCTCGCCGAGGCGCAGCACCATCTGGTGCAACTGGGCTACGAGGCGCTGGCCGAAAAATTCGCCGACCGCGTGGACGTGCAGACCGACGCGAACGTCTTCCACGTCACCCAGGACCGGACGATCCGCGTGTCGTGGAAGCAGGAGATTCGCGCGGAACTGCGCCAGATCTTCAACGGCGGCGCGTTCAAGCCGATCCTCGACGAGGCTCAGGCCATCCACAAGCGGGTGCTGCGCGGCCGCGTGTTCGTCGCGCTGCACATGCATGCGGGCGACGGTAACGTCCACACGAACATCCCGGTCAACTCCGACAACTACGAGATGCTCCAGGACGCGCACGCCGCGGTGGCGCGCATCATGAAGCTCGCGCGTTCGCTGGATGGCGTGATCTCGGGCGAACACGGCATCGGCATCACCAAGCTGGAATTCCTCACCGAAGACGAGATCGCCGAATTCCGCGCGTACAAGCAGCGCGTCGATCCGCAAGGCCGCTTCAACGCGGGCAAGCTGCTCGACGGCGCGGACCTGCGCAACGCCTACACGCCGAGCTTCGGACTCATGGGCTACGAGTCGCTCATCATGCAGCAGTCCGACATCGGCGCGATCTCCGCTTCGATCAAGGACTGCCTGCGCTGCGGCAAGTGCAAGCCGGTGTGCGCCACCCACGTGCCGCGCGCGAACCTGCTGTACAGCCCGCGCAACAAGATTCTCGCGACGTCGCTGCTGGTGGAGGCGTTCCTGTACGAGGAGCAGACGCGCCGCGGCGTGTCGATCAAGCATTGGGACGAGTTCAACGACGTGGCCGACCACTGCACGGTCTGCCACAAGTGCGTCACGCCCTGCCCGGTGAAGATCGACTTCGGCGACGTCTCCATGAACATGCGCAACCTGCTGCGCAAGATGGGCAAGAAGAAGTTCAACGCGGGCAGCGCGGCGGGCATGTTCTTCCTGAACGCCACCAACCCGCAGACCATCAACCTCGCGCGTACCGCGATGATGGGCTTCGGCTACAAGGCGCAGCGCCTCGGCAACGACCTGCTCAAGAAGGTCGTGAAGAAGCAGACGGCGCATCCGCCTGCCACCACCGGCAAGCCGCCCGTCGTGGAGCAGGTGATCCACTTCGTCAACAAGAAGATGCCGGGCAACCTGCCGAAGAAGACGGCGCGCGCGCTGCTCGACATCGAAGATAACAAGATCGTGCCGATCATCCGCAACCCGAAGACGACCACGGTCGATTCGGAAGCGGTGTTCTACTTCCCGGGCTGCGGCTCCGAGCGGCTGTTCTCGCAGGTGGGACTCGCCACCCAGGCCATGCTGTGGGAAGCGGGCGTGCAGACGGTGCTGCCGCCGGGCTACCTGTGCTGCGGTTACCCGCAGCGCGGCGCGGGCCAGTACGACAAGGCCGAGAAGATCGTCACCGACAACCGCGTGCTGTTCCACCGCGTGGCGAATACGCTGAACTATCTCGACATCAAGACCGTGGTGGTGTCGTGCGGCACCTGCTACGACCAGCTCGCGGGCTATGAATTCGAGAAGATCTTCCCGGGCTGCCGGATCATCGACATTCACGAGTTCCTGCTCGAAAAGGGCATCAAGCTCGACGGCGTGACGGGCACGCGCTACATGTACCACGACCCCTGCCACACGCCGATCAAGACGATCGACCCGGTGAAGCTCGTCAACGAACTCATGGGTTCGGAGAAGGACGGCTACCGCATCGAGAAGAACGACCGGTGCTGCGGCGAGTCGGGCACGCTGGCCGTCACGCGCCCGGACATTTCGACGCAGGTGCGCTTTCGCAAGGAAGAGGAGATCCGCAAGGGCGCGGCGAAGCTGCGCGGCATTCCGCTCGTGGCGCAAGCGGGCGCCAACGCAATCAACCCGGCCAACGCCGCGGCGGGGGCGGCCGGTGCCGCCGCGGGTTCGGTGCTCAAGGCCGGCGACGGCCCGCAGCCGGCCGCGCCGCAAGCCAACAACGGCGCAGCGGACGTGAAGATCCTCACGAGCTGCCCGTCGTGTCTGCAAGGTCTCTCGCGCTACAACGAGGACGCCGGCATCGAGGCGGATTACATCGTCGTCGAAATTGCCCGCCATGTGCTGGGCGAAAACTGGATGGCGGATTATGTCGCGCGTGCGAACAATGGCGGAATCGAGCGCGTGCTGGTCTAATGGCACCGTTGCGGCATCCTGCCGATCTGCCTGAGGACAACGATGGATTGCGTATTCTGCCGTGAGGACGGCGGCGAGGTGCTCTGGCAGGACGACACCTTGCGTGTCGTCCTCGCCGACGAACTGGATTATCCCGGCTTTTGCCGGGTGATCTGGAACGCGCACGTTGCGGAGTTCTCCGATCTGGACGGCGGCGCGCGGGAACGGATCATGCACGCGGTGTACGCGGTCGAGCGCGCACTGCGCCGCGTGATGCAGCCCGTCAAGGTGAATCTCGCGAGCCTCGGCAACCAGGTGCCGCATGTGCACTGGCACGTCATTCCGCGCTATTCGAACGACGCCCATTTCCCCATGCCGGTGTGGGCGCCGCGCCAGCGCACCGTGTCCGAAAAACTTCTCGCCGCACGGCGCGCCCAAGCCACGTTGCTGCGCGACGCCGTGCGTAACGAAATCGAGCAGGCGCTCGCCTGAGGTCAATCATGAGTGGACTGAAACCCGATACGCCGGTGCCTACCGGCGTCGTCGTGCACGCGGTATCGCGCGTGCTGGAACTCCAATACGCCGATGGACGCAGCTACCGCGTGCCGTTCGAACTGATGCGCGTGTATTCGCCGTCGGCGGAAGTGCGCGGCCACGGGCCCGGCCAGGAGACGCTCCAGACGGGCAAGCGCGAAGTCACGATCACGGCGCTCGAAGGTGTGGGCAACTACGCGTTGCAGCCGACCTTCTCGGACGGTCACTCCACGGGCATCTATTCGTGGGGCCTGCTCTATGACCTGGCCACGCGCCAGGACGAGCTGTGGGCCGAGTACTTCGCAAAACTGAAAGCAGCAGGCGTGGAGCGTGACGCGCCCATGCCCGCGCCGGCAGCCGCACACGGCCACTGTCATTAATACCGATCCGGCCGCGCCCTGATACGATGGCGCCTGCCGCGTATGGCGCGGCGCAACAATTCCGAACCCGCGACAAAGGACCAGCGCGATGAGCAAAACCCACTTCGGCTATCAGACCGTCGACGAACAGGAAAAAGCGAAGAAGGTGGCGGGCGTGTTCCACTCGGTCGCCTCGAACTACGACCTGATGAACGACCTGATGTCGGGCGGGCTGCATCGCGCCTGGAAGGCCTTCACGATCGCGCAGGCGAAGGTGCGGCCGGGCGCCAGGGTGCTGGACATCGCGGGCGGCACGGGCGACCTCTCGAAGGCATTCGCGAAACAGGCCGGCCCGACGGGCGAGGTCTGGCACACCGACATCAACGAATCGATGCTGCGCGTGGGCCGCGACCGGCTGCTGGACAAGGGGGTCATCACGCCGGCGCTGCTTTGCGACGCCGAGAAGATTCCCTTTCCGGACAACTACTTCGACGTGGTGACCGTCGCGTTCGGGCTGCGCAACATGACCCACAAGGACATGGCGCTTGCCGAAATGCGCCGCGTGCTGAAGCCGGGCGGCCGCGTGCTCGTGCTGGAGTTCTCGAAGGTATGGGAGCCGCTGCGCAAGTTCTACGACGTCTATTCGTTCAAGGTGCTGCCCTGGCTGGGCGACCGCTTCGCGAAAGACGCCGACAGCTACCGCTACCTGGCCGAATCGATCCGCATGCATCCGGACCAGGAAACTTTGAAGACGATGATGGAACAAGTCGGCCTTGAAGCCGTCAAATATTACAATTTGTCAGCTGGCGTGGTAGCCTTGCATGTCGCGACAAAGTATTAGCGTTCTCAACTCGTTGTCTTAAAAGGAATTTCAGTCATGTCTGATGCGCGCTCGAAGTCTTTCAAAAGTCTTTCTCCTTCGTGGGCGGCGCGGATCGGACGGTTCGCGGTAGTCGGTCTGGTGGTCGTGGCGACATTCGCATCGCTCGATGCCGAAGCTCGGCGCATGGGCGGCGGTCGCACCATTGGCCGGCAGTCGTCTACCGTGACGCAGCGCCAGACTACGCCGCCGGCGCAGCAACCGGGGCAACCCTTGCAGCAGTCGGGCCAGACCGCTCAGGCGCAACGGGCGCCCGCACCCACTCCCACGCCGGCCGCGGCGCCTTCGCGTTCGCGCTGGCTCGGCCCGCTCGCGGGGCTCGCCGCGGGTCTCGGCATTGCCGCGCTGCTGTCTCACTTTGGCCTGGGTGAAGCGTTCGCCGGCATGATGGCGAACATCATCGTGATCGCGCTCATCGCCATGATCGCGATCTGGCTGATCCGCAAGTTCATGGGCCGTCGCCGCGACGCGAACCAGCCCGCTTACGGCGCAGCGGGTGCCGGTCGTGCGGACGCTTATGCGGACGCCCATCGCGCCGGCGATTTCAATTCGGCGCGTGATGCAGCGGAGCCGCGATTCTCGGGCATGTCGTCGCTGCCTGCGGCTGCGAGCCCGGCCGCTGCGGCTGCAACGGCGTTCGAGCCGGCCTCTCGGGTCGCTGTGCCGGCCGGTTTCGACACCGAGGCGTTCCTGCGCAATGCAAAGGTCCACTTCGTGCGCCTCCAGGCCGCTTGGGACGCTGGCAACATGGACGACATTCGTGAATTCACCACGCCGGAAATGTTCGCCGAAGTGAAGATCGATCTCGACTCGCGCGGCGCGCAGGCGAACCAGACGGACGTGGTGCAACTCAACGCAGAACTGCTCGGCGTTGAAGACCGTGGCGGCGAGTATCTGGCCAGCGTGCAGTTCTCGGGCCTCATTCGCGAGACGGCGGGCGCGCCTGCCGAGCCGTTCCTCGAAGTATGGAACCTCTCGAAGTCGGCGCGTCGCGACGAAGGGTGGCTGCTCGCCGGCATCCAGCAGTTGACCCACTGACCGCACTGACGCACGTCGTATCGTCCGTCTGGCCGCCCCCCGGTACGGCCCGGTTCGGACGTGACGGACGTTACAATAGGAACCCGCGCGTGGCCTTCGCCCGCGCGGGTTTTTATTCCTCCACGTGCCGATGACCCTCGCCGCCAAGCCCTTTGCCGCTGCCGTCAATCACCTGCTCGCCCGCGAAACGTGGGCGCTCGAGCGTCTCGCTCCCTATGCCGGCAAGACTGCCCGGCTTGCCTGCCCGCCCGTCGCCCTGACCCTCCTCGTGAAGCCGGACGGCTACCTGGCGGCCGTGGACGAGAGCGACGCACATGCGTTCGACGTCACTGTTTCCGTGCCCGCTGATGCCGTGCCTGCGTTCCTGCAGGGCGGTCAGGCGGCCGTCATGAAGCACGTGAAGATCGAGGGCGACGCCGAATTCGCCACAACCATCGCGAAGCTGGCCGAACACCTGCGCTGGGAGCCGGAAGAAGATCTGGCTCAACTCATTGGCGACGGCCCGGCGTGGCGCGTCTCGTCGTTGGTGCGCACGGCGGGCGAACACGCGCGCCGCGCGGGGCGCAATCTGCTCGACTCGGTGGCCGAATACCTGCTCGATGAAGACCCGCAACTGGTGCGCCGCGAAGCCCTTCAGGATTTCAGTGAGGAACTGGCCCGCGCGCGCGACACGCTTGCGCGCGTCGAGAAGCGCGTGGAGCGTCTGGAGCAGAAAATCGCTGGCGAGCGCTCGCGCACGACAGCTACATCGCGCCCGGCGCACTAGGTGATCGGGCCCGACATGCGTGTTCTGCGAGTTCTAAAGATCTTTTTCACCGTCATCCGTTTCGGACTCGACGAGATGATGCTCTCGCGCATCAACGACCGCCGCGTGCGGCTGTTGCTGCGTATCACCACTATCGGCCGGCGTTTCGACCAGCCGCCAGGGGTGCGGCTGCGGCTCGCGCTGGAAAGCCTGGGGCCGATCTTCGTCAAGTTCGGCCAGGTGCTGTCCACGCGCCGCGACCTGTTGCCCCTCGACATTGCCGACGAACTGGCGCGCCTCCAGGACCAGGTGCCGCCGTTCGATTCGGACGTCGCCATTGGCCTCATCGAGAAGTCGCTGGGCGCGCCGGTGGGCGTGCTGTTCGACGACTTCGAGCGCGTGCCGGTGGCCAGCGCCTCGATTGCCCAGGTGCACTTCGCGAAGCTCAAGACCGGCGACCACGCGGGCAAACCCGTGGCCATCAAGGTGCTGCGTCCCAACATGCGGCCCGTTATCGATTCCGACCTCGCGCTGCTGCGCGACCTCGCCGTGTGGGCCGAGCGGCTGTGGGCGGACGGCAAGCGGCTCAAGCCGCGCGAAGTGGTGGCCGAGTTCGACAAGTACCTGCACGACGAACTCGACCTCATGCGCGAGGCGGCCAACGGCAGCCAGTTGCGGCGCAATTTCGCGGGGCTCGACCTCCTGCTCGTTCCCGAGATGTACTGGGAGTTCTGCACGCCCACCGTGCTCGTCATGGAGCGCATGGTCGGGGTGCCCATCAGCCAGGTGGAGACGTTGCGCGCAGCCGGCGTGGACATTCCCAAGCTCGCCCGCGAAGGCGTGGAGATCTTCTTCACGCAGGTGTTTCGCGACGGCTTCTTCCACGCGGACATGCACCCCGGCAACATCCAGGTGAGTCTTGACCCCGCGCACTTCGGCCGCTACATCGCGCTCGACTTCGGGATCATTGGCGCGCTTTCGGACTTCGACAAGAACTACCTCGCGCAAAACTTCCTCGCCTTCTTCAAGCGCGATTACCACCGCGTCGCGACGCTGCACCTGGAGTCGGGCTGGGTGCCGCCCAATACGCGCGTGGAAGAACTGGAAAGCGCCATTCGCGCCGTTTGCGAGCCGTACTTCGACCGGGCGCTGAAAGACATTTCACTCGGCCAGGTGCTGATGCGTCTCTTCTCGACCTCGCGCCGCTTCAACGTTGAAATCCAGCCCCAACTGGTACTGCTGCAAAAGACCATGCTCAACGTGGAAGGTCTGGGCCGCTCGCTCGATCCCGACCTCGACTTGTGGAAGACCGCGAAGCCGTACCTCGAACGCTGGATGAACGAGCAGATCGGCTTGCGGGGCTGGTACGAACGACTGAGAATCGAAGCGCCGCAGTGGAGCAAGACGCTGCCGCAGTTGCCGCGCCTGATTCATCACGTGCTGGCGCAGCGCCACGACAATCCCCATGCAGGCACGAGCGACGAAGCGATGCGGTTGATCCTGCTGGAGCAGAAGCGGACCAACCGGCTGCTTCAAGGGCTGCTCATGTTCGGCCTCGCCGTGGGCGCCGGTGCCGTGGCCGCCCGCTTGTGGCTCGCGCTCGCGTACGGCGGCTGAACGGGCGGCGCGGCTGCTCCAGATCCGACAGCACCGAGGGAACCAACACGCCATGACCGATCCGACGCATCCGGCTGTGCCACCCGATGAACCGGGCAGTGCAGGAAAGACCGCCGCGCCAGCAGTTGCGCCGTCGGCCCCCGAATTCGAATCCCGCGATCCGCGCAACCCCGCGTTCTGGAACGAGCGCTTCGAGCAGGGCTTTACTCCTTGGGACCAGGCTGGCGTGCCGCCTGCGTTCGAAGCCTTCGCCGCGCGGCATCCGGGCGAGGCGATCGTGATCCCCGGCTGCGGCAGTGCCTGGGAAGCGTTGTGGCTCGCTCAACGTGGCCGCCAGGTGCGCGCCATCGATTTCTCACCGGCAGCCGTGGCCACGGCGCGCGCGCAGTTGGGCCCGCAGTACGCCCATGTTGTGGAGGAAGCGGACTTCTTCGCCTGGCAGCCGCCATTCACGCCGGGTTGGGTCTACGAACGCGCTTTTTTGTGCGCCCTGCCGCGGGATTTTTGGGCGCGTTACGCTGCGCGCATGGCCGACATCCTGCCGGAAGGCGGCTTGCTCGCGGGTTTCTTCTTCATTGGGGCTACGCCTAAGGGGCCGCCGTTCGGCATCGACCGCGCCGAGCTCGAGGCTCTGCTCGAACCCGATTTCATGCTCGTGGAAGACGAGCCAGTGTCCGGCTCGATACCGGTCTTTGCCGGCCGCGAGCGCTGGATGACCTGGCAACGCCGCGCCGGCCGCTCTTGATCCGCGCGGTCTTCGCCCCCATCTGAAGCGCCGGTGGCCGCGCAACGCGCCGGCCGGTGAAATCGCCGGGCCGGCAGGCGTTTGCGGCTATAATTCAAGGCTTTGCAAGCGTTTATCAGATTTTCATCAGGGAACAGGATCATGCCGATCTACGCTTATCGTTGCGAATCGTGCGGCTTCCAGAAGGACGTGCTGCAAAAGATGAGCGATTCGCCTTTGACGCAGTGCCCCGAGTGCCAGAAGGACACCTTCCGCAAGCAGGTCACGGCGGCAGGCTTCCAGCTGAAAGGCTCCGGCTGGTACGTCACCGATTTTCGCGGCGGCAACAGTGGCGCCAGTGGCGCGAGCACGGGTGCGAAGAAGGAAACCGCGGCGGGGTCGTCGGAAACCGCTTCGGCCGGCAGCGACAGCGCGAGCGGCAGCAAGTCGGCCAGCGGTTCGGAAGGCACATCGGGCGCCGCGCCGGCGACGACGTCCACCGCGGCCAGCACGACGGGCAGTCCCTGATACCCGAGCCGTCCCATTCTGACCGAGGGGCGGCGCCCTCGCCGCGGCGCTTCGCCACGGCTCTCCGGCGGTACACATGACGACCAAGAAAGCGACGCTCAAATCGGTTTTCCTGACTGGCCTGCTCGTGCTGGTGCCTCTGGCCATCACGCTGTGGGTGCTCAATCTGATCATCGGCACGATGGATCAGACGTTGCTGCTGTTGCCGACAGCGTGGCAGCCGGAGCGCCTGTTCGGGTTCCATCTGCCGGGGCTTGGTGCACTGCTTACGCTCGCGTTCGTCTTCGTCGTCGGCCTGCTGACCCAGAACCTCGTCGGGCAGAAGCTCGTGGAGGCGTGGAACGCCGTGGTGCGCCGCATTCCGGTGGTCGGTCCCATCTATACGAGCGTCAAGCAGGTGTCCGACACGCTGCTTTCCAGCAGTGGCAACGCGTTCCGCAAGGCGCTCCTGATCGAATACCCGCGTAAAGGTTCGTATACGATTGCGTTCTTGACCGGCATTCCCGGCGGCGACGTCGTGAATCACCTGAAGGAAGAATGCGTGAGCGTGTACGTGCCCACCACGCCTAATCCGACGTCGGGCTTTTTTCTCATGATCCCGCGCAGCGAGGTCGTCGAACTCGACATGACGGTCGACGCCGCGCTCAAGTACATCGTTTCGATGGGCGTCGTCGCGCCGTCGGCGCCGCATGTGGCGCCCGCGCCGCAGCGGCGCACCGTCGAGCCTCCGCTGTAACACCGGCTGGCGCCCGCCGTTGTGGGACGCAGCCGTTCAATTCCTGAATAACGAAAGACGAACATCATGTCGATGAGATCTGAATACTGCGGTCTGGTGACCGAACACCTGCTGGGCCAAACCGTGTCGCTGTGCGGCTGGGTGAGCCGGCGCCGCGACCACGGCGGCGTTATCTTCATCGACCTGCGCGACCGGGAAGGCCTCGTTCAGGTTGTCTGCGACCCGGACCGCGCCGAGATGTTCAAGACGGCCGAAGGCGTGCGCAACGAGTTCTGCGTACAGGTGAAGGGCGTGGTGCGCAACCGTCCGGAAGGCACCACGAACGCGAACCTCACGAGCGGCAAGATCGAAGTGCTGTGCCACGAGCTGACCGTGCTGAATCCGTCGGTCACGCCCCCGTTCCAGCTCGATGACGACAACCTCTCGGAAACCACGCGCCTCACGCACCGCGTGCTCGACCTGCGCCGTCCGCAGATGCAGCACAACCTGCGCCTGCGCTACCGCGTGGCGATGGAAGTGCGCAAGTACCTCGACGCGAAGGGCTTCATCGACATCGAAACGCCGATGCTCACCAAGAGCACGCCGGAAGGTGCGCGCGACTACCTCGTGCCGTCGCGCGTGAACGCAGGCCAGTTCTTCGCGCTGCCGCAGTCGCCCCAGCTCTTCAAGCAGCTCCTGATGGTGGCGAACTTCGACCGCTATTACCAGATCGTGAAGTGCTTCCGCGACGAAGACCTGCGTGCCGACCGCCAGCCCGAGTTCACGCAGATCGACTGCGAAACGTCGTTCCTCGGCGAGCAGGAGATTCGCGACCTGTTCGAAGAGATGGCGCGCCACGTGTTCAAGGAAACGATCGGCGTGGAACTGGACGCGAAGTTCCCGGTGATGCAGTACTCGGAAGCCATGAGCCGCTTCGGCTCGGACAAGCCCGACCTGCGCGTGAAGCTCGAATTCACGGAACTCACGGACGCCATGAAGGACGTCGACTTCAAGGTGTTCAGCACGCCGGCCAATACCAAGGACGGGCGCGTTGCAGCCCTGCGCGTGCCGAAGGGCGGTGAGCTCTCGCGTGGCGATATCGACAGCTACACGGAATTCGTGCGCATCTATGGCGCGAAGGGCCTGGCGTGGATCAAGGTCAACGAGGCTGCGAAGGGCCGCGACGGCCTGCAAAGCCCGATCGTGAAGAACCTGCATGATGCGGCCATCGCGGCGATCATCGAGCGCACCGGTGCTCAGGACGGCGACATCATCTTCTTTGCCGCGGACCGCGCAAAGGTGGTGAACGATAGCCTCGGCGCACTGCGCCTGAAGATCGGTCATTCGGAGTTCGGCAAGGCGAACGGTCTCGTCGAGGCCGGCTGGAAGCCGCTGTGGGTGATCGACTTCCCGATGTTCGAGTACGACGAGGAAGAGAACCGCTTCGTCGCTGCGCACCATCCGTTCACAAGCCCGAAGGACGAGCACATCGAGTATCTGGAAACGGATCCGGCCCGCTGCCTCGCGAAGGCCTACGACATGGTGCTGAACGGTTGGGAAATCGGCGGCGGTTCGGTGCGTATCCACCGCGAGGAAGTGCAGAGCAAGGTGTTCCGCGCGCTCAAGATCGGTCCGGAGGAAGCCCGTGCCAAGTTCGGCTTCCTGCTCGACGCGCTCCAGTACGGCGCGCCCCCGCACGGTGGCATTGCGTTCGGCCTCGACCGTATCGTCACGATGATGGCCGGCGCCGATTCGATCCGCGACGTGATCGCGTTCCCGAAGACGCAACGTGCGCAGTGCCTGCTCACCCAGGCGCCGAGCGAAGTGGACGAGCGTCAGTTGCGCGAACTCCACATCCGCCTGCGCACGCCGGAACAGAAGGCGCAGTAAGCCGCTGGCGGTCGCTCGTCCGTCGCGAGTGGCCGCACGCAAGCGGCACACCGTTTCCGCACAGCACAGAAAAAGGCGCATCACGCGCCTTTTCTGCTTTTTGCGCTACATTCGTACTGGCCGGCTGCCAGGCGCCGCAAGCATCGAATGCATGGCGCCGATAGACAGCCGGCTTTCCCCGATTTCACCGCCGACATGCCCGCGCGCGGTTCGCGCTGCGCCTCGCCACCATGCCGAAGAAGATTCCGGAATCCGTTCTCGTCGTCATTCACACTCCGCAGCTCGACGTGCTCATCATCGAGCGCGCCGATCGGCCGGGCTTCTGGCAATCCGTCACGGGTTCGAAAGACCGGCTCGACGAGCCACTCACCGAAACCGCCGTGCGCGAGGTCGCCGAGGAAACGGGCATCGTCGTAGGATCGGCGGACGTGCCGTATACGTCGCTGTTCGACTGGCAGCATCAGATCGAGTACGAGATCTACCCCGTGTGGCGGCACCGCTATGAAGAGGGCGTGACGCGCAACGTCGAGCACTGGTTCAGCCTCGAAGTGCCGCAGCGGCTCGAAGTCACGCTCGCGCCGCGCGAACACACCGCATTCCTCTGGTTGCCGTGGCAGGAAGCCGCGAGCCGTTGCTTCTCATCATCGAACCGGGACGCCATTCTCCAGTTGCCCGCGCGACTCGATGCGCGCCGCCAGGCGCACGGCCGATGACGGCGACGCGCGAATCGTCGGTGCCCGCGCGCCTGCCGCGGCTCGAACGGCTGGGCCGCACGTTGCTTGGCCGCCGCTACTGGTCGCGCTATCGCTTCACGGCGGGCAATACCGTGAAGCTCTTTTGCTCCGGGGACGAATACTTCGACGCGCTCGTTCAGCGTATCGACGCCGCCACGCGCGACGTCATGCTGGAGACCTACATCTTCTGCGACGACGCGGCGGGTCAAGCCGTCTCCGAAGCCCTGCTGCGCGCCGTGGGCCGCGGCGTGCGGGTGCGCGTCATTACCGACGGCATCGGCACTGGCCGGCTGCCGTTCTTTGACACCTGGGTGGCTGCGGGCATCGAGCATCGCATCTTCAATCCGCATCTATTCGGCCGCTTCGGCTTTGCGCGCACGCACCGCAAGCTCGCGGTGGTGGACGGCACGTTCGCCTGGTGCGGCGGCATCAATATCGTCGACGACTTCGACAACAATGGCACACGTCTGCCGCACGCGCGCTGGGACTTCGCCGTCGAGTTGCGCGGCCCCGTGGTGGCGGACGTGCGCGAGGCGTTCGAACTGCAATGGCAGCGCATAGTGCTCGGCCACCGGCCACCCGTTCGGGCCGACGACGAGGGCGCGGCGATAGGCCCCGCGTCGCACAGGCGATCCTCCTTTCTGCGCAACGCGTTCAGTGGCCGTTTCCGCGCGAGGCGCGTTCGTCCGAGAGGCGAGCCCTGCGTGGCCTTCGTCGCACGCGACAACGTCGTGAACCGGCGGGCCATCGAAAAGGCCTACCTCGCCGCGATCGGCCAGGCGCGCAAGGAAGTGCTGCTCGCGAATCCCTACTTCATGCCGGGGCGGCGCCTGCGACGGGCGTTGATCCACGCGGCGCAGCGCGGCGTGGAGGTGCGGCTCCTGATCGGCCGAAAGGAGTTCGCCGCGCTCGACTACGCGGTGCCGTTCCTGTACCACTCGCTGTTGAAGGCGGGCGTGCGCATTGCCGAGTATGAAAAGACGATGCTGCACGGAAAGGTGGCCGTGGTGGATTCGAACTGGGCCACGGTGGGCTCCTCGAACCTCGACGCGCTGAGCCTCGTGCTCAACAACGAGGCCAATGTGATGCTGGTGCTGCATCCGGAGATCGATGCATTACGCCATGCCATCCTCACCGCCTTCAACGAGTCGCGCCTGATCGACGAGGCCCGCTACGAAGCGCGGCCGGCCGCCGAACGGCTGCTCAACTGGCTGGCCTACACGGCCTATCGGACCACCATGAAGCTCCTGACGGTGGGCGGCTACGACTAGGTCGCGTCCAGATCAAACCCCTTTCCGCGCACTTATCCGACCCTGCACGCTGCCACACGCGACCCGGCACGCGCAATCGAGGAAATATCGGCTTCTGCTCGCCACCCCATGCGGCGCAGAATTAGAGTGCCTGTTAGACCCCGGTTTCTAATAAAGTCCTTGTTCAGCGGGCGGTCGTACCCAACAATAGTACGGCCGTTCGATTTTATTTCGGTCACATCGTAACGGTATAAAGCTATGCGAAAAGGCGAACAGACGCGAGCCGCAATTCTCGATGCAGCACTCGACCTGGCCAGCCGGGATGGACTCGAAGGTCTGACCATCGGTTTGCTGGCCGAGCGTATGCAGATGAGCAAGAGCGGGGTGTTCGCGCATTTCGGGTCGCGCGAAGACTTGCAGGTGGAAGTGGTGCGTGAGTATCACCGCCGTTTCGAGGAGGAAGTGTTCTTCCCGAGCCTGCGCGAGCCGCGCGGTTTGCCGCGTTTGCGCGCCATGCTGTCGCGCTGGATGGAGAAGCGCATTCAGGAAGTCACCACTGGATGCATCTACATCAGCGGCGCGGTCGAGTACGACGACCGTGCAGACAGCGCCGTGCGCGAGCAGTTGGTGGCAAGCGTCACGATGTGGCGCGCCGCGCTCATGCGGGCCATTTCGCAGGCAATGGAAGAAGGGCATCTGCGCGCCGATACCGATCCGCAGTTGATGCTCTTCGAGTTGTACAGCTTCACGCTCGGCCTGCATCACGACGCACGCTTCCTGCATCTGCCCGATGCCGTGCGCCTGACGTGGGCTGCGCTGGAAAAGCTGATCGTTTCGTATCAGAGCGAAAGCCGCTAGCGGGACCGGCGCGGTCGGCACCGCGCTGCAAGCAGCGGCGAGCTTGTCAGTCCTCATCCTTGGAGAAGAAGTCATGGGACAGTACGCCCCGCCGCTGCGCGATATGCAATTCGTGCTGCATGAACTGCTGAACGTCGAAGCCGAAGTGAAGCAAATGCCGAAGCACGCGGACCTCGACGCCGACACTGTCAACCAGGTGCTCGAAGAGGCCGGCAAGTTCTGCTCCGAAGTGCTGTTCCCGCTGAACCAGGTCGGCGACCGCGAAGGCTGCACCTACGCTGGCGACGGCGTGGTGACCACGCCTACAGGGTTCAAGGAGGCGTACCAGCAGTACGTCGAGGCCGGCTGGCCGGCGCTCGGTTGCGATCCCGAATTCGGCGGCCAGGGCCTGCCCGCGTTCGTGAACAACGCACTCTACGAGATGCTGAACTCGTCCAACCAGGCGTGGACGATGTACCCCGGTCTCTCGCACGGCGCCTACGAATGCCTGCATGCGCACGGCACGCCGGAGCAACAGAAGACCTATCTGCCGAAGATCGTCTCCGGCGTCTGGACCGGCACCATGTGCCTCACCGAGCCGCACTGCGGCACCGACCTCGGCATTCTGCGCACGAAGGCGGAGCCGAACGGCGACGGCTCGTATGCCATCACCGGCACCAAGATCTTCATCTCCGCGGGCGAACACGACCTCGCGGAAAACATCATTCACCTCGTGCTCGCCCGTCTGCCCGATGCGCCGGCCGGCACGAAGGGCATTTCGCTCTTTATCGTGCCGAAGTTCATTCCCGATGCAGCCGGCGAACCCGGCGAGCGCAACGGCGTGAAGTGCGGCTCCATCGAACACAAGATGGGCATTCACGGCAACGCCACGGCCGTGATCAATCTCGACAACGCGAAGGGCTGGCTGGTCGGTGAGCCGAACAAGGGCCTCAACGCGATGTTCGTCATGATGAACGCCGCGCGTCTTGGCGTCGGCATGCAGGGCCTCGGCCTCACCGAGGTCGCGTACCAGAACGCGCTGGTCTACGCGAAGGAGCGTCTGCAGATGCGCTCGCTTACCGGCCCGAAGGCGCCGGACAAGCCCGCCGATCCCATCATCGTGCACCCCGACGTGCGCCGCATCCTGCTCACGCAGAAGGCCTACTTGGAAGCAGGCCGCGCGTTCTCGTACTGGACCGCGCTGCAGATCGACCGTGAGCTGTCGCACAGCGACGAGTCCGTGCGCAAGGAAGCCGCCGACCTCGTCGCGCTCCTCACGCCCATCATCAAGGCGTTCCTCACCGACAACGCATTCGAGTGCACCAACCACGCGCTGCAGGTGTACGGTGGCCACGGCTTCATCTCCGAATGGGGCATGGAGCAATACGTGCGCGACGCCCGCATCAACATGATCTACGAAGGCACCAACGCCGTTCAGTCGCTGGACCTGCTCGGCCGCAAGGTGCTGGGCGACATGGGCGCCAAGCTGAAGAAGTTCGGCAAGCTCGTGAGCGACTTCGTGGAAGAGGAAGGCGTGAAGCCCGAGATGCAGGAGTTCGTGAACCCGCTCGCCGACATCGGCGACAAGGTGCAGAAACTCACCATGGAAATCGGCATGAAGGCGATGCAGAACCCCGACGAAGTGGGCGCCGCCGCCGTGCCGTATCTGCGCACCGTGGGCCACCTGGTGTTCTCGTACTTCTGGGCGCGCATGGCGCGCATCGCGCTGGACAAGGAAGCGTCCGGCGACCCGTTCTACAAGTCCAAGCTGGCTACCGCGCGCTTCTACTTCGCGAAGCTGCTGCCCGAAACGGCGGCCACGATCCGCCAGGCGCGCGCGGGCGCGAAGCCGCTGATGGACATCGACGAAGCGCTGTTCTAAGCGCCCGCTGGCCTGCCTCGCGTGCTCCGGCGTGAGTTGATCGCCGTCCCGCACGCGAGGCCGCCACGGTCCCGACATACCCTCGCACATTCCATTCAATTCGCTCGACATTGCACATTCCGCTGGAGGAACAACGTGAGCAATCTGATCATTCGCAAGGTGGCCGTGCTCGGCGCCGGCGTGATGGGCGCGCAGATCGCCGCGCACCTGATCAACGCCCGGGTGCCCGTGCTGCTGTTCGACCTGCCCGCCAAGGAAGGCCCGAAGAACGCGATCGCGCTGAAGGCGATCGAAAACCTCAAGAAGCTGTCGCCCGCGCCGTTCGGCGTGAAGGATGACGCGCAGTACATCGAGCCCGCCAACTACGAGGACGACCTCGCGAAGCTGGCCGGGTGCGACGTCGTGATCGAGGCCATCGCCGAGCGCATGGACTGGAAGCACGACCTCTACAAGAAGGTGGCGCCGCACATCGGCGCGAACGCGATCTTCGCGTCCAATACGTCGGGCCTCTCGATCACGGCGCTTTCCGATGGTTTTTCGGATGAATTGAAGGCGCGCTTCTGCGGTGTGCACTTCTTCAATCCGCCGCGCTACATGCATCTCGTGGAGTTGATCCCCACGGCGCACACGCGGCCCGAGATTCTCGACCAGCTCGAAACGTTCCTCACGAGCGCGGTGGGCAAGGGCGTGGTGCGGGCGAAAGACACGCCCAACTTCATCGCGAACCGCGTCGGCATCTTTTCGATTCTCGCGGTGGTGGCGGAAGCCCAGAAGTTCGGCCTGCGCTTCGACGAAGTGGACGACCTGACAGGCAGCCGGCTGGGCCGCGCGAAGTCGGCCACGTTCCGCACCGCAGACGTGGTGGGCCTCGACACCATGGCCCACGTCATCAAGACGATGCAGGACAACCTCGCGGACGACCCGTTCTATCCCGTCTACGAGACGCCCGCGGTGCTCGCCGCGCTCGTGCAGAAGGGCGCGCTCGGACAGAAGAGCGGCGCGGGCTTCTATCGCAAGGAAGGCAAGGCGATCAAGGTGCTCGACGCCAAAACGGGCGAGTACGTGGAAGCCGGCGCGAAAGCCGACGAACTGGTGGGCCGCATCCTCAAGCGCCCGCCGGCCGAACGCCTGAAGCTGCTGCGTGAATCCACGCATCCGCAGGCGCAGTTCCTGTGGTCGATTTTCCGCGACGTGTTCCACTACATCGCCGTGCATCTCGAATCGATTGCGGACAACGCGCGCGACGTCGATCTCGCTATCCGCTGGGGCTTCGGATGGAACGAAGGTCCGTTCGAAGGCTGGCAGACGGCGGGCTGGAAGCAGGTGGCCGAATGGGTGCAGGACGACATCACCGCGGGCAAGGCGCTCGCGAACGTGCCGCTGCCTGCGTGGGTGTTCGAAGGAGCGGTTGCGGAGAAGGGCGGCGTGCATACGGCCGAAGGCTCGTGGTCGCCCGCGGCGAAGCGCTTCGTGCCGCGCTCGTCGCTCTCCGTCTACGAACGCCAGGTATTCCGCGCGCCGCTGCAAGGCGAAACGGGCGCGGACCCGAAGACCTTCGGCAAGACGCTCTTCGAGACCGACCACGTGCGTGCCTGGGTGGACGACCGCGCGGGCGAAGACGACGTCGTGATCGTTTCGTTCAAGAGCAAGATGAACACCATCGGCCCGGGCGTAATCGACGGGCTCACGCAGGCCATCGAACTCGCGGAGCAGTCGTATCGCGCGGTGGTGGTGTGGCAGCCCACCTCGCTCAAGCTCGGCGCGCCGGGCGGCCCGTTCTCGGCAGGCGCGAACCTCGAAGAAGCGATGCCGGCGTTCATGATGGGCGGCGCGAAAGGCATCGAGCCGTTCGTCAAGAAATTCCAGCAAGGCATGCTGCGCGTGAAGTACGCGAACGTGCCCGTGGTGTCCGCCGTGTCGGGCATCGCGCTCGGCGGTGGCTGCGAGCTGCTGCTGCATAGCGCGAAGCGCGTGGCGCACATCGAGAGCTACGTCGGCCTCGTCGAGGTGGGCGTGGGTCTCGTGCCCGCAGGCGGCGGCTTGAAGGAAGCGGCGCTGCGCGCGGCGCAAGCCGCAGACGCGGTGGGCGCGAACCCGAGCGATCTGCTGCGCTTCGTGCAGAAGTCGTTCGAAAACGCGGCGATGGCGAAGGTCTCGGCCTCCGCGCTCGAAGCGCGTGCGATGGGCTACCTGAAGCCGTCGGACACCATCGTCTTCAACGTGTTCGAACTGCTCGACACGGCGAAGAAGGAAGCGCGTGCGCTCGCCGCCGCAGGCTATCGTGCGCCGCTGCGTGCGACGCAGGTGCCGGTGGCCGGCCGCTCGGCGATTGCGACCATCAAGGCGTCGCTCGTCAACATGCGCGACGGCCGCTTCATCAGCGATCACGATTTCCTGATTGCGAGCCGTATTGCCGAAGCGGTATGCGGCGGCGACGTCGAAGCCGGCAGCCTTGTCGACGAAGAATGGCTGCTCGCGCTGGAGCGTCGCGCGTTCGTCGACCTGCTCGGCACGCAGAAGACGCAGGAACGAATCATGGGCATGTTGCAGACCGGCAAGCCGGTGCGCAACTGAAGCGGCGAGTCATTCGGATCGGAGTCTCACATGAGCAAACAGTTACAGGATGCATATATCGTCGCCGCGAGCCGCACGCCCATTGGCAAGGCGCCGCGCGGCGTGTTCCGGAATACGCGGCCTGACGAGCTGCTGGTGCACGCGATCAAGTCCGCGGTTGCGCAGGTGCCGGGGCTCGACACGAAGGTGATCGAAGACGCGATCGTCGGTTGCGCCATTCCCGAAGCGGAGCAAGGCCTCAACGTGGCGCGCATGGGCGCGCTGCTCGCGGGTCTGCCGAACACGGTCGGCGGCGTCACGGTGAACCGCTTCTGCGCCTCGGGCGTGACGGCGCTCGCCATGGCTGCGGACCGCATTCGCGTGGGCGAAGCGGACGCGATGATCGCGGGCGGCTGCGAGTCGATGAGCATGGTGCCGATGATGGGCAACAAGCCTTCGATGTCGCCGCACATCTTCGACGCCAACGAGAACATCGGCATCGCCTACGGCATGGGCCTCACGGCCGAGCGCGTGGCCGAGCGCTGGAAGGTGAGCCGCGAAGCGCAGGACGCCTTCTCGCTGGAGTCGCATCGTCGGGCGATTGCCGCCCAACAGGCGGGCGAGTTCAAGGACGAGATCGCGCCGTACACCGTGACCGAACGCGTGCCGGATCTCGCGAGCGGCGAAGTGAAGGTGAAGACGCGCGAAGTTGCGCTCGACGAAGGTCCGCGCGCCGACACGTCGCTGGAAGGCCTTGCGAAGCTGCGCACCGTGTTCGCAAACAAGGGATCGGTGACGGCGGGCAACAGCTCGCAGACCTCGGACGGCGCGGGCGCGCTCATCGTTGTCTCCGAGAAGATCCTGAAGCAGTTCAACCTCACGCCGCTCGCGCGCTTCGTGAGCTTTGCGGTGCGCGGCGTGCCGCCGGAGATCATGGGCATCGGGCCGAAGGAAGCCATTCCGGCGGCGCTGAAGGCCGCGGGCCTTACGCAGGACGACATCGACTGGATCGAGCTGAACGAGGCGTTCGCTGCGCAGTCGCTCGCCGTGATCCAGGACCTGGGCCTCGATCCCGCGAAGGTGAACCCGATGGGCGGCGCGATTGCGCTGGGCCATCCGCTCGGCGCCACGGGCGCGATTCGTGCGGCGACGGTCGTGCATGCGCTGCGCCGTCGCAACCTGCGTTACGGCATGGTGACGATGTGCGTGGGCACCGGCATGGGCGCGGCCGGCATCATCGAGCGCCTGTAAGGTGCAGGCCGCTTCTTCGCATGCTCGCTTGTCCGGGCAGCGAGGAGGCCCCGTAAAGGCATGAACGGTTCGCAGGTCGCGAGGCTTGCGAACCGTTTTCGTTCAACGGAGGAGATCCGCGAATGACCACCGACATCCTGACCAGCCAGACCGACGACGGCGTGCTCGCCATCACCTTCAACCGGCCGGCGCGCAAGAACGCGATTACGGCCGCGATGTACCAGGCGATGGCCGACGCGCTCGTTGCCGCGCAGCGCGACAAGGCCGTGCGCGTCGTGCTGTTTCGCGGCAGCGAGGGCACGTTCTGCGCCGGCAACGACCTCGAAGACTTCATGAAGGCGCCGCCCGCAGGCGAGGACGCGCCGGTGTTCCAGTTCCTGCGCGCCATCAGCACGGCGGAGAAGCCCGTGGTCGCGGCGGTGGCGGGCGCGGCCGTGGGCATCGGCACGACGCTGCTGCTGCATTGCGACCTCGTCTACGCGGCCGACACAGCGAAGTTCTCGCTGCCGTTCGCGCAGCTGGGGCTGTGCCCGGAGGCGGCATCGTCGCTGATTTTGCCGCGCATTGCGGGCTATCCGCTCGCAGCCGAAAAGCTGCTGCTGGGCGACGCGTTCGACGCCCACGAGGCGCTGCGCATGGGCTTCGTGAATCGTGTGCTGCCTGCCGCGGAGGTGGAGGCGTTTGCGCTTGCTCAGGCGAGCAAGCTGGCGGCGCTGCCGGCGTCGTCGCTGCGTGTGACCAAGGCGCTGATGAAGGGCGCGGCGCAGCACGAGGTCCATACGCGCATGACGGAAGAGGCCGTGCACTTCGGCAAGATGCTGCTCGCGCCTGAAGCGCGGGAGGCGTTCAAGGCGTTTTTCGAGAAGCGTAAGCCGGATTTCAGGCAGTTCGATTGAGCGTGGGCGACGAGGCAAAAAGGCGGCGCGTTATGCGCCGTTTTTTGTCCATACACCTCGCGTACACAACGCAGGTAACGCGTAGTAGCCCCCCTCACGCCGTCCCATACTCCACATACCCCGATTCCCGGCAAAAACTCACGAGCCGCAAGCCCGCTTTCTTCGCGATGGCAATGGCCAGCGACGACGGCGCCGAAATAGTCGCCACCAGCGGCACGCCCACGCGCGCGGCCTTGCGCACGAGTTCGTAGCTGGCGCGGCTGGAGAGAAACACGAAACCGTCCGTGGTGTCGGCGCGTTCCAGCACGAGCTGGCCGATCAGCTTGTCGAGCGCATTGTGACGGCCCACGTCTTCGAAAGCGTGCAGAATCTCGCCCCGCGCGTTGCACCACGCCGCCGCGTGCAGTCCGCCTGTGAGCTTCGTGAGCGCCTGGTGCGCGGGCAGGTCGTGCGCGGCGCGGGCGAGCGCGTCGGGCGCGAGCCGCGCGAGAAAGCCTGTATCCGGCACACGCTCCGGTTGCAGATCGAGCAGATCGATGCTTTCGATGCCGCACACGCCGCAGCCCGTGCGGCCCGCAAGCGCGCGGCGCTTTTCCTTCAATCCCGCGAACGCCTGCTGCACGATCGTGAGTTGCACTTCGGCGTAAGGCAACTCGCCGTCTTCGCGAAATGCGACTTCAATGTCCTGAATGTCGGCGTTGCGGTCCACGATGCCTTCCGAAATGGCGAAGCCGACCGCGAAGGCCTCCAGGTCGCGCGGCGTGCACATCATCACCGCGTGCGAGATGCCGTTGAACACCAGAGCCACAGGCCATTCCTGGCCGACGTGATCGACGAGCGTTTCGGCGGCGCCGCCGCGGTGGCGCGTGACGGGCAATTCGATGGCGCCGGGCTGGCCGGCGGTTTCCAGTGGGTTCAAGCGTGGACTCCTTGGCGCGCGGCCCGGACAAAACGCCCAGCCGGACGTGGGCTCGTGGGTCGCGCAGAAGGTTCTAAAATACCCCAAGCCGGCGCCCCGCGTGGCCGGCAACCGACAGAACCTGGCTGACAGAACCTGGGATATACCGCCATGGGACTCCACGAAGCGCCGCTGCTTTTCCAGTTCGAGGTCGCCTCTTCCGAGGACCTCACTTACATTCCGATGTCGGTCCGCTTCAACCTGGACCGCTTCGGCCTGCGCATCTCGCTCGCTCAATGGCAGATGCTGCCGTACGAGGACCGCAAGCTGCTCGCGCGCTTCCCGGTGGAGGAAGACGCACAGATCGAGCCGAATTTCGACCACGCGCTCTTCGAGATGCTGCGCACGCACGCCAACGTGGAGCCGGAATGGTTCACGCCCGACACCGCGCCGGCCTGGCGTGAAGCCGGCGCGGTGCCCGACGGCGTGCTGCACCAGGCGTCGCTCGCGAGCCTCCCCGCGCCAACCAGCGAGCAATGGGCGCAGCTGGCCCCATTCAAGCGCTACGTTCTTGCCAAGCTCTCGCGCAAGCCGGAAGGCAATCACGATTTCCTGCCCGCCATGCGCGAATTTGGTTTGGCCAAACCGGCCTGAACGGAATTTTTTTCTTTTCCCTCAAACTGTTCCGGACGCTGCCGTTATCCATAGGTTGAGGCGCATCGCGCGCCTGCCCGTCGCAGATATGTGGTGAATAAAGCCCCGCAGGCACCCCGACCGCAGGACGAACGACGCCCGGAACCCATGAACTCTTTCTTCTCGAAGCGGCTGCTGATCAACGTGGCGGTCGTGGCCGCCGCTGTCGGCGCGAACGCGTTCGTCGCGTACACGCAGATACGCGGGCAGCGCGAGGCCGACGCCCGCACCTTGCGGGCCACGCACATCCGTCAGGATCTGGACACCTTTCGCGACACGCTCAACGACGAGCTGATGGCGCTCGGCCGCTACGAGACCGCGGGCGAGGGCGAAAGCGAGCCAGCGATGCGCGAGCGTACGGCAACGCTCGACCAGACCGTGGCGCGGCTGCGCACCGCCTTCGCCGACACGCCGGACATGGCGGCCGACTTCGATAACCTCGCCCTCGACGCTGATGCCTTCCAGCGTGATCTGCGCGTAGCGCTGGCGCGCACGGCGCGCCCCGGGCCGGCCGGCAGCGAAGACGCGCGTACGTGGGTGGCGCCGGTGTACATGCGGCTCGACGTGCAGATGGGCCGCTTCGAATCGCAGTTCTCGGCATTGCAGCAGAAGCAGCGCATCGCGCTCGAAAAGGTGATCGACGATTCCATCGCCGAAAACCGCCGGGCCGTGGTGCTGCTCGTCATTTCGATGCTCGCGGGCGGCACGCTGCTCATCTATACCTTCGGCGTGCGCGAGAACGCCGCGCGCGAAAAGCTGCGCATCGCGCGGGCACTGCGCAGCAGCGACGAACGCTTTCACGGCCTGTTCGAAGCGCATCCTGTGCCCATGTACATCTTCGACCGCGACACGTTGCGCTTTCTCGCCGTCAATCTGGCCGCGATCCAGCAGTACGGCTACAGCGAAACCGAGTTCCTCGCGATGTCGGTGCGCGCCATTCATACGCCCGAGGACGCGACGCGGCTCGAATCGCATCTCACGCGCAGCGACCCGTCTTCGCACGGCGGCCGCACCATGGCCGGCATCTGGCATCACGTGCGGCGCGACGGCTCGCACGTGAGTGCGGACATCTCGTACCACACGCTCACGTTCATGGGCCGCCACGCGGTGTTCGTGCTCGCCGACGACGTGACCGAGCAGATCGCCGCCGAAGCCGAAGCCCAGCGTTCCAACCAGATGCTGGAGACGGTGATCGACAGCATTCCGCAGCGCATTTTCTGGAAGGACCGCGAATTCCGCTACCTGGGCTGCAACATGGCGTTCGCGCGCGACGCGGGGCTTGCGTACCCGGAACAGGTGATCGGCAAGACCGACTACGACCTGCCCTGGCGCCAGTTCGCCGACACCGTGCGCGCGCACGACCGCGAGGTGATCGAGTCCGGCGTGCCCAAGCTCAACTTCGAAGTGGACCTCGTGATCGACGGCGTGCATCGCACCACCGTCACGAGCAAGCTGCCGTTCACGGCGGGCGACGGCAACGTGCTGGGCGTGCTCGGCTCCTACACCGATATCACGGAGCGCAAGCGCGCCGACCTCGCGCTGCGCCTGCAAAGCCGCGCGCTCGACGCGAGCGTGAACGCGATCATCATCACGGGCCCGGGGCCGGGCGGCCATCTGATCGAGTACGCGAACCCGGCCTTCGCGCGCATCACGGGCTATGACCCCGCCGAAGTGGTGGGACAGGACTGCCGGCTGTTGCAGCGCGACGACCGCGACCAGGAAGGGCTGCACGCCATCCGCCAGGCGCTCGCCGCCAACCGCGAGGTGAGCGCCGTGCTGCGTAACTATCGCAAGGACGGCGCGCTGTTCTGGAATCAGCTGTTCATTGCGCCGGTGCCCGACGCGGACGGGCGCACCACGCACCACGTCGGCATCGTGAGCGACGTGACCGAGCTGATGCGCTACCAGGAACAGCTCGAATACCAGGCGAACTACGACGGCCTCACGCGGTTGCCCAACCGTAACCTGCTGCGCGACCGGCTTCAGCAGGCGCTCGTCGCGGCGCAGCGGCGCGACCGCGGGCTCGCTGTCGTGTTCATCGACCTCGACGGCTTCAAGAACGTGAACGACAGCCTCGGCCACAGCATCGGCGACCGGCTGCTCTCCGTCGTGGCCGAACGCCTGGCGCGCTGTGCGCGGGCAAGCGACACGGTGGCGCGCCACGGCGGCGACGAATTCGTGATCGTGATGACGGACACGGTGGACGAGCAGTCGCTGATCGCGTGGATGGAGCGCGCGCGGGCCGCGATTTCGGAGCCGGTCTGGCTGGACGGCAACGAGCTTTACGTGGGCTGCAGCATGGGCGCGAGCCTCTTCCCGCAAGACGGCGACGACGCCGAAACGCTGATGAAGAAGGCCGACCTCGCGATGTACCGCGCGAAGGACATGGGGCGCAACACCTTCCAGTTCTTCCAGCCGGAGATGAACGCGAGCGCGACCGCGCGGCTTTCGCTGGAGCGGCGCCTGCGGCGGGCGCTGCGCGACAACGAATTCCTGCTGCACTACCAGCCGCAGATCGACATCGACACCGGCCGGATCGTGGGCATGGAGGCGCTCGTGCGCTGGCAGGACCCCGAAGCGGGGCTCGTCTCGCCGTCGGCGTTCATTCCGGTTGCCGAGGAAAGCGGGCTGATCGGACCGCTTTCCGAATGGGTGCTGCGCGAGGCGTGCCGCCAGAACAAGGCGTGGCAGGCGGCGGGGCTGCCGCCGGCGCGCGTGTCGGTGAATCTCTCGGCGCGCGTGTTCCAGCAGCGCAACATCACGCGGCTTGTCATGCAGGTGCTCGAAGAGACCGGGCTCGATCCGCAGTACCTGGAACTCGAACTCACCGAAAGCACCATCATGCGCAACGCCGAGGAAGCGGTGATCATGCTCAACGATCTGCACGCGCTCGGCATTGGCCTCGCCATCGACGACTTCGGCACCGGCTATTCGAGCTTGAGCTACCTCAAGCGCTTCCCCGTGGACCGCCTCAAGATCGACCGCTCGTTCGTGTCCGACATCGGCATTTCGGGCGACGACGAGACGATCACGTCCGCGATCATCGCGCTCGCGCACTCGCTGGAACTGCAGGTGATTGCGGAAGGCGTGGAGACGTCGGCGCAGCTCGACTTCCTGAAGGAACGAGCCTGCGACGAGATGCAGGGGTTCTTCTTTGCCCGTCCGATGCCGCGCGACGCCATCGCGAATCTGCTGCAGGGCGGGATGGAGTGCGCCGAGGCTTAGCGCGCAAGCCCCGGCGGCGCGTTTCTCCGGCGCGTGCTCAGTCGAGCGCGGGCAGGGCGCGCGGGCGGCGGTCGGAGTCGGTGGCGACGTAGGTGAGCGTGGCTTCGGTCACCTTTACGACGTCTTGCGTGAGGCTCATGCGCTGCGCGTAAACCTCCACCGACACGGTGACCGACGTATTGCCCGTCTTCACGATGTCCGCGTAGAAGCTCAGCAGGTCGCCCACGAATACCGGCTGCTTGAAGATGAACGAGTTGACCGCGATGGTGGCCACCCGTCCGTTGGCGCGGCGGCTGGCCGGAATCGAGCCGGCAATGTCCACCTGCGCCATGATCCAGCCGCCGAACACGTCGCCGTGGACGTTCGCGTCCGAAGGCTGCGGCACGACGCGTAGCGCGGGCGGCTTCTGCGGAAGGTGGATGGACTCGGTCATGTGTTTATCCATGGAAAGGGCGCGTGTGGACGGATTCGTGTGTATGGAGGGAGGCGCGGCGGCCTGAAGCGGCGGCCGCGGCCTTCTGCGACAATACGGAAGATCAGAAATTGTACGGGAAAGTGCGCAGCGGCGAGGCGCGCAGAACCCGCCCGTCACGAACCCCACTCCAGAATCCATGCGTCGCCTTCCTCCTTCCGGCGAGCCTTCGCCGCTCGCAACCGGTCCGCGTAACGACTGGCAGACCATCGTTTCGCTGCTGCCGTACCTTGCTACCTACAAGTGGCGCGTGATCTTCGCGCTGACCTGCCTGATCGGCGCGAAGGTGGCGAACCTGGGCGTGCCGGTCGTGATGAAACGCATCGTCGACAGTCTCGCCTCCGTGCAGCAGCTCACGGCGCTCGGGCGCGCGGAGCATGCGCCCTCCATCGTGCTGGCGGGCGGCATCGGGCTGCTCGTGATCGCCTATGCGGTGGTGCGCCTCTCCACTTCGCTCTTCACCGAACTGCGCGAAATCCTGTTTTCGAAGGTCACCGAAAGCGCGGTGCGGCAACTCGCGCTGAAGGTGTTCCGGCATCTGCATGCACTCTCGCTGCGCTTTCACCTGGACCGGCAGACGGGCGGCATGTCGCGCGATATCGAGCGTGGCACGCGCGGCATCACGCAACTCATTTCGTACTCCCTCTACAGCATCCTGCCGACGCTCGTCGAAGTCGGCCTCGTGCTGGGCTTCTTCGTGGTGCGCTACGAGGCCTACTACGCGATCGTCACGCTCGTGGCACTCGTCGCGTACATCGTGTTCACGGTGAAGGTCACGGAATGGCGCACGCACTTCCGGCGCACGATGAACGAACTCGACTCGCGCGCGAACTCGCGTGCCATCGATTCGCTGCTGAACTACGAAACCGTGAAGTACTTCGGCAACGAGGAATGGGAAGCGCAGCGCTACGACGAAAACCTCAAGCGCTATCGCGCGGCGGCCATCAAGTCGCAGAACTCGCTTTCGGCGCTGAACTTCGGGCAGCAGGCGATTATCGGCACCGGGCTCGTGTTCATTCTCTGGCGCGCGACGCAAGGCGTGATGGCGGGCCGCCTCACGCTGGGCGACCTCGTGCTCATCAACACGTTCATGTTGCAGCTCTACATCCCGCTCAATTTTTTGGGTGTGGTGTATCGCGAGCTCAAGCAGAGTCTGACCGACATGGACCGCATGTTTTCGCTGATGGGCGTGATGCGCGAAGTGCCCGACGCGCCGAACGCGCCGCCGCTCGCGGTACGCGGCGGCGAAGTGCGCTTCGATCACGTGAACTTCGCCTATGAAGCGTCGCGGCCCATTCTGCACGACGTGAGCTTCACGATTGCCGCGGGCACGACGACCGCGGTGGTGGGCCACAGCGGCTCGGGCAAGTCGACGCTCGCGCGGCTGCTGTTCCGCTTCTACGATCTGGACCGCGCGAGCGGCGGCGCGATTGCCATCGACGGCCAGGACATCCGCGACGTGGCGCAGGACACGCTGCGCGCCGCGATCGGCATCGTGCCGCAGGACACGGTGCTCTTCAACGACACGATCTACTACAACATCGCGTACGGCAGACCTTCGGCGTCGCGCGACGAGGTGATCGCGGCGGCGCGCGCGGCGCACATCCACGAGTTCATCGAAGGGCTGCCCAAGGGCTACGAGACTTCGGTGGGCGAGCGCGGACTCAAGCTCTCGGGCGGTGAAAAGCAGCGCGTGGCGATTGCGCGCACGCTACTCAAGAACCCGCCGATTCTCGTGTTCGACGAAGCCACTTCGGCGCTCGATTCGCGCTCGGAACGCGCGATCCAGCACGAGCTGGATCAGATCGCGCGCAATCGCACGACGCTGATCATCGCGCACCGGCTTTCTACGGTCGTGCACGCGCAGCAGATCATCGTGATGGACCACGGGCGCATCGTCGAGCAGGGCACGCACGCGGAGTTGCTGCGCGCGGGCGGCCTGTTTGCGCAGATGTGGGCGCTTCAGCAACAGCGCGCCGAGCAGGAAGCGCGCGATGGGGACGGCGCCGCTGAGGGTATCGAAACGCCGGATGCGTCCGCGTTGCCGCAGACGGAGACTACTGGGCGCGCTTGAGCCGCGCGTCCAGATCGGCCAGTTGCGCGGGCGTGCCCACGTTTTCCCAGGCGCCTTCGTAAAGCTCGCCCGTCACGAGCCCGCGCGCAATCGATTCGCGATAGTACGGTTTGAGCGCACAGCGCGTGCCACGCGGCAGTCCGTGGAACATGCGCGTGTCGTACAGGCCGATATTGCCGAACGTGTAGCGCGGCGCGCCTTCAAGCGAGAGCGTGCCGCAGACGTGATCGTCCAGCGCGAAATCGCCGGACGGATGAAACGGCGGGTTCGGCACCATGACGAGATGCATGCCGGGCTCGGGCTGCGCGGCGAGCCGTTCGGCGTGCCGCGCGAGGTGCGCGTAGTCGAAGTCGCTGTAGACGTCGCCGCTCACGGCCAGAAAGATTTCGGGCGTACCGGCGTCTTCGAGCAGCGGCAGCGCCTGCGCGATGCCCCCCGCGGTTTCCAAGGCCTCGCGCTCCGCCGAATAGCGCAGCGCGACACCCCAACGCGAGCCGTCACCGAGCCGCGCTTCGATCTGCGCACCCAGCCACGCATGATTGACGACGATGGTCGTAAAGCCGGCCTGCGCGAGCCTTTCGATCTGCCATTCGATCAGCGCCTTGCCGCCTGCGGGCAAGAGCGGCTTCGGGCAGGTGTCGGTGAGCGGGCGCATGCGTTCGCCGCGGCCGGCGGCGAAGATCATCGCCTTGCGGTTGAAGAGCGGTTGCGTCATGGGTCGGAGCGATCGGTCAGAACGTGTAGCCGACTTCGGCGCCGCGTCCTTCGAGCGAATCGAGCAGCTTCGCGAACGGCGCGAGCGGCGCGTAGCGCTGCGTCACCTTGCGCGCGTAGTTCACGAAGCGCGGCAGGTCGGCCAGGTAATGCGGCTTGCCGTCGCGATAGTTGATGCGGCAGAAAAGGCCCAGCACCTTGATGTGGCGCTGCAGGCCCATCCATTCGAGCTGGCGGTAGAACTCGCCGAAGTCCGCGTCGACGGGCAAGCCCGCCTTCTTCGCGCGCTCCCAGTACCAGGCGAAGCAGTCGAGTTCGAAGGCCTCGTCCCACGACAGGAACGCGTCACGCAGCAGCGAGACGACGTCGTAGGTGATCGGCCCGTACACCGCGTCCTGGAAGTCGAGCACGCCGGGGTTCGGCGTGGCGATCATCAGATTGCGCGGCATGAAGTCCCGCAGCATGAACACCTGAGGCTGCGAACGCGCGCTCGCCACGAGCAGCGCGAAGGTGCGGTCCAGCACGCCGCGCGTCGCCTCATCCACGGTGTGGCCCAAATGGCGGCCGATGTACCACTCGGGCATCAACTCCATCTCGCGGCGCAGGAACGCTTCGTCGAACGGCGGCAGTACGTCGGGACGCGACGCGAGTTGCCAGCGGATCAGCGTGTCGAGCGCGTCGCGCATCAGTTCGCGCGGCGCGGGGCGGCTGGCTTCTGTCGGGGACGCCGTGCCATCGGGCGCCGCGCCCTTGAGTGCATTCAGATACGAATCGGTGCCCAGGTCGGTGACGAGCATGAAGCCCGCGTCGAAGTTCACTTCCAGCACGGTCGGCACGTGCACGCCGGCATCGGCCAGCAGGTGCGCCACCTGGGCGAACTCGCGGCATTTTTCGGGCGGCGGGGCGTCCACGGCAATCGCGGTTCCGCCGGGCAGGGTGCCGGCGGCAAGCCGGAAGTAGCGGCGAAAGCTGGCATCGGACGAAGCCGGCGCGAGTGTGGCCAGATCGAGCCCGTGGCGCGAGGCGAGGCCGCCAAGCCAGGCGGTGAGGAGATCGAGTCGAGGATCGGGGGCGCTGGAATGGCGGAGGGCGGCGTCGAGCGTCATGAAAACCGGGCGAAAACGGGAGGGGACAACGTATTGCCATATAATACCCCACGACTTTTTTGACGCGACTCGCGCCAAAGCCCCGAACAAACGGTTCGCCCGCCCGCTTCATGCCTTCATCGCCGTGCGATTGAGCGATTGCCCGATGAATTGTTAATGGTTGTGCACTCCAACTGTCACGGTTCGACGGTTCGATTGCGCGAGGCGGCTGATCGTGATCCGAAGGGCGCGCGGCCGGGCCGATCCGCCAAAACCTTACATGCCGCCCAGACAGTTTTTCCAGACGAACTCTTCCAGTGACGACTGCGCGCCGGGCAAAAGGCGGCTCATCGCGGCGCTCGTGGCCGTGCCGGGCTTCGTGCCCGCGTTCGCGCACGCCCAGCTCGCCGGGGATGCCGCGCAGCCGCAGCCGCTCGACGGCCCGTGGAGCCTGCGTCTCGCGCCCCAGCTCGAAGAGCATCCGGTGGCATCCGGCCAGCGTCCGGCCACCTTCGTGCTGGGCGACAGCACGACGGGCACGGCCAACCAGGACATCGCCGCGAAGGGTTCGGCCGAAGTGCGTCACAACACGGCCATCGTCAAGGCCGACGCGCTCCACTACGACGAAGACACCGACATGGCCGACGCTTACGGCCAGGTCCGCATCACCCAGAACGGCAACACGTTCGTCGGCCCCGAGGCGCACCTCAAGGTGGAGTCGAGCGAAGGCTTCATGACCGCGCCGAAGTACCACTTCACGTTGACGGGCGGCTCGGGCAGCGCGGAACGCGTGGAGCTGATCGACAACGAGCGATCGGTGTTCACGAAGGGTACGTACACGGCGTGCCGCTGCGAGTCGGACCCGGCCTGGTACATCAAGGGCACCGAATTCGACTTCGATACCGGCGCCGACGAAGGCGTAGCCCACAACGGCGTGCTGTTCTTCCAGGGCGTGCCCATCTTTGCGAGCCCGTGGCTGTCGTTCCCGCTTTCCGGCGACCGGCGCAGCGGCCTGTTGCCTCCCACGTTCTCGCTCAGCTCGAACAACGGTTTCGAGCTTTCGGTGCCGTACTACTTCAACATCGCGCCGAACCGCGATGCCACGATCACCCCGCGCATCATCTCGAAGCGCGGCGTGCTCACGCAGGTCAACTACCGTTATCTGTCGCCCAACTATACCGGCCAGATCACAGGCGAATTCCTGCCGAACGACGCGATCACGAAGACCAACCGCTACGCGCTGTACATCCAGCACAACCAGAATTTCGGCGGCGGGTTCGGCGGCTACGTGTACTACAACAAGGTCTCGGACAACACGTATCCGGAAGACCTGTCGTCCACGTCCACGCAGTTCATCAACGGGCTGCAGACCACGTATCAGCAGGAAGCGGGGCTCACGTACAACAACGGGCCGTGGTCGGTGCTCGCGCGCTGGCAGCACTGGCAGACGCTCGCGCCTTCGGCGCCGCCGTACGGCCGCGAGCCCGAGCTCAACGTGAAGTACGCGAAGTACAACGTGGGCGGCTTCGACTTCGGTGCGGAAGCCGACTACTCGCGCTTTCGCATCACGACGCAGGATGCGACCCAGGGCGACCGTATCGTCTTCAACCCGTACGTGTCGTACTCGGTCGTGGGGCCTGGGTACTTCGTCACGCCGAAGGTGCAGTGGCACTTTGCGTCGTACAACCTGAGCAATATCGGTACGGGTTCGCCGGCGGGACAGCCGAAGGACTTCACCGAGCAGGTGCCTACGTTCAGCTTCGACAGCGGGCTGATCTTCGACCGCTCGGTGCGCGTGTTCGGCGAGGACTACATCCAGACGCTGGAGCCGCGGCTCTATTACGTCTACACGCCGTATCACAACCAGACTTTCGCGCCGCTCTTCGACACCGCCGAATCGGACTTCGGGCTCGCGGAAATCTTCACGCCGAACACGTTCGTCGGCAACGACCGCATCGCCGACGCGAACCGCATCACCGCCGCGCTCACCACGCGCTTTCTCAACCCGGCCACGGGCGACGAGCGCGCGCGCTTCGTGATCGCGCAGCAGTACTACTTCCGCGACCAGCGCGTCACGTTGCTGCCGGGGCAGACCACGTCGGAAGCCACGACGCATTCGGACCTGATTCTCGGCGCGGCGCTCAAGCTGGGGGCCGGTTTCGCTTCGGAAACGGCGTTCCAATATAATGCCGACAACAATCAGCTGACGAAGGCGAGCGTGGGTTTCGGCTTCAGTCCGGGCACCTCGCGTGTCGTGAACGTCGCCTATCGCTACACGCGCCAGAACACGACGCTCACCAACGAGCCGATCAACCAGATTCTGATTTCGGGGCAATGGCCGCTCTCGCACCGTGTGTACGGTGTGGCCCGCTTCAATTACGACCTGGGCGGGCACCGGATCGTGGACGGCCTCGTCGGCATGCAGTACGACGCGGACTGCTGGGTACTCGGCGTGGGTATCCAGCGCTACGCGAACGGCGTGAACACCACGGGCAGCCAGACCACCGGCACGCGCTTTCTGGCGCAGCTCACGCTCAAGGGGCTGTCGAACGTCGACAACGGCCTCGTTGCAGCGTTCCGCGCGGGCGTGGCCGGTTACACGCCGCTGCCGCCGGCTCCGCCGCCCGATTCACGTTTCACCAACTACGAATGACACATGACTGCGGCGCAGCAGGCACGACAATGCGTGGGCAATGCGTCATCGAACGCGAGTAGACGGGCGAAGCGGCCCGCCATCTTTGGAGTATCTGTGGGAATCATGAAAAAGCTTCGCCTCGCAGCATGGGCTGCAACTTTCGCCGCTGCGGCGTATTTCCTGCCGGCCACGCCGGCGAGTGCCCAGGCACTGAGCGCCGCGAGCAGCGGCCAGGTGGCCGATACGATTGCGGCAGTGGTCAACGACGGGGTCATCACGCAGCGCGAGCTCGACGAACGGGCGGGTCTCGTCGCGCGGCGTCTCACGCAGCAGGGCGCGCCCGTGCCGCCCACGGACCAGCTGCGCCTCCAGGTGCTCAACCAGATGGTGCTCGAACGCATCCAGCTGCAGAAGGCGAAGGAAGACGGCATCGTGATCGACGACGCCACCGTGCAGCGCACGCTCGCACGCCTCGCCCAGGCCAACAACATGGATCTCGCCACGTACCGCGCGCGGATCGAGGCCGAAGGCGTGAACTGGAGCACGTTCACGAACGACGCCCGCACCGAACTCACGCTCTCGAAGCTGCGCGAGAAGGAAGTGGACAGCAAGATCACCGTTTCGGACGGCGAGGTCGCGAACTACATCGCGAGCCAGCGCGGGCCGAACGCCGGTCTCACGAGCGATCTGCGCTTCGAGCACATCCTGCTCAAGGCACCGCAGAACGCGCCGCAAACCGAGATCGAAGCCGCGCAGCAGAAGGCGCAGGCGCTGCTGCAACAGGCGCTGGGCGGTGCCAGTTTCGAAAAGCTCGCGAAGTCCGATTCGCAGGCAAGCGATGCCGGCAAGGGCGGCGACATGGGCTTTCAGCCCACCTCGAAGCTGCCGGCCGAATTCGTGACGGCGGCTTCCACGCTGCGTCCGGGCCAGGTGAATCCGTCGGTGATCCGCACGGGTGACGGTTTCGAAATCGTGCGTCTGATGGAGCGCCGCTCGGGCCAGGGCGCGCCTTCGGCGGACGCCTCGCATCTCACGCAGACCCACGTGCGCCACATCCTGCTGCGCGTGGGCGACGGCATGTCGGAACCGCAGGCGCGCCAGAAGCTGCTCGATATTCGCCGTGAGGTGCTGGCGGGCGGCGATTTCGCCAAGTTCGCGCGCACCTACTCGCAAGACGGCTCTTCTTCGCAGGGCGGCGATCTGGGCTGGATCAGCCCGGGCGAGACGGTGCCTGAATTTGAGCGCGCCATGAACTCGCTGCAGGATGGCCAGGTGAGCGAGCCGGTGCGCACGGAGTACGGCTACCACCTGATCCAGGTGCTGGGCCGCCGTGAAGCGCAGGGCTCGGTTGCGCAGCAGATCGACCTCGCGCGCCAGGCCATCGGCCAGCGCAAGGCGGAGCAGGCCTACGCCGACTGGCTGCGCCAGTTGCGCGACAGCGCCTACGTGGACTACAAGGTCGGCACGCCGTCCCTACAATAGACGGTCACTTCCGTCGTCCACTCCACGCCATGACCGCCGCCTCCACTTCCTCGCCTGCAGCCGGCGCTGCGCAAGCGCCGCTGCAAATCGCCATCACGACCGGCGAGCCTGCCGGCGTCGGCCCCGAGCTGACGGCGGCGGCACTCGCGGGCGCGGCGGCGCACTGGCCGGACGCGCAGTTCGTGGTGATCGGCGACGCGCAGTTGCTGGCGCAGCGCGCGCGAGCCGTGGGCGTGGACTGGGCGTCGCTCGTGGCAAGCGGGCGGGTTCGCGTGCAGCACGTGCCGCTCGTGGCGCCGTCCGAGGCGGGCAAGCTCGATGCCGCCAACGGCCGCTACGTGCTGACGCTGCTCGATACCGCGATCGACGGCGCGATGGCCGGCACGTTCGACGCCATCGTCACGGCGCCGCTGCAAAAAAGCACGATCAACGACGCCGGTGTGCCATTCACCGGCCACACCGAATATCTCGCCGAGCGCACTCACACGCCGCGCGTGGTCATGATGCTCGCGGGCACGGGCCAGCGGCCGCTGCGCGTGGCGCTCGCCACCACGCATCTGCCGCTCAAGGACGTCTCCGCCGCGCTCACCGTCGAAGGTCTGGTCGAGACGCTGCGTATCGTCAACAGCGACTTGCGCCGTCATTTCGGCGTGCCGCTGCCGCGCATTCTCGTGACGGGACTCAACCCGCACGCGGGCGAGAACGGCTACCTGGGGCGCGAGGAAATCGACGTGATCTCCCCGGCGCTGAATGCCGCGTGCGCCGAGGGTATCGACGCCCGCGGCCCGTACCCTGCCGACACGCTGTTCCAGCCGCGTTACCTGAAGGACGCCGACTGCGTGCTCGCCATGTTCCACGACCAGGGCTTGCCGGTGCTCAAGTACGCGACCTTCGGCGAGGGCATCAACGTCACGCTCGGCTTGCCGATCGTGCGGACCTCCGTCGATCACGGCACCGCACTCGATCTGGCCGGCACGGGCCGCGCGGACGCGGGCAGCATGATCGCCGCGGTGGACGCCGCGGTTTCCATGGCGCGGCACCGTCGCGCGGCCTGATACCTGATACGTAACGGGTAACGGCGCTTCGCTTTCACTCTTTTCCGGTTTCTCCATCGATGTCCACCAGCCGACAGCACCAGGGCCATTTCGCGCGCAAGCGTTTCGGGCAGAACTTTCTGGTCGACATGGGCGTGATCGACGCCATCGTCCGATTGATTCGCCCGCAACGCGGCGAGCGCATGGTGGAAATCGGGCCAGGGCTGGGCGCGCTCACGGAGCCGCTCGTCGAGTGCGTGGCCACGCCGGAGCAGCCGCTGCATGCGGTCGAACTGGACCGCGATCTGATCGACCGCCTGAAAAAGAAGTTCGGCGACCGGCTCGCGCTGCATGCGGGCGACGCGCTCGAATTCGACTTCGGCTCGCTTGCAGCGCCGGGCGACAAGCCGACGCTACGCATCGTCGGTAACCTGCCGTACAACATTTCGAGTCCGCTGCTGTTTCACCTCACCACGTTCGCGCATTGCGTGATCGACCAGCACTTCATGCTGCAGAACGAGGTGGTGGAGCGGATGGTCGCGCAGCCCGGCAGCAAGGCGTTCAGCCGGCTCAGCGTGATGCTGCAGTACCGCTACGCGATCGAAAAGATGCTGGACGTGCCGCCCGAATCGTTCCAGCCGCCGCCGAAGGTGGATTCCGCGATCGTGCGCATGATTCCGTACGCGCCGCACGAACTGCCGGACGTCGATGACCGCGTGCTGGGCGAAGTGGTGACCGCCGCGTTCTCGCAGCGGCGCAAGATGCTGCGCAATACGCTGGGCGCATTCCGCGACCGCGTGGATTTCGACGCGCTGGGGTTCGATCTTGCGCGGCGCGCCGAAGACGTGCCGGTGGAGGAATACGTGCGCGTTGCGCAGGCAGTGAGCGGCGCGGCTAGGACGCCTCGCGGCGAGCCGGCGCGTTGACCAGCGCGATGCCCGCGAGCACCATGGCCGCGGCCACGAGAAAGCGCGAACTGAACGATTCGCCGAGCAGCAGCACGCCGAAGGTCACGCCGAAAAGTGGCGTGAGAAACGAGAACACGGAAAGCCGCGACGCCATATAGCGCGTGAGCAGCCAGAACCAGAGCAGATAGCTCACGAAGGCCACGATCACCGCCTGATACGCGAGGCTCGCGAGCGTGAGGGGCGTGATCGATGCGATGGCCTCGAAGCGCGCCTGGCCGACGCCGGCCGCCAGTCCGAGCAACACCACTGCCGATACCGCGAGCTGATAGAAGAGCGTCTTGCTCGCGCTCGTATGCGCGAGCTTCGTTGCACGAACCACCACTGTCGTAGCGGCCCAGGCGATGCCGGCGAGCACGCCGAGCGCGTCCCCGGCCACGCCGGCCAGCATCGAATGCGTGCTGTCCGCGGCGCCGGCGGGCGCGTGGCGCGCGAAGCCGTCGGCGAAGGCGAGAGCCATGCCTGCGAATGCCACGCCGATGCCCGTCCACTGCGTGCGGCGCAGCTTTTCACCCCCCACGAACCAATGCAGCCCGAGCGCCGTGAAGCACGGCGCCGTGTACAGAAACACGGCCATGCGCGAGGCGCTGGTGAGCGAGAGACCGACGAAGATGCAGACGAACTCCGTGGCAAACAGCACGCCCGCGAGCAGGCCTGCGCCCAGCGTGCCGTCGTCGCGAAAGAGCGGTGTGCCGCGCATGCGGGCCCAGCCCCACACGAGCAGTGTGGCGATGGTCGAGCGCAGCCCCGCCTGGAAAAGAGGCGGGAGCACCACATTCGTGCTCTTGATGGCGACCTGCTGAAAGCCCCAGATCGCGCACAGCACGATCATCAGTATCGTGGCGAAGCCGTCCAGCGGACGGCGGGCCGACAGCGCGGCGGTGCTCATGCGTGATCGTTCCGGCAAGGAAAAGGAGCCTCACGATAGCAAAAAGGCCACGCTCGCAGGGACCATGACCCCACGCGTCGCATGTGCTTGCTGCGGTGCATCGCGTGGTTTCCGCGTACGGTCGCTGCTGCTTGCGCCCGTCGAGCGGACGCCGCTTATCGATGCGCCATCGCCTGCGTGATGTCGAACAGTTCGCCGCGCAGCGCCTTGGCCCGCTCGCGTCCGAAATGCTGCTCGAACTCGGTCTGTGCCGCACGCCACGCCACGCACGCTTTCTCGAATACGCGCGCGCCTTTCGCGGTGAGGGTGTAGACCAGCGCACGCGCGTCTTCGTCGGAAGGCTCCGCGGCCGCGAGGCCGTCGCGTTGCAGCGGCTTCAGCGCGCGCACGAGGGTCGTGCGGTCCATCACCATGGCCTCGGCGAGGGCGAGCATGGTGGAGCCCGGCTTGCGCGAGAGGCGAGCGAGAATCGCGAACTGCGCGGCCGAGAGACCCGAGGGCGCCAGATGCCGCTCGTAGATCTGCGTGACGTAGCGCGAGGCCTGGCGTAGCGCGAAGCAGTTGCAGGCGTCGTAGGACGGAGCTTTGCTCATGATGCGGCTCCCGCCTGCGGCTGCGCCGCGCGGCGCACTTCGTAGGCTTTCAGATGGCTGTAAGCGAGCCGCAGTACGGAGAGCGCCGCGTCGTCTCGCTGGCGGTCGTCGCCGCGACGGATCAGGTCGCCGAGCACGTGGTCTGCTTCGATGCGCGAGCCTGCCTGAAGATCGCGCAGCATCGAGGCCGTGAGCGGCGAGCCGGCCGCAAACAAGATCGCGCGCATCCGCGCGTTGAATTCGGGCCGCACCGCGTAGCCGTTGTGGGCCGCAACGGCCGAGCACTCGGCAAACAGATTCGCGATGGCACGCTCGCCGTCCGGCGTCGCCAGAATTTCGCCGACCGAGGCCCGGAAGAGGCACGTAATGCCGGCGAGCGTCGCGAGAAACACCCACTTTTCCCACAGCTCCTGGACGATGTTCGCGCTTGCGGTGACGTCGAAACCGGCGTTGCCCATCGCTTCGGCTACGGCCTGCGCGCGTTCGGATACGCCGCCCGCCAGCTCGCCGAACACGATGGCCTGCATGTCGTTGAGATGCACGATTTCGCGTTCGGCGTTCAATGTGGCCGCGATCAGGCACAGGCCGCCCATCACCTTGGAGGCACCGAAGCGGCGTTGCAGTTCGTCGACGTGCTGCATGCCGTTCAAGAGCGGCAGGATCACGGTGGAGGGGCCTACCGCGGCCTGGAAGGAGTCGATGGCGTCTGCCAGATCGTAGGCTTTGCAGCTGAGCAGGATCAGGTCGAACGGCTCGCGCAGGTCGCCCTTCACCACCGTCTTCACGTCGCGCAGCGTGAGATCGCCGTACCGGCTGCGCACGACGAGGCCCGCGTGGCGTAGTTCTTCGGCGCGCTGCGGCCGCACGAGGAACGTGACGTCGCGCCCGGCATGCGCCATACGCGCCCCAAAATATCCGCCGACACCGCCGGCGCCCACGACCAGAATTCGCATGCTTCGAGTCTCCTTGCAGGTTGCTTGCGGAAATCCGCGTCGCCATGCATCGGGTGGGATGCCAAAGCCGCACGGCGTCTGAGTTGTGCATATGCATGCACATGCGTCCGTATGGTAGTGCAGCCTGCTCAGATCTGCTGCGCGGTGCTCGTGCGACTGCGCTTGCGGGGAGGCGTCAACGTCGGCGACGCGGCAGGCGCAGGCGGCGCGGTGAAGAACGTGGTGGCGAAGTCCACGAAGGCTCGCACCTTCGCCGCCATGAGCCGGCGGTCGCGCCACGCAAGCTGTAGCTCGATCTCGCTGTCCACGAGTTCGAACTCCGGCAGGATTCGCACCAACCGGCCGCTCGCGAGTTCGCGCTCGATCATCGAGCGCGGCAGTATGCCCAATCCCGCGCCGCCCAAGACCAGTTCCTTGTTGAACGCCGCACTGTTCGTCGAGATGTCGTATCTCAGCGGCACGACGATCTCGTGTTTCGCGTGGCTGTCATCAGCGGATGCATCTCTCGCATGAGACGCGCGGTTGCGAAAGCGCAGTTTCGGCTCGCGAATCGACGTGAGCATGGTGACGAAGTCGAGCGTCGCGAGGTCTTCGGGCGTCTTCGGCGCTTCGCGGCCTTTCATGTACTCGGCGGAAGCCGCGACCACGAGCGGAATGCGATTGATGACGCGCGTAATGGTCTGGTCGCTCGTCAGCATGTAGGGCAGCACGATGCCAAGGTCGTAGCCTTCCTCCACCAGGTCCACGGGGCGCTCGGCCAGGGTGAGTTCGACCTGCACGTTCGGACAGGCCACGCGAAACCCGTTGATGAGCGCAGGCAATAGCTGCACGGCTGCGGTAGCGTGCGCGACGAGCCGCAGCACGCCCGAAGGATCGCGGCTGTGCTGGCCTGCGTCGGCTTCCAGCGCATCGAGCTCGTTGATCACGCGCGAGCAGCCGGTGTAGAAATGTTCGGCTGCTTCGGTGAGGGCGATGTGCCGCGTGGTGCGGTGAAAGAGGCGCACGCCGAGCCGCTCTTCGAGGTCCGATATCGACCGCGAGACCGCCGGCGTCGACAGTCCCATTGCTTGCGCTGCGCGCGTGAAGCTTCTCGCGTCCACGACGGCGCAGAAGATTCGCAATGACTCAAGGTGATCCATACCGCCTCCTGATGCTTGCCCGCCGCACGGGATTGAATCATCGCAGAACCGCAGATTTCGCGCGCAAGACGCGGCAAGTGGCTGTAAGAACGCGTAATGCGCTTGGAGCCGCAGCGCGGCGCAAACTGGCGCATTCACGGGTGGAACGCCGGCGGCAGGCCGTGCGCATTTTTGGTAACCTGCGCGTTTTCACGAAGGCAAAACGGAGTACGCGATGCGCTTGCTGCACACGATGATCCGGGTCGGCAATCTCGACCGCTCGATCAAGTTCTACACAGAGCTGCTCGGCATGAAACTGCTGCGCCGCGAAGATTATCCCGAAGGCCAATTCACGCTCGCGTTCGTCGGCTACACCGATGAACGCGACGGCACCGTCATCGAATTAACCCACAACTGGGACACCGGGTCGTACGATCTGGGCGGCGGCTTTGGCCACCTCGCCGTTGAAGTGGAAGACGCCTACGCCGCGTGCGAGAAGATCAAGGCGCAGGGCGGCACGGTGGTGCGCGAAGCGGGTCCGATGAAGCACGGCACGACCGTGATCGCGTTCGTCACGGACCCGGACGGCTACAAGATCGAGTTCATCCAGAAAAAGAAGTAACTCACATCACCGGCAGCAGCTCGGGCGGGTGCTGGCGCAGCGCCTCCCGCGCTTCGCGGAACTCGGGAAAGATCGACTCCACGGTCTGCCAGAAGCGCGGGCTGTGGTTCATCTCGCGCAGATGCGAGAGTTCGTGCGCGACGACGTAGTCGATGACCGAGAGCGGGAAGTGGATGAGCCGCCAGTTGAGGCGGATGCGTCCGTCGCTCGAGCAACTGCCCCAGCGCGTCGCCGCCGACGACAGCGCATACGCGCGGTACGTCACCCCCAGTTTGTCCGCATAGACCTCGAGCCGCTCGCCGAAGAGCCGCTTCGCCTCGTTCTGCAGCCAGCCCTGCACGCGGTCTTTGATCTGCTGCGGGTCCGCGTGCAGCGGCAGCGGCAGTGCGAGCGCTCTCGCCGCTTCATCGAATGCGAGCGTGCCGTGCGGCGCGGCGAGCGTCACGCTGACAGGCTTGCCGAGATAGGGCACCTCGGCGCCGTCTTTCCATTCCACCTGAGGCAGCGCGCGCTGTTCCGTGCGGGTCTGCCATTCCGAGAGCTTCGCGAAAATCCAGCGTTCCTTGCCTGCGATGGCCGCTTCGATGTCCGCGAGCGTCACCCAGCGCGGCGCCGTGATGGTGAGCCCCGTGCCGTCGATCGTGAAGCCGATGGAGCGGCGCGAGGAGCGCTTGAGCCGGTAGTGCAGCGTCTTCGCCCCGAGCGTGAGCGCGCGCAGCTTCGTGCCGTCCGGCGCGCGCGGCGGTGTAGCCGGTGCTGGCGTCAACGGGTCAAGGGCAGAGGCAGGGGACGTTGGCGCGAGCGGCTTGACCGACGTGAGCGGCGCAAGCGACTGCGGCGTGAGCGGCACCTGAACCGGCTCGGGAAAGAGCGGCAGGTCGAGTTGCCGGCTGTCGAGCGCCGCGGCGTGCCGCGGCCTGGGAGGCTTGTGCATCGAATTCGGCTTGGGCGAAACGCTCGCAATTTGCGCGTCATGCGCGCCCCGCGGCGAGGCGCGAACGCACAGGGGGCGCGTCAGATCCGGGCAGTGGTGGCGGGCGAAGCATCCGTCACGTTGTACGCGGCAGGGTCGATGCGGCGCATCTCGGCTTCGATCCATGCTTCCAGGCGCGTATTCACTTCGTCGGCCGTTAGTCCTGCAGTATCAATGGGTTGGCCGATCGACACCGTGACTATACCCGGATATTTATAAAACGAGTTGCGAGGCCACACGCGCCCTGCGTTGTGCGCGATGGGCACCACGGGCGCGCCGGTCGCAATCGCAAAGCGCGCGCCGCCGGTCTTGTACTTGCCCTGCTTGCCCACCGGCGTGCGCGTGCCTTCGGGGAACATGATCACCCACGCGCCTTCGCTCATCCGCTGCTTGCCCTGGCGCGTGACGGAATCGAACGCGTGCTTGCCTTCCTTGCGATCGATGTGAACCATCTTCAGCATGCCCAGCGCCCAGCCGAAGAACGGCACGTAGAGCAGTTCGCGCTTGAACACGTAGCAGAGCGGCCGCGGCATCACGGCGGGAAACGCAACCGTCTCCCATGCGGACTGGTGCTTTGAAAGCAGCACCGCCGGGCCGTCCGGCAGGTTTTCCATGCCCTGCACGCGATAGCGGATGCCGTTGAGCCAGCGCGTGACGAAGATCGTCGTACGGCACCAGCCCACGGCCATCCAGTAGCGCCGGTCGGCGCGCATGAACGGAAAGGCGATGAAGCAGGCGGTCGCGTACGGCACCGTGAACACGGCGAAGTACACGAGCAGCAACAGGGAACGGACAAAAAGCATGGGTGTGATCCTGCAAACAGGCGTCCAGCTTCCACTGGCAAACCGCAAGCGGCTAGCGCGGCGCTGACGGCGTTACTCGTGTCGGCTCGAAAGAAAGTCGAGCGCGAAGGCGCGCAGGTCGTCATGGACCTTCGTGCCTTCGGGCAGCCCCCCACTGGCGAGCGTCTTCGTACCCTTGCCGGTGCGCACGAGATGCAGCTGAAAGCCGAGTACGGCGCCGGCCTGCAGGTCGCGCAGCGCGTCGCCGACCACCGGCGTGTCTTCCGGGCTGATCTCGAAGCGCTCGGCAATCATCTTCAGCATGCCCGGCTTTGGCTTGCGGCATTCGCACTGGTCTTCGGCCGTGTGCGGGCAGAAGAATACGGCGTCGATACGGCCGCCCACCGCGGCGGCCATGCGGTGCATCTTGAGATGCATCGCGTTGAGCGCCGCCATGTCGAAGAGGCCGCGGCCGATGCCCGACTGGTTCGACGCCACTGCCACGCGATAGCCCGCCTGATTCAGGCGCGCGATGGCTTCGAGGCTGCCCGGAATGGCGACCCATTCGTCGGGCGACTTGATGAAGGCGTCCGAGTCGAGGTTGATCACGCCGTCGCGGTCGAGAATGACGAGCTTTCTGCTGGCACTGGTCGGCATGGCGAGCTCAGGCGGCGAGCCGCGAAATGTCTGCCACGCAGTTCATCTGCTGGTGCAGCGCGCCGAGCAGGGCGAGGCGATTCGCGCGCAGCGCCGCGTCTTCGGCGTTCACCATGACGTCGTTGAAGAACGTGTCCACCGGCTCGCGCAGCGCGGCAAGCGCGGTGAGCGCGCCCGTGTACTGCCGCTCGGCCAGCTGCGACTGTACGCGCGGGGCCACCTGTTCGAGCTGCGCGTGCAACGCCTTTTCCGCAGCTTCCACGAGGAGCGCGGTTTGCACGCCACCGGTTGCGCCGCTTTCGGACTTCTTCAAGATGTTCGAGATGCGCTTGTTCGCCGCTGCAAGCGATGCCGCTTCGGCCAGTGCCGCGAATTCGCGCACCGCATCGAGGCGCGCGACGACGTCGTCGAGCCGCGTGGGGTTGAGCGCCAGCACGGCGTCGATTTCGCTCGCCGCGTAGCCGCGCTCGCGCAGCAGGCCGCGCAGGCGGTCCATGAAGAACGCGTAGAGGGCGTCCGTCGAATCGGCTACGTTCGGTACCGCGGCGAACTGCGCGTAAGCGGCGCGCAGCAGCGCGACGATATCGAGCGGCAACTGCTTTTCCACGAGAATGCGCAGCACGCCGAGCGCGTGACGGCGCAGCGCGAACGGGTCTTTCTCGCCCGTGGGCTGAAGCCCGATGCCCCAGATGCCCACGAGCGTTTCGAGCTTGTCCGCAAGCGCGACCACGGTGCCCGTGGTGGTGGCGGGCAGCGCGTCGCCGGAGAAGCGCGGCTGGTAGTGCTCGCTGCACGCAAGCGCCACTTCTTCCGGCTCGCCGTCGTGGCGCGCGTAGTACGTGCCCATCGTGCCTTGCAGCTCGGGGAACTCGCCCACCATGTCGGTGAGCAGGTCCGCCTTGGCGAGCCGCGCGCCGAGCGTGGCGAGCGCGATGTCGGCGCCCATCATCTGCGCGATCGTGCCGGCAAGGCCTTCCAGCCGCTCCACGCGCTGCAGCTGCGAGCCGAGCTTGTTGTGATACACGACGTTCGCGAGTAGCGGAACGCGGTCCGAAAGGCGCTTCTTCTTGTCGTGCTCGAAGAAGAACTTGGCGTCGGCCAGGCGCGGACGCACCACGCGCTCGTTGCCTTCCACGATGTCGCCCGGCGTCTTCGTTTCGATGTTCGAGACGATGAGAAAGCGCGAGCGCAGCTTGCCCGCGGCGTCGGTGAGCGCGAAGTATTTCTGGTTCGTCTGCATGGTGAGGATCAGGCATTCCTGCGGCACCTGCAGGAATTCGTCCTCGAAGCGGCAGGCGTACACCACCGGCCATTCGACGAGCGCCGTCACTTCGTCGAGCAGCGCTTCGGGCATCACCACCTGGTCGCCGTTTGCCTGCGCGAGCAGGTGCGTGCGGATGGTTTCCTTGCGGTCCGCGAAGCTCGCCACGACGTGACCCTTGTGCAGCAGCGTTTGCGCGTAGGCGTCCGCGTTCGGAATGGCGATGAGCCCTTCCGAGAGGAAGCGGTGGCCGCGCGTGGTGTCGCCTGCGTCCACACCGAATGCGCTGACGGGCACGACCTCCGCGCCGTGCAGCACGGTGAGCCGATGCACCGGCCGCACGAACTGGATGTTGCTGCCGTCCGGGCGCTGGTACGTCATGACCTTCGGAATGGGCAGCTTCGAGATGGCGAGCGCTTCGTCCAGCACGGCTTGCAGCCCTTCGGCGAGCGTCGCGCCCGGGGCCGAGTAGTTGAGGAAGAACGCTTCGTTTTTGCCGTCCGTGGCGCGTTCGAGTTCCGCGACGGGGAAGTCGGGAAAGCCGAGCGCCGCGAGCTTCTTCGCGAGCGGCGCGGTGGGCTGGCCGTTCGCATCGAGCGCGACGGAGACGGGCAGCACTTTCTCGCGCACGCGCTTTTCTGGCGCGACGCTGCGCACGTTCTTCACGACGACGGCGAGGCGCCGCGGCGTGGCATAGCGTTCGAACGACAGTTCGCCTTCGATCAGGTCGCGCGCGGCGAGGCGCTGCGCAATGCCTTCGGCGAACGCGTCGCCAAGGCGCGCGAGGGCCTTCGGCGGCAGCTCTTCGGTCAGCAGTTCGACGAGCAGGGTAGCTTGGTGAGCGTGTGTCATGGAGTTCTTGGTCCCGTCATTCCTCGTCGAACTTGCGTTCGACTTTCAGCGGCGGCGCCCAGGCGGGCATTGCGGCGTCTTGTGCATCGGTCGTGAGGCCGGGCACGCCGTGCACGGGATTGCCGAGCATCGGGAAGCCGAGCCGTTCGCGCGAGTCGTAATACGCCTGCGCCACGAGCCGCGAGAGCGCACGAATGCGGCCGATGTAAGCAGCACGCTCCGTGACCGAAATGGCGCCGCGCGCATCGAGCAGGTTGAACGTGTGGCCGGCCTTGAGCACGAGTTCGTAGGCGGGCAGCGGGAGCGCGTTGTCCATCATCCGCTTCGCTTCCGCTTCGTAGCTGTTGAAGAACGTGAAGAGCAGGTCGACGTTCGCGTGCTCGAAGTTGTACTTCGACTGTTCGACCTCGTTCTGGTGATAGACGTCGCCGTAGGTGAGGCGGCGCACCTCGGGGCCGTTCGGGCCCGGCTCTTCCCACTCGGTCCACACGAGGTCGTAGACGTTCTCGACCTTCTGCAGATACATGGCGAGGCGCTCCAGGCCGTAGGTGATTTCGCCCAGCACCGGCTTGCAGTCGATGCCGCCCACCTGCTGGAAGTACGTGAACTGCGTCACTTCCATGCCGTTGAGCCAGACCTCCCAGCCGAGGCCCCAGGCGCCGAGCGTGGGGTTTTCCCAGTCGTCTTCCACGAAGCGCACGTCGTTCTGTTTCAGGTCGAAGCCGAGCGCTTCGAGCGAGCCGAGATAGAGATCGAGGATGTTTTCCGGCGCCGGCTTCAGCACCGCCTGGTACTGGTAGTAGTGCTGCAGGCGGTTCGGGTTTTCGCCGTAACGGCCGTCTTTCGGACGGCGCGACGGCTGCACGTAGGCGGCGCGCCACGGCTCGGGACCGATTGCGCGCAGGAAGGTATGGACGTGCGAGGTGCCCGCGCCGACTTCCATGTCGATGGGCTGGAGCAGCGCGCAGCCCTGCTTGTCCCAGTAGGACTGCAGCGTCAGGATGATTTGCTGAAACGTGAGCATGAAGTGCCTTTCGGGCAGATGGCGCCCCGCGGCCCGGCGCCGTGCGGACCCTCCGCAGCGCGAGCCGGCTGGTATGCGGCCGGGGGCTAAAACGTTGAATTTTACCGGATTGGCGGTGGGTTGAGACTTCCAGCGGGGTAGGCCGCCTGGCTGATTCGCTCGGGCGACTCACGAGGGCAAACGCCCTCGTGTCCGATTCGCGGCGTCGTGCCGCCGTCGCCCCTTACTTTTTCCTCGACGTCCGCCGCCCCGGCCCAAACGCAAACCCGAACGCGAGCAACAGCAGCGACACCGCGAGTACCGTGTTGTTGCCGCTCGTCACGTAGGGCGTGAAGCCCGAGGTGCCTTGCACGTCGACGTCGAGCGTGCCTTCGGTGAAGGTGGGCAGGCGGGCGATCACGCGGCCGCGGGCGTCGATGGCGGCGGTCGCGCCCGTGTTGGTGGCGCGCAGCATCGGCCGCCCGGTTTCGAGCGAGCGCATGCGGGCAATCTGCAGATGCTGGTCGAGCGCGATGGTGTTGCCGAACCACGCCAGATTGGTCGTGTTGACGAGCACGCCCGCGGGCGTCGCGCTGTCGCGAATGCTGCGCGCAATCTCTTCGCCGAAGATGTCTTCGTAACAGATGTCGACGGCCACGGGCTGGTTGTGCACGACAAACGGCTGCTGCACCGGCGTGCCGCGCGCGAAGTCGCCCAGCGGAATGTTCATGAGGTTCACGAACCAGCGGAAGCCCCAGGGCACGAACTCGCCGAATGGCACGAGGTGATGCTTGTCGTAGCGGTACAGCTCGCGCGAGCCCGGCGTGATGCCGTAGAGGCTGTTCGTGTAGTCGACGATGCGTCCATCAGGCGTGACCGTACCGCCGATCGCCCCGAACAGGATCGCCGTGCCCGTGGAGTCCGCGAACTGGCGGACCGCCGCGGCGAAGCGGTCGGGCACCTGCTGCACGAGCACGGGAATCGCGGTTTCGGGCGTCACGACGAGGTCGGCCGGTTTCGCGGTGATCATCTGCTGGTATTCGTTGATGGCCTGCAGTACGCCCGCTTCTTCGAATTTCATGTCCTGCTTGACGTTGCCTTGCAGCAGCCGCACGTGCAGCGGTGCGTTGGCGGGCACGGTCCACGTGACAAACGGGAGCGCCGTGCCGGCGGCGACGAGCGCGACCGCGATGCCGCCCGATACGGCCACGCCAGCAGCGGGCTTTGCTGTGTCAAGCGACGCAGGCGCGCCGCTCACGCCATTCGTCTTGCCGCTTGCGGACGAACGGCCCGACTGCGCGGCGCGCGTGACGGCCTGCACGATCAGCGCGGCCACGAGCGCCAGCATCCAGCCCACGCCGTACACGCCGACCACCGGCGCGAATCCGGCGAGCGGTCCGTCCACCTGCGCGTAGCCGCTCGCGAGCCACGGAAAGCCCGTGAACACCGTGCCGCGCAGCCACTCACCGAGCGCCCAGGCGCTGGCGAAGGCGAACGCGCCGTGCCATGTCGGCGAAAACGGCCGGTCGCCCGCTTTGCCGTTGTTCGCGTGGCCGGCGCAGAACGACCAGATACCGGCCGCGAGCGCGGGATAGACGCCGAGGTACAGCGAGAACAGCACGAGCGCCGCGCCTGCAAGTGGCGCCGGCATGCCGCCGTAGAAATGCATGCTGACGTAGAGCCACCACACGCCGGTCACGAGGTTGCCGAAGCCGAAGGCCCAGCCGGTGAGGGCGGCGCTCTTCCAGCCCGTGGTGCGCGTGAGCCAGAAATAGAAGAACGCGAAGATTGCGATTTCGAGCCAGCCGCCGTGCGGCGTGGGCGCGAATGAAAGTGTGTTGGCGGCTCCGGCTGCGAGGGCGGCGAGGTAATGCCAGCGCGGCAGGGCGCGACCGCCTGCCGATTCGGCGGTATCAGGGGCGGTGGGCGCCGCGCCGGAACGCAGCCGCGAGGAAATAGGGTCGGCCATGGTCGAATTCAGTGAGTGCCAGTGTGGCTCGTGTAAGTGCTCGGGGCGCGGCCGATGGCCGGCGAGCGATTGTTGCATAAGGTTGTGACGCGATGCGGCTTGGCGAGGTTCGCGCCACGCCGCATGTCGGGGGCGGGACGCGGGATGTGCCGCGAGTCGCGCCGCGGCTATCCGGGGTATCGGCGAGGTGTGTGGCGTTGGAGCGAAGCGCTGCGTTATCTGGCGGGTTTGGCCGGGTTGCGGCCGGGTTGCGGCCGGATGTCTGCCGAGTCAGCCTGCCCGGTGGTCCGGAGGGAGCACCGTGGCCCCGTCAGGGCGCCGGCTTCAGGTCCCCGGCGGTTGCAGCGCCGCCTCGCGCTGGCCGGCCATCGCGTCGCGACGTACCAGCAGCATGTGGAGTTGCCGTGCGTCGGCGCGCAGCACTTCGAAGATCAGATCGTCGATACGCACTTTTTCGCCGCGATGCGGCACGTGCCCGAAGTGGTGCGTGACGAGCCCGCCGATGGTGTCCACTTCCTCGTCGGGGAAATGCGTGCCGAAGACCTCGTTGAACTGGCCGATTTCGGTAAGCGCGCGCACGCGAAAACGCCCGTCGGGTGATTCGATGATGTTGCCGCTTTCCTCGTCGAAGTCGTATTCGTCTTCAATATCGCCCACGATCTGTTCGAGCACGTCTTCGATCGTGATGAGGCCGGCTACGCCGCCGTACTCGTCCACGACGATGGCGATGTGGTTGCGGTTCATGCGGAAGTCGCGCAGCAGCACGTTGAGGCGCTTCGACTCCGGAATGAACACCGCGGGGCGCAGCATGCCGCGCACGTCGAACTCTTCTTCGGCGTAGTAGCGCAGCAGGTCTTTCGCGAGCAGCACGCCGATCACGTTGTCGCGATTGCCTTCGTAGACCGGATAGCGCGAGTGCGCCTTTTCCAGCACGTATGGAATGAATTCGTCGGGATTGTCCGCGATGTTGATCGCGTCCATCTGCGCGCGCGGAACCATGATGTCGCGGGCGCACAGTTCGGAGACCTGGAACACGCCTTCGATCATCGAGAGCGAATCCGCGTCGATGAGGTTGCGTTCGTGCGCGTCCTGGAGAATCTCGAGAAGCTCGCCGCGGGAATCGGGCTCGGGCGAGATGAAGTCGGTCAGTCGCTCGAGGAGCGAGCGCTTTTCGTGAGGTTTGCCGGTTTGTCGTCGACTGGGATAAGAGTCGTTCATGGTGGTGCGCCCCGCCATGCCGGGCGCGCTGTTGCGGAGGGTTAAGGATACACCACGCGTGTGGCGCGACCGTGTAGCCAGGCGGCCAGCGCGTTGGCCAGGGGCGCTGCCGGCGTGGCCGCCGTGGTTGGGCACGGCGCCTTGCCGAGTGGCCGTGAACCGTCTGGCCGATGCCGCTGCGCGCGGGCAACGTCGTTCAATGCTATCGCAGAAACCCGCGCGGCTGCGGGTGGACAAATTTCGGCGCGAGCGCGAAGCGAGCGTGGCCCCGTCGTCCCCTTCGCCCCCCTCGCCCCCCTCGCACTTGCCGGCCGTGGCTGCTGGGGTGATTCGGGCACCGCATCAAGGCGCCGACGCCGGAGCGTCCGCCGCGCAGCGCCGCAGCAACGCTTCCAGCGCGCGGTCCGGCATGCCGATTTCGCGCAGCGCAATGACCGTGCGCCGCACGTAGTCGAGCGTCGATCCGTAGCGGCCGCAGGCGCATCCCAGCACGGTGCGAACCGTCTCGTCGGACAATTTGCCGGTGTAGCTGGGCACGTCGCGCCGCATCACGAAGGCCAGCGCTTCCACGAAGCGCCCGTCGGCCAGCTTGCACGGCAGCCAGGCCGGACGATACGAGCCCATCGGCATTTCGCGTCGCCACAGTGCTTCGAGATGCGGCATCACGCCCGTGGCGGCCAGTCGAAACGCCATGCCCTGGCACGAGCCGCCGCGGTCGAGCGCGAGCACGAGGCCCGGCTGCTCGGGCGTGCCGCGGTTCACCCGCGACCACAGATAAAGCCCGCGATGGTAGCCATGCACGCGCGAGCGCACGCTTTCCACGGTGGGCAGCCCCGGGTTCCAGATCAGCGATCCATAGCCGAACAGCCACAGGTCGCTTTGGCCGTCCCATTGCTGCAAGGTGCAGTCGAGCGAGGCGCGTAGTTCGTCGTCCGTGAGCAGGCGCGAGGCGCCGAGCGACGGCGGATAGTCAGGACAGGAAGCCGTCCCGGCGGCAAGCGGTGTCGAGAGATAGCGGGCGCTCACTTGAAGGCGGCGTGTTAGTCGGCGCGGTACGGATCGGGGAAACCGAGGGAGTTCATGATATCGGTTTCAATGCCTTCCATCTCTTCGGCCTCGTCGTCGGTTTCGTGGTCGTAGCCCTGGGCGTGGAGCGCGCCGTGCACCAGCAGATGCGCGTAGTGAGCGGCGAGCGGCTTGCCCTGCTCGGCGGCTTCACGCTCGACCACCGGGCAGCACAGGATGAGGTCGCCCGTCACCGGGTCCGCTTCGCTTTGCGCGTAGGCGAAGGTGAGCACGTTGGTCGCGTAGTCCTTGCCGCGGTAGGTGCGGTTCAAGGTGCGGCCTTCCTCGGCGTCGACGAAGCGCACGGTGAGTTCCGCGTCCGCGAACAGGGCCGCCTTGACCCAGTTCGCGACCGTGGCGCGCGGCAGCATCGCCTTGTGTTGCGGGAATGCCTTCGCGGCCGGAAATTGCAGCGTCAGTTTCAGTTTGGGCGCGCGCGTCATGCTTCTTCTTGTTTCGCGTGCTCGTCGTAGGCCTCGACAATGCGCGCGACGAGCGGATGGCGCACTACGTCCGCGCTCGTAAAGCGCGTGAGCGCGATGCCTCGCACGTTCGCGAGCACCTGCTGCGCTTCCACGAGGCCGCTCTTCTGCGCGCGCGGCAGGTCGATCTGCGTCGTGTCGCCCGTCACCACGGCCTTCGATCCGAAGCCGATGCGCGTGAGGAACATCTTCATCTGCTCGGGCGTGGTGTTCTGCGCCTCGTCGAGGATGATGAACGCGTGGTTCAGCGTGCGGCCGCGCATGTAGGCGAGCGGCGCGATTTCGATCATCTGGCGCTCGAACATCTTGGCGGTCTTGTCGAAGCCGAGCAGGTCGTAGAGCGCGTCGTAGAGCGGGCGCAGGTACGGGTCCACTTTCTGCGCGAGGTCGCCGGGCAGAAAGCCGAGCCGCTCGCCCGCCTCGACGGCCGGGCGCGTCAGCACGATGCGCTTGACCTGGTCGCGTTCGAGCGCGTCCACGGCGCAGGCCACGGCCAGATAGGTCTTGCCCGTGCCGGCCGGACCCACGCCGAACGTCACGTCGTGCGACACGATCTGCTTGAGGTATTCGCGCTGGGCCGGCGTGCGGCCGCGCAGGTCGGCGCGGCGCGTGTAGAGCTTAGGTCCCGGTTCTTCGGCCTCGCCGTCGGCGTGTGCGGGTTCGTCGAACGGATGGTCGGGGTCGCCGCGAAAACGCGGGTCCAGTTCCTCGTTGCCGTTCGTGCCCGTGCCCGTGGTGGCCGGGTGCCGGGCTTCGACGAGCGCCAGCTGGATGTCGTCGACGGATAGCGGCTCGCGCGCGCGGTTGTAGAAGTTTTCGAGGGCAGCCATGGCGACTTTCGCGCCGCGCCCGCGAATTGCGATGCGGTGGCCGCGCCTCGACAGCGTCACGTCGAGCGCCTGTTCGATCTGGCGCAGATTTTCGTCGAGCGGCCCGCAGAGATTGGCGAGCCGGGCGTTGTCGTCGCGCGGGGCGGTGAATTCCAGTTGCTGGGTGGTCTTCAAGGTGTTTGGCTACTCCTGCCGGTTAGCGGCCGTGGATTCGGGCGGTGGCGGGCGCGCGCAGCGGTTCGGGACACGCGCGCGCCAGGCGCTGCAGGTTCAATGCGCCGCGGCCGGTTTGCCGCCATGCGCTTTGTCGTGGGCTTTCTCGTGAGTTTCGTCGTGGGCTTCATCGTGCGTCAGCACCAACTCCCCGCGCAGCGAATGTGGGTACGCGTGGCCGATTTTCACGTCGATCATCTGGCCGATCAGCCGCGCGTGCGAGGCGACGGGCGCCGGGAAGTTGACCACGCGATTGTTCTCGGTGCGGCCCGCGAGTTCGGTCGGGTCTTTGCGCGACGGTCCTTCCACGAGAATGCGCTCCACGTTGCCGACCATCGACGCGCTGATGCGCGCCACGTTTTCCTCGATGGTGGCCTGCAGGTGCTGCAGGCGCTTCAGCTTGACCTCGCGCGGCGTGTCGTCGTGCAGGTTCGCCGCGGGGGTGCCCGGCCGCGGGCTGTAGATGAACGAGAAGCTCGTGTCGTAGCTCATCTCGTCGACGAGCGCCATGGTCTTCTCGAAGTCCGCTTCGGTTTCGCCGGGAAAGCCGACGATGATGTCCGTAGAGAGCGACAGATCGGGCCGGATGGCACGCAGGCGGCGGATTACCGACTTGTATTCGAGCACCGTGTAGCCGCGCTTCATCGCCATCAGGATGCGGTCGGAGCCGTGCTGCACGGGCAGGTGCAGGTGGCTCACGAGCTTGGGCACCTTGGCGTAGGTGTCGATCAGGCGCTGCGTGAATTCTTTCGGATGTGACGTCGTATAGCGGATGCGTTCGATGCCCGGCACGTCGGCCACGTATTCGATCAGCGTGGCGAAGTCTGCGACTTCGTGTGAGCCGGCGCTCAGCGCTCCTCCGAATTTTCCACGATAAGCGTTCACGTTCTGGCCAAGCAGCGTGACCTCGCGCACGCCCTGGTCGGCGAGGCCGGCGATTTCGGTCAGCACGTCGTCGAGCGGCCGTGACACTTCCTCGCCGCGCGTGTACGGCACCACGCAGTAGCTGCAGTACTTGCTGCAGCCTTCCATGATGGAGACGAACGCGCTCGGACCTTCGACGCGCGCGGGCGGCAGGTGGTCGAACTTCTCGATTTCGGGGAACGTGATGTCCACCTGCGGACGACCGCTTGCGCGACGGGCGTCGATCATCTGCGGCAGGCGGTGCAGCGTCTGCGGGCCGAACACGAGATCGACGTAAGGCGCACGCGCGACGATCGCCGCGCCTTCCTGGCTCGCGACGCAACCGCCCACGCCGATTAGCAGGCTGGGGTTCGCTTCCTTGAGTTCGCGCACGCGGCCGAGATCGGAGAAGACTTTTTCCTGCGCTTTTTCGCGCACGGAACAGGTGTTGAAGAGAATGACGTCCGCGTCTTCGGGGGAGTCGGTCTTGACGAGGCCTTCAGCGGCGCCGAGCACGTCGACCATCTTGTCGGAGTCGTACTCGTTCATCTGGCAGCCAAAGGTCTTTACATAAACTTTCTTGGTCATCGGGTTTCGCCGTTCGCAGTGGTTGACCTGGGGGCGTTGTTCAAAAAGGTGGAGAGCCTCGCGCCGGGCTTGTTCGAATGATGATTGCCGGAGTGCGGGCGAGGCCGGGAAGAGCAAGGAAGGGCCGCGCCGCGGCGGCTGGGGCGCGCGGTGGAATTGCATATTATAGCCCGCCGCCGTTTCCGCTTTGCGACCCGCGAGCCGCTTGGGGAGGGCGTTGGCGCGGTGCGCGGGGCGCTGCATGCCGCAATCTCGACAGGACCGGCGCGAGCCTGCCATTCGCCCCGATTTACCCTCCGCCTCTTCCCGTCCGGTGCCGGCGAAGTCTGCTGCCTCCTCGATCCCTATTATTCGGTTTTGTTTGAAAATGTTTTCGATTCCCGGCCGATTATCAAATTGACGCGGTGCAGCCACAATGCGCGCCTTGTCGGGTCGTTGCGCGCACGGCGCGTCGGCTTTTTGCACCGGATCAGGAGATTTCCATGCCCATTCCCTTACTGGCGCTCGCCATCAGCGCGTTCGCCATCGGCACCACCGAGTTCGTCATCATGGGGCTGTTGCCCGACGTGGCGCGCGATCTCTCGGTCTCGATTCCGTCGGCCGGTCTGCTCGTCACGGGCTACGCGCTGGGCGTGGCCGTGGGTGCGCCGCTGCTTGCCGTCGTGACGAGCCGCATGCCGCGCAAACTCGCGCTGCAACTGCTCATGGGCGTGTTCGTCGCGGGCAATGTGCTCTGCGCGGTCGCGTCGGACTATTCGCTGCTGATGGTGGCGCGCGTCGTGGCGTCGTTTGCGCACGGCTCGTTCTTCGGCATCGGCTCCGTGGTGGCCGCCTCGCTCGTGGCGCAGGAAAAGCGCGCGAGCGCTATCGCGTTGATGTTCACCGGTCTTACGCTCGCGAACGTGCTGGGCGTGCCGTTCGGCACCTTCATTGGCCAGGAGTTCGGCTGGCGCATGGCGTTCTGGATCGTGAGCGTGCTGGGCGTGCTCTCGCTCGTGGGCATTACGGCGCTCGTGCCGAACCGGCATGACGCCGGTCCCGCGGGACTCGGCCACGAGGTGCGCGTGCTGCGCGAGCCGCAGGTGTGGCTTGCGCTCGCCATGACGATTCTGGGCTTCGGCGGCGTGTTCGTCGTGTTCACGTACATCACGCCCATTCTCGAAAACGTCGCGGGTTTCTCGCCGCGCGCCGTGACGTTGATTCTCGTGCTGTTCGGCGCGGGGCTCACGCTCGGCAACACGGTGGGCGGCAAGCTCGCGGACCGCGCGCTGATGCCCTCGCTCATGGGCATTCTCGCAATGCTCGCCGTGGTGATGGCGGTGTTCACGAAGACGAGCCATTCGCAGATTGCGGCCGCCGTCACCGTGTTCGTCTGGGGCGTGGCCGCGTTCGCAACGGTGCCGCCGCTGCAGATGCGCGTGGTGGAAAATGCGGCCGCCGCACCGAACCTCGCATCGACGCTGAACATCGGCGCGTTCAATGTCGGCAACGCGGGCGGCGCGTGGCTGGGCGGTCTCGCCATCTCGCACGGCCTCGGTTACGACGCGCTGCCGTGGGTGGCCGCGGCGGTCTCTGTCGCGGCGCTGTTCGTCACGTGGATCGCGGCGCGTCTGGATGCGCAGCGATCCGGCGTTCGCGGGCAAGCGGCTGGTCGTGCGGCGCCTGTAACGGTACGCGAAGACGCGTGCTGAACGCGAGGCGCATCGGGCGCGCCGCAACGAACGAGCGCTTATGACGAGCGATTCGAAGCTTTCCCGAAACCGCCGTCCGCGATAGTGATAACGGTGTGAAGATAACTTCGTTGGCGCGGGCACAAGCCGATGCGACGATAGCCTCCATTCGAGTTTCAGCTGCCCGATCCGTGCGCGATCCATGCGCGATCCGGATGCGCGGCAGAACGAAGGAAAGGAGGCGATCATGCATTCCCCGCTTGCGCTCGTCCGCGCTGCCGCCGACGAAACCCCCGACGCCCACGCAGGGCAGTTCGATCTGCTGGAACATCTCGTCGGAGTGAATCTTGCGCGGCTGCGTGCCGAGCGCCAGCTTTCGCTCGACGCACTCGCTCGCGCGTCCGGCGTTTCGCGGGCGATGCTCGCGCAGATCGAATCGGCGCGCAGCGTGCCGTCCATCAAGGTGCTGAGCAAGATTGCCGCGGCGCTGAAGGTCTCGGTCGCGGCGTTCCTGCGCCGCCACGCGGTGAACGGTTTCGAACACCTGCCGGCCGGTCGCGCGCGGCGCCTGGTGAGCGCGGACGGCGGCTATGCCGAACGCGCGCTCTATCCCGAAGGCGAGCCCGTTGCCGCCGAGTTCCACGAGCTGCGCATCGCGCCGCTGCATACCGAGTACGGCACGCGCCGCACGCCGGGCACGCTGGTGAATCTGGTGGTGAGCGTGGGGACGCTCGAACTCAGCGTGCACGACCAGCGCCAGTTGCTCGCAACCGGCGACGCCATCGTGTTCGATGCGGACCAGCCGCACAGCCTGCGCAATCCCGGCGACACGGAGGCGCGTGCGTTTCGCGTCACCGTGAACGCGGAAACGCCGCCGCGCTGGGACGCTTCGCCCGATGCGGCACGGCACGAGGGATGAGCGGTGCCGTGCGCGGCATCGCGGCGCAGGTCCGCTGCGCCATTGGCGCGGCTGTTGTATGCTTTGCCCGCCGGATTTTCCGGCAATCAGTGCGTCTTCAGGGCGGGGTGAAATTCCCCACCGGCGGTAGGTCGGCCTGCCTTCACGGCAAAGCCGGCAAGCCCGCGAGCGCCCGCTAGTCAGTACGAACGCCTGCGGCCTGTGTGCCGCGGCATGGCGGGGTCAGCAGATCTGGTGCGATGCCAGAGCCGACGGTCATAGTCCGGATGGAAGAAGATGTGCAGATGGTCACTCTGCCCGCCGTTGCCGGCGCGCGTCTGCGCGCGTGCGGCATGGCGTTCCGTGTCGTTGCGGGGCGCTGTGGTTGGCCGCTTGCGGCTTGCCTGTGCGGGTGCTTGTCTGTTTGCAATGCCCTGAAACGTTTTTCGCCCAACTTTTTGCGAGGAGCGTTTCACATGTCCCACTCTCCGTTGTCTTTCGGGGACTCCACCCGCCTTCAAGGCCAGACCGATGCGGCGCGTCCGCTCGACGCCGCGGCCGATCTTCCGTTGCTGGCCACCGAACCTATCCCGCCACGCATTGCCGCCGCGTTGCAGGCCATGCGCGATGGCCGCCCCGTCGTGCTTCAGGACGACGACGACCGCGAGAACGAAGCGGATCTCGTCGTGGCCGCCGAGCGGCTCAGCGTCGAAACCATGGCGCTCCTGATCCGCGAATGCAGCGGCATCGTGTGTCTGTGCCTGCCGGACGAGAAGGTTCGCGCGCTCGAATTGCCGCCCATGGTGGCGCACAACGAGAGCCGCCACGGCACGGCATTCACGGTTTCCATCGAGGCGCGCGAAGGCGTGACCACGGGCGTTTCGGCGGCGGACCGGCTCACGACCATCCGCACCGCCATTGCGGACCACGCGAAGCCGGCCGACATCGCTCGCCCTGGCCACGTGTTTCCGCTGCGTGCGGCGCCTGGCGGGGTGCTGGCGCGACGCGGCCATACCGAAGGCACGGTCGATCTGGCCGTGTTGGCTGGCCTCAAGCCGGCGGGTGTGCTCTGCGAGTTGATGAACGCCGACGGCACGATGGCGCGCGGCGCCGAGGTGGAGCGCTTTGCCGCCCAGCATCGTCTGCCGATGCTGACGATTGCGGAACTCGTCCAGTTTCGCGAGGCGCTTGCGGCCGCGCGCGAGTGTTGTACGGATGAGGCGTAAGGCCGGGTAGTGTGAGTTGGCGGCGCGGCGTCCGGCCTACGGACGCCGCGCGCCGGCCTTGCTTGGCCGGCCACGCCGGCGCACTTCGCAGTCCCACTCAGGACTGCACGTCCCCGAACTCGCCGCGCACGCCGCTTTCGATCAGTGCGGGCAGCGCGTCCATGTGTTCGATGATCCGCGTGAGGCCCATTTCGCGCAGCACGTCCGCGTAGCCGTGCGGAATGTGGCTTGCGCCCACGAACGCGATGGTCTTCATGCCCGCGGCACGCGCCGCGTTGAGCCCCGCGATGCTGTCTTCCACGACGATACAGCGCGCCGGCGCGACGCCAAGCTGCTGCGCCGCGTACAGGTAGATATCGGGGAACGGCTTGGGCCGCGGCACCTGCTCGGCGCTGAACACGCGCGGCCCGAAGATATTGGCGAGCCCCGCGCGCCGCACCGACGCGCTTACGCGGGCAAGCCGGCTGTTCGACACCACGGCGGCGGGCAGCGGCACGCGCTGCAAGGCCTCGCGCACGCCGTTGATGGGACTCAGCGATTCCGCGAGCGCGCGCTCTACGTTATGTTCGATCGTCTCGAGAAAGTCGGGCGGCAGCTGAAGGTTGAACTCGCTCGCGACGTTTGACAGAAAGCGCGAGGTCTGCTGGCCGAACGCCGTTTTCACGACGGGACCGAAGTCGATGCCGGGGAAGGTGGTGGTGAGGGTCTCGGCGAGCACGCGGTCGGCAATGACTTCGCTGTCGACGAGCACGCCGTCGCAGTCGCAGATGAGATGGTCGATCATGCAGGAAACCGGATGAAGCGCGTCCGGCGGTGGCGCGCGCGGGAATGGGAAGGCGCCATGATACGTCCTTCGGACTGCGCGTCTTCATCGCGACGTCCACACATGGCCCGCATGCGGCCTCGCGCTGCAAGCCAATGCTCAGCCATCCTGAAATGTCGGGAATGTCGGGAAACGGGCGGCCGTCCTGCCGTCACGGGCGGCGCGCGTCTTGCCGCAAACGCCGCCCTTGGCCCTCAGCGATGCGCGCCCGTTAATGCGCGTGCATGTAGATCCACGCCGCCATCGAACCGCCTGCAAGCGGCCCCACCACGGGAATCCACGCGTAGTGCCAGTCGCTGTCGCGCTTGCCGGGAATAGGCAGCAGTGCGTGCATGAGCCGCGGCGACAGGTCGCGCGCCGGGCTCATCGCGTAGCCGGTCGGCCCGCCTAGCGAGATGCCGATGCCAAGCACCAGCAGACCCACCGGCAGCGCGTCGAGCGCACCGAGCCCCACCTGCGGCGAGGCGAGATACAGCACGCCCAGAATCAGCACGAAAGTGCAGATCATTTCGGTGAGGAAGTTGTGCGGCACGCTGCGAATGGCGGGTGCCGTGCAGAACACGCCGAGCTTCACGTCGGGGTCGGCTTCCTTCGCGAAGTGTTGCCGGTAGGCGAGCCACACGAGCAGCGCGCCGGCCATGCCGCCCAGCATCTGCGCCGCCACGTAGCCGGGCACCTTGCTCCAGGCGAACTTGCCCGCGAGCGCGAGCGCCACGGTGACGACGGGATTCAGATGCGCGCCGCTGAACGACGCCGTGATGTACACGGCCACGAACACCGCCATCGCCCAACCCATCACGATGACGATGAGGTCCGCGCCCTTGCCCTTGGTGCGCGCGAGCAGCACGTTGGCGACGGCGCCGTCGCCTAGCAGCACGAGCATGGCCGTGCCCACGAACTCCGCAATATAGGGTGACATTCTTGTTCTCCTGAGCCATTGGGGAGACGGTCCGCCGTCGCGACGGACCGCTGTTTCACCGGGCTGCCGCGAGCCGGTCGTGCTCGCGATGCAGCCAGCGCGCAGCGGGAAGCTGCGTCAGGCGAGGGGGATCAGGGCGCGTCGGCCCAGGCCTTCGCGGCGCGCACGGCGCGCTGCCAGCCGTCGAGGCACTGCTTGACGTCGCGCGGCTCCATGGCGGGCGAGAAGCGGCGATCGAGCTGCCATTGCTGCTGCAACTCGCCCACGTCCTTCCAGTAGCCCACGGCGAGGCCTGCCAGATAGGCGGCGCCGAGCGCCGTGGTTTCGCTCACTTGCGGACGGACCGCATCCACGCCGAGCATGTCGGCCTGGAACTGCATGAGCAGATTGTTGGCGCAGGCGCCGCCGTCCACGCGCAACTCGCCGATGCGGATGCCCGAGTCGGCTTCCATGGCCTTCAGCACGTCGACGGATTGATACGCGATGGAGTCGAGCGCCGCGCGCGCGATATGCGCCGACGTGGTGCCGCGCGTGATGCCGAAGAGCGTGCCGCGCGCGCGGGCATTCCAGTGCGGCGCGCCGAGTCCGGCGAATGCGGGCACGAGATAGACGCCGTCGCAATGCGGCACGCTGCGCGCGAGGCTTTCGATTTCAGCGGCGCTCTTGATGATGCCGAGCCCATCGCGCAGCCATTGCACCACGGCGCCCGCGATGAAGATGCTGCCTTCCAGCGCGTAGTTGATCTGGTCGCCGATCTGCCAGGCGATGGTCGTGACGAGATTGTTCTTCGACTCGATCGGCTTGCTGCCCGTGTTCATGACGAGGAAGCAGCCCGTGCCGTAGGTGTTCTTCACCATGCCCGATTCCGTGCACATCTGGCCGAAGAGCGCGGCGTGCTGGTCGCCGGCAATGCCGCCAATCGGAATCTTCGAGGCGAACACGGTGGTCACGGTCGGACCGTACACCTCGGACGACGGGCGCACCTCGGGCAGCATGCTGCGCGGAATGTCGAGCGCTTCGAGCAGTTCGTCGTCCCACTTCAACGTATGGATGTTGAAGAGCATGGTGCGCGACGCGTTGGTTACGTCGGTGATGTGCAGGTTGTGCTTCGTGAAGTTCCACACGAGCCAGCTGTCCACGGTGCCGAAGGCGAGGCGGCCTTGCTTTGCCTTTTCGCGCGCGCCTTCCACGTTGTCCAGAATCCAGCGGATTTTGGTGGCGGAGAAGTAGGCGTCGATAGGCAAACCGGTCTTCGCGCGCACCCTCTCTTCGAGCCCCTGCGCTTTCAGCTGGTCGCAGAAGTCGGCGGTGCGGCGGTCTTGCCAGACGATGGCGTTGTAGATGGGGTGACCCGTTTCGCGGTCCCACACGATGGTAGTCTCACGCTGGTTCGTGATGCCGATGCCGGCAATCGACGTGCCGTTCAGGCCGGCGCGCGTCACCGCTTCGGCCGCGACACCGGCCTGGGTCGACCAGATTTCCTGGGGATCGTGCTCTACCCAGCCCGGCTTCGGGTAGATCTGCTGGAATTCCTTTTGTGCCGTGGAAACGATGTTTCCCTGACGGTCGAACAGAATGGCGCGCGAGCTGGTTGTGCCCTGGTCGAGTGCGAGGATGTACTGGTCCGTCATGTGTCTCTTCTCCATGCGTTTTCGTGAATCGCGAGCGGGGACTCGCGACGGGGAAAAGCTTGTTGTTCTGCGTACCGCTCGGCGGCGGTCCGATTACTGAATGACTGCATTACTGGCCGGTCGACTGCGCGCGCCGGCCTCAAGCCTTAAACCTCACGCCGCCCGTGCCGCCGGCTCTTGCGCGAACCACGCGTCGATGTCGGCCGTGACTGCGGCGAGCGTGCCCGGCTCCACGTGCAGGCCGAGCTTCGAGCGGCGCCACAGCACGTCCTGCGCGCTGCGCGCCCATTCGACGTCGCGCAGATAGCGGAGTTCGGCTTCGTAGAGCCCCGGCGCGAAGGCGCGGCCCAGCTCGGCAAGCGAGTGCGCATGGCCGACCACGTTCGTCGCGCGCGTGCCGTAGGCGCGCGCGTAGCGCCGCGCGAGATCGGCGGGCAGCCATGCGTGCTCGCGCTGAAAGCGCGCGAGGAAACCTTCGAAGTTCGCGCGTTCGATGTCGCCGCCCGGCAGCGGCGCACCCGCGGTCCAGGTCGGCGCTTGCTGGCCGAGTGCACCCGCGAGCGTATCGACGGCCTCTTCGGCCAGCTTGCGAAACGTCGTGATCTTGCCGCCGAACACCGAGAGCAGCGGCGCGGTGCCTTCGGGCGCGTCGAGTTCGAGCTTGTAGTCGCGCGTGACGGCCGACGGGTTGTCGGCGTTTTCGTCTTCCAGCAGCGGACGCACGCCCGAGTAGGTCCAGCAAACATCCGCCGGCGCAATGTGGCGCTTGAAATAGCGGTTGATCGAATCGCAGAGGTACTGCACTTCGTTCGCGTCGATGGCCACGCGTGCCGGATCGTTGCGATATTCGATGTCCGTCGTGCCGATCAGCGTGAACTCGCGCTCGTACGGAATCGCGAAAATGATCCGCTTGTCCGGGTTCTGGAAGATGTAGGCGTGGTCGTGATCGAAAAGGCGCCGCGTGACGATGTGGCTGCCTTTCACGAGCCGCACGCTGTGCTGCGCGCCGCGCCCCAGCGCGCCGTGCAGCAGTTCGGCGACCCACGGGCCGGCGGCATTGGCGATGGCGCCGGCGCGCACGTCGAAGGAGGTGCCGTCGGTACGTTGCAGTTTCGCGTGCCACTCGTTGCCCGCGCGCACGGCGCTTACGAGCTTCGTGCGTGTCATGACGCGCGCGCCGTGTTCGCTCGCGTCGAGCGCGTTGAGCACGACAAGGCGAGCGTCGTCCACCCAGCCGTCCGAATACACGAAGCCGCGCCGGATCGAGTCGACGAGCGGCGCGCCCGCAGGATGCCGGCGCATGTCGATGCCGCGCGAGCCGGGCAGCAGTTCGCGCCTGGCGAGGTGATCGTAGAGGAAGAGACCGGCGCGGATCAGCCAGGCCGGGCGCAGATCCGGCATGTGCGGCATGACGAAGCGCAGGGGCCACATGATGTGCGGCGCCGCGCGCAGCAGCGTTTCGCGCTCCTGCAGCGCTTTGCGCACGAGTCCGAACTCGCGGTACTCCAGATAGCGCAGGCCGCCGTGGATCAGCTTCGTGCTGGCCGACGAGGTGTGCGCGGCGAGGTCGTCCTGTTCGCAGAGCAGTACCGAAAAGCCGCGGCCCGCGGCGTCGCGCGCGATGCCCGCGCCGTTGATGCCGCCGCCTACGACGAGCAGATCGAACCTTGATCCTTGCGTCACCTGCTGTGTCTCCGCGTGAGGGCCGGCGCTGCAATCGGACGATCGCCGGCGGGCCGGATGCCTGTTAGATGGGGATGAAGCGAAAAACTATCGAACCGATAGTTTTCGTTTTCGAACTTTAGTGAACAAATTCGAAAATGTAAAGTTCGAATCTGATGAATCCTGCCCTGCCGGTGGCACGCCGGGGCGCGAGCGGCGATACTCGGTGCCGTAGCCGCGCCTCGCCGTGTGGGAGGCCGCGAACCACGAGCAAAGGAGGATTGAGGTGAAGACGATCTGGGCAATGGCGGGAATGGTGGGCGCCGCGGCGCTGCTGAGCGGGTGCATCAGCACGTCGGCGGACGTGGCGGGCGGGTGGGGCGCGCCGTCGCTCGCGTCATTGCAGGAGATGTGCGGCGCGCCGTCCACCGATTACGGCAACGACGCGCAACCGGTCTACTCGACGCTGCTGGACGCTTATGTGGCGAGCCGGCACCGCCGCATCTCGAAGGACGAATACTGCGCGTTCCAGACGCTCATCGCGCAGCGCTACGCGACGCTGGCCGCGAGCGGCGATCCGAAGCTGCGCAACCAGTGGGTGATGTTCTTCAACGATCAGCGGGCCAACGCGCTCAGCTGGCGCGCGGCCGTGGACCCGACGCTGCGGGCGGGGTGAGCCGAGGGATAGATGAGGGCCTGGACGCAAAAAAAGTCACGCGACCTCGAAGCGAGCGGGCCGCGTGACTGTCATTGCAGGCACACGTGCGCACTGACTGTCGTGTGCCTGCGTCGGGGAGGGTCGTGCAGCAAACCGGCGCCTGGGCAGGAAGCCACTGCACGGATTCGAAAAGGGACTACCGGCTCGCAGGTTACCCGCCGGCCACACGCAGGGCGACCGGCAAGGCGGTGCGGGCGAAGCCCGCGCCAGCCAGCAGATCAGGAAAGACGCTTGATGGCGCGTAGCGCGGTATCGCCCGTTTCCGTGAGACGCCACCGCTGGTTGCCTGAAGCGAGCTTTTCGAGCTGAACGAGTTGTCGCTCGAGCAGCGCGTCCAGTTCTTCGCGCTCCATGTCGAGCTGGTTCGGAGCGTCCTTCACGAGCAGTAGCGTGGCGAATTCATGCGGGCTCAGCATCGTCGTCCTCTCCAGTGGGCCGGACCCGGCAGTCTCGCCGCGGCAACAGCCGGGGGCGAGGTGAACGGATACGGCGGAAGGCTTCGGCAGTGCCGCTGTCCGGCGTGAGAGCCGGGCTGGTGGGCCAATGCGCAACGCGCGTGGCCGCATGGCGGCGGGGAACTGGAGTGTAGTCAACCGCACACTGTTGTACAAACCGTGCCCTGAAAATTTTCCCTTTGACAAGCAGGCCATCGACAAGCGGTTTGGTCGCGCGGGCAAATCCTTGATTTCACTCGAAGTATTGCGTGCGGTGCAGCAAGCGCTCAGGTGAGCCGGCGCGCTGCGCAGTGGCTCACGTCGGCATCGGCGCACTTTGCCTGGGTGACGTGCTCACTTCGGTGCTCACTTCGCCACGTACACCTGGGTGCCGGTCTGCGTGAGCGTCTCGGTCATGTCGGCGGGCGGGGCTTCGTCGGTGAAAAGGGCGTGGACCTGGCTCAGGTGGCCCTGGCGCACGAGCGCCGGGCGGCCGAACTTCGAATGGTCGGTCACGAGGAAGACCGTGCGCGCATGCGACATGATGGCTTCGGCCACGCGCACCTCGCGCGTGTCGAAGTCGCGCAGCGTGCCGTCGGTCTCGATTCCCGAGGTGCCGATGATCGCGAAGTCCACCTTGAACTGGCGGATGAAGTCGATGGCTAGCTCCCCCACGATCCCCTTGTCCCACGGGCGCACGATACCGCCTGTGATCAGCACCTCGCAGTCCGGGTAGCCGCTCATCATGCTGGCCACGTTGAGGTTGTTCGTGATGACGCGCAGGCCGCGATGACGGTTCAGCGCGCGTGCCACTTCCTCGGTCGTGGTGCCCAGGTTGATGAAGAGCGATGCCTGGTCGGGAATGTGCGTGGCGGCGAGCGCGGCGATGCGGCGTTTTTCCTCGTGGAACATGCGCTGGCGCGCGGTGTAGGAGACGTTCTCCGAACTCGTGGGCAGGGTGGCGCCGCCGTGGTATCGCCGCAGGAGGTTCAGGTCGGCGAGCCAGTTGACGTCGCGCCGGATGGTTTGCGGCGTGACGTCGAAATGCGCCGCCAGGTCGTCCACGGTGACGAAGCCGTCGCGCTGCACCCATTCGAGCAGTTCCTGTTGGCGTGCGTTCAGGGTGAGGCGGGGGTCTCGTGTCATGGTGTCTGTGCCGGTGGCGCGTACAGGCGCATCTCGTTGTTGTGCGGGTCGGCGTATTTTAAGACTTCCCCGCCTTGCGCCGGATTCAGATGCAACCCGCATTTATTCATGCCATAAATGAATTTGCGCTTTGAACGGCTTCACGCTGCAATGTTCGGTTTCGCTGCTCCGCCTTCCGCCACCTGGCCACACTGGAAACAACATGACACGCTTTAACTGGCACAACCCCTATCCCACGCCCCGCCTGCCTGTGTTCGCCCGCAACATCGTGTCCACCTCGCATCCGCTGGCCGCGCAGGCCGGACTGCGCATGCTGTGGAAAGGCGGCAATGCGGTGGACGCGGCGATTGCCGCCGCAGCCGCCATTACCGTGGTCGAGCCCGTTTCGTGCGGCCTGGGCGGCGATGCCTTTGCGCTGGTCTGGGATGGCGCCAGGCTGCATGGCCTCAATGCGTCGGGTGTGGCGCCGGCCGCGTGGAACGTCGATTACTTCCGGCGCCGCTACGGCGAGGAAAACGGCCTTGCGATGCAACCCAAGCGCGGCTGGGACGCCGTGACGGTGCCCGGCGTGATTGCCGGCTGGGAGGCGTTGCACGCGAAGTTCGGCTCCCTGCCGTTCGCGGACCTGATGGAGCCCGCCATCGAGATTGCCGAGCGCGGCCATGCGGTGGCGAGCATCGTCGCCTACAAATGGGCGGCCGCGGTGCCGGAGCTCAAAGATCAGCCCGGTTTTGCCGCCGCGTTCATGCCGCACGGCCGCGCGCCCGAGGTGAGCGAGCTCGTGCGTTTTCCCGGCCACGCGAAGACCTTGCGCATGCTGGCGGCCCAAGGCCCGCGCGCCTACTACGAGGGCGAGATCGCCGAACGCATTGCCGCGTTCGCGCGCGAGGGCGGCGGCGCGCTGACGCTGGACGACCTGCGCAACTACCGCGCCGACTGGGTCGAGCCCATTTCCAAAGACTATCGCGGCTACACCGTGCACGAAATTCCGCCGAACGGCCAGGGCATCGCGGCGTTGATCGCGCTCGGCATCCTCGCCCAGTTCGACGTGAGCGCGATCCAGGTGGACAGCGTCGAGTCGCAGCATCTGCAGATCGAGGCCATGAAGCTCGCGTTCGCCGACGTGTACCGCTACGTGGCGGACCCGCGTTCCATGGAGGTCACACCGCAGCAGATGCTCGACGACGCGTATCTCGCCGAGCGCGCCAGGGTGATCGACCCGAAGCGCGCGACGCATTTCGACTTCGGTATGCCGAAGGCGGGCGGCACGATCTACCTCAGCGCCGCCGACGAGCGCGGCATGATGGTGAGCTTCATCCAGTCGAACTACATGGGCTTCGGGTCGGGCATCGTGGTGCCGGACATGGGCATCTCGATGCAGAACCGCGGCTGTGGATTCTCGATGGACCCGAAGTCGCCGAACGTCGTGGAAGGCGGCAAGCGGCCGTTCCACACCATCATCCCGGCGTTCCTCACGCAGCGCGTGGAAGGCCGTGAGGAAGCGGTGATGAGCTTCGGCGTGATGGGCGGCGACATGCAGCCGCAAGGGCACCTGCAGTCCATCGTGCGGATGCTCGACTACGGCCAGCAGCCGCAGGCTGCGTGCGACGCGCCGCGCTGGAAGGTGAACCGCGACTTCACGCTCGACGTCGAAGCCACGCTCGACCCCGCCTGCGCCCGCGCGCTCGAGGCGCGCGGCCATACGATCAAGTCCGTCGACGACCCGTACATGGATTTCGGCTCCGGCCAGTACATCTGGCGTCTCGACCGCAACGAGCCGGAGCGCGGCTACGTCGCCGCGAGCGACAGCCGCCGCGACGGCCTTGCCGCCGGGTTCTGAGTTCGGGAGCGGGCCCGAGGCCGAAAGCCAGGGCCGGGCCCGCTCTCCACAGAGAAACCTTCTCCATTACAACGGAATATTTCAAACAGCTTCTTGCCGGAACTGCCGTGCGTAGGTACGGTCTGTGCTCTTTAACTGCAGATTCGCGAAACAACAGCTAAGATGCAGCATGAAAGGGTATGACGTTTCAATGACGTTTCACCGGCGGAAGCGGACCACCGTGCGAACCAACCCGGTGGCGTTTGTGCTCTTCTGCCGGTGTCGCCTTGGGAGCACGAAACAATGCGCACTGACATCGAACCTCGCCATGTAATGACCTGGCGTATCGAAGACATCGACCTCTCCCGTATAGACCGACAGCGTGCCGCTGCCAACGAAGACCTGCTGCTGCTGTTGTGTGCGGCCTCGTTCATCGAGAGCGGCACCGACCTCTACACGCGCAACCTGAGTTTGTTCTTCGACGACGACCCGGAAGTCTCGGCGTGGCTCAACAACGAATGGGAGCACGAAGAGCTCCAGCACGGCCGCGCGCTGAAGACTTACATCGCGCACGTGTGGCCGGAGTTCGACTGGGACACCGCGTTCCACAACTTCTTCGACGAATACTCGAAGACCTGCAGCGTCGAGGAATTCGAGAAGACGCGGGCGCTGGAAATGGTGGCGCGCTGCGTCGTGGAAACGGGCACCGCCACGCTGTATCGCGCGATCAACGAGTGTTCGGACGAGCCCGTGCTCAAAGAGATCACGGACAACATCCGCACCGACGAAGTGCGCCACTACAAGCACTTTTTCAAGTACTTCAAGAAGTACAACAAGATCGAGGGCAACGGCCGGCTCGCCGTGCTCGGGGCGCTGATGCGCCGGGTCATGGAGATCAAGAACGAGGACTCGGAGATCGCGCTGCGCCACGTCTTTGCGATTCGCTATCCCGAGCGCGTGCACGACTCCGCCTATAACCGCGAGCGTTCGGCGCGCGTGAACGCGCTCGTGCGGCGCAATCTGTCTGCGGACATGTGCGTGAAGATGCTGCTCAAGCCGCTGGAGCTGCCCGCGAAAATCCAGCCCGGCGTGCATTACCCGCTCGCCAAGATCACGCAGCACGTGTTCTTCCGATGAGGGCTGCTTGCCTCGGGCGGGGCGTTTATCGGAGGGCGAGGCAACGCGGCGCGGCATCATGAGCGACCCGACTACGCGCAACAACGCGCTGCAACAGCAGACCTTCGACGTCTGGCCGGATGCGCTGCGTGCGCTCTTCGACGGTACGTCGCTTGCCGGCAAGGTCGGGTTCACGGCATCACTCGTGACCATCGGTGAGGGCGGACGTCCGCGCACGGCGTTGCTGGGTATCGGAGAACTCTACGCGCCGGGGCCGCGCACGCTTTGCCTCGCATTGTGGCCGCAGTCGCGGGCAGCGCAAGCGCTGGCGGTGCGAGGCACTGCCGCGCTCACGTTCGTGTTCGAGGGCGCCTTCTATCAGGCGCAGCTCGATGTCGAGCCCATGCAACGCGCAAGCGAAGCCGCACTGCCGCTGGTCTGTTTCAAGGGCACGCTTGCCGCAGGCGAAGTGCAGCGCGTGAACTATGCGCGGCTCACGGGCGGGATTCGTTTCGAACTCGAAGAAGGGATGCGGGAAGCGGCGTTGCGCCGCTGGGAAGAACAGATCGCGCTGCTCAAGCGCGCATCGGAAGGATAGAGCGCTGGACGCACGACATGGCGTCCAGCGCGTTCAGCAACGCGCCGCGGTCGGCGCGTGCTTCACGACATCACAACGTAGACGATCAACGGTTGCCCGAGGCGTTGCCGCGTGCCTTGCCGCCGAGCAACGCGCCCGGGTTGCCTTGCGGCTTGCGCGAACCGCGCGCGGCGCCGCCGTCTTGATCGCGGCGGGGTGCGTCCTTGCGAGCGTTGCCGGCGCCGTATCCGTTCGATCCGCCATGTCCTTGCTTGACGGGCTTGACGGGCTTGGCGGTACGCGGTTCCTGCGCGCGCGCGTGGCCGCTGCTGTTCCCGTTGGCGCGTGCGTCGCTCTGTCCATTCGCGCCCTGGCCGCTTCGGCCCGTGCCGCCCTGTGCGTTGCCGCGCGGATGCGCGGCGCCCTTTTGCGTGGGCTTCGCAGCGGGCGCGGCTCCACGCGGCGCTTCTCGTGCAGCTTCCCGCTTCGGCGCGCGCGGTGCGCCGCCTTGCGGCCGCGCTTGTCCGTCGCGCGGCTGGGAACGTCCGCCGCCCTGGCCGCGGCGCAGGATAGGTTCCGGCTTCGCGTCCGGATCCGGCTCGAAGCCGGGAATCACTTCCTGCGGCACCGGGCGCTTGATGAGCCGCTCGATGTCCTTCAGCAACTGCAACTCGTCCACGCAGACGAGCGACACCGCCTCGCCCGTCGCGCCCGCGCGCCCCGTGCGGCCGATACGGTGGACGTAGTCCTCCGGCACGTTGGGCAGGTCGAAGTTAACGACGTGCGGCAACTGATCGATGTCGATGCCGCGTGCCGCGATGTCTGTCGCGACCAGCACCTGGAGCGTGCCGTCCTTGAACTCGGCCAGCGCCCGCGTGCGCGCGGACTGACTCTTGTTGCCGTGAATGGCCAGCGCGGTGATGCCGTCCTTCGTGAGCTGTTCCGCGAGGCGGTTCGCGCCGTGCTTCGTACGCGTGAACACGAGCACCTGGAACCAGTTGTGTTGGCGGATCAGGTGCGTGAGCAGTTCGCGCTTGCGATCGCGGTCCACGGGGTGCACCTTCTGCGCGACCGTTTCCGCGGTCGTATTGCGACGCGCGACTTCGATCAGCGCGGGCGAGTCGAGCAGATTGTCGGCGAGCGCCTTGATCTCGTCGGAGAAGGTGGCCGAGAACAGCAGGTTCTGGCGCTTCGCGGGCAGCTTCGCGAGCACGCGCTTGATGTCGTGGATGAAGCCCATGTCGAGCATGCGGTCGGCCTCGTCGAGCACGAGGATTTCGAGATGCGAGACGTCGATCGTCTTCTGCTGCATGTGATCGAGCAGGCGACCCGGCGTGGCCACGACGATATCGACGCCACGCCTGAGCGCATCGATCTGCGGATTGATGCCGACGCCGCCGAACATCACCGTCGACTTCAGCTTCAGATACTTGCCGTAGGCGCGCACGCTCTCTTCGACCTGGGCCGCGAGTTCGCGCGTCGGCGTGAGGATCAGCGCGCGCACGACGCGTTTGCCGCCGGGCGCGGGCGGCATGGTGGAAAGGCGCTGCAGGATGGGCAGCGTAAAGCCGGCTGTCTTGCCGGTGCCGGTCTGTGCGCCGGCGAGCAGGTCGCCGCCGCCGAGCACGGCCGGAATGGCTTGGGTCTGGATCGGAGTGGGCGACGTATAGCCGAGTTCGTGAACGGCGCGGACGAGCGGTTCGGACAAGCCGAGAGAATCGAAAGACATAAACACCTGTTTGCAATGCAGTGACGCGAGGGGCGACGCGCGCAGCGTCTCGCATGACGGCCGCGCGTCGCCGCTGCACAGCCTGAATACGGTCTGAACGAGGCTGTGGCGGCGTGCGCGGTGGCATGCCTTGTCGTGCGCGGCGATGCGTAAAAGCACCCGCCCTTCGCGGTAAAAACCGGGCGGCACGCCAGTGCGCGTGCCGAAGAAGTCGACGGCCTATCGAGACACGTCGGCTGGCTTTAAGTTGCATCGCGCTGCCGCTGACACTGCGGCGGCAGCGCGAGGGTTGGGCCGTGGCGCCTTACGCGACGTAGCGCGCGACGCTCACGAACTGGCAGAGGCTGCCGGCGAGGACGAACAGATGCCAGATTCCGTGTCCGTGCCGGATGCGCTCGTCGTTGATGAAGAAGTAGATCCCAAGGCTGTATATCACACCGCCGGCCACGAGCCATGCGGTGCCGCCGGCGGGCAGGGCATGCACGAGCGGCTTGACTGCGACGAGCGCAAGCCATCCCATCGCCACATACAGCACCATCGATACAGCCCGCGTGCGCCGCCCGAGCGTCAGCTCCTGCACGATGCCGAGCGCGGCGAGCCCCCAGCTTACGCCGAACAGCGACCAGCCCCACGGCCCGCGCAGCGTGACGAGCGTGAACGGCGTGTAGCTGCCCGCGATCAGCAGATAGATGGCCGAGTGATCGCACTTTTGCAGCACCGCCTTGAGCTTCGGTCCGCGCGCCACGTGGTACAGCGTGGAAATGGTGTAGAGCGCGACGAGCATCGCGCCGTACACGCTGAAGCTGACGATCTTGTACGCGTCGCCGTCCACCGCGCCCATCGTGACGAGCGTTGCCAGTCCGGCGGCGGAGAGTACGGCGCCGACGAGGTGCGTAATGCTGTTGAAACGCTCGCCGGTGTGCATGCTGGTTCCTTCTTCCTTTCTGTGATGGCTGCAGACCTTACGCGCCAATGGTTCCGGTGCGACGGACCGCTGTTGCGCGGTCCGTAATGCATCAAACAAGCCCCACAAAAAACAGGGGGCGCCGCCTGCGATATCCGCCGGCTGCGCCCCCGGGTACTGCGATTGGCGTCAGCGCGTCGCTCAGTCGAGCGGCGCCGAACGCAGATCGGCAACCTGTTGCGGCGACACCGGCGCGCCCTTGTTACCCCAGGACATGCGGATGTAGGTAACCACCGCGGCTACTTCCTGATTCGACAGCGCCTGCGCGAACGGCGGCATCCCATACGGCTTCGGATTGACCGAGGTGCTCGGCGGATAGCCGCCGTTGAGCACCATGCGGATCGGGTTGACCGCCGACTGCATCTGGATCGACTGGTTGTTCGCGAGCGGCGGGAACGCAGGCGGTTTGCCAAGACCGTTCTCCGCGTGGCACTTCGCACACTGGTCGTTGTAGATCTTCTTGCCTTGCTCCAACAGTTCGCTGCCGTACGCTTGCGACGTTTCCAGCTGGAGCGGTTCGGGTGCTTCGCTCTTCTGCGGGATCGTCTTCAGGTACGTGGACATGGCGTGAATGTCGTCGTCCGAGAGGTACTGCAAGCTGTTGTGCACGACTTCGGCCATCGGACCGAACACGGCGCCGCGCTGCGACACGCCCGTCTTCAGCAGGTCGGCGACGTCCTTGATGTCCCAGGCGCCGAGGCCGCCTTCACTCGACGTGAGCGAAGGCGCATACCAGTTCTGCAGCGGAATCAGGCCGCCCGCGAACGCCGCCGAGTTCACCGGACCACCCATCATGTTGATGGAGGTGTGGCACATGCCGCAGTGGCCGAGGCCTTCAACCAGATACGCGCCGCGGTTCCATTCCACCGAGCGGGTGGGGTCCGGCTTGTATTCGCCTTCGCGGAAGAAGAGCGTGCGCCAGCCGATCAGCAGGTTACGGTTGTTGAACGGGAACTTGAGCTCATGCGGACGGCTCGGCACGGAAACCGGCGGCACCGAACGCAGGTAAGCGTAGATGGCGTCCGAATCCGCGCGCGAAACCTTCGTGTAGCTCGTGAACGGGAACGCCGGATAGAGCAGGCTGCCGTCCTTCGAGCGGCCCGTGTGCATGGCGCGGTAGAAGTCGTCAGAACTCCACTTGCCGATACCGTACTGGTCGTCGGGCGTGATGTTGGGCGTGTAGAGCGTGCCGAACGGCGTGGCCATCGGCAGGCCGCCTGCGAACTGCTTGCCGCCGCGCACCGTGTGGCAGGCGATACAGTCGCCCGCGCGGGCCAGGTACTCGCCCTTCTTGATGAGCTCGGCCTGGTCGGCCGGCGTGGCGGCAACGGCGACGCCGTTGTGCAGATTGTCGCCGCCGGACCACAGCACCGGGACGAGTGCCGCGGCCGCCACGGCGACCACAGCGGAGAGTGCGAACAGGGACTTGCGTTTCATTTGGTTGTCTCTCCCGGCGCCTTATTGCGGTTCGCTGCCGCACGCGAGCGGCGTCTTCATCGAGCGGGCCGGAGCCGGAACGGGGTTTTGCGGAGCCGGCTGCGTGGAGAGCCACGCGGCCACGGCGTTCACGTCTTCATCCGAAAGGCGCGTTGCAATGGTGTGCATGCAGTCCGGCGCCACGGCATGACGCGAGCCCGAGCGCCATGCGCCCAGCTGCGCGCTGATGTAGTCGGAGTGCAGGCCGACGAGACCCGGAATGGCGGGCTCCATGCCGGTCAGCGCCTTGCCGTGGCAAGCCGCGCAGGCCGGAATCTGCTTGCCGGCGTCGCCGTTCAGCACGATCTGGCGGCCGCGTTCGAGCGTCGAGGCGGGCACCGTCGGCTTTGCCGGCGTCGGGTACGGCGGACGCTGCTGGGAGAAGTACGTCGCGATCTCGTGGAGGTAGTCGTCCGAGAGATACGTGACGAGGTAATTCATGGGCGGATACTTCCGGCGGCCTTCGCGGAAGTTCTGCAGCTGGTTGTACAGATACTGGGCCGGCTTGCCCGCGAGGCGCGGGAAGTAGTCGTTGTCGGTACCCTGGCCATGCGAGCCGTGGCACGCCGTGCAGCCTTGCACGCGAGCTTCCATCGTATCGGGGGCTTTGGGCTGGGTCGTCTGCGCATTCGCAGCACTGTAGACGCCTGCCGTGCCGGCCAGCAGAAGGGCGACGAGCGGGCGGAAAATGCGTCTTGAAGACACGCGTAACTCCATCAAAGGCGGGAACCTGACCGAGCTTCGATTGGCTCGGAATGAAGGCTGCGCGCGCCAGATGAAAGACGGCGGCGCTGCGGCGACGCAGCATTCTATCATCGATGGGTGAAGGTGACTATTTGCCACAGGCAACGGAGTTCCAGAGGGTGCGGCTGTGCGACAGTTTGACGCAGCGCCCACCGCAGGCCGGTCTGAGCGGTCTGCATGTTCGGCATCCGGGGCCGCTTGCGTGACGCGATAGCCGCAGCAGCCGTGCCCGCCACAACGGCGCCGATCATCGCTACCATCTTGGGCCGCAGTCTTGTCTGCGGTCGTTTGCTCACCTTGCCGTTGTTTCCCGCTCCAGCCCATTACCTCATGACGCCATTCGACTCCCTCTTGCCGCCGCGCACGACGTTGCGTGCCACGCTTTTCTCCCGTCAGCGTTTTGCAATGGCGGAGCGTGACCAATGACGATGGACTGGCTCTGGTTCGGGCAGGTCACGATGGCTGCCCTTGTCGACGTGGCATTCGCCTTTGCCGTGGGTTCGGCCCTGCTCGGCGCGTGGCTCGATAAAGACGGCCGGGCCGTGGCGGCGCCTGCGCATGTTGCCTCGATGCGTGCACAACGCTCCGCGGTGGCGGCCGCCGTCGCGCTGCTTCTCGCGCAACTGGCATGGCTGCTGTACGAAGCCGCAGCCGTGACCGGCGCGACGTTGACGGATGCCCTGGCCGCCGTGCCGACGCTGCTCGCGCAGACGCACGTGGGTCACGCGTGGGCGTTCGCGTTCGCGGCGTCCCTCGTGCTGCTCGTCACGACGCTTGTGCCGCATGCGGGCCGTTTGCGCGACGCGCTGTTGTGGCTGGCCGTGATCGCCGTCGCGGCGGGCCGGGCCGCGTCTGGCCATGCCGCCGATGACGGCCTTGCGTCGGCCGCGCTCGGTATCCAGACGCTCCATGTGCTCACGACCGGCGTCTGGGGCGGCCTCGTGATGTCGGCCGGATTCGCGGTGTTGCCCGCGCTCGGCGCGTCGACGGCGCGCGGCGTGTTGATTCGCATCGCCGGCCAGTTGTCGTCCACGTCGTTCGTTGCCGTGCTGTTCGTGATCGCGACGGGCGTGTTCCGTGCGGTGCGCGGGACGGGCGGATCGCTTGCGCCGCTCACGGGCAGCACGTGGGGTCATCTGCTCGTCTTCAAGCTCACGCTCGTTGCGCTGGCCGTGGTGCTGGGCGGGCTCAACCGCTTCCAGGCGCTGCCGCGCCTGCGCCGCACGGCATCGACCATGGACGCCCATACGTTCGCCAACGTGCTGTATCTCGAAGCGCTGGCCATCACGGGCGCGTTCATCGCAGCGGCTGCGCTCGCGCACAGCATGCCCGGCGCAATGGCGATGGGTTGAGAGAGAAAAGCCTCAGCGCGTGTGCGCAGATCAGGAGGCGAGCGACCAATGCGCGGCCACGAGCATGGCCTCGGGAAACATCTCCTGGCACAGCTCGCCCGCGTCGTCGAACCACTGGCAGATCGCCCAACGGCCCGCGTCGAAGAGCACGGGCCCGGCCCACATGACGGTCATCGTGCGTCCCGCCGACTTGAGCGCGACGACATCGCCGGCACGATACGCCGACTGTGCCGCCGCAGCAGTGGGTTTCTCAGCCACGGCAGGCGCAGTCCGCTCGATACACGGCGACCGCGTAGCCCAGGCGGCGCGCCGGTTGCGATGCGAGGCCCTCATTCGAAGCCGAGCCGATGACCGAGAATCGGCGCGCAGAACAGCGCTACAGCGCAGCCTGCCGCCTTGCCTTCGAGTTCCGCGAGCGCCACGCGCGACCCGTACATCTGCGTGAGCAGATCGAACAGTTGCGGCAGGCAGTACAGCACCGCCGCCGCGACGAAGCACTTGCCGACCAGACCGATCTGCCAGCCGCGCTCGAACGCGACGGCCGCGCCGATCACGCGCAGCACGCCGAACGCGAACAGCGCGCCGACTGCCGCCTGTTCGCGGATCAGATAGTCCGGAAGGAACTCGCCCATGTGCACTCCTTGTTTTTGCTGTCGTTTGCACGCTGATCAGCAAGGAGTGGGCCAGAGGTGCGCCGCGCGTCACGGGCGCAGTCGCAAAGCCTTATGGGGCAAGCAAAGCCGGTGAGCGCTCCGGCCAACACGCGTGTGTGAGCCGGCGAACACGGGCCTGAAAAAACGCGGGATACGTTACGTAACCGAAACGTGTCCCGCGCGATGTCACGTAACGGGCGAGCCCCGCAATCGCGCTCGCCCGCGCAGCGTCACCACTCGGCGACGCTGCCGTCGGAATGGCGCCACACGGGATTGCGCCAGCGGTGGCCCACCTTCGCCATCTCGCGGACCTTCTCCTCGTTCACGTCGATGCCGAGGCCCGGGCCCTGCGGAATCGAAACGAAGCCGTCTTCGTAGCGGAACACTTCGGGATTGCGGATGTAGTCGAGCAGGTCGTTGCCCTGGTTGTAGTGAATGCCGAGGCTCTGCTCCTGGATGAACGCGTTGTAGCTCACTGCGTCGATCTGCAGGCACGTGGCGAGCGCGATGGGGCCGAGCGGGCAATGCAGCGCGAGCGCGACGTCGTAGGCTTCCGCCATCGACGCGATCTTGCGGCACTCGGTGATGCCGCCCGCGTGCGACGCGTCGGGCTGAATGATGTCGACGTAGCCGCCCGCCAGAATGTGCTTGAAGTCCCAGCGCGAGTAGAGCCGCTCGCCGAGCGCAATGGGCGTGTTGGTCTGGTTGACGATGTCGCGCAACGCTTCCACGTTCTCCGAGAGTACCGGCTCTTCGATGAAGAGCAGACGATACGGGTCCAGCTCTTTCGCGAGCACTTTGGCCATGGGCTTGTGCACGCGGCCATGGAAGTCGACGCCGATACCCACATGCGGGCCCACGGCTTCGCGCACGGCCGCCACGTTGGCGATCACGCCTTCCACTTTCTCGAAGGTGTCGATGATCTGCAGCTCTTCGGAGCCGTTCATCTTCACCGCCTTGAAGCCGCGCTCCACCACGGCGCGCGCGTTGTTCGCGACGTCGTGCGGACGGTCGCCGCCAATCCACGAATAGACCTTGATACGGTCGCGCACCTGGCCGCCCAGCAGCGCATGCACGGGCACGCCGTGGTGCTTGCCTTTGATGTCCCACAGCGCCTGGTCGATGCCCGCAATCGCGCTCATCGAAATCGGACCGCCCCGGTAGAAGCCGGCGCGGTACATGACCTGCCAGTGGTCTTCGATCAGCAGCGGGTCTTTGCCGACGAGATAGTCCGCGAGTTCGTGGACGGCCGCTTCCACGGTATGGGCGCGCCCTTCGACAACGGGCTCGCCCCAGCCGACGATGCCTTCGTCCGTTTCGATCTTGAGGAAGAGCCAGCGCGGCGGGACGATGAACGTTTCGAGGCGGGTGATCTTCATGGCGATGTCTCCTTGCGAATGCCGTGACTGCGCGGCGGCCGTTGGCGTGAGGAAGGCAGCGGCGCCGCGTCGAGTGGCGATATCCTAGCGCAAAACCTAAAACAGTACTATTAATAGTATTATTCGACCGCGCGATACTGGGCCGGGCTGCGTCTTGCGGTCGAGCATGCTCCACGAGCCGCGGATGTCCGATAATCGCGGTCGTTTTCACCCGGCTGCGGGTGCAAGACCGGCCGCCGGCAAACGGCGACCCAGCCAGGACCGGCGCTGCGAGCCGGCCGTACAAGTACAAGCACAACGGAGAACAGCCATTCAGAACGATCTGCACGGCCGCGTGGCATACGAACTTGCCACGGCCATTCTGCGCGGCGACTATGCGCCGGGATCGGTCCTTCCGCGTGAAGCGGAACTCATGGAGACCTTTGGCGTGAGCCGCACGGTGTTGCGCGAGGCGCTGCGCACGCTGACGTCGAAGGGTCTGGTGGAGTCGCGACCGCGGGTGGGTACGCGTGTGCGTCCACGCGACGCCTGGAACCTGCTCGATGCCGACCTGCTCAACTGGTACGCGCGCGTGGCGCCGCCGCTCAAGTTCGCGATGAAACTGCAGGAAATGCGCGAAATGATCGAGCCTTATGCCGCCGCGCTCGCCGCCGCTGCGCACGACGAAGCCGCACTCGCCGCGATTGCCGACGCGCACGCCGCGATGGCGGCCGCCCGCAACGAGGACGAATGGGTGCGCGCGGACCTGCAATTCCATCTGAGCGTGCTGGACGCGTGCTGCAACGAACTGCTCATTCCGCTGGGCGCGTTGATCGAGCGCACGCTGGAGGCGCAATTGCGTGTGAACGCCAAGCGCGCCGACGTGTTCAACGCCGCGTTGCCCGACCACACCGCTGTGCTCGAAGCCATTCAGGCCCGCGACACGGTGCGCGCGCGAGAAACCATGACGGCGTTGCTCTCCACCACGCGTGCTCGCATGGAGGAGTAAGCCGCGAGGCTGCGCCTACTGCACAGCTTGCGGATGTCTGCGCAAGCCGCCGCGCGCAATCGCAAGCGTGAGCACGGCCGACAGGCCAAGACTCGCCGCGACGACATAGAGGCCCGCGGCGTAGCCGCCCGTCACGGACTTGAGCCAGCCGATGGCGAACGGCCCGACGAAGCCGCCCAGGTTGCCGATCGAATTGATCATCGCGATGCCTGCCGCCGCGCCCGCTCCCGAGAGGAACGAGGCCGGCATGGCCCACAGCGGCGCCTTCGCAGCGCTGATGCCCACGTTCACGACGACGAGCGCCAGCACGACCTGGGCCGCCGTCTGCGCGACGCCGCAGAACGCGAGCCCCGCGGCGGCGGCCACGCATGGGATGGCAACGTGCCACGTGCGTTCACGTGCCCGGTCCGAATGGCGTGCCCACGCAATCATGCCCACCACCGCGAGTACGCTGGGTATCGCGTTGAGCATGCCCGTGCCAAACGCGCTGAAGCCGAACTGGCGGATGATGAGCGGCGCCCACAACCCAAGCGTATAAAGCCCCGCGGACGTGCCGAAGTAGATCAGCGCCATGACCAGCACGCGCGGATCGCGCAGCGCCCGCAGCGCGCCTTCGGTGTGGCCAGCCTGCGACTCGCGTTCGCGGTGCTCGTCACGCAGCGTGGCGACGAGCCAGGCCTTCTCCTCGGGCGCAAGCCACGTGGCCTTTTCCGGCGAATCCGTGAGCGCGCGCAGCACCACGAAGCCGAGCACGATGGCAGGCAGCGCTTCGATCAGAAAGAGCCATTGCCAGTTGCTGAGGCCAAGCATGGGCGGCAACTCCATCAACGCGCCCGAGACCGGCGAGCCGATCGCCGTGGAAAGCGGTGCCGCGGCCATGAACGCGGCGGCGGCCAGCGCGCGCTGCCGGGTGGGAAACCACTGGCTGAGATAAAGAATGATGCCGGGGAAGAAACCGGCTTCTGCCACACCGAGCAGGAAACGCAGCGCATAGAACGAGTGCGGCCCGCTCACGAACGCCGACGCCCCGGATACGAGCCCCCATGTGACCATCACGCGCGCGATCCACACCCGCGCGCCGACCTTGTTGAGAATGAGGTTCGACGGCACCTCGAAGAGGAAATAGCCCAGAAAGAAGATGCCGCCGCCCAGACCGAACATGGCCGGCGTGAGCCCGACGGCCTTGTTCATCGAGATCGCGGCAAAGCCCACGTTCACACGGTCCAGAAAGCTTACGAAGTAAAGGAGCATCACGAACGGCAGGATGCGCCACGTCAGCTTGCGCACGACGCGGGCGGGCAGGTCGGAAGTCATGGTCGTCTCCGGTGGAGGCCGCCTGCCGTGCGCAGCATGGCGCACGACGGCCGCTCTTCGTATGGTTGGTGTTGCTGAGTGTTGCCCTTGACTCGTGAGGTCAGAGCAACAAGCGGCAATGCGCTTAGGCAGCCTGCTGGATAAGCCCTGCGTGTTGCGCGATGTACGCGCAGACGGCGTCCGTCACCTGTGCCGTGGTCGCACTGCCGCCCAGGTCGCGCGTATGGAGCGCGGGGCTGGCGGTGACGTGCTCGATGGCCGACATCAGCACGCGGGCCGCAGCGGTTTCGCCGAGGTGTTCGAGCAGCATGACCGCCGACCAGAACGTGCCGATCGGATTGGCGAGCCCCTTGCCCATGATGTCGAATGCTGAGCCATGAATGGGCTCGAACATCGACGGGTAGCGGCGTTCGGGATCGAGGTTCGCCGTGGGCGCGATGCCGAGGCTGCCGGCCAGCGCGGCAGCCAGGTCGCTCAGGATGTCCGCATGCAGGTTGGTCGCGACGATGGTGTCGAGCGACGCGGGGCGGTTCACCATGCGCGCGGTGGCGGCATCCACGAGTTCCTTGTCCCAGCTGACATCGGGAAATTCCTTCGAGATCTGCACCGCGATCTCGTCCCACATCACCATGGCGTGGCGCTGCGCGTTGCTCTTCGTGATCACCGTGAGATGTTTGCGCGGACGCGATTGCGCGAGACGAAACGCGAAACGCAGAATCCGTTCGACGCCCGCGCGCGTCATCATCGAGACGTCGGTTGCCACCTCGATGGGGTGCCCCTGATGTGCGCGGCCGCCCACGCCCGAATACTCGCCTTCCGAGTTTTCGCGCACGATCACCCAGTCGAGGTCGGCGGGCGTGCAGCGTTTCAGCGGCGCGTCGATGCCGGGCAGGATGCGTGTGGGGCGCACGTTCGCGTACTGGTCGAAGCCCTGGCAGATCTTGAGGCGCAAGCCCCACAGCGTGATGTGGTCGGCAATGTGCGGGTCGCCGGCTGAACCGAACAGAATGGCGTCCTTGTTGCGCAGTGCGTCGAGCCCGTCGGCCGGCATCATGACGCCGTGTTCGCGATAGTAGTCGCCGCCCCAGTCGAAGTTCTCGAACTCGAATGCGAACGCGTCGGAACGCTGCGCGAGGGCTTCGAGCACGCGCTGGCCCGCCGGGACCACCTCCTTGCCGATGCCGTCGCCGGGAATGGTGGCAATGCGCCAGGTTTTCATGTCCGTGTGTCTCCATTAACGCTGTAGAAGTGGCGGCTATCGTCGCGCAGAAAGCCCCGCTGGGAACGGTGCTAGACTGAAACCGCTTTTAACCTCAGGTTAAGGATCGGTGCTCTTCGCCGCCGTTCTTCACGCCGTCCACTTCGCTCCATGGCCACCATCCAGCCCGACGATTTCGGTTTCTTTTCGACGCTCGCCGGCAGCGGCAGCCTCACCGCCGCCGCGCGCGAACTCGGTCTTTCTACGGCAGCGGTGAGCAAACATCTCGCACAGATGGAAGCGCGCGCGGGCGTCGCGCTCGTGAATCGCACCACGCGGCGTATGAGCCTCACACCCGAAGGCGAGCTGTATCTCGCCCGGGCGCGCCAGATTCTCAGCGAGATGGACGAACTTGCCGAGCTGCTCGGCGGCTCGCGCGCGGTGCCGAAGGGCCTCTTGCGCGTGAACGCGACGCTTGGCTTCGGCCGCAGTCACGTGGCGCCCGCGATCTCGCGATTCGTCGAGCGCTATCCCGAGGTGGAGGCGCAGTTGCAGCTTTCCGTCGACCCGCCACCGCTCAGCGACGACGCGTTCGACGTCTGCGTCCGTTTCGGCGAGCCGCCCGACGCGCGCGTGATTGCGCGACGCGTGGCGCCGAACCGGCGGCTGTTGTGCGCGTCGCCGGCGTATCTACGGCGGCACGCGGCGCCGAAGAGTCCGCGCGAACTCGCGCAGCACAACTGCATCGGCATTCGTCAGGGCGGGGACGGCTATGGCGTGTGGCGACTCACGAGCGGCCGCGGTGCCGCTCAGAAAACAGAGACGGTGAGGGTGCGCGGCAATCTCACGACGAACGACGGCGAGATCGCGGTGAAGTGGGCGCTCGACGGCCACGGCATCCTGATGCGCGCGGAGTGGGACATCGCGCCGTACCTGCGTGACGGGACGCTCGTGCAGGTGCTACCCGAGTACCGTACGCCGGGCGCCGACATCTATGCGGTCTACGCGCCGCATCATCAACTGTCGGCGCGCGTGCGGGCATTCGTGGATTTTCTCGCCGCGGAACTGACGCGGCCGGTGGGCAAGGGGAGGAAGCGGCGGGCAGCGTGAGGCGACGACGCTCGTTCAGTCGCGCTGCGTGCGCGGCACACTAGCGTAGTCGTCGCGCCAGCCGCGCCAAATGTCGCGAAGCTGGCGTGATCGATAGAAAAGAGACCTACGCACAAGCCGGCTGGTGCGAGCTGGTATGACGGTCCAGCGAGGGCGGGGCGATGTCGTTGCTTGCATCGAGCAATTGCGCCGCCGCAGCTGCCGACGTTCCGCGTGCCGACGAACCATCGCAGTACTGCGGCAACGAGATGAACACGCTCACGCGGCGCAGGATCTGCCAGAAGACCCGTTCGAACGCACGCGAGCGTTCGGCGTCCGTCATGCCATCGGCGAGCGGGTCCGGGAAACTCCATTCGCAGAACTCGGGCTGACCGGGAAAGACAGGCGCATGGTATTCGGCGACGCGGCTGTCCAGCGCGATGACGATGTCCATGCGAGGCGCCCACTGTCCCGTGAACTCGTGCCAGCTCTTCGGATTGAGCCGGCCCAGTTCCGATATGCCGGGGCGCAGCTGGGCAAGCGCCAGGGGGTGCACCCTCGCTGCCGGATCGGCTCCGGCGCTGAACGGTGCGAAACGGTCGCCCGCCAGTTCCCGCAACAAGGCTTCCGCCATGATGCTGCGTGCCGAATTCTCCTTGCAGAGAAACAGCACCTTGTATTTTTCGGTCACAGCACTACCCCGTAACATGCATTTTTCGTTGTGTGCGCCACATTGTGCAGTCGGACTCTTGCACATGGGTGACGGAATTGTGACATGGCAATATCGTCGCCGGTGAGACGCACGCGCCGCGCGGAGCCTGGTGTTTTGCCTGGCTTTTCCTGGAGCCGGGCCTGGACCGGCGGCGAAAAGGTCGCAAAGGATACAGGAAGCCGGCGCGCTTGTTGAGAGGTATGGGTGCGCGGTGCAAACGGTGCTTGAGCGCGAGCATGGTGTGCAAGGTTCGGTCGTCGTGCGACGCAGCCGAACACTGAGTACACCGTATGAGGCGTGTTGCGAAGTCAGGTATTCGAGCCGGTTGTTGTTACCGCGCGCTTGGGCGAAATCGCGGCAGATCTCGGTAAAGGTTGCGATACCATACGAAGGTTCCACGGGGAGGGCGGTCGATGAACTGCGTTTGCCTCGCGGACGCCTTTCTTCTGCTTTTTCCCGGCGCCCCACTCGCATAGAGCCATGTTCAGCCCTGTCGCATTTATCGGCATTGCGATTATGTCCTGCGTGATGAGCGTGGCGGTGCTGGGCTCACTGCTGCAGGCACGCATTCCGGGGCTTGGCCGCTGGTGCGCCGCGTATGTGGTGCTCGCCATCGCGCTCGCGCTGCTGCTCGTGCAGCGCGATGCACCGCCCGCCATCGTCACGGCCACTGTGGGTGTGATGCTCGTTTTTGCGGCGCTGCTCGTTGTGCAGGGCTTCCGTCAGTTCTTCTTTCTTCGACCATCGTTTTTCCCTGAGTATCTGCTCGCGGGCGCAGTGGTGTCGGGCTTCGTCTACTGGACGTTTGCCGCGGTCGATCTCGACGCCCGCGTGTCGTTGCTCTCTGCGTTTCTGGGCTACGTGCGTATTGCGGTGGGCTGGATGGCCTACCGGTTCCGCCCGCCCGGCCGGCCGAGGTACAGCTATCTCTTCGTGGCGGTCTCTGCCCTGGCAGGTGCGGTAATTCATGTCGGACGAGGTCTTGCCTATGGCTTCGGCTTCGCGCACCAGACCACGTTTCTTGAAGCCACGCCGCTCAATACCGCGTTTCTCGGCATGGGCATCCTCACGCTGCCGTGCCTCTCGATCGGCATGGTGATGCTCGCGCACGACAGAATGGCCGAGCGCATGGAGCGTATGGCCACCATCGACGAGCTCACCGGTACACTCGTGCGCCGCGCGTTCCTGGCCCGGGGCAAGACGTTGCTGGACGCAACGCGCGCGTCGGGCAAGCGGCTTTCCATTGCGATCCTCGATATCGACAACTTCAAGACGATCAACGACCGCTACGGCCACGCGGCCGGCGACAGAACTCTGGCGTGTTTTGCCGCAGCGATCTCGAAGGGCATTCGCCGTACCGATCTCTTCGGGCGACTGGGCGGCGAAGAATTCGGCGTGCTCTTCGCTGACGCCAGCAAGGCGGAAGCAGCGAAGCTTGCCGATCAGTTGAGGGCATCGATTGCGGTGCTGATGCCACAGCAGGACGGCCGCGCGAAGTGCACGTTCAGCGCAGGCGTTGCGGAGTTCGGCGACGGCGATACCTTTGCGGATGCGATGGCGCGCGCCGATGCCGCGCTCTATGCGGCGAAGGACTATGGCCGCAATTGCGTGATGGCTGCGCCCGTGGCAAATGGTGAAGCGGGAGGGGCGTGCGACGTGGTGGGCGCTGAAGGCGACGTGCTGGTTCAGCGGTTGGGTCCGCGCGCGAAGGCGGTGTAGGTGTGATTGGGCCTGGCTTCTGCCTCGGCCTTCGACTGATGCAACAGCCGTCCGTCAAGGCAAAACGCCGTCCGGCGCTTTGGCGGACGAGTGCGGAGTCGAACGCGGTGTTCGAGGGGGGCTGGCGAAGGCGCGCGGCCTTCTGCCTTTGGCCATTCTTGCCGGCGAGTGCGTGTGAAGGGCGCTGTCGGAGTTCGCGACGACCGCTCGCGAGCGCGACGATTTGCGCGAACAGGTGGAAAGGCTGCGCGCGGAGCTTGAACACCGGGTTTTGTCTGAATCGCTGCCCCCGGCGTCAGCCAAGACGCGGCGCTCAAAGCTTTGACGGGGACGCGATTCTCGGGGTCAAAAGCGGCTTTCCATGATTGCGGGCGCAGAGGCGTCGCCCGCAACCATTCGGCATTCTCCGTGGTGGCCGCGCGTCAAGGGTGCGCTGCGCCGAACACAGACGCTCGCTCTTGACCCGGCAAGCGACGCGGCGCGGAGTCCCCGTCAGGGCGGGTTCGACAGCGCGTTGGCCGGCGAGAGGGGAGGCGTGTCAAGCAGGGCGGCTTTCGCGGCCAGGAGCCCGTTTTCATCGGTTTCGAAGCGTCGCAGCCAAGCGGCCGTCGACTGGCGGGTGTTGTAGACGGGGGCGCCCGCGTTGACGGTGCCGCGTTGGAGGATGTCCATGTCCTCCGCGCGAACCGCGCGAAGGGCGTGGTCGAGGACCACGTAGGCGGGCGGCGGGACGGGCGGTTTCTCCTCGCTGTCGGAAATGCCGGACTCGGGCAGAACGCCCGCGCGAATGACAATTCCCGCGCCATAATCGCCGAGCGAATACCAGCTCGGCGGGAGCTCGGCCCGCAGCGCCGCGACGCCGCCGACCTCGGCGAGCATCGGCTTGCCAAGCGCGGTGAGCCAGTTGACGGTCTTGATCTTTCCTTTCAGGTCTCGAACGGAGTTGAACTCGGGCCGGCCGACGTCCATGCCCGGCATGATTTGAGAAATCCAGTATTCCGTCGGCTCGTTCGGCTCGGCCTCGGTTGGCGAGAGGTTGACAGCGCATCCGGCTTGGCCGTGAACGGCGCTCAATCGACGCGCCGCGTCGAAGAACAGCTTCGCGAAGGCGTCCGGGTTCTCCTGGACGGCGACGACAGGCCACGAGAACGCCATCGAGTTGAGCCCCCGCGTGCCCATCTTCTCCTGCCATTGGCGCAGGCCCGTGACCTCGAACTTGAACAGGCTCGCGTCCGACGCGCGCTCTCCGCCGACGTAGCAGAAGTCGAAGCGATCCTCCGGACCGAGGCTCGCGGCGATCGCTCGCATGGGCTTGGCCTTGGCGAACGCTTGCGCGGCCTTCCCGTTGTTCCACAGAAACGTCAGCTTGCAGCCTGGCGACGCGCAATAGTCTTCGAAGCAATCGACGATCGCCTCGCGGACGACGGCGTCGAACGCGCGCTGGAAATAAAGCGAGGCGCGGACGACAACCGCCGCGCCAATGCCGTCGTGCGCGTAGCGCGGCTCCAACAGCGCGTTTTGCACCAAGGCCTTTCCTTGGTTGGCCTTGGCCCAGTCGAGAAAATTCTTGTCCATTGTCGTGTCGATGCCGGCGAACCTGAATTATGGAACGGGAATGGGCGCGGGCGGCATCGGCAATCCGCCGAAGCCCGGCGGCGACGCGGGGCCTTGGCCCATCATCTGGCGCAGCGAGCGCCCGAGCCCCGACAGCGCCTCGGAGAGGGCGCGGACGGGACTCTCGCCTCCGTCGTCGTCCGAGCAGTCGCAGTCGCCCGGCCCCATGGTCGCGACTTTGTTGGGGGAGCCGGCGATCCGCGCGTAGTCGTCCTCCTGCTCAGGGTCTTTGGTTTGCGGCGGGAACTTGATCTCGACCACGCCCTTGATGTTGTCCTGGGTCGGCGGGAGCGAGCCGTCCTTGACGATGACGACGTCCGGGCGCCGCACGGCGTTGCTGCCGGAGGGGTAGGCGTCCTGGCCGCCCGGCCAATATTTGGCGATCCAGCCTGGCAAGTAAGGGTGCGCCTCGGTCGGCGACGCGGAGCGCATGATCGGCGCGGGCGGCCATCGCGACATGTCGTAGTTCACTTCCGATTTGTAGGGGCTCTGCCAGCCGATCGAGCGGTCGACGTCGCGCAGGTTCCTCGACACGCATTGCTGCCTGAGGCTTTGCCCGGCGGCCCCGGTGTCAGGCTCGCGGTTGCAGACGCAGATGGCTTTGCAGATGACCTTCTTGTCGGCCGGGTCGGGGAACGCCGGCCGCAGTTTGACCGGCGTCGTTTGGCCGCCGCCGGTCAAGCCGCCAGACCCCGAGCCCGTCCCGTAGCCGGGGCCGCTCACGCGTCGTCCTCAAAGCCCGTCGACTGCGTCGACTCCGACGAGAACCGCAGCGACGCGGGCGAGTCGGCTTCGTGCCACTGCGTGTAGCCGCTCGCGTCGGTCTGGCCGGAGAGCTTTTGCCCGTCGGCCGTGTGCAGCGTGTATGGATGGTTCGCGATTGGCTTGCCGGTCGTTTCGTCCAGGACCTGGAACCGGCCGCGGTAAGGGCCAGAGGTGTCGCCTGCCGTCTGATGGTTGGCGATCGGGCCAGCGTGCCCGCCCGGCCCGCTGGTGGGCTGCGCCGTGGCGCTGGATTGCGACGCGATCAACGTGGCGCCGCAAGCCGTCTTGTCGCCCTCAAACGCGGGGTGTTTGCCGCCCATGCTCATGCCACGAGGCAGAATCTGGACGATCGGGTAGACGCCGCCGCATTTCGGGCACGAGACCATGTCGCCGAGCCGCGCGATTGGAATGCCGTCGACTTTATGTTCGGGCGAGCAGCTGAGAACCTTGCCGCCGTGGTCGGTCGTGTCGCCTTCCCGAATAAACGCGCTCATGGGTTTTTACGCAGGTTATAAACGACGCCCATTTTGCCTAATCGTCTGATAAAACGGAAGCTTTCCGCGAAATGTGGCCGTTTTCTCCAGTGCGTTGATGTGTGGGGTGGATGAGAACTTCGAATCGAAACAAAAGGGAGAGCCCGGATCGATCTCTCCCTTAAAAACGCGCGGAAAAGCGATGTCAGTCGGCAGGGCGCTTCGAGTTTGACACGAAGTGGCTTTTGGACAGCGCCGATTCGTAATAATCTTCGTCGAGAAATTTCAGCAGCTTTCGGAGTTCCGCTTTGTCGTTCGGCAAAACGATTCGTTCGTCTCCGTCGATTCGGACTTGCAGATTGAATTGTCGCGCGGCGTTGGCGATTTGGCGGCCAGTGTGGGAGTCAAGAATGCCTGATTGCGAAATGAAAGATATTTTCTTTCGGACGAGTGGGCCGGCCGCCGCGACGAAGGCCTCAGCGTCCTCCACCATAATATTGTCGTGCGCGACGAACGCTTCCACTTCTTCGTTGGTGGCCTCGCGGTAGTGTTCGCTCAGGTCGAACACGCGCCGCAGAAAATGGAAGCTCTTGAACGTTATCGCGCCGTTTTCGAGCACGGCCAGCAGATGGCTGTCGAGCGTCAAGCCGTCTTCTTGAATGCGCTGGAAAGTGTCGCCGGAGAACAGCATCGAAAGCGTCTTCTTAGAGATCAGGCGACGTCGCTCGAAGCTCTGGATCAACGCCGCCTGGTGCCCATTGCGGCGATGGCCCAAAAACAGCGCCTTGACGTTTTCAAGCGAATGCTGGCGCGAATCGAACAACTCGACTCGCATCGGCCGCTCGATCGCGTCGATGATGCCGTCGACGTCTTGGAACTGATTGATGACGATCGCTTCGTCGTCTTCCGGCATGTATCGACCGTCAAATGGCAAGACGTGCTCGACGCCGCTCTCGAACGCCGCCAACTGATCAACAAATGCCCTGGCGACTTCTCTTCTTAGCTCAGCGGTGAGCGGTATGCGCAGGATCGGAGGCTGCTCTTCCCCTCGGGACAGCGCGAACAGGTTCATTTTTCTTTTCCTTGTGCTGAATCGCCCGCTTCCAAGATGCCAAACTCGCTGAGCTGGACGATTTTCTTAATGGTCAAAACGTTATTGATACGGCGTCTCGTGATCATAAGATACGTGATGCCTCCATCGGTTTCCACCTCATAAAAGTGAAAACCCAGCACGCCTAAAACCGGGTTCACCTGCGTGCTCTGCGTGCCCCACAGCACAAACAAGAGCATGCCGGCCGCGAAAAGCCATGCGGTCAAATCTGGTGAAGCCGGTTGGCCGCGAAAAATCATCGGGAGGGCGTAGGCGACAAAAAATCCGATGACCTCCTTGTCTGCGCTTTTCGCTTTTAGAATTTTGGCCGACAGAGGCTCCAGGCGAGAAGACGCGAGGCTGATGATCAATCGAGCCAACAATCCAAGACACAGGCATAGGGCGAACGCGCCCCCGGCCCAGAGATAATTTTTTGATCGCGCAAACTGAAAAGCAAGCGAGATCGACAAAGGTGCGATCGCCGTCAGGGCAAGCAGCACGCGGACAAGACGGCTAAGCATTTTCCTTGGTCGTTTCTCAGCGGCGTGGAGCCAGTTCTGGCAAGTCTGGCGGAAGCGTCAAAATGGAAGCGCTAGCTTAACGTCGAAGCGATCAAGTGTCGATTTGAGTTCCGCCAAAGGCTTCGCGTGCTGGTAGTTCGCGAAGTGCGGCGAGCTGAAATCGACTTTCGCTTGGTCGTAATGCCCGACGAGCGCCATGAGCATCGCGGGGTGAACGTTCAATTCCGTCATGCGCCCGATGAACGTGTGCCGGAACGAGTGAAACACCTTGCGGTCGTCCGTTATCTTGCGCTCGTCGAGATAGTCCGCGAAGCGCCGCGTGACGTTCTTCCCGTAGCCGTTCGCGCCCGGCTTCAATTCCGGGAAGAGCTGCGTCGCGCCACGCTCGCGAAGACCCTCCGCGTAGGCGAGGAAACCCGACTCGACTACGACGCGATGCAGGGGGATGCGCCGCTGCGAGTTCGCGTTCTTCGCCTTCTGGATGTCGAAGAACCAAACGTCGCCTTCGCGTTGCAGCTGGTCAAGCCGAAGGCTCGCGAGCTCTTCTAGCCGCGCGCCGGAGTAGAGCGCGAGGAAGGGAAGCCAGCGGTAAGCCGGCTTGTCCATGCGCGCGGGATAGGCCGTCGGGTCGAAGATCGTCGCGATGTCGTCCGCGCTGAACGGTTTGTAGGAGCGCTTTTGCTGTTCGAGCTTCGACTTGGAGGAGACTTTGACGCTTTCGAACGGGTTCGCCTCAGCCCGCAGGCCGTTCGCCAGGGCGTAGGCGAACAGGTCGCGCAGAAACGACAGCTTTGCGTTGATCCGGCTCGCGCTGCCGCCTTCGTCGATCAAAGCGTTCTTGTAGGCAACGGCGTCGTCGATCAAGTAGGCGTCGATCGGCCGCGAGCCGATTCGCTTCTCGAAGTCCGCGAACGCCCGCTCTTTGGCCGCGATCGTGCGCGCCGTGTTGTCGAGAGCCTTTTCCTTCTTGTAGAGCTTCGCGACGTCGGCGAACGGCTTGGCCTTGCGCTTCGTTTCCTGCGCGGCTTTCTGGGCGGCGATCGCCGCCGCGACGGACGGCGAGAAGGCGGGCAAGTCGAACGAGGGCGGGGCCGGGACGGCGGCCGCGAAGCGGTCGCCGAACAGATCTTTGGCGCGGCGCACGTCGTCGTCGGTGTTGATGTCGCGAACTTGGGTGCCGTCCGGAAAGATCACGTCGAGCCGTTTGAGCGATTCGGCGTCGAGGTTGAAGTCTGCGGCCTTCGGCTTGTCGTCCGGCGTCTTCATGGCGAGTTCGAGATTGAACGCGAGCGCCAACAGTCTAGCCTGCCGGAAGTCTTTGGTGCGCAGCGACCGCTTGACCTCCTGGCCGCCGCGGGCGAGTCGGAGGTAAAACACGCCGTGGCGCGATTTGAACAGGTGGGGCAGCTTGTGCATCGGGCGGATGGCTCACCAGGTGGCTCACCGCGCGCACAAGGCAAAAGGCCCGTGTTCCTGAGAACACGGGCCTCTGCGCTGATTTGGTGGCGAATCAGGGAAACGCAAAACTCGGACGTTTTCCCTGAAAAATCAACCAGATACAAAGAGCAAAAATCGAGTTCGTTGGTGAAGTTCCGTGAGGTATTCGCCACCAAACTAATGTCTGAAAGTTTACCACGCCCGCGATTGCGCGGCCTAGGGCCTAGCATTGGCCGACGCCCAGAAACGACAAAACCCCGTTACGGCGCTGGAAGTCGCCGGGAGCGAAGGCGCGGAGATGGAACCGATTGCCCTGCGCGGGTATCGAGTTTGGCAGCAAGGGCCGAGCGTGTGAGCGGTTTCGGCGTATTCCGCATGGCTTCCATTTCTGCCAATAGCGCGCGCTGCTCGTCGTTCTGCACGTGAACGGGCAGATTGAGCCGTAGCGCTTGCGCGAAGGCTACGCGCAGGAAGTCCGGGCTTCCGTTGAACTCGATGCCCGTCCAGTTTTTGGCGACGGCAAGCGCGCACATGCGCTCCGCCTGTTCGCGCGGCGTGCCGCCGCTCGCACCCATTCGGTTGCCGTGATCGGTCAGGGTCGAGCGATCATGGAACGTCAGCACTACCCGCACCGGCTCGGACATATCTACATAGGTAGGTTTCTCGCAATGTCGTAGCGCCCACTCATACGCCGCCACAGACACAAACCGACTGGTGCAGGGGATGAGTTTGCTATTCGGCGCGTAGACCTCGCCCGCGCTGGCTTCGACGTATTCGACGTCTTGAACTGTTTTCATGGGTTGCATGGAGGGATCTCCGTTGCAGTCGGATGGGAATGGATCAGCGGGCCGTAGAGCGGTTGAAACTTGGCATGGTGGGATTGGGGTAGGGGAAAGGGGCGTATCGGCTTCCAGAGCTGTTACGAGCCTTTGCGCGTGATCGGCGTTGCGCGTTCGCACCTGCTGATTTCGGCCGAGGCGACGCCGCGCCCGTGGCCCTTTGCCTTCGTGAACAGTCGGCACCTTTCCGGCCAGTTCGATGGCTCGGGCAAGGTCGCCGTTTGCGATTGCGTCGGCGTGTTGGTCTGCGTGCGAGCGATGATCGACGCGAACGCTGTGCCCGGCTGCCGCTAGTGCGTGGTTGATGCGCGCGCCGATCATCGCGCGCACCTCGTCCACGGTTCCGCTGGCCCGGTTGTCGAGTTCGCGGGTTTTCAGCCCGAAGCCGTTGGCATTGATTACGCGCGTGGTGGCGAGGATATGCGCGTGCGGTTGCGTGTGAAAATCGTGCAGGCCGACGCACGCGGCAAAGCCGAAACGCTCTACCAGACGCTGCGCCACGTCTCGCGCCAGTGCTTCGTTTTGCTCCGGCGTCAGTTCGCGCGGTAGCGAAAACTCGAACTCGCGCGCTACGCAAGCGTCCCGGCGTTTCTCTGCCGTTTCGGCGTTTTGCCAGCACGCGCCGGGATCGTGCGCCCACGTGGGCGCATCGTCCGGCGCGCACGAAAAGCAGGCATATACGCCCCGGCGTTTCGTGTAGTCATGCGTCCGACCGGTGCGGTCATCCCGCAATGAAACGCCGAGCCGATACGCGCACGCTGCCACGGCGCTATCGCCTTTGCCACGACCAAACGTTTTAACGTGCACGTGGTAGAGCGCCATGATTGGGTTTTCGATGTTCGGGTGTCGGGGGCTTGCCCCTGACCGCGCGCATTGCCCTCCGGGCAATGCATAAGTGCGCTCTTGCAGAGAAAACCGGAGGCTTCGCCCCGGTTCGGCGGCTCGCTTTCGCTCGCGTCGCCCCTTATTAACTTGACAGTTTTTCCAGAAAGCGCAAGTTAGGTAATGGATTTTCAGCGGAGCGTTATATGTCCAGTGAACTGCATGATCGCATCGAGAAACTGACTTCAAAACTTGCACGGGCGCAGGCGCTGGCAATGCTGAAAGAGCAAGCGGAAGCGAAGCGGGCGAAAGATGCCGCGCGCAAGGCCGACACGCGGCAGAAAATCGAACTCGGCGGATTGGTGCTGATTGCCTGTCGGCATACCGGAACGAACCCGACGCCTGCGGCTTTGGCCGGAGCGATTACCGAAGCATTGGCAAACAGCGATGCCGAGAGGCTGGCCCGGTGGGAACGGTTCGGGCATGCGCTTTTGCAAAAGCGCGCGTCGGCAGCGAAGGGGCAAGAGAATGCGTAGTGATGCGAGAGCCAGACGCGCCGCACAGCGCCGCCGTAATGGCGGCTGGTGGCGTGTGCTGGCTTTGCTGCACGGGTTCAACCTCGACAGCAGATTAGCCAGAGGAAAACGGAGCAGGGGTCAAGGCTCGCGGAGCGACCGCGCAGCGGCTCGGCCTTGACGCCTGTGCAGTGCCCGATACGCTGCGCGGTGGGCTGGTGGTAGCCGTGGCTGCCGCCAGCCCATGCGAACAATCAGGCGACCCGTTGCTGCACTACCTTCGCGGTGTTTTTCAGAACCTTCGGCTTATCTTGTTCCGAAAGTTGCGAGTGTTTCTGGATGTATGAGTTAGCGAACTTGACGCGATCACCATTGAAAATCAGGTTTGGATTTACGAAATACATGTGTGGTCGGTTTTTCTGTCCGGCGATGAACCCATGTTTTACGAGATCGGAGACAGCGCGATAAAAAGCACTGCGGCTGAGGATTTCGGCGCCGGTTGCCGGGTCGATTGCGCTGTTCTCGTTCAGGTAGATTTCGTCTTTACCAGGCGATTTAGCGAGTTCGGAAATGACCACGAACAGGAGTTTCATGCCGCCGAGGGAGAGAGCGAGAAACGGTGAAAGGTTTTCGCTGAAAACTTTGATGAACGGCGCGGTGTCGAGGAACTCGACTACGTTCGTTTCCGCGTCGTGTTCCTGGCCGTCTTCGTCGGTGAGGGTCTTGCCTTCGAGCGTGCTGCGGCGTTTTTTCGTCTTGATCGTCATCCCTGCGACGAACGGGTTTTCCTGCCCTGCTGCCTTGGGCTTAGCCGGAAGTCTTCTCACATGAGCGTTCAGGTCGAAAACCGTTGCGCTCGGGGCTTCGGCTCTTTCTGCTGCGAGGGTTTGGAGCGTGTGGGACATGGTAGGTCTCCGGCTGATGACGACTTGTACGGTCGCAGTTTGGCCGCCGAAGGTCAAATAACGCGGTTTTTTGACAAGGCATCAAGATCGGAGTAAGGGCGGAAGCAAGCCCCCTGCGGGGGCGGGATGCCGCAGCAGCGGCATCCGGGGGAGAAGCGGCCCGCCGTTCCGGCGGGTGTCGCAAGTTGGGGAAAAACGTCCCGGATTGCGCGGCAAATCTGCGCTGACACCGGGACGGGCAGTCCCAGATTTGGGACGGAAAATCTGGTGTTTACAAGGGAAAGAGAGTTATTTCTCTTCCTCTTTCGTCTTTCCCTTCTTCCTAGTGGATCATTGACGAGTAGAGTTCAACGCCCGTTGAACCTGCATCGACAGAGAACGAGCCATAGGTTCGGTCAATCCACCGCCGAGCCAATGCTGTTGGCCTCGCACTTGCACAATAACTTGCCACGACCTATCAGCCAACGTCGCGTTGATGCCCGGACTGGTGCTGATACCCGTGTAGCCTCCGCCTGCTCCGTATCCCGAGTGGATCATGGTTTCTCCGGCCTTGGGCGCAGTGATATACATACGTTCGATGTCTACTCGCGCCAGGGTTTGTGCTGTCGCTCCGTTTTCTATGAACGTGATACCGGCCGGGCTGACTGTGAACTGCGTGAAGCGCCGTCCGCGGTTCCACGACGCCCCGAACATAGCCCAGAGCAGAAAAAGGGCCGTGAGAGCGGTAACGATAATGCCAAACGTGGGGTTCATCGCCACGCAGGTGATGAACAGGGCGATTACGAGCAGGAAAATAACGATTTTCCGGAACAGTCCGAAGGCAGGCAGCGGGCGAACTGCGAACTTCATTGTCTGACTGTCGATTTGTTCAACGTCGTATAGAGGTTTAGCCATGTTTTTCACGCCGTATCGGTCAAAGGGCTACCGGGCTGGCCCCGGTCTGCGGCGGGCGCGACTTCGCCCTGCCGTTCCGAATGGTATCGCAAAATAAGCCATTATGGCGTAAGCCATAGTGGCTTATTTTGATCTTGCGGGGAGCATTGCCGGATGCTTCCCTCCATCCATCATCCCCGTTACCAAGCGCTCCAAAGCCACCTGAAAGCATTGCGCCAAGGTGCGGGCTTCACCCAAATCCAGCTAGCTGAGCGTTTGGGCGTCCATCAAACGTATCTATCGAAGATTGAGCGCGGAGAGCGCTACATGGATGTGCTGCTCTATCTGGATTGGTGCCGTGCCTGCGGCGCTGAACCAGATGCAGCCATAAAGGCGCTTATGAATGCCGGTGCGTAGATCGCTGGCATTGGTTCTCGCTGGCCGCGAGTGCGAGGATTGCCCCGATGACGGCAATCCTCTGCGGGCTATGCATTCGCGTCAAATGCCATTTTTCTCAGTCAGTCCACGTTCAAAAATTCTTCTAATCTTGGTTGACCAGCATCGCACTCTACAAAATCATAGGTGAGTTGCATGGCCTCGACGGCGCTTTTAGGAGCGGGAGGAATATTGCCGGACACGAAAAAACACTGCCTTTATAATGCGCTATGATTTGAATGTTTGCGCAAGTGACGTCGCGTTTCTCGCTGTTCATGTCAAAAATGGCAAATAGTCATGTTTCATTTTCCCCATTTCAACATTACTCAAAATTTTCTAGATCAACAACCGCGCTACGGCCGCTTCGCAATAGTAAAACAAAATCCTTTTGTGACGTGGTTAGCCAACGTTTTTCAATCCACTTTTTAGATCCCGGTTGCGGATCTATGTCGCGCCCATATAGCTTAAATCCAACGTTGCCTTCTTTCTCTTCTGTGTCTGCGCTAGCTTGATCAATCTGAATATACCATTCTCCCGAACGGCTTTCAAAGCCATCTGTTTCTCGAAATGCGTAAAGTGGTGGGGATCCCTCGGTTTCTTCAAGGTATCGTATCGCATAACGCATGATTTGTTTGTGTCTCTTGTCATCGGAGTATTTATTTCCGATTTCTCGCTTTAATGCATCGTGAGATAGGCCAAAAAGCTCGAAAGACTTTTTGTCGCGCAGTGCTAGCGTTTTGGCTTTATCAATATATTCATTATGCCCAACGTCTAGTGCATTCTTGAAGGACGTATGAACCCAGAAAAACCAGTTCTCTGCAAATCCACTGACGCCACCCCGGGTATCGGAGAAGTTGATGGATTTGAATGGAATGCGCTTCCTCTTTTGATTTTCAATTAGCATTATATTTCCGCCTCATCATTGCTGCGGCCAAATTTTTCTTCGCTTTGTTCACGTTGCTTTTCGCTTGTTCGAGCACGCGCTCGGCCTCACTTAGATTTTCTATATCTGCTGCTAGGTTCGATCCGCGAAGCCATGATGCAACGGTAACGGCCTGATCGGCGTTGTCGCTGACTATGCCAGAAATGACGCCGTCAAGGATGAAAAGTCTGTGTTTGCAGTATGTTCCGTTTGCCCCAGCCGGACAGGTGCAAAAAGCTGCTATCTGGTTATTTTCCCGCTCAAACGTAACTTCGTATGGTTCGTTGGCCGATCCCTGAACTAGAAAGCTGATTTTGTCCATTGTGAGGCCTGTCAGGTTGGGTTGTTTTCTTTAACAACTATCTGATTACGCAAGTTGCAGGATTGCCGGGTTGCGTAGCTTTGCTGTGTCCACGGCAGGAAAAACCAATACTTCAAGCGTTTGTTCTGCCAACGCCACGTTGCTAAGCGGTTCCCTCGAATATCGCTGCCGTTGAATGCTGGACGGAGCATGTCCAGCAAACTGCTCGGATGCTTTCTGGCTAACGCGTTCCTTTTGCATTTTATCAATGGCATTGCTTCGGAATGAGTGGAACGATTTTCTACGGCTCGTCTTAATGCCAATCGACGTAAGATATTCGCCGAACCTGCGGGATATGTTCTTTGAATGTTTGCCGATATGATCCCGGTTCAGATCAAAAAGGCGTATTTTCCCTACTGATTTTCTCGCTTCAACCCATTCCAAGAAAGATGTCGCAAGCACGGCCTTAGCGAGTGGGATATTCCGCACACTGTTGGTGTTCTTAACGCGGGTTTCAGTCGCGTCATCGCCCGTATGATCGGGGCGAATGCGAAGGAAGGTAAATCCGCCTTCCTTGAAAATATCGTCAACTCTCAACTGGCAGAGTTCTTCCAGCCGAGCCCCGGTGTATAGCCCCAACTGGGTGCAGTAGTAATCCTCTGGGCGCGTGGCGAATGGCAGGAAGTTGGCCGGATCGAAAATCTTCCCGAGCTCTTCCGGCGTGAACTGCTCATAGCCGCTGCCTGCCGCTTCCTTTTCGCGCTGCTGTTTGGTCAGTTTGACGAGGGCGCGGGCCGGGTTGTCGCCTTTGTAAATCCCGGTATCAATCAGCCACTGAAAGAAGCCGTTCAACGTTACCTGCTGAACCTTCTGCGTCGTAGCACTGATGGCGTCCCTGGGGCGAATGCCGCTATCCATCGCGCGCCTGACGAACTCCTTTGCATCCATTCCGCCGAAGTCCTTGGCTTTGCGCTTTTCGTAGTTCGTCGGCAGCCAGGACAGGTATTCAAAGTATTGCCGCAGGTCGTTGCGGTCCAGCATCTGGATCGGCGTTACTTCGCTGGCCCAAGCCGCAAAGCGGTTCAGGCAGTTTGTGTAGTCTTTCCTGCTCGCGGGCGAAAGTCCAACGTGGGCGGTCAGATACTGCCTGACGCATTCGGCCAGTTCAGGGGATTTCGACGCCAAGTATGTCGGGCGAAGATTTGCGGCTTCGGCGGCTTGGCGTGCGACCTCTTCCGGGTCGATGACTGCAATGGGAGTAGGTGAGTGCGTTGCGATGAACGCGTTCAATGCAGCCTGATCCCGTTCCAACGCTTCGGGCGTGGAGTTATCGAGTTCGATCCGTTCGATTTGCACGCCGCCGACTTTCACGCCGTGGAGCGTGAAGTCAAGGGCGTTCTTCTTGATCTCGCTTGCCGGGGTGTTCAGCAGTTTCCTAACCAGTTCGGGATCGGGCTTGCTCATCAGCAGGGCACTCACTTTTGCATTCAGCACGTAGGCAAGAAGTTTAGCTTTGTCAGGGTCGCGTGTCCGCAATGAGTGCCAGATTTCGCGCCGGTTGCAGATAGCGGCGAAAGCAGGGGGAAGGATGAAGCGGAAGTGAAAGACGCCATAGCGGCTGCGATGCAGCCGGGAGGCCAGGCGCGGGGTCGGCATTGGTGGCGAATAACCCGTGAAGTCGAGTTTTGAAGTCGCTTCGCCAGCCGGGAATAGAAAAAGCCCTGCAAGTCCAGGGACTTACAGGGCTTTTTGCATTTGGTGGCGAATCAGGGACTTGTGCCCTGTTTGCGCTACACCAAGCAAATTTCCTTATAAATCAAAGAGTTCGGCTCGACTTTTGCTGTGTCGCAGCGTCAAAGTTTTGGTGGACAAACTGTACCACCTGTCCCCAAATTCGTCCAGCCAACCCTAGTTACCATCTGAACAATGTGCGATGATGATTGGACACTCGGGCATGAGAATTGAGGAAGCGATCAGATGATAGATGACGGACAGAATGAGATGGCGTTTGAGAAAATTGCACCGGCTCTTGCCCGGGCACAATCGTTCACATACCCATTAATGTACGAATCGGGTGGTGCACAAGAAATTAATTTATTTGCCAGCGGTTTTTTCATCAGAGTCAATGGTCGCGAATATTTGATTTCTGCCGCACATGCGCTTAAAGATTTTGATAGCTCGAAAAATCGTTTGCTAACTCGAGGCTCATCATCAGTCATTCATATACCAGAAAATATCATTTCAACTGCTCTTGACAAAAACGGTCAAGATCATTTGGACATGGCTATTATTGAAATTCCGTCAGATTTTAGTTTGAAGCATGGAATTAATGTTGTCGACGCATCTATGTTTGTGGATTCACGGTCAGGCGCGCAGAATTCGCAACGAATTTTGACTGGATATCCGGCAAGTCGAAATAAAAGCGTTGTGAGTAAAAAAAATGTACTGCACTTGTATGTGTACGCATTTGCTGATATTCCGGATGCGGGCGGGGAGGTTAATTTTAAAAATTTCAAAAAAAGCCCCGAAGATCATGTCGTAATTCAGCTTCAAGATGGGATTAGTAATCGGGGGGCACATCAAAACGTACCGATTAGCCCGAAGGGTATGAGCGGCGGTCCTATGTGGAAAGTTCCAATTTATTCGGATTCAGAGGAAATTTTTCTTGAGGGAGTGTTCATCGAGATGCATAACAGGGCGAACATGTACTACGGATTCGCAACAAAGTTGGCGCATGTATTGGGTTTCATTCGACAACTAACGAGCGCGAGATAATGACTGCATTGTTGATATTTCTTTGTTTCGCAGTTCTGGCTCTTGGTTTGTGGAGGATTTCAAATAAAAAAAGTGACGCAACTACACTGCGTTGGGGGGTATCTCTGATATTTTGCGGTTTGTTCAGTTCGCTCTATATGTATATAAGTGAGACGCACCCAAAAGCAGAGCTTGCCGATTTTTTGAAGAATTTTTTCTTAATAGTTGCTAGTATTGGAGCAAATTTTGTCGCGTCTAGCGCATTGTTGAACTCAACGAAAATTAAGAAATAAAAGCCGGTAGTTGATGAAGGCAAAAAAGGAGAGTCTACTTCCGACGATCTTTCTAGCAATCATCTGAATGATCTCGGCGATCAAGCCAGTCAATTACCCGATCCAAAAGAAACGCCAAAAAAAGTGCTACAAGAAGGGGGACAAAATACTCAGTGAAAACATGCATGATTAAATTACCGTTGACAATTAATAAAACAATAAATTTCGTTAATTGTCAATGAGAATATTTTTGATCATCGTGGCTCCATCGAAAAGGATGACTCCCAACTGTGGATTTCGCTCGAAATTCTTGAAATTCAAGATCGGCGATCTGACGTCTCACTTCGTTGATCTGACCTCGTAGTTCGGCTTGTTTGGCGGGATCAAGCTCATTGGCGAGTGTCGCCAAAAGCTCAGTCAATCTACTACCCAAAGCAACCTTCATGGATGAATTATCGCTCGATCCTGATGGTGCTGCGCTTGTAGATGGTTGATTGGCTGAGTTCTTCTCGCCGTTCGCTCGCAACTCACTTGAGTTCTTGGCATTTTGCTCGATGAGCGCGCTTATTGATGCGGTTTGTTTTCCAAGTAATTCACCACTCGATTGTTGAGAATTTTGGTTTTGAGTGATTGGGTTTCTTGGTCGACTTGCATGTTCAGCATCTGTTTTTGAAGTTGCTGCCAGTCTTGCTGCAATGCGCTGACTTGTTGTTGTAAAGCGATTGTAGCTTTTTGGTTCGTTTGAACGTCTTGAAGTGTGGACCTTAATATTTCGATGAATTGATCGTTTTCCATGTGTCTCCTTATTGTATCGTTTGTCGAAAAATTTCTGCCTCTCTACTTTGTACCATTCTAGTTTTTCACGCGCGCGATTATCGAATAGCATATCCGCCGCTTTCTTGAAATTTGGTTTTTCCGAATAAATGTTGCCGTAAAGTCTGACATTCTTTCCATCATACTTAGTCGGCCCTGAACAATTCATTTTGCTCGGCAAATGAGTTCACGCTGCCGACTGCGTAGCAGTTTCGAAGCCAAGCAAAGCGACGAGAATCAGGGCGTAAAAAAGCCGCAGCTTGCGCAGGATCATC
>NZ_RJZE01000118.1 GCF_003986935.1 Paraburkholderia kururiensis JCM 10599 = LMG 19447 | reverse complement strand
TTTCCGCTTCCGCAAAGCTCATCTGCCGCTTCATCATCGAGGGTCCGTTCCGTGAACTGCCTTCTACAACGTTCTCGGCTACGTCAGCGATGACCGCCGAGCTGGATAAATCAGTGTTTCCCTAGCGATGACGATGTCATAACGTCAAGTCCACCACGTAACCGGGAAACCGAGTATCACTGGCGCGACATCACTGCACGCCGGACCTGCGCTGCGGCTAGCCGGCATCAGGCAGCGAAGACCATCACAAGTTGCAACACCCGCATGACGTTATCGACTTCAATTGTCACGGCCATTACGAGGTGAGCCAAATTGTCGCTAAGTTGCAGCACATGAGCCCGAGGCAGCACGCATTATGGTCGCGGCGCGGACCGCACCATAATGGCAGTCCGCGTGCCTCGCAGCAGTGCAAAAGCTCAGGGGCGATACGGCGTGTCGATTGCAAATTCAACACTGCCTCGCAGGTTATCCGTGGCAAACGTCACATTGGATTGACATGGCCCGAATGTTGGCGCTTCGTAAGCGTCAAACCGAGGCCGTCTTGACGATCAGAACTTGACCTCTGAGAGCCGCTGATTCGCGAGCACGAGATCGAAGGCAGCGGGATCGAAGCTGCCGCCACACCACTCAAGGAAGTGGTCGTGT
>NZ_RJZE01000117.1 GCF_003986935.1 Paraburkholderia kururiensis JCM 10599 = LMG 19447 | reverse complement strand
CGATCTGCGTTCGGTGATCCGGGTTGCGCAGGACCGCCGGGGCCAACCCAGTGCGGTCATTCTCGATGGTCGCACGTTGCAATCGACGTGCGAGAGCGGCCCGCGCGCAGGCTATGACGGGTACAAGCGCAAGAAAGGCAGCAAGGTTCACATAGCGGTCGACCCGTTGGGGCAACTGCTCGCGGTGCATGTGACACCAGCCAACGAGCAGGAGCGCGCGCAGGTTGGAGAATTGGCGCGGCAGGTTCAGCAAGCCACGGGCCAAACCGTCAAGGTGGCGTTTGCGGATCAGGGCTATACCGGCGAAGAGCCTGCGCAGGCGGGTCTCGACGAAGGCATTGAGCTTCAGGTCATCAAGCTGCCGGAGGCGAAAAAGGGCTTCGTGCTGTTGCCGCGCCGCTGGGTGGTCGAGCGCAGCTTCGGCTGGCTCAACCGCTTCCGCCGCCTGGCCAGAGACTTCGAGCGATTGCCCGAAACCCTGGCGGGTCTGCACTTCGTCGTCTTCTCGGTACTTATGCTTGTCCACTTTGCAACCCTTAACAAATGTGCCTAACACCTACAAGGGCTTCCCCGTTGAGCACAAGCTCAATCGAGGTTCGCTGTCGATACATGCTGCAATGCCGCGCTGGTGCGTGTGAGAAGGTGAAGGACTGCGGTTCTACAACCGGTCAT
>NZ_RJZE01000116.1 GCF_003986935.1 Paraburkholderia kururiensis JCM 10599 = LMG 19447 | reverse complement strand
TATGGCCAGCATGCTCGAGCAGATCGCTGATGCTACGCTTCGCCCAGCCTGGCAATGTGTCCAGATGTTCCGTGATGTACCTGCGCAACTTCTCCGGGCTCTGTGGCAGCACTACACCGAATTCCGAGAGCAGGCCTCGCAACCGGTTGTAGGTCGCAGTCCTCTCTTCGACGAAACCCTGTCGTGTCCGATGCAGGCAAAGCGTCGCCTGCTGATGCTCGTCCTTCAGCGGCACGAAACGCATGTTCGGTCGCGTCACCGCTTCGCAGATCGCAGCAGCATCGGCCGCGTCGTTCTTGCCGCGCTTGCCCGACATGCGATAAGGCGCGACGAGACTGGGCGCCATGAGCTTGACCGTGTGGCCGTGCCCCTGGAACATGCGGGCCCAGTGATGCGCCCCGGAGCACGCTTCCATGCCAATGAGGCACGCAGGCAACTGTGCGATCAACGTCGCCAGCTGATCGCGCGGCACACGTGGCTTGATCAGTATCGCTTTGCCGGTTTCGTCCACACCGTGAACGGCAAAGACATTCTTGGCAAGATCGATCCCGATAGTGACAATAGGCATGGACTTCCCCTCTCGCTGGTGTCGATGAATGTTCGCAACTTCATCCTGGCACATTGATGCCGATTCGCGGCTTCCGCCGCAGCCTCGGGACGGGGAAGTCCCTTTCATTCTCTA
>NZ_RJZE01000115.1 GCF_003986935.1 Paraburkholderia kururiensis JCM 10599 = LMG 19447 | reverse complement strand
TGATTGTCGCGTTCGTCCACGCCGGATTCACGCCTGTTATCCGGTCGCCAGAAGTCCATGTCCTCGGACGCGCCGCACTGCAACTGCCGCAATTGCGCCTCGGTGAAGACGCGCTTATCGCCCTTGATGCGGTTGGCGATGTTCCGGAAGGTATTGACCCGTGCTTCGGGAGTGGGGCGCTCTGGTCCGCAGGCCAGTGCATCCGTAACCTTGTCATCGAGCGAATACGGCGAATTCATCACGAACAGCGCATCGGGCGCGCGGGTCTTGCATATGGCGGTGGCCGCCATCGCGATCATGGTGCCCTGGCTATGCGACATCACCGTCACCGTGTCGCGCGGGCACTCGACGCGAATCCGGTCGATCAGGTCGGCCAGTCGCTGGGCCGCGTGCGCGTAGTAGGAGCGCGGGGGCGCATCCTGCAGCTGGCGATCGGCTTCCGTGTTCAACGCCTCCATGTCGAATCCGAGCACATGACGTTTGAAGCCCGCCTCGCTCCATACCTGCTGCAGGTTGTTGGTGCCGTTCTGGAAGGGACCGCCTCCCCAGTACCACGGCCCCTTTCCGGTGAAGCCATCGCTGGTGCATTCGGGAGCCCACGCATCGACGCCGCGTGGATTGCGAAGGGGAATACGCCAGTTCCGTTCGGTACCCGAAGCCGCACTGTAGCCCCAGTAGAAGCGGATCAC
>NZ_RJZE01000114.1 GCF_003986935.1 Paraburkholderia kururiensis JCM 10599 = LMG 19447 | reverse complement strand
CGTACGCTGTCGCAACGCTCACCGAACGCGGCGTGGATGCGTGGCGCAACGCCGCGGCGTTGACAGTGGTCTTTCCGCCAGTGCGAGACGAGGTGCGGGCGAAATGGCAACTGGCCAGTCAGGACGTAAGCCACCTCATTGTGACTCCGGGTACGACCAAGGAACAGGTCGATGCGCTTATCAGCGCGATGACGTTGACGACCGAGCTTGTGCCTGGCGGTTGAGATTGGGGACACCAAACGTTGGGTCGTCGTTCTGCCCAACGACTCACTGGTGTCCTCCGTCTGAGTGCGGCGCGTTGCCAGGAGGTCGCGGCCACACGCTGCTGTAACCAGTCGCTGAATCCCTAGATTTTATTGTCTGACCGAGGAGCAAAATGCCCAACCGCATCGAGAATGCCCACGACCATTTGCATGCAAGGTGCCTGTCTTTCCCGGAGACGCTTGCACAGTCGGTGGCCAATATTTCGCCGTCTGTGACGCCACTGATCATCGTGCCGTTGGTGTTCGCCTCGGCAGGCCAAGGAACGTGGTTATCGTATGCCATCGCGACAGCGGCGATCATTCTGGTCGGGCAGAGGTGGGGCCAGAAATTCGGACAGGTCGGCAAGTGGAACGGCCGGGACCTGAGCTGGTCATAGGACCAGCAAGAGGACCCCAAAGATGACAAAAAGAAGCCGCCGGTCGCATAGCCCGGCATTCA
>NZ_RJZE01000113.1 GCF_003986935.1 Paraburkholderia kururiensis JCM 10599 = LMG 19447 | reverse complement strand
ATGTTTCGCCATGGTGGTGGAGTTCGATTGTGGAAGTGTTACCGTGAGAAGCAACATTCTCCTTCAATCGCCACCGCCTTCTCCTGCCTCTTCCCTACGCCGCGTACACCACTTTCAACGATAGCTCCCCCGTTACGGTTGGCGCCGACAAAAATTACGACACGGCAGGCTTCGTGGCGAGTTGCCGTGCCAACCGTGTGACGCCGCACGTGGCGCAAAACGACGGCCGCGTGGGTGGCTCGGCGATTGACGGTCGAACGACACGCTGGGCTGGCTATGCCATCAGCCAGCGCAAACGCAAATGCATCGAACAGGTCTTCGGGTGGGGCAAAACGGTCGGCCGGATTCGTCAGGCGATGTATCGTGGCCGCGAACGGGTTGAGCAGTTGTTCCTCCTGACTCAGGCGGCCTACAACCTCACGCGCATGCGTACGCTCGCAGACAGAGCGGTTTAGAAGCGCAAACCGGCGAGGAGATGACATTGGCTCCGCCTGAATTGAGGAAGCCCTGTATCAAATCGACACGAACCAAACCGATGCGCCGGCTAATTGGAAAGGAATGCTGCGCATCGGTGAGGTGTATTTCAACAGCCTGCTAGGGAAATGCTGATTAATGGGCCAACCGCCGACGTTTCAGGTGAGATGACGTCGAACTTTCCGGATAACGAATCGAATCGGCGCTCATTTCGGTGCAGTTGGCTCGTAAACGAGCCTCCCTGC
>NZ_RJZE01000112.1 GCF_003986935.1 Paraburkholderia kururiensis JCM 10599 = LMG 19447 | reverse complement strand
TGAATTCGCCGTGCTTGGTCGAGACACGAAACATCATGATATTCGAGGTAGCGGAAGAACGATTTTATTGCTGCGAGACGTGCGTTCCGGGTCCGTGGCGAGCATCGTCGTACATTCTCAAGATGGTCCAGGAATGCGAGAATCAGTGGAGCGTCAACCTGATCAATCTCAAGTAGAGACGGTTGAGTGTGCATACGCTTTGCCGCAAAACAGATCAACAACTGGAAGGCGTATGCATACGTATCGCAGGTGTTTGCGCTGGCGCCGCGCTCATGCGGCAAATGCTCGCGTAGAAAGCATCCGAGATGATGTGCGAGCTTGGTCATGGCTGGTCTCCCGAGAACAGAGCTTCGCCAGCAGCGGCAATCTGTGTCGTCAAGATCGGCGTAGCCTGTAGATACCAGTAGGTATCCGCCACGTGGGCGTGGCCTAGGTACGTGCTGAGAGCAAGCACATGTCGCGCTACAGATCGTTGATCCCCACTACACTGTTCCAGTGATCGCACGGCAAACGTATGGCGCAAGTCGTGAATCCGTGGCCCTGGTTTGCCGGGACCGTCGCGTAGTCCGATTGATCGGACAAGCTTTAGAAACACGGACATAACTGTGTCGTAGCAGAGGCGATGCCCATCCGCAGAAATGAAGAAGGTCGAATCGGAGTCTCCGATCCGCGAGCGCCTCGCAAGATAGGCACTTAACGCGAGAGCGGTGGTCTCATGAAGCGGCACC
>NZ_RJZE01000111.1 GCF_003986935.1 Paraburkholderia kururiensis JCM 10599 = LMG 19447 | reverse complement strand
GAAGACGATGGTGAATCGGGTCGAACAGCGCTTCGCGCTCAAGCCAAAGCGTCTGGTGGGCGATACCGCATATGGAACGGGAGCGATGCTTGGCTGGATGGTAAAGGAGAAGGCCATCGAGCCACATGTTCCAGTGTGGGAACGATACGCTCGCAACGATGGAACCATTCCGAACAGCGAATTCCAATGGAACGAGCAAGCCAACGAGTATCGATGTCCTCAAGGCCACGCTCTGCGAAGTGATCGGCGACAGTTCAAAAATCCGCGCTCACACATTACAAAGGCCAACACGATCATCTATCGATCAAGTCAACCGGACTGTGCGTCGTGCGCAATGAAGCAGTTGTGCTGCCCAAACACGCCGATGCGCAAAATCGCGCGCAGCGTGCATGAAGAATCGCGCGATGTGGCGAGGTCCATAGGCGACACCGCCGCATATCGGCATTCGCGTCGACAGCGTAAGAAGGTGGAAATGCTGTTCGCGCACTTGAAGCGAATCTTGAAGCTTGATCGATTGCGATTGCGCGGACCCAGCGGTGCGCACGACGAATTCCTGTTGGCCGCAACAGCGCAGAACCTGCGGCGAATGGCGAAGTGGTTGACGCCAATGAGTCAGAACGCGGCGAAAACGATCGCTTGAGGGGCATCGGGGCGACCGTTTCTCTCCCGAAGTCTCTATCGCAACTGCCGCGCTAGAGAACTGCGATCTCGAGCCACCAAAACATCCAGGCCAAAAAGCGAGTTTTTCAACAGAATCG
>NZ_RJZE01000110.1 GCF_003986935.1 Paraburkholderia kururiensis JCM 10599 = LMG 19447 | reverse complement strand
AGGCCACGGCACGATGCGCTCCATCTCGCCAAGAAACTTCTCGCGCCGTGTTTGCTTCTTCTTCATCGCGTACTCGGCGCTCGCAAAGCTGCGTTGGCTCATGTCCGTAGAGTTATGTTCCCGTTGCTTTCAGCATGCACGCATCGTGTAGCAGCAGTCAATTGATCAGCGAATCCTTAGCAAGAACCGTGACCGGCTGCTCGAGCACGACGTCATCGTTGAACTGTTCAACGAGACGGTTGAGGCGGCGCACGCGCGCGGTTATCTGTCGGGCGAGCATTTCAGCGTGGACGGCACGCTGATTCAGGCGTGGGCCGGGCACAAGAGCTTCGTGCGCAAGAACAAATCGGATGACGATACGCCGCCTGATGGCGGTGCGCGTGAGCGCGAGAACTGGCACGGTGAGAAGCGTAGCAACGAGACGCACCAATCGAGCACGGACAGCCAGGCGAAGCTGTTTCGCAAGAGCCAGCGCACTGGTGCGCTGCTTTGCTACATCGGGCATCTGCTTACGGATAACCGGCATGGCCTGGTGGTGAACGCGCAAGTGACACAGGCCAGCGGTACGGCCGAACGCGACGCTGCGGCTCAAATGCTCGCGGATGCAGCGCAGGTAGCCGGCGTCCCCGTTACGAGCAATCGTCAAGAGTGGTGTACGCGGGTCAGGCGGCATGATCAGGCGGCCAGCGCTTGAGGAGCCGGTGTGCTTTCAATCACCGGAGTGCCGTCCTTGAAGGGAATGCCCTTCAGGAGCGGCTCG
>NZ_RJZE01000109.1 GCF_003986935.1 Paraburkholderia kururiensis JCM 10599 = LMG 19447 | reverse complement strand
GCGAATTCATGCAATCCCCCAGAAGAGAGCCGACGAAGCGCTCGTCGACTACCTGACTATGCCAGAAATGCAATCGATTCTGGATAGCCCGGATTTGACGACTTCAATGGGTATTCGCGATCGTGCCATGTTGCATCTCGCCTTCGCGGCGGGTCTTCGAGTTTCAGAGCTGGTTCAGTTGCGGATCGACCAACTGGAGCTTTCGACGCAGGCCGCGATTCACATCTACGGCAAAGGGAGGCGTGAACGTATACTCCCGCTATGGAAGCAAACCGCAACGGCGATACGTGCATGGCTTGCTGTGCGAGCGTCAGCGGGCGACCCAGAAGTGTTTCTGAATGCACGCGGCAGCGCGATGACACGCGCTGGCTTTGAATACATTCTGGCCAAACATGCGAAAGCTGCGGCGGTGCTACAGCCATCGCTCGCGAAGAAACGCGTCTCGCCACACGTACTGCGCCATTCCTGCGCGATGCATACCTTGCAGGCGACGCACGATGTCCGCAGGGTTGCACTGTGGCTCGGTCACGCCAAGGTTCAGAGCACGGAAATCTATCTCCGCGCAGACCCGACAGAGAAACTGGAGGCGCTCGCGGCTGCCGGAATTCCGAACCTTAGGAGAGGACATTTTCGTCCCCCCGATGCTTTGATTGAGATGCTGAGACCGGTCAAGCACTAGCCCGTTATGCGCAGCGCCATCATGCCCAATGCTCGACATGTCCGACGGGCTGGTGACCAACTGCGCATAACCGGCAACACCGCATAA
>NZ_RJZE01000011.1 GCF_003986935.1 Paraburkholderia kururiensis JCM 10599 = LMG 19447 | reverse complement strand
GAACAGGACCGTGAAACGACTCCACGCCGATGATAGTGCGGATTGCCCGTGTGAAAGTAGGTAATCGTCAGGCTCCTTACCCCGCAAAGACCCCGCCACCCATATGGCGGGGTCTTCTGCTTTGGGCGCGCGCTTCCCTCCTGAACCACGCCTCGATCAATCCCCCTGGCAGCCCCAAAACCTCCGGCATTCGCCACGACAGCTTCCAGCAAAGTCCACACTTAAGCCAGTTCCTGAAATGCGCCATGAGCGTTTAGTGTTGGCCGATGTTCCGCTCCAGACACTGCTGGTGAAAACGGCAGGTGGGACGCTCTGAGCGGCCCCCGGGAAACAGTGCCATGATGTAAGCGAGTTTTCGGCGGACTTTTCGATGTGAGCGGCCCCGGCTTTCAGTGCCAAAGGCAATGTTAGTCTTCGGCGTTCTGTTGGTCCGTCAGCTGGGCCTGCAGGCCCAGCTGACGGACATATTCGGCAGGTGACACTTCGCCGAGGGCCCTGTGAGGCCGACTCTCGTTGTACTCCACCCGCCATTGCTCAATCTGCTCTTTGGCATCCGTCAGTGACGTGAACCAGTGTGCGTTCAGACATTCATCGCGAAGCGTGCCGTTGAAGGACTCCACGAACGCGTTATCCGTTGGCTTGCCGGGCCGGCTGAAGGCAATCTCGACCTTGTGATGGTAAGCCCACAGGTCCATCACCTGACTGGTAAATTCCGAGCCGTTATCACACAACAGCGTGCGCGGTGTTCCACGCCTGATGCGCAGTTGCTCCAGCACCCGCACGACGTCCGACGCTCCCAGCCGCTGACCAACGTCGATTGCCAGCGCTTCGCGCGTGAAGACATCGACGATGGTCAGCGCACGAAATCGCTGACCGCCTGCCAGCTGGTCCGCAACGAAGTCCAGACTCCACGCGTGGTTCGCCGCTGTGGCCCTGGCGCGGGCGGGGCGACTCATTTGTGCCCGTCGTTTGCGGTTCGGCCTGTACCATAGCGACAGGCCTTCTTCCCGATACAAGCGATACAGCCGGTTTTTGCTGACCTGATAACCCTCCCGTTGCAACAGCACACGAATCTTGCGGTAACCATATCGCACACGGGTCGCCGCGATTTCGCACATGCGCTGACGCAGTGCCGTCTGCGCGTCGCGATGACTTCGATATTGATACACCGAGCGCGACAACGCCACCAGGCGGCAGGCCCGGCGCTCCGCAACTGCGGACGTTGACTTCAGATAGTCCACGATGCTGCGCCTCGGGAGGGCTTCACCACTTTTTTTCAGAACGTCGGTCAGCATCGCCTTGTCCAGCGTCAACCCGGCAACCACCTTCTTCAACTGGGCGTTCTCGTCCTGAAGCTGCTTCAACTGGCGCACCTGGTCCGTCTGCAGTCCGGCGTACACCTTCTTCCAGCGATAGAAGGTCTGCTCCGAGATACCCACGTGACGAATCAGCTCGGCCACTGGCATGCCCGCTTCGGCCTGCTTCAACACCGCCACAATCTGCTCGACACTGAAGCGTTTGCGTTTCATTGCACGGCTCCTTTCCCATCGAAAAGTCCGCCGAAAACTCGCTTACATCATGGCACTGTTTCCCGGGGGCCGCTCACTCCGGAGTCGCCCTCGTTGCTTTGGCGTTTGGCTCGCGGGCTCAGGCTTCCCTTCCCATCACTTGCAGCGCATCCACATGTACTATCGTGTCGGCCACCAGATTCTTCGGCCGCGCGTTCTCCTGCCCCCAGGTCTTCTGGCGCGCCCCTCCAACACATCCAGCCCGCCGAACTCCCGCCGAACGTATAAAACGAAGCGTTACCGAACCCGTGCTCACTGAGCAGCTCTTTGTCCGGCATACCGCCCGCAGCTTCCTTCAGGAACCCGACGACGCCGCATCGAGCACTCTTCTCCGACGGCCGACTTCACTGAACTTCTGTTGGCCCTGCCGCGCAGGCGGCAGGTCAGGCGCTCCGCCGTCCTGTAGCGCTCAATGCAAGATGAGCACATTTCAGTGGAAGGTGAAGTGAAGCGCCGTGCATTGCAGCTCATGCATTGCGCTGCATGACCGCTTCGCTGCACGATACTTCACTCCTTTATTGCCAAAGCCGGTGCAGGCGCGGACGTCGTCGAGGCGGGCATCGGAACGACTGTTTCGTCCAATTGCGCCTGGGAGAGCTCGTCGAGCAGCGCCTTATCGCGCGCGAGGACCTTGGGCAGATGTGTCCGGAGAAATTCAACCCACGTCTTTGTTTTTGCATCGACGAATTTGCGCGACGGATAGAGCGCGTAGATGTTCATCTTTTGCAATGTATGCTCGGGCAGCACTCGCATGAGCGTGCCGTCGCGCAACCCGTTGATTGCCGCATAAACGGGCAACATGCCGATTCCCATGCCTTCCCGAATCGCCACCACGAGGCACTCCGCAATATTCACCTGGACCGGTCCGTCGACTTCCATTCGCTCACTGCCTTCGGGCCCATCGAGCACCCATTCGTGTGCGGGGAATGCGGGCGTTTTCAGAATCAAACACTCGTGGCGGGCGAGATCGGCCGGCGACTGCGGCACACCTCTCGAGCGTATATAGGCGGGCGATGCGCAAAGCACGCTGCACGTAGAGCCCAGTTCATGCGAGACGAGATCCGAGTTGGGCAGGGATGCAGCGGTGACAATTGCGACGTCTGCACTGCCTTCGAACAGATCCGGCATGCGTTGCGAGAGCGTGAGCTCGACGGTCACTTCAGGATGCTGTGCACGGTAGCGCGAGATCGCCGGTAACACGTAGTGCTGACCAATGCTGGCATAGCTGTGCATGCGCAATGCGCCGCTGGGACGTTCATGTGCGCAACTTGCTTCCTCTTCAGCCTTACCGACGTCTGCAAGAATGTGCAGGCAGCGCTCCAGATAGCGTTCGCCTGCCGTCGTCAATGCGAGTCTTCTTGTCGAACGATTGAGTAGCCGTGCACGCAGGTGCGCCTCGAGTTCGGACACTGCACGCGACATTGCACCGGTGGTCGAGTTCAGGGATTGCGCGGCGGCGGTAAAGCTGCCGGCTTCAACGACGCGGACGAACACCCGCATATTCTGTAACGTATCCATCAACCCTTCTTGATCAATAAAGAAGCGATATTGTCCGCCTGACACACGACGGCATTGTTGTGCATTCCATAACGGACGTTCTCTGCATGTCCCGTTAATTCGTGCGCGGGGCACTCCTACAATCGGCGCCGTCCAGCCGGTATGTATTTGCCGTTGCCGGCTTCATTTCCTGGAACAGCCGGAGCGGAATGTCGTGCATTTCATGAACCGGCAGCAGGCGATCTCGCGCACGTCGCCTCTGCATCGGCGCAGCGCAGCAATGCTGCAAGCCATCAAGCGCGCGGCCCGTGAGTGGGGAGCGGGCGAAGGCCTTATCTGGCTGCATCTTTTCAAGACGGTAGTGGCCGTGCTCGGAGCAATGGGCATTGCGATGCTGCTCGACCTGCCGCAGCCTCGCATCGCGATGACGACCGTGTTCGTGCTGATGCAGCCGCTTTCGGGCATGGTGCTCGCGAAGAGCTTCTATCGGATCGTGGGCACTGCGGTCGGCACGATCGCGGCGCTCGTGTTGGGCGCCGTATTCGTACAGCAGCCGGAATGGTATGTATTTGGCTTGACTGTCTGGGTTGCTGCCTGTACGGCAGCAGCAGTCCGGAATCGACATTTTCGTTGGTACGGCTTCGTGCTTGCGGGATACACCGCGGCGCTGATCGGCACTCCGCTCGTGATGCAGCCAAATGCACTTTATCTTGCGGCGCTCGGACGTGCAGCGGAAGTAGCAGTTGGCATCGTGTGCTCGAGTGCAGTCAGTGCATTGATCGTACCAATGCAGACCAGCACGGTGCTACTGCGGACGCTACATGTGCGGTACGCGAATTTTACCGCGCTCGCCTCAAGCGTGCTTTCAACCCGGCTGCCTCGCGGTACCTTCGAGCGTCGTTTTGCCGATCTCGTCGATGCGATCGTAGGTTTCGAAGCCACGCGAGTGTTCGCTGCCTTCGAGGATCCATCGATTCGTATGCGAAGCCAGCATCTCGCGCGGTTGAACAGCGAATTCATGGACCTGTGCGCGCGATTGCATGCGTTGCGCCAGCTGCTGAAACGTCTGCACTGGCGCGGGGAAGTGATCGAGAGCGTTGAACCGTATTTTCATGAGCTTGCGAGCCTGTTGTCGGCGCCGCCGCGTGACGGCGAAAGCGATGGCGCGCATGCCAGCCGCGTGTCTGCGGCACTCGGGACGTTCCAGGCGTCTTTGCCGAAACGCATGCGGTCGACACGCCATGCCGTCGAGGCGCGCGCACCTTCGCTGTTGCCTGATTTCGATACATCGGGTGAATTGCTCTACCGCTTTGTCAGCGAGTTCATGCTTTATGCGAACACCTATGCATCGCTCGCTATCGAAGACAACGTAAGCCGCGAGCCGGGCATTGCCCCCTACATGAACAAGACGAATGGCTATGTCGTCGCGTTCATGTTCCTGCGGACAGCGCTGGTCATGGCCATGGTGGGATGGTTCTGGATCGAGACCGACTGGCCCAGCGGCAGTCTCGCCCTCACGGGCGCGGCGCTCACTTGCGCGCTCACGTCGTCGGCGCCGAATGCGACGCGCCTCGCATTTCAGATGGCCGTGGGGGCCTTGTTCGCCACGGCAGCGGGATACGTATTCACCAGTTTCGTGTATCCCGCCATCGACGGCTTTCCGCTCCTATGCGCTGCGCTCACACCGGTGCTCGCTGCAGGTGCGTTCCTGATGACCCGTCGGGGCATTGCAGGCTACGGCGTCGGCTTCTCCGTGTTCTTTTGTCTGCTCGCGGGGCCCGACAACGTCATCGCCTACGCTCCAATGCCGCTCATCAACAACGGCATGGCGATCGTGGCGTCCATGCTCGCCGCCTCGGTTGGATTCGCCGTCGTGTTTCCTCCAGACATGGGCTGGCTGATCGACCGCATGTGTGGAGATCTGAGAAGGCAGGGCGTATTCGCATGCCACGGTGTGCTGCCTGGGCTCAATCGACGCTTCCAGTCCGGCACGCACGACTTGATGTTTCAGTTGCGCATGTTGCTCACGCGACGCTCGCGAAGGCATCGCGATGCACTGCGATGGATGCTCGTCACGCTCGAGGTCGGCCATGCCATCATCGATCTGCGCAAAGAATGCGCGGCGGCGGCGTATGTGAACCAGATGAACTCGCGTTGGAACGCGAGCATCGACGACCTGAGAGGCGAGATCGCGCGTCTCTTCGCGCGACCCGATAAACGCCGCCTCGTGCGCGCATTGCTTGCCGTTCGAGCCGCCACGTGGGTGGCGCAGGACGTACTCGATCGTCTTCGCCACGATCGCGACCGGCGGCACGACCTGCAGCGCATGCTGAGTTGCCTGCACTTCATCCGCACAGCGCTGCTCGATCGCGACGCGCCGCTCGGCACGCTTCGTATGCGTTCGCCGCGTTCCGCATGGTCCATCGCAGCGGCCCGATGAGCATGCCGGCATCGAATCTTGCCGCCGCCTGGAAATATGCCTTCCAGGCCGCCTTCTTAATCTCAGACAGACCCAGTCCTATAGTGTTCGCACTGCCACGCAGTAACCGTACGAACTGGAGAAACACAATGAAATTGCTGAATATCGCCGCTGTAACTTGCACCATCGTTTGTTCTACGCTCGCCGGCGTCGCGCAAGCGCAATCCTCGAACAACAACGCTCCCGAGAAGACCCAACAGGTCGCCGAGGTCGCTGGCTCGCACCAGGAAGGCGCCGCATCGGCCGCAGGGCGGGAGTCCGTGAAGCAGCGTTCGAAAACGGACGAGTGCGTTGGTCCCGTCAGCTTCTGCAACATCTACTTCGGTAGCTAAGCACGCAACACGACGCCCATGGCGCGACTGCAAGGTTGCATTGCATGGTGCAAGACGGGCCGCGGCGCGAGCACACGCATGACGCCAGATGACACCACGCCACGGCCTGGCCGTTCCTTCAAGAACAGGGTCCGGTCTGCGTTCCCGGCCACATCGAAAGAGCTCGGACGCCGCATCAGAAACCGCAGCAAGCGGTGACGGCAAGACCGGGTGACACTGGAGACAAGATTCATGTACGACGATCGCATCCGCTGCGCCGCGCTGCGCGAAAAAATCACATCGGCCGAAGAGGCTGCCCAACTCGTGAACGACGGCATGCGCGTAGGCGCGAGCGGCTTCACACGCGCCGGCGATGCGAAGGCCGTTCCGATTGCGCTTGCGAGGCGCGCACGTGAAGCGAACGAGCCGCTGCGTATTACGCTGATGACCGGCGCTTCGCTTGGCCACGATGTCGATCGCATGCTGACCGAGGCGGGTGTGCTCGCGCGTCGCTTGCCGTTTCAGGTGGACGCGACGCTGCGCCAGGCCATCAACCGCGGCGAAGTGATGTTCGTCGACCAGCATCTTTCCGAAACGGTGGAGATGCTGCGTGCCAACCAGCTCGGCAAGCTCGACCTCGCAATCATCGAAGCAGCGGCGATTACGGAAACCGGCGGCATCGTGCCGACCACCTCTGTGGGCAATTCGGCGAGCTTCGCCATTCTCGCGGAGCGCGTTATTGTCGAAATCAATCTCGCGCAGCCGCTCGCATTGGAAGGGCTGCACGACATCTGGATTCCGGGGCGCCGGCCGCATCGCGATCCGCTTCCCATCGTGCGTCCTCAGGATCGCGTGGGGCAGACCGCAATCGAGATCCCGCCCAGCAAGATCGCGGCCATCGTCCTGACCGACACGCCCGACAGCTCGTCCACCGTATTGCCGGCGGACGAAGAAACCGCGCAAATCGCGGGCCATCTCATCGAGTTCCTGCAACACGAGGTTTCACGCGGACGCATGCCTTCCGCGTTGCCGCCGTTGCAGGCGGGCATCGGGACGATTGCCAACGCTGTGCTATCCGGCTTCGTCTCGTCGCCGTTCGAAGCCCTCACGATCTATTCAGAAGTGCTTCAGGACTCCACCTTCGATCTGCTCGACGAAGGCAAGGTCACGTTCGCGTCCGGCGCGTCCATCACGCTGTCGGCCGCGCGTCAGAAGCAGGTGTTCGGCGAACTCGATCGCTATCGCGACCGGCTCGTGCTGCGTCCGCAAGAAGTCAGCAACCATCCCGAGGTGATTCGCCGGCTTGGGCTTATCGCGCTCAACACTGCGCTCGAATGCGACATCTACGGCAACGTGAACTCCACGCACGTGGGCGGCACGCACATGATGAACGGCATTGGCGGTTCTGGTGATTTCGCGCGCAATGCTTCGTGCGCGATCTTCGCGACGAAGTCGGTGGCGAAGGGCGGCCGCATCTCGAGCATCGTGCCGATGGTGCCGCACTGCGATCACAACGAACACGACGTCGACATTATCGTGACGGAGCAAGGTCTGGCCGACCTGCGTGGGCTCGCACCGCGCGAGCGGGCGCAGCAGATTATCCGCAACTGCGCGCATCCGCTCTACCGCGATCTGCTGCTCGATTACTACAGGGAAGCGTTGCGGGGAGGAGGGCAGACGCCGCACCAGTTGAATCAGGCGTTTGCATGGCATCTGCGGCTGGCGGGAAGTGGCTCGATGCTGCCCGATGGCTTCGGTGCGGTGCCGGCTGCCGAGGCGCGCAGAGCCTGAAAACAGGCCCAAAAAAGAAAAGGCCGGGCGCCTTGCAGCGCCCGGCCTCTCGCCAACCGGTTCTAGCCTCGTCGGAAGAGCCGGATGACGAACAGCAGGATGACGGCGCCGATAAGCGCGGTAATGATCGAGCTGATCCATCCGCCGCCGATCGAGATGCCGAGAACGCGCGCGAGCCATCCGCCGATGAACGCGCCGACAATGCCGACGATGATATCGACGATCAGTCCGAAGCCGCCGCCCTTGACCAGAAGTCCGGCCAGCCAGCCTGCGATTGCGCCGATGATGAGCCAGGCGATGATGCCGTGTTCCATGTTATTGCTCCATGTTGACGTGAAGAATTCACGGTGAAAGGGAGCTTAGACGAACGCACAGAACGCGTCCACACGTTGCGACCCGATTTAACATTATCTGAAATTCCTTGCCGGGCCGGCACGATGGGCTGTGAGGGAATTGAAAGCAGTCGTGGCATCGACTGCAGTCATTCGGACACCGTAGGTTCAACGCGACGAAGTTGAATCGTCTTATTCCGGGGCCGGCTCCGCTTCCGCCGCCGTCCAGCTGACGCTCGACACGCTTTTCTCCATGCTGAGGCGGCTCGCCATGAGTTCCAGCTTCGACTGGTCCTTCGGATGCAGCTTCAACGTCGCGGTCACGCGAATACGTCCGGGCTGGTCCGCCACGTCCTCGCTCGTCAAGCTCTGAAACGATAGCGGCGCTGCGTACATCGAGTTCGAAATCGCCGCGCGAATATGAATCTCGTCTTCTTCGCGGCACACGATGGTGAGCGCGTAGAGCTGCACGAGGTCCGCAGCGGAAACGGGCGTCGCATTGATCATGCGGCTCACGTCTCGCAGCACGGTGTTGGTGAGCAGCACGACGCCCGTGCCTGCAAATGCCGGCAGGTAATGGCCCGATCCGCACAACACGCCGACGGCCGCGGAGCACCACAGTGTGGCCGCCGTATTGATCCCCTGGATGGATCCTTTGTCGCGCATGATGACGCCGCCGCCCAGAAAGCCAACGCCCGACACGACATAAGCCGCGATCTGCGTGACGCCTGCCACACCGTTTCCGGTGAGCACGCCGAGCGTGACGAAGAGGCAGGCGCCACTGGCGACGAGCGTGATGGTTCGCAGGCCGGCGGTACGTTGGCGCATCTGGCGTTCGAGGCCGATGGCGACGCCACAGGCGAAAGCGGTGGCGAGCCGCAGGGCAAATTCGAGAGTCATCGTTTTCTTGTGGTCGTTATCGCATGTTGAACGGCATGCATGACACGCATGCGAAGGCCGACCGGAAACCACGCGCTCACGAGCGAACGCCCGGCACGCGCGATGAGCCCACGCGTGGGACGTCGCACGGCGAGCGTGCAACAGCGACTGGAAAGGAATAACGGCGACGCACACCGTCCTGCCCGGCAGGCAAGACGGCGGCAGAAGAGAATCTGACGCGGAGCTTGCGGATCAGCGGGCGGAGCGGGCTGTGGGTCGACTACAGCTACTGTCCAAGATGAGGTTTCCTGTTCGGCGATGGGCCGGATTGTAGGGGCCGCGGCAAAGCGACGTCAACCTTTGAGGCGCGCGTTCAGGGCAGGCGCGAGCAGCCGGCCCGTGTCATGTCATGCGGCCGCTTCGATCGTTTCGATCATCACCCGCTTCCAGCCTCCTTCGGCGTGCTGCGAAACGAGCGCTCCGGTTTTCGCGACGATGCGCCTCGATTCCGACGCGGGCAGCCAGACCTCGACGGGCCCGAGGAGCTGAGTTGGCCGCTCCATGCGGCCGGTCCATGCAACGGAGAGCGCGAGCGTTTCGTCGTCGCCTTCTGCACGCACTTGCCAGAAGCCGACCGTGCCGTCTCGCCAGGCTTCGCTTTCGCCGTCGTCCTCGATGCATTCGGCTGTCGTGACGCCCGTGCCTTCCTGTGGCACCACGATGAACGCACGTCGTTCCGCCGGCCTCGCGAAATGCTGTTCGGCCACGTTGAGCGGCACCACGCTGCCTTCGCGTACGAGCACGACGGGCTGATCCCACGGCGCAGGCAGGGTGACGTGCTGGCCACCGTCGAAGGTTTCGCCGCTCCAGTACGACACCCAGCGCGCGCCTTCGGGCAGCCACACCGTGCGCGCGATTTGCCCCGGCACCACCACCGGAGCGAACAGCAGCGCGCGGCCGACCATCATGTCGTCGCTGTCCGTTGGGCAGCGTGCGTCGTTCGGGAATTCGGCGAACACGGGCCGCAGTACCGGCTCGTAATGCTGCGTCGAGTTCCAGAGCAACTGGTACAGGTAAGGAATGAAGCGATAGCGCAGTTTGATGAGCGCGGCCACGTGCGCGGTGGTCTCGGGATACATCCACGGTTCGTTGACGGTGCCGTCGTCGTTCCACGAGTGAATCGAGAAGCGCGGCATCAGGATACCGAACTGTACCCAGCGCACGAACAGTTCGGGGTCGGGCGCGGGGCCCGAGAAACCGCCAATGTCGTGACCGATGTTCGAGACGCCCGACATCGCGAGGCCCAGCCCCATCTTCAGGTTGTAGCGTAGCGTTTCCCACGACGTGTAGTTGTCACCCGACCAGGTCTGCACATAGCGATGCATGCCGACGCCGCCCGACCGCGAGACGAGGAACGGACGCTGTCGCGGGGCCCACGCGCGCTGCGCGTCGCGCGAGGCGCGCATCATCAGCATGGTTTGCAGCACCTTGGCTTCGCGTGCCGGGAACGGCGCACCGAAGCCATGCGCGATGGCATCCGGCGACCAGATCTCGAACTCGTTGTTGTCGTTCCATGTGGCGGCGATGCCGTATCGCAGCAGGGCGTCCGTGACGTGTTCGCGCCACCACGCGATGGTGGCCGGATTCGTGAAGTCCAGATACGCGCCCACTTCGTCCCAGAACTGGACCCACGCCGGTTTGCCGTCGGCAGAGCGGATCAGCAAACCTTCGGCGTGAGCCAGACCGAATTCGGGGTGATCCTGCAGCAGGCACGGCTTGATGTTCGCGCACAGCTTCACGCCATGTTCCAGGTAGCCGCGCACGAAGCTTTCCACGTCGGGGAATTTTTCGTGGTTCCAGTTGAACACGTAGCGCTTCGCGCCAATCGACGTGTAGCCCGACGAAAGATGAAACGAATCGCAGAGAATGTCGTGCTCGCTGCAGCGTTCAATGAACTCGCCCATGCGCCGCTGTGCATCCGGCGCATCGGTGTAGGTCATGGTGGAGCCCGAGTAACCGAGGCCCCATTTCGGCATCAACGCCGGGCGCCCTGTGAGCCACGTGAAGCGGCTCACCGCGGCAAGCGGCGTATCCGGCGAAGCGATGAAGTAATAGTCGAGGTCGCCATGCTCGGCCACGAAGTAGCGGTAGTGGCCGTGATAGTTGTCGAGCTCGCGGCCCATGTCGAAGGTGCAGTCCGCGAGCGTGTCGTAGAAAAGGCCGAAGCCGAGCGACGCTTCGCGCCGCCATGTGAGATAGAACGGAATGTGCTTGTAGAGCGGATCCGTCGTGCGTGCGCTGTAGCCCATCGCATCCACGTTCACCATCGTGTAGCGCTGCCCGGCGCGGTCCAGCTCGCCCGCGCGTTCGCCGAGGCCCAGATACATCTCGCCTTTTTCGCGGCTCAGGTAGTGATACGCGCGGTCATCCCACCAACCGAAGTTGTAGGCCTGGGTCGCGCGATCCTGCATCACGGGCTGCCACGTGTTTTCGCGGCGCAACGACCACGCACAATAGCCGCCTTGCAGCGCCACCTCGAGCCTCACCTGCGAAGTCTCCACGACGATCCGCTCTGCTTGCTCGCGCAGCGAGAAGCGCGGCAATGCGAAGCCTGAGAGATCCAGCCGTTCGCGACCTTCGAGCGGCACGTCGTCCGCACCGGGCGCGATCGACCACGTGCGCGGACTGCGCACGGTGCCGTCAGGCAGCACCCGCACGCGGACAATGTCCTCTTCCAGCACGAAAATCTCGATCACCGGTCCCATCTCGCTCACGAGACGCAGCGTATTGCCTTCTCGTTGCGCAAGTTCGAAGACAGGCGGATGCAGTAACGACGTCATCAAATTTCCTCGATTGGGATGCGAATGCGACTCACGCCGCGGATAGCGCACGTTCCTGTCGCGTCTGACCGCGAATCAGCAAGATCAGCAGCACGGCCCCGATCAGGTCGAACGCGCCAAGGCAGGCGAACAGCGGACCGAACCCGACGCGATCGGCCAGCGCCCCCACCACCAGCGAAAAGCCCAGTCCGCCGGTCCACGCCGCCATGCCGCCGAAGCCGCTCGCGGTGGCCACTTCGTCGGGGTCGAACACGTCCGCGGAGAGCGTGTTGACGAGCGCCGAAATCATCTGGTGCGCAAAGCCGCCCACGCAGAACAGCGCGATGGCCGTGTACGGCGACGCGACGAGCCCGATGCAGGCCGGCCCGACCATCATGAAGGCGCCCAGCACCACGCCGGCCACGCGCGACCACACGAGCGGAATACGGAAGTGCTTCATCAGGAATGGCGACAGATATCCGCCCAGTATGCCGCCAAGGTCGGCGGCGAGGAACGGCAGCCACGCGAAGATGGCGATCTGCTTGAGATCCATGTGCCGCTCGGTGGCGAGATAGAGCGGGATCCAGAAGCTGAACGTCTGCCAGGCCGGTTCCGCGAAAAAGCGCGGCAGCGCGATTGCCCAGAAGCGGCGCGAAGTCAGGATGTCGCGCACGGGGCGCTTGCTGGCGGGCGGTGCCTGGGTCTGGCCGTCCTTGATGAGCGCGAGTTCGTCGCCCGAAATGCGGTCGTGCTTTGCGGGAGAGCGGTAGAGCGCGTACCAGAGCGCGGCCCATACGAAGCCGAGCGCGCCCGTCACCATGAACGCCGATTGCCAGCCGAGGCGCAGCGAGAGAAAGATCACGAAAGGCGGCGCGATGAGCGCGCCAAGCGAGGTGCCCGCGTTGAAGTAGCCGACCGCCACGGACTTTTCCTTGTCCGGAAACCATTCGGCCACGGCTTTCATGCCCGACGGAATGGCCGCGGCTTCGAAGAGGCCGAGCAGGCCGCGCATGGCGCCGAGCGACATCCAGCCCGTCGCGAAGCCGTGCATCACGCCGCTTGCCGACCACAGCGCCGCGAACAGCGCGAAGCCGAGCCGCAGCCCGACCAGGTCCACGATGATCCCGCACACGGGCTGCATGAGCGTGTAGCCGATCTGAAATGCGCCGACCACGTACGAGTACTGCTGGGTCGACATGTTGAGCACGTGCTTGAGTTCCGGCGCGAGCACGCCGAGCGAGTTGCGCGCGACGTAATTCATGATCGTGCCGAGGCAGACGAGCACGATGATCCACCAGCGCAGACCTTTAATCGTTTTCAAAGTTGTCTCCATCCTGTTTGTCTCGTTTGCTCGTCCTTGCCGCCGCGCTGGATGAAGGGCGCGATCGAACAAGGCGGCTCTCTCTTTGATGCCGCGACGGTTGTCGGCCGTTCGGCTGGTAGGTTGTCACACAACTTGGTCGGCTGAACGCCCGGCGTCGCGGCCCTCTCGATAACGCCGGGGAGAGGGGTTTTCGGCGAATCTGCACGGGCTTTTCATGCCGATCAGGCATCGACTCCAGACCAACGCCTCGGGCCGCGCACAGCGCGATTCTAGTTGTCTGATGACTGATGTTATGGCTACCTGATCGGCATCGTATGTTCGTAAACGAGCGTCGTCAAGCCTTTTGATGTTCGATCGAACATCGAACGAAAAAGCGCGGCGTTCAGGTCGGCACTTCGCGTTTGCCCGAGCTTGCCGGCAAAACTGACACCGTTGTCATCAACGGGTCAGCATCCAGTCACCCCCTCTCGTCCATTCTCCAGACTGGCACGAAACCGGATGGACAGGAGTAGGCAATGGATACGCTGCGCAACATGCGGATGTTTGTAAGAGTGGTGGAGTCGGGCAGTTTCACGAAGGCAGCCTCGAACGAGGCTATGACGACGGCTCAGGTCTCGCGGGCCATCACGGACCTCGAATCGCGGCTGCGCACGCGCCTTCTGAACCGGACCACGCGCCGCATGTCGCTCACCGAGGCGGGCGAGCGTTACCTGCAGCGCTGCGAGCGGATTCTCGCCGAGATCGACCAGGCCGAAGCCGAAGCCGCCGATGCCCAGGCCAACCCGGCAGGCCGCCTGAAGGTCTATGGCGCATCCAGCTTCGGCCATTACGTGGTGCCGCTCATTGCGCGTTATCGCCAGCACGCGCCGGAAGTCTCCGTCGACCTCACGCTGTCGCAGCGCATGCCCGCCGTCGTGGAAGAGGGCTTCGACGTCTCGATCGTCGTGGCTGCGGAACTCGAAGACTCCGCGCTGATTTCGCAGCATCTGGGCACCACCTCGGCCATTCTTTGCGCCTCGCCCGACTATCTCGTGAAGCACGGCGCGCCGCGTTCGTTCGCGGACCTCGAGCGGCACACCTGCGTGCATCTGACCGAGGCCGGGTTGCCCGCGAGCCAGTGGGTCTCCACCGGGGCGGACGGCGAGCGTTTTCGCCACGCGGGCTTGACCTCGCTCCAGGTGAACAGCCCCGAGGCGCTTGCCATTGCGATTCGCGAAGGCATGGGCATCGGTCCGCTGCCGGTACCGGTTGCGCTGCCGGGCCTCGCCGACGGCTCGCTCGTGCACGTGCTGCCTGCGCATCGCCTGCAACAGTTCAACGTCTACGCGCTCTATGCGTCGCGTCGCTACGTCGACGCAAAAATCCGCACGTTCGTCGAATTCCTGCGCAAGAGCGTGCCGCAGATGCTCACGGAGCAGGAAGCCGCGCTGCGTGCGCACGACGGCAGGCTCGCTGAATTCGGCATGCGTCACCGTGCATCGCGCGATGTACGCGACGTGCGGGACGTACGCGATATCCGCGAAGCCGAGCGGCTGCGCCTCGTGAACTGATTCACGCACTGAATCGCCGACAACGTACCGAAGCACCCACGCCCGTCCTGTTCTCTTCGAAGAGGCAGGATCGGCGCTCGTGCAACGGCAAGCTGCCGTTGCGGCATGCGTCTTTCCTGACAGCCGCGCCATTTTGGCGTCATCGGCACGCCCCGCGCGCTTTCCTATCATGCGGAACCGCCCGCGCCTGGGCATGACCGCCTTTTGCTCCTGCCCGACGCTGTCACATGTGGATCGTCAATCTCGCGTTAAAGCGGCCGTACACGTTCATCGTGATGGCCATCATGATTCTGCTGGCCACGCCGTTCGCGTTGATGACCATGGCAACCGACGTGCTGCCGTCCATCAACATCCCCGTCATCAGCATCATCTGGAACTACACGGGGCTTTCGGCGAAAGACGTGGCCGACCGCATCACGTCGGTGAACGAACGCGGGCTGACCACGACGGTCAGTAACATCGAGCACATCGAATCGCAGTCGCTGCCGGGCATCGCCATCATCAAGCTGTTCCTGCAGCCCGGCGCGAGCCTGCAGACCGCCATCGCGCAAACCGTGGCCTCGGAACAGGCGCAGTTGCGCCAGATGCCGCCGGGCGCCACGCCGCCGCTCGTCATCAGTTATTCGGCGTCCAGCATTCCGGTGATCCAGCTCGGGCTCTCGAGCAACACGATGAGCGAGCAGGTGCTCAACGACATCGCGATGAATTTCCTGCGTCCGCAGCTCATCACGATCCCGGGTGCGCAGGTGCCGTATCCCTACGGCGGCAAGACGCGGCTCATTTCCGTGGATATCGATTCGCAGGCGCTGATGTCGAAAGGCCTCACGCCCGCAGACGTCGTGAACGCCGTCAACGCGCAGAACCTGATCCTGCCCACCGGCACCGCGAAGCTCGGGCAGACCGAGTACCGCGTGGACATGAACGCATCGCCGGACACCATCGCCGGTCTCAATCGCATTCCCGTGCAGACAGTGAACGGCGCGACCACGTATCTGGGCGAAGTGGCCCACGTGCGCGACGGCTTTTCGCCGCAAACCAACGTGGTGCGCCAGGATGGACGGCGCGGCGTGCTGATCTCCATTCTCAAGAGCGGCGATGCGTCCACGCTGCAGGTCGTGAACACGCTGAAGTCGCTGCTGCCGCATGTGCGCGATACGCTGCCGCAAGACCTCAAGATCACGCCGCTCTTCGACCAGTCCGTGTTCGTGAGCGCGGCGGTGCAGGGCGTGTTGCGCGAGGCGCTGATCGCCGCCGCGCTCACCGCGATGATGATCCTGCTCTTTCTCGGCAACTGGCGCAGCACGGTCATCATCGCGGTGTCCATTCCGCTTTCTATTCTCTCTTCGCTGCTTGCGCTCGATGCGCTCGGCGAGACCATCAACATCATGACGCTGGGTGGTCTCGCGCTCGCGGTCGGGATACTCGTGGACGACGCCACCGTCACGATCGAGAACATCGAACGCCATCTGCATCTCGGCGCGCCGCTGCACGATGCCATTCTGGAGGGCGCGGGCGAAATCGCCGTGCCGGCGCTCGTCTCCACGCTGTGCATCTGCATCGTGTTCGTGCCGATGTTCTTCCTCACCGGCGTGGCGCGCTATCTGTTCGTGCCGCTCGCGGAAGCGGTGGTGTTCGCGATGATCGCGTCGTATGTGCTCTCGCGTACGCTCGTGCCGACGCTCGCCATGCTGCTGCTCTCGCACCGCAAGGCTGCGGCGAGTGCGGCGCCTTCGCGGTTCGAGCGCATCCATCACGGCTTCGATCGCGCGTTCGAGCGCCTCCGCTCCGCTTATATCGTGCTACTGAGTCTGCTGCTCGCGCGCCGGCGCTTCTACGCGAGCGCGTTTCTCGGCTTCTGCGTGCTCTCGCTCGGGCTCGTGTTCGTGCTGGGCCGCGACTTCTTTCCGAGCGTGGACGCCGGCGACATTCGCCTGCACATGCGTGCGCCCACGGGTTATCGCATTGAAGAAACGGCGCGGCTCGCGGACGAAGTCGAGAGCACCATTCGCGAAGTGATTCCGCCCGCGCAACTCGCGACCATCGTCGACAACCTGGGGCTGCCGTATAGCGGCATCAATCTTTCGTACAGCAACGCGGGTACCATCGGCACGCTCGACGGCGAAATCCAGGTCGCGCTCAAGGACGGGCACCCGCCGTCGCGCACCTACATCGACCGTCTGCGCATGCTGTTGCCGCAGCGTTTTCCGGGCGTCGAGTTTTTCTTCCAGCCCGCAGACATCATCACGCAGATCCTCAACTTCGGGCAGCCCGCGGCCATCGACGTGCAGGTGATCGGCGCGAACCAGGACGCCAACATGGCGCTGGCAAGCCGCCTCCTGAAAGAGGTCCGCCAATTGCCGGGCGCTGTGGACGCCCACATCGCGCAGCGCAACGACGAGCCCGCGCTCGGGCTCGTGATGGACCGCACGCGCATGCAGCAGTTGAACCTCAACGCGCAAAACGTTGCGCAGAACGTGCTGATTTCGTTGTCCGGCAGCTCGCAGACCTCGCCCGCGTTCTGGGTGAATCCCGCCAATGGCGTGGAATATCCGCTCGCCGTGCAGACGCCGCAGTACAACGTGGCGTCGGTCGGGCAGTTGCTCAACACGCCGGTTTCGGCGCGCGCCGACGCACCGCTGCAACTGCTCGGCAATCTCGTGCAGCTGGATGCGCACACGAATCCCGCGGTGGTCACGCACTACAACATCCGGCCCGTCATCGATCTGCTGGTGAGCGTGGAGGGCCGCGATCTCGGTTCGGTGGCGGGGCAGATCGAACAGCGCATTGCCGGCGTGCAGGCCACGGCGCCGCGCGGCACGACGATCACGATGCGCGGTCAGGTGAGCACGATGCGTTCGTCGTATCTCGGCCTGGGCGTGGGCATTGCGATGGCCATCGTGCTCGTCTATCTGCTCATCGTCGTCAACTTTCAGTCGTGGGCCGACCCGCTCATCATCGTCAGCGCGTTGCCTGCGGCGCTCGCGGGCATTGCGTGGATGCTGTTCGTGACGGGCACGCATCTGAGCGTACCGGCGCTTACGGGCGCCATCATGACCGTGGGCGTGGCGACCGCCAACAGCATTCTCGTCGTGTCGTTCGCGCGGCAGCGGCTCGCTGCGGGTGCGCCGCCGCTCACCGCCGCGCTCGAAGCGGGCGCCACGCGCATTCGTCCGGTGATGATGACCGCGCTCGCCATGATGATCGGCATGGTGCCGATGGCGCTGGGTCTAGGCGAAGGCGCTGAGCAGAACGCGCCGCTCGGGCGCGCCGTGATCGGCGGGCTGTTGTTCGCGACGGTTTCCACGCTGCTGTTCGTGCCGCTCGTGTTCGCCGGCGTGCACAGCCGGCTCGCGCGGCGCGCTGCGGCCCGTGCGGGCGAAAGAAGAGGAGACGACATGACCGGCCCGCGTTCGCATGCAAGCGGCGACGGCAACGACCACGACGGCGCGCGCGGCGGGCACTGAATGCGGCCCGACCCTGAGCCCACATCGATCGATTGACGACATGAACGACCACCAACATCACTCCTCTCTGGACATCCAGGCGAGTACGCGCGAGGGCGGCCTCGACCTGCCGTCGCGCAGCCTCGTGTGGCGGCGCGGCCGCATCGCGGTGCTGCTCGTCGCGCTGCTGCTTGCGGCCGGCGCGACGCACACGATCCTCGCCAACCTGCGCGACGCGCGCCGGCTCGAAGGCATGACCGAGCAGAACGCGCGCCAGTACGTGACCGTCGTGCGTCCCGTGCCCGCGGGCGACGACGGCCGGCTCGTGCTGCCCGGCACGCTGCGCGGCTATGTGGAGTCGCCCATCTACTCGCGCGCGAGCGGCTACGTGGTGCGCTGGTATGCCGATATCGGCGCGCACGTGCAGCAGGGTCAGTTGCTCGCCGAACTCGATACGCCTGAGATCGACCAGGAACTCGCGCAGGCCATCGCGCAACGCGAGCAGTCGGCCTCCACGCTCGCGCTCGCGAAGACCTCGTTCGATCGCGCACGGCAGTTGCGCGAGCGCGATGCGGTCGCGCAGCAGGAACTCGACGACCGCCAGGGCGCCTACAACCAGGACGTCGCGAACCTCGCGGCAGCGGATGCGAACGTGCGCCGTCTCACGCAGCTGAAGTCGTTCCAGCGCATCGTGGCGCCCATCACGGGCGTCATCACGCAACGCAATATCGACGTGGGAGACCTCATCAACGCGGGCAATGGCGGCGTGGGGCGCGCGCTGTTCGCCATTGCCCAGGCCGATCCGCTGCGGCTCTACGTGCAGGTGCCGCAGGCCTACGCGCAACAGGTCGCGCGCGGCCAGCACGTGAGCGTGACCCAGGCCGAGTTGCCGGGCACGACGTTCGACGGCACCGTTACGCGTACCGCGGACGCCATCGACGTCGCCACGCGCTCGTTGCAGGTCGAGATCACGCTGCCCAATCACGACGGCAAGCTCATGCCGGGCGCGTACGTGCAGGCGGCGCTGCATACCGACGCACCGGGCACGCTCACGGTGCCGGGCAACACGCTGCTGTTTCGCGCGGAAGGCCCGCGCGTCGCCGTAGTGGATGCGAATGGGCGCGTGCATTTGCAGCCGGTCACGATCACGCGGGACCTGGGGCAGTCGCTTGTGATCGGCACGGGCGTGTCGGCGCAGGACCGCATCGTCGTGAACCCGAGCGATTCGCTCGCGGACGGCGACAGCGTGATCGTCGCGCAGACGCCTGCGCGTGGCGAACCGGGCGGACGCAGCGCGCCGGGCACACCTGGCACACCGGGCTCCGTGCCTGGCGCTCAGGCGCGTCAGGCTACCGCGGATAGCACGGACGGTGCCCATGCAAAGTCAGCGCCATCGCAAGGAGGAGCCGCGTCGTGAAGCGCGAGGCCGTGAAAGCGAACGTGAACGCCATGCGAGCGACCGTCGCGATGCTTGCGGCGGCGATGCTGGCAGCGTGCACCGTGGGCCCCGACTATCAGCGCCCGGAAACCGCTGCGCCGGCATCGTGGCGCGTCGCCCAGGGCGACACGTGGTGGCAGCCGGCGCGGCCGTCTCACGCGCCGCTCGATCCGCAGTGGTGGCGCGCATTCGGCGTGGACGAACTGAATACGCTGGAAATCGAGGCGCTCGCGAACAACCAGACGCTGCAAATGGCCGTCGCGCACTATGCGCAGGCGCGCGCCACGCTGGCGTCCGTGTCGTCGGCGCTGTTTCCGCAGATCGATCTCTCCGCCTCCGCGGAGCGCGCGCGCATTTCGCAGAACCGGCCGAAGCTCAACTACGCGACGCAGAACATGTCCACGGTGCAGAACGATCTGACCATCGGTCCCACCGTGAGCTACGAGACCGATCTGTTCGGCCGCATTCGCCGCTCGATCGAATCCGCGAAGGCTTCAGCGCAGCAGGCCGGCGACGACCTCGCGAACGCGCGGCTCGTCCTCACCGCTGAACTTGCTACCGACTACTTCGCGCTGCGCGAGCTCGACAACGAAGTGGACGTGGTGAACCGGTCCGTCGTGCTGCAGCAGAAGGCGCTCGATTTCGTGACCGCGCAGCACGACCTGGGCGCGGTATCGGGGCTCAATCTGTTGCAACAGCAGGCACAGCTCGACGCCACGCGTACCCAGGCGCAGTTGCTCATCAACCAGCGCGCGCAGTTCGAGCATGCCATCGCAGTGCTCGTCGGGCAGCCGGCGCCCACGTTCGTGCTGGCGCCCGTGGTGAAGGCGCTGCCCGTGCCGAAGCTGCCCACGGGCATGCCGAGCGACCTGCTGCAGCGCCGGCCCGACGTCGCGTCCGCCGAGCGCGCCATGGCGGCGGCCAACGCGCAGATCGGCGTGGCGCGTGCCGCGTATTTTCCGGACCTCACGCTCACGCCGGGCATCGGCTGGGAAAGCACGCGCTTCGCGAGCCTCTTCAGCTTGCCGAGCCTCGTGTGGTCCGTGGGTGCGTCCGCAAGCCAGGTGCTCTTCGACGGCGGCCAGCGTGCGGCAGGCGTCGCGTTCGCCCAGGCGGGCTACGCCTCGGCCGAAGCGAACTATCGGCAGACCGTGCTCACGGCGTTCCAGGAGGTGCAGAATGCGGTCACGGGGCTTTCGGTGCTCGAAGAAGCCGCGCGGGAGGCGCACGCGGCGGTGGTGGATGCGCGCCAGCTCGTGGACCTCGCCGAGGCACGTTACCAGGGCGGCCTCGCGGCGTTCATCGACGTGATCAGCGCCGAGCAGCAACTGCTCACGAGCGAGCGCCAGGAAGTGCAGATCGAAGGGCAGCGCGCGGCGCTCGTGGTGTTTCTTGCGAAGGCGCTGGGCGGTGGCTGGAGTGCGGACGACGCGACGGCGCACGTCGCGGGCAACATGGGGCACGATGGAGCGGGTGGCGAGACGGGCGGGGCGGCGAATCAAGCGGCGAATCAAGCGGCAGATCAAGCGGCAGATCAAGCGGCAGATCAAGCGGCAGATCAAGCGGTGAATCAAGCGGTGAATCAAGCGGCAGATCAAGCCGCAAATCAAGCGGTGAGTCCAGCCGCAGACAACCGAGGCAAGCGCGGCGGCTGAAGCGGTCAGCCCGTGCCATGGCGCTCGCCTTCGTGAACGCGCCATGCTGCGGCCCGCACGGCACACCGCGGAGCGCAAGCGTAAGGAAGGGGATATGAAAGTATTGGTGATCGAAGATGAACGCAAGGTCGTCGACTATCTGCACAGTGGCCTGACGGAACAGGGCTGGATCGTCGACGTGGCGATGGACGGCGAGGAAGGCGCGTGGATGGCGATCGAATACGACTTCGACGTGATCATTCTCGACGTGATGCTGCCGAAGCTCGACGGCTTCGGCGTGCTGCGCACGCTGCGCGCGCACAAGCAGACGCCCGTCATCATGCTCACGGCGCGCGACCGCGTGGATGACCGCGTGCACGGTTTGCGCGACGGCGCCGACGACTATCTCACCAAGCCGTTCTCGTTCCTCGAGCTCGTTGAGCGCCTGCGCGCGCTGACGCGGCGTGCGCGGGCGCAGGAATCCACGGTCATTTCGGTGGGCGATCTGCAGGTGGATCTCATCAGCCGACGTGCCATGCGCGACGGCGTGCGGCTCGATCTCACGGCGAAGGAGTTCCAGCTGCTTTCCGTGCTCGCGCGGCGGCGCGGCGAGATTCTCTCGAAGACGCTGATCACCGAACTCGTGTGGGACGTCAACTTCGAAAGCAACGCGAACGTGGTGGAGACCGCCATCAAGCGGCTGCGCGCGAAGCTGGACGGCCCGCATTCCGCCAAGCTGCTGCACACCATCCGCGGCATGGGCTACGTGCTCGAAGTCCGCGAAGAGGGAGGGCAAACATGAAGCGCTCCATTTCCATGCGGCTTTCCGCAATGTTCGCGGTGGTCTCGCTAATCGTTTTCACGCTCGTCGGCGTGGGGCTCTTCGTGATGATGCAGCGGCAACTCTTCAACGAGCTGCGCGCCACGCTCGACACGCGTTCGCGCGTGGCGACGGTCATCGTCTCGCATTCGCCGCTCGCCGCGAAATGGCATTTCGTGCAAGAAAAGCTCGCTGATCTTTCCACGCCGGACAGTCACACGAGCTATTACATCGAGAGCCCCGACCCGCGCTTCACGTTCGGCACGCCGATCAAGGGCACGCTGACTGCGGCGCCCGAAGGCCGTTACGCGAAGATCCGTCTGCCGGGCCATCCCTACGACGTCATCACGGCCACTTACGACATACCGGGCGCCGGCGAGCGTCCCAACCTCAAGCTCGTGGTGGCAAGCGACTGCGAACGCACCGAACGCATGCTGCATCGCATCGGCGTGGCGCTCGGCCTGCTGATCGCGCTCGCGACGCTCGTCGTGCTGCTGCTGAGCCGGGCCGTTACGCGCTTCGGCCTTGCGCCGCTCACGCGTCTGTCGAGAGAGGCCACGCAACTGAGCCCCGTGAATCGCCGGCAGCGTTTGCATTCCGACGCGTTGCCCGAAGAACTGCACGAACTGGCTACGTCGTTCAACGGCGCGCTGGAACGTCTGGACCGCGCCTACGAACGGCTCGAATCGTTCAACGCCGACGTTGCCCACGAACTGCGCACGCCCGTGAGCATCCTGATCGGCCAGACCCAGGTGGCCCTCACGCGCGACCGCTCCGTCATGCAGTTGCGCCAGACGTTGCAATCGAACCTCGAGGAATTCGAGCGGCTGAAGGTGATCGTCAACGACATGCTGTTCCTCTCGCGTTGCGATCGCGGCGAACGCGCGAGCGGCCTGATCGAAGTCTCGCTCGCAGGCGAGGTGGCGCGCATGCTGGAGTTCCTGGAGATTCCGCTCGAAGAGGCGCAACTGCACGTCACGATGCACGGCGACGCGCGTGCGCCCGTCAATACGTCGCTTTTCGGCCGCGCCATGAGCAACCTGCTCGTGAACGCCCTCCAGCATTCGCCGGCGGGCACCATGCTGCACGTCGCCATCGTGCAGCAGCGCGAGCATGTGGAGATTGCCGTGTCGAATCCGGGCGAGCCTATCGACGCGGAGGCGCGCGAGCACATCTTCGACCGCTTCTACCGTTTGCAGGAAGCGCGCTCGAATAGCCGCGAAAACCACGGTCTGGGGCTCTCCATCGTGAAGGCCGTGGCCGAGATGCACAACGGCAGCGTGTTTGTGCGCAGCGAAGGCGGCATCAACACGTTCGGCTTTTCAGTGGCGGCCGGCGGCGGCGCGCAACCGGCGCCGTCGAGCGAACCCGCGCAGCCGCGGCGCGCGGGGCGCACCACGTTGCCGGCTCGCGCGTCGACTTGAGCGGGTGCGTTGCACGCGTGGCTGTCTGACGCGTTCGAACTGTGCGTTCGAGCTGTGCGTTCAAGCCGGTGCGTTCAAGCCGGTGCGTTCGACCTTACGTGTATCGAGCGAGCCCGCTCATTCGTTGTCCGCTTCGCGCTTGTCGCGAGCGAACAGGTCCCAGCAGGCGATGAAGAGGGCCGCGACGAGCGGGCCGATCACGAACCCGTTGATGCCGATGAGCGACATGCCGCCCAACGTCGAGATCAGGATCACCCAGTCGGGCATGCGCGTGTCCTTGCCCACCAGCACGGGCCGCAGCACGTTATCGACGGTGCCGATCACGAGCGCGCAGAAAAGAAAGAGCCCGATGCCCTTCGCGAGCGCGCCGGTCAGCACGAAATAGATCGCGACCGGCGCCCAGACGAGCGCCGCGCCGATAGCGGGCAGCAGCGAAAGCAGCGCCATCAGCGCGCCCCACAGCAGCGCGCCCTGAATGCCGATCACCCAGAACGCGAGGCCGCCCAGCGTGCCTTGCACGAGCGCCACCACCACGTTGCCCTTCACCGTCGCGCGAATGACGGTGGTGAACTTGCGCAGCAGATATTGCTTGCGGTCGCGGTCGAGCGGAATCGCGTCGCGCACGATGCGCGAGATGGTCTGACCGTCGCGCACGAGAAAGAAGAACAGGTACAGCATCACGCCGAAGCTCACCAGGAATTGCAGCGTGTTCTGCCCGATGGAGAGCGCCTGCGTGGCGACAAACTGGCTGATCTGCGCTGCGCCCGCGGTGAGCTTCTGCTGCAGGCCATGCAGGTCGAACACGCCCAGCCGGTCGAGCAGCCGTTGCAGCCACGCGGGCGCCATGTGCACCATCTGGTTGAAGTACTCGCCGAAGTTCAACCCGCCCGACTTCATGGCCGTATAGGCCGTGACCACTTCCTGCACGAGGGTGCCCGCCACCAGCATCAACGGCAGGATCACCAGCACCACGCAGGTCAGCAGCGACACGAGCGCCGCCAGGTTGCGGCGCCGGCCGAGCCGCGCAAGCAGCCGGCGTTGCACGGGCTGAAAGATCATGGCGAGGATTGCAGCCCACAGAATCGTGCTGAAGAAGGGCAGCAGAATCAGGCACAGCGCGATGGAGACCGCGAGCAGCAACAGGTGAAACGACGTCTGGTTCAGGTTCTTCTTGTTGTCCATGGGCGGGAGCGGTGCTCGCCGCGCGGGCCGTAACGGACATAACAGCCGTAACGGGCCAGCGCGGCGAACCGGTCGAAAAAGGGATGCAGGAAGTATACGGTCAGCTTACAAAGCCGCTACCAGCCCTTTGACCAGCCGCAGCCGGGTAATTTCCGACGGCGCGCCCAATCTTTTCGGCGGCCCCCAGTAGCCGGTGCCCCGGCTCGTGTAAACCCACAGCCCGTCGAGGCGCGCGAGGCCCGCCGTGAAAGGCTGCTGCAGGCGCACGAAGAAATTCCAGGGGAAGAACTGGCCGCCGTGGGTGTGGCCGGAAAGCTGCAGCGTGTAGCCCGCCTGCGCGGCGGCGAGCGCGGTACGCGGTTGATGCGCGAGCAGAATCTTCACGCGGGCATCGGGCGGCGCGCCGTGCAGGGCGGCCGCGGGGTCGCTGCGATGTTCGGGGTCGAATTGCTCCGCCGAATAATCGGTCACGCCGGCCACCACCACGCGCGCGCTTTCGTGCTCCACCACCGCGTGCTGGTTGAGCAGCACGTGCAGGCCGAGACGCTGGAACTCGTCGATCCACGCATGGGCGCCCGAGTAGTACTCGTGGTTGCCCGTCACGAAGTAGGCGCCGTGCCGCGCGGCGAGGCGGCCGAGCGGTCGCGTGTGGTCGGCGAGTTGGTCCACGCTGCCATCCACCACGTCGCCGGTCACGGCAATCAGGTCGGGCTCAAGGCGGTTCACTTCGTCGACGATCGCATTCACGTAGTCGTTCTTGATGGTGGGGCCCACGTGGATGTCGCTGATCTGGACGATGGTGAAGCCTTCCAGCGCCTCGGGCAGTTGCTCGATGGGCACGTCGATAGTCACCACGCGCGCGCGGCGCCGCGCATTGACGAGGCCGATGACCGAGAACGCCACGGCGAGCGCGACGGCGAACGCGGCCGTGTCGGTGCGCCAGCGCGCGAGCACGTGCGGCCAGATGGCGTCGATGGTCAGCAAGGAGGCGAGCAGCACGTCGCGCAGGAAGGTGGCGACCAGCAGCGACGAGAAGAAGCCCATTGCGGAAAGGCCGATCCAGGCGAGGCGGTCCGCGAGCGGCTGGCGCTCGATCATGCGCGCCAGCATGCCGGGCGGAATCAGCAGGCACGAGAGCACGAGGTACAGCCCGGCGAGCCACTTGCCGGTGGGCGAGACGGCCAGGTCCGGAATCAGCCGGAAGCCGACATACACGTGCAGTAGCACGCCGATGACGATGAAACGGATGAAAAACGAGGAGAAGCGTCGCATACGGGCGGTGAACGGAGGGGGAAGGGGCGCCTTGCAGGGGAGGCGGTGCGGCATGCGGCGGCAGGGCCGGTCGCGCAAGTGCACAGCCTGGACGCCGCCGCGAAGCACGCGGCAGCGTCCGCGAAAGCGTTGGCTGCAATGATTCTACCCAGAGTCGCTACAGGCTGCCGGCTACGCAAAAACGGCGGGATGGCGCGGGCGCACGCGGCTGCGTGCGGGTTGGGTGCGGTGCGGCATCAGAGCAGTATCGGAGCGGGCTGACGCCTTGGAGAGCCCCGGCGCGACAGCACCCCGCGTCGCCGAAATCTATGTTGGGGTCCGAATTAAGCAGGCTTTGAAACAGACCCGCCATCGACTATTCTCGAATGGAACCCTGCCGCCTCGGGTCTCGAGCTTCTTCAAGCTCCTAAAGCGCGGACCACCGTCCTGCGCACGTTTTTCGGCCGGCAGCGCGTTCGATCGCCGTCGGACGGCGGCGGGGGAGACAACCATGAGAATGACAAGGCTGGTTCACCACGGTCATCACGCGCACTCGACGCACCATCTCGGGCACGAAGGCAGTCATGTGATGCTGCCGCTCGTCGTGCTTTCGCTGATGGCGTTGGGCGTCTGGTACGGCGTGCGGCACATCGCCTTCTCGGAGCTGGGACGCACCGCGCTCTTCGACGCCGTGATGGTGTTCGTGGCGCTCGGCATCGCGGGGCTCTTCGGTGTCGCGGCCGCCTGGCTGCGCACGAGCACCGACGAGCCGCCCGAGGGGTTCTGCTTTCTCGGCGCGCTGGTGGGCGCGGTGGTGTTCTACATCGCGCTGTTCGCGTGAGCGGGCACTAAACGACCGCCGCTAAACGATCTGCGCGGCTTCGTCGAACGAGAGTCTGGGGTTGCGCGGATGCAGCGCCGATGCGTCGCCGTGGCCCAGGTTGATGAGGAAGTTCGACTTCACGGTCGTACCGGCGAAGAACGCCGCGTCCACCTTCGCCTTGTCGAAGCCGGACATCGGCCCTGCATCCAGGCCAAATGCCCGCGCCGCCACGATCAGGTACGCGCCCTGCAGCGAGGCGTTGCGAAACGCGGTGTCGGCAATGGCCGCATCGTTGCCGGCGAACCAGCTGCGCGCGTCGGCATGCGGGAACAGCTTCGGCAGGTGCTCGTAAAAGGCCATGTCCATGCCGACGATCACCGTAACCGGCGCCGCCATCGTCTTGTCCACATTGCCCGGGGCGAGCGCGGGCCGCAGCCTCTCTTTCGCCTCGCGCGATTTCACGAACACGAAGCGGCCGGGGCTCGAGTTGGCCGACGTCGGTCCAAGCAACGCGAGTTCGACGATGCGATGCAGCAACGCGTCGTCCACAGGTTCGTCGCGCCACACGCTGTGGGTGCGCGCTTTGCGAAACAACTGGTCGAGCGTGTCGTCGGAAAGAATCATGATCGGAACCTCTTGACGTGGAGGTGGAAGGACCGCGACCGGATGCAGGCTCGCACGCGAACGACACAGCAAGGCGCGGGAAGGCACGTGCTTTTCAAGCGCCATAATAACGATCGACGCGGGCGTTTTTATCCGCGCACCCCCGGTTTGCCCGAACCTTTTTTGTTACGTCCAGCTACACGCTCTGCCATGTTCGATCTGTTCGACGACGCTGCGCAACCCGATGTCGCCTGGTATCCCGACTGGCTCACGCCCGCCGAGGCGTCGCGCGCGCTCGACGACGTGATCGCGCAGACCGCATGGCAGCAGGACACCATCGGCACGCCCGCCGGGCGCGTGCCGCTGCCGCGCCTGACGGCATGGCAAGGCGAGCCCGACGCGGTCTACGTGTATTCCGGCATTCGCAATGTGCCGCAGCCGTGGGTGCCGGCCGTGGCTGCGTTGAAAGCGGCGGCCGAAGCGGTGTGCGGCGTGCGCTTCAACAGCGTGCTGCTCAACCGCTACCGCAGCGGCACGGACAGCATGGGCTGGCACGCCGACCGCGAGCCTGAACTCGGGCCGGAACCGGTCATCGCATCGGTCAGTCTGGGCGCGACGCGACGCTTCGATTTGCGGCACAACGCGACGGGCGTGGTGCGCTCGTTCCAGTTGAAGGGTGGCAGCCTGCTCGTGATGCGCGGCAGGACGCAGGCCGAATGGCGGCACCGCGTGCCGAAAGCGCCAGACGTACGCGGCGAACGCGTGAATCTCACGTTTCGTTGGGTGACGCCGCGGCGTTGAAGGTCCACTGAGCGCGACGAGCGCGAGTGAAGTCGGCTTGCATCAACGCACCGCTGTGACGGGCACGCGCGCAATGCGCACGAGCCGGTCGAGCACGCTTTGCCGGGCGATGTGCCGGATTGCATGCAGCACGCCCCTGGGCGGGGCTGCGACCACGATCTCGTCGCAGCGCTGCTCGTCGGCGCAATGGGCGATCGTCGGGGCGAGGGGACCTACCTGCACCGCTAGCGAATAGCGCGCGTGGGCGTCGTCGAGAATGCGGGCGGCGCGCTCCAGCGCCTCGTTTGCGGCAGCGGCTTCCATGGCGCGCAGTTCTTCGAGCGGGTAGAACGCTTCGAGCCGCGTCGATTCGAGCGGCGGCTGCACGTTTAGCAGCACGACTTCGGACACGCATCGCTCGTGGTAGAGAAACGCCGCGTGCCGCACGGCCTGCAACGACCGTTTCGAACGGCCCACGGGAACCAGCAGCTTCAGCATGACAGGTCCTTCCTTGTGGATGGGGGAGTGAATTTCACCGGCCGAAGAGGGGGACAGCGTGCTGGAACCGCCTTTCGCCGTTGCCCTCCGGTCGCTGACGGGAAGAGTAGGTGGCGGCGCGTAAAAAGGGTGTCAAAAGCGCGGCGTAAAGGGAAATGCGTTGTATTGATTACAAATATTGCTCAACGTCTTTCAATACCGCTCAATTTTCCAAATTTCGCCCAGCGGAGTGTTGTCTCTCGTGCGGTTCTCTCGCACGAACGCGAAAAAAACTTTATGCGCATAAAAACCGGATACGCGCACATCGCCAGATAGCGTTTCGTCACACGTATGACACGGTCGTGCGATTCAGCTTCGCCCGTTCGTCTCCCGGTTCGCAGGGCGGCCGTAAGGATCGCGATCAGGACCTATAGTCGCCTTGCTGTGGCTGTGGCTGTGGCTGTGGCTGTGGCTGTGGCTGTGGCTGTGGCTGTGCCTGCCGTCTGGCGGGCGAGTCCCTCATTGGAGAGGCGATGTGACGACGATTGGAAACTGGCTAAAGAACCATTTGCTGCCCTCCGCGCCGCAGCAGCCCACGCCGGCCACCCCGAACGAGCCCGCGGCGGTCAAGCCGGTTGCCCAGACGCGCCCGGCCGGCACCCAGCTCGAGCCGCTGCGCGCACTCAACCAGGCGGTGCGTGGCCAGCCCGCGCAACCGGATGAAAAAGCCGTGATGCGGACGGACCTGAAGGGCGACGTGGGTCGCAAGTTCCGCCCGGGCACGCGTTCCCTTCCGGTACTGCCTGGCTACACGAAGAATGCCGTCGACGCCATGCCGGCCCAGCCTGACGTCCAGCTTCACAAGCGCCAGGTGCGCACGCCCGACCCGAAGGCGACTGCGCCGGCCTCGGTCGAACGCCTGCGCAACAAGGACGTGAAGAGGGTGACGGGCAAGACCGACCGCACGCGTTCGCAAGCCAGCTTCGAACTCAATCACGCCGGCCCCGCGGCGCAGCGCATTGCGTCGGGCTTCACGCTCGGCACGCATCCCACCGCGCGAGACGAGCGGGCGGCGCTCGGCGAAAAAATCCGCGATGCCATTCCCGCGGACAAACGCGGCGAGCCGCCTCACACGCTCGCCTTGATGCTCGGCCGCGCGCTCGCGGAGGTGTCGGGCGGCGACGTGGGCCGTGCGAACACACTGCTCGACCAGTTGCGCGATTCGTCCGTGCCGCGCTCCGACGACGAGCGCCGCGATCTCTTCGCGCTGACGTGCGCGCTGTCCCGTGCGCCGCTCAGCTTCGAGGCGCTCTCCATCGTCGCGCCGCACGAACTCACGCAACTGCAGTCCTCTTCGTTCAGCAAGACCGAGAACAAGATTCACAACGACGCGAATCGCGAAACCCGGCGTGCCGCCGACAGGCTGCTCAAGCACTGGCCGCCGAACGAACCGCGTCCGCGCGACATCGGCGAGATGCTGGTGGCCGCCAACACCGTACTGCCGCGCGCCGACCGTCACCCAGGGCTGGCGAGCGACGCGCCCGATACGGTCGCGAAGGCGCTTGGCAGCGAACCGCTCGCTGCCAAGGCGCTGATCTGCGGCGCAGCGCTCATCGACGATCCGCGGGCGAATCCCGAAACGCGCTTTCGCTCGGCGTATCTCGCGTTTCGCAATCACATCAGCGAAGAGAAGCTCGGGCAGGTGCAGTCGCGCATGTACCACATGGTCACGCAGGCGCAGCGCACCGCGCGGAACGCGCAAACCGGCTCGTGGCTGCGTCGCGCCGCCAATTTCATGAAGAGTCCGAGGCGCATGGCGCAGGCCGCGCAGCACACCGTCGGCACCAATAATTCGGCGCACGACGCACTGAATCTCGGCACAGCAGGCGGCCTGCTTCAGCATCCCGAAGACGACTTCAGCACGGTGCTTTCCATCGACGTCGTCATGAAGCAGCTCAACAACAGCATCGTGGCTGCGCCCGTCACGCCGTACGGGCAGCAGCCGGACCCCCAGCTCGTGCAGAATGCGGTGCGCGCGGTCGCGCTCGGTCAGTGGCAGCAGGCGATCGGCGCGAAGGGCAAGCTGCGCCGGGGCATTGGCTTTGGACGCACGCAGCGCGGCATCATCGAGCGCGAAGTCGCGAAGATGCTGCACGTGGATCGCAAGACGGTACGCGAAAGCCAGGCGTTCAAGGACCTGCCCAGGCAGATGACGGCCGACGAACTCGCCACCTGGGCCGAGGAATCCGGCGCGGCCATGGACGACGTCGTGCCCGATACGAGAGACCGCACGCTGCGCCAGAACATCGAACGCATGAAGGTCGTGCTCTACGAACCGGACCCGCAGGCGAGCAGCAGCGTGGAGGGCATCGGCGATTCGCTCTGCTACGTGATCGGCAACATGCCGCGCACGTGGCAGATGCAGCTTTCGAGCGGCGGTGTCTACGGCGTCAACGCAAACATTTCGGATAACCTGGCGACGGCGCTCGGCATCGTCGGGCTGCCCGCGGCGGCCATTGCGCCCGACGTGGCGCTTCTGCGCGGGCGGCATTCCGTCGTCGAGGTGGGTTCGTCGGCGCACAACGGCCAGCTTTTCATCGGCACGGACAAGCGCGTGTCGATGCACGCGGGCATGGGCGGCTTTATCGGCTGGTCGTTGCTGGGCGGCCGGCTCATGGCGAGCGGCTACGGTAGCGCCGTAGCGGGGCGCGACACGAGCAAGCCGCGCGGCGTGATGTTTCGCGCACGCGTGAGAGGCACGGAAGATCCCGCAGGGGAACCCGAAGCGTGGCGCGACAAACTGCAGTCGGTGGTGCGCAACATCTATCGGTCCGGGCCTGGCGCGCAGGCGCCGCGCTCGCAGACGGAGATGTGGGACGGCCTTGCCGAAGAGTTCTACAAGGACCCGGACCTCTCCATCAACTGGCTCGAGAACAACTCGGCAACGAACTACGTGTCTGTCTCCGGTACGGCAGGCGCGCGCTACGTGAACCCGGACGGCTACAAGTTCGGTCCGTATGCGACGGCGGAAGGGCGTGTGAGCGGCAACACGATGCATCGCGAAGACGCCACCGGCATGCAGACTGTCGAGACCGCGGTGAAGGGGCGCACGGCCGGCGTGAACGGCAGCGCGTCGCTGGTTGCAGCGCCGGCGCCCAGCCCGTATTCGACCGGCAGTCCGTTCGGCTCGTCTTCGCTGCCGAGCACGCCCGCGTTCGGCATTGGCGTGTCGGTCCTGCAGTCGGCCACCGGCGCGGCACTGCGCATTGCCGAGGAGGACGGCAACGTGGTGCCGGAGCGCACGTTCCGCGACACCGAATTCACGAACGTCGATCACTACCTGCAATACATCGACAGCCGCAACGCCGACTGGAGCGCATCCGCCGAACACGGCCAGCAGCAGGTCAACGAGTACCTCACGAAAGTGAAGCTCAACAGCGGCCACGGCAACCAGATTCATGGCGAGCGCCAGCGCATGACGCCCGAAGCAGGCGCGGAAATCAACGCGTATCGCAACGTGCTGCGTCTCTACGACGAAAGCGGCCGGCCGCACAGCGACGAAGACAAGAAAGAGATTGCGCGTATCCAGGGCGAGATGGCGCGCGTGCTGGAGTCGCCCGCGAGCTGGACGAACCAGGTGCTGTACACCTACGAGATCAACGTGAAGCAGCAGGTGAAGGGACCGATGTACGTGATCGGTGCGCAGTCCGTGAAGCAGGTATCGGCGGAGCGGGAAGTGAGTACGCTGGCGGCGCGGTATTGAGCCGATTGCGGTACGCCGTGCGCGCCGTTTCTATTCGCCGCCCGTGCCGCCCGTGCCGCCCGTGCCGAGCCGCCGCCGCAACGTGGCGGCGAAGCGATCGAACGGCAACGTGGAGGCCGCGAGCGCCGTGACGTCGGGATACGCCTCGCGCGCGATGTCGGTCAGCACTTGGCCCGGAGGTGCCTCGGCGAGCACCGTCGCGCCCATTTCCACCATGACCGTGAGCGCGTCGAACCAGCGCACGGTATAGCGCATGTTGCTCGCGAGGTCTGTGCGAATCGCCTCGCCGGTGTAGAGCGGCCTGCCGCCGCGATTGCCGACGTAGGTGCGCTGCGGCGCGCGGAAGGGAAGGTCGCGCGACCAGGCGCCGAGTGCATCGGCGGCGTGGGCCAGCAGCGCGCAATGCGACGGCACGCTCACGTCGAGGCGCGTCGCCTTGCGCGCGCCCGCCGCGAGTGCGCGTTCGATGAACGTGTCGAGCGCCGCGTTCGCGCCCGCCATCACGATCTGGCGCGGCGCATTGACGTTGCCGACGTAGACGCGCGGATAACCGTCGCGCGCGTGCTCTTCGGCAAGCCGCTCGCATTGTGCTTCGTTGAGACCCGAAATGGCGGCGAGGCCGTAGCCCGACGGGTACGCGCCTTCCATCAGCTCGGCGCGACGGAGCACCATCTTCAATGCGTCAGCGAACGCGACGGCGCCGCAGCTCACCGCGGCAGGATAGGCGCCCACCGAGAGCCCCGCGCAGATCTGCGCATGCAGCCCTTCGCGTTCCAGCGCCCGCCACACGGCCACGCCGGCCACCATGAGCGCGATCTGCACGGCTACGGTGGAGTGCAGCGCGTCGGCGGTGTCGAGGGCGAGCACGTCCTGGTTCAGCACACCGGATGCTTCGGCGAGCGTTTCGCGCACCGCCGCATGCTCCGGCAAACGATGCAGAAACCCTGCGCTTTGCGCGCCCTGGCCGGGAAAGAGCAGCGCGAGCATCACGCTGTCTCCGCTGGCAACGCCCACGGGTCCGCCACGAGACGTGCCCCCGCGGGATCGCGCACGAGCACGCGCGGCTTGCCCATGGCGAGTTCGGCCAGTGCGACGCCGCCCATGGGCGTTTCGAGCTGCACGTCGATGCGCAGGCCCGCGTGCGTGGCGTACTCTGCGAGGGCGGCTTGCAGGTCGCGCGCGGTGGCGCACGCAAGCCGCTGGGGCGTGCGGACCAGTAGATCGAGGTCGCTCGCTTCGGTTACGCAGGGCATGCCTGTCGCGAGTTCGAATCCGCTGCTTCCGGTAGGACCCCAAACGAACGATGCGAGCGGCGACGCCGCGCTGCGCAGCGCTACGAGCGCGCGCATGGCGGGCAACGCGCGGCGGGTGGGCACAGGCGCTACGTGGAGAAGGTCTTCGGGGGCAATCGACGCTTCGATGTCCGCCGTTTCGGCCCACGTGCCATAGCGCTGCGCACGCGCGCTGCCGCGCACGCCGACAGCGACGAAGCCCGTTGCCGCAAGCGCTCGCCGCACCACGACGAACGGCGCGCGCGCCCAGGCCTCGCGCACCCAAGGCGGCTCGTTTTCATAGGCGGGCAGGCGCGCGAGGCGCAGCAGGTCGTGCGCGCGCCAGCGTGCGTCGGTTGTGAGGTCGGTTGCGAGGTCGGTTGTGAGCTCAGCGGCGGCCTTCGCGTGAGCAGTGTCGGCGTTTGCATGGCCGACTCCATCAGCGAATTCGTCAGCAGGCCTGACGCCGGCCTTCGCGCCCGCCTCCGCGACTGCAAACGGCGGTGGCGCACACGCGCGCATTACGCCTCGTTCCACTGTTCGGCCAGCCGCCGGCGCACTTCGATGGACGCGGCGCGCGTCTTCTTCGCAGTCTCGGACTGCAAGCGATGCGAGAGATCGCGCGAACCGGCGCCCACCTCGCGGACCTCGCGCACCATCTCCACCAGCACGCTGCGCACGCGTTCGATCTGCGTGTCGTTGGGGGCGTCGGCGTCCACGCCGTCGATGAGCCGGTCCAGCAGACCGAGCTTCGCGAACGACGCCATCGAATACGACATCGGCACGATGGTCTCGCCGAGCGCATCGAGCGCTTCCACGGTGCGGCGCGTCACGCGCGCCGCGGCCTCTTTGCCCATGGCGTGGACCATGGTGCCCGGCGCGTCGAGCGCGACGATACGGTTGGCCTGATAACCGTGCGCGAGGAACGCGCCCGACATCGCTGGCCCGACGATCAGCGCGACCACGGGATGCCCGGCCTGGCGCGCCGACGCGTAGGCGTCCACGGCGGCGGCGCACGCGAGGTGAATGCCGAGCATTTCCTCGCGATAGCCGTACGCCTGGCTCTTCACATCCACCACGGCGACGATGGGCCGGCGCACGTCGCGCGCGGCGTCTTCGGCAATCGCTTCGCGAACGGCCTGGGCAAGGCGCCAGCCCTGTTCGAGGCCGACCACGTTGGTCGTGGCGCGCGGGAAGCGGTTGCCGGCATCGGGCACGACGGCGATGAAGCGCGCGCGTTCGTCGCCGAGCGGTGCGTCGGCGCTCCAGACGGGCGCAGACGTCGCGCTCTCGCCCGCGAGCGCGCGAAACCAGCGTGCGCCGCGCGTGTCGGGTTCGGTTGTCTGAGCCGCCTGGGGCGTTTGAGCCGGAGCGTCGCCAGCGTGTGCAGGTTCCCCACCGCGAAATACCGCACGCATGGATTCGGGCGTCACCGTGGCCGGGTCGATCTGCGCGAGGCGAGCCAGATAAGCTTCCACCTGCGCGCTGCGCGGCGTGCCATCGAGGCCGCGCGCGAAGGCCGCGCGCACGGCGTCGCGCATGGCGTGGGCGTCGTCGTCCACGAGCGCATCCGCGAGACCCGTGGCCGCGCGCTGCGCGCCGCCGATCAATTGCCACACGTGGCGGCGGTCGCTCGAATCGAGTTCTTCGATGCCCGCTTCCTGTTCGATCACTTCAGGGCCGTTCATGCCGAGCCGCCCCTGTTTCGTGATGACGAGCGACGAGCACAGCGCTGCCGCAAGCGACATGCCGCCGAAGCACCCCACCATGCCCGCGATCACGCCCACCACGGGCACGTGGCGGCGCAGCGCGACGATGGCCGACTGGATCTCCGAGATCACGGCGAGCCCGAGGTTCGCTTCCTGCAGCCGCACGCCGCCCGTCTCGAACAGCACGACGGGACGTACGATGCGGCCGCGCTCGCAGTCCGCCAGCGCGAGTTCGAGCGCCGCGGCTATCTTGCTGCCCGAGACTTCGCCGATGCTGCCGCCCTGAAACGCGGACTCGATGGCGGCGACCACGGCCGGTTCGCCGTCGATGCTGCCGCGCGCGATCACCACGCCGTCGTCCGCCTGGCAGACGACGCCTTGCAGCGGCAGCCACGGCGATTCGATGTGGTCGAACGGACCCAGCAGTTCGCGGAACGAGCCCGCGTCGAGCAGGGCGCGCGCGCGTTCGCGCGCCGAAAGCTCGATGAAGCTGTCGCGCAGCAGCGGTGCCTGAGCCGCTGCGGTTTGTACGCCGGCTTCGCTCATGGGCGGCCTCCCTCGTTGTTGCTTTCTGCGGACCCGGTAGCTTCGGCAGCTTCCACCGCTTCCGCGAGACGCAGCGCGACGACGCCGGGCGTGGCGCCAAAGTCGTTGATTTCGATGCTCGCGGCGCCGTCGTAGCGCGAGAAGAAGCGGTCCAGCACGCTTTTCCAGATGTGGCCGTAGCCGTCCACGCTCGTGCGCACTACGACGTGCGCGCTCATCGCGCCCGCGGGCGAGAGCAGCACTTCGAGGTCGCCCGAGCCCACCACGCCCACGTGCGCACGCGCCGTCAATGCGCGGTGCGCCGGGTAGTCGAAAGTCAGTTGTTCCATGAGCTTGTCCTTCCGCGAGCGCGGTGTCGAACCAGTCTGTCGATGAAAAGGGTGGCGGCGAGCAGGTCCGCGGCGCCGCCCGGCGAGGCGTTCAGGTCGAGCAGGCGCCGCTCCAGTGCGGCGAGCGCCGCGCGGCCCGCGGGCGTGGCGCTGCCGCCCAGATCGAGCACGCGCTGCGCGCCGCCGCGGCCGGCTTCGAGTCCCGCCAGACCCGCGCGATGCAGCAGGCAGGTGTCGTCGAGCGAGGCCATGATGGCGAGCAGCGTATCGAGCCGCGCCGCGGTTTCGCCGATGCCGCGCGCGCGTGCCGTGCAGAGCGCGGGCAGGCCGATCTTGATCACATGTGGAAAGCCGTCTTGCGCTTCGCGCCGCGCGCCGCCTACCTGGAAGCGGGCGCGCACGCGCTCGCCGTTGCTGTGGGTGGGGGCGGCGTGAAGGTCGGGGAAGGCGGCGATCTGCGCGGCGAGCGAGCCGATGCGGGCGGCGCGGGCGTGGTGGTCGTCGTGCTTATGCTCTGGGGCGCTGCCCAGACAGCGCGCGACGTCGCTGAAATCGCGGTGGGTGCCGCTTGCAGCGAACGCACAGCTTTCCGGCGCCGCGTTCGGCCACGCATGCGAGGCAACGGCGGCTGCGTTTGCAACAGCAGCACCAGGCGAGTCGATTGCCGCGCCCGCCACGAGCAGACCCACAATCCAGATCGCCCCGCGATGCGCGTTGCTGCCGCCCGTGGCGCGCAGCATCTCGGCTTCACCGTGGCGTCCGATGCGTGCGAGTTCCGTGCGCATCGCTGCCGAGGGCTCGCCGTGCGCGAGCGCCGCGCGCGCGAGCGCTGCGAACGTCGGCGTGAGCGTGTGCGCGGAACGCAGCATCGTGGCGAGATTCAGATCGCGATGTGCGCCACTGCCGCGTGTGTCCACGAGCGCGGGCTTCGGTGTAAGCAGTGCTTCGTCCACGAGCGCTTCGACGGCGAGCCGCGCGAGCAGGGCGTCGGTTTCGCGTGGCAGGGACGCAGCGGCGAGCGCTTGCGCGCGGGCGAGTTCGTTGCCCGCCGCGGCATCGACTGCCATCCCGGACGTTTCCGCGCAGCCGTAGCCAAGGGCCGCTGAATCCCGCGTCGCGCACTGAGGAGGCATCGCGCTCACCAGCTGCGAAAGCGGGCCGGCGGCGCGTAGAGTCCGCCCGACCAGGTCACGAGGTCGTCGATGCTGCGCGCCGCCAGCAGCGAGCGCTTCGCATCGCCACGGCGAATGCCGAGATCCTCGGGGAAAGCGACGACGCCGCGCCGGCGCAGCTCGTCGGTCTTCTCGCGTTTTGCCGTGAGGCCAATGGGCGTGACGCCCGCCACCGCGGCGAGCGCGGCGCGCCGTTCCTCGACGCCTTCGGCCTTGTGCAGATGCGCGATGCCTTCCTCGGTCACCACGTGGCTCACGTCGTCGCCGTAGATCATCACGGGCGCCACGGGCATACCGCTTTTCTCGCCCACGGCCACCGCGTCGAGTTCTTCGACAAAGGTGGGCTCGCCGCCTTTCTTCCATGTCTCGGCCAGTTGCACGACGAGCTTGTGTCCGCGCGAGACCGGCCCCTGGTCCTTCAGCAGCTTGAGCCACGCTTCGCTCGCGTGGCGCCGGCCGCGCGGGTCGTGGCCCATGTTCGGCGCGCCGCCGAAGCCCGCCAGGCGCCCGCGCGTCACGGTGGACGAGTTGGCGTCGGCATCGATCTGCAGTGTGGAGCCGATGAAGAGATCCACGCCGTACTGGCCCGCCAACTGGCACAGCACGCGGTTCGACCGCAGGCTGCCGTCGCTGCCCGTGAAGAAGACGTCGGGGCGCGCGGCGATGTACGCCTCCATGCCCACTTCGCTGCCGAAACAATGCACGCTCTCCACCCAGCCCGATTCGATGGCGGGAATCAGCGTGGGGTGCGGGTTGAGCGTCCAGTTGCGGCAGATCTTGCCCTTGAGCCCGAGGCTTTCGCCGTAGGTGGGCAGCAAGAGTTCGATGGCGGCGGTGTCGAAGCCGATGCCGTGATTGAGCGAACTGATGCCGTAGGGCGCGTAGATGCCCTTGATCACCATCATCGCCGTGAGCACCTGTAGGTCGCCGATGTGCCGCGGGTCGCGCGTGAAGAGCGGCTCCACGGCGAAGGGGCGGTCCGCTTGCACGACGAGGTCCACCCACGAGCCCGGAATGTCCACGCGCGGCAGCGTATCGACGATCTCGTTGACCTGCACGATCACGATGCCATGCCGGAACGCCGCGGCTTCGGCGATGGTGGGCGTGTCTTCGGTATTCGGGCCGGTGTAGAGGTTGCCGTGGCGGTCGGCTTTTTCCGCACACAGCAGGGCCACCTGCGGTGTGAGGTCCACGAACATGCGCGCGTACAGCTCCACGTAGGTGTGGATCGCGCCCACTTCGAGCTGGCCGTCTTCGAGCAGTTGCGCCACGCGCAGGCTCTGCGGCCCCGCGAACGAGAAGTCCACGCGATGCGCAATGCCGCGTTCGAACAGCGCGAGATGCTCGGGGCGGCTGATGCTCGAAATGAGCAGATGCACGTCGTGCACGCGTTCCGGGTCCACCTTTGCGAGCGAGCGCGAGAGGAAGTCGGCCTGCTTCTGGTTGTCGCCTTCGAGCGCCACGCGGTCGCCTGGGCGCACGAGCTGTTCGAGCGCATCGACGATACGTTCGCGCGGCAGCACGCCGTCTTCGAGCCACGGTGCGACAGCGGCAAGGCGCCGGGCCTTTTCGTCGCGCAGCGTGGTCCACGAACGCGCGGCGCCCGCGGTCGGAGAAGCGGAGCCTGCGGCGTGGCTCGGCAACGGGGAGAGCATCTCGGCTGGGGGCTTCATCGGCAGGTTCAACTCCCGTTTTGAGCGCGCGGGCGACGGCCACGCGCGCGGGGTGTCCGTGTTCCTACTCCTGCGGCGGCATCGGCACGCGCGCGGTCGGTAAGAAAACGATGGATCAGTTCGCCCGTGCCGAGCAGATGCGCGGCCACGAGCGACTGTGCCGCCGCCGTGTCGCTGCGCACGACGGCATCGACTATGGCGCGGTGCTCGGCGTCGGATTCGCCCTTGTACTCGGGCAACCCGAACTTGAGCCGCAGATAGCGTTCGCCGCGCCGGTGCAGCGCGGCGATCATCTCGATGAGGCGCGGCCGGCCCGACGGTTCGTAGAGGCACATATGAAACGCCTCGTTGCGCGTGACGTAGAGCGACGGGTCCGGCTCGCCTTCGGCGGCATCGCACAGCGCGCGGGCGCAGGCCAGCGTTTCGGGCGTGTGATGCGGAATGGCGAGCCCGAGCGCGAGGCTTTCGAGCGCCGAGCGGATCTCGTAGATCTCGCGCGCCTCGTCCGCCGAGAGCGGCGCGACCGTGGCGCCCTTGTTCATCTCGACGTTGACCCAGCCCTCGCTTTCCAGCTGGCGCAGCGCTTCGCGCACGGGAATCGCACTCACCGAAAAGTGGCGCGCGATCGTGTCCTGACGCAGCGGGGCGCCGGGCGCGAGCGTGCCATCCACGATCGCCGTGCGAAGCGCGTCGGCAATCACCCGCGAGGTGCTTGCACGAGGCGCGACCGCGACCCCAAGGCGAGGCGTGGCGGTGCGATCCAGGGGAAAACCATTCGTTGCGTCATTCATGGGATTGCATATTATATATAAAAACAACCAAATTCCAGTCAGGATCGGCCCCAGGGTTGTACTGCCCCGAGGCCTTTTTTCTACTGCATTCCAACCGTATCCCCCGGAGACAGGAGCATGTCGAATTCAATCACGGACCGCGCGCAGGGCGCGCCACGCGCGGCGCGCACGCCGCTCAACCGCTCGCAGATTGCGGGATTCTGGGGCGCCTGGGCGGGCTGGACGCTCGACGGGATGGACTCGTTCATCTACGCGCTCGTGCTCACGCCCGCGCTCACCGAACTGCTGCCGCGCTCGGGCTATGCCGCCACGCCGGGCAACGTCGGCCTGGCGGGCTCGATTCTCTTTGCGCTGTTCCTCGTCGGCTGGGGGCTCTCGTTCATCTGGGGGCCGCTCGCCGATCGCTTTGGCCGCACCAAGGTGCTGGCTGGCACCATTTTCATGTTCGCCATTTTCACCGGGCTTGCGGCAACGTCCCACAGCGTCTGGGAACTGGGCGTGTACCGCTTTCTCGCGGGCGTGGGCATTGGCGGCGAATGGGCGCTGGCCGGGACCTACGTGGCCGAATCATGGCCGGAGGACCGCCGCAAGATGGGCGCGGGCTACCTGCAGACCGGCTACTACGCGGGCTTCTTCCTTGCCGCCGCGCTGAACTACACGGTGGGCGTGCACTTCGGCTGGCGCGCGATGTTCCTGACGGGCGCGGTGCCGGTCCTGGTCGCCATCCTGATCCTCACGCGCGTGAAGGAATCGGAGAAGTGGCAGAAGGCCGAGGCCAAGGTGGTGCGCACGCGTCCGCTGCATGAGATTCTCGGACCGGCTTACCGCCGCCGCACGTGGGTGGCCTGTGCGCTCCTGACCATCGCGATCATCGGGCTGTGGGCCGGCGCCGTGTACGAGCCCTCCGCCGTCATCCAGCTCGCGCTGAAGTCGGGCATGGCGAAGGCCGATGCCATCAAGACGGCGTCGCTCGCCACGGGGCTGCTTTCGATCGGCACCATCCTGGGTTGCCTTGCGCTGCCGCCCATGGCCGAACGTATCGGCCGCAAACGCACGCTCGCGGTGTACTTCTCGGGCATGGCCGTGGCGATTGCGGGCAGCTTCGGCTGGGCGTTCTATCTGCCCAACGGGCTCGCGCCGTTCATCGCCTGGCTCTTCGTGCTCGGCTTCTTCGGCGGCAACTTCGCGCTCTTCAGCCTGTGGCTGCCCGAGCAGTTCGAGACGCGTGTGCGTGCCACGGCGTTTGCGTTCTGCACGTCGTTTGGGCGCTTCGTCGGGGCGGGCGTGAACTTCCTGCTGGGCGCCGCGGTGCTCAACATGCACACGCTCGGCGTGCCGGTTGCATTGACGGCCATTGTGTTCGTCGCGGGTCTCTTCATCATTCCGTTCGCGCCGGAAACGAAGGGTGAGGTGCTGCCGCAGTGAGCGGCGAGGGAAGTGAGTGGTGAGGGGGCGGGTTTTGGGTTTCAGCCCGAAGCGCCCCAAGCGGGCGGGCCGGCCTATCATGACGCGTGCGGCGGTTGATTGGGCACGACCCAGCGGGATATGACCCAAGCGGGGCACGACCTGGCGGGACATGACCCAAGCGGGACCCGACCCGACGGTTCGCCGCCCCACGAAACACCGCCCGTCACCCTTCGCTCCCGGAGCGATCACTGCCCATGCCCTTCGATCCCGACCGATATTTCGCCCGCATCGGCTACCGCGGCGCCCGCGTGCCGACGCTCGACGTGCTGACGGAGCTGCATCGGCTGCATCCGCATGCCATTCCGTTCGAGAACCTCGACCCGCTCGCGGGCCGCCGTGTCGTGCTGACGCTGCCCGCCATCGCTGAGAAGCTCGTGGAGAGCCGTCGCGGCGGTTACTGCTTCGAGCACAACACGCTGTTTGCGCACGTGCTCATGCAACTAGGCTTTCGCGTGACGCCGCTGATCGCGCGCGTGCTCTGGGGCCGCGGACCGGACGCCGTAACGGCGCGCTCGCACATGCTGCTGCGCGTCGATCTGGACGACGGTCCCTGGATCGCGGACGTCGGCTTCGGCGGGGTCACGTTGACCGCGCCGCTGCGTCTCGCGGCGGGCGGCGTGCAGCAGACGCCGCTGGAAGCGTGCCGTCTCACCGAAGCCGCAGACGGCGCATTCGACTTCGAAATCCAGGCGCCTCGCCAGGAAATTTCCCAGGAAACTTCGCAGGAAGCTTCGCAAGACACCGCGCAATCCGCCGCCGATAGCAACTGGATCAAGGTCTACCGTTTCGATCTGCGGCCTGCCGAGTGGATCGACTACGAAGTGGCGAACTGGTACACCTCCACCTGGCCCGAATCCATCTTCACCCACAACCTGATGGTGTGTCGCGTGATGCCGCACGGCCGCGCCACGCTCTTCAACGACCGGCTCACCGAGCGCGCCAGCGACGGACGCGGCACCGACCACGCCATCGGCAGCGCGGCCGAACTTGGCGAATGTCTGCACGAGCGCTTCGGGCTGGACATCGCCGGCATGGATCTGGACGCCCTCTACGCGCGCGTGCAAGGGCGCGGCATGAACGTTTGATCGGGCGCCGGCCCGGTCTCCTTCCTTTTCTTCGGCACGACGGCACCGTGCCGGCCCGCGCGAGCGCGTCACTGCGCCGACGCGCCCGCGTGCCCGTATGGGCCGCTCGCACACCGCCTAAGCCCACCCAGCGAGCATCGTTTTCACGTCAACCTGTCTAGACAAAACGCACCGTGCTGGCGTGCTTTTGCACCGCCCAAGGGACGCAAACGGCCGTTTTCGAAGCACGGCACGCCGGGCTGGCCGGTCGTTCCCGCCCCGTGTGGCGCGGAAAGGCACGCCGGTATAAGGGCATACCCGAGGTCGGCCACATTTCCATGCCGATGCACTTGCGCAACTGTTTTTGACTGTGCAAGCTTGTCTATACAAATTTTTAAACCTCGGCACTCAACCTGATCAAGTGGGCGCCCGGCCGCTGAATGATGTTCCCTCAGAGAAAAGGAGATTCGACGTGATGGTCAAGCGCATGACGTGGGTGGCAAGGATGGGCGCCGTGCTCGGCGTAGCGGCGGTGCTCGCCGCGCCCGTGCAGGCGAAGGAATGGAAGTCGGTCACGGTCGCGCTGGAAGGCGGCTATGCCCCCTGGAACCTGACGTTGCCCGGCGGCAAGCTGGGCGGCTTCGAGCCCGAACTGCTGGCCAATCTCTGCACGCGCATCAAGATCCAGTGCAACATGGTCGCGCAGGACTGGGACGGCATGATCCCGGGCCTGCAGGCGGGCAAGTTCGACGTGCTGATGGACGCGATCTCCATTACCCCCGAGCGCGAGAAGATCATCGCGTTCTCGCGTCCGTATGCGGCCACGCCCGCCACGTTCGCCGTCACGGACACGAAGGTGCTGCCGAAGGCCGCCGCCGGCGCGCCGGTCGTGAAGCTCACCGGCGAAGCGAAGACCGACCAGCCCACCGTCGACGCGCTGCGCAAGCAGCTGAAGGGCAAGACCATCGGCATCCAGTCGGGTACGGTCTACACGAAGTTCATTAACGACAGCTTCAAGGACGTGGCCACCATCCGTGTCTACAAGACGTCGCCCGAGCGCGATCTCGACCTCGTGGCGGGCCGCATCGACGCCTCGTTCGACGACGTCACCTACTACGCGGCGCTGATGGACAAGAAGGAGAACGCGTCGATCGTGCTGGCCGGGCCGAAGATTGGCGGCTCGATCTGGGGCCCAGGCGAGGGTCTGGCGTTCCGCAAGCAGGACGCCGATCTGCGCGCGAAGTTCGACACGGCCATCGCGGCGGCGCTCGCGGACGGCACGGTGAAGAAACTCGCCGCCAAGTGGTTCAAGACGGACGTCACGCCTTAAACGTGGCGACTTAAACCTGGCGACCTGAGCGTGGCGACCTAAGCGTAACGACCTGAACAGCACCCCCGCCGTTTTTGGCGGCACGCGCATCGCCTCGTGCGATGCGCGCATCTTCATGACTCGCATCGAGCGAGGAGCAGGCGAATGGAATTGATCGAGATGCTCGGCTTCGGCCCGCAAGGGTGGGGCGGCGTGCTGTTGCTGGCGGCGCTGATGACCGTGGTGTTGACGCTCGCGGCGCTCGCCGTGGGCGCCGTGACGGGCGCGGCCATCGCGGCCGCGAAGCTGTCGCGCTTTCGCGTGGCGCGCGTGCTGGGCGACGTGTACACCACCGTGTTTCGCGGCGTGCCCGAACTGCTCGTCATCTATCTCTTCTACTTCGGCGGTTCCACGCTCGTGACCACGGTGGGGCAATGGTTCGGCGCGGAGGGCTTCATCGGCGTGCCGCCGTTCGTGATCGGTGCGCTCGCGGTGGGCATGATCTCCGGCGCGTACCAGGCCGAGGTCTATCGCGCCGCGGTGCTCGCCGTCTCGCGCGGCGAGCTGGAGGCGGCGCGCGCCATGGGCATGGCGCCGCTCACCGTGTTTCGCCGCATCCTGATTCCGCAGGTGCTGCGCTTCGCGCTGCCGGGCATCGGCAACGTGTGGCAGCTGAGCCTCAAGGACTCGGCGCTGATCTCCGTCACCGGTCTCGCCGAGTTGTTGCGCACGAGCCAGGTCGCGGCCGACTCTACGCACCAGTACTTCACGTTCTTCGTGGCGGGCGGTGCGCTCTATCTCGTCATGACGGGCATTTCGAATCGTATTTTCAACAAGGCCGAAGCGCAGGTGGGCAAGAGTTTTCGCCGCAACTTCGCACGCAACTGACGGGAACCGCCGCCATGCCCATCGACTTCGACTTTCTCTTCGACACCACGCGCCAGCTGCTCGCGGCCGTGCCCACCACGCTGAGTCTCTTCGCGTGCTCGCTCGTGCTGGGCGGGCTGCTTTCGTTCGTGATCGTGGCGATGCGCGTGTCGCCGCACTGGCTGCCGAACCGCTTCGCGCGCGCCTACATTCTCGTGTTTCGCGGCTCGCCGCTTTTGATCCAGATGTTTCTCGTCTACTACGGGCTCGGCCAGTTCGGCGTGATCCGCGAGAGCTTCGTGTGGCCCGTGCTGCGCGACCCGTACACCTGCGCGGTGCTCTCGCTTGCGCTCTGCACGGCGGGCTACACGGCCGAGATCATTCGCGGCGGCCTGATGGCCGTGCCGGTGGGCCAGATCGAAGCGGGCTACGCCTGCGGCATGTCGGGCTTCACGCTGCTCTTTCGCGTGATCGGTCCGATTGCGCTGCGGCAGTGCCTGCCCGCGTATTCGACGGAAGCCGTGCTGCTCGTGAAATCGACGGCGCTGGCGAGCCTCGTCACGGTTTGGGAAGTGACGGGCGTCGCGCAGCAGATCATCCAGCAGACCTATCGCACGACCGAGGTGTTCATTTGCGCGGCGCTCATCTATCTGCTGCTCAATTTCATCGTCGTGAGGCTGCTCGGGTGGCTCGAATGGCGGCTGTCGCGTCATCTGCGCGCGGCGCCCCTTCAGTCCCAGACGCTGCCGCCCACGGCGAGCGCGCAAAGCGGCGCGCGGTGAGGCCTGACCCGGACACACCTTTGCATACCCTCATTCCTCTTTATCCAGCTTCACCGCTGCGGAGACAGTCATGAACGCACCCGCGCCCGTCGCGCTGTCGGCGAAAAACATCCACAAGTCGTTCGGCGAGCATCACGTGCTGAAGGGCATCTCGCTCGATGCCCGCGAGGGCGACGTGATTTCGATTCTCGGCGCGAGCGGCTCGGGCAAGAGCACGTTCCTGCGCTGCCTCAATCTGCTCGAAACGCCCGACGACGGTTCCGTCGCCGTGGCGGGCGAAGAACTCGTGCTCAAGCGCCGCGGCGACGGCAAGCTGCAGCCGGGCGACCGGCGCCAGGTGGATCGCATCCGCTCGCAGCTCGGCATGGTGTTCCAGAACTTCAACCTGTGGTCGCACATGACCGTGCTCGAGAACTGCATCGAAGGACCGATGCGCGTGTTGAAGCGCCCGCGCGCCGAGGCGATCGAGGAAGCCGAAGCCCTGCTCGCGAAGGTCGGGCTCGCGGAAAAACGTGGCCACTATCCGGCGCATCTTTCGGGCGGGCAGCAGCAGCGCGTGGCGATTGCCCGCGCGCTCGCCATGCATCCGAAGGTCATGCTGTTCGACGAACCCACGTCCGCGCTTGACCCCGAACTCGTGGGCGAAGTGCTGCGCGTGATGCGCGCGCTCGCGCAGGAAGGCCGCACCATGCTCGTCGTCACGCATGAAATGGGCTTTGCGCGGCACGTCTCGAACCGCGTGGTGTTTCTCCATCAGGGCTGCGTGGAAGACGACGGCACGCCCGACCAGGTGTTCGGCGAACTGCGCTCGGAGCGCTTCCGCCAGTTCGTGTCGAGCCACCAGCACCGTACCGCCCACTGAGTTTCGCGAGGCTTGCCATGACCGTGATCCGTTCCGACCGTCCGCTCGACTGGCGCGACATCGCCGCCGTCGCCGCGGGCGAAGCGCTGCAACTCTCGGCGAGCACGCGCGAGCGCATCGCGGCGGCGCGCCTGCTCGTGGAGCGCATCGTCGAGCGCAACATTCGCGCCTATGGCGTGAACACCGGCGTGGGCGCGCTCTGCGACGTCGTGGTGTCGCCCGGCGAGCAGCGTGCGCTGTCGCACAACATTCTCATGAGCCACGCGGTGGGCGTAGGTGCGCCGCTCTCCGCCGTGCAGACGCGCGCCATCATGGCCGCCGCCGTCAACAATTTCGCGCACGGTCATTCAGGCGTGCGGCTGGAAGTGGTCGAACGGCTCGTCGCGCTGCTCGATGCGAACTGCCTGCCCGAAGTGCCCGCGTTCGGGTCCGTCGGGTATCTGAGCCATATGGCGCACATTGCGCTCGCGTGCATCGGCGAAGGCTATGTGCGCATGCATGGCGAAGGCCGGCCTCCGGAAGGCGAACGTATCAGCGCGAGGGAAGCGCACCGGCGCCTTGCGCTCGAACCGCTCGTGCTGCAGGCGAAGGAAGGCCTGAGCCTCGTGAACGGCACGCCCTGCGTGACGGGGCTTGCGGCCGTTGCAGTGGCGCGCGCGGAACGGCTGCTCGACTGGGTGGACGCCGTCGCCGCGATGAGCTTCGAGAACCTGCGCGGACAACTGGCGGCGTTCGACGCCGAATCGCTCGCGCTACGGCTGTCGCCCGGCCTCAACGCCGTGGGCGAGCGGCTGCGCACGGCGCTCGCGGATAGCGGCGTGCTGGCCTCAGCCGTGGGCCGACGCACGCAGGATCCGCTCAGCATGCGGACCATTCCGCACGTGCACGGCGCGGCGCGCGACGTGCTGGCGGAAACGGCGCGCGTGGTGGACCGCGAACTGGCGTCGATCACGGACAACCCCATCGTGGCCGGCACGCCCGACGCGCCGAAGGTCTACTCGCAGGCGCATGCGGTAGGCGCATCGATTGCGCTCGCCATGGACAGCCTCGCGCCCGCCATTGCCCAGGTGGCCGCCATGGCCGAGCGGCGTCTGGACCGGCTCGTGAATCCGCTCGTGAGCGGTCTGCCCGCGTTTCTCGCGCAGCCGGGCGGCACCTGTTCGGGCTTCATGATCGCGCAGTACACGGCGGCGTCGCTCGTGGCCCAGAACCGGCGGCTCGCCGCGCCTGCGAGTCTGGACGGCGGCATCACCTCGGGGCTCCAGGAAGATCACCTCTGCCACGCGACGCCGGCTGCGCTCAAGGCGCTCGAAGTCGTGGAAAATGCCGGCCGGATCGTGGCAATCGAACTGCTGGCCACGGCGCAGGCCTGCGACCTTCAGCCCACCGACGCGCCGCGTGCCGCGCTCACGGAAGCGCTGTGGCAGCGCGTGCGGGCGAAGGTGCCGGCGTACTGCGACGACCGGCCGCTCGCCGACGACATCGCCGTGGCGTTCCACCTGATCGCCGACGAAGCGCCGCCCACCTGGCCGCAGCCGGGCAAGGTCGAGAGTGGTTCGGAAACGGCGGCGCTTGAAGCGGCTGCGACCGGTGAGGCTGCTGCGCATGGTGTGGCTACGTCGGGCGTCGCTACGTCGGGCGTCGCTCCGTCAGACCCGGCCGCCAACGACCCGCATGCTACCCATGCCGGCTGAACAGCGCCCGTGCCGCGTACGCGCGGACAGCGGCAGCGGTCCGGTTCTGCCGCTGCCCGCGCCCGCATGCGAAGACCCGTTGCGTTGCGCTCCGCCCGCCATCCATGAGGCCCATGTGAATACGAACGAGGAAAGCCCCATCAGTACGCCGTCCCCGCGCGCCGCGGTGTCGCGGCAAGCTGTGCCGGCCTACGAGCAGATCAAGCGCTATGTCGTGAAGAACATCGCCGAAGGCGTGTGGAAGCCGGGTGGCCTGATTCCTTCCGAAGCCGAACTCGTGAAAGAATTCGGCGTAGCGCGCATGACCGTGTCGCGCGCGCTGCGCGAACTCACGACCGAGCGGGTGCTGACGCGCGTGCAGGGCTCGGGCACGTTCGTCGCGCCGCGGCACTACGAATCCACGGTGCTCGAAATCCGCAACATCGCCGACGAAATCGCCGCGCGCGGGCACCGGCATACGGCTCGCGTACTGACGCTAGAAGCCAGCGACGACGCCCTGGCCCGCGACGCGCTGGGGCTTGCTTCGGGACCGGTGTTCCACTCGCGCATCGTCCATAGCGAGGAGGGCGAGCCGATTCAGTACGAGGACCGCTACGTCAATCCGCGCGTCTTTCCGCAGTACCTCGAGCAGGACTTCACGGCGGAAACGCCGAATCACTACATGGTGCGGCTTGCGCCCATCCAGCGCGCCGAATTTCGCATCTACGCGCAGAAGCCCGATGCTCACGTGCGCCGGCATTTGCTGATGGAGATCGGCGAGCCGTGCCTCTTGCTGTGGCGTCGCACCTGGGTGGGCCAGGACATTGCGACGTCGGTGCAGTTGTGGCACCCCGCGTCACGGTTTCATCTGGCGGGACACGTTTAGGGCCTGTTTTCAGTGTGACCAGGCCCCTGGGCTTGCCTGCTCTTACGGATAGGGCTCTTGCCCGGCCTCTCCTGCGCCCGGCGTCGGCAGCTCGTCCGCATACCGCCGATAAAGCCACGACAGCGACGACGCGGTCAGCACCACGAAGAGCGCGTTGATCACGCCTTCCACGATGGCGACGACGGGCCGCAGCCACGTCGCGTCGGGCATCGAGAAGGCCGCCGACATCAGCACGAGCAGTACGCTGCCGATCACGATGACGGGCAGGACAGCGACGCCCGTCACGCCGGTCATGCTCCAGAAATGCCCGCGGGTGTCATGCCACGTTGCTCGCAGCGCAATGGGGCCGCCCAGCGCGATGGCGGGAAACACGAGGCTCAAGCGCACCATCAGGTAGATCCACGCCAGATAAAGCACGATCAGGAGGAAGACCGCGCCGCCCACGTGCTGCGGGCGCAGCACCAGGGTGAGCAGCAATGCCGCGAGGATGATGGCCAATCCCATGCCGACGGCCGCCGCGACATACCGCAGGAGCGGCTTGCCGTTGAGCGGAATCATCGGCTGGGCGCCCTCCCGGAGCAGCACGAAGCGATGCACCTTGATGGACAGCACGGCGTAGAGCACGAGCTGCACGACAAGCATGGCGACCGACGCCAACGCGCGGCCTGCCATATGCATCGCGCGGCCGGCCTCAGGTGCGTCCATCGGCATGTGCGGCAGGGAGACGAACGCCGCGACGGCAAGCACCGCGGCGCACACGGCGAAAAGCGTGGACATCTGCGCAATGGCCTGGCGCGCGCTCGCCCAGCTGCCCGTCACGCAGTCCCGAAAGGTCATCTGTTCCATGGTTGTTGTTCGTCGTCGTTGCAGGTGGCCGCAGTGTAGCGCGCGGCCGCCTGCACGACGATGACAACATGGCCCGTACCGCGCTTCGTCAGTGCATCTTGCATCCTCAGTGCGCGTCGAGATGGCCGCGGATCAGCGGGTACACGTCCGTGGCCGCATGTTTGCCGAAGATGCAGTCGATATGACCGTAGCCCGGAATCACGTGCCGCTCGTACTGCCCGGGCCCGAAGCGGTCCACGAGCATGCCGAAGGTGGTTTCGGTGCTCGCCGGCACGTAGCAGCGGTTTTCCGCGCCGTGCAGGAACGTGAGCGGCAGTTGCAGGCGATCGAGGTGCGGCAGATAGACGTCCTCGCCATCGGCATCCACGAGATGGCCCGCACGCACCATCGCGGCAAGCTGGTTGAAGAGCGTGACGTCGTGAATGCCAAACAGCTCGTCGAGATGCGCGTGCAACGGCTCGTCGAGTTGCATGTGTTCGTAGAGCAGGCCATAGAGAAACGTCGCGCGATGACAGACGGCGTTGTTGCAGCCCTCGTCGTGGCCCACGGGGAAAAAGCGCAGCGCTTCGTCGAGCAGGTTGCCCGGCCACGACGCTTCGCGCGTGTAGGCGCTCAGGTCTTCCACGCCGAGGTGCTGGAGGATCTGCGGCGTGTGCAGGCCCGCCTTGATCTTTTGCAGCAGCCCCGGCACGGGATGCGCCGACACCTGCGAGAGCACGGCCGAACGCACGCCTTCGAGCCCCGCGAGCATCGACATGGTGAACGCCAGTGCGCCGAGGCAATGGGCGACCACCTGGATGGACGCCGCGCCCGTCAGTTCGCGCACCTTGGCAACGGCGGCGGGAATGTCCTCGCGGGCGATGGCGTCGGCGGTGGTGGCGTCGCCCGCGCCCGGCAATTCGATGCTCACGCGCAGGTCGATGAGCCACACGTCGTAGCCCGCCGCGCACAGATACTCCACGAGGTTGGTCGCGATCAGATCCGTCGAGAAAATGCGGCTCGATACGCCCGAGCCGTGGATCAGCAGCACCGGGCCCTTCTGTTCCTTCGCGCCGCCTTGATAGCGCGTGAGGCGCAGCGTCTTGCCGTCCGCCGTGGGAAAGAACGTGAGTTGCGGCGCGGGCGCGCGCAGCACGCGGCGCACGCGCGGCGTTTGCGGCACGGGGTCGCCCGCGAGACTGCTCGCGTACTGCAACGGCGCCGCCACGCCGCCGTATTCGGTGAACAGCACGCCCGCGAAGAAGCGGCCGAAGCGCAGGGTCCAGGCGAGCCGCGTTTCGAGATCGGGCGCGTTCGTCACTTCGATGGTGCGCATCTGCTTGAGGAAGTTTTCGGGCGTGATGATGAGCGTGGCCTGGCCGATCACCTCGGGCGTGGGTTCGGCGGACGCAGCCGGCCAGTCGCGCACTTCCACATAAAGCGTATTGGTCTGCGGCCACAGCTCCAGCAGCGACGAATGCGTGACGATCTTTTGCCCGAAGAACGCGTAGCGTCTGCCCTCCGCCGACTCCAACGTCATGTGGTAGTTCATGTTGCGCCGGTCCACGTTCTCTTCATCGGTGACGAAGAGGTTGAAACGGCCATCGGCGATGGTGAGCGGCTGTGCGGAAAGCGCCGGGCAGGTGAGCGTGCCCGCCATGCGCGCTTCGTGCTGCGGGCTCGCGAGCATCGCGTCCAGATCGTCGGACATCACCGTGAGCGTGAAGCTCATGGGCGACGGCGCGTTGCGGTCCGCGGGCGTGTAGGTGCCCACCATGGTTTCCGTGAAGCGCAGGCCGATGCGCGGCGCAGGCGGCGGCGCGGCATCGCCCGCCGCGGCGTAGTCGATGGTCCAGCCGTGCGCGGCGGCCAGCTTCGCGCAGTTGCGCTCCGCGAGCGCGGAGATGGTGAGCAGCGGATTCACGCCGAGCGACATCGGCATCGTGGCGCCGTCCATCACGTAGAGGCCCGCGTGCACCGCATCGCCGCTCGCGCCGCGGAACACGCGGCCCGCGTCGTCCACCACGCCGTGCGCGGCGTCGTCGGCCATCGCGCAGCCGCCGAGCGGATGCACGGTGACCGTGCGGTCGTTGAAGAGGCCCGTGGAGATCGGATTGCGCACGTAGTCGCCGCCCAGCGCCGCCGTGGCCGCTTCGAGCGTTTTTTCGATGGCCGCGTAGACGGGCTGCTTGCCCGCGTTGGGCCAGGCAACGCGCGCGCGGCCGTCTTCCACGCGGATTTCGCCGCTCTCGTCGTCGTGAGCCATCACGAGGTAGGTCTGCGTGTTGCGCATGGCGCCGTGGTACGGCCCGCGCAGCACGCTTTGCGCGAGGCGGGCGGCGGCGCGCAATTCGGGATCGGCTGCGTCGGCTGCATCAGCGGTATCGGCCGTATCGGCCACCGGCACCCCCTCGGCCGCGGACGCGATGCCGAGCACGCCCATCATCGCCTCGCCGATGGGCGCTGCGAGCGACCCTTCCTCGATCACGTAGCCGTCCCGCACGTCAGGCGTGTTGCGCTGGTCGATGATGCCGGCGATGGTCGGTCCCACGGGCGGCACCACGCCGGGCGCCTGCGCGCCCCAGCCCACGCCGTTGATTTCGTGGTCCGTATTGAAGGCGAAGGCGAGCACGTCGCCGTTGCCCGTGAAGTGCCGGCCCACCAGCGGCGAGAGCGGCAGGCCCGCGGCCTGCGAGCGCAGCAGGATCGCCGTGGAGCCGAGCGTGCCGGCGCCGAGGATCACCACGTCGGCGGTCAGGAAGAGGTCGGGCGCGCCGTAGCTTTCGCGTCCCAGGTCCACGAGCTGATAGCGCACCTGCCAGGGCTGCGTCTCGTCGTCGCGTGCCACCGAATGCACGCAGACGCCCGTGAAGATCTGCGCGCCGTGCGCGACGGCGTCGGGCAGGTAGTTCATGTGCGTCGAGTTCTTCGCGCCGTGGTTGCAACCCGAGTTGCAGTCGCCGCAGCCGATGCAGCGCGTCTGCTCCACGCCCGCCGCGTTCTTGCCTGTGGTGAAGGTCACGGTGACGGGCGGCCGGTAGAACGACTGTTCCATGCCGAGCGCGGCGGCCGACTGCTGCAGCGCGTCGAGCTTGGGCAGGCGGGCGAAGTCGGCGGGCACGGGCGAAGGTTGCAGCATGGCCGTGGCGCGCTCGTAACCCTCGGCCACGCCGAGGCGGTCTTCGCGCAGCGCGGCGGGCCAGCGCGGGTCGTCCCAGAGCCGCGGTTCGGGATGCAGCGCGACATTCGCGTTGATGAGCGACGTGCCGCCCAGCCCGCAGCCCACCACCACGTTGACCTCGGGATTCACGTGCACTTCGATGAGCGCGAGCGGCGAACCGATCTGCCCGGCCGCCGTGTTGTACTGCACCTGCGTGAGCCCTTCAAGCGGCGTGGCCGGGAACTCGCCGGCCATGAACTCGCGGCCCCGCTCCAGCACGCAGACGCTGCGCTTCGCGCGCGCCATGCGGTTTGCGGCGATGGCGCCGCCGTAGCCCGACCCGATCACGACGACTTCGTAGTGCGGCTTGAGCGCGTCGATGGCGCTCGACAGACGATTCATGGCCATGCGGTCACCTCGTGTTGTTGACCGGGCGGCCACGGACCTGTGCCCTGGCGTGCCCGAACGTGTTGTGCGCTGCGGGAATGGCGGGAATCAAGCGGACGGCGAAAACGGCGGGACGCGTATTGCGCGTATTCATCGTAGACGGTGTGGGCGGAAAGAAAAGCCGGGCCGCGGCGCAGGCCGGTCTTTCGCGGGTGCGGTGCCGTCGCGATCCCGGCACCCGCGCACGCCTGCGCGTCCGATCATGCGGCGGCTTCGTTGAATTCGGGCTCGGCGCTTTCTTCGCGATTGGCGAATTCATCGCGTTCATCGCGTTCATCGCGTCCACCACGTTCATCGCGTGAATTGAGCGAATCGCACGATTCCTGCGGATCCCGTGATTCCCGCGATTCGGCCGCGAGCAGGTTGAGCACGACCAGAATGGCCGCGCGATTGTCGGGCTCGATCTCGATGTGAAGCACCTGCGTGAGCCACTGGCCGATTTTCGTCGTGGAAAAATCGGCGGCATTGCCCGTCTTCTTCGTGGTGACGCCGAGTTTCACGGCGCGGTAGTGATACGAAGGCACGCCGTGCGCCGCGGCCACCGCGGCGAGGCCACCCTTGTATTCGGAGCACCAGCCGAGACTGCCGGCCAGCACGATGCGCTCCGGTTCGTCGAGGCTCGCAATGAAGGTGCGGGCCGCGGCGCGCACGCTGCACTCGTCGAGGCCGTAGTCGAGCAGCACGCTGCGCACCGGGTCGTCGATGCTGTGAGTGCGGCGCTCCACGTCGAGCAGGATGCCGTCTTCCTCCATCGAAACGTTGCGCTGGTGGCTCGCGCTGCGCAGGCAGTCGATCAGGTAGCGGCGAAAGTAGGCGCACAGCGCGTAGCCGTTGGAGGGCGCGCTGCCCGCGCAGGCTTCGGTGTCTTCGCGGCCAGGCGCGAGACGCAGCACCCGCGCGTAGATGAACTGGGACACGAGTTCGTCCTTGTCTTCGCCCAGCGCGTAGAGCTCGTGCGGATGGTAGCTGCGCAGCGTGCGGCGCACGAGGTCGTACATCGAGGCCATTTCGTCGTCGGAAAGCGCGGTGCGGCGGCGCCAGAGGTCGGGCAGGACGGCGTCGTCGGGAAGGCGGGGCGCAGTGGGGGTGGGCGTTGGCGTCGGCCGGCTGCTTGCCGCGGTGGTCAGGGCGTTCATGGCGGTCTCCATCGGGGAATGGCTTGCGCGCGACAAACGTGGGAAGCCGGCGGGGAGGCCCGTGCTGCGGGCGTCCGCGAGGTTCGCGGGGAAAGCGGGGCGCGCGGAAAGTTGCACGCAGTATGGTTTTTGGCCCTCCGTTCGCCTATATGGATTAAGTGATAGCTGGTGGGTAAACTGCGCGGGTAAACCGTCAGGGGCAGGAACGGCGCCCGCTGAAAGGGCGGCGCCAACCGTTGCCGACGCAGCCCAACGGCGCACGTGAATGCAGCCGAACGCAATCGAATGCAACCGGGCGCCAGCGGGCCACAGCCCAGCAAAGCCAAAGCCCAGCAAAGCCAAAGCAGCCGCACCCTCTATCCGGCAAGGAGACCGCGCGATGCGGGCCAACCCCGTCCAGCAGGCCATCGACGAAGATCAGGTCCGCGTGCTCTACGCGCAGGACCCCATCGCCTTTTTCACCCACTGGTTTTCGCTCGGCACGCTCGTGGCGATCTACTGGTCCGAGCGGCCGCACTGGTCGGCGTCGTACTCGCATCTCTTCACGGCATGGATGGCGTTCTACAGCGCCGCGAACGTGGCCGGGCTCGCGCTGTGGCTATGGCACCGGTACGCGGCAGGCGCGCTGAGCGCGCGCAGCTGGATCGTGCTGCACGCGCTGCGCGGCGTGTTCATCTACAGCGCCCCGGGGCTGTCCATCTGGTTCGCGTTTCATAGTACTCAGGCCGATCTGCCGGTGCTGCACACCGTCATGCTGGTCACGCTGGCGGCGGGTGTGTTCATGTCGAACGGCTTCGACTTCCTCAACTTCTCGACATCGATTCCGTTCCTGCTGCTGCCTTCCATCGCGCTTCACTTCAGCGCGCACACGTTCGACCGCACGATTCTCGCCATCGTGCTGGCGTTCTTCTTCTGCGCGATCAACGTCTACGCGGCGAGCTACCGACGGCTGTTCCGCCGCGTGGTGGAAGCGCGCGTCGATCAGCAGCGGCTCGCCGAGACGCTCGCGCAGCAAAAGCTGTTGGTCGAAGAGGCGAGCCTCGCCAAGACGCGCTTCTTCGCTGCCGCAAGCCATGATCTGCGCCAGCCGCTGCATGCCATCGGGTTGCTGGCGGCGTCATTGAACGATCCCGGCGGCGCCGCGGCCCCGGGCGCGGGTGGGGGCAAGGGCGGTGAAGCGGGTATCGATGCGGGTACCGAAGCGGGCTCTGGCACGGGCGATGCCGCCCAGGCCGACACCAACGCCAACCCTAACCCCGACGCGAACCCCGATGCCGCAGCGCAGCGCGAGCGGACCGCGCGCCACATCGTCCACAACGTCGAGGCGTTGAACCAGCTGTTCAACCAGGTGCTCGACCTCGCGCGCCTCGAAAGCGGCGTGACGCAGGTGATCCGGCTGCACTTCCGGCTCGCGGAGCTGTTCGAGCGCGTGGGCAACCAATATTGGCCGCAGGCGGCGGCGAAGGGGCTCGCGCTGCGCATCGCGCCGACGCAGGCCGTGCTCTACGACGACCCGGTGCTGCTGGAGCGCGTGCTCGGCAACCTGCTCTCGAACGCGATCCGCTACACGGAGGAGGGCGCCATCTGGATGGGTTTTCGCCGCGGGGGACGGCCGGACGGCGGCTATATCGAGGTGCGGGACTCGGGCATCGGCATCGCGGCAGAAGAGCAGCAGCGCATCTTCGACGAGTTCTACCAGGTGGCGAATCCGGCACGCGACGCGCGCCAGGGGCATGGCCTTGGACTACCCACGGTGAAGCGGTTGATCGACCTGCTGGGCAGCGAACTGCAATTGCGCTCGGCGCCGCAGCGGGGATCGGTGTTCCGCTTCGCGGTGCCCAATGGCGACGCAAGCCGCATCGTGACGAGCCTCGACGATACGGTGACTGCAGGCGCGGCGCCCGAAGGCCGGCGCGTGCTGTGCATCGACGACGAGCCCGCCATTCTGGCCGGGCTGGAAAGCCTGCTTGCGCGCTGGGGCTGCGAGGTGCGCGGCGTGCGCAACGAACACGAGGCCGCGCGGCAGATCGAAGCCGGCTTCGCGCCGGACGCGGTGCTCTGCGACTACCAGTTGGCCGACCATCGCACCGGCGCGCAGGCGCTCGCCGCGGTGCGCGACGCGCTGCATCGCGCGGGCGTGATGGACCCGGTGACGCTGCTGATTACGGGGGACATGGCGTCGTCGGAGCTGCATGCGCTCGCGGCGCAAGGCATTCCCGTGCTGCACAAGCCGGTGACGCCGGCGCGGCTGCGCCGCACGCTGCAGACGCTATGGCAGGAGCGCGAGGAGCAGCAGCACCAGCAGCACCAGGAGGTGGACACGGCAAGCGCGACGCTCACAGTGTCTTGCCCGCCTCCAGCCATCCATTGATCACGGCGATCGCCGTGGAGCGGTTGTGCACGCCGAGCGCGCGAAAAATCACGGAGAGGTGCACCTTCACGGTTCCCTCGGCTACGCCTAGCTCGCGGGCAATCATCTTGTTGGTCCAGCCGCGATGGACGAGCCGCATGATGTCCTGCTGCCGAGGCGACAGGTTTTCGAGCAGATGGCGCTGGTGGGGTTGCAGGAGCGAGGTCGTGGCGGGTGTATCGGAGGCAGAAGCGGCAATAGACGCGGCGCTGCCGGCGGATCGCGTTGCGCCGGAGTCTTCGTAGAAGGGTGCGGACGGCGCCGCTTCGCGCTGGGCGCCGTCGCGTGCGCCGAGCAGGCTTAGCGCCTCCATCGGCACGTAGGCGCCGCCCGAGAGCACCAGTTCGATCGCCTTCAGCATCACGCTGGCCGGCTGCCGCTTCGGCACGAAGCCGAGCGCGCCCGCGGCGAGCACGGCGCGCATTTCGTCGGGCGACTCTTCCGCCGAGAGCACCACCACCGGCAGCGCCGGATTGCCCGCGAGCAGCGTCGCCAGCGACGCCGCGCCGCTCATGCCCGGCATGTGCAGATCGACGATGGCCAGATCGTGGTCGGCATCGGGCCGCGCGGCGGCCACGAGGGTCTCCCAGCTGTCGGCCTCGTCGAATTGTGCGTCCGCGTCGAGCCCGCGCAGCAGGCCCTTCACGCCCTGGCGGATGAGTTCATGGTCGTCGGCCACAAGAAACTTCATGGTGTCTCCGCGTGCCGGCCCTGCCGGTTGATTGCGCCGCTGCCGGTACGTTGTGCCCGCTGCGCCGCTTCGTTTGCATCGCGCTTGTCCATCGCTCTCGACATCCGTTCCCCGCATCCGTTGCATTCGTCGCGCCTCGCGGCCGGTCCATCGTCAGCCGGCAGGCGCGCCGCTCCCCGTGCGGCGACGTCTGCCGGCTCCCCGTCGATGGCGGCGGCGAATGTTGCAGCGAACGCTGCAATGTCCTGCCGTGCCTTGCCGGCTTCGTCTCGCGCTTGCCTCTCGCGCGATGCGTGATTGTTCGCACGGCTCGCGAACGATTGCAACGGTTTCGGCGAATGAAAGATTGGTCCCCCCGCGCGCCGTGTTCCCTGCGCCGGCGCTCTATGGTCTGTCTGCGACGCAGCGCGTGGTTCGTGGTGTGGCCACGGGCCTTCGCGTCCGCACTGCAGCGAGGCCCCCGCGGCGCTTACGCCGGGGCCTGTTTCGAAGACGGAAAGCGGGAGGAATTTTTGAAGCGCCAGCCAGAGGGGCGGCGAGTGGCCGGCGAGTGGCCGGCAAGTGGCCGGCAAGTGGCCGGCGAATGGCAGGTCAGGCGCTCACTTCACGGCGAACAGTGTGAGGTTCATCAGCACCTTGAAGGCGAACCCGAGCCCCATGGCGGCGCCCACGCCGCCGCACCAGAGTACGACGAACCAGAACCAGCCGGGCAGGCGGCTCGGCGACCCGACGGAAGGTGTCCGTGCGGCTGCCGCATGGGCAGCCGCACGGGCAGCCGCGCCGGAGACTGCGGCATTGCGCGTCGTGTCGGTGGCGACGCTGGCGATGCCTCTCGTGCCCGCGACGGCCGGGATGCCCGACATGTCCGACACACTCCGCAAACCCGACCCGCCGCCCGTTCCCGCCGCCTGCTCAGTGATAGTGATGTTGGTCGCCATGGCGCACCTTGCCGCGAAAGACCCAGTAGCCCATCGTCGTGTAGCCGATGATGATCGGCAGAATGACCACCGTGCCCGCCAGCGTGAACATCTGGCTCGAGCGCGGCGCCGCCGCCTGCCATACGGTCAGGCTCTGCGGAATGGCGTACGGCCAGAGGCTCACGAGCAGCCCCACGTAGCCGAGCAGCACAAGCCCGAGCGCGAGCACGAACGGCGTGACGTGCTCGCGCCGCTTCACGGCGCGGCGCATGAAGAACGCGCACGCGGCCACGAGGAACGGCACCGGCAGCAGCCGCCAGAAGAGGCCGGAGTCGAACCAGCGGGCGGCAATGTTCGGGTCCTGGAGCGGCGTGCACAGGCTCACGAGCCCGATGAACGCAAGCAGCACCACCGTGAGCGGCCACACCACGCGATGCAGCCGCCGTTGCAGGTCGCCTTCGGTTTTCGCCACGAGCCAGCAGCAGCCGAGCAGCGCGTAGGTCACGACGAGGCCGAGCCCCGTGAGCAGGCTGAACGGTGAGAGCCAGCCGAACGGGTCGCCGGCGAAGCGGCCGTCGTCCATGGGAATGCCTTGCAGGAACGCACCCAGCGCAATGCCCTGGAAGAACGCCGCGCCCGCCGAACCGCCGATGAACGCGAGGTCCCAGAGATGCTTCGTCCGGTTGGCCTTCGCGCGAATCTCGAACGACACGCCGCGGAAAATCAGGCACGCCAGCATGAAGATGAGCGGGAGATAGAGCGCGGAGAGCACGGTCGAGTAGACCACCGGGAACACCGCGAAGAGGCCCGCGCCGCCCAGCACGAGCCAGGTCTCGTTGCCGTCCCAGACGGGCGCGACCGTGTTCATCATGAGGTCGCGTTCGCCTTCGTCCGGGAAGAACGGAAAGATGATGCCGATGCCGAGATCGAAGCCGTCCAGCACCACGTACATGAAAAGGCCGAGCGCGATGATGGCGGCCCAGATTGTCGTGACGTCCATTGTGTCCTCGTGGGGTGATCCGATAGTTTTCGTTGCGGTGCTCAGGCGTGCGCAGTGGCCCTCAGGCGTCGATCAGCCCGTCCGCGGCCGAAAGCGGGCGGCGTGCCGTGTGAGCCGGTTCGTGGTCGGGTACGCCGTTGGGCGTGGTGCCGGGCAGCGCGGGGCCGGAGCGCATCAGCTTGAGCAGGTAGTAGATGCCCGTGCCGAACACGAGGAAGTAGACCACCACGAAGGCCATCAGCGAGACGCTCACCTGCTGCGCCGTGAGCGGCGACACTGCCTGCGAGGTGCGCATCACGCCGTATACCACCCACGGCTGGCGGCCTGCTTCAGTGGTGACCCAACCCGCGAGCAGCGTGACGAAGCCGCTCGGTCCCATCGCGATGCAGAGCTTGTGGAACCAGCGCGCCTCATGCAGCCGGCCGCGCCGTTGCAGCACCCACGCCGCCACGGCGAGCGCGATCATCGCGATGCCTAAGCCCACCATCACGCGAAAGCTCCAGAACACCACCGTCGAATCGGGGCGGTCTTGCGGCGGGAAGCTCTTGAGGCCGCGAATCTCGCCGTCCCAGCTGTGCGTGAGGATCAGGCTGCCCAGATGCGGAATCGACACGGCGTAGCGCGTGGTTTCGGCCTTCATGTCGGGAATGCCGAACAGGTTGAGCGCGGTGCCGCCTTGTTCGGTATCCCACAGACCTTCAATGGCCGCGATCTTGGCCGGCTGATACTCGCGCGTATTGAGCCCGTGCTGGTCGCCCACCACGGCTTGCAGCGGGGCGAGTACGAGCAGCAGACCGAGCGCCATCGAGAACATCTTCGTCACCGCCTTGTCGCGGCGCCCCTTGAGCAGATGCCATGCACCCGTTGCCGCCACGACGAGCGCCGCGACGATGAACGCCGCAATCGCCATGTGCGCGAGCCGGTACGGGAACGACGGATTGAAGATGATCTTGAACCAGTCGGTGGGCACGACGTGGCCGTCCACGATCTCGAAGCCCTGCGGCGTCTGCATCCAGCTGTTGGAGGCGAGAATCCAGAACGTGGAGATCAGCGTGCCGATGGCGACCATCAGCGTGGCGCCATAGTGCGCGCGCGGGCTCACGCGGTTCCAGCCGAACAGCATGATGCCGAGGAAGCCGGCTTCCAGAAAGAACGCGGTCATGACCTCGTACATGAGGAGCGGTCCGGTGACGGGACCGGCGAACGACGAGAAGCCGGACCAGTTGGTGCCGAACTGGTAGCTCATCACGACGCCGGAGACGACGCCCATGCCGAAGGCGACTGCAAAGATCTTCGACCAGAAGAGGCAAAGGTCCTTGTAGTACGCCTTGCCGGTTTTGAGCCACATGCCTTCGAGCACGGCGATGAAGCTGGCGAGCCCGATGCTGAGCGCGGGAAAGACGATGTGAAACGAGACGGTGAAGGCGAACTGGATGCGGGCCAGATCGAAAGCCGAGAGTGCGGTGTTCATATGCCGATGCCAGATTGACTTGATGCGCCGGCTCATGCCGGTGCGCTTGTTGCTGGTCAGTTCATGCTGCTCAGTTGCTGCTGCTCAATTGCTGCTGAAGTGCTGCCGGATTGTTGTCGAACGACCCCTCGGCAGACGGCGTAAGCGTAGGCCAATGCGTCTGGCTTTGCTGCGACGCGGGGTGTGCCAACACGTCGCAGGCGTCAATGACGCAGATCCTGAAAACGCGGCTAAATCGTTGAGGTGCATCAATTTTTTGTTTCACGTCACGACGAAGCCTGCGCGCGGGTGTGCGGCAAAGTGCGTCAATACACCGCGCCGCACCATGCGGCGACGGCGGGAACAGGTACGGGAAGTGCGGGGGCGGGCGCGTCGAACGGCGCTTCGGAAGCGCAGCGCGCCGAATGCGGCAATGGCGTTACGATGGAGCGCGGCTGCCTGGAGGCAGGAGGCAACGCGTTGACGGACGGCGACGTTGTGTCTCCGGCATCACGAACAGAACAGACGGCACGAACAGCACGAACAGGAGAGGAACATGCGCGAAGTGCGATGGGCATCGGCGGAAGGCGACGGCATCGAGCATCTGACGTTCGACGCGCGCGACGACGGCTTCTACGTGGAGAGCGTGGTGGTGGGGCAGCGCTACGGCAAGCCGTACGGGCTCTTCTACCAGGTGCGCTGCGATCTGCAGTGGCGCACCCTGCGCGCGTACCTCAAGATCGCGGGCGGCGGCGAACTGGAACTGCTCGGCGACGGCGCCGGCAACTGGCACGACGGGCACGGTCAGTGGCTGGGCGGCATCGAAGGCTGCATCGATATCGACATTGCCGCCACGCCGTTCACGAACACGCTGCCCATCCGCCGCCTGCAACTCGCGCAGGGCGAGCGTCAGCCCATTTCAGTGGCCTACATTTCCACGCCCGACCTGCAGGTGACGCGTGCCGGGCAGGCCTACTCGTGCGTCGAACTGAACCGCGAGTATCGCTACGAAGGCATCTTTCGCGACTTCACGGCGAACCTCACCGTGGACGAGGACGGGATCGTCATCGACTACCCGACGTTATTCCGGCGGCTTGCGCCGTTGCCTTTGCCGCCGCGCTGAAAGCAGGCGGCACGATGGGCCGCCCGGCCGCCCGGCCGAACGATAGGCGGCACGGCGCGCGTTGCCGTTGCATTGAGAACGGCAGCCGCGCAGGCCGTCATCACGCTCAGGCCGCAGCCTGCACGCGCCGACGCGTCGCCTTGCGCACGGCGTCGGGGTTGGCCTCGTTCGCAGCATCCACCGCCGCGACGAGCGAATCGATGCGGGCAAGATGCTCACGATTGTCGTGGTCCCAGGGGTGAAAGCCCGGCCGGAAGAAGCTGAGCCACTCGCCCGCAATGCCCGGAAACACGCCGTGGCGCGGGCCATACAGGAACTTCACGGTCTGCCACAGGCCGCGCAGATGTCCGCCGCGCTTGCGGTCCGCAATCAGCAGGCGCACGTGGTAGTCGAACACGATGAGCCAGAACAGCACCGTGGTCGAAAGCATGATGCCCGTGCGCAGCAGATAGCGACCCAGCCCGGGCTTCATCACCGTATTCCAGACGTCGAACGAAACGGCCTTGTGCTCCGTTTCTTCGAGCGCATGCCACGTCCACATGCGCGTGTAGCCGGGCTCGGAACCTTCGATGCGCGTGGCGTCGGACAACAGCATATTGGCGAGCATCGCCGTGTAGTGTTCGAGCGCCACCGTGATGGCAAGCTGGAACGACTGCGGCAGCGTCTTGCGGAACAGGTCCAGCATCCACCAGAGGCGACGGTCGAGCTTGTGCGCGGGCAGGCCCGCGGCGTCGAGCAGATCGTTGTATTCGATGTGTTCGCGCGTATGCATGGCTTCCTGACCGATGAAGCCGAGCACCTGCTGTTTGAGCACCGGGTCGTCGATACGGTCGCGATAGTGGCGCACCGAGTCCATGAAAAAGCGCTCGCCCGCTGGAAAGAGCAGCGAGAGCGCGTTGAAAAAGTGCGTCACGTACGGCCCCTTCGCGTGCCACGTGCAGGCGCGCTCGGGCGGCAGGGCGAAACGCAGGTCGCGGCGCACGGGCATCATGGCCATCTCTCCTCGGGGTTGCGTCGGTTTCGCGGAAGGTTGCGTGGAGGTTTGCATGGGGGCGCGTGCGTCGTTCATGCTTCGTGCTCCACGGCATGAGCGCGCGCACGGCGTTGCGCGATGCGCCGCATGCGGCGCGTCTGCCACACGACGAGCGCCTGGTACGCGGCGGGCAGACTGCGCGCGAGCCAGTCGGCGGCGCGCGCATCGCGCCCGATCAAGATGCGCCGACGGTTGCGGCGTACGCCGGCGAGAATCGTGCGGGCCGCATCGTCGGCGCTCGTGATGAAGAACTTCTCGAAGTCGTCTTTGCCTTGCTGTTCGTCCTCGATCATGAAGCCGACCATGTTCTTCGCGATGCGGCTGGCCTGCGCGATGTTGGTACGAATCCCACCGGGGTGCACGCAGGTGGCGGACACGCCGCAGCCCATCAGATCGAGTTCCTCGCGCAACGCTTCGGTGAAGCCGCGCACTGCGTATTTCGTCGCGTTGTAGCCGCTCATGCCGGGCTGCGCAAAGAGGCCGAACACGCTCGACGTATTGACGATATGACCTTCTCCCGCCGCTTTCAGATGCGGGAGAAACGCCTTCGTGCCATGCACCACGCCCCAGAAGTTGATGCCGACGATCCATTCGAGGTCGGCGTATTCCATGCCTTCGATGGTGCTGGAGAGCGCCACGCCCGCGTTGTTGAACACGAGGTTCACGCGGCCGTGAGCGGCGACGGTTGCGTCGGCCCAGGCGTACATGGCGGCGCGGTCCGCGACGTCGAGCACGCAGGTCGTGACGGTGAGCGGCGCGCCGATCCTGTCGGGTGCCGCGGCGCGCGCGAGCCTGGCCGTTTCGGTGAGCGTGGCGGCATTGCGATCGGCGAGTGCGAGGTGGCAGCCTTCGCGGGCGAGCGCCAGCGCGAGCGAGCGGCCCATGCCCGAACCCGCGCCCGTGATGGCGGCAACCCGGTCGGTGAAATGCTTCATCGTGGTTCTCCTGTTCTCCCTGGTGTTGCCTGGTGTTGCTTTGCATTGCCTTGTCGTTATGAGAGGTGCTTCGCGGCCTTTGATTGCCTCATGGCGTAGTTGCGACGTTGCGCGTGCTGCTGCCGCTGCCGTTTTCAGCGCGTGCGGTGACTGCGGCCGGTGTGGCTGGACGCACGGCCGGCGGCTGGGTCCAGGCGAAGTAGTCGGCCATGTTGAAGGTCGCCGTGGCCTGGCGGAACCGGTAGGCGAAGCCGGGCCACAGTGTCGTGTTCTTGCCCGTGCGCGGATCGAGATACCAGCTCTTGCAGCCGCCCGTCGACCAGATGGTGGGGCCCAGTTTCTGCTGGATGCGCTCGTTGTAGGCGCGCTCCACGTGTGGGCGCACCTCGATGGCGTCGGCGAACTCGCGCTTCATCGCGCGCAGTGCCTGCACGATGTATTCGACCTGCGACTCGATCATGAACACCATCGAGTTGTGACCAAGCCCCGTGTTCGGTCCGACGATCATGAAGAAATTCGGATAACCAGGCAGTGTCGTGCCGAGGTACGCGTGCGCGCCGTCGCGCCAGGTGTCCACGATGTCGATGCCGTTGCGTCCGATGACCGCGCCGCGCGGAAACGGGTCCGCCACCTGGAAGCCCGTGCCGAAAATGAGGCAGTCGGCGGGGTGCCGCACGCCGTCGAGCGTGACCACCGCGTCGGCCTCGATACGCTGGATGCCGCTCGTCACTACCTTCACGTTGTCGCGCGAAAGCGCCGGGTAGTAGTCGTTCGAAATCAGCACGCGCTTGCAGCCAATCGTGTAGTTCGGTGTCAAGACCGCACGCAGCTGCGGGTCTGGCACCTGGCGGCGCAGATGGCGCAGCGCGATCTTCTGCACGGTCTTCATGAGCTTCGGATGAATCGCGAAGCCGAGCGCGCGCGATTCGAGCACGCAGTAGAGCCCCGCACGCATGAGCTTCTGCGTGAAGGGCAGACGGCGGAACAGCCACTGCTCGAACGGGCGCACGGCGCGATCGGGCTTCGGCATGATCCACGGCGGCGTGCGTTGAAAGAGATCGAGATGCGCGACGCGCGGCGCGATCTGCGGCACGAACTGAATGGCGCTCGCGCCGGTGCCGATCACGGCAATGCGCTTGCCCGCGAGGTCGTACGTGTGGTCCCACTGCTGCGAGTGAAACGTCTTGCCGGCGAAGCGTTCGAGGCCCGGCAGGTCAGGCAGCGCCGCGCGCGAGAGGCCACCCATGCCCGAGATCAGCACACGCGCGGACCATTGCTGGCCGTTGACGAAGCGCAGGTGCCAGCGGTGGGTGGCTTCGTCGTAAGTGGCGTTCGCAAGCTCGTGGCCGAAGCGGATATGGCGCGTCACGCCGAAACGCTGCGCGCAGTCTTCGAGGTACGCGCGGATTTCGGGCTGCGGCGCGAACATGCGCGTCCAGCGCGGATTCGGCGCGAACGAGAACGAGTAGACGTGCGATTGCACGTCGCAGGCGCAGCCCGGGTAGTGGTTGTCGCGCCAGGTGCCCCCCACGGAGGCGGCTTTTTCGGCAATGGCGAAGTCGGTGAATCCCGCTTCGCGCAGGCGGATGGCCATGCCGAGCCCGGCAAAGCCCGAGCCGATGATCGCGACGTCGATCTCCGCGGGCGCGGCGCGTTCGGCGGGCAGGGTGCGCGCGTTCATCCGATCCGTCTCCTTTTTATTCAGTGTCAACTGTTACATCGGTGGATGTAACGATAGAGGCTGAAAACGGAAGGCGCAAGGAGCGGGTTAGAAAGGGGACTCTATGGAGGCGCCTGGGCTGAGGGCGGTGTGCGGCCGCGCGGGGCCGTAGATGGCGGGACGCCTTGGGCGCGTATGGAGAGCCGTGGATGGTGGTAAGCGAGGGGACCGCGGCGCCTGCGAACGAAACACTCGGCCTCAGGCGACCCGATCGCTCGAATCGCTACGTGCGGCCACGTCCGACCTTGGTCGTGTTGCCCCTGGCCGGCTTGTCAGCGGAGCCGCGGCCCGTGGTTCTGGAGGCCGTTGCATAAGATGCGGCTTTTTTCGCCGTTGCCCGTTTCGTCGCGGCGGCTTTGCCGTCTGCCGTGCCCGCCTCGCCGCGCCCCAGCTTTTCCATGATCGCGGCCACGCGCGCGCCGAGGTAATCGCCAGACGCCTCTTCGAGCGCGCGGTTCATTTCGGTTTCCACGAGCACCATGCCGAGCGGCCGGATGCGCCAGATCGCCTCCACGAGCGCGGGGACGTCCGCAGGCGGCGGCAGGTCGCCGCTCTCGTAACGGTCCAACTGTCGCACGACGAGATCGACCATCGCCTTTGCCACCGCGCCGAAATGCGGGCGGGCGGCGCGCACGGCGTCGAGCAGGTCCGCTGCAGGAATGCCTTCGTGCGCCATGGCGGCGCCGGCGTTGAGCGCCGCGGGGCTCTTCGCCACGAACGAGAGGCCGTCGCGTTCCAGCAGCCCGAGTTCGAGCGCCTTCGCGAGTACGGTGGGTGAGGCTTTGCTGCCGAACATCCTGCCGAGTTCGACGAGCGAATACTTCCTGGGTCTTTCGTGCGACCAGCGGCTGCCAATGGCGCTTTCGAGGCCGAGGATGGAGCGCAGGTCGTGGCCTTCGTCGATGGCCTTGATGAGGTCCTGAATGTTGGCGAGCGTGTAGCCGCGTGCGAGCAGGTGATTGATGAGCTTGAGCCGCGAGACGTGCGTGTCGTCATAGACGCCCACGCGCCCGCGTTTTTCCGGCGGCGAGAGCAGGCCGCGGTCCTGATAGGCGCGCACGTTGCGCACGGTGGTGTCGGCCACGCGTGCGAGTTCGTCGACGGTGTACTCGTTGCGCGGCGGATCGGACGGCTCGTTGGACGGCGCGGCGGGAGAGGGCGTGTTCGGCATGCCGGAATTCTAACGCGGCGTCGTCTCGCGAGACGCCGGGGCTGCGTGGAGCATGGGCTGCTCAAGGGCTGCGCTCGAATGCGGGCTGAGCGCTGCTCGAGTGCCGCATGAGTGCCGCATGAGTGTCGTTTGAGTACAGCGGACATCGCTGGCGAGCCGCCGCGCTCAACCACGCTCGACCACGCTTAACGCCACATCACGCGCCGGGCGGCACCGCATCGCCTTTGCCGAGCACGCGCTGCATCAAGGTCGTATCGAGCCATCGGCCCTGTTTGAAGCCCACCGACTTCAGCGTGCCGATCAACTCGAACCCAAGGCTGCGATGCAGCGAGAGCGATCCGCCGCGTCCGCCGTCGGCGATCACCGCGACCATCTGGCGCCACGGCCCCTGTTCGCAGCGCTCAATCAGCGCGGCCAGCAGCACGCGGCCAAGGCCGCGTCCGCGAAAGGTGTCGTCGATGTAGATCGAGTCTTCCACCGTGTGTCGGTATGCGGGGCGCGGGCGGTAGGGCGTCGCGTAGCAGTAGCCGGCCACCTTGCCGTCGATCTCGGCCACCATCCACGGCAGGCCCAGGCTGCGCACCGTGGCGAGGCGCGTGCGAAATTCGTCGACGGTGGGCGGCGTTTCCTCGAACGAAGCCACGCTGTGCTGCACGTGATGCGCATAGATGGCCGCGATGGCGGGCAGATCCTGCTCGGTGGCGTCGCGCAAGGTGGCGTCGCCGTGACGGGAAACGGAGGGAGAGAGTTCGCTCATGGCTGCTTCGCTGTGTGGCCGCCGTGTATGCGGCGGGCGATGTGGCAAGGCACGGCGCGGCGCCGCGCCGCGCGTTTTGCCGTCACCTTACCTGCATTCGGCGGCGCGTTGAAGCGGACAAAATGGGTTCCCTGGTGCGCTTTGGCACCGTTTGGCGCCGGTTGGCACTGGTTGGCACCGTGGCAAGACAGGCTCTTGTCGGCGCTTTGCGCTACTTTGCGCTACGCCGGCCGAGGCGAGCCCGGCGCGTCATCCGAAAGACGCGCCATCTGCATCCGCTCGAACGCATCGACAATGCGTTGCACGAACGCGTTCTTGTGCGCGAGCGGCCCGTCCATCGGTTCGCGGTGCACGAGCATCGTGGCATTCGCTTCGAACACGAAGACGCGGCCGTCGGGCAGCAGCGTGAAGTCGATGCCGCCATAGTCGAGGTCGAGCCGTTGCGCGATGGCGGCAATCGCCCGCATCGCGCGTTTGCCGAGCGTCGCGGCCGGGTCTTCGAGGAAGCGCCGCTCTTCGGCGATCTTCCACGCCGCATCCATTTCGGCCGTGTAGTAGTGGACCATCCAGTGCGGCGCGATGGCGAGGTGGTAGGGGAACGGCTCGCCGTCGACGAACACCATGCGGTACTTGCGGAAGTAGCCGTCGGCGCTGCGCACGTCGTGGAACGCGGTGAGATAGCAGGGCGCGGCGAGCGCTTCGAGCGCGGGCCAGAGCGTCTCCATCGACGCGTGCAAGGTCAGGCCGTCGCCGCCGTGCGTGGCGAGCGGGCGCATCAGCAGCGGGAACGCGAGCGTGCCGACGGCAAGGCAGCGTTCGAGCACGTTGGGCGACGGCGGCACGCTGTCGAGCCGGATGCAGGCCGCCGTCACGACGTCGTCGAGTGCTTCGAACAGCGCCGGCATGCGGTGGCGCTGTGTGTTCGCGACCGCGCCGGGACGGTTCAGGAGCGGCTTGCCGCAGCGCGCCGCGAAGCGTTCGATGCGCGGCGTGAGCGGCGTGGCGATATCGGCCTCGCCGATTGCGTTGAAGACGAGATCGAACGGGGGCAACTGCGTGTCTTCGGCGTCGTCGGCATAGTCGATGGCGTATTTGATGCGCGAGGCGGCCTGCGTGTCGAGCAGCGTATCGAAGGGCACGTTCCCCGACGCATGGCCCGAGCACAGGATCAGCAACTGGCGTTGCGGGCGCTCCACGGGCTCCACGAACACGCGTTGCAGGCTGTAGGCGCGCGAGCGGTGCCGTTGCGCGTCCGCAGCGCGGCCTTCTTCGTCGTAGATCGCTGCGAGGTTCTGGTGTGCGATCGCCAGGTTCGGATTCACGGCGAGCGCGTGCGCGTACCAGTGCTTCGCGCGCGCGGGCTCGCCGCGCAGGTAGAACGTTGTTGCGAGGTTGTAGAGCGGAATCGCCGCAAGATCGGGTGCGCCCGCCGCGATGGTTTCGGCCGTCACCACGGCGATGCGGTGCGCGAGGAAGCCGCTTTCGTCGCCGGCTTCGCGCATGGCGGCAAGGATGGCGCGATGCAGGTCCATGTCGAGCGGCGCAGCGTCGAGGGCGCGGGCGAGGCTCGTCAGCGTGTCGGCAGTGTTCGTTGCCGGCACGCTCGCGGACGTGGCCTCAGCGCATGGCGCGGCGAGAGCGGTGGCGGGACTGGCGTTGGCTTCCGGCATGGCGCTTCGTGCCTCGTTCGGCGTGGCGCTCATGCTCATGCGCGTTGCAGCGCGAACTCGGTCAGCGCCTCGCAGAGGGTATCGACAGCCTGTTCCGTTACCGCGTTGTAGAGCGAGGCGCGCAGCCCGCCCAGCGAGCGATGTCCTTCCAGTCCCACGATGCCCTGTTCGCGCGCCGCCGCGACGAACGCCTCGTCGAGCCGGCGGTCGCCGAACGTGAAGGCCACGTTCATCTGCGAGCGCCACGGTGTGTGTGCGTGGATGCTCACGGCGTCGCCGAGCGCGTCGAGCGTGCCATACAGACGCGCCGCCTTGCGTTCGTTGATGCGCTGCATGGCGGCCAGTCCACCGATCTCGTCGCGCAGCCAGCGCGTGACGAGCGTGAGCACGTAAATGGCGAACACGGGCGGCGTGTTGTAGTTGGAGCCGTGGGCAACGTGCGTGCGAAAGTCGAGAATGGCGGGCAGCCCGTCGGGAATGCGTTCGAGCAGCGACCGGTGGATCACGGCGACCGTCACGCCCGCGGGCCCCAGATTCTTCTGCGCGTGTGCGTAGATCATCGCGTAGCGGTTGCAGGCAATGGGCTGCGACAGAAAGTCCGACGACATGTCCGCGATCAGCGGGGCGGGCGGCGTGTTGTCGAAGACAGGGAACTGCAGGCCTTCCACGGTTTCGTTGGAAACGTAGTGCAGGTACGCGGCGTCTTGCGCGACGTCGAGCGCATCGAGCGCCGGCAGTTGCCGGTAGCCCGTTGCGCGGCCATCCCAGGCCACGCGGCGGGCCGTCACCTTGGCGGCTTCCTGCGTCGCGCGGCCGCTCCAGTATCCGGAGGTCACGTACTCGGGCGGAGAGCCTGCGCCGCGCGCGAAGTTCATCGGGATCATGGCGAACTGCAGGCTGCTGCCGCCTTGCTGGAACGTCACGGCGTAGTCGTCGGTGAGTCCGAGCAGCGCGCGCAGGTTCTGTTCGGCTTCGTCCACGAGCGCCTTGAACCAGGCCGAACGATGGCTCATGCCGAGCACCGAGAGCCCCGTCTCGGGTAGCGCGACGATGGCCTCGCGCGTCTGTTCGAGAACGGACTCGGGCAGGGCGCCGGGACCGCCGGAAAAGTTGAGTGCGTTGGACGTCATGGTGACCGAAAGCTTGCCGTCAGTTCGCTGTCGGCGCGTTGTGCGCCGGCAGCGGGAATCGAGGATCGGGTAGGCAACCAGACTAGCAGCGCGGGCGGTGGATCAAAGAAGAGAGCAGAGGGCCGAAGTACCGCTTATTCCGCAGAATTGTCGACAGGCCAGACAGCGCGCGCCACCCGGCCCCGCATACACGTCAGTGATGTTCGCGCAGCGGTACGTCCTGAAGCAGCCAGGAGAGCGCGAACGCCAGCACCACGACCACGGCGGCCACGACATAGACCGTGTGCAGGGCGCCCGCGAACGCCTGGAGATAGTCGTCGTGGAGCGCCGCGGGCAGATGCTGGATCGCGGTGGGCGTGAGCCCCTGCGGCAGGCCCGTGTCGGGCGGCAGAATCTTGTCGAGCCGCGCTTCGAGGCCGTGCGAGAACACCGCGCCGAATGCCGCCACGCCAACGGAGCCGCCAATCGAGCGGAACAGCGTGGCGCCCGACGTGGCCACGCCGAGGTGCCGGAACGCCACCGTGTTCTGCACGGCGAGAATGAGTACCTGCATGATCATGCCGAGGCCGCAGCCGAGCAGGCCCATGTAGAGGTACATCACGCGGATCGGCGTTTCGATTTTCAGCGTGGAGAGCAGCACCATCGCGACGCCCACGAGCAGTGACCCCACAATCGGAAAGATCCGGTAGCGTCCGATACGGCTGATCAGCCGTCCCACCACGATCGACATGACGAGCAGGCCGCCCATCATGGGCAGCATTTGCACGCCGGCCTCGGATGGCGTGGAGCCCTTCACGACCTGCAGGTAGAGCGGCAGGAACGTGACGCAGCCGAACATCGATACACCCACGACGAAGCCGATCAGGCTCGCCAGCAAGAACGTGCGTTCGCGAAAGAGTTCGAGCGGCATGATGGGTTCGGCCGCGTGCTTTTGCTCGTGAATGAAGCCCGCCACGCACACGAGGCCCAGCACGAGCGTGAGCCACAGTTGCGCCGACGACCATGGCAGCACCGAACCGCCTTCGCTCGTGAAGAGAATGATGCACGTGAGCGCGCCGGCCAGAAACGCGGCGCCCATGTAGTCGATCTGGTGCTTCACGTGCGCGGTGCGCGGCTTGAACACGGCGCCGATCACGACGAGTGCGACCGCACCGAGCGGCACGTTGATGTAGAAGATCCACCGCCACGACAGATGCTCGACGAGAAAGCCGCCCAGCAGCGGACCGACCACTGTCGCGAGGCCGAACACGCCGCCGAAGAGGCCCTGGTAGCGGCCGCGTTCGGCGGGCGGCACCACGTCCCCAATCGCGGCCATGGTGATGACGAGCAGCCCGCCGCCGCCGAGACCTTGCAGCGCGCGCAGCACGATCAGCTGCGGCATGTTCTGCGCGATGCCGCAGAGCACCGAGCCGGCGAGGAACAGCGCGATGGCCGCCTGCAACACGACCTTGCGGCCGAACAGGTCGCCCAGCTTGCCGTAGAGCGGCACGACGATGGTGGACGTGAGCAGGTAGGCGGTGACGACCCACGAAAGCTGGTCGAGGCCGCCCAGTTCCCCGACGATGGTGGGCAGCGCCGTGGAGACGATGGTCTGGTCGAGTGCGGCGAGCAGCATGACGAGCAGGAGCGCCGGAAACAGCAAACGGATGGGCGGATGCCCCTGTGCTTGCGTTGGTGTCTGCGGCTGCGAACCGATGCCGCCAGCCCCTTCACGGCGCCCTTCGCCTTGCGCGGAGGTTTGTAGTTCCATGGGAAGTGCCTGACGTTGAATTAATTAACACGAAGATTAATATATTGCGGATGAGCGTCAACGTCAAACGGGACTCTGTTACCCTGCGTAAATTCGCCGGGCGCGCCGTGTCCGTGTCGCCGTGCCGGGCGCGATGAACCGAACCGGCGCCCGCAGCACCATGCGCCGCCATTCCAGATTCAGCATGTCAGAACCGAAACAGGATCGAGCAGGAAGCGCGCAAGCCGCGCTGCACGTCAGAAACCGCGTGCCGCGCGGGACCGTCGGGGCCAATGCCCGCGACGAGGGCGATGGCGCCCAGGCCCTGGCCGCGCGAGGCGAGAAGTTGGGAGACAACGACCCGCCGCGCCGCCCGGGCCGGCCGTCGGGCAGTGCCCGGGGGCCGCAGCAGCGCGAGAGACTGCTCGAAGTGGCGCTTGGGCTGTTCGCGCGGCAGGGCATCCTCGAAACCACGCTGGGCGCCATTGCCCGCGAGGCCGGCGTGACGCCGGCGATGGTCCATTACTACTTCAACACGCGCGACCAGCTGATCGACGTGCTGATCGACGAGTTCTTCGTGCCGCTTCGCGCGCAGTTCGGCGAGCCGTTCCGCAACCATCCCGACGATCCGGTCGCGGCGCTCACCGACCTCGCGCTGCTGTTCGTCAAAGTCGCCGATGAGAACCCTTGGTTCCCGCCACTCTGGGTGCGCGAGGTGATCAGCGAAGGCGGCGTGCTGCGCCAGCGCATGCACGAACGCTTCGGCAACGCGAACCGCAAGGCGGCGCTCGTCGCAATCCGGCGCTGGCAGCGGGAAGGGCGGCTCAACCGCGCACTCGAACCCTCGCTCGTGTTTCTGACGCTGCTCGGGCTGACGGTGCTGCCGTTTGCCACGTCGAAGCAATGGCGCGATCTGCCCGCGCGTCGCCAGGTTAGTGCGCAGGCCATCGCCCGGCATGCCGTAGCACTGCTCCTGCATGGCGTCGGGCCGCAGGACTGAAGCGCCGGGCCGAGGGTTCCCGCCCTTTCAGTGCGTCTTTTTCCACGCCTCGTAGGCGGCCTTCGTCACGTCGTTGGGTGGATACGTACCGGGCAGCGTGGCGCCCTCGCGAATGCGTTCGGTGAGGAACGTTTCGAGCCGTTCCTGTTCCGCCGCGGCCGCGGCGACCTCGGCGGCGATGCCACGCGGAATCACGACGACGCCGTCCGCGTCGCCTACGATCACGTCGCCCGGAAACACCGCGACGCCGCCGCAGCCGATCGGCACATTGAAGTCCACCGCGTGATGACGGATCAGGTTCGGCGGCGCGCTGGCGCCGGCGCAGAACACGGGCAGGCCAAGCTCGGCGATCGTGGCGCTGTCGCGCACGGGACCGTCCGACACCATGCCTGCCACGCCGCGCGCTTTGAGCCGAAGCGTGAGGATGGAGCCGAACGAAGCGCTGGCGCGCTCGCCGCGGCAATCCTGCACCAGCACGTGGCCTGCGGGCGCCGTCTCCACGCACTTGCGCTGCGCGTACTCCGGGTCGGCGAACAGTTCGAGCACGTCGATGTCTTCGCGCGACGGAATGTTGCGCAGCGTGAAGGCCGGACCGACGAGGTTCGGCCCCGTATGCGCGGCGAGCGGACTCACGCCCTGCATGAAGGTGTTGCGCAGTCCGCGCTTGAACAACTGCGTGGTGAGCGTTGCCGTGGTGACGTGGCGGAGCGCTTCGAGAGTGGCGGCGTCGAGTTCCTGCATCGTCGTGTCCGGAAAAAGGAGGGAAGGGTCCGCCATGATAGCGCCGCACGGCGCGCGGCTGACATCGGCCGAAAAGCCAGTGCGATCGCCGGCACATCCCCGGGCGCCGGGCCCGGCCACGACGGCGAACAGACCTTCGGCCATGATTTCAGACAGCGCTCGAAGCATCGTCGATGGGGCCGCAACGCCTTTCACAAGGCTGTCTTTTTGCGGCGCTATCGTCCGCACCGCGACGTAGCGTGAGCTTGGCGTCGGTCGGTGCAGAAAACTGGAACGTATTTTGCATCCGTCCCCTGGAACATCGCTGCAATGCGGGTATCCAAAGCCGGGTATCCAAAGGCGTCGTATCCGCGTGCGCCCGTCAGCCAACGCCAACGGCCGGCACGATGCGACGACATGCCGTGCAGGGGAATCGTCCTCGCGTGCGGCCCCTGAATCTGTCTTTTTGCATCAAGGTACATGAAGGAACTACAAGGACTCGATCAGGCAACGATCGTACTTGTCGAAGACGACCCGCAAAGCCGGGAGTCGCTGACAACGTTGCTGGAGTCGGAGGGCGCGCGCGTCGTCGCGGTAGCCGACGCGGAAGAAGGCGTGGAGGCGGCGCTTCGGCTGCTGCCCGACGCCGTGGTATGCGACCTCGACCTTCCCGCCATGGACGGGTTTTACCTCATTCAACGCCTGCGCGACCATGAAATACGCTGCGATCACACGCCTTCCGTCGCGATCGCGCTGACCGGCCACACCGGCGAAAGCTGGCGGCTGCGCAGCATCGGCGAAGGGTTCCAGCACTTCATGACCAAGCCGGCCCAGCCCGACAAGCTCATCGCGCTGCTGCGCGAATCGATCGACGCGCGGGTTTAGCCGGCAGGTTTAGCCGGGTCGGGAACATGCCCAACACGCAGAACATGAAAAAGAGCGAACCGCCGGAAGGCCCCTCTGCCTCCACACTCATCGACGAAAAAATCCAGCAACTGGGCGACTGGCGCGGCGAAATACTGGCGCGGCTACGGGCGCTTGTCAGGGAAGCCGACCCGGACGTGGTCGAAGAGTGGAAGTGGCGCGGCGTGCCGGTGTGGTCGCACGGCGGGCTGATCTGTACAGGCGAGACCTACAAGAGCGCCGTGAAGATGACGTTCGCAAAAGGCGCATCGCTGGACGATCCGGCGGGTCTCTTCAACGCGAGTCTCGAAGGAAATACGCGGCGCGCCATCGATTTTCACGAGGGCGACGCAATCGACGCGGAAGCGCTGAAGGCACTGATTCGTGCTGCCGTGCTGCTGAATACGTCGAAGGGGACCCGGCGCGTGAAGACCGTGCAGGCTGCGAACGCTGTGAAGGCCGTGCAGGCTGCAAAGACGCCCGCGTCCGCCGCAGATCGGCCCACTGACTGATCGCGACCCAGCACTGCGTCGCATTCAAAGACAGGCAACCGCAGCGGAACATTCCAGCGCGTAGGCCTACGCTTCCGCTTTCGCCGCCTTCACCGTTTTTGCGCCCGGCGCGTCTTTGGCCGCGCGTTCGGCCGCCTGGCAGTTGGCGCAGACACCCTTGAGTTCGATGTCGTCGCTCGCGAGCCGGTAGCCCGCTTCTTCGATCTGCGCCACGAGCGCTGCGCGCAGCGGGGGCTGATGCAGTTCGGTTACGTTGCCGCATTGCTGGCACACCACGAGCACGCCATGCCGGCACTGCGTGAGATCGTGGCAGACCGTGAACGCATTGATCGATTCGATCCGGTGCACGAGCCCCGCGGAGAGCAGGAAGTCGAGTGCGCGATAAACCGTGGGCGGCGCGGAGCCGGGATGGATCGCGCGCATTTCGTCGAGCAGCGAATACGCCTTGGTGGCGCGGCCCGATGCGAGCAGCAGTTCGAGCACCTTGCGGCGAATCGGCGTGAGCTTCTCGCCGCGCTCGCGGCAGTAGGCGTCGGCGAGGGCGAGCGCTTCTTCCTGCGAGGCGGGCGTCCCAGCATGCGAAGCGCCCGGGGAGCCGCCCGCCGTGTGCGAGTCGTGCTGGCCGCCGTCGTGGTCATGCGCATGACCGGCTGGGCGAGCAGCCGGTTTCCGGTCGACGGGCGAGGATTTTGCGATCTTCATGCGGCGATTATACGGGCGGGCGTCGGCTGGCATTGGCTGGCGTTGTAGGCACGCCGGGCGGCGCGCCTTGTCGGCGCCGCGTCCGCTCAGGCTGCGCGGGCTGCGCTCGCGGGCGTGAAACCGTCGAGCGCGGCCCGCAGGTTCGCTACCACCGAAGCCCAGTCGCCCCGCGCGGGTTGGCGGAACAATCGGGCTTCGCCATACCACGGGCTGTCCGTGCGCCCGAGTTGCCAGCGCCAGTCGGGCGTGAACGGCAGCGCGATCCATACGGGTTTGCCGAGCGCCCCGGCGAGATGGGCGACCGACGTATCCACGCTGATGACGAGATCGAGCTGGGCCACGAGCGCTGCCGTGTCGGCGTACGTGTCGAGCCGGTGCGAAACGTCGAGCAGCGCCCGGGTTTCGGCAAGGCACGCCCGGTCTTCGTCGCGTACGTCTTTCTGCAGCGAGACGAAGCACATCGGCGCATCGAAGAGCGGCGCGAGCTGGGCTGCGCGCATCGAACGGTTCGCGTCGTTCACGTGCGTGCGGCTGCCCGACCATGCAATGCCCACGCGCGGCCGGTCGCCTGCCGCGGCCATGACGTCGTGCCATTGCGCGAGCCGGGTGGCGTCGGCCGCAAGGTACGGCGTCTTCGCCGGAATGCCGGCGGCACGCGTGCCGAACGCGAAGGGCAGGCTCAGCAACGGACAGTGCCAGTCGAACGCCGGCACCGGATCGTGTTCGCCGATGACCGCCACGGTTCCCGGGTAGTCGCGCAGGAGCGGCAGCAACGTGTCCTGAACGCGCAGCACGACGCGCGCGCCGGCGTCGGCCAGCAGGTCGACGTAGCGGACGAATTGCAGCGTGTCGCCGAGGCCCTGTTCGTGATGCACGAACAGCGTCCGGCCCGCCGGGGGCTGCGCTTTCGGGCCTTTCCACAAGGTGGCGTCGGGAAAGCCGTGCGTGTCGGTGCCGTCGCGCCAGCGCCATTCGTATTCGCGCCAGCCGTGCTCGAACTCGCCGAGCAGCAGGTTGGTCTGCGCGCGATTCGTACGGGCGCCCACGTCGTTGGGGTCGATAGCGAGCGCCTGGCGAAACTGGGCGAGGGCTTCGTCGAAGCGGTGCAGATCGCGCAGGGCGACGCCCAGGTTCACGTAGGCCGGCGTGAAGTTCGGCTTGATGGCGATGGCGCGCCGGTAGGCTGCCATTTCCTCGTCGTAGCGGCCCAGCGTGCCGAGGAGCTTGCCCCGGTTGTAATGCGCTTCGTGGCGCTGCGGATGGCGCGCGCTCAGGCGGTCGAGGGTTGCCAGCGCACGTTCGTGCGCGCCGTTCTGTACGAGCGACATCGCGAGCCCATGCAGCACCGCCGGATGATCAGGGGCCCGCGCAAGACAGCGCTCGAAGAGGTCGATCGCCTCGCCGTGCCGCTGCGCGAGCTGGCAGAGCTGCGCGGCCCAAAAATACTGCTCGTGCGAAACCGCTCCTTCGGCGCGGCTTTGCAGCAAGCGCGTGGCGCAGTCCGCGGCGCGCGTGTAGTCGCCTTGCCGGGCGGCAACGTGAGCAAGACCTTCCAGTGCCTCGCCGTGGTCGGGCGCCTGATCGACGGCTTCTTCCAGCAGGCGGCGCGCCTCGTCGAGGCGGCCGGCGACGAAGTGCCGGTGGGCCGCGTCGAGCGTCGCGGCGATGTTCAACGTCATGTCGAGGAGATTGGTGTGAGCCCGTGCGGCGTCAGGTCAGCGGCAGATCGATGTACTTCTTGAAGCCCTGGCGGGTGGCAAGCCGCGAATACCAGCGTTCGAGATTCGGCAGCGACGGCCGCTCGATGCCTTCCAGGCCGAACCAGCGCTTCGCGAACGCGCCGATCACGATGTCGGCCAGCGTGAACTTGTCGTTCTCCAGAAAGAAGCGGCCTTGCAGATGGCGATCAACGATCGTCCAGAGCGCCGCGGCCGCCTGCCGGTCGGCCTCGATCGCGGCGGCGTCACGCTTTTCCGGCGGCGTGCGCACGAGCGCCATGAAAAGCGGGCGCTCCGTGGGCGCGAGCGTGGAAAGCGACCAGTCGAGCCAGCGGTCGATGCTCGCGCGCACCTTCGGATCGGCCGGATAGAGCTGGCTGGAGGCGCCGTATTGCATCACGAGGTAGCGCAGGATCGAGTTCGATTCCCACAGCACGAACTCGCCGTCCACGAGCGTCGGCACGCGGGCGTTCGGATTCAGCGCGAGATAGTCGGCGTCGTGGGTGCGGCCGAACTGCAAGCCCGCATCGATGCGGTCGTACGGCAGCACGAGTTCGTCGCAGCACCACAAAAGTTTCTGCACGTTCGCCGAGTTGGCGCGTCCCCAGATCGTGATCATCCGGCCGGTTCTCCTTCAATAGGCTTGCAGACAGATTGCGCACGCACGGCGCGCGCGATGAACCAGTAACGATACACGATCCGCAAGGCGGCTTCCGGCACGCTGGCCGCTGCTTGCCGCCATTTGCCATCGTCCGCCGTCGTTCGTCGCGTGGTTCGCGCGCTTCGGCAAACGGCCGGCGTGATGCGGTGCGGGGCCGCGTGCGTAAAATACCGGCAGCCGCAAATTCGCCGGTCATCCCGCACTGCCCGCAACCCACCCAACCGACCACGACGAGGCGCCGCATGGCCCGCATTGTCCCCGACGACTGGAAGCATCTGGCCGCCACCGGCGCGGCCGCGCGCGAGCGCGAAACGCTTGCGCTGCTAGAAGAAGCGCTGCCGGCCGATTACACCGTCTACCACGGCGTGCACTGGACGCGGCTCAACCAGAACTTCTCGGTATTCGGCGAGGCAGACTTCGTGATCGTGAGTCCGGCGGGCCGCGTGATGATCGTCGAGCAGAAGACGGGCTTCCTGCGCGAGACGCCGAAGGGCCTCGTGAAGGTCCATCTGCAGACCGAGCGCAATGTGGCCATCGCGCTCGCGCGGACCATCGAAGGCCTGCACCGGCGCTTTACCGCGGCGTTCGGGGCCGGCACGTATTTCATCGAAGAGTTGCTGTACTGCCCGGATCACGTCGTGAGGAACGCGGCCATTGCCGGCGTGAATCCGGCGCGTATCGTCGATGCCACGCGCAAGGACCGGCTCGCCGCCATCGTGCGCGAAGCGCTGCCTGCCGACGAGCCGCGTCTGCCGTGCGCCGCGAAGATTCACCATTTTCTCGCCGACGAACTTGCGCTCACGCCCGACGCGAGCGCGCTCGTGGGCGCGGCCGGCACGCTCGTCACGCGTCTTGCGGGCGGCCTTGCCACCTGGGCGCGGCGGCTCGAATTCTCGCCGTTCCGGCTGCGCGTGATCGGCACGGCGGGCTCGGGCAAGACGCAGCTTGCGGTGCAGGTGATGAAAGACGCGGTGGCGCGCGATCAACGCGTGCTTTACGTGTGCTTCAACCGGCCGCTCGCCGACCATATCGCGCGCGTGGCGCCGCCCGGCGTGAAGGTGGCCAACTATCACCAGCTGTGCGACTGGATTGCACGCGACGCGGGACGCGCGCCGGATTTCGGCCGCTCCGACGTCTTCGACCAGCTCGAACAGACCTTCGCCCAGACGCCCATCGACGCGCGCTGGCAATTCGACGTGTTGATCGTCGACGAAGGCCAGGACTTCATGCAGCCCTGGGTGGCGGCGCTCGAACGGCTGTTGCGGCCGGGTGCCGCGTGGTGGTGGCTCGAAGACCCGCTGCAGAACCTCTATATGCGCGAGAGCGTGACGCTCGATGGCTGGACCGTGCTGCGGGAATCGACGAATTACCGCAGTCCGCGCGACATCCTCGACTACGTGCGCGAGGTGGCGGGGCCGGTGTCGCACGACGCCGCGCGCCTTGTGGCCGGCAGCCCGTTCGACGGGTCCGACGTCGCGGTCTCCACCTACGACCATCACGACGGCCCGCAAGCGACCGAAGGCATCGTCGACGCCACCAAGCGCGCCATCACGCAGGCGCTCGGGCTCGGCTTTCGCCGGCAGGACATCGTGGTGCTGTCGTTTCGCGGCCGCGAGGGCTCGGCGCTCACGGCGCTCGACCATCTCGGCCCGCACCGGCTGCGCAGTTTCACGGGCAAGTACGACCTGTTCGGCAACCCCGAATACCGCGAGGGCGACGTGCTGCTGGAGTCGATCTATCGCTTCAAGGGGCAGGCCGCGCCTTGCGTGATCTTCACGGAAATCGATTTTGAAACGCTCGACGAGCGTGTTGCCCGCAAGCTCTTTGTCGGTGCGACGCGGGCCACCATGAAGCTGATTCTCGTGGCATCGCAGCGCGCTGCGCGGCAATTGCGCGTGCCTGAATGAAGCGGCGGAATGAAGCGGTTGAATCGGTTGAAGCGGCGCTCGCTCGCGCCAGCCGCCTGGAGCCAGGCCGGCGCTAAGCGCCTAGCGCCAGGCCGACGCCCCGATCAGCGTGCCGCTCTGCGTGTGCGCGTTCCACCAGACCACGTGGAGCAGCGGGGCCTGCTGGGCGATCAGGATGGCTTCGAGCGGGTCGCCTTCCACGAAGTACGTCACGCCGCAGCGCTGCGCGGCTTCGGCCTTGTGCGCGGCCTGCGCCGACGGCGATGCGTCGTGCGGGCCGGCCTCGCGCATGATGAGTTCCACGCCGTTGAAGCCCTGCCGTTCGAGCCACTTCTGCACGCGCGCCCGCTCGGCTTCGGCACGGTCGGTCACGACCGCCCGCACGCGTCCGATCTCCACGCCCGAAAACTTGCGGAACGGCTGCAGCGCCTCGCGCTCCTCCAGCGTGGCGTCGAAATCGTCTTCGGCGGCAAGCGGCGTGTCGGGCGGCACGATGCCGTCCAGGTCGATGGCGTAGGTGGCGTATTCGCGGTCGGTCGCGATCAGTGCATCTGTTTGTGCGCCTTCGCGCGACCAGCTGGAACGGTAGCGCTGGGTGTAGCTCTGGCGTTCCTGCGGAAAGAGCGTGAAGAAGCTGTCGGCATCGATCGAATAGTCGGGGCGCAGGCGGCTCAGGTCGTCGTAGGCGCCTGTCAAGGTGCGCACCGTGAGGCCGTGCTCGCGCAGGAACGCGATGCAGTCGGTCAGCGTGAAACCCAGGCCCGCGATGTCTTCGCACAGCAGCACGCGCGAACCCGGTTCGGGCAGCGGCAGCGTGGAGTCCCACGTGACTGCGCGCGTGGAGCGGTCGTAGCGCAGGAACGCCACCGGCGCGCCGGTCACATGCGAGGCCATCAGCGCGAGCGGCGCGCCGCCCCGCAGAATGCCCACGATGACCGCGAAGTTTTCTGCGCGCAGCGCCGGTTGCAGCGACTCGATCCACTGACCGAGCTGTTCGTACGTGAGCGGAAGAATCGGCTTGTTCATGTCGTGACGGAGCGCGAGACCCGGCGGCTGCGGGCACGGCGTCGTGCCAGGTTGGAATTTGACGATATTATGCATGGGCCTGCGTGAACACGCTCCCCGGCTCAAGGGCGGCGCGGCAAACGCAGCGCCAGATCAAAGCGGACGAATAACGGGGCATGAAAGAAATGCACGAAGACCAGGCTTCGGCCTCGCGTAGGGCGGGGCGGTCGCGCAGGCTAGGGGGAGTGGGGGCCGCGCTCGTGTGCGCGGCATCGTTGATCGCTTCGCACGCGCTTGCGGCCACGCTGTCGCTCGACGTGAAAGGCAAGATCGCCAACACGAACGACGCGACGCACACCGTCTATCACTTCAGCGAAGCGCAACTGCTCGCGCTGCCCGTGCATGCCATCACGACGTCCACCACCTGGACGCCGCGCTCCACGTTCACGGGCCCGTTGCTCTCCGACGTGCTGAAGACGGTGGGCGCGAATGGCACGCAACTCGAAATCCATACCTTCGACGACTACACCTGCGTCGTGCCCATGGCCGATGCCGGTCGCTACGGCGTTGTGCTCGCCTACAGCATGAACGGGCAGCGCCTGAAGATGAGCGACTTCGGGCCGCTTTTTCTGATCTATCCGCGCGACACGTTCCCATCGGAACTGGGCGGGCCTGGCGGCGATTCGAAGTTCGCGTGGCAGATCAAGTCGATCGTCGTCAAGTGATGCGCCGTCCGTTACGCCGCTTCGTTCTCGTCCTCGTGTGGCTCGTGGCGATTGCGCCACCGGTCGCGGCGGTGGGCTATCTGCTGTACGCGAACCTGATCGATTCGCGCGCCACGCAGCGCATCACGGGCGCTTACGACGGCTATTACTGGGACGCCGCGCAGTTGCAGATCGCCTACGCCCGGCTGGAGAACCAGCTGCTGCAGTACCGCTTCGGCGCCAATCGCGATTACGCGAAGCTGCAACTGCGTTACGCGGTGCTGCAGTCGAAGCTGCATGTGCTGGCCGGGTCCACGCGGAACCTCGCGTCGCAGCCGGACTTGCAGCGGCGCCAGCAAGCGGAGCTTGCGGCGCTCGATGCGCTCGTGGCCGAAATCGATCCGCAAATCGCGGCGCTCGAAGCCAATCCCGACCTCGCCGGCAAGGTTTTCGCGGCGCTGCACAGCCATTGGAACACCGTCAACGAACTTGCGCTCAGCCGGCGCTTTGCCGACGTGGAAGACCGCGAGGCAATGAGCCGCGACTTTCTTGCGAAGCGCCGCATGCTGTTTGCCGCAGGTGTCGGTTTGCTGCTGCTTTCGGCGGCGGCCACCGCGTTGCTCGTGTTCAACGGGTTCCGGCGCACGCGGCTCATCAACCAGCAAAAGGCGTTGCTCGCCGCCGAGCACGACGCAAGCCGTGCGGCGCGCGAGGCGAGCCTCGCGAAAGACGCGTTTCTCGGCATGATCAGCCACGAATTGCGTACGCCGCTGCACGCCATCGTGTCGTCGATCGAACTGCTTGGGCTCACGCCGCATTCGGAGGCGGATGGCAAGGTGATCCGCCGGCTCGAAATCGCGGCGCGGCAGCTCGAAACGCAGATGAAGGACCTGACCGACTACGCGCGGCTCGGCGCCGGCAAGCTGGAGTTGCGCGACGAGGAGTTCGATCCGCGCGAACTGCTCGCTTCCATTGCCGATCAGCATGAAGCTGCCGCGCGTGCGAAAGGACTTGTGTTCGAGTGCGCGGCGCGTGCCGAACGCGGCGGCGGGCGTGTGGTGTCGGACCCGCATCGCATCCGGCAGATTGCGAACAACCTTGTCACCAACGCGATCCGCTACACGGAGCGCGGCTCGGTTCATCTCGAGTTCGTGATGTTGCCGGATCTGCTCTCCATCGTGGTCCGTGATACGGGGCCTGGCGTGCCGCACGCGCAGATTCCGCAGATTTTCAGGGAGTTCACGCAGCTCGACGCCTCGCGCTCGCGGCGCTTCGAAGGCGCGGGCATGGGGCTCGCCATTGTGAAGGGGCTGGTGGATCTGTTCGGCGGCACGATCGAGACCGACAGCCGCCTGGGCGAGGGCACGACCTTCACGGTGACCCTGCCGGTGCGGTCCGTACCGGGCAACCCCGCCGCGCATGCCGCGACGGATGCGCGCAGCGCCGCGCCGCCGCAGGTGCTGGTAGTGGACGACAACCCGCTCGTACGCGAATCGCTCTGCGAGATGGTGGCGCACATGGGTTACAGCGTGCACGCGGCGGCCGATGTCGAAGAAGCCCTGGCCTGGCTCGACAGCCAGCGCTGCGACGTGATGCTGCTCGATCTGCACATGCCCGGCCGCGACGGCTATTCGCTGATGGCCGATCTCGACATGCGCGTCGGCACGGGCGCTTACCCGGGCGGCCTGCCGCGCGTGATTGCCGTGAGCGCGTACATGTCCGACCTCGATGCGCGCGGCCCTGACGGCGGTGGGCAGGCGTTCCCGGCAGCGTTCTTCGACAGCCTCACCAAGCCCGTCCATTACGACGTACTGCGGGCCGCGCTTCAGCGGGCGCTGGCCGCCGGCCGCTCGCGGCCGCGCTCCGGTCTGACCGAAGCGCAGCGCTGAACCAGACGCGCAGAAGCCCCAGCCTCAGCCCCAGCCTCAGCCGCGATTGAGCCGCTTCGAGAGGTCCGCCGCGATGATCGCCATGCGCGCGGGCTTCTCGTGGCAGGCCACGTCGTAAGCGCGAATGATTTCGCCGATCTCCGATTCGCTCGCCTTGCCCGTCAGCAGTTCGCCCGTGAGCACCAGGATCGGCGCGTCGGGGTTTTCGGAGGCGCGCACCGCGCGAATCGCCTCGGCGGACGTTTGCGTGCCGAACAGCCAGTCGATCACCACGCCGTCGAAGACCTGGCTTTGCAGCGCCTCGGAAAACGCCGTGAGGCCGTACAGCGCGAGCGCCGCAAAGCCGTTGTGTTCGAGGTAATCGCGCAGGTTGTCCGCGGAGGTGCGGTCGTCGTCCACCACGGCGATGAGCGGCCGGTCGTTCTCGGGCCGGCGCGGGTAGATCTCGATCTTGTGAACCTCGTGCGCGTTCTGGTAGAGCGCGCCGTCGTGGCGCACCACGCGCCACTGGCCCTGCTTCGAGTACGCGATGAATTCGGGCCGGCTGCCGGGCTCGATGGGCGCGCCCACCCACGCCGTACAAGGCATTTCGATGGCGGCCACCGCGAACACGGCCTCGTGGGCGACCGCGCCCACCATGCCGGGGTCGAGCGACTGCGCGCCGAACAACTGCGCCGCCGGCTCGCCGAATGCCTCGGCGACTTTCTTGATTTGCGAAAGCGTCCAGGGACTATTGCCGCGCAGCTTGCGGTGCCCCTGCGAAAAACTCAGATCGAGAATGCGGCACAACTCGGTGGTTTGATGGCGCTTGCCGATGCCATGGCGGCTCATCAGTTCGCGCACACGTTCCGCGACCGCAAGCGAGTCGGGTGATTGTGAAACGTTGGCCATACTGCGTGGATGTCCGTCGATTGAGGTTATATCGGGGTGATGGACGTCATGCGGCTTAAGGGCGCCTGTCTCGGCAGCGCCCGCCCCGCGAGCCGACCGGCTACGCAGTACGAAGCAGCGATTACGCGAAGGAGCGGTGCGCCCACCAGGCGGCGTGCCGTCTTCACGTGCCGGCGCGCGTACCCCCGTGTTAAACGGCGCCGGATCGGGCGTTATTCTAAACGCATAAATTGCAAAAAACGTGTAATGAAGTGTTTCGAGGCATGGAATTTTTCGCTGATGGGATCGCATGCTGCACGAAGCGTGCATTTTTACGAAGTAACCGATTAACTGAACAGGCATTTAATCCTCTGATGAAATAGCGTGCCCGGAGTTCGGGCATTTAAGCAATTCATCAGGAAGCGTTAAGCTGCGGCTCGCCACAATGGGCGTTTGGTGGTCGGCAGCGCAAAGGGAGGGGGAAGGGAATGCGGCTTTTGCTGGTCGAAGACGACGACATGATTGCCGAGCCGGTGCTGGAAGCGATGCGCCGGGCGGGCTACGCCATCGACTGGGCGCAGGACGGCCGCGCGGCCGAGCTGTCGCTCGGCAACGGCGTCTATGATCTGGTGCTGCTCGATCTGGGGCTGCCGAAGAAGGACGGCATCGACGTGCTGCGCGGCTACCGCAATCACGGGGGCGCGGCGCCCGTTATCATCCTCACCGCGCGCGACGCCGTGGACGACCGCATTCGCGGCCTCGACGCCGGTGCCGACGACTATCTCATCAAGCCGTTCGATCTCGACGAACTGGCCGCCCGCGTGCGCGCGCTGCTGAGGCGCCGCACGGGGCAGAAGCAGCCCGTGTACACGCATGGCGAACTCACGCTCGATCCCGCCGCGCACGAGGCAACGAGGAACGGCGAACCCGTGGCCCTCGTGCCGCGGGAATTTGCGCTGCTGCAGGTGCTGATCGAAGAGCCTTCGCGCGTGTTCACGCGCGCGGAACTGGAAGAGAAACTTTATGGATGGGGCGAGGAAGTGGGCAGCAATACGATCGAAGTGCACGTGCACAGCTTGCGCCGCAAGATCGGCGCCGATCAGATCGTGACCGTGCGCGGCGTGGGCTACCGGCTGAAGCGCTGCGAATGAGGTCCATCCGTCGCTGGCTGCTGGGCTGGCTCATCTTCGGTCTTGCCGTCGCGGCGCTCGCGGCGGGCGCCGGCATTTTCCATAGCGCGAAGCACGAGGCCAGCGAGCTTTTCGACTACGAACTTCGCGTGGTGGCGATCTCGCTGCCGTCGAATCTCGCTGCCGGTAGCACAAACCGTAGCGGCGGCCCCGCGTTCGGCAATATCGGCGACGAACGCATCGTGATCGGCATCTGGGACGCTGCGGGCCAGCTCGTCTACCGCTCGTCGTCCGCGCCGGCGCTCGCGCGCTATCCCGAAGGGCTGCGAACCGTCGAGCACGCCGAGCACCACTGGCGTGTGTTCGGCGTGCAGCAGCCGGGGCGCTTCGTGCAGGTCGCGCAGCCCATCGACGTGCGCGAAGACCTCGCCTTGCGGCTCGCGTTGCGCACGCTCTGGCCGCTCGGCGTGCTGATCCCGCCCACCATTGCGCTCGTGCTGTTTGCAGTAGCACGCGGACTCGCGCCCATCGGCCGACTCTCGCGTGCGCTCGCCACGCGTTCCATCGATTCGCTTCAACCGCTGCAACTCGACGGGCGCGACGTGCCGGTCGAGATCCGGCCGCTCGTGGAAGCGGTCAACGACCTGCTGCACCGGCTCAACGTGGCCTTGCAGGCGCAGCGCACCTTCGTCGCAGACGCCGCCCACGAACTTCGCTCGCCGCTCACGGCGCTCAAGCTGCAGCTTCAGGGCGCCGTGCGCGACGGCACGCTGAAGGGCGACGCGGCCACCATCGAACGCGTGGAAGGGCGGCTCAATCGCATCATCCATCTCGTGCATCAATTGCTCACGCTCGCGCGCGAAGATGCCCAACAGCCGGCGCCGATGAAGGCCGTGAGCTTGAGGCGGCTCTGCGAGCAGACGGTGGGCGACTTCTCGCTGCTTGCCGAAGTGAAGTCGATCGATCTGGGGCTCGTCGTGTCTCGCAACGGCGCCGCCGCGGACGACGATGCCTGCATGGCGCTCGCCGAGCCGAATTCGCTCGGGGTGCTGCTCTCCAATCTCGTGGATAACGCAATCCGCTACACGCCCCCAGGCGGGCGAGTCGACGTGATGTTGACGCGCGACGGCGGCAAGCTGACGCTGGAAGTGGCCGATACCGGTCCCGGCATTCCCGAGAGCGAGCGCGGCCGCGTGCTGGACCGCTTCTATCGCGGCGAGCATGCCATGGGGCAGGGCAGCGGACTGGGCCTTGCCATCGTGTCGCGCATTGCGGGCCGCCATCACGCAACGCTCTCGCTTGGCAACGTTTCGCCGCAAGGCGGACTGTCGGTCAAATTGAGCGGCCTGCGGGCGGTCGAACCGGTCACGACGACCTGACCCTGTGCCGGTGTGGCGCTGGAGGGGCCACCTGAGTGACCACCTCGGTGTCCACCTCAGTGTCCACATCGGGCAACACATTGCTCTTTTTTTTGGCTTTCTTTTTGGTGTGCCAGGGCTAAGGCTCCGTTAAGGTGTACTGGCTATTCTGACCTTGTGCATCGTGAGGCATCTTCGCCCGGATCGGCCGGGCGGAAACACGAAGCAGGTACAAGGAGAGCACCATGAAGACCTTTATTTCAACGCTGGCGGTCGCCGTCGCGCTTATTGCTCCGGTCGCGTCCTTCGCTCAGACCGGCACTACCGGCACTACTGGCCCGCTCATGCGCAGCGACGTGAAGGCACAGATTGCCCAGGCCGAACAGAACGGCACGCTGCATCAGGACAAGACGAAGTACCCCGCGTACAACGCGGCGAATGGCCCCGCGGCCAACATGGCATCGGCTCAGACGTCGAATGAAACAACGGGCTATGGCTCGGGCGTGTCGAGCGTGTCCCAGTCTGGGCAGCCTGGCGTACTGCCGCACTACGTCGTTCCGCATTCGCTCTTCGAGCATCATTGATCGGCGGGCCGCGAGGGCGGCGAAGGTGACATGCACGGCGGCATAGACGGCTCGACGTAGTGCCGCGAGAGGGACTCTGCGCATTTGCCATGCGGCGACGGGCCTGCGAAGATGCACGGTCCGACCGCAAGACGTTGCGCTTATTCGTCCCCCTTCGCCCATGACGACCACCTACCCGCTGCACGCCAACCTCTCGCCTTCCAACGAACCGTTTCCCGCTCACGCCGACGTCGTCATCGCTGGCGCGGGCATCATGGGCTGCGCCGCTGCGTACTATCTCGCGCGGCGCGGGCTCAAGGCCGTGGTGCTCGACAAGTCGCGCATCGCAGGCCAGCAGTCCACGCGCGCGTGGGGCTTTGTGCGTCAACAGGGCCGCGAGGCAGCCGAGGTGCCGCTCATGATGGCGGGCATCCGCCTCTGGGAACAGCTGGAAGCGGAACTCGGCTTCGACCTCGAATGGCGCCAGGGCGGCTGCCTCTATGTCGCGGGCAATGACGAAGACTGGGCCTCGTTCCAGCAATGGACGGAGGTCGCGCGCCAGTACGGACTCGACACGCGCGTGCTCTCGCGCAAAGAGATCGACCGCTATGTGAGCGGGATGCACGGCCCCGCACACGGCGGCCTCTACACGCCGACCGACGGCCAGGCCGAGCCGCGTCGCGCGGCGCCCGCGTTCGCCGCACGCGCGGTGGAAGCGGGTGCGCGGTTCATCGAAGGCTGCGGCGTGGTGGCCGTGGAGCGCGAGGCGGGCGCCGTCGCTGGCGTGGTGACGGAGCGCGGCACGATCCGCACGCGCCGCTTCGTCTGCGCGGCCGGCGCAACGAGCTGGCGCCTGCTTGCCACGCTCGGCCTGGAACTCCCGCAGCAAGCCGTGCGCGGTACCTGCATGCGAACCAACGCACTGCCCGCCGTGACGGCGTCCACGTTCTGGGGTCACGGCCTCGGCATCCGTCAGCGCGTCAACGGCGCCATCAATCTGGCCGACGACATGCAGGTGGACGTCGACATCACGCTCGGCCATCTGCGTGCGCTCAAATGGTTTTTGCCCGAGCTTTGGGCGCGGCACGAGGCATTTCGTTTTCACCTGAACGGCGCGTTCGCACGCGATCTCTACGAGCGTTTGCCCGGCGTGGTGAAGGCGGGCGAACGCGTGATCCATCCGCGCGATCCGCAGCCGCAGCCGAATGCGCGGCACGCGCCGCGTGCGCTCGCGAAGCTGCGCGCGTTGTTCCCTGCGCTGGCCGGCGCGCAGGTGGTTGAGGCATGGGCCGGTTTGATCGATGTGCTGCCCGACGGCATTCCCGTCATCGACGCGCCACCGCAAACGCCCGGCCTCGTCATCGCCACGGGCTTTTGCGGACACGGTTTCGCGATGGGGCCCATCGTGGGGCGGCTGGTGGCCGAGTGGATTAGCGACGGTCAGCCTTCCCTCGATCTCTCGGCGTTCCGGCTGCAGCGCTTCTTCGACGGCACGATGCAACGGCCGCGGAGCATGCTGTAATGCCGGGGGCGCCTTGCCATCCGCCAGCGTGGCGTTCACCGGTGCGTCCGGCCCGCCTGACCCCATGACGCCATGACCGCGAAGAAGCAGTCCCCGCCGTCCCGCTCGCTCGATACGTTGCTGCGCGAGATCCGCGCGTGCACGATCTGCGCGCCTGTGCTGCCGCACGCGCCGCGTCCGGTGCTGGCTGCGGCGGCCGAGGCGCGCATCCTGTTGATCGGCCAGGCGCCCGGCGCGCGCGTGCATGCGTCCGGCGTGCCCTGGAGCGACGCAAGCGGCACGCGTCTGCGCGCCTGGCTCGGTGTGGACGACGCCACGTTCTACGACGCCACGAAGTTCGCGATCGTGCCCATGGGTTTCTGCTTTCCGGGGCGGGGCGCGAGCGGCGATCTGCCGCCGCGTCCCGAATGCGCCGCGCGCTGGCACGACGCGCTGCTCGCCCAATTGCGCGACGTGAAGCTGACCTTGCTCGTCGGTCAGTACGCGCAGCGTTTCGGTCTGGGCGACGCCTTCGGCCCCACGCTCACGGACACGCTGCTACGCTGGCGCGAGTTCGGCCCGCAGGTGATGCCGTTGCCGCATCCGTCGCCGCGCAACGTCGCGTGGTTCAAGCGCAATCCGTGGTTCGACGCCGAGGTGCTGCCCACGTTGCGCGAGCGCGTGGCCGCGGCGCTTGGGCGTGTGGATCGGCGTTGAGGGGCTTTGAAGGGCTTTGATGGGAGTGGAGGGCGTTGCTGCGAGCGCCTGCCTTGCCCTCCTCGAGATTCGAGACAAACGACATGAACAAGAACGTCTATCGCCATGTGCGCGTGCCGTACTACGCGCAGTGGGGCAGCCCCGAGTGGGTGCGGCCCATCGTCGAAGACGGCGCCGACCCTTGCGCCGATCCCGACTGGACGCGCAGCGGCTTTACCGACCCCGAGCGCTACCGCTTCTGGGCCAAACGCCTGTGCGGGCTCACGTGCCTGGAATCGCTGCTCGACTATTGGGCCATCGCGCATGGTTCGCGTGCGCATCTGCTCGACGAAGCACTGCGTCACGACGTCTACCGTCTGCGCGACGACGGGGGCGTCGACGGGCTGATCTATCGACCCTTCGGCACGTGGGTGGAGCGCGCATTCGGCCTGCGCGTGGAGGTGCTGGGCACCGTGACGCTGGCGGATCTGGCGGCGTGCATCGACGAGAACACGCTTGCCATCGCCTCGGTCAGCCCGGAGATTCGTTACCCGGAGCGGCCCAACGCAAGGCAGGGCGGGCATCTCGTGCTGCTGCACGGGCGCGATGCGCAGGGCGTGTGGTTCCACAACCCGTCGGGCGTGGCGCCGCATCAGGCCGACGCGTATTTGCGGTTCGACCAGATGACGCGTTTCTTTGCCGGGCGAGGGATGACGGTTGCGCGGCCGGCGAGCGGCGCACCGTTGCCGGGCGATGCGACACGCGCGCCGGGCGTGGAAGCCGCCTGAAGCCGACCGGCAAAGCGGCGAAACACGGTATTTTCCGGCGTTTCGATTATCCAGAACGCCGGGAATTAATCCGCACCGAATCAATCTGCATTTATGCTGCCTTGCGTCAACGTTTTTCGGTTGTTGCAAAAGGTGGCATTTATGCCGATTTTAATGCTATTTCACGTTCCTATCTTTTCTGGCAGGTTGTCTTATAAAGCCTGACTGCTATATTCCGCTTCGCACGGTTAATTCAATTGCCGTGCCATTCTTCCGGCTCATTGTCGAGAGACGTCTCTCGGTTTAACGGAAATCGCATGAATTAATATGTTATTTCAAAGGTGACGGGGACATCTTCCACCAGAATGGGCAGGAGGCCGCAAAACAGTACTTCTTTCATAAAACAGGAGTCGTCATGGCAACGATTTACGTCAACGTACTGGTCAATGTCGCCAAGGCCATTGCCGAAAACAATCTGCCGAAATACGTATTCATGGTGGATTCGACGGGCTACAGCGGGGATGGTTCGGAAGGCACCAACGAATTGCGGACGAAGTGCGAAAACGGCGACACGATCGTCTGGTCGGCGGTTTCCATTAATCCGGGCGAAGCCATCGCCATTCTCGGTTTCACCGGGCAAGCCATTCCCAATATGGTGAATCCGCAGCGATATCCCCAATATGACGGCACGGTCTGGGGCGGGCGCGTAAACAGCGCCGGAAACAACGTGCAGTATTCGATTTCCATGCTGCTGGAAAACAACGTCCATATGACGTTCGATCCGTTCATCACGGCAACCAACCCGACGATGAACGTTCGGTGAGCGGTGCGGCCGGCTAGGTGCGGCCGGCTGAGGTGCGGCCGGCTGAGGTGCGGCCGGCGAGGTGTGGCCGGCTGAGATTTGATTGGCTGAGGCATCCCGGCTGAATCAAGCCGTGTTATTCGAAACGCCGGTTTCGATTGCCCGATATCCCGGGGATCGGCAATCCGAAACCGGCGCGCATTCCGGCGTGTCGCCTGACATCGACTTCAATGCCGCCTTCAGCGGCCCCTCTGACGCTCCCCCATCTCTCATCCCACCCGCAAAATGCGCTGCCCGACATGCCCGACATCAACACAGGCAGCATCCGCATTGCCACTCACGTTGGTTTCCCTCATCGCCGCACGCTGCGGTCGAAACTACCGGCCGTTGCCCTGACAGGTTGATGCTGGCCCCAAGCTGGTCTACATTCCGGGCCAGTACAGAACAAGGGCAGGCGAAGTGCCGCCTGGCGCCGCTGCCTCACTGTCACATAGACGACCACATGAACCAGGAAACCACCATGACCGCCAGTCACACGCCACCGGCTTTCGATGCGGCCGAGACCGCCCGGCGCCTGCCTTACGCGGCTCTCGTCGAGGCGATCCAGATTGCCGCTGTCGACTACGCGCACGGGCGCATCGCGAGCCCCGAGCGTCTCGTCGTGCCGCTCAACAGCGGCGGCGTGATGCTCTCCATGCCGGCCACGGCGCCGGACATCGCGATTCACAAGCTCGTCAACGTGTGTCCCGGCAACCGCGCGCGCGGCTGGCCGACCATTCACGGCCAGGTGACGGCGTGCGATGCGGACAGCGGCGTGCCGCTCTTCATGCTCGACGGTCCCACGGTGACGGGGCGCCGCACGGCGGCGGTCTCGATGCTGGGCATCCGGCTCTTTGCCCGCGCCGCGCCGCGCGACGTGCTCGTGATCGGCACGGGCACGCAGGCGCTCAATCACGTCGAGGCGATCGGCGAACTCTTTCCGGCGGCCAAGGTGCGCGTGCAGGGCAGTTCGCCGGCACGCGCCGCGGCGTTCTGCGAGGCCCATGCGGCCCACGTGCCGGGCGGCCTCGTGCCGCTCCTGGAGGCGGGCGTGCCCGAGTCGGTGGACCTCGTGATAACGGCGACCACGAGCAAGACGGCCGTCTACGACGAAGCACCGCGCGCCGCGCGGCTTGTGATCGGCGTGGGGGCCTTCACCGCCGACGCCGTCGAGATCGGCGCGCGTACCGTGCTGGGCAGCGTGCGTTACGTGGACGACCTCGCCGGCGCCGCGCACGAGGCGGGCGACTATATCCAGGCGGGCGTGGACTGGACGAGCGTGTCGAGTCTCGCCGACGCGATCCAGTCGGCCGGTGCGTCAGGCGCATGCGCCGTCGTGCAGGGCGGGCAGCCGGTCATGCTCAAGAGCGTCGGCTGCGCCGCGTGGGACCTGGCGGCGTGCCGCGTGGCGCGATCCATGATCTGAGGCGGCAGGTAGGCGGCGAGTAGGCGACAAATCGTGCGCTCGTCTTGAAGCTAGGCGGCCTGGTTGCGGTACGCCGCAGTCCGAACGTGGTCTGAAGCGTGGCTAGAAGCGTGATCCGAAACGCGGTCCAAAGCGCGGTCCGAAGCGCGGTCGTGGCGAGAAGCGCAGTCCGAAGCGCGGTCCGAAAACGTGGCGGAAAACGTGGCGGAAAACGTGGCGGAAAACGTGGCGGAAAACGTGGCGGAAAACGTGGCGGAAAACGTGGCGGAAAACGTGGCGGAAAACGTGGCGGAAAACGTGGCGGAAAACGTGCCCGCTCGGTCAACAACGATCAATAAACGTCGACCCGCCCGGGAAACGTCTCGTCCAGCGCCGCGGCGCCCGCGTCCGGCGTGCCCGCGCGCTGCTCGCGAAACGCGACGGGCGGCACGCCGAACTGCTTGCGAAACTCGCGCCCCAGGTGCGAGGCATCGGAAAAGCCGCAGCTCGATGCGATGTCGGCCACGGTACGGTCCGAACTCGTGAGCAGCCAGGCCGCGGTGCGCAGGCGCACCTGCTTGGCGAACGCCTGCGGGCTGCGTCCCGTTTCCGCCTTGAAGAGCCGCTCCAGCTGGCGCGGCGAGAGGTCGAGCTTGCACGCCAGCTCTTCGAGCGGCAGCGTGCGGCCCACGTGCTGTTCCATCACGAGGATGGCACGCTTCACCTTCGGGTGCGTGGCGGGCGCGAGTCCTGGTGGATGCGGCTGCGGCGCGTTGCCCTTCTGCATCTCGCCCACCAGCAGGATGCGCAGCGCCTTTTGCACCGTGGCGTGCTCGAAGTGGCGCAGCAGAATGGCGGCGGCCACGTCGATGGAGGCTCGGCCGCCCGAGCAGGTGATGCGTCGCCGGTCGATCACGAACAGGCGGTCCGCAACGAGGCTATCCGCGTTCACCGCCGGAAAGCGCTCTACGAAGTCCCAGTAGTGGAACCAGCTCACGCAGATGCGATGGTCCTCCAGCACGCCCGCGCGCATCAGCGCGAACACGCCCGTGCAGATGCCCACGAGCGTCGCGTTCGCGCGCGCCGCGCTGCGGATGAACTGCAGCGTTTCCTCGTTGGCCTGCGGCCCCGAATGGAGCAGGCCGCCCACCACCACGAGGTAGTCGAACGGTTCGGCCTCGGCGAAGGTCTGCCATGGCGTGATCTGGATGCCGCAGCTTGCACGCACGGGCGCGAGCGTGTCGCCCACCACGCTCCACGAGCAGCGCACCGGCTTGCTGTAGTCGCCTTCGTCGGCGGAAAGCCGCAGCATGTCCACGAAACCGGAGAACGCCGTCAGCGTGAAGTTCGGCAGCAGCACGATGGCAAAGCGGATGCGTTCCTTCGGTGCGCTGTCGACGGAGTAGAGCGGAAGCGGTTCAGCGGTGTTCATGGTCGGCTGCGCAGGTAGGGGCAGGCGGTTCGGCACCCAGGTTTGCGTGGGCACGAACGCTTGCAGGCGTTGTCTCGGCAGACGGCATGGTGCGGCGCACGAGCGAGGTGGGGTTCGCGACTGAACCGACCCTAGCGTCGCCCATCCCCACGCGCCCGGCTTGCGTTTTTCCGTCGCCAATCTTCGCAGAAGCGAACGGAGCCCCCGTCTTGCGGGGCCGCTGGCGGTGGCGTCCCATTTCCATGCCGTTTTTGTTCTATCGCCGGATTTTACGCTTTGGTGTACTGGCGGCACGCTGGTGAACCGCACGCGAAGCCCGTATAAAACGCTGCGGCACCGGCATCCCACCCACCCGAACGGAAGCCCGCGCACCATGAACGTCAGCGTCTTCGATCTGTTCAAGATCGGCATCGGCCCGTCCAGCTCGCACACGGTCGGCCCGATGATCGCCGCGTGCCGCTTTGCCTCGCACATCGAGGACGCGAACCTGCTCGCCTTCGTGCGCCGCGTGAAGGTGGAGCTCTATGGTTCGCTCGGCGCCACCGGCAAAGGGCACGGCACCGGCAAGGCCGTGCTGCTCGGCCTCGAAGGGCATCTGCCCGAATCGATCGACCCCGACATGATCGAGCCGCGTCTCGCGCAGATCCGCGGCGACCGCGCGCTCGCGCTGCTCGGCAAGCAGACCGTGCGCTTCGACGAGAAGGAGCACATCGCGTTCTACCGGCGCCTGATGGGCGGCACGAGTGTCGTCCACCCCAACGGCATGCGCTTTCAGGCCTTCGACGAGAACGGCCAACTGCTCGTGGAGAAAGAGTATTACTCCGTGGGCGGCGGCTTCGTGGTGAACCGCGACGGCGACCGCGTGAACGGCGTGCGTGCGGCCGGCGAGGTGCCGTACCCGTTTCGCACGGGCGAAGACCTGATGCGCGTGTGCCGCGAAAGCGGTCTTTCCGTCGCGCAGGTCGCGTTTCGCAACGAATGCGCGCTGCGCGCGGCATCGGGCAAGGACGACGCCGACGTGGCCCGCGAAGTGCGCGAGGGCCTCGCGGCCATCTGGCGCACGATGGCGGCCTGCGTGGAGCGCGGCTGCAAGGTGAACGGCGAACTGCCCGGCCCCATGAAGGTGAAGCGGCGCGCCGCCGAACTCTCGGCGCAGCTGCGCGCGCGCTCCGAAGAGTCGCTGCGCGATCCGCTTTCCATGCTCGACTGGGTCAATCTCTATGCGATGGCCGTCAACGAAGAGAACGCCGCGGGCGGGCGCGTCGTCACGGCGCCCACCAACGGCGCGGCCGGCGTGATTCCCGCCGTGCTCCATTACTACGTGAAGTTCGTGCCCGGTTCGAACGAAGCCGGCATCGTCGACTTCCTTCTGACGGCTGCGGCCATCGGCATCATCTACAAGGAAACGGCCTCCATCTCCGGCGCCGAAGTGGGCTGCCAGGGCGAGGTGGGCGTGGCCTGCTCGATGGCCGCCGCCGCGCTCGCCGCGGTGATGGGCGGCACGGCGACCCAGGTGGAGAACGCAGCCGAGATCGGCATGGAACACAACCTCGGCATGACCTGCGACCCGGTGGGCGGGCTCGTGCAGATTCCCTGCATCGAACGCAACGCGATGGGCGCCATCAAGGCGCTCAACGCCTCGCGCATGGCGCTCAAGGGCGATGGCCAGCATTACGTGTCGCTCGACAGCGTGATCAAGACCATGCGCGAGACCGGCGCCGACATGAAGACGAAATACAAGGAGACGTCGCGCGGCGGTTTGGCCGTGAACGTCATCGAGTGCTAACCCGAGAGGCAGAGATGAGCCGCTATTCGATATTCAGCCTGTTCCGCAACGGCCTGTCGTATCACGAGAACTGGGAGCGCCAGTGGCGCAGCCCGGAGCCTAAGCGCGAATACGACGTCGTGATCGTGGGCGGCGGGGGCCACGGCCTTGCCACCGCGTACTACCTCGCGAAGGAGCACGGCGTGCGCAACGTGGCCGTGCTCGAAAAGGGCTGGATAGGCGGCGGCAACACGGCGCGCAACACCACGATCGTGCGTTCCAACTATCTGTGGGACGAGTCCGCGGCGCTCTACGAAAAAGCGATGCAGCTCTGGGAAGGGCTCGCGCAGGACCTCAACTACAACGTGATGTTCAGCCAGCGCGGCGTCATGAACCTCGCGCACACGCTGCAGGACGTGCGCGACACGCAGCGCCGCGTGAACGCGAACCGCCTCAACGGCGTGGATGCCGAATTCCTCACGCCCGCGCAGATCAAGGAAATCGAGCCCACCATCAACCTCAACGCACGCTATCCGGTGCTGGGCGCCTCCATCCAGCGGCGCGGCGGCGTGGCCCGGCACGACGCGGTGGCCTGGGGCTTCGCGCGCGGCGCGGACCAGGCCGGCGTGGACATCATCCAGAACTGCCAGGTCACGGGCATTCGCCGCGAGGGCGGCGCCGTCGTCGGCGTGGACACGGTGAAGGGCTTCATCAAGGCGAAGAAAGTCGCGGTGGTGGCGGCGGGCAATACGACGACGCTTGCGGACATGGCCGGCGTGCGGCTGCCGCTGGAAAGCCATCCGTTGCAGGCGCTCGTGTCCGAGCCCATCAAGCCCGTGGTCAACACGGTGGTGATGTCGAACGCGGTGCACGCGTACATCAGCCAGTCCGACAAGGGCGACCTCGTGATCGGCGCCGGCATCGACCAGTACTCGGGCTTCGGCCAGCGCGGCAGCTATCAGGTGATCGAAGGCACGCTGGAGGCCATCGTGGAGATGTTCCCGGTGTTCTCGCGCGTGCGCATGAACCGGCAGTGGGGCGGCATCGTGGACGTGTCGCCGGACGCCTGCCCCATCATCAGCAAGACCGACGTGAAGGGCCTCTACTTCAACTGCGGCTGGGGAACGGGCGGCTTCAAGGCCACGCCGGGCTCGGGCTGGGTGTTTGCCCACACCATTGCACGCGACGAGCCGCATCCGCTCAACGCGCCGTTTGCGCTGGACCGCTTCTACACGGGCCATCTGATCGACGAGCACGGCGCCGCCGCCGTCGCTCACTAAACAAGCCACCGCTTCTGACGGGAGAAACCCATGCTGCTGATCGAATGCCCGTGGTGCGGACCGCGCGCCGAAAGCGAATTCAACTGCGGCGGCGAAGCCGATATCGCGCGCCCAGCCGAACCTGAAAAACTGTCCGACCGCGAATGGGGCGACTACGTGTTCATGCGCAAGAACCCGCGCGGCGTGCACCGCGAGCAATGGGTGCATACGCAAGGCTGCCGCCGCTGGTTCATCGCGACGCGCGACACCGTGACGTACCAGTTCCTCGGCTTCGAGAAGTTTGGCAAGCCGACGGCCTCTGCGTCGGGCGTGAGCGAGGCACGGAGCGCCGCGCAGAGCGAGGCATACACGAAGGCCAACACCGCAAACGGGGGCAACAGCCAATGAGCCAGAAAGATCGCCTCGGCACGGGCGGGCGCATCAATCGCGCCATTCCGCTCACCTTCACCTTCAACGGCCGCACGTATCAGGGCTACCAGGGCGACACGCTCGCCTCGGCGCTGCTCGCCAACGGCGTGCATTTCGTCGCGCGCAGCTTCAAGTACCACCGGCCGCGCGGCATCGTCACGGCGGGCGTCGAGGAACCGAATGCCGTCGTGCAGCTGGAGCGCGGTGCCTACACGGTGCCCAACGCGCGTGCCACGGAAGTGGAGTTGTATCAGGGGCTGGTCGCCACAAGCGTGAACGCGGAGCCTAGCCTCGAGCACGACCGCCTCGCCGTGAACCAGAAGTTCTCGCGCTTTTTGCCCGCGGGCTTCTACTACAAGACCTTCATGTGGCCGCGCAAATGGTGGCCGAAGTACGAGGAGAAGATTCGCGAAGCCGCGGGTCTGGGCAAGGCGCCCGACACGCCCGACGCCGACCGCTACGACAAGTGCTTCGCGCACTGCGACGTGCTCGTGGTGGGCGGCGGCCCCACGGGCCTCGCGGCTGCTCATGCGGCCGGGAAGGCCGGGGCGCGCGTGATCCTCGTGGACGACCAGCGAGAACTGGGCGGCAGCCTGCTGGCGGGCCGCGCGGAAATCGACGGACGGCCCGCCATGCAGTGGGTCGAGAAAGTGGAAGCCGAACTCGCACACATGCCCGACGTGAAGATTCTCACGCGCAGCACCGCGTTTGGTTATCAGGACCACAACCTCGTGACGGTGGCGCAGCGCCTGACCGACCACCTGCCGGTCTCGATGCGCAAGGGTTCGCGCGAACTGCTCTGGAAGATCCGCGCGAAGCGCGTGATTCTCGCGACAGGCGCGCACGAGCGGCCCATCGTGTTCGGCAACAACGACCTGCCGGGGGTGATGATGGCTTCGGCGGTATCGGGCTACATCCATCGCTATGGCGTGCTGCCGGGCCGCGAGGCCGTGGTGTTCACCAACAACGACGACGGCTACCAGTGCGCGCTCGACCTCAAGGCGTGCGGCGCGAAGGTGACGGTGGTGGATTCGCGTGTCCAGGGCAACGGCGCGTTGCCGGCGGCGGCGCGCCGTCAGGGCGTGAAGGTGCTGAACCAGGCGGTGGTCACGGCGGCGCACGGCAAGTTCAAGGTGAGTTCGGTGCAGGTGGCGTCGTATGCCAACGGCCAGGTGGGTGGCCAGGTGAGCACGCAACAGACCGACATGCCCTGCGACCTCGTCGCGATGTCGGGCGGCTTCAGCCCGGTGCTGCACCTCTTCGCGCAGTCGGGCGGCAAGGCGCACTGGAGCGACGAGAAGGCGTGCTTCGTGCCGGGTAAGGCCGTGCAGCCCGAATGCAGCGTGGGCGCGGCAGCGGGCGAGTTTCGCTTCGCCAGTGCCCTGCGTCTTGCCGTGGATGCCGGCGTGGAAGCCGCGAAGGCGGCGGGCTTCGATGCGCCGCGTCCGCAGGCGCCGGTTGCGGCCGACGTCGCAAGCCAGCCGCTCGAACCGCTCTGGCTCGTGGGCAGTCGCGAGCAGGCCTCGCGCGGTGCCAAGCAGTTCGTCGATTTCCAGAACGACGTGACCGCGGCCGACATCCTGCTCGCTGCGCGCGAAGGCTTCGAGTCCGTGGAGCACGTGAAGCGCTATACGTCGATGGGCTTCGGCACGGACCAGGGCAAGCTCGGCAACATCAACGGCATGGCGATTCTGGCCGGCGCGCTCGGCAAGTCGATTCCCGAAACGGGCACCACCACGTTCCGGCCCAACTACACGCCGGTCACGTTCGGTCTGGTGGCAGGCCGGGAACTGGGCGACCTGCTCGACCCGATCCGCAAGACCTGCATTCACGAGTGGCACGTGGAGCACGGCGCCGCGTTCGAGGACGTCGGCAACTGGAAGCGCCCGTGGTACTACCCGAAGCCCGGCGAAGACCTGCATGCCGCCGTGGCGCGCGAGAGCCTGGCGGTGCGCCAGAGCGTGGGCATTCTGGATGCCTCCACGCTCGGCAAGATCGACATTCAGGGTCCCGACGCCGCGAAGCTGCTCAACTGGGTCTACACGAACCCGTGGAGCAAGCTCGAAGTGGGCAAATGCCGCTATGGCCTGATGCTCGACGAGAACGGCATGGTGTTCGACGACGGCGTGACCGTGCGCCTTGCCGACCAGCACTACGTCATGACCACGACGACGGGCGGCGCCGCGCGCGTGCTCTCGTGGCTCGAACGCTGGCTGCAGACGGAATGGCCCGACATGAAGGTGCGGCTCGCCTCCGTCACGGACCACTGGGCGACCTTCGCCGTGGTGGGCCCGAAGAGCCGCCAGGTCTTGCAGAAGGTGTGCGGCGACATCGATTTCGCGAACGCCGCGTTCCCGTTCATGACGTACCGCGAAGGCACGGTGGCGGGCGTGGCGGCGCGCGTGATGCGCATCAGCTTCTCGGGCGAACTCGCGTACGAGGTCAACGTGCCCGCGAACCTGGGCCGCTCGGTGTGGGAAGCACTGATGGCCGCGGGCGCCGAGTTCGACATCACGCCGTACGGCACGGAAACCATGCACGTGCTGCGGGCGGAGAAGGGCTACATCATCGTCGGCCAGGACACGGACGGCTCCGTCACGCCGTACGACCTGGGCATGGGCGGGCTCGTGGCGAAGTCGAAAGACTTCCTCGGCAAGCGTTCGCTCACGCGGTCGGACACCGCCAAGGATGGCCGCAAGCAGTTCGTCGGCCTGCTTTCCGAGGACGCGCAGTTCGTGATTCCCGAGGGCAGCCAGATCACGGCGGGACCGGTGCAGGGCGATACGGCGCCGATGCTGGGCCACGTCACGTCGAGCTACTACAGCCCTATCCTGAAGCGCTCCATTGCGCTTGCCGTGATCAAGGGCGGCCTGTCGCGCATGGGCGAGAAGGTCAACATTCCGCTGGCGGACGGCCGGCAGATCGGGGCGAAGATTGCGAGCCCGGTTTTCTACGACACCGAAGGAGCCCGTCAAAATGTGGAATGAGGCACGAAGCAATACCGCGGCTAAAAGTGCGAGCGACGCAGGCGGTGCATCGGGTGCCGCACGCGGGCCGTGGCAGGAATCGCCGCTCGTCGGCGCGGCCGATGTTCTGCGCGCGCAGCACGCCAACGTGCAGAAGAAATTCCGCTTCACGGAGCGGCCGTTCATCGACCTCGTGAACCTGCGCGGCGACGCCGACGACCCTGCATTCGCAAGCGCCGTGGCAAGCGTGCTGGGCTGCCGTCTGCCCACAACGCCCAACACGGCGGCGCAGGGCGAAGGCGGCGAAGTGCTCTGGCTCGGGCCCGACGAATGGCTCGTGCGTTCGCGCGAAGCGCAGGCTGCGGTGCTGGAAAAGCGGCTCGCCGCGGCGCTTGCGGGCCAGTTCGCGTCCGCCGTGGACGTGGGCAGCGGCTACACCGTGATCGAACTGGCGGGCGAGAAGGTGCGCGACGTGATCGCGCGGGGCTGTCCGCTCGACCTGCATCCGCGCCTCTTCGCGCCGGGGCAGTGCGCGCAGAGCCACTACTTCAAGGCGTCCATCGTGCTCGTGCCCACGGCGGCCGATACGTTCGAGGTGATCGTGCGACGCAGCTTCGCCGATTACTTCTGCCGCATCATGCTCGACGCCGCGGCGCCGCTCTTGCTGTGAAGCGCCTGTCGTCCGACCTGCCATCCGACCTGCCGCGCGAGACGGGTCGCGGCTGGCGCGTGTTTATCGACGAACTGGTGGTCGAGGCACACGTCGGCATTCACGCGCACGAGCATGGCAAGCCGCAGCCCGTGGTGATCGACGCGAGCCTAGTCTACGCGGGCGAACCGTGCGAGAGCGAAGCAGCGGCAGGAGCGATGATCGACTACGAGCGTTACTGCGCGCGCGTCGTGCAGTTCCTCGACACGCGGCCGCATACGCGTTTGCTCGAAACGCTCGCGCTGGATCTCGCGGAGTTGTCGTTTCGCGAGTGGCCCGCGCTGGCCGCGCTCACGCTCGCGTTGCACAAGCCCAAGATTCGCGAGGGCACGCGGCGCATCGGCGTGGAACTCGACTGGACGCGCGCCGATTACGAGGCGCGGTGCGCGCGGACGGCGACGCGAGCGGGACAACCGCAGGCGCGCGGCGTGACCGACGCGGTAGGCGTGCCAGCGGGCGCGTCTGCGCACGTCTCGTGCATCGAACCTGCCGCGGCCGCCGTCTGAACCCCACGCGAGCGGACCCCCGTCATGCCGCGCCCGGAAACGTCGCGTCTTGTCAGACTCGCCTGCGAAGCGGGCGACCCCGACGCCGCACTCGCGCTGCTCGAGCAGAGCATCGCGCTCGGTCATCGGCGCATCGCCTTGATCCGCTATCTGTTGGCGGAGCGCCTTCGGGCGCCGCTCGAAGCGCGCCACCACGATTACGTACGCGACGTGGCCGCGCGCATGAGCGCGAAGGCGCTCGCGCGCGTGGCGGGCGAGGCACGCGCCCGCGCCCAGCGCACGCGCCGCGCGGGTGAGGCGGATGCCCCGGCGCCCGACAATCAAGCCGGCTGCAACCCCCGCAGCAGTTGATGCACGTGCGAGAGGTCGCTGTCCATCAGGCTGTCCATCAAGCTGTGACCCTCGAACAGTTCGGCAAGCCAGTCCACGAAGGCGCGCACGCGCGGCGACACGCGCCGGCTCTTCACGAACACCGCCGAAACCGGCATGGGCAGCGGCTTCCATTGCGGGAGCACTTCCACTAGCTGTCCCGTATCGAGGTAAGGCTGCGCCGTGAGCCGCGCAGGCTGGATCAGCCCGTAGCCTTGCAGCCCGCACGTGAGGTACGCCTGCTCGTCGCCCACGCGCACGAAGCCGTTCATCTTCACGGCGGCGGCGGCGCCGTCCACTTCGAAGTCGAGCGCATCCGGGCGCGACGCAACGGGCGCGAGGCAATTCACGGCAACGTGCTGCGCGAGGTCGTCGAGGCTGGCCGGCATGCCGTAGCGCTCGACGTAGGCCGGACTCGCGCACGTCACGTGTTCGAGCGCGCCGAGACGGCGTGCCGCAAGCCCCGAGTCCGGCAACTCGCCGAACTGGATGCTGCAGTCCACGGCCTCGCCCACGAGGTCCACGTTGCGCAACGTCACACCCACGGCCACGTCGAGATTCGGATACCGCGCGTGGAAGTCGGCGAGCGCGGGCAGCACGATCGCATTGGCCACCACGCCCGGCATCTCGACGCGCAGGCGGCCGCTCAGCGCGTCGGTGCTGTTGCGCAGGCTCGCTTCCATTTCGTCGATGTCGGCGAGAATCTGCGCGCAGCGCTCGTAGTAAGCCGCGCCTTCCGCAGTGAGGCTCAGGCGTCGCGTGGTGCGCACGAGCAGTTGCGTGCCGAGCAGCGCTTCGAGGTTCTGCACGATGGTGGTCGCGCTCGCGCGGGGAATCTCGAGCGATTCGGCGGCCTTGGTGAAGCTGTTGGTATCGACGATGCGAATGAAGGTGCGCATCGCCTGAATTCGGTCGAACACGGGCAATCTCCTGTGCGAAAGAGAGTCATCCGGACGAAGCCGGGTGTAAGCAAAACAGCGAAAGACAGCGCGAACCGCCGCGACATACGGGCTTCAGCGGGGCTTCAGCGTGCCGGTCATGCGGTCGGACGCATGGCGGCGCACGTGTGGCGGGCGAGGGGGACTCGCAGCCGGAAGCCTTCTTCTATTCACCCGAGGGCGGTGAATGCGAGCGGTACCGGCTGCGTTGCAGGGCAGGGGCCGGCCGGGAAGATGTAACCCGGCGCGACCCGGCGGGTCAGGGGGAGCGTGATGCCCTTCAGCGCAGCGAAGGGCGGGTAAGTCCTGAAGGTCCTGACCGCGTTACTGCCGCAGCGAGTCGATATCCACCACGAAGCGATACTTCACGTCGCTCTTCAACATCCGTTCATAGGCATCGTTGATTTTCTGCATCGGAATCAGTTCGATGTCCGACGTGATGCCGTGCTGGCCGCAGAAATCGAGCATTTCCTGCGTTTCGGCGATGCCGCCGATCAGCGAACCCGCGAGGCGCCGCCGCTTCATGATGAGCCCGAAGACCTGCGGCGACGGATGATCGTGCTCGGGCGCGCCCACCAGCGTCATCGTGCCGTCGCGCTTGAGCAGCTCGATGAACGGATTGAGGTCGTGCTGCGCGGCCACGGTGTTGAGGATGAAATCGAAGCTGTTCGCGTGCGCCTGCATTTCATCGAGGCTCTTCGAGATCACCACTTCGTGTGCGCCCAGACGCTTCGCGTCTTCCACCTTGGAACGCGAGGTGGTGAAGAGCACCACGTGCGCGCCCATTGCGCGGGCGAGCTTCACGCCCATGTGGCCCAGACCGCCGAGGCCCACGATGCCCACTTTCTTGCCGGGCCCCGCGCCCCACTGGCGCAGCGGCGAGTAGGTGGTGATGCCCGCGCACAGCAGCGGCGCGGTGGCGGCCGGGTCGAGGTTGTCGGGCACGCGCAGCACGAAGGCTTCGTCCACCACGAGGTTGGTCGAGTAGCCGCCGTAGGTGATCTCGCCGCTCACGCGGTCCACGCCGTTATAGGTGCCGACGAAACCGTTCTCGCAATACTGTTCGAGCCCTTCGGCACAGTTCGGGCAGGTGCGGCACGAATCGACGAGACAGCCCACGCCCACGAGGTCGCCGGCCTTGAAACGCGTGACGCCGCGCCCCACGTGGGTGACGCGGCCCACGATTTCGTGGCCCGGCACCACCGGATAGATCGAGTTCTTCCATTCGTTGCGCGCCTGGTGCAGGTCCGAATGGCACACGCCGCAGTACATCACCTCGATCTGCACGTCGAGTTCGCGCAGCGCGCGGCGCTGGAATTCGAACGGTGTGAGAGGGGTGTCGGCGCTGCGTGCTGCGTATGCATAGGTAGTCGGCATGTTCGCTCCTGCAAAAAGGTATGACGTCAGGGTTCACATGCTAGGCATCGGGCCCCACCCAGGGAATACCTGAAGCTACGGAACATTTGCCTGATTCTCCTGGCGGCAAGCGGGACGCCAGGTTTGGTGCTAGATTTCGAGCCTGATTCTCTCGAACCGTCATACATCCGTCATGACTACCGTTCCCTTATATCCGCTTGAGACCTTGCTTGAGGCCTCGCTTGAGACCTCGCCTGAAACCCTGCGGGACGCCGCCGCGCCGGGCACCGCCGTCGCGCAGGTTGCCGCGGGCGCCGGCCCGGCCCAGCGGCGCATGGTCGAACTGCTCGCCACGCTCGCACCCGCCGAGGGCATGACCCAGTCCACGCTCGAAGGCGTGAAGTTCATGCGCGCGAACCGGCCGCATCCGCGTCAGCCCGTGATGTACGAGCCGTGCATCGTGATCGTCTGCCAGGGCCGCAAGCGCGGCTTTCTTGCCGAGCAGTCGTTCGTCTACGACGCGCAGCAGTACCTCGTGCTTTCCGTGCCGCTGCCCTTCGAGTGCGAGACCGAGGCGAGCGCGGCTGAGCCGTTGCTCGCCATTTCGATTCGCGTGGACCTGACGCTCGTGGCCGAGTTGCTGATGGCGCTCAACGACACGCGCGGCGCCGTGCACAGCGAGCCGCGCGGCATCTACGCCACGCCGCTCGACCGGCCGCTCAGCGACGCGGTGCTGCGGCTATTGGAGTCGCTGGTGTCGCCGTTCGACGCGCGCATTCTCGGGCCGTCTATCGTGCGCGAGATCTGCTATCGCGTGCTCACGGGCGAGCAGGGCGACGCGATTCGCGCCGCGCTCACGCATCAGCATCACTTCGGGCGCATCGCGAAGGCGCTGCGGCGCATTCACACCGACTATCGCGGCGACCTCGACGTAGAGACGCTCGCACGCGAAGCCGGCATGAGCCTCGCCGTGTTTCACGCGCAGTTCAAGCAGGTCACGTCGACTTCGCCGATGCAGTACGTGAAGACTACGCGGCTGCATCACGCGCGTTTGCTGATGGCGCAGGACGGGCTCAACGTCAGCGCCGCCGCGGCGCGCGTAGGTTACGAGAGCGCGTCGCAGTTCAGCCGCGAATTCAAGCGTCTTTTCGGCTTGAGCCCGATCGACGAAGTGCGGCGCATGCGCGACGCCTTCGCGGCGCCGCCGCAGCGCGTGGCGCCGCCGGGGCCGCAGTATGTGACGGTGGTTTGAGGGTTGAAGTCGCGATGCGGCGCTCGCCGCACGCGCTGCGCGGCTCGCGTTCTCAGGCGCGGCGATGCCATTACAATCCAGCACTTCGACCCGGCCACCGCCATCGCTATCGCACCATGAACGTTTTCGCTGCATCCGCTTCCAGGGCCATCGTTTGCGTGGCCGCCACCGTTATCGCCATCGCCGCCAGTGCGCCGGGGCAAGCTCAAACCCAAGCCCAGACCGCCGGCAGCAGCGATGCGTCGCAGCCGCCTTGCGCCATTGGCGTGGTGAGCGGTATCGGCGGGGCGGCGGCCAGCATGCGCGAGTACCTCGCCACGCCGGACCGCGACAAATACCGCTACCTCGCGGACAACCCGCTTCAATGTCGCGTCTCGGACGAAGGCCGCACGTCGGGCTGCACCGGCGTTACGAACCTGCGGCGCGAACGCGTGAGCGTCTACGACGACATCGACAGCACGACGATGTCCGTGGTGGCGCGCGTGGAACTGGAGCACGGCACGTATCCCGCCATCATCGTGGTGCGCAAGCAGGACGTGCAGTGCGAGCAGTGACCTTGTGAGCGTGCCGGGCGGTGCTCAGCGTGGCTCCGCTTCGGGTCGCTCCCGCTCAGGGCCGCTCGTCTTCATGACAGCACACACAGAGCTTGTTGCCGTCCGGGTCGCGAAAGTACGCGCCGTAATAGTGCGCGTGGTACTGCGGCCTGAGCCCGGGCGGTCCTTCGCAGGTGCCGCCGTGCGCGAGCGCCGCGGCGTGCATGCGGTCCACCATCGAACGCGTGGGCGCGAGAAACGCCGTCATCTGCCCGTTGCCCGGGCTCGCCGCGAGTCCGTTCCAGGGCTGGCCGATCAATAGCAGCGGGCGTGGTGCGTCCGTTGCCATCCATCCCGCCCATGGCACGTCGTCTTCCCTGAACTTGAGCACGTGGCCCAGCTCGTCCATGAGCGCGGTGTAGAACGTGAACGCGCGTCCGAAGTCCGTGATGCCGATGAACACGTGTGAAAACATCGCTTCGTCTCTCCATTGAACGATTCGCAGAGATTCTCAGACCGGGCCGCCGTGCGGGCGGACCTGTGCATGCTCATGCATCTGCCCACCTGACGCAACAGCGCGAAACGTAAGCGCACGGCAAGCATTCCGTCAGCAGCGGTACACGCATCCGACACACGGCCGTCCCGAGATCTTCACCGCGCATCTTTATCTTTCTTACCGCCGTAAGACTTGATAACAAGGTTGCGCCTCCACGCGAAGACGCGGCCATCCCCATTCCACACGCCACATCACCCGTGCTTTTACGCATCACGTCATGGAGGCGTTAATGAGTCGATTTGCCCAGGTAGTCGGCAGCCCGTTGTTACGAGGTTCGCTGTTATGCGCCGCTGTTTCGCTCGCAGTGGCGTCTGCCGTATGGCCCGCCGTTGCGGAAAGCCAGCAGAACGCCGCGGCCCAGGATCCGTCGCTGAAGACGGCTTCGCCCATCAAGCACGTCATCGTGATCGTCGGTGAAAACCGCACGTTCGATCACGTGTTCGGCGCGTATCAGCCGCGCGCCGGCCAGACCGTTTCGAACCTGCTCACGAAGGGCATCATCACGGCCGACGGTCAGCCGGGTCCGAATTTCAGCGCCGCTGCGCAATACACGGCGAGCGCTACCAACCCGAACCTGTTCGAGATGGCGCCCGGCGGCAAGCAACCGTATTCCGTGCTGCCCGCACCGAACACGGGCGGCACCACAAGCGCACCGAGCGACACCAACCCGCCGCCGTTCGCGACGCTCGCCGCCGCGCAGGCCGCGGAAGGCAGCGTGCTCGAGCCGCAAGACGTCGTGAAGCTCACCACGGGCGCGAGCGGCCTGCCCAAGGACGTGCCCGACACGCGCTTTGGCGCCAACACGTTCAACCTGCCGAACGGTCCGTACCAGATCTCGCGCGTGGGCCCCGACTACGACCAGTACATCAACAGCCCGGTGCACCGCTTCTACCAGAACTGGCAGCAGGCGGACTGCAGCACGGCGTACGCCACGCCCGACAACCCGAGCGGCTGCAAGATGGATCTGTTCGCCTGGGTGGAGACGTCGGTGGGCGCGGGCGCGAACGGCAAGGCCCAGCCCACGCCGTTCACGGACCAGACCACGCATGAAGGCTCCACGGCGCTCGGCTACTACAACACGACGACGGGCGACATGCCGTACTTCACGCATCTCGCCCGCGAGTTCACGATCAGCGACAACTATCACCAGCCGGTGATGGGCGGCACGGGCGCGAACAGCATCATGATCGGCACGGCCGACGCGATCTACTACACGGACAGCAACGGCAACCCGGCCAAACCGCCCGTCAATCAGATCGAGAACCCGCTGCCGATGGCGGGCACCAACAACTGGTACACGCAGGACGGCTACTCGGGCGGCAGCTACAGCAACTGTTCGGACCTGCATCAACCGGGCGTGGGCACGCTGCGTCACTACCTGAGCAGCCTCTCGTACAAGCCGGATGCGAAGTGCGCGCCGAACACGTATTACCTGCTGAACAACTACAACCCGGGCTACAACGGGGACGGCACGGTCAATACGAGCACCTTCACGATTCCGCCGTCGCCCGTGCGCACCATCGGCGACACGCTGCTCGAGAAGAGCATCTCGTGGAAGTACTACGGCGAAGGGTGGAATACGTTCGTGAGTTCGCCGTCGACGAGCGTGTACTGCAATATCTGCAACCCGTTCCTGTACGAGAAGGCGATCATGACGAACCCCGCGGTCGTCAAGGCGCACCTGCAGGACACGAGCGACCTCTACTCGGACATCACCAACGGCACGCTGCCGGCGGTCTCGTTCGTGAAGCCGGGCGGTCTGCTGGACGGGCACCCGGAGTCGTCGAAGTTCGGCCTGTATGAAGCCTTCGTGCACAAGCTCGTGGACGCGGTGCAGCGCAACCCGGCGCTGTGGGCCTCCACGGCGATCTTCATTACCACGGACGAAGGCGGCGGCTACTACGATTCGGGCTACATCCAGCCGGTCGACTTCTTCGGCGACGGTCCGCGCATTCCGCTCATCGTCGTGTCGCCGTACTCGCGCGGCGGCCGCGTGGTGCACCAGTACTCGGATCACGTGTCCATCGTGAAGTTTATCGAGCGTAACTGGCACCTGAAGCCGATCACGGACCGCAGCCGCGACAACCTGCCGAACCCGGTCCAGATGGCCGCGCATCCGTACGTGCCGGTCAACGCGCCGGCGCTGGGCGACCTGTTCGATTCGTTCCAGTTCCCGCGCCAGCATGGCGACGGTGACGATAGCCACGAAGGCTCGGGCGGAGGCAAGGGCTGGTGGCCGTTCTGAGTTCCGGGCCTTGAGCTTTGCATGACCCGGGCCGGTTGAGCCGTTCGCGGCGTCCACCGGCTTGATTGAAGCGCATTACCGCATGCAGGCTTTCGCGTCGTGAGGCGCGAAAGCCTGTTGCGTTTGGGGCGGGCAAAGGCTTGTTAAACTGGCGCCTGTTTGCCGTTCGTCCGCCGCTTCTCTGGCGTTGCTCTGTCGCTTCCCTGTTGTTTCGTCGCCGTTCAATCCCGTGCCGCCGGGTTCATTGCGTACCAACCTTGCGCCAACCCGGTGCCAACTCCGTGCCCACCCTGCGCCAACCCCAGGCCAACCCGCAAACAGGTCATGAAACCTTCCCTGCTGGTTCTGATTGCCCTCACCGAAGCCAGTCTCGCGGAAATCACCGCCGCGTTCGACACACACGCTCCCGTTCCACTCGACGTTCTCTACGCACCCGACGATGCACAGCGCAATCAGGCCATCGAATCGCACGGGGCCCACGTGCGCGCGGTGCTGACCAACGGCACCACGGGCCTCACCGCCGCTGAGATCGACTGCATGCCCGCGCTCGAATTCGTGAGCGCGCTGGGCGCGGGCTACGAGAACATCGCGCTGGACCATGCCCGCGCGCGCGGCATCACGCTCGTCAACGGCGCAGGCACCAACGACGACTGCGTGGCCGACCACGCGTTCGCGCTGCTGCTGGCTACCGTGCGCGACGTCGTTCAACTCGACGCCGCGTGTCGCGCCGGCGTATGGCGCGATGCGCTGCCGCTCACGCCTTCGGTCTCGGGCAAACGGCTCGGCATCGTGGGGCTCGGCAATATCGGGCGCAAGGTGGCGCGCCGTGCCGAGGGCTTCGCTATCGAAGTCGGCTATCACAACCGTCAGCCGCGCGAGGGCGTGCCGTATCGCTACTTCGACAGCGTGCTCGCGCTTGCGCAATGGAGCGATTTTCTCGTGGTGGCCACGCCGGGCGGCGCCGCGACGAAGCATATGATCGACGCCGCCGTGATGCAGGCGCTCGGGCCGCACGGCTATCTCGTCAACGTGTCGCGCGGCAGCGTCGTGAATACGGCGGCGCTGGCCGAGGCGCTGGAGCAGGGCAGCCTCGCAGGCGCGGGGCTCGACGTCTACGAAGGCGAACCGCAGCCGCCTGCCGCGCTGCTGCATCTGAAGAACGTGGTGCTGACGCCGCACGTGGGCGGCCGCTCGCCGGAGGCCATCGCGGCATCGGTGCGCAACTTCATCGAAAACGCGGCGCGGCACTTCGCAGGCGAGGCGCTGCTGACGCCGATCTGAATCGTGGGCCGCTGCTCGCAGCAGCGGGCCCGCAAACTTTTTCGTCGACCAGAAGAAAAGGAGCATGCATGGCAACGCACACGGCCACGATCGAATGGAGCGGCAACGGCAGCGTATTCACAGACAACCGCTACAGCCGCGCGCATCACTGGACGTTCGACGGCGGCGCTGTGGTGAGCGCATCGAGTTCGCCGCACGTGGTGCGCGTGCCGTTCTCCGACCCGGCGGGCGTCGATCCGGAAGAAGCCTACGTGGCCGCGCTCTCGAGCTGCCACATGCTCTGGTTCCTTTCGATTGCCGCGGGCGAGGGCTACGCAGTCACCTCGTACCGTGACGAAGCCGAAGGCACGATGGCGAAGAACGAGGCGGGCAAGGAAGTGGTGACACGCGTGGTGCTCAAGCCGCACGTCGTTTTTCACGGTGCCAAAGCTCCCACAGACGAAGCGCTTGCCCATCTGCACCACCGGGCTCACGAGGAATGCTTCCTCGCGAACTCGGTGAAGACGGTGATCGATGTGGAGGGAAGCTGGGCCTGGCAGGCCGCCTAGATCTTTTAGACCGTTCAGACCGAGGTCTGAAGCTGGCCGACGGGCATCGCCGTTTCGCGGCGTTCCTTCGCCACGAAGCACAGCACGAGCGCGCCCACGATATCGAACAGCGCCAGCAGCACGAAGAGCGGGTTGTAGCCGATGCGCGTCACGAGGAAGCCGAACAGCAGCGTGAAGAGCGTCGCGCCCAGGTAACCGCTCATGCCGCCCAGACCCGTTGCCGTGGCCACTTCGTTGCGGTCGAACATGTCGGACGTAATCGAGTAGAGCGCGCCGGAGAGCGTCTGGTGCGCGAACCCGCCCACGCAGAAGAGCGCAATCGCCGTGTACGGGCTCACTGCCAGCCCGATGCAGGCCGGTCCGATCATGCACAGCGAGCCGAACACCATCACCATCTTGCGCGAGGCGAAGAGCGACACGTTGCAGTACTTGTGGAAGAGCGGACTCAGGTAGCCGCCCAGCACGCAGCCCACGTCGGCGGCGAGGAACGGCAGCCACGCGAACAGCGCGATCTCCTTGAGGTTCATGTGCCGCTCGGTGGCCATGTAGAGCGGAATCCAGGCGTTGAAGGTCTGCCATGCCGGCTCGGAAAGAAAGCGCGGAATCGCAATGGACCAGAAATTGCGCGAGACCACGATCTCTTTCCAGCTCGCTTTTTTCGCGGTGCCGTTCGACGTGCCCTGATCTTCCTGGCCGGAGACGATGTAATCGCGTTCGGCTGCTGAGAGGCGCTTCTGCTGCTTCGGATGCTTGTAGAACGCGAGCCATAGCACGGTCCATACGAGTCCCAGCACGCCGACGATCACGAACGCCCATTCCCAGCTGCCGCGCAAAATCGCCCACACGACGAGCGGCGGCGCGAGCAGCGCGCCCACCGACGAGCCGATGTTGAACCAGCCGATCGCGACCGACCGTTCCTTCGCCGGAAACCATTCCGACGACGCCTTCACGCCGCCCGGAATGCCGGCCGCTTCGGCCACGCCGAGAATGCCGCGAAAGAGCGCAAGGCTCTGCCAGCCCGTGGCGAGCGCCGTGGCCGCACAGGCAAGCGACCACGCCGCCGCGAAAATCGCGAAGCCGATCTTGGTGCCGAGCGCATCGAGCACGTAGCCCGCCACCGGCTGCACGAGCGCGTAGCACACCTGCCAGGCCACCACGACATACGAGTACTGCTGGGTGGTCACGTGCAACTGTTCCATGATGGTCGCTGCGGAGACCGACAACGTATTGCGCGCGAGATAGTTGACGATGAGCCCCACGGTAACGAGGCTGATCATCCACCAGCGCATGCCCTTGACTGCTTTCATGAGATGACTCTTTCCTGAGTGGTTGCGGCTTGATTGATGCGGCTTGAAAAAAAGGGGCGTCAGCGTGTATCGACGATCGACGTGTTCCACGTCGTGCCCGCGATCAGCACGTTGGCGAGCGTGATGGCGTTGACGTTGAACGCGTAGACGGGGCCTGGTGTGCTCGCCGTGACCGGGCCCGCCGCGACCGGCGTGTCGGCCTGCCGGCACACGCTGTCGTGCCGGCCGCCTGCTGCATGACGGTCTGGGTGGGTCACGTCTGTCTCCGGAAAGGCGGTGGGGCCGCCTGGTGCTCGTGGGGTCTCGGCGTCTCGGTCCGTCGCGGCCGTCTGCCATGAATCAGTGGCAGGTAGTGAAGCGGTTATCGGACGACTTCGAAAGTTAGCTCATGTTGTAAAACAACGTTGGCAAGTCTAGCCGCGCGACATGGGGGCGGGACACCTGGTGCTTACCCTGATCCATTGCCCGGGTCCGCTTTGGCCTTATGACGCCGTAGAGCCGCTCGTGTCCCCGTTTTCCGTCGACAGACCAAGGCGTGACGGCACGTGGTAGCGCGGACGCAAAAGCGTCGCGAACGTCCCAAATCTTGTCGGCGATGTTGTAAGATGCCAAACAACTTGAGCCGGGAGCTTGCAGCAATGAATCAGCGGTTGAACCTCGTGGGGCGCTACATCCGTGTGCATCCGAACGACAACGTGGGCGTCGTGGTGGACGACGGCGGCCTGCCGCCAGGCGCGGTCTTCCCCGACGGCCTCGCGTTGCGCGAAGCCGTGCCGCAAGGGCACAAGGTGGCGCTCGTGGACCTGGCGGCGGGCGACCCGGTGCTGCGCTACAACACGGTGATCGGCTACGCGCTCACCGACCTCGCGGCCGGCAGCTGGGTCAACGAACGCACCATGCGCATGCCTGAGCCGCCCGGTCTCACGGACCTTCCCATCGCTACCCGAGTCGAGGCGCTGCCGCCGCTCGAGGGCTACACCTTCGAGGGCTATCGCAACGCCGATGGCTCGGTGGGCACGCGCAACGTGCTGGCCATCACGACGACGGTGCAGTGCGTTTCCGGTGTGGTCGAACACGCGGTGCAGCGGATCAAGGCCGAACTGCTGCCGCGCTACCCGAACGTGGACGACGTCGTCGGGCTCGAACACACGTATGGCTGCGGCGTGGCTATCGACGCGCCCGACGCCGTGGTGCCCATCCGCACGCTGCGCAACATCAGCCTGAACCCGAACTTCGGCGGCGAAGTGATGATGGTGAGCCTTGGCTGCGAGAAGCTTCAGCCCGAGCGCCTGATGCCGCCGGGCACGATTCCCATCGCGGCCTCATCTGCGAACGGCGAAGGCGACGGTGCGGCGCAGGACGCGAACGGTTCGGTGGTCTGTCTGCAGGAGCCCGCGCACGTGGGCTTCCAGTCGATGATCGACGCCATCATGCGGACGGCCGTCGCGCATCTGGAACGGCTCAATGCGCGGCGGCGCGAAACGGTGCCGGCATCGGAACTCGTGGTCGGCATGCAATGCGGCGGCAGCGACGCGTTTTCCGGGCTCACGGCGAATCCGGCACTGGGCTTCGCAGCCGACCTGCTGGTGCGCGCGGGCGCTACGGTGATGTTCTCCGAGGTGACCGAAGTGCGCGACGGCATCGCGCAACTCACGGCGCGCGCCGCGAATGCCGACGTGGCGCAGGCCATCGTCCGCGAAATGGCCTGGTACGACAGCTACCTGCAACGCGGGCAGGTGGACCGCAGCGCCAACACCACGCCGGGCAACAAGAAGGGCGGCTTGTCGAACATCGTCGAAAAGGCGATGGGCTCCATCGCGAAGTCGGGCAGCGCGCCGATTGCCGGCGTGCTGTCGCCCGGCGAAAAGGTCCGCCAGAAGGGCTTGATCTACGCGGCCACGCCCGCGAGCGACTTCGTCTGCGGCACGCTGCAACTGGCCGCGGGCATGAACCTGCACGTATTCACGACCGGCCGCGGCACGCCTTACGGCCTTGCCGCCGTGCCGGTGGTCAAGGTGGCCACGCGCAGCGACCTGGCGCGACGCTGGCACGATCTGATGGACATCGACGCGGGCCGCATCGCCACGGGCGCGGCGAGCATCGAAGACCTCGGCTGGGAACTGTTCCACTTCATGCTGGACGTGGCGAGCGGCCGGAAGAAGACGTGGGCGGAGCAGTGGAAGCTCGCCAATGCACTGGTGCTGTTCAACCCCGCGCCGGTGACCTGATCCATCGACTGCGAGCTGCCATGCTTCGCTACGCGCGCAGCTTTTCCATCAGAAAGTCCACGAAACACCGCACGCGCGACGACAGATGCCACGCGTGCGGGTAGAGCAGCACGAACGGCCGCGAGCCGCCGCCGTAATCCTTGAGCACCTCGCGCAGCGTGCCGTCTGCCAGGCCCTCTGCCGCCACGAATCGATAAGTCTGGAAAAGCCCGGCGCCGTGGCGCGCCAGCGTGACGCCCGCGAGCACGTCGCCGGCTGTGCTGTAGCCGCCGCGCGTCATTGTCTCCGCGGCTTCGCTTTCGTCTTGACGCCTGAAGAGCCACGGAAGGTTGCGGCCCGTGCTGGGCAGCGCGTACTGGATGCATTCGTGATGGACGAGATCGTCGGGCGTAGCGGGTTGGCCCGCGCGTTTCAGATAGGCGGGCGACGCCACCACCACGAGTTCCGCATCTTCGAGCTTGCGGGCGATCAGGCCGGAGTCGTCGGGCGCGCGGCCGCGAATGGCGAGGTCGAAACCTTCGTCGGCGAAATCGATGTTGCGGTTGCTCAGATGCGTTTCCACGGTCACGCCCGGAAAGCGGGCGCGGAATTCGGCGAGCAGCGGCAGCACGCGGTAGTGGCCGTAAGGCGTCGGCATGCTGATGCGCAGCACGCCGGCAGGCGAGCTCTGCTCGCCCGTCACTTCGCGTTCGGCTTCGGCGAGACGGGCCAGCGCTTCGCGGCATTGTTCGAAGTAGCGGCGTCCCGCGTCCGTGAGGCGAATCTGTCGCGTCGTGCGCACGAAGAGCCGCACGCCGAGGCGCGACTCCAGCCGCGCCACCGACCGGCTCACGGCGGCAGGCGTGACGCTCGCCGCCGTCGCCGCTAACGTGAAGCTCTCCAGTTCCGCTGCAAGACAGAACAGCTCGATGCTGCCGAGCAGCAGGTCTTCGAATTGACGTTGCATCGACTCTCCCACGGCGTGCGTGCGGGCAAGAATATCAGGCCGAACGCGAGAGAGCGACGGTGCGGACGATGCGGACCGGCACGCGTCACGGCTGCTGCGCTGCACGCTGCCTGCGATACGCTTGCACGGGCAAACCGCCCCAGCCCCAGTTCGCGGTATCGACTTCCTCGATCACGACGAAGGTGGATTCGAGCGGCTTGTTCAGCACGTCGAGCAGCAGGTGACTCACGCCGTGGATCAGGCGGGCCTTTTCTTCCGCGGTGACGGATTCGCGGCCTGGCTTCGTGCCTTCGCGCGTAACCTGGATGGTGACGATGGGCATGTCGGGCTCCTGAAGTGTAGGAACAAATGTGGCAACCACAGGTGGGGCAACTACAGGCGCCGCGCACGGCGGCGCACTGTGATGCTGCAAAGGCGCTGAAAAGGCGCTGAAAAGGGCTCAGTGGCCTGCGCTCTGGCCGCCGTCCACGTGCAGGATCTCGCCCGTCACGAACGGCGCGGCATCGAGGAACAGCACCGCGTCGACGATGTCGCGCATCTCGCCCATGTGGCCCATCGGGTGCAGCGCACCGAGCGCTTCGTGCGTTTCGGGTGCATGCATCGGCGACTTGATGATGCCCGGCGACACCGCGTTGGCGCGAATGCCTTTCTTCGCGTACTCGATGGCGAGCGACTTCGTGGCGGCGTTGATGCCGCCCTTCGTGAGCGACGCCAGCACCGAGGGCACGCCTTGAACGGCATGGTCCACGAGGCTCGTCGTGATGCTCACCACGTGACCGCTGCCTTGCTTTTCCATTTCCGCCACGGCGAGCTGCGTGATGTGAAAGAAGCCGGCCACGTTCACGCCCATCACCGACGCGTAATCTTCCGCCGTGTATTGCGTGAAGGGCTTCGCGACGAACACGCCTGCGTTGTTCACGAGCGTATCGATGCGGCCGAACCGGGCCAGCGCTTCGGCCACCACGCGGCGCGCCGTTTGCGGGTCGGCGATGTCGCCTTGCACGGCGGCGAGGTTGGGATCGTCCGTCGGTTGGATCGAGCGGGCGGTTGCGACCACGCGATAGTCGAGCTGGCGGAAAGCCTTGACGATTTCCGAGCCGATGCCTTGCGATGCGCCGGTCACGACGACCACTTTTTGCTGCGTTGCCATGATGAGTTCTCCAATGATGAGGATTCGGAAAAGCTGATCGGAGCGCGGCTCCGATGGGTGCTCAATCTAGGCGCATGGCCGCGAAGTTCGAACACCCGCCATGGACAAACAGTCTTGCGTCGCCGTCATAAGTGGCGCCGTGCCCCGGGCTTGCGTGGCCCGGGCTGCGTGCCCCGGGCCGCGTGCCCCGGGCTGCGCGCCCCGGACGCCTGCTCAATCCTTTTCCGCCAGCGCGTGCTGGATCGCGGCTTCGGTCTGCGCGTAGTTCCCTTCACCGAAATGCGAATAGACGATGCGCCCTTTGCGATCGAGCAGATAGAACGCCGGCCAGTACTGGTTGCCCCAGGCGTTCCAGGTGGCGTACTCGTTGTCCTGTGCGACCGGATACGAGATGCCGAAGCGGGCAATCGCGGTCTTCACGTTGCCCGTGTCGCGCTCGAACGGATACTCGGGCGTATGCACACCGATCACGGAGAGGCCCTGATTGCGGTACTTCTCGTTCCACTGCTTCACATAGGGCAGCGTGTGAATGCAGTTGATGCAGGTGTAGGTCCAGAAGTCCACCAGCACGACCTTGCCGCGCAACTGCTGCAGCGTGAGCGGCGGGCTGTTGAGCCATTTGTCGAGGCCTGTGAATTCGGGCGCGGTGGGTGCCGCCGCGGCGGCATGGCCGAGCAGGGGAAGGGTCGCGAGCACGGCCGCGGCCGTGAGAGTTTTGATCCGGTTGAGCATGTCAGAGTCCTTTCAACGAAGGGAAGAAGCTGGAGAGATAAGCCACGACGAGGGTGTCGTACTGGAAATAGATGGCGGCGGCGGTGAGGATCACGAGCACGCCGAATACTTGCTGCAGACGCTGCGCGTGACGCGCGATCGCTCGCGACTGGCGCAGTGCGTACTGCCCGCCATAGAGAATGCCGAGCATTGGAATGGCCGCGCCTGCGGCGTAGAGCGTGAGCAGCAGTGCCGACCACTGAAGGTTCTGAGCCTTCACGACCAGCACCAGAATGGAGGCGAGCACGGGGCCGGCGCAGGGCGTCCATACTGCACCGAGCGACATGCCGAGCACGAAGCCGCCGGCGTTGCTGCTGCCGGCTTCGCTCGCAGCGTGGTGAGTGCTGCCTACGCTCTGCAGCCACGTCATGCGAGCCATCAGCCATTCGAACGGGCGAGGCCACAACCGCAGGAATCCGAACAGTGCGAGCAAGGCGATGGCGGTATCGCGCAGCGCCTGCTGCGCGATGTGGACCGTGCTGGAAACGGCACCCAGCAGCAGCGCGAACGACGCGAAGCTGAGCACGAAGCCTGCGATTACGAAGAGCGGCCGTGCGCCCGCCGGCCGCTCGACAGCGGTGCCGAGCAGAATGGGCATCACGGGCAGTACGCAGGGCGACGCGATGGTGAAGAGCCCGGCGAGCAGGGCGAACAGCGGTTCGAGTGGGGCGTGCATGGTCGGCGTTCAGGTTGATGACATGGCGCCATTGGACCGCTTGCGCGTATCGCGCTTGTGTCGCGTGGCGGCCTTGAATGCAATGTCTTGTGTCCGTGTAGGGCGCAGATACAGTGCGATACAAAACGCCCCGGTGCTTGCGTGGCGGTTGCGTTATAAAGCACGCGTTGCCTGACTCATTGACCTATCCACCCACGCGGAGCACGACATGAACGACCGTCTCTACAAGGGCGCCTGCCACTGCGGCGCCGTGAAATTCGAGGTGCGGGCCGCCATCACGCCGGCGGTACGCTGCAATTGCAGCCTGTGCCGCCGCAGGGGCGCGCTGATGAGCCCGCCGTTCGACGCCGATCGGCTGACGATTCTGCAAGGCGAGGATGCGCTCACGCGCTACGAATTCAACACGGGCGTCGCGAAGCATTACTTCTGCCGGCATTGCGGCATTTATCCGTTTCATCAGACGCGGCTCGATCCGCGGCGCTGGCGCGTCAATCTGGGGTGCCTGGACGGCGTGGATCCGTATGCGTTCGAATATTCGGTCGCCGATGGCTCGAGTCTTTCGATGGTGGAGGACGCATGAAACGCGTCATGGCGATGATCCTCTTTGTGGCCGGGGGCTTTGCGACGGAAGTTGCGCATCCGGTGTACTGTTCGCTGCTGGCGCCGAGCATGCAGAGCGCCGCGCGCGAACGCAAGCGCGAACAAAACACAGACAGCCGGACATGAGGACAACGCCATGACCGAAAAGCCCGACCACATTCTGATCGTGGACGACGACCGCGGCATTCGCGAACTCGTTGGCACCTACCTCGAGAAGAACGCCATGCGCGTGTCGCTCGCGGCGAACGGACGCGAAATGCGCGCCGCGCTCGAATACGGCGTGCCGGATCTGATCGTGCTCGATCTCATGATGCCGGGCGAGGACGGGCTTACGCTGTGCCGCGAACTGCGTGCGGGCAAATTCCGTACGGTGCCGGTGCTGATGCTGACCGCGCGCAACGAGGAAACGGACCGGATTATCGGCCTCGAAATGGGCGCCGACGACTATCTGCCCAAGCCGTTTGCGGTGCGCGAACTGCTCGCGCGCATCCGCTCCGTGCTGCGCCGCACGCGCATGCTGCCGCCAGGCATGCAGGTGACCGAGGCCGCCGAAATGCTCGCGTTCGGCGACTGGCGGCTCGACACCACGGCGCGCCATCTGCTCGACGCGGAAGGCACGATGGTGGCGCTGAGCGGCGGCGAGTACCGTCTGCTGCGCGTGTTTCTGGATCATGCGCAGCGCGTGCTGACGCGCGACCAGTTGCTCAATCTCACGCAGGGCCGCGAGGCCAATGCGTTCGACCGTTCCATCGACCTGCTCGTGAGCCGGCTGCGCCAGCGTCTGCGCGACGAGGCGCGCGAGCCGCGCTACATCAAGACACTGCGCAGCGAAGGCTACGTGTTCTCCGCGGCGGTGACCGTGGTCGAAGTGCGCTCATGAGATCGGGCGCCATGATGTTCGACCGCTTGCTGCACTGGCCTCGCACGCTGTTCGCGCGCGTCGCGCTGATTCTCTGCGTGGGTCTCGCACTGGCGCAGGGGCTCTCGTTCTGGCTCACCATGACCGAGCGCGACGAGTCCACCACGAACATGATGATGGGTTACATCGAGCGCGAGGTGGCCAGCTCCGTCGCGCTGCTCGACCATCTTTCGCCCGAAGAACGCGAGCAATGGCTGCCTCGCCTCGCGCGCCGCAGCTACCAGTTCGTGCTGGGCCCGGGCGTGAGCGGTGCGCCCGTGAATGCGCGTCTTTCGGCGCGCGTCGAGCAGACCATTACCGCGGGCATCGGCAAGTCGTATCACGTCACCGCCAATGCGTTGCCGGGCGAGTCCGAACACCTGCAGGTCCACCTCCGGTTGAGCGACGGCAGCCCGTTGACCATCGACCTTCATCCCATGTACGGCACGCCGCTGTCGCAGTGGCTGCCGGCAGTGCTCGTGCTGGAGTTCGCGGTGCTGGGCGCGGGTTGCTGGTTTGCCGTGCGGCACGCGGCGCGGCCGCTCGCGCAGCTGGCCGAGGCGGCCGACGCGCTCGGCCCCGACCTCAAGGCCGTGCCCGTGCCCGAGGACGGTCCCTCGGAAGTGGCGCGCGCGGCGCGCGCGTTCAACGCGATGCAAAAACGCATCGCCACGTACACCGCGGAGCGCATGCAGATTCTTGCCGCCATCTCGCACGATTTGCAGACGCCGATTACGCGCCTGCGTCTGCGCGTGGACGTGATGGACGAGAGCGAGCAGGCCGCGAAGATGCGCCAGGACCTGCTCGAAATGGAGAGCCTCGTGAAAGAGGGCGTGGTCTACGCGCGCACGCTGCATGGCGCGACGGAGACGGCGCGGCGTATCGATCTGGATGCGTTGCTCGACAGTCTGGTCTGCGACTACGTGGATGCCGGGCAAGCGGTCGTGCTCGAACGACGTTTGCCGGTGGCCGTCGTGGCGCGTCCGGAGGCGCTGCGGCGCATTATCGGCAACCTCGTCGATAACGCGCTGAAATTCGGCGGCTCGGCTTCGATCGACGTGGCGCGGAGCGCGGAGGGTGCCGTGAGCATCACGGTGCTCGACCGCGGTCCGGGTATTCCGGAGGCGCTGCTCGAGCAGGTGTTCGAGCCGTTCTATCGCGTGGAAAGCTCGCGCAATCGCCATACGGGCGGCACGGGCCTCGGGCTCGCCATTGCGCGGCAGCTCACGTTGGCGCTGGATGCCACGCTTGCGCTGCGCAATCGTTCCGACGGGGGTGGGCTGGCTGCCACGCTTACGTTGAAGACGTCGGGTTGAGCGCGCGCTGGGGTTCGACGCCGCCGTGCACGGGTATTTGCCGCCTCGCGGTTTTTTTCAGCCGCTTCTTCTAACCGCGACGCGAGGCACAACCCCTGCTGCCGGACGACGTCAGGCGCGTATCACCGTCACGCCGGCCTGTTCGATCGGCTCGGTGAGCTTCGCGTCGGTAGCGGCCTCGACAATGACCGATTGCGCAAGACCGATTTCGCCAATCCGGTAGGGCGAAGCCGCATTGAGCTTCGCCGCGGACGCGAGTACGACCGTTTCCGCCGCCCGCGCGGCGAGCGCGCGCTTGATCGCCGCCTCTTCGAAGTCGCCGGTGGTGAGTCCGGCGGTGGGATGAACGCCGGTCACGCCCATGAAGTAAATGTCCGCCTGTATCTGCGATATCGCTTCGGCCGCGGCGGCGCCTACGCTCACGATCGAATGCTTGTAGAGCCGCCCGCCGATCAGGATCACCTCCACTGACGGATGCTCCACCAACGCCACGGCCACGCTGGGGCTGTGCGTGACCACCGTCGCTTCCAGGTCTGCGGGAAGACTACGGACCAGCAGCGCGGACGTGGTGCCGCCGTCCACGATCACGACCTGGCGCGGCGCGATCATCTGCACGGCGCGTTTTGCAATACGGCGCTTGGCGGCGGACTCCATTTCCTCGCGCTGGGCAAACGGCGCCGTTGCCGGCGAGGCGGGCAGCGCGCCACCGTGCACACGCTGGAGCAGCCCTTCAGCGGCCAGTTCACGCAGGTCGCGGCGCACCGTGTCTTCGGACACGCCAAAGGCGGCGCTCAACTCGCCTGCCAGAACCTGGCCGTCGCGTTTGAGCGCGTCGAGAATGGCTTTCTTGCGTTGACTCGTCAGCATGAGATGAACCGGAAGGACGTGCAGCAAAGTGCCGGCACAATAATGCAGTGCACGAAATTTCTTGATATTGCACGAAACTGCACGTTACCATGAGACTCATCCGCTGTCGAATGGGGGCACTCATGACGTCGATGAACGATAGAGCAGGCAATGACCGGGTTCGCATTGTCGAGACCACGGTGTTGTCGAATGACTGGTACGTGCTGAAGAAAATCACGTTCGACTTCCTTCGCCGCGACGGTAGATGGCAGCGCCAGAGCCGCGAAACATACGATCGCGGCAACGGCGCGACGATCCTGCTGCACAACCCTGCCACCGGCAATATCGTGCTGACGCGCCAGTTCAGGATGCCCGCATTCGTGAGCGGCCATGACGGCATGCTGATCGAGGCGGCGGCCGGTCTGCTCGATAGCGCCACGCCGGAAGAGCGCATTCGTGCGGAGGCGGAGGAAGAGACCGGCTACCGCGTCCACAACATCCGCCAAGTTTTTGAAGCGTTCATGAGCCCCGGCTCCGTGACGGAAAAGCTGCACTTCTACGTGGGCGAGTACGACGCCTCGATGCGCGTGAGCGAAGGCGGCGGCCTTGAACACGAAGGCGAGGACGTGGAGGTGCTGGAAATGCCGCTGCGCACAGCACTGGAGCACGTGGAGCGGGGCCGCATCGTAGACGGCAAGACCATCATGTTGCTGCAACATCTTGCATTGGAGCAGATGAAGCAAGGCCGGACCCTATGAGCCATGCGTTGAATACGGCCGAGGGGGCTGTCCATAATCGGGGTTTGAATCGATCGGGAAATGTTGCTGCAAAAGCCGCCGCGTTTAACGACCGCTTAAAAAGAATGATGCGAATAAACCATGCGCGGCGTAGGGGATAATCGACATTGCAGGGCATAACGCATAGAACCCGTGTTTTCTGATTTACATCAAATGATGCTGGGTCTTCTGCGCGTTATAAACTCCCTCCAACGAGAGGGCGCTCGTTTTACGGCCACTTTCAGTGTTTCTTGATACGGGTTCTCGATAAGTGGTAAATCGATGATTTTCCGTTACGCTTCGTGACCGCGGGCTTCATGAACTCCAGGAGTTTTATCCGCCCGCGTCGCCGTCGTGCTGAATAGAAAGTAGATAGACGGACCGCGGTCAGCTTCTGATACGCACACACCCCCATCCAGGCATTTCCGCCGGAATTTCATACGGTTGTTTCAGCGCTATTCCCGCATAGCCGCGCAAGCGCCTTGCGGAAAAGCAGCTTCGCGCCGCGAAGCGACCGTTCGTGCTGAAAGAGCGGGAGCCGATGTGCGCGAATTATGGGGTCGTTACTTTAGTCCGCTTCAACGAGCCGGTGCGGTGGGTCTTTCCATCGGGATGCTGCTCGCCGGCCTTGGCATTACAGCAGTGGTTTATCTGATCAGCGTCGATCTGATTCAGCGGGAGGCGCATTTGCGTTTCAGTGCCGACACCGCGGATATCCAGCAGAAAATCAGTACGCGTGTTCGCTTGTATTCCGATGTGCTCGTTACGATGCAGGCCCTATTTAGCGCAAGCGACGATATTTCACGCACTGAATTTCGTGATTTCGTCAACGGCCTGAATTTGCCGGACCGCTACCCCGGTTTTCAGACGCTCAATTACGCCGCCTACATTCCCGACGAAGATGCAGCGGAGTTCATCGCCGGGCAGCGGATCGACCCCATGCTGCGCGCAGCTCATATGGATTTTGCGATTCGTCCGCCAGGGCGGCGTCCCGCGTATTTCGTGCTGACCTATGTCGAGCCGCTGCAGGCCAATCTGCCGTCGGTGGGACTCGATCTCGGCGTCGAACCGGGGCGACTCGCGGCGTTGGCGCGGGGGCGTGATACCGGGGAGCCCGTCAGCAGTGGGCGTCTGATCTTCGCGCAGAGTACGCATCCGCACATCGGCATTGCATTGCGTTTGCCCGTGTACCGCCGCGGCATGCCGCACGACACCGTGCCTGAGCGGCGGCGCGCCTACATCGGCTCCGTGGGCGCGGGCATCCGGCTCAACGATCTGATGGCCGGGTTGCTGGCGGCCAACACGTCGGCGGCCATACGTCTGCGCATCTATGAAGCGGGCCAGCTCGACGAACCCGCCGTGCTGCCGTCCAGCGCCACGCTGCTGTTCGACAGCGCCAATGCAGGTGCGCGCGGCGAGACGAGTGTTGGCGCTTCCGCCGCGACGGTTTCAGCAACGAACCCGATTGAGGGTGTGAACCCGGACGCAATCGACCACGAATGGACGACGAGCGTCGTGCAACCTTTTGGCGGCCGCCGCTGGCTGCTCGTCGTCACGGCCGATCCCGTCGCGCTCGCCGGCACGCAGTGGATGCTGCCGCGGTTTGCCGCGCTGGCGGGCGTCGTCATCAGTCTGCTGCTGGCTGGCCTCGCGTATTCGCTCGCTACGTCGCGCGTGCGTGCCGTGAGGCTCGCCGAACGCATCACGGGCACGCTGCGCGAGAGCGAAATGGCGCGCGCCGAGGCGCAGCGCATCGCCCATCTTGGCGACTGGCGGGTCGATACTGACGGCGCGGCCGTTCATCTGTCCACCGAAATGGCGCGTCTCATCGGTTGGCGCGGCGGCAGCGCGGGCGTCGACGATCTGCTCGCGGCAATCGACCCGCATGATCGCGCCGCACTCGTCGTGCATGCGAGAAAAACGCTGCGCACGGGCGAGCCGTTCGAACTCGAATGCCGCTACCGGTCCGTGCGCGGCCGGCGTGGCTGGCTGCAACTGATCGGCCGGCCTTGCGGGGTGCAGGAACGGCGCGCGCTGCGCGGCACCGCGCTCGAAATCACGCCGCGCAAGCTCGCCGAGCGCGCGCGGCAACTGGAGCACGCGATTTCGTTGATGCTCGCCACCGCCGCGAGTGAAGCCGTGATCATCCAGCAGATCGTCGATACCCTGGCCGAGGGCATGGAGTGGGACGCTGCTGCGTTCTGGCCGGACACCTCGGGGCAAACGCACGCGCTTTCAGTCGCTTTGCATGTACGCGAGGCGCAAGCCGGGCAGTGGCTGTTGTCGCGTCCCGCGGGCTTGCGGTGGCAAAGCGCCTGGGAGGGCGGCCAGCCGTGCTGGCGCTCCGGCAGGAAGGCGCTTTCGCGGCTGCCGCATGCGGCGTGGCTCGCCGCCGGCGGCATGACGACGGTGTTCGCCTTCGGCATCCGCGCGGGCACCACCATGCTTGGCGTGGCGGAATTCTATGCGCGCGAACGGCGGCCCGCCGAGTCGAATGCGCTGACCATGGCGGCTTCCGTGGTGATCCAGACGAGCCATTTCCTGCAGCGCCGCCAGGCCGAAGACACGCTGCGTTTTCTCGCCACGCATGATGTCCTCACCGGGCTGCCGAACCGCCTGATGTTCCGCGAGCGCCTGGAAGAAGTGCTCGCGCGTGCCCGTCACGACGGGACCGCTTTTCACGTGCTGTTCATCGACCTCGACGAGTTCAAGGACGTCAACGATCTGCTCGGCCACAACGCCGGCGACCTGCTGTTGCGTGCGGTGGCCGAGCGTCTGCGCGGGCAGGTGGCCGCACCTGGCGACATCGCGCGCCTGGGCGGCGACGAGTTCGTCATGCTGGTGGAAGAGCCGCCCGGCACACCGTTCGACATCCGGTGCACGGTCGATGCCATTCATGCCACGCTCGAACGGCCCTTTGCCGTGAGCGGGCGGCAACTCGCGGTGACAGCAAGTATCGGCATCGCTTCGTATCCGGGCGACGGCGACGACGTGCAGACGCTGCTCAAGCACGCCGACATCGCCATGTACGGCGCGAAAGAGCAGGGCCGCAACACCTGGCAGTTGTACGCGCGGCAGATGAGCACGTCTTTGCAGCAACGCATCGAAATGGAATCGCATCTGCGCCGCGCGGTGGAAAACGGCGAACTCGTGCTTTATTACCAGCCGCGCATTTCGTTGCGCACCAACCGCTGCACGGGCGTTGAGGCGCTCGTGCGCTGGCGTCATCCCACGCTCGGGCTCGTGGCGCCGATGGCCTTCATTCCGCTCGCCGAGCAGACGGGCGCGATCGTGCAGATCGGCGCGTGGGTGCTGCGCGAAGCATGCCGGCAGAACGCCACGTGGCTCGCCAGCGGCCTCGCGCCGGTACGCGTCGCGGTCAACCTCTCGGCGCGCCAGTTCGCGGACAAGGAGCTGCATCGCGAGATCATGGCGGCGCTTTCAGACGCGCAATTGCCGGGCGAAATGCTCGAACTCGAACTCACCGAAAGCATGGTAATGCGCCACGCGGAGCAGGCCGCGGCGTGGCTCTCCAACCTCAAGCGCACCGGCGTGCGCCTCTCTATCGACGACTTCGGCACCGGCTACTCGTCTCTGGCCTACCTGAACCGCTTTCCGATCGATACGGTCAAGATCGACCGCTCGTTCATTCACGACATACCCGCAAGCAGGAGCGACGCGCAGATCACGAGCGCGGTGATCGCGCTTGGTCACGGCCTTGGCCTCGAGGTGGTGGCCGAAGGCGTGGAGACCGAGGCGCACGTCGAATTCCTGCGCAAGGAAGGCTGCGATGAAGTGCAGGGCTACTTCTACAGCCGCCCCATTCCCGCGAGCGAAATGACGTTGTTCCTCAAACGCTGGCAGGATCGCGACCGCGCCGAGGTGCGGCCGCTGCAATCCCGGCGCGCCTGAAGCGAAAGCCGAGGCGCGTCTTACTGACGAAAGGAGTGGGACCATGCATGAGCAAGAGGCAGACGTAGCACGGATGTGGCTGGCGATCGACGCACTCGACTTCGCGCGGATGAAGGCCAAGCTGCTGCACCGGCGCAACGGGCAGTGGACGCCCGAAACAGTGGCGCGTGCCGAGGCGGGCTACCGACAGTTCCTGAAGCTCGCGGCGCAGTACCCGGACACGGCGATCGTGCCGAACGAGGAAGTGGACCAGTTCTGGCACGCGCACATTCTGGACACGAGGCGCTATGTCGACGACTGCGAGCGCATCTTCGGGTTCGTGCTGCATCACAACCCGTATGTGGGAATCGATGGCGCGGACGATGAGGCGCGCCTGTTCGAACTCGCGTCCGCTACCGGCGCGCTGATGGAGCGTACGTTTGGCGCTGGGGCACAGGCGCAGGCTGCCGCGTATTGCGCGGTGACACCGGGTGCCCAGGCACAACCGGCGTACTGTGCGATTGCGCCGGGCGCCGAGGCGCAGGCAGCGTATTGCGCGGTGACCCCGAGCGTGGAAGCGAAACCCGCTTACTGCGCGATCGCGCCTGGCGCACAGGCTGCGCAACCGGCTTACTGTGCGGTGACGCCGTCGCAGGGGCAACGCGGCGAGGTGAGTCGGACGCGGCATTGATGGCATGAGGCACACGGATCGCACGATTTACCCCGGCGATCCGCTGCAAGCCTCACTTCGGGCGGCCTTGGGCGATATCATCGGCGGGCGGTCTTACGCCACGCCTCAATGCCCTGGAGGACGCTTACGCCATGCCACCGAACGCCACCTCGTCCCCGTCGTCTTCATGGGCTGGCACGCCGGCGTTTCAAGCCGAGGGCGAGCGGCAGACGTTCGGCAACGCCGCGATTGCGATGGGCTGGCGTGTGACGGGTAGGCGCTTATGCGACTTCGTGCTCACCGACCGCTTGCATGCACGCACGCTGTCTGTGAGCACGCCGTTCGCGCTCACGCTCGCCGATGGTCGCGTGCTCCACATGCGAGACCTCATGCTGCTCGCGCCGCCGCACGAAGAGGCGCTTGAAGCGGATGCATCGGCCTCGTGCCTCGCCACGCGAATCGCCGGCAAACGCGTCGTGGCTTCTTTCACCGATGACGCGGCACGCTTTCTCATTCGCTGGTGTATCGAGCAACGCGAGGGTTCACCGTATCTGCGCGAACGCGTGTGGCTGACGGCGGAGAAGCAGGACGAGCACGTGGTGGACGTCGCCATGCTTTGCGTCGATGCCATCGATGGGGGCGATGCTGCCGAGGCCGGCGAGGGGCTCGACGGCGTGCCCGTCATTGCCGGTGACGTCTATCTCGGCATCGAACTGCCGCGCGCGCAAAATCGCGTGCGCAACGGCGCCGTGATGCTCAAGGTTTCGCGTGCGCTGCCGCTCGGCAAGAGCAAGACCGTCGAGTACAGCGCCGTTGCCGGCGTGGCGCGCCGCGGGCAGATGCGACGTGATTTCGCGACGTACGTCGAACGCGAGCGGGCGCATCCGTCCCGTCCGTTTCTCCACTACAACAGCTGGTACGACATCGGCTACCTGACGCCGTACACGGCAGGGCAGGCGGTAGAGCGGATTGAAACGGTGGGGCGCGAACTGCATGCGAAGCGCGGCGTCCACATCGATTCCTTCATGTTCGACGACGGCTGGGATGACCTGAGCGGTAGCTGGCATTTCAGCCGCGATTTTCCGCAAGGTTTCGTGCCGCTACGCGATGCCGCCGCGCGCTTCGGTGCGGCGCCTGGCGTGTGGCTCTCGCCCTGGGGCGGCTACTGCGCGCCGCGCGATGCTCGCGTGGAGCGGGGCGCCGCGAGCGGGTACGAGGTGGTCGATCACGGCTTTGCGCTTTCGGGGCCGAATTACTACGCGCGTTTCTACGAGGTAGCGATGGCGCTGCTCGGCGAGCATGGCGTCAATCACTTCAAGTTCGACGGTACGGGCAATGCGGATCGCGTCGTGCCGGGCAGCCGCTTCGACAGCGACTGGGACGCGGCGATTCATTTGATCGAAGACATTCGCGCGGCGAAGCCCGAGACCTTCATCAATCTGACCACCGGCACGCATCCCTCGCCGTTCTGGTTGCGCTTCGCCGACACCATCTGGCGCGACGGCGCGGACCACGGCTTCGCGGGCGAAGGCTGCGACCGGGAGCGCTGGATCACGTATCGGGACGCGCAGACCTATCAGCACGTCGTGGTGCGCAGTCCGCTCTTTCCGCTCAACTCGCTGATGTTGCACGGGATCATCTGCGCGCAGCATTGCAGAGGGCTCGATGCCCCGCAGGGCGAAGCATTCGTGCACGAGGTGCGCTCGTTTTTCGCGAGCGGCACGCAATTGCAGGAGCTTTACCTCACGCCGTCGCTGCTTGCCGAGCGCGACTGGGACGTGCTCGCGCAAGCCGCCCGATGGGCGCGCGGCAATGCAGAGGTCTTGCGCGATTCGCACTGGATTGGCGGTGTGCCCGACGCGCTCGAAGTCTATGGCTGGGCGGCGTGGTCCCCGCAGCGCGCTGTCGTGACGCTACGCAATCCTGATCGCCGTATGCAGCGCTTCGTGCTGGATCTGCGCGACGCGTTGGCCTTGCCCGACGACGCCGCAACGCGTTTCGAACTGCACGAGCCACCATGGGGCTGTTCCCACACACGATCGATGGCGGCCATCGTGGATGCCGACCGCCCGCTCGCGTTCGAGCTCGATCCTTTCGAGGTGCTGACAGTCGGGTTCGTCGTCCGGTAGGCGCGCTGTGAGGCGCGGCAAGTTGCGCTAAGGAAGCGTGCGCACAAGATCGACCGGCCTCGCCTCTGTCTGATGAAGATCGAAGATCAGCACGTTGTTTGCGCCGCGCACGAGCCACGGGGCCGGACAATAGAGCCGCGTTTGCGGTCCGATATGCCAATAGCGGCCCAGGTTGTGTCCGTTGACCCACACCACGCCCTTGGTCCAGTGGCGCATGTCGAGATACGTGTCGCCGATCTCGTCGAGCATCAACGTCGCCTTGAAGAACACACCGGGCCGGTGGGGATGGGTGCAGACGGGACGCAAGGCCGCGATGAACGCATCGTCCATGGGCAACAGAAAGACTTCCCAGCCTCTCAGGGTTTCGCCCTTACCGTTGGCATACCGAAGCGTGACGGGCCCGGGCATCCCCTTGCGATCCACCATCGCGTGACCGTAGTTCACGCGGCCCATGCCTTCAACGAGGATGTCGAGTTGCGTCGATGAGCGCTGCGCCTGCCGCGTGGCGTTTTGCGTACCCGCGGTCGCCGGCAGCATAAGCGGGGCCTCTGTCTCGTTCGCCACGCCGTATCGCTTCGCGGAGTGCGCGGGCATGCGGGCTCGCGAGATGCCGCCCACATACTCGCCGTCCACGAATACGGTGGCGTAATCGTGGACGCCGCCTGTTTCCAGCCGGCTGTCCGCCTGCATCGCTTCGGCGGGCAACGTCGTGCGATAGAGCGCGAAGCCGAACGCCTGGCCATCCATCTCGAACGGCTGCGGATCGATGGTGTCGCCTGCAGGCAATGCCTCGGGCAGGTTGTCCCAGATCGACGCGCAGGCCGCGGGCATCAGCGCGGCGCGGCCCAGCCGCTCGATCGCGGGAAGCGGCGGCGGCACCTCGGGTAACGGCGAGGGCAGGTAGCGCGCGATGATCTCGCGATACTTCGCGTACTTCGGCGTGGCCGCGCCTTGCTCGTTGATAGGTGCCGCGTAGTCGTAGCTGGTGATGTCGGGCTGGTAGGCGCCCGTGCGGTCGTCGATATTGGCGCCGGCGTAGAAGGCGAAGCTGGTGCCGCCGTGGATCACGTAGAGGTTGAACGAGAGCCGCTCGCGCATGAATGTGTCGAGCTTCTCGCCGATATCGACAGCCGTGCCCTGGAATGCCGCGTCGCCCCAGTGCGTGAGCCAGCCGGGATACACCTCGCCGGCCATGACAGGCACGCCGGGAAACGCCGCGCGTGCCGCCGCGATCTGCGCCGCGTCGCCGTTGCTGAGCGCGATGGCGCCGCCCTCGACGTGGCTGCGATTTTGCTGGAGCTGCGTCAGGCCGTCTTCGGTATAGAACGGACCCGTGATTCCGCCTTGCAGCCAGAGCGCGCGGATTTCTTCGAGGTACGGCGGGTTGTGCGCGTAAGAGCCGAACTCGTTCTCGATCTGGACCATGAGGATGGGCCCGCCCGCCGCAATCATGAGCGGCTTCACGCGCGCGGCCAGTTCGGCGACGTAGCGTGCCACGGCAGCCATGTAGCGCGCGTCGCCAGCCGACCCGGTTCTCAGCACGATGTCGGGGTAGCGCAAGAGCCACCACGGCAGGCCGCCCAGGTCCCACTCGGCGCAGACATATGGGCCGGGGCGCAGCAGCACCCACATGCGCTCGCGCTGACACAGCCGAATGAACGCTTCGATGTCGCGATTACCGGTTTCGAAATCGAACACGCCGGGCTGTGTCTCGTGATAATTCCACATCACGTAAAGCGCGATACAGTTCATTCCCATCGCGCGGACCATGCGAATGCGGTGCTGCCAATATTCGACGGGAATGCGTGCCGGGTGCAATTCGCCGCTGCGAATCTGGAATGGCTCGCCATCGAGCAGGAAATGCGCGCCGTCGGCGCTGAAGGCGAAAGTGCGGTGAGGCCTGCCGTCGGGTTCGTCCGGGCGCGGAACCCATGGGACGCGGCGTTCGCCGAGGGGCGGAGTATCGTCTGCCGTGCCGGTTGCCATACGTTCCGTTTGCCTCCATGGGGCTCGGGTATTCGCGAACGCGGCGCGGCTTGCCGAAACGGGCAATACGCGCGTCAGCGAGCAACGCACGCGATTGGTTATCATATCGGCGATTATTGGATCAGAGAGATTTCGTGAAAACCGCATCCCAACCGCGCCGCGCACTGAGCTTTCGCGAAGGCCTGCAGGAAATCAAGAAGGCGCTCGCGTCGAACCCCGAACGGCAGGACGAGGGGCAGGCCACACACGCTGCGGCCGAAGCGCCTCGCCAGTCGAGGCCAGCCGATACGAAAAAGCCCAACGCGCAGAACGCGCGACCGGGCGGGCCGCAGGGGCGGGCGGGCCAGCCCGGCAAGCCGCCGCATCCGCGGCGGGGCGGCCCGAAGCCCGACAGCGCCGCCAAAGGGCCGCGCGGTCCGAATCCGAACCCGGGGCCGGGCTCGCGGGGACAGAAACCGAAGGATCGCGGCGCGCCCCGGCGTCCCGCAGACCCGGTGCTGGCTGCGCGTATCGAGCGGGATCAGCAATTGCGGGCCGTGCGCAAGCGCTTCGGGGAGCAGCATCCTGCGTTTCGCGACTGGCTCCCGCTCAAGATCGGCGTGCTCGACGATCTCTGCGCCCAACATCCCGAACTCGACAAGGCCCTCATTTCCCTCGTGCTGAAGCTGCACGTGAATCATCCGCGCTATCACGAGCACGTGGCCGTGGGCGGGCCGCGCTACGAGCTGGACGGTACGGCCTCGCCGGGGCCGGGCGTGGAAGCCTCGCACGTCACGCGCGCCACGCGGGCGCTCGAGCGGCAGAAGCAGAGGCAGGGGCAGAATCACGGCCCGGCACAGCAAGCGGCTGCCAAAGAGGAGCCGGAGGAGCCGGCAACGGCGGAACAACCGGCCGCGCAACAGCCGCCTTCTGAAGCGGAGCAGCCGGCCGCGGCTCCGAGCACCGCGGCGCAATGACCTCCGGCGCGCGACGAAGCGCGTGCGTGCCGGCGTTGGGGTGCCATGTCCCATGCGGGTGCCGCGTGCCGTCGCGGGTGGCGAACGGCGTGGCGAACTATGCGGCGAACCCCGGGGCGCGAAGCGGTTTCGCGACGCAGCGTGTTCCGCACGGAGCCCCGCATGGCGCCTGACCATCGCGATGCGTCGGCTGCCTCGCCTGCTGCGGCGTCTTCGTCCCGCACCGTATTGATCTGGGACTGGCCCGTCCGTCTCTTTCACTGGCTGACAGCGGCGCTCGTGGCGGCGGCCTACGTGACCGTCCGCCTCAACTGGATCGACTGGCACGTGCGCATCGGCGAGGCGCTGCTCGTGCTGGTGGTGTTTCGCCTGCTGTGGGGCCTTCTGGGAAGCCAGACCGCGCGGTTCACCAGCTTCGTGGCGGCGCCCGCCGCGGCGCTCCGGCATCTGCGTGCAGTGGCGCGCCGCGAGCCCGATATGCAGGCGGGCCACAACCCCGCGGGCGGCTGGATGGTGTTGCTGCTGCTCGCGCTGCTGGCAGCCGAGACGTTGACGGGGCTCTACGTCTACAACGATGTCGCCGACGAAGGCCCGCTCTCCGAAGTCGTGCCGGCCGTTGTCTCCAACACCATCACGGCCCTGCATTCGATACTGTGGGATGCGCTTGCTGTGGCCGTTGCGCTGCACGTCTGCGCCGTCGCGCTCTATGCCTTCGTGTGCGGACAGAATCTCGTGCGCCCCATGCTCGACGGGCACAAGTCATTGCCCGCGCATGTTCGCGAGCCGCGGCGCGCACCGCTCTGGCTCGCCATCGTTCTGCTGGCTGTCGCCGCGGGCGGGGTGACGCTACTCGCGAGCGTGCTCTAGCGCGTCGCCTATTGGGTCACCCGCCAGCTGCCATCGGATTGACGGCACGCTGTTCCATAAACCTTGTCGCGTTTGCCGCCTACGACCGAATCAACCGTGAATTCCCGGCATGGCCCGGTCGATGCATCGAACGTGCGCGTGGGCACGACCGTGTATTGATTGCCGGTGTCCGGATTGCGCCAGGTAGAGGGGACTCCGGTCCGAACACCTTCGAGTGTCTGCGCCGTTTTGAGCCGGTCGGTTTCGTCCATCGACCGTCCCACGGCACCGCCAACCGCGGCGCCCGCCAGCACGCCGACGATGGTCGCGACGGTCTTGCCGGTTCCTCCGCCAACCTGCGAGCCGAGCACGCCGCCCAATGCTCCACCGATCAGCATGCCGCCTTGCTCTTTGGTGGGCGGCTGCGTGCAGGCCGCCACCGAAAGCGCGATCAACGCAACTGACGCATAACGAAGCTTCATTTCCATCACCAGCCTCCTTCGGTAATTCACGACCGCGCGCCGGTGCACTCGCGTGAGCACGACGGCACGGCCAAAATGGTTGGCATGACTATCTAATTCGCAACATCCACAGGACGAATCCGCAACGGTGCGACGATCACTTCGGTGCCGGCGTCGGGCAGCGCTGGCAAATCAGCATGACGTCGTGGCGGTCGGGGTCGTCCCAGTAAAAGTGCACGTCGATGCCGCCCTGGCGTGGCACCACCACCTGTTTCGTGATCGTTACGTGCCGGTCACGCGCCGTGATCCGATAGCTTCCCGGCGGCACGCGGGCGAACAGAAAGGGGCCTTCCGTGTGTACGGCGAGTACCACCCGTTTGCCGGAAGCAATGCTCACGTTGATGTCGGAAAGATAGTGGCCAGCCTTCGACGCGAGCGTGACGCGCAGGTTGTACTTCGGCGCGACTTCGCGGAACGCGCGGACTTCGTCCTCGCCGATGCCTCCCGTGATGTACGTCACGCCGTTACGCTCGACCGGCGTGGGTGCCGCTGGCACCGCTTGTGCCGTTTGCGCCAGGGCGTAGGTGTTCGCGAACACGCATGACAGAAGCAGCGCGGCGAGTACGCGGGCAGAGATGTTCGACATAGAGACCTCCAGACATGCGTTCGCGGCTGCGAAGGAAAAGGCGGGGCACCGTTACGCGACGGAGTCGCGCCTCGCGTCAGATATCCCGCCCAACGCATGGACCGCTCATTGGCCAATGCAGAATGACGTGCCGGCCAAGGCGCGGTGTTGACGTGTATCAAGCGTGAGCGGGAGAGGCGAAATGCGCGGCGCAGGCAGAGGGGCGGCGCATGAGCAGCGCCTTATGACACCTTAAGGCGCCTTATGGCGCGTCATGACGCGCTATAAGCGGGGGTATTCGACGAATCGGCCGACCCGGTGTTCAACAGGAACATGGACGTCGTTCGCGCGCTGGATGTGAAGCGCCTGACGGTGCGGTATTCGGCCAAAGAGAAGGGGGAGCGCCGGGTAGCCCGCGGCGAACTGCACGAGAGAACAGGGCACGCGATCATGCCCGGCCGAAGCCGGGCTGCCGTCTTTGCGTGCTACTGCGGGGTATTGAGCGCGAGGTTCACTTCGGTGGCTGCACCTGGCCGCGAATTTCCCCCGAAGGGTGATCCTTCGTGTGCACGTTGATGTACATGTCGCCGGCGAGGAATTGCCTGGCCTGCTCAGGTGTCAACGTGGCCTCGCCGCTGATGGGACTCGATATCGCCGTCGAGCCTTTTTTCGTGAGCCAGATGACGGGCGGCGCATTCTTGCCGGCCGCGGCGGGCGCGTGGAAGTGCGCCATCGTGGCGTCGCTCGAAAGACCGCTGTACGTCACTTTCCACGTCACGACGTGTGTATCCGCGTCGTACGTCAGCGCCGCGCTGCCGTTGCCCGAGGTCTGCACAGGCGGCACCTGCTGGTCGCCTGTGAGCGGCACCGTGAGCGACACGGGAGCGGCGTGAGCCGCCGCCATGGCGGTCGCGCAGGCGAGGCCCGCCACGGTCGCGGCCGCGCGCTGCCACACTGATTGCCTCATTGATTGTCTCATCTGCCATCTCCTTTTCCGGTGAGTGCCGGCCGAACCACGACGTGCGCCGTTGTGAGCCGGTGTGGGGGAACTGAAACCGCCGTGTCGGTGAGTCAGCAGCGAATGCGGGCTTCAGCGCGATATCGGCGAGGGGTGCGCTCGGCATGCAAGCGCGAAACAAGAAGGGGGCGAAGCCTGAGGCGATTCTAGCCCAGCGTCTGCGGCGGCGCAGGCGCGTGCTCGCGCGCGTGGACGGCCTTGCGCGTGGAGCCAGGCGCGCACGCGTTGCGCTTCGTTCCAGCAAATCGCAACGCGGCTGTGGGCATATTGAAAGCCATGCCGTCTGCATGGCTGCGCGCAAATTTCCGATGAGACGAGTATGCTCCGGGGGGTTCGTTCAGTGGACGCGTCGTTCGCAATTAGAACATTTGCACGTCGTCGCTTCGATGCATCGAACGAGCTTTTCAGTACCCCTTCAGCACCACATAACCACACGGATCGAAGTCATGGAGAAGACAGATACCGGCTCGCACGCCGGCATGGCGGGCGTCGTTCATCCCGCCGGCACAACGGGAATCCCGGGCGTAACAGAGAACCGGCCAGAAAAACCGCGCGGCCGCGGCGTTGTGGCAGGCCTCGTTTATGTATTCGAGCAGGTCATGCCCGACCCGTTCGTCCTTTCGCTCGGCCTCACCTTCGTCGTGATCGTGCTTGCCGCGTTGCTCGCGCCGCACGGCACGCTGCCCGTCATCCTGACCTCCTGGTATGACGGCACGTTCCACATTCTCGGCTTTGCGCTGCAGATGATCCTGATTCTCGCGACGGGCTACGCCATCGCGGATGCGCCCATCGTGCAGCGTGGCTTGCGTGCGCTCGCGTCGCGGGTCACGTCGCCCACGCGGGCGGCGCTGCTCGTGTTTCCGGTGGTTGGCGTGGCGGCGTGGCTCAACTGGGGACTCGGGCTCATCGTGGGCGCGTTGCTGTCGCGCGAAATCGCGCGTCGCGTGAAAGTGGATTTCGCGTGGCTCGTGGCCGGCAGCTACTCGGCATGGTCCGTGTGCAACAGCGGGCTGTCGAGCTCCATTGCGTTGTCGCAGGCATCGCACGGCAATGCGCTCAACCTCGTGGAGAAAGCGACCGGACATGTCGTGCCGCTCACCGATACCGTCTTCGCGCCGTTCGTGTTCGTCCCGACGGTGCTCGTGGTCGTCGTGATGACAGCGATCTTCATCCGTATGCATCCGAAGGCGGAGCACGTGGTCGCGTTTAGCGAGTCGCGCGAGGCCGGCGCGAATGCCGCCGACGATAATGGCGACCCGCACGCGCGTGCCGCGGGCACATCGTCGGTGGCGGCGCGCATGGAGCGCTCGATGCTCGGCACGCTGCTGCTGCTCGCACTCGGCATCGGCTACCTCGCGATGACGTGGCATGCGAAGGGCTTCGAACTCGACATCAACACGACGATCCTGATCTTCCTGCTCGCGGGTCTCGCGCTGCAACGCACGCCCATTGCCTATGCGGACGCGATTCGCCGCGCCGCGCGTCAGACCGGTTCCATGCTCCTTCAGTATCCGGTCTATGGCGGCATCATGGGCATCATGACGGGCACGGGGCTCGCACCCGCGATCGCAAAAACCTTCGTGGCGGTTGCGACGCCCGCGACGCTCGCGCTCTGGAGCTACCTCAGCTCGCTTATCATTACGCTGCTCATCCCGAGTGCAGGCGGACACTGGGCCGTGCAAGGTCCGTTCGTGCTGCCCGCGGCGCTGGCGCTGCATGCGAGCGTCGCGCACACGGCGATGGGCGTGGCGATGGCAGAGAACGTTTCGAACATGCTGCAGCCGTTCTGGGCGGTGCCGGTGGTCGCGATTGCGGGCATTCGCATCCAGCGCGTGATGGGCTACACGGCGGTCACGTTTGCCGTTTCGCTCGTGATCTATGCCGCGGCGTTGTGGCTGATTCCGTGAGGCACCGCGCGCGGACGAACTCTGTCGTCGGGTCTTCACCGCGCGCTGCTGCTTTTGGCGTCAAGCCTTACCGTCATCCATGAACACGAGCAACGAATCCATCGAACGTCCGTCCAGCCGTCAACTCACGCCACTCGAAGCACGCGTGTTGGGCGTGCTGGTGGAAAAGCAGCACACGGTGCCCGACACCTATCCGCTCTCGCTCAACGCGCTCACGTCCGGCTGCAACCAGAAGACCGCGCGCTCGCCCGTGATGAACGCGACCGAGGCCGAGGTGCTGGAAGCGATCGAAAGCCTGAAGCACCCGAGCCTCGTGTTCGAAAGCAGCGGTAGCCGCGTGCCGCGCTTCGAGCACAACATGAATCGCGCGCTCGGCGTATCGAGCCAGAGCGTAGCTTTGCTCGCCACGTTGATATTGCGCGGGCCGCAGACCGCAGCCGAGTTGCGGTTGAACTCGGCACGGCTCCATGGTTTCGCGGATACGTCGTCTGTCGAAGCGTTTCTCGACGAACTCGCAGCAGGCCAACCGCCGCGTGTGGTGAAGCTCGCACGCACGCCAGGCGAGCGCGAGAACCGCTGGGCGCATCTGCTGTGCGGAGAGGTGAGCCAGGATATGCCGCAAGCGGCGGCCGGCGGCGAGGATAGCGTCTCACGCACCGAGTTCGAAACGCTGAAGGCGGAACACAGGCATATGGCGAGCGAACTGGCGCGATTGCAGACTGCGGTCGCACAGATGGCGGCCGAACTCGGCATTCAGATCGACGGCGCGCGCGAATCGTAGGTTCGGTGCATGCGGCGCACGCAATATCGCGCGTGTGCCGCAACATGCGTCTGTGCGGTTTCGCACACAAGGCCGGCCGTCACGTTTTGTTCCAGGTTCGCGATTGATCTTCAGCGCAAACTGGCTCATATTGCATGTGGCAATTGCGCCCGGCCAGGCGTCTTTTATATTCGTTCTCGTCCTTTCGCCATGGCCGTTCCGGCGCAACGCCGCTCCACCTGACAACGGGTCGGATCAGTTTTTCGACGTCTCTCTGGAACCAGCAAGACTGCCCATGCCTCGCGAAATCGGCTCGGATCAATACGTTCCGCTGCGGTGCGCACATTGCAATGCCAAGTTGGCGTCACCGTTTGCGTTCTGCCCTCATTGCGGCGCGAATCAGCTCGACCATCAGTCCGATACTGATACGCGCGCGCCTCACGACGCGCGTGCCGCGGCCGGCGCACGCGGCCCGGCGTCGCCTGCGTCGTCTGGCGCCCGCGGTCCAGCAGAGCCGACATGGCGCCCGCCACTCGACGAGAGCGGCGGGCGCTTTGCGCTCTACGGCAGCGGATCCGGTGCAGGCGGACTCGAGCATCGGGACTATTTCGGCGATACGGAGCCAAGGCGCTGGGTCGACACGCGCTGGCACGCAAAGGTCAGCCACTACGCCATACCTGTTCTCGTTGCCGCGGCGCTGCTTTTCACCGCGCACGCATTTTTCACGCGCAAGAGCGATTCACCCGATCTGCCGCCGCAAGTGGCAAGCGGTGCCGTGGCCGATTCGGGGCAAGGCGCCGGCAACGGCGGCGCACAGGTCGATCAGGCCTACCAGGCGAATCAGGCGAATCAGACCTATCAAGGAAACCCAGGGTATCAAGCCGGCCTCGCGAATCAAGGCAACACGCCTGCGCAACCTGTCCCGCAGATGCAGCCGAACACGAACGTGCAGTCCGCGCCGACGCAACCAGACACGGCACAAGCACCGGCGCCCACCATCGGGAACACGCCCAATACGGCGAGCGAGACGGGCATGGCCAATGCGCCCTCATCCACGACGGCGTATGCAAGCGCACCCAGCGTCGGCACGCCCCCGCAGCCTGCGCGTATGGCGGCGCAGAAATCGCGCACGACGAGTCGCGTCGATGCCGACACCGCGCGACGCATACGCGAGGCGACGGTGGCCCAGCGTCGCAGCGACGAAGTCCGTTCGCGCGTTGCCGCGAGTCTGCAGAGCGCGCGCATCAATCTGGACAAGAACAATCTGGGTTCGGCGCGCGCGGCGCTCATGAACGTGCTGGCGGAAGACCCGAACAACGCGGAAGCGCTGCGTATGCGCGGTGACCTGATGGACCGCGAGCAGCAGCGCGATTCGATGCTCGCCAGCGCGCGCGGCTGCGAGGCGCAGGGGCGCTGGACCTGCGTGTGGCATAACGCCGGCAATGCGTTGACCATCGATTCGAGCAACGGCGAAGCACACTGGCTGCTTTCGCAGGCGCTGATGCGCGAGTCCGAGCGCCGTCAGGCGAACAACGGCATCTTTACGCCGGACGTAGGGCCTCGCGAAGGCGAGAACCCTGCCATCGGGCCGTGAAGCACCGTGAAGGCAAACGGGCGGCGCCTTAATGCCCACACTACGCCAACACTAACCGCCAACAACACCGGCTAGCCGCCGCTCAACGAACCTCGTCCGCCGCGCCTTGCCAGGCCACCGTGTCGCCGGGCTGGGTTTTCGATGCCAGCGTTTCGAGCACGAGCCCCTTCGTTTCAATGCCCATCACCCACACGGCGAGCGCGGCCACGGCGAACGACAGTGCGCCCAGCGTGAACACACCGCCCTGGCCGAACACGGGTAACACGACGCCCACCACATACGGGCCGATCAGCGAGCCGATGCGTCCAATGGCCGATGCAAAGCCCGAGCCCGTTGCCCGCGCGCCGGTGCCGTATAGCTCCGGCGTGTAGGTGTAGAGCGCGGCCCACATCCCGAACAGGAAGAACTGCATGGCGAGTCCCGTGCAGATCAGCAGCGTTTCGCTGCCCGCGTGCAAGGCCGTTTGTCCATAGACGTAGGCCATCACGGCGCCGCCCGTGAGCGAGGCGACGGTGGTGGGTTTGCGTCCCCAGCGTTCGACGAGCCAAGCCGCACACAGAAATCCGGGAATGCCGCCGAGCGAGATCAGCACGGTATAGAGCACCGACTTCGTCACCGCGAACCCCGCTTGCTGCATCAGCGCGCCGAGCCACGAGGTGAGGCCGTAGAAGCCCAGCAACGCGAAGAACCAGAGCAGCCACACCATGACGGTGCGCTGCCGGTACGCGGCGCTCCAGATTTCGCGGAAGGCGCCGCGGCGGTTGGCTGCGGCATCCGTATCCACGCTCGATGCAACCAGCAAGGGCGCCGGCAGTGACGTCAGACCTTTCGACCGCATGACCTTGGTCTCGACCCGAGCCAGTACCGCATCCGCTTCGCCCAGACGGCCGCGATGTTCGAGCCAGCGCGGCGATTCCGGCACCACGCGGCGCACGATCAGCACGAAGACCGCAGGAATGGCGAGCAGCGCGAACACCGTGCGCCAGCCGAAATGCGGCAGCACCACGTACGAAACGCATCCCGCCGCAATGAAACCAAGCGGCCAGAAGCCGTCCATCAGCGCGATCAGCCGGCCGCGCGACGAGGCGGGCACGAACTCCGAGAGCAGCGTCTGCGCGATGGGGAATTCCATGCCCATGCCGATGCCGAGCAAGACGCGGTAGACGATCAGCGCCTCTACCGACTGCACCGTTGAGCACAGGTACGATGCCGCGCCCCACAGCACCATACTCCACTGAAACACGGGGCGGCGCCCGAAGCGGTCCGCGAGCAGTCCCGCGACCGCGGCGCCTAGCACCATGCCGAAGAAGCTCGCGCTCGCCACGAGCCCGGCCGCCGCCGTCGACAGATGGAACTCCGTCTTGATCGAGCCGAGCACGAAGGTCATCGTGCCCAAGTCGACCGAATCGAAGAAGAACGCAATCGCGATGATGATGAAGAGCGTGCGGTGGTAGCCCGAAAACGGCAGACGCTCGAGACGGGCCGCCGCAGTGGCGCGACGGGAGGCGGATGAGGCTGAAGATGCAGCGACGGTCGGCATGGCGTCCCCTGAGCGAATGAATGGAAGGGCACGCCACGCGCAGACCGCTTTCGCTGCCGTCCGTTCAGATACGTGTGCTGCGGCCCACCTGGCGTTCAGTAGACGCGGCCATTATTCGCACACATAGAACGGATGCGGCATGGCAATGGAACGGGTTCGCCATGTACTTCGCGTGATGCGTTTCCCGCGCGCGTCGCGTCTCGCGCTCAGTGCGTGTGCAACGCGGCGTCGTGCGCGCCCGCCGTGCCCGGCGATGGGGCGTCGCTGGTTCCATCGTCGCTGGTTCCATCGATACGCAACGGCTTGCCGCGTGCCGGTGCGCCGTTGGCGACGTAATAGGGCGTCTCCGCACGCGCGAGCGGCGCGCGGCCGCGAATGCGGTCGGCAATCTTCTCGGCGAGCATGATGGTGGGCGCGTTGAGGTTGCCTGTGGTGATGCGCGGCATGATGGAGGCGTCCACGACGCGCAGCCCTTCGATGCCATGCACGCGTCCCTCGCTGTCCACCACCGCCATGTCGTCGTAGCCCATCGCGCACGAGCACGACGGGTGGTAGGCGGTTTCTGCGCGGCCGCGTACGAACGCATCGAGCTCGGCGTCGGTCGTGAGTTGTACGCCCGGATTCAGTTCCTCGCCGCGATAGCGGTCCAGTGCGGGCTGCCGCATGATTTCGCGCGTGATGCGGATGGCGTCGCGAAACTCGCGCCAGTCCAGCGCCTCGGCCATGTAGTTGAAGAGGATGGACGGATGCTCGCGCGGGTCGCGCGAACGCAGCTTCACGCGGCCGCGGCTGGGCGAACGCATGGAGCCCACGTGCGCCTGGAAGCCGTGCATGCGGATCGCGTTGGTGCCGTTGTAGTTGATCGCGACGGGCAGGAAGTGGTACTGAATATTTGGCCACGGGTCGTCGTCGCGGGTGCGAATGAAGCCGCCTGCCTCGAAATGATTGCTCGCGCCGATGCCCGTGCCGCGCAGCAGCCATTCGATGCCGATAGCCGGCTGGTTGTGCAGCAGCAGGGCGGGGTACAGCGAGACAGGTTCCTTGCAGGCGTACTGCATGTACATCTCGAGATGGTCCTGCAGGTTCTGGCCTACGCCGGGCAAATCGAGCACGACGGGCACACCCGCTTCGCTTAGCCACGCGCCGGGACCCACGCCCGAGCGTTGCAGGATCTGCGGCGAGGCGATGGCGCCGCTCGAGAGCAGCACTTCACGACGCGCGTGCGCCGTGACCGTCGTGTTGCCTTGCAGATAATCCACGCCCACGGCGCGCTTGCCCGAGAACAGGATACGGTCCGTGAGCGCGTGCGTGACGATGGTGAGGTTGGGGCGCGCGCGGGCACGGTCCAGATAGCCGCGTGCCGTGCTGGCGCGGCGGCCCTTCGGCGTCACCGTGCGGTCCATCGGGCCGAAGCCTTCCTGGCGATAACCGTTGAGGTCTTCCGTGCGCGGGTAGCCTGCCTGCACACCGGCTTCCACCATCGCCTCGAAGAGCGGATTCGCGCCGGGCTTGCTCGTGGTCACGTGCACGGGACCGTCGCCGCCGTGATAGTCGTTCGCGCCGACGTCGCGTGTTTCCGCCTTGCGAAAGTACGGCAGGCAGTCCAGATAAGCCCAGTTTTCAAGGCCTTTTCGTTCGGCCCAGCCGTCGTAGTCGAGTGCGTTGCCGCGGATGTAGCACATGCCGTTGATGAGCGACGAACCGCCCAGGCCCTTGCCGCGCCCGCACTCCATGCGGCGGTTGTTCATGTGCGGCTCGGGGTCGGTCTCGTAGGCCCAGTTGTAACGGCGGCCTTGCAGCGGATACGCGAGCGCAGCGGGCATCTGCGTGCGGAAGTCGACGCGGTAGTCGGGGCCGCCGGCTTCGAGCAGCAGTACCGTGACGTCCGCGTCTTCGGTGAGACGCGTGGCGAGCACGTTGCCCGCGGAGCCCGCGCCGATCACGATGTAGTCGTATTCCTTCGCTGCCATGCTGTGCTCCCTGTCTTGAGCCGTGCGTCTCTCGGTGCCGTTGTTCGCGTTGTGCCCTGTCTGTGCAGTGCGTCAGAACACCGCCTGATAGCGGCCCAGTTCCACCTGGACCGACTTGATACGCGTGTAATGCCCAAGCGTGGCGATGCCATTTTCGCGGCCCACGCCCGACTGCTTGTAGCCGCCTACCGGCATTTCAGCAGGCGACTCGCCCCACGTGTTGATCCAGCAGATGCCCGCTTCCAGCCGGTGAATCACGCGATGCGCGCGGGCCAGGCTCTCTGTCACCACGCCAGCCGCAAGGCCGTAGTGCGTGGCGTTGGCGCGGATGATGGCCTCTTCTTCGTCCCTGAACGTGAGCAGGCTCATCACGGGCCCGAAGATTTCTTCGCGCACGATGCGCATGTCGTCGCGGCAGTCGGCGAACACGGTAGGGGCGACGTACTGGCCCGACGCGAAGTGGCCGTCAACGAGGCGCGTGCCGCCTGCCACGAGCCGCGCGCCTTCACGCTTGCCGCTTTCGATATAGCCGAGCACCTTGTCGAGTTGTGCCGCGCTCGCGAGCGGACCGAAGTTGGTCTGCGGATCCGACGGCTTGCCGATGCGAATGCGTTTCACGCGTTCGAGCACGCGCGCTTCGAACGCGGACTGCACCGCGGCGTGCACGAACACGCGCGTGCCGTTCGTGCAGACCTGGCCGGCGCTGAAGAAGTTGGCGGTGACGGCGATGTCCGCGGCGCGGTCCAGATCGGCGTCGTCGAACACGATGAGCGGCGACTTGCCGCCCAGCTCCATCGTCACTTCCTTGAGCGACGACGCGCCCGCCATCGACATCACTTTCTTGCCCGTTTCGACGCCGCCCGTGAACGACACCTTCGCGATGCCTTCATGCGCGGTAAGCAATGCCCCCACGCGTCCGTCGCCCTGCACGACGTTGAACACGCCAGGCGGCACGCCGGCTTCGATATAGATCTCCGCGAGTTTCGAGGCCGAAAGCGGCGTCACCTCGCTCGGCTTGAAGATCATCGCGTTGCCCGCGGCGAGCGCAGGCGCCGACTTCCAGCACGCAATCTGGATCGGATAGTTCCATGCGCCAATGCCCGCCGTCACGCCGAGCGGCTCGCGCCGCGTGTAGACGAACGACTCTGCGCGCAGCGGAATCTGCTCGCCTTCGATCGCGGGGGCGAGACCGGCGTAGTACTCGATCACGTCGGCGCCGGTCACGATGTCCACCGCGCGCGTTTCGGCAATCGGCTTGCCCGTGTCGTGCATTTCGAGTTCCGCGAGCACGTCGTTGCGCTCGCGCAGCAATTCGACGGCACGGCGCAGGATGCGCGAACGCTGCATCGCGGTGAACGCGGCCCACGTGCGCTGGCCTTCGCGCGCAGATTCCACGGCGCGGTCGATGTCCGCGGCACTGGCCTGCTGGACCGTGGCGAGTTTTTCGCCCGTGGCGGGATCGAACGTATCGAAGGTTTCGCCGCTGGTGGCATCGACATATTCGCCGCCGATGTAGAGACGTTGCAGGCCGTAGGAAGGCATCGTGTTTCTCCGTGAAGGAAGCCAGGTGCTCAGGGCTATGCGCCCGCTTCGAGCAGCATGTCGATGTAGTCGTTGGCGAGGCGCAGCGCCGCGCGCGTGTCGAACGGGTCGCCCGAGAGCGCGCCGCGCAGCCAGAGCCCGTCGATCATCGCGGCGAGGCCGCTTGCCGCGCGCCGTGCCGCGCTACGCGGCAGCGCCTTGGCGAATTCCGCGCAGAGATTCGAATAGAGTCTGCGTGTGTTGACGTGCTGCAAACGGCGCAGCGCGGGCTCGTGCATGCTCTGCGACCAGAAGGCGAGCCACGTCTTCATGACAGGGCCGCTCACCTGACTCACGTCGAAATTGGCGGCCACGACCGCACGCAGACGCGCACGCGGCTGCGGCTTCGCCGCGATGCGGCGCCGCCGCGTGGCCGCCCACAGGTCGCGCAGGATGTGGCGCATCGTGGCTTCGAGCAGACCGTCCTTGTCGCCGAAATAGTGGCTCACGATGCCCGTCGAGATGTTGGCGCGCTGCGCCACGGACGCGAGCGTGGTGCCGGCAAGGCCGGCTTCGTCGATGGTGAGCAGGGTGGCGTCGATCAACTGCGCGCGACGCACTTCGCGCATTCCGACTTTGGGCATGGCGAACGGGAAGGTACATCTAAAGGAAGTCGCATCGTAGCTATTTTTTATTGAACGTTCAATCAATAAAAAACGCACCGAAACACGCGTGTCGGCGGCGGCCAAACCCGTGTCGGTTTTTGCACAATCGGCACCGGCCCATCGCGACTACGCTGCTGATAGCAGTGAGAGCGGCAGGCGCGCGCGTGCCGCCGCGAACGACGACGTCATCAGACGAACATGGAGACAGAACGATGAGCAGCAATCGCGGTGTCGTGTATACCGGGCCGGGCAAGGTCGAAGTGCAGTCCATCGACTACCCGAAGATGGTCGATCCCCGCGGCCGGGCCATTGGCCACGGCGTGATCCTGAAAGTGGTGTCCACCAACATCTGCGGCTCGGATCAGCACATGGTGCGCGGACGCACCACCGCGCCCACGGGCCTCGTGCTCGGGCACGAAATTACGGGCGAAGTGATCGAGGTGGGCCGCGACGTGGAAACGCTGCGCGTGGGCGATCTCGTTTCAGTGCCGTTCAACGTGGCCTGCGGGCGCTGTCCCACGTGCAAGGAACAGCACACGGGCGTGTGCCTGAACGTGAATCCGTCGCGCGCGGGCGGCGCTTATGGCTACGTCGACATGGGCGGCTGGATTGGCGGCCAGGCTGAGTACGTGCTCGTGCCGTACGCCGACTTCAACCTGCTCAAGTTCCCCGACCGTGATCAGGCGATGGCGAAGATCCGCGATCTCACCTGCCTCTCAGACATTCTGCCTACTGGCTACCACGGCGCCGTGATGGCCGGCGTGAAGCCGGGCGCCACGGCCTACATCGCGGGCGCGGGGCCCGTGGGCATGGCGGCGGCGGCCTCGGCGCGCCTCCTCGGCGCGGCATGCACGATCGTCGGCGACATGAATGCGGAGCGTCTCGAACACGCTCGCAAGATGGGCTTCGAAACGGTGGACCTTTCGCGTGACGCGTCGCTCGGCGAACAGATCGCGCAGATACTCGGCACGCCCGAAGTGGATTGCGCGGTGGACTGCGTGGGCTTCGAGGCCCGCGGGCACGGTTCGCACGGCCACCACGAAGAGGCGCCCGCCACGGTGCTCAATTCGCTCATGGACATTACACGCGTGGCCGGGTCCATCGGCATTCCGGGCCTTTACGTGACGGACGACCCGGGCGCCGTGGATCCGGCGGCGAAACGCGGGAGCCTGAGCATCCGCTTTGGCCTTGGCTGGGCGAAGTCGCATTCGTTCCATACCGGCCAGACGCCCGTGATGAAGTACAACCGCAATCTCATGCAGGCCATTCTGTGGGACCGCCTGCCGATCGCGGATATCGTCAACGTGACCGTGGTGTCGCTGGACGAGGCGCCCGAAGGCTACCGGCAGTTCGATGGCGGGGCGCCACGCAAGTTCGTGATCGACCCGCATGGGTTGTTGAAGGCGGCTTGAGGGGGACATACGGCCGCCTGGTTTTGCCGCCGCTCCGCTAGCGGGGTGTCGCGGTATGGATGTTCACGCGAGCCGCTTTCCGGAGCGGCTCGCGTACTTCTGTTGTTGCTCGAGGCGCGATGCCGAGCGCTCTTCGCTAAATGTGTCACAGCCAGCGCTTTCGTTGTGCGAACGCACATTCTGCACTCAGAAAAAATTCCCACTTCTGATTAAATAGATAACCGCATCAGAACTAATTACCGAAAACGTTTTTTTTACCTCGGTTGACTGGCTGATTCCTCGGAGGTTTCGTAAAATCGCTCGCACGCGCGGGAGCGTAACGACCAGAAGAGGCGGTATGGGTGCTCAAGACTTAATAAGGGGGATGCACGCCGGATTTTTGCAGCATGACCGCCTGCTCAAACTGGATAATCCGATCGGCAGTAACCTGCTGTTACCTCAACGGGCTACGGGGCATTCGCGAATTGGTCGCCATTTCGATTGGACCGTGGATGTCGTTTCGACATCCGAAGCCATCGAACTGAAGACATTGATTGCGCAGTCGGTGACGCTCTGGATTCAGCAGGGCGATAAATCATATTTGCCTCATCAAGGTTATGTTCACACCGTTCGGCGCCTGGGGTCCGATAGTGGATTGACAACCTTTCAGATCGGCTTCGCGTCGTGGATGCACTTCCTGCGCTTTCGCAAGGACGCGCGTATCTGGCAGGAAAAACCGGTCGATGCCATTCTGAGCGATGTCTTCAATATGCATCCGCAGGCACGAGGTGCCTTCCGGTTCGAGCTGAGCAGATCGCTGCCACCCCGTTCTTTTTGTGTCCAATACGACGACGACTGGAATTTCGTCCACCGGCTCATGGAAAGCGAAGGGTTGTTTTCGTATTTCGAGCAGGCAGACGACGGGAAGTCTCACACGCTCGTCGTTGTCGACGATATTTACCGGCTCGAGCCACTTTCGCCACAGACCGTCGAGTTCTATCGCGCCGGTACGAGTGTTGAAGCGAATGCCCTGGTGCAGTGGTCCGGCACGCGTACGCTGCAAAGCACATCCCTTTCGACGCGAACTTTCGATTACAAGGCTCCGGGTTCGTTTTCCCATCCGAAGGGCGTAAGCGTGCCCACGGTCCCAGATCAGGGCGATCTGCCCGCGCAAGCAGAGGTGTACGAATACACGGGAGCCTATACCTATGGTCCGCAGGACCGTGGGGAATCGCTTTCAAGAATCCGCGTGGAGGAATGGGAGTCTCGTGCGAAACGGTTCTATGGCCGCGGTGGCGTGCGAGCGGCAGATGCCGGACGGTGGTTTGAATTACTGAATCATCCCGACCACGAGCGAGATAAGGATCCGCAAAGGCAGTTCGCTATAGTCGAGGCGGCGTGGTTCATCGAGAACAATCTACCGGTATCTACCCAGGCCGCCGATTTTCCGCATGGCCTCAAAGGCGTGCTGGCAGCAGCCAAAGCTCGTCAGACAGGCCAGACGGTCAGCCACTCTGACGGCAGCGAAGGATTCTTTCTCGTCGAGATCGAAGCGCAACGCAGGGCCGTGCCCTATCGCAGTCCATTCCACCATCGCAAGCCGGATATGCGCATGCAGACGGCGATCGTTGCTGGCCCTCCCAACGAAGAGGTCTACACAGATTCGTTGAATCGTATCAAGGTGCGCTTCCACTGGGATCGACTCAATGAGGGTGACGAGAAAGCGTCATGCTGGGTGCGCGTCGCGATGTCCGATACGGGCGGTGGATACGGGGGCGTGCATGTGCCGAGAGTCGGCGAGGAGGTCTTGATCGACTGGGTGGACGGCGATTGCGACAGGCCTCTGGTGACCGGAAGGGTCTATAACGGCGCGACGCAACCGCATTGGCACACCAACGGTCTGTTGTCCGGCTACAAATCAAAGGAATATCAGGGAAGCGGCTACAACCAGATGGTGATGGACGACTCGACGGGGCAGAACCGGGTTCAGCTCTATTCGTCGAGCACCAATGCGCTGCTGCATTTGGGCTATCTCATCGACCAGACTGACAACAACAGGGGCGCCTATCTAGGTAGCGGTTTCGACCTGAAGTCTGACGCCTACGGCGCAGTGCGTGCCGGCCAGGGGGTGTATATCACCACACATCCGGTGACCGCTCAACAGCTGGATGCACGGGACTCCGTCTCGCAACTGCTGAATTCGGAGAGCGTGCTGGAATCGATGTCGGACGCCAGTACCACGCATCAAGCCGAAAGTCTCAAGAGCGGATACGACTCGCTCAAGTCATTCGCAGACGCTGTGCAGAGCAGCGTCTCCGGTGGGTCGGCTGGCGCAAAGACGGGCAGTGGCGGGGCCGGCAACGCGAATGCGTTCAAGGAACCGATCATGCTCTTCGGTAGTCCTGCGGGAATCGCGTTATCCACGCAGCAATCCGTTCATCTTGCCGCTAACGCACAAGTCAATTTTGTTAGTGGACAAAGTGCGCATATTGCTACCGGTAAATCGCTGGTTGCCAGCGTGGCAGAAAAGCTCAGTCTATTTGTCCAGAACGCCGGCATGAAGTTGTTCGCGGCCAAAGGAAAAGTGGAGATTCGAGCGCATTCCGACAACATCGAAGTGACCGCTCAGAAGACCGTAAAGGTATTGTCTGCGACGGAAGGTATCGAGGCGGCGGCGAAGCAGGAAATATTGCTGACGTCGGGTGGCGCGTATATTCGCGTCAAGGACGGCAATATCGAGATACATGCGCCGGGCAAGGTTGATATCAAGGGAGCCCAGCACTTGTTTGCGGGACCGACCAGCATGCACGAGGCAAACAATCTGCAGGGGAAAAAGGCCGATATGCGCCTCAAGTATGTCGATGCCGAAGGCAATGTGCCGCCCGGCGAGCCGATCAAGCTGATGGCCGAAGATGGCACAACACACAATGTCGTGCTTGATGGCGAAGGCAAGGGCGAATTGAACGGTATCAGCTTTGGAAGGTTGGTAGCTAACCAGGTCAAAAGAAGCGGAGAATAAATATGGGCGACAGCGCTTTGATGCAGCACACAGTCTGTATCGACTTGCCCGGTGAGCCGGTGGATTGCTGGGCTGATACGGAGACGACGGTGTTACTTCGCAAACATCGGGATGTGATTTTCGATATACACATCAATAGCGGCGCCACTTACGTTGTCGAAGCAACCGACGATTGGATTTACGACGTTGCAAAGAAGAAGCGTGCCAAGCAAGGGCAGTTTTCCGATGGTCAGCGCTATCACGTCTGGATTAGCCGGGATTTCAAGGGAGAACTGCTGCTCAAGCGTGGTGGCAAGATTCTGTATCGTTATTCGATGAAGCAGTTCGGCGTATCGAATGTCGGTTCCGATCCAAAGGCCAAGCCGGAGCCCATTATCATCGCGGTCAGGGAAAATACGGCAACGCATCTTCCCCCAACATCTTCTTCCGCGCCGGTGGCTGCGACGGGTAATCGGTCGATGATCCAGTTTCCGGAGCCCGCTGTTCCTGATTACTTACGTTGGGGAGTCAGGTCCGATCCGCTGCTTTCGCCTACGCTGTCGCGTGATGCCATGGCATGTCCGTTGCCGATCAAACTGGCGCAGAGCACGACAGTTGAGCCTCTGCAGGAAGCGCATGTTCTTCAGGTCAACAAGGAATCAATCCCACAAGATGTCCTCGACGCGCTAGCATCGGGTGGTTCCGACGAGACTGCGCTCGATACCAACAAAATTACTACTCGTAACTGGTTGATCGCTCAACTGGCCGGTGCCACGGCCTTTCTTAACGACAACAAAGAATGGATCGGCGAGCTTTGGTCCGAAAAATTTCGCCTTACCAAGGTAGTTCACAAAAATGTCGGTGAAAGACTGTACGTGGTTTTTACTGGTAACCCGCGGTTGAGAAAGCTAATCACTGCTGCGCGCTATGGAGTGAAGAACGAAAAGGTGTTCACTATTGCCGGCGGTGCCGGTACGGTGGAGTCGGGCGCCGCCGCAGCGTGGGAAGGAAGCAAGGGCGCATTCAAAAAAGCAGGGCTGATCGCTTTGATATTTACGATAGCGCTCGATACCGCGGAGTGGCTGCATGACTATGAGCAGACTGGCCCCGATGGAAAGCGCAAGAAGGATTTCGCCGACCTGTTAGGCAAGATTGGTATCGATCTCGTCAAGGCCGGGCTCGGCGCCGCGATCGCTTCGGTACTCGTCGGTACGGTCGTGGCGCTGGTCGCGGGAACTGTCGCGGTTCCCGTCGCGGCCATCGTGGTCGGGACTATTTTCGTCGCAGCCGCTGTTGGGTATGGGCTGGACTGGGTCGACAAGAAAACGCACACCACCGAGCGCGTCACATCCTGGTTACGCTCCCTTGGCCAATCTCTGAAAGACGGTGCCGAGTATCTCGGAAAATCCATGCCTAAGGACTACGGTTCATACCCTCTGATGTATATGCCCTGAGTTCACCACCTGGAATCACATAACAATGTCAAGAGCACGCACGATCAGGCAGTCTTCTTCCGGCCTCAGCGACCCGGTCCGGGACGCCGCGAAAAAGGCGGCATGGGTTTGCGTATTGTTTCCGCTGCTGGCTGCCGGTGTGTCGTATGCGGCTTACGCTGATGATCTGGCCGTGTCTGAATGGCCTTGGCGAATTGCGGTAGTCGTTATGGTCGTATCGCTTGCCGCGCTGGGCGTGTTGCTCACGCGTGCAAGAGGATCGAACCTGTTGTGGGTGTTCGGGCTCACGCAATGTATTGGCTTCTTTGTTCTTTACTTTTTCTTCGGCGTTTTCGGCTACTTTTTTCTGTTCCTTTTTGCGCCGCTTCCCCCGCAGGTCAGGTGGCCGGGCTTGCTCGGAGGAATCGCGATAACGGGTTACTGGCTATACATGTCGAGAAAGAATGTGCTGCGCGTCGTTGAGCACACGGCATTTATCGGGAAAGCGTTCGAGGAACAGGCGGCCGAGTTCCAGTATGGCATGGAGGCCGGCATGCAGCAGTTCGAGCGACTGAGTACGGAGAAGTCGCCTTTTCCGAGACTTTTTGCGCTGGTTGTGGCCTGCATCGCGCCGTTTTATCTCATCGTGCAGCGCGTGTTGACAGCCAGCTTTGGAACGCCTGGCGTGCTGTTTTTTCTCGCGGTCATGGGCATGCCCGTTTCGCTCTGGTTTGCGGGCTTGCTGGTGCGGATCTACATCATCATGGTTGCGCTGCCGGCGCGACTCCGGCGAGAGCACAACAAGCCGGTCGTGGTGGCGCGCTGAAGTAAGGTGATGGAGCGCGGGTGCGTCTCATGGTCGACCAGGCCCACCGACGCACCCGCTCCGTTACTTCACCCACACGACCCAATCTCCCCGCACGCCGTGCAGAAGTCGCAACCGTCCTTGCGGATCACGGCGTTTGCGCCGCACGATCCGCACTTGCGGCCGAACATCGTGCGCGGTTCGGGCGTGTTGACGCTGGCTGCCGTTGCTTCGTCGGCGGCGCCGGCGTCGCTAGGGGCTGCTGTATCGAAGTCCCCGGCATGCATCGTCGTGCCGTGGCCCGCCATTGCGCCGCGCGGCAGCCTTGCGAGCAGACGCGAGGGCACCTGGTTGCCTTCGGCATCCAGAAAGCCGCGCCGGTGCAGGATCTGCTGGATCGCGTAAGCGAGCGCCGCCACTTCGGAGTCGTGCCAGAGCGGAATGCGGCGACCGTCCAGCCGCTGCGTTTCGCCCAGCCGCACCTGGCCGCGGTCCCATGAAACCTTGCGCATGTCCTGCAGATTGCGCGCCACGAACCCGCCGCGCGCGGCGAGCGAGAGCGAACGCATGGTCGCGGTAATCCACTGCTGCGACTCGTCGCGCTGGCCCACGGGAATGAAGAACTCGATGGGCCGTTCGATGGTGACTTCCTCGCCGCCCACGCGGCCCGTCACTTCCATGAATGAGACGGCCACGTAGAGCGACTTCTTGCCCAACTGCGTGAGGTATTCGACCTTTTCGATGATGGCGGGCAGCTCGCCCTTGGGGCGATGATCGATGGCGATACGCAGCGGGTCGAAGTCGGCTTCGGCGAGCGTGTCTTCGGGTTCGGTCGTGTGGAGCACGGCGCCCAGCGTTTCGTTCGGGCGATAGGTGGCGAGCCCCTTGAGGCCGCTTTGCCACGCGTCGAAGTAGAGGCTTTCGAAGTCGTTGAACGGGTAATCGGCGGGCACGTTGACCGTCTTCGAAATGGACGTGTCCACGTAGGGCTGCACCGCGGCCATCATTTGCAGGTGGTCGTGCGCCGACATTTCCAGCGCACTCACGAAGTAGTCGGGCAGGGCGTCCATGTCACCGCCCAGCTCGCGGTACACGCGGTACGCGTAGTCTTCCACGGCGAAGCTCTGCTTGCTGCCGTCGGCCATGACCTTGGTGCGCTGATAGGTCCACGAGAACGCGGGCTCGATGCCATTGGACGCGTTGTCCGCGAACGCGAGGCTCACCGTGCCCGTGGGCGCGATGGAAAGCAGGTGGCTGTTGCGGATGCCGTCGCGGCGAATGGCGTCCTTGATGTCGTCGGGCAGGCGCGAGGCAAAGGTGCCTTCGGCCAGGTACTGCTCGGCGTTGAAGAGCGGGAACGCGCCGCGTTCGCGGGCGAGTTCCACGGAGGCGCGATACGCCGAGTCGCGCATCACGCGCGCCACGCGCGTGGCGAACTCGCGGCCTTCGGGCGAGTTGTAGCGCAGACCCAGCATCACGAGCGTGTCGCCCAGCCCTGTGAAGCCGATGCCGATGCGGCGTTTCGCGTCCGCTTCCGCGCGCTGCTCGGGCAGCGGCCAGAGCGTGATGTCGAGCACGTCGTCGAGAAAGCGCACCTGCGTGCGCGTGCGCGCAATGAGCCCGTCCCAGTCGAACGTGCTTTCGCCGCCTTGCAGCTTCGCGAACGGGTCCAGCACGAAGCGCGTGAGATTGAGCGGTCCGAGGTTGCAGCAGCCGTAGGCGGGCAGCGGTTGCTCGCCGCACGGGTTGGTGGCGCGGATCGTTTCGATGGCGCGCAGGTTGTTGTCCTCGTTCATACGCGAGATGAACACGACGCCGGGCTCGGCCACGTCGTAGGTGGAGCGCATGATCATGTCCCAGATCGCCCGTGCGCTCTTTTCCGCGTAGACCCACAGGCCGTCTTCGCGTTGGTGCAGGTCGCCCGCGGCGCGCAGTGCCGGTGACGGTTCGGCGCGGTGCACGAGTTGCCAGGGCAGATCGGCTTCCACGGCCTGCATGAACGCATCCGTCACGGCCACGGAAATATTGAAGTTGTTCCAGCGGCCCTTCGAATGTTTCGCTTCGATGAATTCGAGCAGGTCGGGGTGATCGCAGTCGAGCACGGCCATCTGTGCGCCGCGGCGCGAGCCCGCGCTTTCCACGGTGCGGCACGAGGCGTCGAACACGTCGATGTAACTGCACGGTCCCGATGCGCTCGAACCGGTGGAATGCACGTAGGCGCCGCGCGGGCGAATGGCCGAAAAGTTGTAGCCGACCCCGCCGCCGCGCCGCATCGTTTCAGCGGCCTGGAGCAGTGCAACATAAATGCCGGGCAGGCCGCGGTCGTCCAGGCCCTGAATGCAGTCGCCCACCGGTTGTACGAAGCAGTTGATGAGCGTGGCCGCAATGCCGCTGCCCGCGGCGCTCATGATGCGGCCGGCGCCCAGCGCGCCGTGGCGCAGGTTGTCGACGAAGCGGGCCTCTATCTCGGCGCGCAGTTCCTGCGGCTCGGCCGCCGCGACACCGCGCGCGACGCGGCGGTAGATGTCGTCGGCGGTGCGCTCGTCGCCTTTGGCGTACTTTTCGAGCAGCACGTCGGTCGAGAACTTTTGCGGCGCGATCTGAAACTCGGATTCGATAGTTGCCATAGAGGGACCTGAACGGTGCGCAGTGAGGTGGTTGGAAAGCCGGACACTATAGCGACGGCGCTGCGACAACCAGGAGCGGTGCGTTGCCACATCAGTCGGCACATCAGTTGCCGCACGGGTTGCCACATGATGCGGTGGCGCGGGGTTGCTGCAATCCGTTGACGCGATCAATTGCGACGTTATTTGCCGCAATCGGGAAAACAACATCCCAACCTTAGCGCACGCGTCAGTTCGCCGCAATGCGTGCCAGAGGGGGCGTGGCATGATTGCCCATCCATTTTTCGAGGATCGCCGTTGCCCATGCGCACGATCGTCCCGCCTGCCGCTGAGGCGCAGGCATCGCTATCTGCTTCTGCTTCCACGACTGCCGTCCTACACCCGCCCCTCAGGATTCCCGAGCTCGTTTGCCCGGCAGGTAATCTGCCTGCACTGCGTACCGCCGTAGATGGCGGTGCCGATTGCGTCTACGTCGGCCTGCGCAACGACACCAACGCACGCGCTTTTCCCGGTCTCAACTTCGACGAAGCGACGCTCGCGCAAGGCATCGATTACGCGCATCGCGCGAATCGCAAAGTCTTGCTCGCGATCAATACCTACGCACATGGCCGCGACCTCTCGCGCTGGACCGCCGCCATCGATCTGGCCGCGCGCGTGGGCGTGGATGCGGCCATCGTGGCCGACCCCGTCGTGATGGCGTATGCGGCGCGGCAGCATCCCGAGCTGCGTCTGCATCTTTCGGTGCAAGGGTCGGTGACGAACCACGAAGGCATCAACTTTTTGCAGCGCGAGTTCGGCATTCAGCGCGCCGTGTTGCCGCGCGTGCTTTCGCTCGAACAGGTCGAGCAGACGGTGCGACAGACGTCGGTGGAGATCGAGGTGTTCGCGTTCGGCAGCCTGTGCGTGATGGTGGAGGGGCGCTGCATGCTCTCGGGGCACGCCACGGGCGAATCGCCGAATCTCAACGGCGTGTGCTCGCCGGCGCGCCACGTGCAGTGGGTCGAGCGCCAGGAGGGCACGCAAAAGCGGCTCGATGCGCGCCTCGGCGGTGTGCTCGTGGACAGCTACCGCGAGGACGACAAGGCCAGCTATCCGACCATCTGCAAAGGCCGTTTCGAGGTGGCCGGCAAGCGCTACTACGCGATGGAAGAGCCCGCGAGCCTCAACGCGCTCGAACTGTTGCCCGAGCTGGCGCGCATGGGCGTGGCGGCGGTGAAGATCGAAGGCCGTCAGCGCGGTCCCGCCTACACCGCGGCTGTCACACGCGTGTGGCGCGAAGCGCTCGATGCGCTCACGCGCGAAGGTGTCGCGGCGGGGCGCGCGGCGACATGGCACGCCGCGCTCGGCTCGCTTGCCGAGGGGCAGCAGGACACGCTCGGCGCCTATTCACGTCCATGGAAGTAAGCCTCATGAAGCTCGCGCTCGGTCCCATTCTTTATTACTGGCCTCGCAACCACGTCATGGCGTTCTATGCCGACGTGGCGGCTTCCGCGGCAGATGTCGTCTACGTCGGCGAGGTGGTGTGCTCGCGCCGTCACGAACTGCGCTTTTCGGATTGGGTCGCGATTGCGCGCGAACTGGCGTCGGCCGGCAAAGAGGTCGTGCTCTCCGCACTGGCACTCGCCGAAACCGAAGCGGACCTGCGCCAGGCGCGCAAGCTCGCCGAGAACGGCGAGTTCATGCCGGAAGTGAACGACATGTCCGCGCTCGCGCTCGTCGCGCGACGCATGCCTTTCGTGGCGGGGCCGCATCTCAACTGCTACAGCGCGCAGATGCTCGAATGGCTCGTGAGTCTGGGCGCACGGCGCTGGGTGACGCCCGTGGATTGCTCGCGTGCCACGCTGGCGGAAATTCGCGGCGGCATTACGGAGGCGAACGGCGCCGCGAGCGAGCCGCCCTGCGAGATCGAGTACTTCGCCTACGGCCGTGCGCCGCTCGCCTTTTCGGCACGCTGCTTCACCGCGCGTCATCACCATTTGCAGAAGGATCATTGCGAACGCCGCTGTATCGACGACCCCGAAGGCATGACCGCTTTCGCTCAGGATGGCAAACCGTTCGTCACGATCAACGGCATTCAGACGCAGACGGCGCAGGTGGTGAACCTGGCCGGCCACACACACGGTCTGGCGAGCGAAGGCGTATCGGTACTGCGCATCAGCCCGCAGGCGAATCGCACGGTGGCGGTGCTCGATATCTTCAAGGCGGTGTGCGACGGCGAACTCACGCCGCGGGATGCGTATCGCGAGGCCTGCGCGCAGCACGACGCACCGTCCTGCAACGGGTTCTGGTTCGGGGAGCCGGGCCTGGCTGAAAAGGCGGCCGCTAATGCAGGCATCGCAGACCTCACGAGTGTCACGCCAACCGGCGATCCATCCGCCGCAGCAGGCACGACCGGAGTCCGCGCATGAAGCTACCGAGCCCTGTGCCCCTGCTGCGCTACTGCGCGGCCCGTCTGCCCGCTACGCCGCTCGCGTATGCACTCTGTGTGGCGCTCAATCGCCACGTGCTGCCCGTGCTCGACACCGATACGCGTGCGTTGCTGTCCGGGTATCTCTACGAATTGAACGTGACGGACATCGGCCTCACCGTGCGCCTCACCGTGGGCGCGGATCGTTTCGAACCCTGGCGTGGGGAGGCACGAGCCCCGGACCTGATCGTCGCAGCGAGCGGCCCCGACTTCATCCGGCTCGCTGCGCGCGACGTGGATGCCGACACGCTGTTCTTCAGCCGGCGCCTCATCATGCAGGGCAGCACCGAACTCGGGCTGATCGTGCGCAACGCGGTGGAAGCTATCGACTTCGAGATGATGCCGGGCGGCGCGCTCATGCAGACGGCGCTGCGCCGCGCGGTTCAGGTGACGGCGCGATTCGCGTGAACGTGCGGGATATCAGCGAACGTATCAGCGAACGTATCAGGGAACTTCAGGCGGACAGAAACGCGTGGTGCGCTGAGGCTGCCGCTGGCGCCGGCACAGTGCCCGGAGCGCCCGGTGCGCCCACCACTTCGGCAAGCGGCGCCACCTGCTTGCGGCGCTCGCGCGTGGGCGCCGTGCCGAACGCATCGCGATAGCTCTTGCTGAAATGGCACGCGGACTGGAAGCCGCAGGCCATGGTGATGTGCATGATCGACATGTCGGTCTGCAGCAGCAACTCGCGTGCACGACGCAGACGCAGCGTGAGGTAGTAGTGCGTCGGCGTCATGCCCAGATGTTCGCGGAAAAGGCGCTGCAATTGCCGTTGCGACATGTTCGCGAGCCGCGCGAGTTCTTCGCGCGAGAGCGGCTCTTCGATGTTGTTCTCCATCAGCGAAATCACTTCGAACAGCGACTTGTTCGCTGAGCCAAGACGCGCCACGAGCGGCATGCGCTGCTGCGCGCTCGTATCGCGCACGTGCTCCACGATGAACTGTTCGGCAATCTGCGTCACGCGCGCCGTGCCGATGCGCGAGGCGATGAGGTTCAACATCATGTCGAGCGGCGCGACGCCGCCCGTGCAGGTCACGCGATCGCGGTCGATCACGAACAGCTCTTTCAAAAAGCGCGTGTCCGGAAACTCTTCCTTGAGCGCCGACATGTTTTCCCAGTGAATCGCACATGCGTAGCCCGCAAGCAAGCCGGCTTTCGCGAGCGCGTAGGTGCCGGTGCACAGGCTGCCGAGCGCCACGCCTTCGCGCGCGAAGCGACGCAGCGTGGCCAGATGCGTGGCCGTGGTTTCGCGCTGCACGTTGATGCCGCCGCAGACGAACACGATGTCGGGTTTGCCGACGCAGTCGGCGGGCCCCGTGTCCACGGAGAGGCCGTTGCTCGCGCTGACGAGGCCGCCGTCGGGGCTGATGACGGACCAACGGTAGAGCGGCTGCCCACTCAGGTAATTCGCCATGCGCAGCACTTCGATCGCGTTGGTGAACGCGATCATGGTGAAGTTGGGCAGCGGCATGAAAGCGAAGTGGGACAACGACGCGGTACGGTCGGGCGACATGGTGCGGTGTTCCTTCGGCTCTCTGACTTCGGCTCTACAGCTTGACGGCCGGTGGGGCGCGGCCGCATTTATTCTCGTGTTGATGGCAACAAGCGTGCCATACGTTGTAACCCTGGCCAAACCCTGGCGAAACCCCGGCCAAACCCTTATTCGTCCCACTTATCGAGCATTCGCACGGTCGTGCTGTGCACCTGCACTGTGCGGCGCGAGCACCGTGGGCGGGCGCGCGCCGCACGCAAGCGGTGCTCCTGAAGGGTGTTTGCGCTGCAAAGCAGCATTGGCAGTGCGGCCTGCTTTTTCCGACGCTTGAAAGCCGACTTGTCCAAAACGGACTCGCATGGCGGAAATGGAAAAGAACGCGTCTGAATTCATCAATTGGCGCAAAAGGCGAAAGACAAGAATAGAGCCGTCGGCAGCCCTGAGCCTTATGTGCTGCGCTTCGCATGCCTGAATACGCTGCTTTTCCTGACCAACGGACGCCCCATGTCGAACGCCACCCCTTTCTTTACGCAGACCCTCGCCGAACGCGACGCGCCCGTGCGCAGCGCGGTGCTGAAGGAACTCGAGCGGCAGCAGTCGCAGGTCGAACTGATCGCCTCGGAAAACATCGTCTCGCGCGCTGTGCTGGAAGCGCAGGGCTCGGTGCTGACCAACAAGTACGCGGAAGGTTATCCCGGCAAGCGTTACTACGGCGGTTGCGAATATGTGGATGAGGTCGAAGCGCTCGCCATCGATCGCATCAAGACGCTTTTCAACGCGAGCTATGCGAACGTGCAGCCGCATTCGGGCGCGCAGGCCAACGGCGCCGTAATGCTCGCGCTCGCGAAGCCCGGCGACACGGTGCTGGGCATGTCGCTGGATGCGGGCGGGCACCTCACGCACGGCGCGAAGCCCGCGCTCTCGGGCAAGTGGTTCAACGCCGTGCAGTACGGCGTGGACCGCGAGACGCTGCGCATCGACTACGACCAGGTGGAAAAGCTCGCGCACGAGCACAAGCCGACGCTCATCATCGCGGGCTTCTCCGCGTATCCGCGTGTGCTCGACTTCGCACGCTTTCGCGCGATTGCCGACAGCGTGGGCGCGAAGCTGATGGTGGATATGGCGCACATCGCCGGCATCATCGCCGCGGGGCGTCATCCGAGCCCTGTCGGCCACGCGCATGTTGTGACTTCGACCACGCACAAGACGCTGCGCGGCCCGCGCGGCGGCTTCGTGCTCACGAACGACGAAGACATCGCGAAGAAGATCAACTCCGCGGTGTTCCCGGGGCTGCAAGGCGGCCCGCTCATGCACGTGATCGCGGGCAAGGCTGTAGCCTTCGGCGAAGCGCTGCATGCAGATTTCAAGACCTATATCGACAGCGTGCTCGCCAACGCGCAGGCGCTGGGCGAAGTGCTGAAAGAAGGCGGCGTGGACCTCGTCACGGGCGGCACGGACAACCATCTGCTGCTCGTCGATCTGCGCCCGAAGGGCCTCAAGGGTACGCAGGTGGAGCAGGCGCTGGAACGCGCGGGCATCACCTGCAACAAGAACGGCATTCCCTTCGATACCGAGAAGCCCACGGTGACCTCGGGCATTCGCCTCGGCTCGCCGGCCGGCACCACGCGCGGTTTCGGCGTCGCGGAGTTCCGCGAGATCGGGCGCCTCATTCTCGATGTGTTCGATGCGCTGCGCGAGCACCCCGAAGGCCATGCGCCTACCGAGCAGCGCGTGCGCCGCGAGATCTTCGCGCTGTGCGAGCGCTTCCCGATCTACTGAACCCGAACCACGGAGCTACGGCATGAGCACCCTGCACGAGAACAGCATCATCATCGACGGTCTGAACATCTCGAAGTTCGACCGTTCGGTGTTCGAAGACATGAGAAAAGGCGGCATCACGGCGGCGAACTGCACGGTGTCCGTGTGGGAGAGCTTCGCGAAGACCGTGGACAACATCGCGCTCATGAAGCAGCAGATCCGCGCGAACAGCGAACTGCTCACGCTCGTACGCACCACCGAAGACATTGCGCGTGCGAAGAAGGAGAACCGCACGGGCGTGATTCTCGGCTTCCAGAACGCGCATGCGTTCGAAGACAACATCGGCTACATCGAAGCATTCGCCGACATGGGCGTGCGCGTGGTGCAGCTTTGCTACAACACGCAGAACCTCGTGGGCACCGGCTGCTACGAGCGAGACGGCGGGCTCTCCGACTTCGGCCGCGAAGTCATTACGGAGATGAACCGCGTGGGCATCATGGTCGATCTGTCGCACGTGGGCAGCAATACGTCTTCGGAAGCCATCGCGTTTTCGAAGAAGCCGGTCTGCTATTCGCACTGCCTGCCTTCGGGCCTGAAAGAGCATCCGCGCAACAAGTCCGACGCGCAGTTGAAAGAGATTGCGGACGCAGGCGGCTTCGTGGGCGTGACGATGTTCGCGCCGTTCCTGAAGCGCGGCATCGACGCCACCATCGACGACTACATCGAAGCCATCGACTACGTGGTGAACCTGATCGGCGAAGACGCCGTAGGCATCGGCACGGACTTCACGCAGGGCTACAGCGTGGACTTCTTCGACTGGCTCACGCACGACAAGGGCCGCTACCGCCGCCTCACGAACTTCGGCAAGGTGGTGAACCCCGAAGGCATTCGCACTATCGGCGAATTTCCGAACCTGACGCAGGCGATGGAGCGCGCCGGCTGGAGCGAGACGCGCATCCGCAAGATCATGGGCGAGAACTGGGTGCGCGTGTTTCGCGACGTGTGGGGCGCGTAAGGCTTCAGCGCCTTACGACCCGACACACGACCACGCTCGTCCATTACGACACGCCACACACCGAAGAACCTCACGCTCACCCCACGGAGCTTTCGCGATGCAACCGCAACTGCCCATCGACGTCGATGCCGAAACCGGCGTCTGGACCACCGACGCGCTGCCCATGCTGTACGTGCCGCGTCACTTCTTCACGAACAACCACACCGCTGTGGAAGAGGCGCTGGGCCGCGAGGCCTACGCCGGCATTCTGTACCAGGCCGGCTACAAGTCGGCGTACCACTGGTGCGACAAGGAAGCGAAGCAGCACGGCATCAGCGGCATGGCGGTGTTCGAGCATTACCTGAAGCGTTTGTCGCAACGCGGCTGGGGTCTGTTCCGCATCGTCGAGGCGGACCCCGCCAGTGCACATGCACGCATCGAACTGCGCCACTCGTCGTTCGTGCTCGCGCAGCCGGGCAAAGCGGGCAAGCTCTGCTACATGTTCGCCGGCTGGTTCGCCGGCGCGATGGACTGGGTCAATGACACCAGCGACACCAGCGACACGAGCGGCGCCAGCGGACACGCACCGCGTGCGCAGTCGAAGGAAGTGCAGTGCGCGGCCGAAGGCCACGACCACTGCATCTTCGAAGTGTCGCCGCTCGCGAACTGAACGACTTGTACCGGTCTGCCGGGCACGCCCCACACCGACTCAATCCCCACACCCACGCCCGAGGTTGTCTGCGATGCGTTACCCCAACCTGTTCAAACCGCTCGCGCTGAACCAGCTCACGCTGCGCAACCGCATCGTCAGCACGGCGCACGCGGAAGTCTATGCGGAGCCCGGCGGGCTGCCCGGCGACCGCTACATCCGTTACTACGAGGAAAAGGCGAAGGGCGGTGTGGGCCTTGCCGTGTGCGGCGGGTCGAGCCCGGTTTCGATCGATAGCCCGCAGGGGTGGTGGAAGTCCGTCAACCTTGCGACGGACCGCGTGATCGATCCGCTCGGGCGGCTGGCCGAAGCCATGCATCGGCACGGCGCGAAGATCATGATCCAGGCCACGCACATGGGCCGCCGCTCGGCGTTTCACGGCGAGCACTGGCCGCATCTGATGTCGCCTTCGGGCGTGCGCGAGCCCGTGCACCGCGGCAACGCGAAGATCATCGAGGTGGAGGAAATCCGCCGCATCATCGGCGACTTCGCGACCGCGGCGAAGCGCGTGCAGCAGGCCGGCATGGACGGCATCGAAATTTCCGCGGCCCACCAGCACCTTATCGACCAGTTCTGGAGCCCGCGCACCAACTTCCGCACCGACGAGTGGGGCGGCAGCCTGCAGAACCGGCTGCGGTTCGGCATCGAAGTGTTGAAAGCCGTGCGCGAGGCTGTGGGCCGTGACTTCTGCGTGGGCCTGCGCATGTGCGGCGACGAGTTCCACGAAGACGGGCTCGACCACGAGCAGTTGAAAGAGATCGCGCAAGCCATGGCGGAAACGGGCTTGATCGACTACGTCGGCGTGATCGGTTCCGGTGCGGACACGCACAACACGCTCGCCAACTGCATGCCGCCCATGGCGTTGCCGCCCGAGCCGTTCGTGCATCTGGCCGCGGGCATCAAGTCGGTCGTGAAGCTGCCCGTCATGCACGCGCAGAGCATTCGCGACGCGGGCCAGGCCGAACGCCTGCTCGCCACGGGCATGATTGACCTCGTGGGCATGACGCGCGCGCAGATTGCGGATCCGCACATGGTCATCAAGATTCGCGACGGACGCGAAGACGAGATCAAGCAGTGCGTGGGCGCGAACTACTGCATCGACCGCCAGTACAACGGCCTCGACGTGCTCTGCGTGCAGAACGCCGCGACGTCGCGCGAAGCCACCATGCCGCACGTCATCGAAAAAACGCGCGGGCCGCGCCGCAAGGTGGTCGTGGTGGGCGCGGGGCCGGCAGGACTCGAAGCGGCGCGCGTGGCGCGTTCGCGTGGTCACGACGTGGTGCTGTTCGAAAAGAGCGACGCGGTGGGCGGCCAGATCCTGCTCGCCGCGAAGGCGCCACAGCGCGAACAGATGGCCGGCATCGTGCGCTGGTTCGACATGGAAACGAAGCGCCTTGGCGTAGACCGGCGCCTGGGTGTGGCCGCCGACGAGAAAACCATCATGGCCGAGAAGCCCGACATCGTGGTGCTGGCCACGGGCGGCTCGAGCTTCACGCAGCAGGTGCCCGCGTGGGGCGTGGCCGAAGGCCTCGCCGTGAGCGCGTGGGACATTCTCTCGGGCAACGTGCAGCCCATGCAGAACGTGCTGGTCTATGACGGCGTGAGCACGCATGCGGGCGCCGGCGTGGCCGACTTCATCGCGAGCCGCGGCTCGAAGGTGGAGATCGTCACGCCCGACGTGAAGGTGGCCGACGACGTGGGCGGCACCACGTTCCCCATCTTCTATCGCCGGCTCTACGCGCAGGGCGTGATCCACACGCCGAACTACTGGCTCGACCGCGTCTATGAAGAGAACGGCAAGAAGATCGCCGTGATCCGCAACGAGTACACCGAGGAACAGGAAGAGCGCGCCGTCGATCAGGTGGTGATCGAAAACGGCGTCACGCCCAACGACGCGCTCTACTGGAAGCTCAAGCCCGAGTCCGTGAACCGTGGCCAGGTGGACGTGCACAAGCTCTTCGCGGCGGAGCCGCAGCCGTCGCTTGCCGAAGAACTCGGCAACGGGCGCTTCCTGCTGTTCCGCGTGGGCGACTGCATCTCCATGCACAACATTCACGGTGCGATCTACGACGCACTGCGTCTTTGCAAGGACTTCTAGCCATGAGCCCGGCGTTCCTCATCACCGCGCTGCTGTGGGTTTCGGTGGCGGGCCTCGCGTTCGCGGTCGCGAAGCGCGCGTCGTACTGGAAGCTCGGGCGCGCCACGGCGGCGGGCGCGTTCGGCTTCGCGAACCTGCTCGCCATTCCGAAGCGCTATTTCGTCGATCTGCATCACGTCGTGGCGCGCGACCCGTACATCGCGAAGACCCACATCGCCACCGCGGGCGGCGCGATTGCGGCGTTCGCGCTGGTGTTCGTCAATTACGGGCTCGCCATTTACTCGCCATGGCTCGACCGCCTGATCCTGCTCTGCGCGCTTGCGATGCTGGTGGGCGCCGTGTTCGTGTGGCGTCGCCGTCACGACACGAAAGGCGTGCCCGCGCGGCTGTCGCGCGGACCATGGAACACGCTGCCGTGGCTGCTCGGTTCGTTCGCGCTGGGGCTCGCGCTCTACGTGGCGGTGCCGGCCGGGGCGATGTCGGGCGGGCTCGCCGTGATCTTCGCGCTGCTCATCGCGGCCGGTGCGTTCGCGATGACGTTCGGCGCGGCACGCGGCGGTCCGATGAAACACGCCATCGCGGGGCTGCTGCATCTCGCGTTTCATCCGCGCCAGGAACGTTTTTCCGTGAAAAAGACGGCGGAAAAAGCAGCACAAACAGCGACGCAACGCGACGCCGTGCCGCCCACCGCGCTCAAGGCGCCCGCGCTGGACCACAACGAGTACGGCGTAGGCAAGCCCGTCGAATTCCGCTGGAACCAGTTGCTGAGCTTCGATGCGTGCGTCCAGTGCGGCAAGTGCGAAGCCGCGTGCCCGGCGTTCGCGGCAGGCCAGCCGCTCAATCCGAAGAAGCTGATTCAGGACCTCGTGACGGGCATGGTGGGCGGCACGGATTCGGCCTACGCGGGCAGCCCGACGCCGGGCATTCCGGTGGGCCGTCATGGCGGCGAGCCGCAGCGTCCCATCGTGTCGAGCCTGATCGAAGCGGACACCCTCTGGTCGTGCACCACGTGCCGCGCCTGCGTTCACGAGTGCCCCATGCTGATCGAGCACGTGGACGCCATCGTCGACATGCGCCGCAACCAGACGCTCGTGCACGGCGAAGTGCCGGGCAAGGGCCCCGAGGTGCTCGCGAACCTGCGCGAGACGGGCACGGCGGGCGGCTATGACCGCGCGGCGCGCTACGACTGGTCCGTGGATCTCAACGCACCGCTCGCGCAGCCGGGCAAGCCCGTGGACGTGCTGCTCGTAGCAGGCGAAGGCGCGTTCGACATGCGCTACCAGCGCACGCTGCGTGCGCTCGTGAAGGTGCTGAACCAGGCCGGCGTGGACTACGCGGTACTGGGCGCGGGCGAAACCGACACCGGCGACGTGGCCCGGCGCCTCGGCGACGAAGCGACGTTCCAGCAACTCGCGGCCACGATGATCCAGACGCTTTCCACGCTCACGTTCCGGCGTATCGTCACGGCGGACCCGCACGTGATGCACAGCCTGCGCAACGAGTACCGCGCGTTCGGCGGGCGCTACGAAGTGCTGCATCACACCACGCTGCTCGCGCAACTGGTGGACGCGGGCACGCTCGCGCCGAAGGCGGCCGAGGCGCTGGCGAGCCGTCGCATCACGTATCACGACCCGTGTTATCTCGGCCGCTACAACGGCGAAACGGACGCACCGCGCAAGCTCCTGAAGACCATCGGCATTCAGGTGGTGGAGATGGAGCGCCACGGCACGCGCGGCCGCTGCTGCGGCGGCGGAGGCGGCGCACCGCTCACCGACATTCCGGGCAAGCAGCGCATTCCCGACATCCGCATGGCCGACGCACGCGCCGTGGGCGCCGAGGTGGTCGCGGTGGGTTGCCCGAACTGCACGGCGATGCTGGAAGGCGTGGTGGGGCCGAGGCCCGAAGTGCTCGACGTGGCCGAACTCGTTGCCGCGTCGCTGGATTGAACGGAGCCGCGCCATGAACACGATCAAACGTATCGATCCGCGCCGGCCGTTCGTCATCACGGCCGCCGGTCTCAAACGCATCACGCTGGGCGAAGCGGGCAGCGCTGACGGTTCGCTCGACGCGAGCGCTGCCGCGGCCTCGCTGCACGGGCGCGCAGCCGCGAAGCCGCGCCGCACCGTAGAGCCCGCGCAGCGCACGATTCTCGTGGCCGCGCACAGCGACCGCGGCGCGCTCGACGAGCATGCACGCGAAACGGTTGCGGCCGCCGCGCTGATGGCCGACGCGAAGACGCAGGTCGCCCTGATGGTATTCGGCGAATTGAAAGAAGACGCCGCCGCGCTGGGCGCTGACAAGGTGATCGAACTCGCGGCCTTCGACCGTCGCGCGTTTGCCCCTGAAAGCGAGGTGCAGGCGCTCGCCGCCTGCGCGGCGCAGTTCGCGCCCGTGCATATCCTGCTGCCCGACAACGCTGCGGGCGACGGCGATCTGGGCCGCCGCTACGCAGCCCAGGCGGGCGCGAGTGTGGCCGCGCACGTGGTGGAGATCGACGCCGCACACGTGAGCGTCTACGTGCACGCGAAGAAGGCCGTGGCGAAGCGCACGGTGCCCGAGGTCGTGTTGCTCGCGCCGGGTGCCGTCGATTCGCGCTTGCCGTTCGTGGGCGCAGGCGAAGCCATGCAGATGGGCAGCTTCGACACGGCGGCGTCTGCAGCCGCGCGTTATCGCGATCTCGGTATCGAGGAAACGGATGCGTCGCAGGTGGCGCTCGAAGAAGCCGACTTCATCGTGTCGGCCGGCAACGGCGTGACGGACATCGCCGCATTCGAAGCGCTCGCGGGCGTGCTGGGCGCAGCCATCGGCGCGAGCCGCGTGGCCGTGGACAACGGCCACTTCACGCGCGACAAGCAGGTGGGCGCCACGGGCAAGACGGTGCAGGCGAGCGTCTACATCGCGTTCGGCATTTCGGGGGCGGTTCAGCACTTGCAGGGCATCAAGGACTGCCGCCACGTGATTGCCGTGAATCTGGACGCGAGCGCGCCCATTGCCAAACGTGCAGACCTGACCATCGTGGGCGACACGCGGGAAACCATTGCGTCGCTGACCGAGGCCATCGCGCGCGCCCGTGCCGCGCATGGCGAAGCGAGCCGCGCCGCGGGCGCGCCAACCGTCGTGGAGGGAGTCGCGGCATGAACGCACGAGACAACATGGAAGCACGCGAGGCAGCGCGCCTGAAGCGCATCGCGGTGCTCGTTTCGGTGGGGCGGCATCCCGTGAGCGGGGTGGCGCGCTATAGCCGCAACGACGCGGCGGCGCTGGAAATCGGCCGCACGTTGGCGGGACGCTGGGGCGCCCAGCTCGACGTGCTGCACGCGGGCGACGCCCGGAACCCGGCGCTGGAAGCGTATCTGGCGCTCGGCGCCGAACGCGTCGAAGTGCTTGCGTGCGGCAATGCAACTGAAGACGACGAGGGCGCCGCTGTGGCCGCGCTGGCGGCCCGCGTGCAGGGTTACGACCTGGTGCTCACGGGCACCTGCGCCGAGGGCGCCTTCGACAGCGGCCTGCTGCCGTATCAGCTTGCGGACCGGCTGGGTTATCCGCTCGTGAACGCGGCCGTGGAAGTTGCGCCGGAGCCGGGCGCGTCAGGTGCGCCTGCGGCGGTGCGCGTGCGCCAGTTCTTGCCGAAGGGCCTGCGCCGCGCGGTGGCGGTGACGCTGCCTGCTGTGGTAGCCGTGCACCCGCTCGCGGCCGTGGCGCCGCGCTATGCCTATGCGCGGCTGCGTGCTGGGGAAATCGTGCCGGGTCGGCCCGCGACGGCGGCTGCTCAGTCGGGGTCTAAGCAAGCCGCGCGGCCAGGCTTGCAACCCGGCTCACAACCCGGCTCGCAGCAGGCGTCGCTTTCGGGGCGCGAACAAGGCGGCCCGGCAGACCGGCAACCCGCAGCCACGACCGCTGCCGCCTGGACCATCGGCCCCATCGAGCGCAAGCCGGTGCGGCTTGCCGCCGCCGAAAAGCGCTCCGGCCATGCCCGCATGCTCTCCGCTACCACGACTGAAAGCCGGGGCGGCAGCGTCGTAATTGAAGGGACTTCGGTCGAAAAAGCACAAGTGATTCTCGGCTATTTGCGGGAGCATCAACTCATCGATTACTAGCCCGCGGGCGAACCGTTCACGACCCAGCCCCCGGCCAGGATTCCAGAAACAGGCTCAAGCCGCCCCATTACGCTTTCCGGAGCACAAGATGAAAGTATCGGCAGACGTGCGCGCGCTCATCGAACGGCGCAAGAAGGGTTACAGCCTCGAAGCACCGTTCTATCTGAGCGATGAGATTTTCGCGCTCGACATGGAGGCCATTTTCCGCCAGCACTGGATCCAGGTCGGCGTGGAGCCCGACGTTCCCGAACCCGGCGACTACGTCACGGTGGAACTGGGCCACGACTCGATCCTGATCGTGCGCGACGACGATATGCAGGTGCGCGCATTCCACAACGTCTGCCGCCATCGCGGCGCGCGGCTGTGCAACGAGGACAAGGGGTCGGTGGGCAACATCGTCTGCCCGTATCACAGCTGGACCTACAACCTCACGGGCGACCTGATGTTCGCCGAGCACATGGGCGAGCAGTTCGACCGCTGCAAGCACAGCCTGAAGCCTGTGCACCTGCAGAGCCTGGCGGGCCTGCTTTTCGTGTGCCTTGCCGACGAGCCGCCCGTCGACTTCGAGCTGATGCGCGCCGCCATGGAGCCGTACATGCTCCCGCACGACCTGCCGAACTGCAAGATCGCGGCGCAAGTCGACATCATCGAAAAGGGCAACTGGAAGCTCACGATGGAGAACAACCGCGAGTGCTATCACTGCGTGGCCAACCATCCCGAACTCACCATCTCGCTCTACGAATACGGCTTCGGCTACCAGCCGTCGCCCGCGAACGCCGAAGGCATGGCCGCGTTCGAGCGCACCTGTGTGGAACGTGCCGCGCAATGGGAGTCGATGGATCTGCCTTCGGTGGAGATCGACCGCCTCACGGACGTCACGGGCTTTCGCACGCAGCGCCTGCCGCTCGACCGCAGCGGCGAGTCGCAGACGCTCGACGCCAAGGTGGCCTCGAAGAAGCTGCTGGGCGAGTTCCGGCAGGCGGACCTGGGCGGCCTCTCGTTCTGGACGCAGCCGAATTCGTGGCATCACTTCATGAGCGACCACATCGTGACGTTCTCGGTCATTCCGCTGTCGGCCGGCGAAACGCTGGTGCGCACGAAATGGCTCGTGCACAAAGACGCGAAAGAGGGCGTGGATTACGACGTGAAGAACCTCACGGCCGTCTGGAACGCGACCAACGACCAGGACCGCGCGCTCGTGGAGTATTCGCAGCGCGGCGCTTCGAGCAGCGCCTACGAGCCGGGCCCGTATTCGCCGTTCACGGAAGGCCTCGTCGAGAAGTTCTGCGAGTGGTACATCGGCCGCCTCGAAGCGCAGATCGAAAAGTGAGCGTTCGTGGGTGCGCGTGACGTGGACTCATGAAGCGCGTAGACCCACGCCTCATGGCAACAGGAGCAGACAATGATGCGGGATGCGGCCACCTTTGAGCCCGTGGAAAGCCGTGTGACGAAGCCGGAATTCTGGCGCGCGTTGCCCGCGCGCTGGACGAGCGAAGACGAGGAAGCGCTGGTGTGCTGCCACGTCCGGCAGGAAACGCACGACGTGAAGAGCTTTTTCTTCCGCTCGCCGCAGGGCCGCGCGTTCGTGTTCGAGCCAGGACAATTCATCACACTCGAACTCGAGATAGACGGCGAGACCATCAACCGCTGCTACACGATTTCGTCGGCGCCTACGCGGCCGCATACCATTTCGATTACCGTGAAGCGCGTGCCGGGCGGCAAGGTGTCGAACTGGCTGCACGACAATCTGCAGGCGGGCATGAGCGTGCGCGTGCTGGGCCCGGCCGGCGAATTCACGTGCGCGCGGCATCCGGCGCGCAAGTTTCTGTTTCTCTCCGCGGGTTCGGGCGTCACGCCACTGATGTCGATGAGCCGCGCGCACCACGAACTGGGCGACGACCAGGACATCGTGTTCGTGCACAGCGCCCGCACGCCCGACGACATCATCTTTGCTCGCGAACTCGATCTCATTGCGTCGAACCAGGCGAACTTTCGCACCTCGTTCGTTTGCGAGCGGCTGGGCGCGCGCACGAACTGGCCTGGCGTCACGGGCTTTCTCACGCTGCCGCTGTTGAAGCTGATTGCGCCGGACTTCATGGAGCGAGAGGTATTCACGTGCGGCCCGGCGCCGTATATGAAGGCCGTGCGCGATCTGCTGGACGAAGCGGGCTTCGATCGCAGCCACTACCACGAAGAGAGCTTTTCGTTCGAGACGCTGGCCGCCGAAAATGCGGCAAGCGGGGCGGCGACCGAAGGCAGCGAGGCGGATGCGCAGTCGCAGGCCGGCCATGGTGTCGCGCGTTTTGCCGTGAGCTTCGCGCGCAGCAATCGCGAGATCACGTGCGGTGCCGATCAACCGGTGCTCACCGCCGCGCGCGAGGCCGGCGTGAGGTTGCCCGCCTCGTGCACGCAGGGCATGTGCGGCACCTGCAAGGTCAAGCTCGTCTCGGGCCAGGTCGACATGAAGCACAACGGCGGCATTCGCCAGCGCGAAATCGACCAGGGCATGGTGTTGTTGTGTTGTAGCAAGCCGCTTTCGGATCTCGTCGTCGACAAGTAGCGAAAGGCGTGTCATGGCGCGCGTGTTTGCACACGTCGTTACACGCGTCGCAATTCGACAATCACGTGTCGCAATGTCTTTAGCGAGTCGATTTCTGGCTGGTGATTCTGAAGGCTCGGGACCGCGCGGACGTGCGGCGAACAGGAGATCGACAATGAAACCCTTGAAGAGAAAGATGCTGTGCGGCGCGGTGGGCGCTGCGCTCGTGGTGGCGATGAGTGCGTCGTTCAGCACGGGTGCCGTGGCCGACACGAAACCGACCATCAAGATCGGTTATGTGGAAGGCTGGGACGACAGCGTGGCCACCTCGAACGTGGCCAAACGCGTGATCGAAAAACGCCTCGGCTACCAGGTGGAACTGGTGCCGGTAGCGGCAGGCATGATGTGGCAGGGCGTGGCGCGCGGCGACCTGGACGCGACGCTCTCCGCATGGCTGCCCGTCACGCAGGGCGCGTACTGGGACAAGTTCAAGACGCAAGTGAAAGACCTCGGCGTGAATTTCCCTGACGCCAAGATCGGGCTGATCGTGCCGGCCAACGCGCCCGCGAACAGTCTGGCCGACATCGAAGCACAGAAGGCGGCGTTCGGCGGCCGTATCGTCGGGATCGACGCCGGCGCCGGCGTGATGAAGAAGACCGCGGACGCCATCAAGGCCTACAACCTCGACTATCAGCTCATGCCGAGTTCCGGCGCGGCAATGACGGCCGAACTCGCGCGCGAGATCCAGGCCAACAAGCCCGTGATCGTGACGGGCTGGGCGCCGCACTGGATGTTCGCCAAGTGGAAGCTCAAATTCCTCGACGACCCGAAGAAGGTATTCGGCGAGGCCGAGCACGTGGACAACGTGATCAATCCGTCACTTGAAACGAAGGCGCCGCCGGTGGTCTCGTTCCTCAAGAAATTCCAGTGGAAGCCGGGCGAAATCGACAGCGTGATGCTGGCCGCGCAGAACGGCACCAAGCCGGAGGCCGCGGCCGATGCCTGGATCGCCGCACACACCGATCGCGTCGACAGCTGGGTGGCGGGCGCGCATTAATGCGTCTTCTGACGCGAATGGCTTGAACGTAGTGAAGCGGTATCAGTGAAGTTCCAGCGCGGACCCTTCCGGTCCGCGCTTTTTCGTTGACGGCGCTACGCTGTCAAAGCACCACCGTCCTCTCCCCATTGATGAATACGCGCCGCTCCACGAACGCCTTCACGGCGCGTGCGAGCGTGATGCATTCCACGTCGCGTCCCACGGCGAGCAACTGCTCGGGCCGGTAGGCGTGATCCACGCGCTCCACCACCTGTTCGATGATCGGGCCTTCGTCCAGATCGTCGGTGACGAAGTGCGCCGTTGCGCCGATCAGCTTCACCCCGCGCGCATGCGCCTGGTGATAGGGCCGCGCGCCCTTGAAGCCGGGCAGAAACGAGTGATGGATGTTGATGGCGCGGCCCGCGAGGCTGCGGCTCGTGGCGTCGGACAGTATCTGCATGTAGCGCGCGAGAATCATCAGCTCGGCGCCGGTGCGTTCGAAGAGATCGAGCAGTTGCGCTTCCTGCGTCGCGCGGGTTTCCGCGGTCACAGGCAGATGCCAGAACGGCAAGCCGTGCTGCGCCGCAAGCGGTTCGAAGTCGGGATGATTCGAGCCGATGCCTACGATATCCACCGCAAGCTCGCCCATGCGCCAGCGGAACAGCAGGTCGGCAAGGCAGTGTTCGAGCTTCGAGACCATGATGAGCACCTTGGGCCGCACGGTCATGTCGTGGATGGCCCAGCGCATCTGGAAATCCGCAGCCACGGGTGCGAATTCGCACTTGAGTGTGTCGATCTGCAACGAGGTGTCCGAAGCGGCCACACCGTCGCCGGTGCCGTGGCCTGTGCCATGAAAGACGCAGCGCACGAAGAAGCGTGCGCTGATGTCGTCGTCGAATACGGTGAGTTCGTCGATGTAGCAGCGATGCCGGTCCAGACATCCCACCACGGCGGCCACCTGGCCGGCGGCGCTGGGGCAGTCGAGCGTCAGGGCGTATTGATGCGAGCGAGCGGTGGCGGTCATGCGGGTTCTCTCCGGTTGGCGTGAAATACCCGCGCGGCGGCTGCGCATGCGTCAGCACGCGCGGCAAACTATTACGCAGGTAGCCGAAGTAAACCAGCGCCACGTGTGCCGCGAATAGAACCGATGCGCCGTGCTGCTGGTATCCACACGTCAGCGCTTCGCAACGCGGGCGGCGCCTACATACCGGGCTGCGCAACCTCCGCGAGCAGCCAGCGCCGGAACAGCGGCGTGGCTGCCGCTTCGGGCCGCGCGGGCGGGCAGACCAGAAAGTAGCCGCTCGAGGTCTTCACGGGCTCGCCACAGAGGCGAACCAGTTGCCCTGTTGCCACCAGTTCATCGACGAGCGGCCGCCAGCCGAGCGCAATGCCCTGATTCATCAGCGCGGCGTGGATAACGAGCGCGTAGCTGTTGAACATCATGCCGTGCCGCTCGTCGGGCGCTTCGAGTTGCTGCGCCGCAAACCAGCCGCGCCACGAGAGCCAGCGCTCGGGCTGCGTCGGTTGCACGTGCAGCAGCGGCAGATGCGCGAGGCCTGCGGGCGTGGCGGCCTCGGGATGCGCGGCGAGAAACGCCGGCGAGCACACGGGTGTCACTTCTTCCTGGAAGAGCCGCGTGGACGTGCAAGGCGCCCAGTCGCCGTTGCCGAACGCAATGGCGATGTCGGCGTGATCGCGGTGCGGATCGTAGCCGTGCTGCGAGGTGACGATCTTCACGCTCAAACCCGGCAGACTTTCCTTCAAACGCATGAGGCGCGGCATGAGCCAGTAGGTGGCGAAACCGAAGTCGGTGAGCAGGGTGAGGGCTTCATTGGAGCGTCGCGCGCGAATGTCGGCCGCCGCCACGCGAATGGATTCGAGGCTCACGCGCACGGCCTCGTAAAGACGTTCGCCGTCGGGCGTGAGCGTGACGCCGCGCGGGGTGCGCTCGAAGAGCGGCGCACCCAGGTCGTTTTCGAGCTGCACGATGCGCTGGCTCACCGCGGGCTGCGTGGCGCCCAGTTCGCGCGCCGCGGCCGAAAAGCTCGTGAGGCGCGCGGCCGACTCGAATACGGCGAGCGCCTGCATGGGCGGCAAGCGGTCCTGCTCGGTCATAACGGCCCCTTATGTCCTTATAAGCGTGCGCCGGCTTCCCACGGCGAAATTGAGCGGCAATAGTGCAGAGGTGCCGCATTGCGCTGCGTCCGGCCGCTTCATCCGACGCTTCATTGGCGTAATCGATGCGATGGCACCGCACTTCAACTCTCAACCACCTGGTTCCATTGAACATGACCTCCGGCAGGAAGCCTAACATTCTCGTTCTGATGGCGGACCAGATGACGCCGTTCGCGCTGCGCGCCTACGGTCATCGTTTGTCCATCACGCCGCGCATCGATGCGCTCGCACGTGAAGGCGTGGTGTTCGACGCCGCCTATTGCGCAAGCCCGCTCTGTGCGCCCGCGCGTTTTTCGATGCTGGCGGGCAAGCTGCCGTCGCAGATTGGCGCCTACGATAACGCCGCAGAATTCCCCGCGCAAACGCTGACCTTCGCGCACTATCTGCGCGCCGAAGGCTACCGCACGATACTCGCGGGCAAGATGCATTTCTGCGGCGCGGACCAACTGCACGGCTTCGAGGAACGCCTCACCACCGACATCTATCCCGCCGACTTCGGCTGGGTGCCGGACTGGACGCATCCCGAGGTGCGGCCCAGCTGGTATCACAACATGAGTTCCGTGCTGGACGCGGGGCCGTGCGTGCGCACCAACCAGCTCGACTTCGACGACGAAGTCACGTTCACCTCGCGCCAGAAGCTCTTCGACATCGTGCGCGAGCGGGCTGCGGGCCGCGACGATCGGCCGTTCTGCCTCGTGGCGTCGCTTACGCATCCGCACGACCCTTACGCGATTTCACAGACGTACTGGGACCTCTATCGCGACGAGGACATCGATCTGCCTCGCACGTCGCTCACCTTCGAAGAGAGCGACCCGCATTCGCAGCGCCTGCGCCACGTCTGCGAGACGGACCGCACGCCGCCCACGGACGACCAGGTGCGCCGTGCACGCCATGCCTACTACGGCGCGCTCTCGTATGTGGACGCACAGTTCGGCGCGATACTCGATGCACTCCAGCAGACGGGCCTCGCCGAAGACACCATCGTGGTGCTCACCTCCGACCACGGCGACATGCTGGGCGAGCGTGGCCTCTGGTACAAGATGACGTTCTTCGAAGGCGGCGTGCGCGTGCCGCTGATCGTGCATGCGCCGGGCCGTTTCGCGGCGCATCGTGTGGCGGCGCCGGTTTCGCACCTCGATCTGCTGCCCACGCTGGTTGAACTCGCCACCGGCGAGCCGCGCGCGGAATGGCCCGATGCCATCGACGGCACGAGTCTCGTGCCGCAACTGCTTGGGGAACGTGGGGAACGCAGCGAAGGCCTCGCGATCGGCGAATACCTTGCCGAAGGCGCCATCGCGCCCATCGTGATGATGCGGCGCGGCGACTACAAGTTCATCCATTCGCCTGCGGATCCGGACCAGCTCTATGACCTTGCGCGCGATCCACAGGAGTTGCGCAACCTTGCGCAGGATGCGTCTTTCGCCTCGCTCATGGCAACGTTTCGCGCCGAGCTGGCGCAGCGCTGGAACCTGAAGACGCTGCACGAAGACGTGCTCGCGAGCCAACGGCGGCGGCGCTTTCACTTCGAGGCGACCACGCAAGGGCGCATCCAGTCGTGGGACTGGCAGCCATTCACCGACGCGAGCCAGCGCTACATGCGCAATCACATCGAACTCGATACGCTCGAAGCGCTCGCGCGGTTTCCGCGCGTGCCGGCAGGCTCATCTACACGTTAGCCACGCGTTGGTTTCACGTTAGTGCAATCGTTATCAGCATCTCGTTCCATACCAACATTCAAGATGGAGGCCTCAATGAAACACCGCTGGATTGCAGTGCTGCTGTGCACCGTTGCCACTGCCATGCCGTTCGCCGCGGCGACGTCCACGGCGAACGCCGCCGAACCGCCGGCCTGCACCACGGTTCGCATGGCGGACCCGGGCTGGACCGACATCGACGCGACCAACGCCGTGACGGGCGTGATCCTGAAGGCGCTCGGCTATCAGCAGAACGTCTCCAACATTTCGGTGCCCATCACGTACCAGGGCCTGAAAAAAGGGCAAATCGACGTATTCCTCGGCAACTGGATGCCGGCCCAGGGGCCGCTCGTGAAACCGTTCGTGGACGAACACGCCATCGACGTGCTGCACGCCAATCTCACCAACGCGAAGTTCACGCTCGCCGTGCCCGACTACGTGGCGGACGCAGGCGTGCATACCTTCGCCGACCTCGCGAAGCACGCGGACCAGTTCGACAAGCACATCTACGGCATCGAGCCCGGCGCACCCGCCAACCAGAACATCAAGAAGATGATTGCCGACAAGGCATATGAACTGGGCAGCTGGTCCATCGTGGAATCGAGCGAAACGGGCATGCTCACGCAGGTGGAGCGCGCGGTGCGCGACCACAAGTGGATCGTGTTCCTCGCGTGGGAGCCGCATCTGATGAACACGAAGTTCCACCTGACGTATCTGGGCGGCGGCGACGCGTATTTCGGGCCGAACTACGGGGGCGCCACGGTCAATACGGTCACGCGTGCGGGCTTTGCCGGCGAGTGCACGAACCTTGCGCGCCTCTTCACGCAGATCACGTTCAACGTCGATCTGGAGAACCACATCATTGCGAACGTGCTGCAGGACAAGGTGGACGTGAACACCGCGGCACGGCGCGCGCTGCAGAGCAATCCTGCGCTGCTGCAGCCGTGGCTCAAGGGCGTCACCACCGTCAACGGCGCGGACGGCCTGCAAGCCGTGAATGCCTCGCTCGGACTGCATTAGGTCTCCGACGTATCGCATCCCTGAATGGAATTCAACAGCAGTCGAACAGGAATGGGCCCGGCATGCATGCGGGCCCATTCTCGTTTTCCCCTGGTGTCGCAATCAGACCAATCGATGTCGCCTTCGGTCGCGTTGCACGAAATATGGGCTTGTACTGTGCCTTCATCGTCGCGCGCGTCATGCAATGGGGATACGCGGCGGCGACCGTGCTTTGACGCGGCACGTGCGATCCGGGCGAAGACGACGACCCGCGTATTGATGTCCGTGTAGCCGAAGCCCTCCATCCGTCCAGACCGACAAGAGAAGCCAACGATGAAAAGACTGAACGCCGCACTTTCAGGGGTCGCGCTTGCGCTCGCAGGCATGCCGGCCGTGAGCCACGCACAGAGCAGCGTGACGCTGTACGGCATCCTCGATGCCGGCATTACGTGGGTGAACAACACGGGCGGCTCGCACGTCGTGAAGTTCGACGACGGCATTTCGTACGGCAACCGCTGGGGCTTGAAGGGCACCGAGGACCTGGGCGGTGGCCTGTCCGCCGTCTTCGTGCTGGAAAACGGCTTCCACCTGGGCAACGGGCAGACCGGTTTCGGCGGTGCGGAATTCGGGCGCCAGGCGTACGTGGGTCTCTCGAACAAGTGGGGCACGCTCTCGTTCGGTAATCAGCTCGACATGACCGAGGAGATGGTCTACCTCAACAACGTGTCGGCGTGGGCCTCCGGCTACGCGATCCACCAGGGCGACTTCGACCGCTTCAACGGCGACCGTCTGCCGAATTCGGTGAAGTTCCTCTCGAACGAGTTCGCGGGCTTCATGTTCGGCGGCATGTATTCGTTCGGCAACGTGGCGGGCAATTTCCATCAGGACAGCGCATGGAGCGTGGGCGCGCACTACGCGAACGGGCCGTTCACGCTGGGCGCCGCGTATACGCAGCTCAACAATCCGCACGGCATCTACGCGTTCGACCCGTACGCGATGATCGGCACGAGCACCTTCCTCGGCCGTCCGACCATCAGCGTGGATCCGGCAACGGGCGCGATCACGGACCTCTATTCGAGCAACTCCTTCCCCGTGGATCGCCAGGGCACGTTCGGCATCGGGTCGAGCTATGCCATCGGCAACGTCACGCTGATGGGTAATTTCACGTACACGCAGATCAAGGCGTTCGGCAACACCTCGCACATGCAGGTGGCCGAAGGCGGCGCGAGCTGGCAGGTCACGCCGGCGTTCAGTGCGATTGGCGGCTACCAGTACACGCACTTCGAAGGGCACCACTGGAACCAGCTGTCCGCAGGGCTCCACTATCTGCTTTCGAAGCGCACGGACGTGTACATCTCCGGCGACTGGCTCAAGGCATCGAGCGGCGTGAATGCGGTGATCGGCTACAGCTTCACGCCGTCCACCACCACGACGCAGGCGGACGTGCGCATCGGCATGCGGCATTCGTTCTGAGCGTGCTTCGTGGCTTGAAGCGCATTCGCCTTTGAGCGAACGGGTCCGGTCCGCGGCGTCATGCAGCCTCATGTCGCATGGCGCTGCATGGCCTCTACATAGCGCTGCACCGCGCGGACCGGACCACACTTCACGCTTCGCGCTGGAACGCGACCGTCCGCTTCGGGCGTTCGTCCACCGTGAGCGAAAACACGTCGGGCCGCGCGTAGTGGCCCACCACGTCGAAGTCGTAACGCGCGCGCACCAGCTCGTCGGTGTCGATTTCGGCCGTGACGAGTCCCGTCTCGCCGCGCAGCGGTCCCGCGAGCACATCGCCCAACGGGCCGACGATCACGCTGCCGCCGTTGATGAGCGGCCGGTCCGGGTCCCAGCCCGGCACCTCGATGCCGAGCGCCGCGGGCGAGGGCTGCACCTGGCAGGCGCTCACCACGAAGCAGCGGCCCTCGTGCGCGATGTGGCGCATCGAGCACTGCCAGACGTCGCGTTCGTCCACCGTCGGCGCACACCATACCTGCACGCCCTTCGCGTACATCGCGGTGCGCAGCAGCGGCATGTGGTTCTCCCAGCAGATTGCCGCGGCCGCCGTGCCCGCGGCTGTTTCGACTACGGGCAGCGTGGAGCCGTCGCCTTGCGCCCAGATCAGGCGCTCCGTTCCCGTGGGCATCAGCTTGCGATGCTTTGCCACGAGCCCTGCGCCCGGGTCGAAGAAGAGCGCCGTGCAATAGAGCGAACTACCCGCGCGCTCGATCACGCCGATCACGAGGGTGGCCTCGCAGCGCGTGGCGAGTTCGGCGAGCGCTTCGGTCTCCGGTCCCGGCACGTCGATCGCGTTGTCGTAGTAGCGCGCGAACGCCTCGCGGCCTTCGGGCAAGCGGTAGCCGAGCCGCGTGCCGAAGATCTCGCCCTTCGGATATCCGCCCAGCAGGGCTTCCGGCATAATCACCAGCTTCGCGCCCCCGGCGCGGATGCGTTCTTCGAACGAGAGAATGTGCTGCAACGTGTCGGCCTTTCCGCGCGGGGACGCGCCTATCTGCAATGCGGCAACAACGGATCGGGGCATGGCGGACTCCTCTCGGGAACAATGAAGGCCCTCATCATGGCGCGGCAGCGGCGCCCGCAACACGTGCACTCCAACTTTCAGCTATGAACCGCGGTGATATCTCCGGCGTCGACCTGAACCTGCTCACGATCTTCGAGGCGCTGTTCGAGGAGGGCGGCGCAAGCCGCGCGGCGATCCGGCTCGACATGACGCAGTCCGCCGTGAGCGCGGCGTTGGGGCGGCTGCGCACCTTGTACGCGGACCGGCTCTTCGTGCCGACGGGGCGCGGCCTGTCACCCACGGCACGGGCGCGCGAGTTGAAGCCCGTGATCAGCGAGGCGCTGGACCGCTGCCGCCAGAGCCTCGCCATGGCCTCGCCGGATACGGCCGCATTTCATGGCCGCGCGGTGTCGATCGGCCTTTCCGACGACTTCGAACTCGCCCTTGGCCGGCCCATCATGGAACGCGTGGCGCGCGAGGCGCCGGGCCTGCGCGTGATCTTCCGGCAGACCCATAGCCAGATCGTGAGCGAGGCGCTCGCGCGGCAAGACATGGATCTCGCGATTGCTGCCGGCGGTTTCGGCGCGCGCCTCGGCCACGAGGTGGTCGGGCAGGGCGGCTATGCGTGTCTGCTGGACGGCGATGCGGTGCCCGATGTCGGCTACGCGCTCACGCTGGAACAGTATGTGTCGCTGGGGCACCTGCTGATTTCGTCGGGCGGCGTGGTGGGCATCGTGGACGAAGCGCTCGCGGCGCTCGGGCTGAAGCGCACGGTGCTCGCTTCGACCACGCATTTCGCGGCGCTGCCGTGGCTGCTCAAAGGCTCGCGCGCCGTCGCGACGATTCCCGCACACGCCGCCGACGCGATTGCGCGCGTGACGGGCCTGCGGCGCCTGCCGTGCCCCATGGATCTGCCGGCTTATCCCGTCGAACTGGGCTGGCGCAGCAGCGCGCTGCGCGACGCGGCGGTAGTGAAGGTGAAGGCCGCGATCGAGGCGTGTTTTGCGACGTGCTTTGCGGCGCGTGCCTCAGTGATGCGTCAGTAATGCGCGGCTTCGCGTCGGCCGGCACGCGTATCACGTCCCGTAACACGTTCCGTGTCACGTCCCGCATCACATTCCGCATCACGTCCCATCACGCCGCCCCGACCGCTTCCTCATCCTCTCTCTGGCTCCGACGCGCCCCGTCGTGCGGTCGCCGGTCGCGTCGCGGGCTCGTGCCGAAGCGCGCGCGATAGGTGCGTGAGAAGTGCGACGGCGATTCGAAGCCGCACGCCACGCACACGGACGTAATCGACATATCGGTCTGCTGCAGCAATTCGCGCGCGCGGTTGAGCCGCAACTGAAGGTAGAAGTGCGTGGGCGTGTCCTGCAGCGCGGAGCAGAACAGCCGCTCCAGCTGCCGGCGCGTCACGCCCACTTCGCTCGCGAGATCGTCGGGCGAGAGCGGGTCTTCCATGTGCTGTTCCATCGCGCCGATCACCTGAATCAGCTTGCGGTTGTGCACGCCGTAGCGCGCCGCGATTTCGAGCCGCTGATGGTCCGAGCGTTGGCGAATGCGCGAGAGCACGAACTGCTCGGACACCTGCGCCGCGAGGTCCGCGCCGTGGCGGCGGCCGATCAGGTCCAGCATCATGTCGATGGAGGCCGTGCCGCCCGCGCACGTGATGCGTCGCTCGCCGATCTCGAAGAGTTCCTGGCTCGCGTCGAGCGCGGGGTAGCGCTCGCGGAATGCCGACAGCGCCTCCCAATGCACCGTGAGGCGATCGGTCTTGCGAAAGAGGCCGGCCTCGGCCAGCACGAAGCCGCCCGTATCGATGCCGCCCAGCGTCGCGCCCGCCCGGTCGAGCCGCGCGAGCCAGTTGCCCAACGCGCGGGTGTAGCAGACGAGCGGCTCGAACCCGGCCACGACGAAGAGCGTGCCGACGTTGCCCACGTCGGCGTCGCCGCATGCGGCCTCTGCATTCAGCGTGATGCCGTTGCTCGCCGCGACGGGCGCGCCGTCCACGCTCAGGATGTGCCAGCGGTACAGCTCGCCGCGAAAGCGGTTGGCGACGCGCAGCGGCTCCACGGCGGACATGAAGCCGATAGCCGAAAAGCCCGGCAGCAGCAGGAACGAGATGTCTTCAGGCATTGCTCGATCAGACGAAACGGACGGCGGCGCCGCCGGCTTGCGGCGAGCGTAGCAAGCCGCATGGACACCGACAAGGCGCCAATATTCAGGCGGCCAGGTGTGGCCGACTAGGCGCGGCCGGCCAGGCGCGGGCGGGCGTGCCTGAGGACGATGCCTGGCGCCCGTGTCGGCACGCACCGTGGCGCCGCTGCCGCTGCAGGGCCGCTGCCGCTGCTGGTGCCGCGCCGCGGTCCCCGAGCTCGCCTCTGCTGGTTTTCCCTCATGGTCGCAGCGGGGCAAGAACGGGTCGCAGCCGGTCGCTTTGGGGCCAATATGGACTTGTACTTTTACGTCACGCGAAGAGCGTCACGCAATCAGGACGTACCCACCGTTTCAGCCTCGACTCATAAACCGGATACACCAAAGAAGGGGACCGCCATGAAGTCAAGCCTCCACGCCCTTGCGGCGACCGTGGCCACCGCCACCGTGCTGGCCGCCACGGCCGCGCAGCCCGCGCTGGCGCAAGATCCGCCCAGCTGCCGCGCCGTGCATTTCGCCGACATCGGCTGGACCGACATCACCTCCACCACGGCGCTTGCCTCGGCCGTGTTCGAGGGGCTCGGGTATCAGCCCACCACGACGGTCGCCTCCGTGCCCATTTCGTTCGCGGGCCTGAAGAGCAAGCAGCTCGACGTCTCGCTCGGCTACTGGTGGCCCGTGCAGGAAAAGGCGCTTGCGCCGTTCGTGGCGGCGAAGTCGATCCAGGTGCTGGAACCGCCCAACCTCTCAGGCGCGAAGGCGACGCTCGCGGTGCCGAGCTACGAGTACGAGGCGGGCCTCAAGACCTTCGCGGACATTGCGAAGCATCGCGAGCAGCTGGACGGCAAGATCTACGGCATCGAGCCCGGCAGCAGCGCGAACGCGAAGATCCAGAAGATGATCGACACCAACCAGTTCGGGCTCGCGGGCTTCAAGCTCGTGGAGTCCAGCGAGGCAGGCATGCTCGTCACCGTGCAGCGCGCCATTCGCGACCACAAATGGGTGGTGTTCCTCGGCTGGGAGCCACATCCCATGAACATCGAAATGAGCATGAACTATCTCGCGGGCGGCGACGACGTGTTCGGGCCGAACTATGGCGAGGCGCGTGTCTACACGCTCACTTCGCCGGACTACGTTACGCGTTGTCCGAACGCGGGCAAGCTCGTCTCGAACCTGCGCTTCACCACGCAGCTGGAAAACCAGGTGATGCAGGCCGTGATGGCGAAAGAAAAGCCCGCGGATGCCGCGAAGGCGTATCTGCGCAAGAACCCGCAGGTGCTCGATGCGTGGCTCGCCGGCGTGAAGACCTACGACGGCAAGGACGGCCTGCCCGCGGTGAAGGCCTGGCTCGGGCTCTGAACGTTGTCGCGCGGGGCGTGCCCAAAGAAGCCCCGCGCAAGGCACACGCACCCATTCCATTCGCAACGACAGGACAGCACGCATGAACTACGAAGTGATCGTGACCTGCGCGGTCACGGGCGCCGGCGACACGGTCGGCAGGCATCCCGCCATTCCCGTCACGCCGAAGCAGATTGCCGAGGCCGCCATCGAGGCCGCGAAGGCCGGCGCCACCGTCGCGCATTGCCACGTGCGCGACCCGCAGACCGGCCGCGGCAGTCGCGATCCGGCGCTCTACCGCGAAGTGGTGGACCGCATCCGCTCGGCGGACACCGACGTCGTCATCAACCTCACCGCGGGCATGGGCGGCGACCTCGAGATCGGGCCCGGCGAGGAGCCCATGCGCTTCGGTCCCGGCACGGATCTGGTGGGCGGTCTCACGCGGCTCGCGCACGTGGAGGAGCTGCTGCCCGAGATCTGCACGCTCGACTGCGGCACGCTCAATTTCGGCGACGGCGACGCCATCTACGTTTCGACGCCCGCGCAACTGCGCGCGGGGGCGAAGCGCATCCAGGCGCTCGGCGTGAAGCCCGAACTCGAAATCTTCGACACGGGCCACCTGTGGTTCGCCAACCAAATGCTGAAGGAAGGGCTGCTCGATGCGCCGCCGCTCTTTCAGCTGTGCCTCGGCATTCCGTGGGGTGCGCCCGCCGACACCACCACGATGAAGGCGATGGTGGACAACCTGCCGCAAGGTGCGCAGTGGGCGGGCTTCGGCATCGGCCGCATGCAGATGCCGATGGTCGCGCAGGCCATGCTGCTGGGCGGCCACGTGCGCGTGGGGCTCGAAGACAACCTCTGGCTCGACCGCGGCGTGCACGCGAGTAACGGCACGCTCGTGCAGCGGGCGCGCGAGATCGTCGAGCGGCTGGGCGGCCGCGTGCTTACGCCGGCCGAAGGCCGCGCGAAGCTCGGCCTGCCCGCGCGCGGCGAACGGCTGCTCGAACGACGGCCGGTGGCGGCGTTCGTCTGAACACGCAGCCAGGCAGCAATCAAAGGACTCTCGAAGGACTATCAAAGGACAAGGCGCAATGGCAGTGATCGAGGACATCAAGACTTTTGCGGCGATCGGCGCCGGCGTGATCGGCAGCGGCTGGGTGGCGCGCGCGCTCGCGAACGGGCTCGACGTCGTAGCCTGGGACCCGGGTGCAGGCGCCGAACAGCAGTTGCGCGACAACGTCGCGAACGCGTGGCCGGCGCTGGAACGCGTGGGGCTGAAGCCGGGCGCGTCGCCCGAGCGGCTGCGCTTCGTGAGCACCGTGCAAGCGTGCGTGGCCGAAGCGGACTTCATTCAGGAAAGCGCGCCCGAGCGCGAGGACCTCAAGCTCTCGCTGCACGCGCAGGTGAGCCGCGCCGCGAAACCGGAGGCGATCATCGCGTCGTCGACCTCGGGTCTGTTGCCCACGGACTTCTACGCGAGCGCCTTGCATCCCGAGCGCTGCGTGGTGGGGCATCCGTTCAATCCGGTCTACCTGCTGCCGCTCGTCGAGGTGCTGGGCGGCGAGCGCACCGCGCCCGACGCCGTGGAGGCCGCGATGGCGATCTATCGTGGCCTCGGCATGCGGCCGCTGCGGGTGCGCAAGGAGGTGCCGGGCTTCATCGCGGACCGGCTGCTCGAAGCACTCTGGCGCGAGGCGCTGCACCTCGTCAACGAAGGCGTGGCGACGACGGGCGAGATCGACGACGCCATTCGCTTCGGCGCGGGCATCCGCTGGTCGTTCATGGGCACGTTTCTGACCTACACGCTCGCGGGCGGCGACGCCGGCATGCGACACTTCATGCAGCAGTTCGGCCCCGCGCTCGAATTGCCGTGGACGAAGCTCGTGGCGCCGAAGCTCACGGACGAACTGATCGACCGCGTGGTGGCAGGCACTGCGGAACAGGTCGGGCCACGGTCGATCAAGGCGCTCGAACGCTATCGCGACGAGTGCATCACGAACGTGTTGACGGCGGTAGGCGAGGCGAAGGCGAAACACGGGCTGCGCTTCGAGGAGTGAAGCGCAGCGTCCCGCAACGACAAGTGGAGGAGCGATGGAGAAGGTTGTGCAACGCGTGGAGTACCGCGATACCGTGCGCGCGGAGTGGGTGGACTACAACGGCCATCTGCGCGACGCGTTCTACATGCTGATTTTCAGCTTCGCCACCGACGCGCTGCTCGACGCGATCGGCCTTGACGACGCCGCGCGCAAGACGCGGCATCGCTCGGTGTACACGCTCGAAGCGCATATCCACTACCTGCACGAGATCAAGGAGGGCACGCCGGTGCGCGTCGAGATGCGCGTGCTCGCGCACGACGCGAAGCGGCTGCACCTCTACCTGGAATTGTTCGCTCATGGCCACGACGAGCCTGTGGCGGCGGGCGAGCAGATGCTGCTGCATGTCGATACGACAGGGCCGCGTTCGGCGCCCTTCGATGCGGACGTGCTCGACCGCGTGCGTGAGCTTGCGGCGATGGAGGCGGGCGTGCCGCGGCCCGCGTATGTGGGCCGCGTAATCGGGCTGCCCGAGAAGCGGGGCGCCTGAGCGCCTCGCGAGCCCGGCTTGATGACGCGCAGCGGGTGAGACGATGCTGGAGCCAGAGATTGCGGCTTTCGCTGAACGCACGCTGGCGTTCTATCCCGACGGCGCCGCACGGCTTCCTGTGCAGCAACAGCGCGCGCTCTACGACCGTTATGCGGCGGCGTTTGCCCCTGCGTTGCCGCCGAACGTGGCGGTCGATCACGCCGTCTGGCGAGGCGAGGCGGGGCACGCGATTGCGCTGCGGCGGTATCGGGCACTCGATACGCGGCGACCGCGCGGCGTCGTGCTGTTCTTTCACGGCGGCGGTTTCGTGCTCGGCTCGCTGGACAGCCACGCGGCGATCACGGCACGGCTTGCCGCCGACACGGGGCTTGACGTCGTCGCCGTGGATTACCGGCTCGCACCGGAACATCGCGCGCCGGCTGCGCATGACGATTGCCTCGAGGTGACGCGCGCGGCGCTCGCCGCACGCCTGCCGTTTCCCGATGTGGTCGGACCCGTGCTGCTCGCGGGCGACAGCGCGGGCGGCACGCTGGCCGCAGGCGTCGCGCTGAAGCTGCGCGACGAGCGGCTGGCCGGAACCATGCGGACTCGAGAGCGGTTGCACGGCGTGGCGCTCGTCTATCCGATGCTGGCCCGTGAGCCGCAGCAGCCGGCGCGCGACACCGAAGCGCACGCGCCGCTGCTGAGCCTCGCCGACGTTCGCGTGTTCGCGCGCCATTACTGGGCCGATGCGCCAGCGCCTGCGTGGACCGTGCCGCTCGACGCGGCGCGTTTCGACGGTTTGCCACCACTGCTCGCGATTGCCGTGCGGCACGATCCGCTGCGCGACGATGCACGTGTGTTTGCGCAGCGCGTCGAGGCGGCGGGCGGACGCAGCCGGTTCGTCGTGCTGGACGGTCTCGTGCATGGCTGCTGGCGCGCGCTGGCCACGAGCCCTGGCGTTCGGCGTCTGCACCGGGAGGTGTGCGCTTTCCTGGTTGAATCCGCGGTTGCCGCTCGCCATTCGGCGCGCGGCGGATGAGTTTCGAACCGCTTCGCGCCCCCACTTTCGCCCGCCGAGCGCCTGCTTTTCACCCCTTGCGCAGCGGTCCATCCGGCAACCCTTGCCATACCTGCGTTTGAAACCCATCACCTGTAGCCCGCTCGCCTTGCACGCGTAGGAAAACGCTGACAGCACGGTGGACGTGACTACGCCATCTTCAGGCGCCGCTGATTTCGCTCGCCTTAGCGCTGAACAATACTTCCGTCACAAGAAATTCACGTTTGCCGGGGATACGAGCCGGCCCCAAGGTAGGTGTTACGACGGGGCCAGGCTACCAGGAGACGCTCATGAGCCGCACCGCCCAGGACCTGATCGAACTGCTTCGCCTCGCCGAAGGTGGCGCAGGCGCCCTGACGCAGCATCTGCTGCGCGAACTGGCGCGAAGCCTCATTGCGTCGGGTGTGGCGAGCGTCCATGCTGTTTGAAGCAACACGGCGGCTGAGGCTGAGCTGCTGGTTGCAGTCGCTGCCTGAGTTGCCGCTTAGTTGCTGCTTAGTCGCTGCTTAGTTGCTGCTTAGTTGCTGCCTGAGTCGCTGCCTAGTCGCCGGTTTAGCGGCATAGGCAGTGCGAATCGAAGTCAGGACCGAAGTTTCAACCCACGTTTCAACCCACGTTTCAATCCGGACCCACCTCACCAGGAATGGCCATGAAGAGCTGCGACGCGCTGGAATCGATCCGCGAAATCAATCTGTCTTATCTGATGCTCGCCCAGCGCCTGCTGCGCGAAGACCGCCCGGCGGGCATGTTCCGCCTCGGCCTTTCGGAGCCGCTCGCCGACCTGCTTTCGGGCCTGTCGCTCGCGCAGACGGTGAAGCTCGCGGCCTGCGACCAGCTGTTGTGCTTCTTCCGTTTCAACGACCACGCGATGCTTGGCGCGCTGATGTCACAGGACAAGACCGCCGGCTTTGCGCAAACCCACACGGCTGTCCTGCTGTCGGGCCGGCCGGCCGAACAGTTCGCCTGATCGGCGCGCCCTTCGCGTTGCCTGTTTTACGTCGTTCATTTCACGTTGCTCGTTTCACGCCACTCACCGAACCCAGGAAGCACCATGCCCACGAGAAGCCTGACGGAAGACGCCCAGGAAGTCCTGCGCGCCATTGCATTGATCGAGCTGGGCGCGCGCATGCAGGTGCTCGAAAGCGAACTCGCGCTGCCGCGCGACCGCCTCGTCAGGCTGTATCGGGAAGTGAAGGGCGAGTCGCCGCCGAAAGGGATGCTGCCGTCGTCGGCGGACTGGTACATGACATGGATGGCGAACATCCACGCCTCGCTCTTCTACAACACCTACGTGTTTCTCAAGAACGAGGCGAAGTGCTCGCATCTGGATGCGCTCACGAAGGGGTACCGGCTCTATCGCGAGCACTGCACGCATGCCGGGCTCGAACCGCAGCTCGACCTCACGCGCGCCTGGACGCTCGTGCGCTTCTTCAACGGCGGCCTTCTGGAAATGACGCAGTGTTCGCGCTGCAGCGGCAAATTCATCGGCCACAAATACGAACTGCGGCGCAACAAAGCCTGTGCGATCTGCCAGCCGCCGTCGCGGGCGGGCAAGCCCGCGAAGCCGGTTCGCGACGAGGGGCAGGCCATGCCGCTGCCGATGGGCGCAGCAGCCCGTGAAGTGGCTGCGCCGCTGGCGGCGTAGATGCCGGAGGGCTTGGGCCGGCCTTGAGCGTATCGAGCGCCTTGAGGGCCTTGAGCGGCTGGACGGCTGGTTCGGCGGTGGCCCGCACCGCGCGTCCTGCGCCGTGTTCCAGCGTTGGCTGGCTGGTGGGCTACCCGCGCGGCCGACTATTCGAGTGCCTCGCTGCGACTGTTCCGGCCGCCACTACTCGGCCGTGGCGAGGCTGCCGAATACCTCGGCGGCGATCATCACCGATGCATTCAGCGGAGCCGGCCGCTCGGCCGGCTTGAAAACGGCGTCGCCGCGGCGGATCTTGCGGCGCGTGACTGCGCATGTCCCCGAGGTGTGTGCCGAGCGGCGGCGCCAGCGCTGTTCGCCGTAGTGACATCGGCCGGGTTCCACCCAGCGGATCACCAGCGTCGTGTCGGACTGTTCGAGAATTTCGATCCGTTCGCCGTTCGCGCCGTCAAGAGCAAGCAGGGACAATCTGGTCTTCATTGTCGGCTCCAGGAAGAGGTGTGCCGAATGTAGACCTGCGGCGCAGCAAGTGCCATTGTGTCGCGGTTGAAACACCATTCCGCGAGACGCAACAATGCGCGGAGGTATCGCGCGAAGGCCGAACGAATGGGGTTCCGCGGGCGTCGGCTGCGATATCTAACATTTTTGCAACGCAGTGTTGTCCTACGCGCGACGACCTGGACCCAATCTTTGCGGTGTCTTGCGCTCAGTTGCGGCTGTCCGCCCGCGTCGGATGCCTCATGGCGGGGCACGGTGCGCCTTGTCTTAAGATTGAGGCTTTTGGCGGTCGGGCGGCCCGCGCGTGTGCAGGCGCCGCTCTGCCGCCCGGTGCCCGAGGTTACATGAACCCGCATTCGCCTGCTCCCAAACTCACCACCCAGCAACAGACCCAGCGCGCCGCGGCCGCTGTCCTCTATACGGCGCTGGTGCTCCTCGCGCTGTGGATGGTCCGCGAGTTCATTCCCGCCGTGGCCTGGGCGGGTGTCATCGCCATCGCTTTGTGGCCGGCCTTTCGCGGCATCGAAAGCCGCCGCTGGTTCAAGGGACGCACGACGCTGATCGCGGCGCTGCTGACGCTCGCCGTCGGCCTGCTCGTGCTTTTGCCGGTGGCGTTGGGCATTGCGCAGGCGGCCGGCGAGGCGCATAGCCTGATCGGCTGGGTTCGTAGCGTGCAGGAAACGGGCGTGCCGGTGCCGGATTTCGTGACGCACCTGCCGTTCGGCGGCCGCCAGCTGACCGACTGGTGGCAGGCCAATCTCGCCCAGCCGCTCGGCGCGTCGCCCGCCATGAAGGATCTGCACGGCAACGCCGTGGTGGCGTTCGGCCAGCGCTTCGGGCTGCGCGCGGCCCACGCGCTGTTGCATTTCGTCTTTACGCTGCTGACCGTGTTTGTGATCTTCCAGGCGGGGCCGCGCCTCTCGGGCACGCTCCTGCGCGGCGCCGAACGCGCTTTCGGCCAGCGCGGCGTCGAACTCGCGCAACGCATGGGCGCCGCGGTGCGCGGGACGGTGAGCGGGCTCGTGGTGGTTGGACTGGGTGAAGGCGTGCTGCTCGGCGCCGGCTACGCGATGGCCGGGGTGCCGCACGCGGCGCTGCTCGGCGCCGTAACCGCGGTCGCCGCGATGCTCCCGTTCTGCGCGCCCATCGTGTTCTGCGGCGTGGCGCTGTGGCTGGCCCTCGTGCCGGGTGCGACGGTGGCCGCGTTCGCGCTTGCCGCCGCCGGTTTCGTCATCACCTTCGTGGCCGACCATTTCGTGCGGCCCGTCCTGATCGGCAACTCCTCGCGCCTGCCGTTCCTGCTGGTGCTGTTCGGCATTCTGGGCGGGGCGGGGACGTTCGGGCTGCTGGGTATCTTCATCGGGCCGGCGCTCATGACCATCCTCATGGTGCTGTGGGACGAGTGGCTGCAGCCGGGCAGCGGCGAGACGGCGGCGAGGCGGTGAGGTGGTGAGGCTCGGGTGGGGCTGGTATAGCGGGCAGGGTGGGCAGGGCGGCCGGGATTTTTCGGCACTGGCCGCCTGCGCTCCTCACCGCCGCCGGGCTGCTGCGCCGCTGCGCCGCGATATGGCCGGCGCCTTCAGCGCACGCAGTCGAGCGTATAGGTGAGCGCCGCCGGCAACAGATCGCGCCACACGTTCCAGGTATGCCCGCCATCGACAATCCTCAGGGCCGCCGGATTGTTCGCGAGCCGCAGCCGCGTGTACAGCTGCGACGCCTCCGCCTGGATCACGAGATCGCCGTCGCCTGAGGCGATGAACATCGGCACGTGCCACGGCTTCGCCATATAGGCCTGCCACAGCGCCGGGTAGTTGAGCGCGTGCCAGATGTGCGGGTCGAACTGCCGGTCGCCGAACACGCCGACATAGCGCGCGGCCGACGAGAGCGGCGGCTCGTTCGAATAGACCGCGGGAGACAGCAGCAGCGCGCCGCAGAAGCGCTCGGGCTGCTCCAGGGTATAGCGCAGCGCGCCGAAGCCGCCCATCGACACCCCGCCGATGGCGCGCCCGTTGCGCTGGTTCGACACCGCGTAGCGCCGCTCGATCTCGGGCAGCAGGTCGTCGAAGAACGCGCTTTCGATTTTTTCCTTGCGGTCCACGTACCAGTCCGTGCCGCCCTGCGGCATCACGATCACCACCGGCACAATGGCGTGGCGCTCGATCAGCGCGTCCGCCGTGGCCTGCAGCCGGCCCTGGGTGACCCAGTCCATCGCGTTGCCGTTGTTCCCATGCAGCAGATAGAGCACGGGGTAGTGGCCCGCGTCGTTGCGGTACCCCGTCGGCAGATAGACGACGTACGACCAGTCGCGTGCCAGCGCGGGCGAGTAGAAGGTCGCGGTCGATACTGTGCTGGCCTGCGCGGACGTAGCCTGCATGGCCGCAGCGGCGCCCAGGGAAAGCACAACAGACAGCAGAACGGACCGAAAGACAGGACGGAGAAGTCGGCGCATCGAAGGCAAGGGCAAGAAAAGCCGCGCAGGGCTCGCGCTGTGTGGGCCTCCATGCTAGCAGGCGGCCGCGGGCAGGCCGTCGCGTAACTAGCCTGCGGCGTTCGCTATTCCGGCCACGGCGCCGGATGAATCGCGTCAGCCGTCGCTATGCCGTCGTCTTCACCCGCACCGTGAGCACACGCGTGATCGGCTCCGAACTCTTCGCGACGAGAAGCAGCGTGCCGATGGCGATGGCATCGGCGGCAAGGCCCAGCGGGTAGTTGAGGTAGCCCTCCGTGAGCTTGAAGAGCAGCGAGTCGACCACGAGCGAAATCGCCGTGCCGCACACGAAGCACAGCAGGCCTTTGCGCCCCACGAGGCCGATCCACGGTAACGCCCGCGCCACCTTCCTGACCCAGCCGGCTTCGACAAGTCCTGCCGCGAGCCAGGCAATCGCGATGAAGTTGCCGAGGCGGAACCACGCCAGGTTCTGCTTGAAGCTGCCGTCGGGCGGGGTGGTCTCCACGCCGAGCCGGTACCAGGCGGCAACCACGAACGCCACGCCCGCGGCCACGGTGACGAGCCAGCCCAGACGATGGGCGCTCACGCGCTGATAGATGGGCTGGCACTTCGCGAGCACGCCCAGCACGAAGAGCAGTTGCCAGGCGAGTGGATTGAAGTCCCATTGGACGTCTTCGGCGTGAGGCAGCCAGTCCGCCGCGTAAGGCGCCGCGGCCCACAGCACGATGCTGCCCACGAGCAGCACCACCGGCCGGCGCCGGGCGAGCGGCAGCATCGCGGGAACGGCGAGCGCGAACAGCGCGTACATGGGCAGCACGCCCGCGAGGTAGGGCTGACGGCGCATCAGCAGGATGTCGGCCAGTGCGGAGAGCGGCGTGGCGGCGAGTTCCTCGATGTCGGCGGTGGTTACGTTGGGCGCGTCGATGCCGAGCATCAGCATCACGGCCGAGACCACCAGCATGAGCGCGGCTGTGACGAGAAACGCGCGATAGATCTCGAACGCGCGGCGCAGGAAACGCTGGCGCGCCGCGGACTCGGTGCGGCGCGCCACAAGCGCGCCATAGGCCACGGCCGTCGCGTAGCCGCCGAGAAACACGAACACTTCGGCGGCATCGCACAGGGCATAGGCGTGCAGCGTGAACCGCGAGAGGATGCTGCCGCCGATATGGTCGACGACGATCACGAGCAGTACGAGCCCGCGGAAAAAATCCAGTTCGACAAGGCGCGAAGACGCGGAAGCTTGCATGGGCATTCAGGGCAACAGCAACGTGCGCGACGCAGACAGCCGGACGTCACGCGAGAGAAAGCGGAAGCGATGCCGGCGAAAGGGGATGCAAGAACGCGGTTCGACGGCACGGCGACGGACGGCGCCATCCGCATGGGACGACCCCGAAGATTAGGGATGACCCTGGGGTGCGTGCAGAGTTCCGTAAAAGGTGAGAGGAATGGCCGTCTTGATGTTACGAATGGTTGAGGTTGCCCAGCATCCCGCCGAACTGCGCCCGACATGCGCCCGACATGCGGCCGAACCGCGGCCGAAACAGGGCAGACAGTCAATCTGCCGGATTGATGCACCGGGCGTGGGCATTTAGCAACGATTTCGTCACGGGCAGCGCCCGCTAATAGACGAGCCCAATTCGGCGTGCAACGATCATTTCCGCTATCTCGCCCGGTTTGATGGCCGCTTCAAGACGGCCCGGCGGGCGACATAAAGACAACAAGTTTCTGAAAGCAGTACGTCAGAACCAATAGCAAAAGGGAACGGAGATATCCATGAAAAAACAGGTCATCGCGCTTGCCGTATCCACTGCCTTCGCCGCTTTCGCGGCGCCCGCATTTGCCCAGAGCAGCGTGACGCTGTACGGGGTGATCGACGAAGGCTTCAATTACACGAGCAACTCGGGCGGCCACTCGGCGTATCAGCTCGAGAGCGGCTATGCCCAGGGCAGCCGATGGGGCCTGAAGGGCGCGGAAGATCTGGGCGGCGGCCTCAAGGCGATCTTCACGCTGGAAAACGGGTTTGACGTGAACTCGGGCCGTCTCGGCCAGGGCGGCCGGATGTTCGGGCGCCAGGCCTTCGTCGGCCTGACCTCCAGCCAGTACGGTACGGTCACGCTGGGCCGCCAGTACGACTCGCTGGTCGATTACCTTGCGCAGACCACGGCAAACGGCAACTGGGGCGGCTACCTGCTCTCGCACCCGTACGACAACGACAACACGGACAACTCGTTCCGCGTCAACAACACCGTCAAGTACGCGAGCCCGGACATCTCCGGCTTCCAGTTCGGCGGCACGTACAGCTTCAGCAACTCGACGAACTTCGCGAACAATCGCCAGTACAGCCTGGGGGCTCAGTACGCGAACGGCGGCCTGCTCGTTGCGGCCGCCTACCTGCAGGCCAACAATCCGGGCACGACGTCGGGCGGCGCGATTGCCGGCCCCGGCGACGACGAGAACTTCGACTCGAGGCGCCTGCGCATCTTCGGCGGTGGCGTCAACTACACGTTCGGGCCCGCGACGGTCGGCTTCGCGTACACGAACACCAACGTGACGCAACCGGTCAGTTCGGCCTACGTCGGCTCGATTGCGTTGCCGTCGGGCGAGAACCCGTCGTCGCTCAAGTACCAGAACTTCGAAGTGAACGGCAAGTACCAGCTGACGCCGTCGTTCTTCGTGGGCGCGCAGTACGTCTACACGCTGTCGAAGTTCGATGCCTCGACGGGCAACCCCGAGCCCAAGTACCACACGTTCGGCCTGATGGCGGACTACAACCTGTCGAAGCGCACCGACGTCTATCTGCAGGGCGCCTACCAGAAGGTGGCTGGCGACCGGACCGGCACGATCCTCGACGACGCCTATATTCCGGGTTCGGCCGGCGTGTCGTCGTCGCAGCATCAGTTCGCGTTCCGCGCGGCGATCCGCCACAAGTTCTAAATCCAAAGGGTGCTGTTCCGGCGCGCGGTAGGCGCGCCGCGCCCCTGTTCGTACCTGGCCCGTTGTTTGCCGGCTTGCCTTGCAGGCCGTGCGGCAGCGGGTTTTTCGTTTCCCGCGCGGGAAGCAATTCCGCCGTCGGCATATGTCGTTTGAAACGCCTCTCCCGAACGACGCTCCAGCCTCAAGTTGCGCCACCCTTTGCCGTTATGTCGCGTTATATCGCGTTATAGGGCGCGCCTTTTCCGACGATGCCGAGCCGCTCAGAAAGCGCATTCAGCTTGATCAGGGTCGATAAACATTTGTATCAGAGTGTTTGAAACGCCCCGTCGACTGTCATGTGCATTTTACAATGTTGCGTAACTTTGGGGTCATATCAGGCCATTTTGTGCAATTTTGACAGCAGAAGCGCCGCATTTCTTGCATAGCGAGACAGCGGGTGCGGGCGCCGCGTCCAGAAGGCGTGGCAACTGCGGACATTTCGAGCAGGAGTCAAGCGAGAGATGGCGAGAAGTCGTTTCAACAGTTTCTACCGGACGAGAGCGGGCCTGGCCGGCGTATGGGTAGCGGTCGTGCTGGCCGGGTGCGCGGCGAATCCCGAGCAGCCCACCGTGGTGCCGGATCCGGTGGCGTCGGGCACGGGTGCAACACCCGGTGCGACGACGTCGGATGCTGCCGCGGACGCAGGCCAGGGGGCGGCCGGTGCAGGCGCGACAACCGTTGTGACGAAGACGGTTTTCTACAAGGTGCGTCGCGGTGACACCTTGCAGCGTGTTGCGCAGAGCCATGGATGTCCCGTGAAAGACCTCGCAGCGTGGAACCGGCTGAAGCCGTCCAGCCGCATCAAGCCTGGCCAGACGCTGCGTATCGTGTCGCGCCGGACCGTACCGGTTCAGGCGAAGGGCGGCGTGGATACGCACGGTGTTGCTTCAGCGATTTCGCGTCACGCCTCGGCCGTGTCGCTCGCGTGGCCTGCACAGGGGCAGGTGGTGGAGTCGTTCCAGCCCGGCGAGAACCGGGGCATCGAGATCGGCGGCAAGGAAGGCGATCCCGTGCGTGCTGCCGCCGACGGCAAGGTGATGTTCGCGGGCACCGGTCTCAACGAATACGGCAGTCTCATCATCGTCCAGCACAACAAGGACTTTCTGACGGCTTACTCCCATAGCCGCCGGCTGCTCGTGAAGACGGGCGACATCGTGCGCCAGGGCCAGCAGATCGCCGAGATGGGGGCCGACAACCGCTCACGCGCCGCCGTGCTGTTCGAAGTGCGTCGAGATGGCAAGCCGGTGGACCCGATGGCGTATTTGCGTAGTCAGAACGGGTGAATGGTCCCCTGACATAGTTGCCTCTGGAGTTGTGCAACGAAGTGCGTCGCCCAAGCGACCGCTTGCAGCTCCAAATGGAGTGAGCGTTCAGCGGTTACGCGGAAAATAGAGCATTCGCGCGTTGGTTTCGTATCGATTCCGCCGGCCGTATTAGCGTCCCACTCGCAGTGGAAATTTTGTCGCACGTCGAACGCGAAAAGCGCCCAGTGCAGCGCGCACGCGATGCCCGGCAATCCGAACCAGGGCGAGCCCGAAAGCTCGCCGTGCGCTGCGTGAAAACTGCGCCCTACACCGTAGCGTCTGGCCCCGGCACCCGCACCCAACCCTCCATCAGCACGCGGGCGCTGCGGCTCATCACCGCCTTGGTGACTTTCCACTCGCCGTCGATCTGCGTCGCTTCCGCTCCAACGCGCAAGGTGCCGGACGGGTGACCGAAGCGCACCGCCTCGCGCGGGCCGCCGCCCGCCGCCAGATTCACGAGCGTGCCAGGAATCGCAGCTGCCGTGCCGATAGCCACGGCAGCCGTACCCATCATCGCGTGGTGCAGTTTGCCCATTGAGAGCGCCCGCACCAGCAGATCGACGTCGCCTGCCGCGACGCGTTTGCCGCTCGACGCCACGTAGTCCGCCGGCTTCGCCACGAACGCCACTTTCGGCGTGTGCTGACGCGTGGCGATCTCGTCCAGTTGCTTGATGAGACCCATGCGCAGCGCGCCGTGCGCGCGGATCGTCTCGAACATTGCGAGGGCCTTCGGGTCGCCGTTGATGGCGTCCTGCAACTCGGTGCCCGTGTAGCCGATCGCCTCGGCATTGACGAAGATGGTCGGAATGCCGGCATTGATCATGGTCGCCTTGAGCGTGCCGACGCCCGGCACCTCGAGGTCGTCCACGAGGTGGCCGGTGGGGAACATCGCGCCGCCGGCGCCTTCTTCCTCGGCAGCCGGGTCCATGAATTCGAGCTGGACCTCGGCCGCGGGGAACGTCACGCCGTCCAGTTCGAAGTCGCCGGTCTCCTGCACGGCGCCTGCCGTCATGGGCACGTGCGCGACGATGGTCTTGCCGATGTTGGCTTGCCAGATGCGCACGACCGCCACGCCGTCATGCGGAATGCGGCTCGAATCGATGAGTCCGTTCGCAATCGCGAACGGACCCACGGCGGCCGAAAGATTGCCGCAGTTGCCGCTCCAGTCGACGAACGCGCGGTCGATGGCAACCTGGCCGAACAGGTAATCCACGTCGTGATCGGGCCGACTGCTCTTCGCCACGATCACGGTTTTGCTGGTGCTCGACGTCGCACCGCCCATGCCGTCGATCTGCTTGCCGTACGGGTCGGGGCTGCCGATCACGCGCAACAGCAGCGCGTCGCGTGCCGCGCCCGGCACGCGGGCGGCTTCGGGCAGGTCTTCGAGGCGAAAGAACACGCCTTTGCTGGTGCCGCCGCGCATGTACGTGGCGGGAATGCGGATCTGGGGCAGATGAGCCATGGTGATGTCGTTTCCCTTTTTTCCGTCTCGTTCAGACCGCCGCTTTCGACTGCGCGAGGAAGTCCTGCGCAAAGCGTTGCAGCACGCCGCCCGCATCGTAGATCGACACTTCCTCGGCCGTATCGAGCCGGCAGGTGACGGGCACTTCGACGCGCTCGCCATTGCGGCGATGAATGACGAGCGTGAGATCCGCGCGCGGCTTGCGCTCGCCGATCACGTCGAACGTTTCAGTGCCGTCGATGCCGAGCGTTTGCCGGTTCACGCCGGCCTTGAACTCGAGCGGCAGCACGCCCATGCCGATCAGGTTGGTGCGGTGAATACGCTCGAAGCCCTCGGCCACGATCGCTTCCACGCCCGCCAGCCGCACGCCTTTCGCAGCCCAGTCGCGCGACGAGCCCTGGCCGTAGTCCGCGCCCGCCACGATGATGAGCGGCTGCCGGCGCTCCATGTAGGTCTCGATGGCTTCCCACATCCGCACGACCTTGCCTTCCGGCTCGATGCGCGCGAGCGATCCCTTTTTCACGCTGCCGTCCACCACGGCCATTTCGTTGACGAGCGTGGGGTTCGCAAACGTCGCGCGCTGCGCTGTGAGGTGGTCGCCGCGGTGCGTCGCGTACGAATTGAAGTCCTCTTCGGGCAGGCCCATTTTCGTGAGGTATTCGCCCGCGGCGCTGTTGGCGAGAATCGCGTTCGAGGGCGACAGGTGGTCTGTCGTGATGTTGTCGCCGAGCACGGCGAGCGGCCGCAGCCCTTGCAGCGTGCGCACGCCGGCAAGCGCGCCTTCCCAGTAAGGCGGCCGGCGGATGTACGTGCTTTGCGGACGCCAGTCGTAGAGCGGGCTGATCGGCTCGGCGCTTGCGGCGGTGGCGGCGAACATGGGTTCGTAGACGCGGCGGAACTGCTCGGGCTTCACGCTCTGCGCGACGATCGCATCGATCTCTTCGTCGGACGGCCAGATGTCCTTGAGATAGACCGGCTCGCCCTGCGGACCGGTGCCGAGCACGTCGCGCTCGATGTCGAAGCGGATCGTGCCCGCAATCGCGTAGGCCACCACGAGCGGAGGCGAGGCGAGGAACGCCTGCTTCGCGTACGGATGAATGCGGCCGTCGAAGTTGCGGTTGCCGGAGAGTACCGCGGTGGCGTACAGGTCGCGCTCCACGATCTCTTTCTGGATGACGGGATCGAGCGCGCCCGACATGCCGTTGCACGTCGTGCATGCGAACGCCACGATGCCGAAGCCGAGCTTTTCGAGGTCCGGCAGGAGCCCGGCGTCTTCCAGATAAAGCTCGACCGCCTTCGATCCCGGCGCGAGCGAACTCTTGACCCACGGCTTGCGCGTGAGCCCGCGAGCGTTCGCGTTACGCGCGAGCAGCGCAGCGGCAATCACGTTGCGCGGATTGCTGGTGTTCGTGCAGCTGGTGATCGCGGCGATGATCACGGCGCCATCGGGCATCTGGCCCGGCACGTTTTCCCATTTGCCCGCGATGCCGCGCTCGGCGAGCGCCGACGTGGGCAGGCGCCGGTGCGGGTTCGACGGCCCCGCCATGTTGCGCACCACGCTCGAAAGATCGAACTTCAGCACGCGCTCGTACTGCGCGTGGGCAAGCGAATCGGCCCACAGGCCCGCGGCTTTCGCGTAGGTCTCGACGAGCTGCACCTGGGCGTCGTCGCGGCCCGTCAGGCGCAGATAGTCGAGGGTCTGGCTGTCGATGAAGAACATCGCCGCCGTGGCGCCGTATTCGGGCGCCATGTTGGAGATGGTCGCGCGGTCGCCGAGCGTGAGCGTCGAGGCGCCTTCGCCGCGGAACTCCAGATACGCGCCAACCACCTTTTCCTTGCGCAGGAATTCGGTGAGCGCGAGCACGATGTCGGTGGCCGTGATGCCGGGTTGCCGACGGCCTGTCAGCTCGACGCCGACGATGTCGGGCAGCCGCATCCACGACGCGCGGCCCAGCATCACGTTCTCGGCCTCCAGCCCGCCCACGCCGATGGCGATCACGCCCAGCGCATCGACGTGCGGCGTGTGGCTGTCGGTGCCGACGCAGGTGTCGGGGTAGGCCACGCCGTCGCTCACCTGGACCACCGGCGACATCTTCTCCAGATTGATCTGATGCATGATCCCGTTGCCCGGCGGAATCACGTCGACGTTGCGGAAGGCCCGTTTCGTCCAGTTGATGAAGTCGAAGCGGTCTTCGTTGCGGCGATCTTCAATCGCGCGGTTTTTCGCGAACGCGTCAGGGTCGAAGCCCGCGCATTCCACGGCCAGCGAGTGATCGACGATCAGCTGCACCGGTACGACCGGGTTCACCTGAGCCGGGTCGCCACCCTGCGAGGCGATGGCATCGCGCAGGCCCGCCAGATCGACGAGTGCGGTCTGACCCAGAATGTCGTGACAGACCACGCGCGCCGGGAACCACGGAAAGTCGCGATCGCGGCGGCGCTCGATCAACTGTTTCAGCGATTCAGTGAGCGTGGCGGGGTCGCAGCGGCGCACGAGGTTTTCGGCGAGCACACGCGAGGTATAGGGCAGCGTGTCCCACGCGCCGGGCTGGATCGCCTCGACGGCGGCGCGCGCATCGAAGTAGTCCAGCCGGGTGCCGGGCAGGGGTTTGCGATAAGCGGTATTCATGGCATTGCGGGGGCGGAAATGGTCGTCATGATCGGGGGCAGGGGCGCGGCGGGTCAATCGGCTGATCGGACGAGGTGCGGCGGAACCCACCTCGTCGCACAATCAATGCACAGGCGAGCGGCGTGGTAACGGAGTACGTTACACCGCCGCTCGCAAGGCGTCTCAGCGTTTCTCGATGGGCACGAACTTGAGGTTCTCCGGCCCCGTGTAATTCGCGCTGGGGCGGATGATCTTGTTGTCGATGCGCTGTTCGATGATGTGCGCGCTCCAGCCCGAGGTGCGCGAGATCACGAAGAGCGGCGTGAACATGGCCGTGGGCACGCCCATCATGTGATACGAGACCGCGCTGAACCAGTCGAGGTTGGGGAACATCTTCTTGGCGTCCCACATCACGCTTTCGAGCCGCTCGGCGATGTTAAAGAGCTTCATGTCGCCGGCTTCCTTCGAGAGCTTTTTCGCGACGTCCTTGATGACCTTGTTGCGCGGGTCCGAGATCGTGTAGACCGGGTGACCGAAGCCGATCACCACTTCGCGGTTCGCTACGCGCTGGCGGATGTCCGCCTCGGCCTCGTCGGGCGTCTGGTAGCGCGACTGGATCTCGTAGGCGACCTCGTTGGCGCCGCCGTGCTTCGGCCCGCGCAGCGCACCGATGGCGCCCGTGATGGCCGAGTACAGGTCCGAGCCCGTGCCCGCGATCACGCGGCCCGTGAACGTGGAGGCGTTGAACTCGTGCTCGGCGTAGAGGTTGAGCGACACGTGCATCGCGTCGACCCACGACTTGCGCGGCGCGGTGCCGTGCAGCAGGTGCAGGAAGTGGCCGCCGATGGAGTCGTCGTCGGTTTCCACCTCGATGCGCCGGCCGTTGTGCGAATAGTGGTACCAGTACAGCAGCATGGAGCCGAGCGAGGCCATCAGGCGGTCGGCGATGTCGCGCGCGCCAGGCACGTTGTGGTCGTCCTTCTCGGGCAGCACGGTGCCGAGCACGGAGACGCCGGTGCGCATGACGTCCATCGGATGCGCGGAGGCGGGAATCCACTCGAGCGCGGCCTTCAGGTTGGCGGGCAGGCCGCGCAGGGCCTTGAGTTTGGTCTTGTAGGCGGCGAGCTCGGCGGCGTTGGGCAGCTTGCCGTGCACGAGCAGGTGGGCGACTTCCTCGAATTCGCAGGCGCCGGCGATGTCGAGGATGTCGTAGCCGCGGTAGTGCAGGTCGTTGCCGGTGCGGCCCACGGTGCACAGGGCGGTATTGCCGGCGGTCACGCCCGAAAGTGCGACGGATTTCTTGGGCTTGAAGCCGCTGGCGGTTGCGGTGGTGTTGTCTGCTTCGCTCATGGTGTCGTCCTCAGTCTTTGTATGGGGGTTACTTTTTGCCGGCAAACAGCGCGTCGAGCTTCTGCTCGTACGCGTGATAGCCGAGATAGCGGTAGAGATCCTCGCGCGTCTGCATCGTCGGCACCGCGGCTTTTTGCGTGCCGTCGCGCTTCACGGTTTCGTAGAAGTTCAGCGCCGCTGCATTCATGGCGCGATACGCGCCGCAACAATAGAGCGCGATATCGACGTTCGCGTCGCGCAGTTCGTCCACGGTGAAGAAGGGCGTGCTGCCGAATTCCGTGAGGTTGGCGAGAATCGGTACCTTCACGGCGGCCTTGAAGCGGCGGTAGTCCTCGAGCGTTTTCATCGCTTCCGGAAAGATCATATCCGCGCCGGCTTCCACGTATGCAACGGCGCGCTCAATGGCCGCATCCAGCCCTTCGGCGGCGGCTGCATCGGTGCGGGCCATGATGACGAACTGGTCGTCGGTGCGGGCGTCCACGGCGGCTTTCACGCGGTCCACCATCTCTTCCTTGGGCACGCATTCCTTGCCCGGGCGGTGGCCGCAGCGCTTCTGCCCGACCTGATCTTCGAGGTGAACGGCGGCTACGCCGGCCTTGATGAACGAGCGGACGGTGCGCGCGATGTTGAAGGCGCCGCCCCAGCCCGTGTCGATGTCGACGAGGAGCGGCAGCGGTGTGGCGTCCGTGATGCGGCGAGCGTCGATGAGCACGTCGTCCATCGTGCTGATGCCCAGATCGGGTACGCCGAGCGAGTTGGCCGCAACGCCGCCGCCCGAGAGATAGAGGGCTTTGAAGCCTACCGCTTCGGCCATTTTTGCGGCGTAGGCGGTGATCGCGCCGACCACCTGCAGCGGCTGCTCGGTCGCGACGACCGCGCGGAAGCGGGCGCCCGCGCTGGCGAGGGATGCGTTGTTCATGGTTCGTCTCCTTGGGGGCGGCGCGTCGGCGCGCAATGAGGAATGAGCGGAGGGAACCGGCCTCGGCGCAGAAGAGCAAGCCGTACGAGCCGGTTCCGGCTGCCCAAGTACTGCAAGGACCGGGCCAATAGCGGGCCGAGCCCTATCCCGGGCGATAACCTGTTGATTCGGTGGGAAACTGCTCGAAGAGGCATGCGAGCCGGCACAGGCCGTGGTTTCATATGTGGAATATAGAATTTCAAAAACGCAACACGTAGTCCATAATGAGGCTGGATCCTCTGCCATCCCGGCAGCACCTTGCCGTCAACGTTCCTATCCTCATGAATCGCCTTCCCGAACCCGGCCCGCGACCGCGCGTGTGGGCCATCGGCATCAGCCGCCTGCGTGACCTGTTCCGCGACATCGCGTCGGAATACATCGAGCGCGCCGACCTGCGCATCGTCTCGCGCGGTTACGAAGACGCTGCCAACGAAATTGCCGCGGCCGGCGCGAACCGGCCCGACGTGGTGGTGGCAGCCGGTTCGAACGGCACCTATCTGAAGGCGCGCATCGATGTACCGGTGGTGCTCGTCATGCCCACCGGCTTCGATGTGATGCACGCGCTGGCAAGGGCGCGGCGCGATGCGTCGTCGTCCGTCGCGCTGGTGACATATGGCGAAACGCCGCCCGAAGTGCGCCGTTTCGTGGCCGCGTACGGCATCGACGTCGTGTTCGCGTCGTACCAGTCCGCCCAGGACGCGGAGACCTGCGTGCTGGACCTGCGCGACCGCGGCGTGGGCACGATCGTGGGCCCCGGGCTCGTGACGGATCTGGCGGCGCGCGCGGGGCTGGCTGCCGTGTTCCTCTACTCGCGCGCCTCGGTGCAGGCCGCATTCGACAACGCGCTCGACGTCGCCCAGGCCACGTGGCGCGAAGGCGTGCGGCGGCAGCGGCTCGACAACGTGCTCCAGCATCTGCGCGACGGCGTGGTGGCACTCGATGCCGCCGGCCGCGTGGAGGCCATCAACCAGCGCCTCGCTAATGTGCTCGGCATCGACCCGAATGTCTGTGCGGGGCGCCGGTTCGCCGACCTCGCGCCCGACGTGGCCGCGACCGTGCGCGACATGACCGTGTTCGGACCCGACGGGCAGGGCGAGTCTCTGGAAACGGTGCGCGGCTCGAGCTACGTCCTGCATCGCGGACCGATTGTCGACAAGGGCGTGACGACCGGCACCGTGCTGACCTTCCAGGAGTCACGTGCCGTGGAGCGGCTCGATCGCACGCTGCGCTCGCGTCAGCGCGCGCCGCAGTTCGTGGCGCGCTACCGGCTGGACGATCTGGTCGGCGAATCGCCCGCGATGCAACGCGCGCGACAGCTTGCGCTGCGCTACGCGGCCTCGGACGCCACCGTCCTGATTCGCGGCGAGAGCGGCACAGGCAAGGAAATGGTGGCCCAGGGGCTGCACCGCGCGAGCGGCCGCCGCGACTTTCCGTTCGTCGCAATCAACTGCGGAGCATTCCCCGAGGCGCTGCTCGAAAGCGAACTGTTCGGCTACGAGGAGGGCGCGTTTACCGGCGCGCGGCGCGGCGGCAAAGCTGGCCTGATCGAAGCGGCGCATCGCGGCACGCTGTTTCTCGACGAGATCGGCGAGATGCCGTTGCCCCTGCAGAGCCGGCTGCTGCGCGTGCTGCAGGAGCGCGAGGTGATTCGCCTCGGCGCAACGGAGCCGACACGCGTGGACGTGCGCATCGTGGCTGCGACGCACCGCGCGCTCACGGATGCCATCGAGACCGGCGAGTTCCGCGCCGATCTCTACTACCGTCTCAACATCCTGAACATCGCGCTGCCGCCGCTGCGCGAACGCACGGCGGACATCATGCCGCTCGCGGCAGAACTGCTACTGGCCGCGGCGCGCCGCGAAGCACGGCTCGCGCCGCGCGTGACCAGCCTGACGGATGCCGCGGCGATGCTCGCGCCGGCAGCTGAACCGCTGTGCCGCCACAGGTGGCCCGGCAATGTGCGCGAGTTGCAGAACGTGATCGAGCGTGCAGCGGTGGAACTGGCCGATTCAACGGACCCGGGCGCAACGCTGACGTATGAGGTGTTGCACTCGATTGCCCCCGAGCTGTTTGACAACGAGCCGGCGGAGGCTGCAGTCGCCGATACGGAGGGCAGCGCACCGGAGTCGGCTGCGCTCTCGTTGCGCGAACGCAGCCGGCGCGTTGAAGCCGACGAGATTCGCGCCGCACTGGACGCCTGCAACGGAGATCGCGAACAGGTGTGCGCGATGCTGGGCATCAGCAAGACGACGCTGTGGAGAAAGCTCAACGCGGGCGCGAAGCCTTTGACGTCTGCGGCTGGCCTGCAGGCGGGCGGAAGCGGGCGCAAAGGGCAGTAGGTAGTGCGTAGGTAGGGCAGTAGGTATGCAGTAAGTTGCACGGCACGATCGTGCATGGCCGGCAACGGCTGGCGTGCATACCACCGAGCCCCTGCTGAGCCTCTAACGAAGGAATTCGAGTGCCGCCGCGACGATAGCCTCCGGGGCATCTTCCTGCATCAAATGTCCTGCGTTCGGTACCGCCTGGAACCGCGCCGACGGAATCACGCTCGCGAGATGCCGCCCGCGTTCAAGCGGAATCCATTGATCGTCTTCGCCCCAAAGAATCTGCACGGGGCAGCGAATGGTGCCGTAGCGCGGTTCCACTTCGTCCGTGTAGCGCTGATCCATCTGCGCAATCTGGCGATAGAAGGCGGCCTGGCCCGTTTCGCCGAGCCACGGAGTCACATAGGGCTGCAACTCGCCGTCCGGAATGGCACGCGCCACGGCGCCGCGCACGTAGGCCTTGACGGCGGCTTCGTGGATATACGGCGGCATGCCCGCAAACGCATCGACGTGCTGGCGCACGTGCCGCACGAACGGCGAGCCCCATGGCGCCACCGCGACCGGATCGATCAACGTCAGGCTGCGGTACTCGCATCCGTTGATGAGATGCGCGCGTAGCGCCGTGGCGCCGCCGAAGTCATGCGCGATCACATCGGGACGATCCAGTTCCCAGTGCGCAAGGAGTTGCGCGAGCAGTTCGTTCTGTACGCCGAGCGAGACGTCCTGCCCCGCGCGTTGCTCCGACTGACCGTAACCCAGCAGGTCATAGACGTAGACCGTGCGGATCGATTCGAGCCACGGCGCGACGCGGTGCCATACCCACGACGAAAACGGCGTGCCGTGGATGAGCACGAGTGACCTGCCGCTCCCGCTTACGCGAAACGGTACGGATTGACCCTGGAAGAGATAACGCTGATCGAGCAGCCATGGCTTCATGAACGATGCCTCGCGAAAGATGAGGGCAATGGGATGAGGGCAACGAATCGGTCGAGCGTCAATCGTCCGCGCGCTACGCGGCTTCCACGGTTCGCAGCACTTGCGCCACGCGCGCATGCTCGTGAAGCACGCCGGGACTCTGTTGCAGCAACGCGCGATACCGCTCCAGAAACGCCTGCTGCATGCCTTCGTTGCCGAACAGCGCTCTGACCGCCTGTGCGGAGCCGATGCGGTCGTCGGCGGTGGCGTCTTTGCCGTCCAGCGTTTCGTCGATATTGGCGATCACCGTAGAGAGCGGCGTGATCCAGCGAAACGCCTCGCCATTGATGAGAACCTGCAGGAAGCTCGCGGCTGTGGTGGGGCCGTACTCCGCTTCATAGGACGCGCGTTCGTGGTCGAGTATCGCCTTGTGGAGCGCGAGCAGGGGCTTGCGCACTTCAGTGAGGAACTGGATGGCGCGCTGTTCGTTCATGGTCGGGCTCCTGTCGGTGGTCGGAAGACGCAATGCGATGCACTGCAATGCAGTTGCTGCGTATCGAGGATGGGGTGGCATGCAATGCATGATGCCTCATGCGGCATTGTGCAGTCTGGCGACGCGTCTTGCCGGCAGCGGCTACAATTTTTTGCCGCTCTCGATTCGCTCCGGATTCACTGCATTTTCGTGCAATGCAATCGCGTTCTTTCAGTCTTCAATCGGCCATCCGTGCGCAATGCAGAACAGTTCATCCGCATGGCGCTTCATTGGCCCGTGTTCACAAACAATAGCCCACAATCGGAGTTGTTCATGACGACGCTAAACATCAACGGCGAGATCCATACGGTGGACGCTCCGCCCGATATGCCGCTGCTCTGGGTGCTGCGCGATCTCGTCGGACTGACGGGAACCAAGTTCGGCTGTGGTATTGCACAGTGCGGTGCCTGCACGGTGCATCTGGATGGCGCGGCCGTGCGCTCCTGTGTCTTGCCCGTCGCCGCGGTGCGTGACAAGAAGATCACGACCATCGAAGCCGTAGGCGCAACGCCTGCCGGCCAGAAGATCCAGCAGGCATGGCGCGAGGTCGATGTGGTGCAGTGCGGCTATTGCCAGTCGGGTCAGGTCATGACCGCCACTGCGCTGCTCGCGCAAAACGCTGCACCCAGCGACGCCGACATCGACGCCGCGATGGCCGGCAACATCTGCCGCTGCGGCACCTACAACCGCATTCGCGCGGCGATCAAGCACGCCGCGAAGGGGGCGTGACATGTCGCGCGGACTCCTCGAAGCAGGCAAGCACGCACAAGGCGACGCGCGCGAAGCATTCGAAGCGGCAGACGCGCCGCTCGCGCCGCACGAACGCGGTCTCTCGCGCCGCACCTTCCTCAAGGCCGGCATGACGCTTGGTGCGCTCGCCGGCGGCGGTCTGCTGCTCGGCTTCAGCGTGCGGGCGGCGAGCGGCGACGAAGCAGCGGCGAACAACGCTGCAGCCACCAATACAGGCGGCGCGGCGCGCAAATCCGTGGTGGGCGGCGATGCGAGCGAACCCGCGCCCGCGGGCGTATTCGCGCCCAACGCGTTCATCCAGATCGACCGCAACGGCCAGGTCACGCTCGTCATGCCAAAGGTCGAAATGGGCCAGGGCGTCTACACGTCGATTCCGATGCTGATGGCCGAAGAGCTTGAAGTACCGCTCGAAAGCGTGACGCTCGATCACGCGCCGCCCAACGAGAAGCTGTTCATGGACCCGCTGCTGGGCGGCCAGCTTACGGGCGGCTCCACTTCGATCCGCTATGCGTGGGAGCCGGCGCGCCGCGCGGGCGCGACCGCGCGCGTGCTGCTCGTGACGGCCGCCGCGCAGCAGTGGCAGGTGGACCCGGCGTCGTGCCACGCCGAGAAGGGCGAGGTCGTGCACGCGGAAACGAACCGGCGCATCGCTTACGGCCAGCTCGTGGATGCCGCGGCGAAGCTGCCCGTGCCGCAAGACGTGCCGCTCAAGAAGCCCGAGCAGTTCACGCTGATCGGCAAGCCGACGAAGCGCCTCGATTCGCCGGAGAAAGTGGACGGCACGGCGCGCTTCGGTTTCGACGTGCGGCTGCCGGACATGGTTTATGCCGCGATCGTGAACAGCCCCGTGTTCGGCGGTACCGTCGCTTCCGTCGACGACACGAACGCGAAGAAGATTCCGGGCGTGCGCCAGGTCGTGAAGATCGACAACGCCGTGGCCGTGATCGGTGACCACACGTGGGCCGCGAAACGCGGCGCCTCCGCGCTGGTCGTTACATGGAACGAGGGGCCGGCCGCAACGCTTTCGATGCAGCAGATCGTGGCCGATCTCGCCGATGCCTCGAAACACGACGGCGCGGTGGCCCGCAAAGACGGCGACGTGGGCAAGGCGTTCGGCGAAGCGAAGACGCGCATTGATGCGGTCTACCAGCAGCCGTTCCTCGCGCACGCCACGATGGAGCCGATCAACTGCACGGTGCATGTGCGTCCCGACGGCTGCGATATCTGGGTGGGCACGCAGGTGCCTACGCGCGCCGTGGATGCGGGCGTGAAGATCACGGGGCTGCCTGCCGAAAAGATCGTCGTGCATAACTTTCTATTGGGTGGCGGTTTCGGGCGACGCCTCGAAGTGGACGCGATCACGCAGGCGCTCAAGATCGGCAAGCAGGTGAACGCGCCCGTGAAGGTGGTCTGGACGCGCGAGGAAGACATCCAGCACGACATGTATCGCCCGTACTACTACGACACGCTTTCGGCCGGGCTCGATGCGAACGGCAAGCCGGTGGCCTGGCAGCATCGCATTGCGGGGTCGTCGATTCTTGCGCGCTTCGCGCCGCCCGCCGTGAAGAACGGCGTGGACCCCGACGCGGTAGAGGTGGCCGTCGATCTGCCTTACGACCTGCCGAACCAGCTGATCGATTACGTGCGGGTCGAGCCGCACACGGTACCCACGGCGTTCTGGCGCGGCGTGGGTCCCACGCGCGGCACGTTCGTCGTGGAGAGCTTCATCGACGAACTCGCCGCGCAGGCGAAGACCGATCCCGTGAAATATCGCCGTGACCTGCTCGGCAAGTCGCCGCGCGCGGCGCACGTGCTCGACGTCGCCACGCAGGCCGCAGGTTGGGGCAGCGCGCTGCCAAAGGGCCAGGGCCGCGGCGTGTCCGTCATGCACGCGTTCGGCAGCTACCTCTGCATGGTGGCCGACGTCACCGTGGACCAGCAAGGCGAGGTGGCCGTGAACCGCGTGGTGTGCGCCGTGGATTGCGGCATGGCCGTGAATCCATCGACCATCGAGGCGCAGATCCAGGGCGGCGTGATCTTCGGCATTACGGCTGCGCTGTATGGCGAGATCACCATCCGCAACGGTCGCGTGGAACAGACCAACTTCACGGACTACCGGATGATGCGCATCGACCAGACGCCGCCCATCGAGGTCCACATCGTGAAGAGCGCGGAGGCGCCGGGCGGAATCGGCGAGCCGGGCACGGCGGCGCTCGCGCCCGCCATCACCAACGCGATCTACGCGGCTACGGGCAAGCGGCTGCGGCAATTGCCGGTGGGCCGCCAGCTCCAGAACGCTCAAACCGCCTGACGGGAGGCACCGTACGATGAAGCGATTCAACGCAATGACGGTGGCCGCTGGTACGGCCACCTCGGCGGCCTCCGCAGTGGCGACCGCTGTGGCCACTGCATTGACCACCGCAGTGGCCACATTCACTGCCGCCGTCCTGTTTGCCCCGCACGCCCATGCTGCGGACAATCCTGCCACCAACGCAGCCAGCGACGCGCTGGTCGCACGCGGCGCCTACCTCGCGAAAGTGGGCGACTGCGTGGCATGCCACACCGCGAAGGGCGGCAAGCCGTTCGCGGGCGGCTTGCCGATGTCCCTGCCCATGGGCACGCTCTACACGACGAACATCACGCCGGACCCGGAAACCGGCATCGGCGGCTACACGGAAGGGGACTTCGCGCACGCGCTGCGCGAGGGCGTGGCGAAGGACGGCCACAACCTGTACCCGGCGATGCCGTACGCCTCGTACGCGAAGATCAGCGACGACGACACGAAGGCGCTCTACGCGTACTTCATGCACGGCGTGGCGCCGGTCAGGCAGGCCAACCGCGTGCCGCAGATTCCCTGGCCGCTCGGCATGCGCTGGCCGCTCAAGCTGTGGAACGCGGTGTTCCTCGAGAAGGGCGTTTATCAGGCGAAGAGCGGTCAGGACGTGGCGTGGAACCGTGGCGCGTATCTGGTGCAGAGCCTCGGGCACTGCGGCTCGTGCCACACGCCGCGCGGCGCGCTGTTCCAGGAGAAGGCGCTCGATGAACGTGGCGGTCTCTATCTCTCCGGCGCGCTGCTCGACAACTGGTATGCGTCGAATCTGACGGGCGAGCACAACGTCGGGCTCGGGCGCTGGTCCGAGGCCGAACTCGCGCAATTCCTGAAGACGGGGGCGAACGCGCATGCGTCGGCGTTCGGTTCGATGAGCGACGTGATCAACAACAGCACGCAGGCCATGACGGACAGCGACGTCGGGGCGATCGCGCATTACCTGAAGTCGCTGGCGCCCGCGGGCGGCAACGGGCAACCGCAGTACGCCTACGACGCGCAGGCCACGAAGGTGTCGCTCACGCGGCCGGCCGGCGATGCAGGGGCGAAGGTCTACGCCACCTACTGCATGCACTGCCATGGCACCGACGGCCGCGCGTTCGCGCCGATGCTCGCGCCGCTCGCGGGCAACCCTAACGTGCTGGAGAAGGATGCGTCGTCGCTCATCAACGTCACGCTGAACGGCACGCCCGACCTCGTGATTCAGGGCATTCCGGCGCCGTATCCGATGCCGCAGTTCGCCTCTGTGCTGACGGACCGGCAGATCGCGGACGCGCTCACGTTCATTCGAGCGGGCTGGAACAATCACGCGCCGGCAGTCAGCGCGGACGACGTGGCGAAGATACGCCGCGGCACGCAGACCGCGATGCATTGAACGAAGCGATGAAGGACAGAGCGGCGGGCAGGCGGTGCGTTCGGCATCGCTGCCTGCCCTCGCTTATGGCGCGATCTGCGGCCAGATAGGCTTGGCCAGACAGGCTCGGCCGGATAGGCTCGGCCGGATAGGCGTTCAACGCTGCGCGACCCGCTGACGCCGTTCGAGCGAACGCGCAAACCACGTGAGCGGAAAACACATCGCGAAATAGATGAGCGCCACCATGCCGTAGATCGGAAACGGGCGGAACGCCGCGTTGGTGATCATCGTGCCGGTCTTTGTGAGTTCCACGAAGCCGATGATCGAGGTGAGCGCCGTGCTCTTCACCACCTGCACGAGAAACCCGACAGTGGGCGCGACCGCGATTTTCAGCGCCTGCGGCCACACGATGTAGCGCAGCTGTTGCCCATGGGTCATGCCGAGACTCGCGCCGGCCGCCCACTGACCGCGCGGCACCGCTTCCACGCAGCCGCGCCAGATGTCCACGAGATAGGCGCTCGTATAGAGCGTGAGCGTGATCGTCGCCGCAAACCACGGCGAGACGTCGATGCCGACGAGCGGCAGCCCGAAGAACGTGAGGAAGAGTTGCATCAGGAGCGGCGTGCCCTGAAACAGCTCGACGTAGAGCACCACGACGCGGCGCCGCCAGGCCACGGGCGACACGCGCATGGCGAGCAGCACGAGGCCCGCCGCGCCGCCGCCCACGAACGCGATGAGCGAGAGCAGAACCGTCCAGCGCGCGGCAAAAATCAGGTTGCGCGCGATGTCCCAGAGCGTGAATTCGATCATGACGAGCGCTCCGTGCGACCGGCCGGCGAAACGGCGGGCGAAACGGCCGGCGAGTTCGCGGTAGTGTCGGCAATGGATGCGCGCGCGAACAGCTTGCCGCGGCGCCGCGTTCCGGCTTGACTCACGGCCGACGTGGCCCGTGCCGCACGACCCGCGAAGAGCCGCTTGCCGAGCCGGTTGAGCAACTGGCGCAGCACAATGGAGAGCACGAGATAGGCCGCGGTAATGATCACGTAGCTCTCGAACGAGCGGAAGTTGCGCGACTGGATGAAGTTGGCCGCGTAGGTGAGGTCGGGGACCGAAATCTGCGAGACGACCGCGGAGCCGAGCATCACGATCAATACCTGGCCTAGCAACGCCGGAAAAACGTTGGCAAGAGCCTGCGGCAGCACGACGTGACGAAACGTCTGGCGCGGATGCAGCCCGAGCGCCATGGCGGCCTGCACCTGGCCGCGCGGAATCGAATCGATGCCGGCGCGCACGATTTCCGTGGCGTAGGCACCCAGATTGACCGTCATGGCCAGCACGGCGGCCTGCACCTCGTCGATGTGGATGCCGAGGCTGGGCAGCCCGAAGAACACGAAGAAGAGCTGCACGAGAAACGGCGTGTTGCGGATCAGCTCGACATAGGCCGCCACCACCGCGCGGGCCGTGCGCGGCCCCGACACGGCGATGCTCGCGCCCGCCACGCCCACCAGCCCGCCCAGCACGGTGGAAACGGCGGTGAGTCCCACGGTAACGGCCGCGCCCCGCGCGAGCATGCCCGCATAGAGGCCGAAGCCGCTGAAATCGAACGCGTAAGTCATCGAGGGGAATCACCGTTTCCAAAAGCGCGCAGCGCACGGCGGCGCGCGCCGTGCCGCCCCAGATGCCTCAGAGATCGGCGGGCAGCGGCGCGTGCAGCCACTTCTGCGAAATTGCGTTCATCGTGCCGTCCTTGCGTGCGCGGGCAATCGTGCTGTTGACCTGCTGCATCAGGCGCGGTTCGTTCTTGTTCAGGCCGACGTGGTCGGGCGAGCTGAACAGCGAAAATTTCTGTTCCGGGTCGTTGGCGGGGTGGCGCGCCAGAATCGTGGCGCCCACGTCGTTGCCGACCACGAGCAACTGTACCTGACCAGAAATAAATGCAGAAATGGCGCCGTTGGGGTCGTCGAAGCGCTTGATCGATGCGCTCGCCGGCGCGATCTTGCTCACCGACAAATCTTCCAGCGTGCCGCGCGCCACGGCGATGGTCTTGCCGGCCAGGTCGCCCGCGTTTTTCACGGCGAGCGCCTTCGGTCCGAAGACGGCCAGGTAGTACGGCGCGTACGGTTGCGAGAAGTCGATGACCTTGGCCCGCTCGGGCGTCTCGCCCACCGAGAGCAGCATGTCGGCCTTGTGGTCCGCAAGGTAGGCCATGCGGTTGTCGCCCGTCACGGCCACGAGTTCGACCTTGGCGTGGAGCGCCTTGCCGATCAGGTTCGCGACGTCGATGTCGTAGCCTTGCGGCTGCATGTCCGGACCGATGGAGCCGAACGGCGGATAGTCTTCGAACACGCCGATCTTGACGACACCGGCTTTCGCGATGGTGTCGATGGCGTCGGCATGGGCTGCCGGGGCAAGGGCCATGAGCGCAGCCACACCGATGCAGGCTGTGCGAGCGACGCGCGACGCATGGGCGTACAGGCGCGCTGGGGCTGAGGCAAAGCGGCGTTCGGCGTGCTGGCCGCGCACGGATGGAGAGCGGTTCATCGTTTTCCTCTGTCGAATGGGGTCGCAGGGGGCCGCAGGGGCACTGGCGGACCGGAAGCAGCCCCGAAGGATGGGGTTCGAACGCACTCTAGGTGTGCCAAAATCCCCCAACAATCGAAATCTCTGCATGGGCGGCATGAGCGGGGCTCATGGGTGGGAGACGGGTGAGCACGGGCGCGTTGGTCCGTGGTGTTGTTAGCGGACCTGGCTGCAGAATGACGAGGATCGCGGTTAGCGCTGGGTGAGCGTCGACCGGCAGCTTCGGGGCTTGCGCTTGGGGTCGTGCATCGCGTCCGAAGCGATGTCTCCCACCTGGAGCGGGCTGGCGGGAGACTCCGCCGACGGGGATTCCGGTTATCGACTGGAGAAATGGCAGGGTCGCGAGGACCAGGCCGGCGCGCTGGCCGCGCTCCCCCTCACGGGCGTCACGGGTTCATCGCTTGCCGCGCGCGAATGCCGCTATAGGGTCGGTCTGCGTGGGATTTGTCTGTGTCACGTCCGTCCGCGAGGCCGAGGGGTCGCTATGCCGAGCACGCTGCATTGCGCGCTTGTCGCGAGCCTCGGGCCGATGCGGAGGGCGGCGGGAGCCAGGCGCGGTCGCCGAATGCTTTTGCGCTTCCTTTCTGAGTTCCGCCGGACTCAACCACTGCTCCCGGTATTCGGCACGGACGAATCCGGCAACAAAAAGAAGCACGAACGACGCGCAGACGCGCCGCGCGTGGCATCGGCCGTGCCCGATACGTCCTGCACTTCCGGTATGCCCTGGGCTCGCTTGGACTACATTCGCCTGGTACTGCCTTGAACTGTTCGACATAAGAAATCGCTTGTTGCTACTACTTTCCGGGTGAATCAACTGTGCTCCTGTACGCGCCGCTTCAGACGCATGCGTCCCGGCGGCTCGAAATACGTGCCGAAGCGCACGAGCCCAGCCTTCTTCAGGTGGCACGTCAGCTCGAAGCTCACGAGTACGCCGGGGTCGTTGTTTTCGATGATCCCAACGTCGATGGAACGGATGCGGGGTTCGTACTTCAGCAGCGTGGCCTCCATCTGCTGCTTGAGCATGTGCGAGGAGGCGGGCAACGCCTTGTAGATGTTGGTGAGATCCGGCAGGCCGTAGTCCGGCAGATGCTTGAGCGCACCGGCGCGCGTGTTGAGAATGCGCTGCACGTTCTGCTGCACGCTCATGCATTCGAGCGTGCGGTCGTCGTATGCGGCCAGCGGCTCGCCGCCGATCTGTCCGAGCAGCATGTCGTAGAGGGAAGGGCCGACCGGCATCGTGTGCGCTCCGTCAGGCGGCTACCGACGCGGGTACGGCGTCGCCATCGGCCACGTCGGTCGGGTCGACGAAGTCGATCGCGAGGTTGCCTTCAGCAGAGCTGGAGAGCGCAATCTTCGCCGGCGCTGTGCCGCTCGCCATGCGCGCCAGCAGCTCACGCGATACCGTCGGCAGGATGCGCTGGTTGAGGAACGCATCGACGTTGCGCGCGCCGGACTCGCGTGCGAGGCATCGCTCTGCCATCGCGCCGATGAGCGATTCGTCGCATGTCAGTTCGACGCCGTGCTGGCGGCGCAGACGGTCCGCGACCTTCGCCAGCTTCAGGCGCACGATAGAGGCAAGCGCCGCGACATCGAGCGGTCGGTAGACGAGCGTCTGGAAACGCGCGAGCAGCGCGGGCTGGAAGTGCGCGACCAGTTCGGGGTGAATCGCGTCGAGCAGGGCGGCGTGCGCAATCTCCGGGTTGCCAGCCGTCGCCTCGTCGATCTGGGCGCTGCCCAGGTTGGAGGTCATCAGGATCACGCAGTTGCGGAAGTCGATCTCGCGGCCTTCGCCGTCGCGCATCGTGCCGCGGTCGAACACCTGATAGAACATGTCGAGCACGTCGCGGTGCGCTTTCTCGACCTCGTCGAGCAGCACGACGCTGTAGGGCCGCTGACGCACCGCTTCGGTGAGGACGCCGCCGCGCCCATAACCGACGTAGCCGGGCGGCGAGCCCTTGAGCTGCGAGACGGTGTGGGCTTCCTGGTACTCGGACATGTTGACGGTCGTGAGCGCTGCCTCGCCGCCGAACAGCAGGTCCGCGAGCGCCAGCGCCGTTTCGGTCTTACCGACACCCGAGGGTCCGGCCAGCAGGAACACGCCGAGCGGCGCGTGCTCGCTGCGCAGCCCCGCTTTTGCGGTGCGCAGGCTTTCGGCGAGCGCAGACAGGGCGTCATCTTGCGCCACCACGCGTCGGGCGAGTTGCGCTTCGAGCGTGAGCAGGCTCTGCAGCTCGTCTTCCACAAGGTCGCCCACCGGCACGCCGGTCCATTCGGCCACCACGCGCGCAACGGCCTGTGCGTCGACGTCCGCGAAGACGAGCGGCGTCTTGCCTTGCGCCTGGGAGAGCGCCTCGCGGGATTGAGCGAGCAACGCTTCATCGCGCGCGGCCGGGTCGATGCCACGCTGTTCCAGCAGCGTCTGGACCAGCTTCAGTTCGCCGTCGTAGCGGGCCTGGAACTGCTCCAGATCGGTCCTTGCCTGTTCCAGTGCGCTATCGAGTGCGGTGCGGCGCGCCGTGATGTCGCCGATACCGGCGCGTGCGTCGTCATCGAGCGTGGCGCGTTCCAGTTCCAGCGCCGACACGGCGGCGCGTGCCTGCTGCAGTTCCGCGGGCGGCGATTCCAGCCCCATACGTACGCGCGCCGCGGCGGTGTCGATGAGGTCGACCGCCTTGTCGGGCAACTGCCGCGCCGGAATATAGCGGCGCGAGAGCTTCACAGCGGCGACGAGTGCGTCGTCGCGGATGTGCACGGCGTGGTATGTCGCGTAACGGCTCCTGAGACCGCGCAGCATCAGGCAGGCGGCATCGTCGTCGGGCTCGTCGACCTTGATGACCTGAAAGCGCCGTTCGAGCGCGGCGTCGCGTTCGAAGAATTCCTTGTATTCGGACCACGTGGTGGCTGCGATGGTGCGAAGCTCGCCGCGCGCGAGCGCGGGCTTGAGCAGGTTCGCCGCGTCGGCGCCGCCGGCAGCATTGCCTGCGCCGATCAGCGTATGGGCTTCGTCAATGAAGAGCAGGACGGGCACGGCCGATGCCTGCACCTCGTCGATCACGTTCTTCAGGCGCTGCTCGAACTCGCCCTTCACGCCGGCGCCGGCCTGCAGCAGGCCGAGATCGAGCGCGAGAATGCGCACGTCGCGGATCACGTTCGGCACGCTGCCTTCGGCCACGCGCAGCGCGAGGCCTTCCACGAGCGCAGTCTTGCCGACCCCCGGCTCGCCGACGAGGATCGGATTGTTCTTGCGGCGGCGCGCGAGCACGTCGACCATCTGCTGGATCTCACGGTCGCGTCCGAAGACGGGATCGATTTCGCCGCGCCGGGCTTTTTCCGTCAGGTCGATGGCAAAGCGGGCGAGGGCTTCGCCTTCGGTGCTGCGCCGGGAGGGCGGCGCCTGCGTGGCATTGCCAGCGCCTGTGCCCGGTGGGATATCGGTGGCGGGTTCAACCGCAGGTTCTTCTGCTTCCGGTTCCTCGTCTTCGGGCCCGTTCTCGCACGACAGGTGACCAAGACGCGGCAATAGGCGCCCGATCTGCGCGCTGCTTATCGACAGCAGCGGCCATGCCTTCTGAGCGCGCAGCGCATGCGGCGTATCAACGATCGCCTGCAGCAGGTGTCCCGAGCGGATCAGCGCGTCCTCGCCTTCGTCGGATGCGCGTACCCATGCAGCTTGCAGCACGGTGGCAAGCTGGACAGAAAGCGCCGGTCTGCCCCTGAGGTTGCGCGGCACGTGTTCGATGGTGTCGAGCAGGGCCTCCCACACGAAATCGACGTCCACCGCGTAGTGGTCGAGGATGGCGGGAATGTCGCCGTCGCCCTCCTCGAGAAACTTCAGCAGCCAGTGCTCGACGAAGATCTCGCCCGCGAGGCGTCCCTGACAGAGGCTGGCAGCCGCCTCAAGTGTTTTCGCGCAGTGGGGATTGAGCCTGCGGAGGAGGTGAGTCGTATCGCGGAGGGTCATGAGGGGACGGACCGGATTGAAAGGAATCCGCACTGTTTAGCAGCGAGACTCCGGAGAAAAAGGACCAGTCCGCAAGCCGGACTGGCGGACCGGAAAAAACGGGACCGGCGGAGGATCACGCGGTCCCGGCACACACTGCGGATATCAGGAACGCTCGTTCCACGTGTCCTTGTGGATGATGTTGCCGTCCTTGTACGACCACGTGATCGTCTCGTAGCGCAGCTCGACGTTCTCGAGGTGGTTGTGCTTCTCGTAGTCCGGGTTCTTGATGTCGTACATCACCGGATTGACCGCGACGATCTTGACGTTGTCGAGCTTGGTGTTGAAGTACTCCTTCTCCTTGCCCGCATCGTCGATCTTGTACCACTTGATCTCAACCGACTTGAGCGTCTGGCCGCTCGTTACCGCCTTGTACAGGTACGGCGTGGAGGCGTCCGTTTCCTTCGTCAGGGTGATGGGCTTGTGAACGCGCGTGCCGGTCAGCTTGCCGGTGTTGCCGTCGGTCGGGATGTGCACGCCGTGATTGAAGGCGACGAGCTCGACGCTGCCCTCACGGCCCTGCACCGTCACGGAACCTTTGATGTCGGCGCCGCCATCGTCCTTGAGCCACATGTAGGCCGGAATTGCCATTGCTTAACTCCCTGTTATGTACTGCTTACTACGACGATTGCCCGGAGCCTGTGGCCGGGCACTGGAATCCCGAAGCGGGAAGCTTCGGGGACTAGAAAGCCTTAACTCTTCGATGCTTCGGACGATGGCGCGTCTTTTGCCGTGTCGGGCACCAGCGTGATCTCCACGCGCCGATTTCTTGCGCGCCCTTCGGGCGTATCGTTGGTGGCGAGCGGACGCGTGTCGCCGTAGCCCTGAATGGCAAACTGCGTGGCGGGGAGGGCGGATGCCTCGACCAGCCAGTCGCGTACGGCTTCGGCGCGCGCGGCGGACAGCTTCAGATTGCTCTCCGGCGTGCCGACGTTGTCGGTGTAGCCAGCCACGAGAATCCGCTTGTCCGGATGCGCCTTGATCATCTCCAGTGCACCGACCATCGCACGCGTCGAACCGGGCCTGAGCTGTGCCTTGCCACTGTCGAACAGCGACATGCTGTCGAGCGTGACGACGGCCGGCGGCGGGGGAGGCGGGACGTATGAGGCGATCGCGTCGTTGAGCGCAGGCATCAGCCGGGCGCCGCGGAACATGCCGAACGACAGACGCAGCGGGACACCGATGCGCGTGTACCGGTCGAGCTCGTCCCGGTCTGCGACGAGCGCATGCAGGGCGTCGCGTCTTGCCGTGTCGTGCGATACGGGGATCATCGAATAGCGCCCGAGATCGGCGCCGATACGCGTGAGCAGCGCATCGTTGTTTCTTGCGGAGGCCCAGAACGCGGCGATGGCCGCACACGCGAGCAGCGCGATCGCATGGGCCAGGGCCGCAAGACGCGGCGACATCCAGTGACGCCGTGGCATCGCCTCCACAAGCGGCTGCGGCAACGGCCAGGGTAGCGGTGAAGCAGCCGCGTCCGCACGCAGGACGTGTGTCTGCGTTGCGACGTCGCACTCCCAGGGGCGGTCCGGTCTGGTGGCAGGCCCGCAGTCGATCCAGCCGGCACCGAACAGCGCCCACGGCGTGGCCGGCTGCTGCCGGTCGGCCAGTGTGCCGAGTACGACGCGCTGGGTCCATCCGACAATCGACGCGAGCGCGGCTGCTCGTTCCGTGGTCTTCCGGTCGCCAGCCGTCAGGCGGGCTTCGTCCTCTGCCGCCTGGATCACGCCGTCGAGCCGTACGGCGTCCACGAGCGGCGCCGCAGAAGAGACGCCATACCAGCGTGGCGGCAGGGCCAGGCCGACATCGGCAGTGCCGGCCGCTTCGCTGTCCGCCGCACCCGACGTTCCCGTCGTGGTGAGCCGTTGATAGACCGCCACATACCCGGGCAGTCTGGTGCCGAGTACCCGTGCCGCATCCGCAACGGACTGGCGCACGACACGCAACTGCTGCGTCATCATGTCGGCGCCGGCGTGCAGGGCGGGCGCGACAGAGAGCACCACACCGTCCGGCGCCCGGCCGTCGCGCCACTGCCTGACGGCAACGGCGAGTCTCGGCAATTCCTGGGGACGATCGACCCGCAGCCAGATCGCTCCGTCGCCGACATGCGCGAAGCGCGCCCCGGCGTTCCGGTCGAACAGCGCGGGCAGGCCGTCGCCGGTCACCAGAACGAGCGGCATGCGTGTGCGCAACCTGACGGGGATGTCGGCGGTCGCCGCTCCCAGTGCGGCAAGCATGTGCGCGGCCTGCTCCCGTGCGCGGGAAAGCTGGTGCGTGCGCCACCAAACCAGTGCCAGCGTGAGCAGTGCAATGGTCGCGGTCAATGCCCAGGTCACGCCGCGTCCAGCGGGCAACACGAGCCAGATCACGGCGAGCGCGAGCACGGCCCCAAGTACGGCCATCAGCCGGAACGGGTAACCGAGCCCCTCGTGGCCATCGTCGGGTGGCCGCACACCGGACGGAGCAAGCATAGGCAGTTCGGACTTCACGGTCGCAGCGCCTTCGCCGGTGCGAGCTGCGCGACGTGCCGATCGAGCGCTGTGGACCAGGCGCCCCAGACGATCGCAGCAACGAGGCACGCCAGCCCGGCAACGGCCCACGGCGAAAGCCGGTAGAAGAGATCGGAAAACCTGCGTCCCGCGCGGTCGACAACGAAAGGACGATCCGCCGATGGCCGAAGTTTTTCCAACTGGGCGTTCAGCGATGAGATCAGTCCGGCGCGCTTCGCCCCGCCTTCGCGTGCATAGCGTCCGGTAAAACCGATGCCGAGGATGGCCGCATAACACTCCAGCAGATCGATATGTGGTGCGGCCTCGCGCATGCGCGCTTCGAGCCGCTCGAACACCCGCTCGCCTGCATCGTGCAGACTGAACCTTCCCACCTGCAGTGGCGCGAGTTCCCAGTCGGCGCGGACGTCCGGCGGTAGATACCGGAGCGCCGTTTCGTCGAGCAAGGCGCACTGTGCCATGACGGCGTCGTGACGCACGTCGTCCGGATAGCCGCGTCGTCCCAGCGCGCCCGAAAACTGGTCGATGATCTGCTCGCAGCGGCTACGGAACCCCACAGGATCGTCGACCTTCCGGCTGCCAGCGAGCGTCGTCACGAGGAGTGCTGTGTCGCGCAGAAGGTCGCGTATGCCGCGGGCCGATGTGCGTGCTTCACCGGCATCCATCAGGGCTGGCTCGTGGCGATGAGAGGGCAGGACGTTCATGAGCGCAGCACCGCGTAAAGTTCGAGCGACGCATCAGGCACCGATGCCGGCAGATAGACCTGGCATGCGCGGGCGGCCAGCATCCGTGCGTGCGCGGGATCGCTGGAATCGAGCGCGAAATACTGATTGTCCAGACGCACCGGTATCGCGGCGGGAACGCGCTGTACCGCCTTCAGCCCGATGCCGGGCAGCGCGGAATTGACGATGTGTTCGACGTCGTCGGGCGCGCCGATCTTGCACAGCCGAGGAAACTGTTCGACCAGCTGGAACGCGGACACGGGCGCGTTGACGGACAGATACCAGTCGGCCGAGTCTTCCACGATCCGGCTATCGAGAAACTGTCCGGCCCAGGTAGTCGGACTCTTGCGGGTCAGGCCGATCGATACGACGCGCGACGGAATGATCGCGTCCAGCAGGTCGCGAATCATGTTCTCGAGCTTTGAGAAAACCTCGTCAGCGCGGGCATGGTCGTAGGGCGGAATGTTGGTGAGCGACGTTGCGGTCGAGAACGTCGTGAGCGCACTGGCCAGCTGCGCGAGGGTGCCGTACAACTGCTCCGGCGAGCGGGCCGGATGGGTGGCGAAGAGGTGCAACTGCGGCCATGCCGCATGGATACAGTGAAGCAGCCAGAAGAGCTGTACGTCGGCTACGCCGTACTCGGCAACCTGTTCGATGCGCTCGCTGCGGCGCGCGCCCAGCGCTGCGCTTTTTGCAAGCAGGATATCGGCGAGCCGGTCGATGCGTTCGAGGTGCAGCGGATGGCTGGCAAGCGTCAGGCACGGCGGCACGAACCGGTGGTCGACCTGGAACTGACCGCCTGCTCCGCGAGTGAGCCGGGCGACTGCACAGACTGTGTCGTCGGCATGCGGCTCGAAGTCGAACAGCAGGCGCACCGCGTGACGCTCTGCGGCAATCTCCGCGTCGCCGGTGCCATTCATGTCTGTGACCTTGGCGAACTCACGGTACGTACGGCGTGGACGCGCAAGCGACGTCTCGTCAAAGCGGCAGTTGCTGCCGTTGGCGTCGGGAAGGGCCAATGCCGCGAGCACGGTGACGGACTGGAGATCGGCGGGCACGCCACTTGTAAGGTCTCGTGCCGGAGGAAGCGGGTCGGCCACTGTCGTGTCCACTGGGGTGCCATCGGGAAAGCGCAGTTTCAGCCGCGTGAGCTTCACGCGTCCCGTGGCGAGCGCTTCTTCGTCGACCTCGATGCCGAGCGTGCCCCAAGGATCGGCAAGCGCGACGGATGCGACCTGCTGCATCGCGAAGCCGGTCCATCTGTCCTGTTGCTGGAAGTGCTGCTGGGAGAGGATGAGGCCCTCATGCCAGAGCGGTTTGTCGATCCGCATGGTCTGCTGTTTATCTGGTTATAGCTTACGGGTGCGCAAGCCTGATATACGGGCTGGAAGACTAATGAATACCCGATGAACTTGGATTGCCATTTTAATGGCGTGGTTGATTGAATTATGAATAATTGTCAATCCTGATCTTGTGGATTCTATTTTCGTGATCGATGGTGAGGAATACGACACGCCGGGTGGCCATCTGCGAAACCAGCGACAGGCCGATGTCCATCCCTTCCACCTGGAAGTGCGGAATGATGAAGAGCTTGATGCGGAAGAAGCCCGGGTTGTCCTCGATGTCCTCCACCGTCACCTTCGCCTCGCGCAGCGGGTGCGATGCCTGAAGCTCGTCGCCGGGATCCTTCATTTCCGTCAGGCGACCTAGCACACGCGGCATGACGAGACCGACGTAACGGGCGTCGTCGGTATCGCGGAAGCTCTTCCACTTGATGTACTCGGCGCGGTCGAAGTAGTTGCCGATGTCCTGAATGGCAGCAACCTCTTCCATCGACTGCTTGCCGAAGAATGCCGCACCCACCGAGCCGACGAACGGCATGTGCGCTGCCGCCGCGACCTTCGAGATGTTGCGCAGGAGCGCCACGTCCATCGGCGAACTCGTGAACTCGAAGTCACTGACCATCGCGCTGATCGGCTGCCGAAGGCGAAGAGCTGATTCAACGCTTCTGGTGACCGCATGGGCCGCCGGCCGACGAGACGCACTACCGGGTCGTGCTCGAACCGAAGATGGCGGACCTGAACCGCGGCGTGACGAGCCGCCTGTTCCAGAAGCAGTCGGTGGAGGAGATCGTCACCGATACGCTGCGGCACTACGGCTACCGCTCGGGCGTGGATTTCGTGTTCAATCTGCGGGGCAAATACAAGCGGCACGAGTACGTCACGCAATACCACGAGACGACGTTCGCCTTCATCCAGCGGATCTGCGCGCAGGAGGGCATCTGGTTCCGCTGGGAGCAGAAGAAGGACCACACCGTCATCGTGTTCGGCGACGATCTGGACGCGTATGCGCGCAGGCAGCGTACGGTCCCATATCAGCGCTTTACGATGTGGCACAAAGCAAATGCTGGTGCATGGCCCCAAGATGCGATAGTAGATTTTGAGGCTGACCCGGAAAGCGTTGGACAGGTTAAATATGCCGTTCGGTCAGCATGCTTCTTTTGGGTTGTCGATAATCTCTATGGCCTTGCCGATCAAGGTAATACTCAAGATGTCGTTGACTCAATAAGTAAGGTGATCAACCCCGGGCTATTTAAGGGAAAACCCAATAAAATGAAAGTAGAAAGCATTGATGGTAGAAGGGGGAATTTCTCGGAAATCCACAAATGGGGAGGTCTTGAGTGAAAATCGTTTCAAAGGTGTTTATCTTGATGGCGATCACAATTGCCATCGCTACAGTTCCCGTTGGAGCTACCGATTATCTCAACTCAACGAGCCTTTGTCATCGCGGTGAGATAGAATATTTTGGCTGTAAACTACGAGACTCCAACAAAATCGCGTCGGTATGTGCCGCTGATAATTCCTCGCCTGATCATGGATACGTACAGTACCGTTTCGGAACGCAGAACAATATTGAGTACAAATATCCAGGTAAGCTTACGCCTCCTCGGGGAAAAATTTCCATCGTAGATGTCTCAAGATTGCCCGATGGTCTGGGAAGTCATCTAAAATTTTCGAATGGATCTTATAGCTACGTAGTCTCAAATGCACTCGTGCCAGGAGAGATTTACGTTGCAAAGAACGGAAAGCTGATCTTCAATAAGATTTGTGAAGGTAACATATATAAGCCTTTCGGTAGTACCGCGCGGCGTGGTCTAGAGTATGGTGCGTCAAACTCAGTTGATGAGCTTGACCAACATGGCAAGTAAGAAAACGGTCTTTTTGATGCCAATTATGGCGTTCCCGGCGGTGACGCATGTGGAAGTATGGCATCAGCAAGACATTCTTCGATCCGACGGAGTAGTTACGAACGCTTGCCGAGCAATCTCAGTTTCGGTCATTACCTTTGTTTCGGCGGTGGCCGCACACGCTGAAGGTTTGTGCGCCACAAAAGAAACGGCAATCTTCAACTGCGAACTTGAAAAGACTGTGTCATCGCTTTGTCAATCGACGGAAAATGGAACTCTGACCTATCGAAACGGAATCGATGGAAAGATAAATTTGCAGGTTTCGGATAACAAAGAAATCAAGAAGGATGTTTTTTATTTTTCCAACACTCCGTACGCGGGAGGTGGGGAGGCTCATATTCGGTTTTCCCAGCTTGGTTACACATACTATTTGTACGACAGGACCGTTAAAGCGGATGAGGGCCCAACGTTTTCCACAGGCATTGTAATATACAGAGGAAAAAGGAAGATTTCCAATCTCACATGCAATAACGACGCATCAATACGCGCAGGCGCATATCAATCAATTACGAAGGAAACTTATAGATCAATCGGTTCTCGTTAAGAGCTAGGCTCGATCATGAAAAATGAGAAATTTTTCCTGCTGTGTTGCATCTTTGTTGCGTTTTCGTCCTGTGGGCATGGCACTGAGCTTGCCGAAAATTGCTCAGTGACAAATGGAAACAACAACGTGTTCGATGCATTTGCATTGGCAAATAATTCTCGAACTACAAGTTTTTGGATGGATGGACAAAAAGAGTCGATCGATGCTTGAGCTATAAAGAATTAACATCATGAATAAAATGAAGAACCTAATTTTGGGGTGCGCGTTCGCTGTGATTTCGGCCGGTGGATGTGCGTCTCCAGCTATCCCCTTTGTCGGCGAGTGGGACTGGAATAATTCTCCGAGCACAATGATATTTTCAATTGAACTAAAGCAACAGGGTAAAAAGCTTCAAGGGTAGTATTGTGCAGTGACGCAAAGCGGCAACAAGACGGATTGTGACGATGAAAAAAATCCAAATATTAATGGGGTTGTCGATGACACTGGGAAAACGGCAGTCGTCAACTTCTCTTCTTTCTTTGGCGCAAAGAATGGAAAGGCAGTTCTGAAGATAAATGATGGACATCTCATTTGGCATATTGTCAGAAACCCAAATGAAGGGGAATTCTACGCTCCCAAAGATGCCATCTTGGCACCTCATCAATTCACGAGGGAAAACACTAAATGAAAAATCTCGCATACGAAGGCGATGCAACGAGCCACGGCGGCAAGATCCTGACCGGCTCGGACCGCATCAAGGTAAAGGGTCGTCGGGCCGCCCGTGTCGGTGACAAGGTGTCGTGCCCGATCCACGGCGACAATGAAATCGTCGAAGGCGGTGGCAGGATCAAGGATGGCACCACGCCGCTGTCGAGCGATGGCGATCACACGCGATGTGGGGCCGTCCTCATTGCCTCTTCCGCCGGGGCGCGGGTTCGATAAGCAATGCCTGTTGATTTCAATCGCGTGCCGCCACAGGTAGAGGTGCCGCCCGCGCCGCAGCCGTCGCTGGTCGTCTGGACGATCCTGCTGATTCTCGTGATGGGCGCGGGGGCGGCGCTGGCGATCGCGCTCTGGCCTGCGGGCGCGCCGACGAACTCGCTGTGGTTCTGGTTCTGTGTCGCTGGTTATCCCTTTCTGGTTTGGGCATTTCTGCTGTGCTCCTGGCTCGGATACGGCTATGTCCGTCGCAATCAGGCGATTGCGACCAACCGCGTCAGCGATGAGGCAGAGCGGGCGTGTCATGCCGTGGCGGGCCGACCGCTGACGATACTGGGCCATGCCTGGTGCTTCGCCGCGAACGATTCGGAAAATTCGCTCGAAGGAATCCTAAACGGAACTGAACTGGCGAAGCTTCGGGCAAGCGGCGCAGTCGCGGATAGCGAAGTCAATGCACGTTGGCTCGACATCCCCGAGATGCGTTTTCAGCCGGGTAACGAACTCCTCGAACATGCCCGCCATCACGCGGTTTGTACGTGGCTGCTCGAACGCCTGATCGACCGTCTCCTGCCGCAGTTCAGCGCTCTTCCACCGCGAACGAATCTGCAGGTCGAGCTGCATCATCGGTCGAGGCTCAAATCCGGGGCTGTCGAAACCCGGCTACGGGAAGTGCTCGCTGAACGAGTCCCTGCGTTGAAGGTGGACGTCATGCCGGGTGAACACGCGATTCCGCTCTTCCGCACGGACGCGTGGCTTGACAAGCAATACATCAACACAGCCCACCTGTTGGTAGCTATTGAACTTCGCGATGCAATCAGTGCCGTGCTGTCTGATGGCGTTGCAGAGGCGGGCGTTGCCCTGCTCGTTGGGCACCCGCGCCTTACGTCACCGGCCAATCCCGTCGGACTACGTCTGCACCGGCCAGCCAAAGGCACGCTTGATGCCGCCGCTTCGACGCTTGTGCTTGCAACCCGTTGGGGACAATCTTCGCGCGATCGCCTGCACACGGTGTGGGCGCATGGTCTGATCAGTGACGCTATGAGTGCGGTTCGGCAAGCCGCGTTATTCCCGGATAAGACGCGATGGATCGCGCTCGAGACGTCGGTGGGCGACTGTTCGGGCGTAGGGCCGTGGTTGGCCGTCGCCCTTGCCGCAGAAAGTGCCCGGACAACGGGCGATCCGCAATTGGTGCTATGTGGCGAAGGTGAGGAACTGATCGCCCTCATGTGCAGAAAGCAGACATGAACGACAACAGGAATGAAAACAAGACTCGACCGGCCGGCCTCTTCATTGGCAGTGCGGCTGTCATCGTCTTCCTTGCGCTTGGTATCGCGATATGGGTCGAGGGACTCCGTCACGGGTGGTCTCGCGATACCCGCATCATCATCGAGCTTTCGCTGCTGTGCGCCTTGCTGGTGGTAATCCTGCTGGTCAAGTACTTCGAGGTGGTGCTGCTGTGGATCGCATCGCTGAGAGCTTCCCGCTGGTTTGCCCGTTACGACGCCGGCAAGCGCGCAGCGTCCGTTGATCACGACGATCAGGGCCAATCGTCGGGACAAGCCGACCGGGCTACATTGCTTCGCAATGCCCTGAGCGACCGTCACGGTTTCCGTTGGCGCTACCGCGAACGCTGGGTTCTCCTCGCTGGCGACGAACCGCTTGTAAAGCGCCTGGCGCCGGGACTTGTTGACAAGGGGTATCTGATTACCGGCGACACGGTCTTGCTCTACGCAAAGCAGACCACCACCACGCTCGACACGGACTGGCTCGACCAGATCCGCTGCCTGCGTCGCCGTCGCCCGGTCGATGCCATCGTAGGCATCGTGAGTGGCCGTAGCTCCCCGAACGCCCCGTTCGATACCGATGGCCTCGCCCAGCGGCTCGCCCGTCATGCCCGCGCCCTGCGCTGGGCGGCGCCTGCCTACCTGCTCAACGTCACCGATTTCGGCAGCGAAACATCGGGTCCCGACGACGCCATCGGCTTCACATGGTCACGCCCGCGCGTGAGCCCGGACGAGATCAACCGGTCCTTGCAGGGGCTCTCATACAACCTCGCCGATGCCGGCGTCGTACGACTCACGCGGAATGTCTCCGATCGCTATCCCGTCGAACTCTCGCGACATATCGACCGGCTGCGCGACGGGTTGACCGGCCTCGTCCTGCAGACGTCGCAGTCCCGCCTGTGGCGCCACGCTGTCCACGGCGTCCTTTTCGCACCGCTCTTCAAGGAACGGGAACTGGCGCCACCCGCGTCTGCCGACGCGAACGACGATGAGCCGGCGGGCAGCGCGCAACACCGCAGCATCTGGCAGACCGTCGCCACCCACAGCCGCACGGTCCACGGCCGCCGCGTCGGTTTCTCGCTATCGACCACCGCAGCATGGCTCACCACCGCCATGCTTCTCCTGTGGCTCACCGGCACGATGATCTCCGGCCTTACGAACCGCGCAACCATCCAGACAGCCAGCGGCACGCTGACGAAGCTTTCCACCGCCCAGGACCGCACGCAGACCCTGCAGACGCTCGACAGCCTCGACCGCCAGATCGACACCCTCGAAACCCGGCAGCGCGACGGCGCCCCCTGGACCACGCGCTTCGGCCTGAACCACGACACCGCGCTGCTGGCCGCCCTGTGGCCCGGTTACGAGAACGCCGCGGGTCGCATCCTCGTCGGTCCCATCCGCGAGAAGCTCGAGTCGCGATTGCGCCAGCTCGCTTCGCTGTCGGACGCGGAGATCGCGAGCGGCGGCAACGCGCAGGTGCAGGCCGCCTACGACACGCTCAAGGCCTACCTGATGCTCGCGAGGCCCGAGCGTGCGATGGCGGCATTCCTCGCGCCGCAGCTCGTCGCCACTTCAGCGCCCGCGCGACCGGAGCATTCGCCCGTGTCGGCGGGCACCTGGGAGGACCTGCGCCAGCACACTATCGCGTTCTTTGCGAACCACGTCGGACGCGGTGCTTCGGCAGACGGTTCGTCGCTGGCCATCGTGCCCGACGGCGGCCTGATCGCGGCCACGCGCCAGACTGTCATCGGCGTGCGCGGCATCCAGAACTCGAAGGACGCGCTGTACCAGCAGATCATCGCGGACGCGTCGCCGAAGTACCCGCCGGTGTCCCTCGCGACGTTGCTCGGCGACACCACGGGCCGCGGTCTCTTCAACACGACGGCGACCATTCCCGGCGTGTTCACGCGCACCGCGTGGGAGGAGCGCATCTCGAAGGCCATCGACGAGGCGAGCGGGCAGCGCGACGTCGCCGGCGACTGGGTGCTCTCGGACACGAAAGCGACGAACCCTGCGCCGTCGACGCTGAAGGCCGAACTGCGCCAGCGTTACTTCGACGACTACACGCGCGCATGGGCGCTGTTTCTCAACAGCCTGCGCTGGCAGCCGGCCCCCACGCTCCCGGCCACCGCCGACCAGCTCACGCTGCTGGGCGACCCGCAGCGCTCGCCGCTCGTCGCGCTGATGAACGCGATCGTCTGGCAGGCCGGGGCAGGCGCGAATGCTCAGTCGCTGTCCGATACGCTGATCAGCAAGGCGCAGCAGCTCGTCGGTGCCGACGAAAAAAATCCGTCGAAGCAGGCGCAGCCGCAGCTCGCGCCGCTCGCGGTCGCATTCGGACCGATCCTGCGGCTCACGGGCAGCGACATCGCTCAGGCCGCGCCCGCCGGCAGCAAAGCCGCGGCCCAGCAGGCGGCGACGGGTGACCTGAGCCTCGCGCGCTACCTCGAACGCGTCACGGCGATGCGCCTCAAAGCCACGCAAATCGTATCGAGCAGCGACCCGGACGCGATGGCCCGCATGGCCGCGCAGTCGGTGCTGCAGGGCAAGACGTCCGACATTGCCGAAAGCCGCGACTACGCAAGCCGCGTGGCCGCCAGCCTCGGCGAGCAGTGGGCCGGTTTCGGCGAGCTGTTCCGTGCTCCGCTCGACCAGACCTGGCAGGTGGTCGTGCAGCCGGCCGCGTCGAGCCTCAACGACATCTGGCGCAGCGCGATCGTCGCTGACTGGAACCGCTCGTTTGGCGGCCGTTATCCGTTCGCGGATTCGGACAACGACGCGTCGCTGCCCGAGATGGCGCGCTTCATGCGGCCCGACAACGGCGTCATCGCGCAGTTCGTGACGACGCAGCTTGCCGGCGTGGTCGAGCGGCAGGGCGACCGGTGGGTGGCGGCCCAAGGCGCGGACCATGGCGCGCTGACCATCGATCCGGCGTTCCTCAGGAGCCTCAACCAGCTCACGCGCATTTCGTCGGTCGTGTTCCCGTCCGGCGACGCGCACGTGCGCTACGAGCTGAGCGCGGTGCCCACGCCGGGCGTGACCGACATGAGGTTCGTGCTGGCCGGCCGCGAGCTGCACTACTTCAACCAGAAGCAGGAGTGGACGCCGTTCGAATGGCCTGGCCAGTCGCTCGAAAACCTCTCGCACATCGAATGGCAGACGGCGCAGGGCGGACTGCGCAGCGCGCTCGACGCGCAGGGCCGCTTCGGCCTGATCCGGCTGCTCGAGCGCGCGAAGGTTTCGCAGCAGGACAGCGCACGCTACCTGCTCACCTGGACGCCCGACACGAGCCAGGGCATTCCGCTCAAGGTCCAGCTGCGCAGCGAGGCCGGTGCGGGCCCCCTCGACGTGCTGCAGCTGCGCCACTTCACGCTGCCGGCGCGGGTCTTCGTGACGGGCCCGGCTGCCGGTGGACCGAAGCTTTCGGGCATCAGTCCACCGCCGTTGCCGGCTTCTGCCATCGCCGCGGCAAAGCACGCCGCCATGCCGCTGCCCGGCGGCTACGTACCGGAGGTTCAATGATATTGGGCGGACTTTTCAAGCGCCTTTTTCCGGCCCGCGACGACGGCGAACAACTCGCACGCGCCCGCCTCGATGCCTGGTCTGCCTGGGTCCAGCCGCTGCCTGGCGAGGGCGGCGCGGGCCGCGACCCCGGCTACGAAGACGTGTTCTTCGAGCTGCGCGAGGAAACGCAGAAGCTCTCGGGCATCGACGATGGCCTCATCATCCGTTCCTGCGAGCAGCTACTGAAGGAGACCGGCAAAGACCTGCGGCTCGCGGGCTATTACGCGTTCGCGCGGCTCAGGCAGGACGGTGCCGCCGGTTTTGCGGACGGCCTTGAACTGGCGGCTGCACTCGTCGACCGCTTCGGCGAAGCGCTGCTCCCCGCACGAGCCGAAGCGAAGAAGGGCGCGCTCGAAATGCTGGCGACCACGCGCATGATCGAGCTGCTGGAGCGCCGGGGTGCCTTCGCACCGCAGGACCTCGAACGTGCGCTCGCCGCGCTCGACGTGCTGCTCGAACGCACCGCGACGTGGCCCGAAGCCGCGCGGCCGAACCTGCAGCCGCTCGTGTCCCGTTTCGACCAGAAGGCCGAGCCTGCACGCGCGGCGGAGGCAGACGCGGGCGTGGCAGCGGCAGCGGTTCCGTCGGCGAGGACAGACACGTCGAGCCCCATCGGTTCCACGCGCGACCTGCTCGACCAGGCCCGCACGATGGCGGTGTGGCTGCGCGATCAGGAAAACGGCTACCTGCCCTCGGTGCGGCTCGTGCGCAGCGTGCGCTGGGACACGCTGCACGAAGTCCCGCCTGCCGATGCCACGGCTCAGACGCGTCTGCTGCCGCCGCGCGGCGAACTGCGCCAGCAGATGAAGCGGCTCGTTCTGCAGAAGCAGTGGCACGAACTGCTGGAGCGCGTCGAGGGCGCGTTCATGGAGGGCGTGAATCACCTGTGGTTCGACCTCCAGTATTTCCAGCACGTGGCGCTCGATCACGTCGGCGCGCCGTACAGCACCTGGCGTGAACTGCTGCGCGCGGATTTCGCGCTGTTCCTCGAACGCCTGCCCGGCATCGAGCGTCTCGCCTTCAACGACGGCACGCCATTCGCCGACGACGCCACGCTCGAATGGATCGCACGTCACGCCGTAGTACGCGACCTGGAAGCAGGGGAGACGGTGGCGCCGTTCCCGGTTTCCGCCGACAAGGAAGGCGAGGCGGCCGGCGACTGGCCGGAAATCGAGGCGCAGGCGCGCGACCTGTCGGCGCGCGAGGGCGTGGAGGCGGCGTTTGGCTGGCTCGACGCATTGCCCGGCATGAAGACGAAGCGGCACCGCTATCTGCAACGGCTCGTCATGGCGCGCCTCGCCGACTACGGCGGGAAGCCCGATACGGCGCTGGCACTGCTGAACGAACTCGACGGCGCGGCGCGTTCGCTGCCGCTCGCGAGCTGGGAGCCGGCGCTCGTCTTCGAAATCAAGCAGCAGTTGCTTCGCACGCTGAAGGCCATGAGCAACCGCAAGGATGCGGATAAGCCGGCGCTCGCGCGGCGCATCGGCGAACTGCAGGCGGAACTGACCGTGCTGGATCCGGCGCGCGCGCTCGCCCTCTCATAAGAACAAACCCATGAAAAACGACGATCCCATCCTGCGCTACTACGAAGCCGAGATGCGCTACCTGCGCGAGTCCGGCAGGGAGTTCGCGAAGGCGCATCCCGACCGCGCGCGCCTGCTCAACCTCGACCGCGTGGGCGACCGCGATCCGTATGTCGAACGACTCTTCGAAGGCTTCGCGTTCCTGACTGGGCGACTCAGACAGAAGCTCGACGACGAGCTGCCCGAGCTGACCGAAGGCCTCGTGAGCCTGCTGTGGCCGCATTACCTGCGGATGATCCCATCGCTCTCGGTGGTCGAACTCATTCCGCTCGGCGAGAAGCTGCAGAAAACCGAGGTGGTGCCCGCCGGCGTGCCGGTGCGTTCCGCGCCCATCGCCGTGCCGCCGCCCGCAGGCGCAGAAGGCACAACGCCGAAGACGGTCCAGTGCCTCTACCGCACGACGCAGGACGTCACCGTGCAGCCGCTGTCGATCACGCATGCCGGGCCGACGGTGCGCCACGACGGACGCTCGGTGATCCGCCTGGGTTTCCAGCTGCATCACTCGGCACGCCGGCAGGAGATCGACCTGTCGCGGCTGCGCCTGTATCTGAACGCGGACCTGCCCACGGCGTTCGCGATGCATCTTGCGCTCACGCGTCAGGTGGAAGCCGTCCACTGGCGTGTGCCTGAAATCCGCGATGGCGAGGCCGTGCCGCTTTCGGGCGTCACGATCGAGCCCGCCGGCTTTTCAGCAGAAGAGCGGCTGTGGCCCAAGGCCGATGCCGCGTTCTCCGGCTACCAGTTGCTGCTCGAATATTTCACGTTCCGCGAGAAGTTTCTTTTTGTGGACCTGTGCGGTCTTGACGTCGCAAAGCTGCCGGAGAAATCGGACCGGTTTGAGCTGGAGATCGTGCTGCAACACGCCTGGCCCGCCGACCACCGGTTCGGCGCGGAGAACGTGCGCCTCTTCTGCAGCCCCGTGATCAACCTGTTCGAACTCGATGCCGAGCCCATCGTGATCAACCATCACGAGACCGAGTACCGCGTGGTGCCCGCGGGCCACCAGGGCGCGCACGTGGAAACCTACTCGGTCGACGCGATCGAGACCTTCGACCACGAGACAGCCGAGCGCTACGAATACGTGCCGTTCGCGACATTCCGGCACCGCGGCGGCATGCTGCGCCACGAGGCGCCCGAGCGCTATTTCCACAGCCGTGTGAGGCCCGGCGTGTCGGGTCTGCACGAGACGTGGGTGATTCTCGGCGGCCACGCGTGGGAGACGATGGACACGCTGCCCGAGGAAAGCCTCTCACTGCGCGTGACAGGCACGAATGGCCTGCTGCCGCGCAAGGGTCTGCGCGAGGCGAGCCTCGACGAACTGGGGGCCAGTACGCCGAACGTCACGGGCGTGCGCAATCTCGTGTCGCCGACGCTGCCGCTCTATCCGCCCACGCAGGACCGCTTCCAGTGGCGCCTGCTGTCGCATCTCGCGCCGAACTTCCTCTCGATGATGAACGCCGAGGTGCTGCGCGGCGCGCTCGCGCTCTACGACTGGACCGACGACGAACTCAACCGCCGCCGGCTCGCGGGCATCTTGCGCGTATCGCAGGAACTGATCGAGGAGGTGACGGGCGGCGCGGTTGAGCGCGGCGTGCTGATCGAGGTGACGCTCGATTCGCACGCGTTCGCGGGCGAGGGCGACGTGATGCTGTTCGGCGAACTGCTGCATCGCTTCTTCGCGCTCTACGCGGACATCAACCTGTTCACGAAGCTCGCGATCGTGAGCCTGCCGTCGCAGGCGCGGGCGGAATGGTCGCGCAGCAAGGCACAGCGGGCGCCGTTATGAGTGCAGCCATGAAGGCAGCCAGCCTGTCCCATCTCGAACCGCTTGTAGCGTCGCTGCTCGCACGCGCGCCGCAGATGAGCTTCATGCAACTGTGCCGGCTGCTGGAAGCGCGTGCGCCGGACCAGCCTGGCCTTGGTACCCGCGACACGCCGGAGCACGAACCGGTGCGCTTCCGCCCGCGGCCTCGCACCGGCTTTCCCGCTGGCGAGATCGCCTCCGTCGGGTTCGACGAGGAGCATCCCGACGCACCACCCACAGTACGCACGACGTTCATGGGCCTGTACGGCGTCGATGCCGCGGTGCCGTCGCACATGATCGACGACATCGTGATGCGCGAGGAGGGCCACGAGGCGGTCGAGTCGTTCCTCGACCAGTTCAATCACCGTTACGTCACGCTGCTGTATCGCGCGTGGAAGAAGTACCGCCATGCGGAGAGCTTCCGGGCAGGTGGCGCTGATGCGCATTCGCGCAGCCTGCTGTGCCTTGCGGGCTTCGGCTGGGGCGAAAAGCCGGCGCGCGCGGGCCTGCCCGACTCGCGCATGCTGGCGCTGCTTGGCCTGATGGTCCAGCGCACGCGCACGCCGGAGGGGCTCGCGGGCGTGATCGCGCTCGCGGCACCCGGCGTCGACGTGCGTGTGGACGAATTCTGGCCGGTCACGACGTCGACCGGCAGGCCACAGCCGCTCGGCGCGGCGATGGGCGAAGGCGGCAGAGGCAAGGGGCTCGGTGGCGGCTACGTGCTGGGGCGGCGCGTGGCGTATCGCAGCCGCGCGGTGCGCGTGACGCTGCGGCCCGCCGATGGACGTCAGGCGCATGACCTGTTGCCCGGCGCGTTGCTGCACCGCGAGTTGATGGCCTTCGTGCAGCTTTATGTGGGCGTGAAGGCCGATGTGCATCTGCGTATGGAGATGTCGTCGCGCCACGCGCCGCAGCCTTCCATCGGCCCGCCTGGCGCAGGTCCGTCGCCGCGCCTGGGCTGGACCACCGTGCTGCCGGCGCAGGCAGAGCGGCTCATCAATATTTCGCTGGGGGTCTATGAGGCTTTTCCGCGCGCTGCGTCTGTTTCAGCCTCACCCCAATCCGCCTGACAAGGACTGAAGATGTCGATCCGTTTCATCACAACAACCGTCCCGCTGGCGCTGGCACTGTCGGGCTGCGGCGCCTGGCAGGCCGTGTCCGACTCGACGGCGAGCGCGTATCACGCCGTGTTTTTCAAGCAGATCAAGACGTTCAACGTCGATCTGTCTGCCCGCGACGGATTGAACGCGGACGAGGCTGGCCGCCCGACGTCGGTCGCGGTCCGCGTGTATCAGCTCAATGACCGCAAGCTGTTCGACGCAGCGTCCTACGACGATCTGCTGAAGAACGACCGCACCGTTCTCGCACAGGACCTGCAGGCCAGCATGGCGTCGGTGCTGAATCCCGGCGCATCGGTGAGCCTCTCGCAGCCCATGGAGCCCGGCACAAGGTACGTCGCGATCGTGGCGCTCTACCGGGAGCCGGGTAAGGACGGCGCCTGGAAGCGCGTCATCGAAAAGAAAAAGCTGGATGCCGACAAACCGCTCAGGCTCACGCTGGTGGACCGGCAGATCGAGGCGCTGGACGACGCAGCGCAGAACCAGAGCACACGCTGACCAGGCTGTCTTCGCGCGGCTAACCGGGTCGTGACGTCATCACGGACCTCACGAACATTGCACGCCGGCGGCCGGTTGGCGACAGCCGCTTCCATTACCGATCGACCGCCGCAGCTCTGCGCCCGCGCGCCGGCGGTATGAGCGCTTCGCATACCTCCACGGTAACCGCCCACACCGCATCGGTTTTTGTTCGCTTATCCTGTGGCCCCAAGCGCATCAAAAGCTCGTTTCGCCGCACCGGTTGGGATGAGTTTTACTGATGCTTGGCCGCCCAACCATCCTGCTCCTCCCGCCGTTCCCGCCATGCGACGACTTCCGCCTCTGAACGCCCTGCAGATCTTCGAGACCGTCGCGCGTCACCGCAGCTTCACGCGCGCGGCGGAGCATCTGTGTCTCACGCAAGGTGCGGTGAGCCGGCAGATTCTTGCGCTCGAAGACTACTACGGTTTTCCGCTGTTCAAGCGTCACGCGAAAGGGCTCACGCTCACGGCCGAAGGCGAGTTGCTGCTGCCGGCGGTGAAGGAGAGCTTTGCCCGTATCGAGGAAATTTCGCTGCGTCTCACGCGCCAGCGCACCGATCTCGCGCTCAAGGTGCCCACCTGCGTGATGCGCTGGATGCTGCCGAAGATCATGCGCTTTCAGGGTGAGTATCCGGACCTGCACGTGCAGATCACCACGACGTGGCAGCACGATGTGGATTTCGAGGTGGAGCCGTTCGATGCCGCCATCGTCTACGGTACGTCTCCCGGCGCGGATGTCCAGGCGGTGCCCTTGATCGAGGAACGCCTGACGCCGGTGTGTGCGCCCGAACTGCTCGTCGATAAACCGCTCGCGCGGGCCGAAGATCTGGCGCGGCACACGCTGCTGCATCCCACGCGCGATCATCGCGACTGGAAGATGTGGCTCGCGCACGCGGGCGTGAGCGAGGCGAGCGGTGTCGATGCGAGCCACGGGCCGAGCTTCGAAACCCTCGATCTGGCGACCAACGCGGCGCTGCAGGGCTTCGGCGTGGCGATCAGCGACCTGGCGCTGATCGAGGAAGACGTGGCGGCGAAGCGGCTCGTGCGTCCGTTTGATACGGTGCTCACCACGGGCGCGCGTTACTTTTTCGTCTATCCCGAAAGCGTGGCGCATCTGCAAAAGGTGCAGCGCTTTCGAGAGTGGCTTGCGGCCCATTGGGCCGACTGAGGGGCTCACCGAGGGCTCATTGAGGGCAAACTGAGCGGCCGCCCCGAAGGACCGGCGAAGAACCCCAACCCGGGGCGATCACGCGAAGCGCCCGCGCATGAGGCGGCATCAGCCTCGACACCTGATGCCCGCAGCAAGACCTACGGCGCCACCGAAAGAAACAGATACGCCGCGAACAGCGACAGGTGCACGGCGCCTTGCAGGATGGTCGTGCGGCCGGTGCCGAGCGTGAGCGTACCCACGATCAGCGTCAGCACGAGCAGCACCGTATCCCGTCCGCCGATGCCGAGCGCGAGCGGCATGTGGAACCCCAGCGTGACGACCGCCACGGTCGGAATCGTGAGTCCGATGCTGGCGAGCGCGGAGCCCAGCGCCAGGTTGAGACTCGTCTGCAGCCGGTCCGCGCGCGCCGCGCGCAACGCTGCGAGCCCTTCGGGCAGCAGCACGAGCGCGGCGATGACGATACCCACCACCGCTTCGGGCAAACCCGCCTCGCGCACGGCCGCTTCTACGGCCGGCGACAGCAGCTTGGCCAGCAGCACGACGGCGACGAGGCTGACCAGTAGCAGCACCGCGGACACCATCGCGACGCGCGCACTGGGCGGCGCCGCATGGTGGTGCTCGCCGTCGCCCGCTGCGAGAAAGTAATCGCGGTGCCGCACGGTCTGCACGAATACGAACACGCAATAGAGCACGAGCGACGACACGCCCGCGAACGCGAGCTGCGAGGGCGAGAGCATGGGGCCGAGGTTCTGGCTCGTGTAGTTGGGCATCACGAGCGAGAGCACGGAAAGCGACGCCAGCACAGCGAGCGCCGCGCTCGCCCCGCGAATCTGGAAGTCCTGCTCGCGGTGGCGCAAGCCACCCATGAGCAGGCAAAGGCCGACGATACCGTTGCACACGATCATCACCGCCGCAAACACGGTATCGCGCGCGAGGCCCGCCTTTTCCGGACCGCCGCCAATCATCACCGAGACGATCAACGCCACCTCGATCACGGTCACCGCGACGGCGAGCACCAGCGTGCCGAACGGCTCGCCCACCCGATGCGCGACCACCTCTGCGTGATGCACGCCCGCAAACACCGCCCCCGCGAGCGCGATGCCCACCAGCACCAGCAGCGGCGCGTGACCCGGCAACAGCAGGCCTGCGCACAGCACGATCCACGCGGCAATCGGCGTGAGGAGGGTCCAGCGGGGCAGCGCGGTCGATGTCGTCGTCATGCGGTCGTTCCTCTTGTGGTTCGTCGATGCCACGGCGCGGCAACAGTTATGCTTCGTCTGCCGGATGAACAGGCCCGATCCAATATAGCAAATGACAGTGGACGTTCTTCACCGCATCGGGCGACCGAATGACCGGCCGAATGACCGGCCGAAGCAAAGACCCACGCCGCAAACCCGAAGAGCCGCCGAAGGAGACGTTGTGATTCGTAGCCAGGAAACGCTGAACCTGCTGCTCGACAGCATTGCCCGCTTCGTGCGCGAGCGCCTCGTGCCCGCCGAAGCGCTCGTCGCCGAAACCGACCAGATTCCCGATGCCCTGCTTGCCGAGATGAAGGCGCTTGGCCTGTTCGGCCTCTGCCTTCCGGAGGAATACGGCGGGCTTGGCCTCACCATGGAAGAGGAAGTGCTGGCCGCCATGGAACTCGGCAAGACGTCGCCCGCGTTCCGCTCCGCGGTGGGCAGCAACAACGGCATCGGGTCCATGGGCATCGTGCTCGACGGGACGCCCGGGCAAAAGCAGAAGTATCTGCCGCGGCTCGCCTCGGGCGAACTCATCGGCTCATTCTGTCTGACCGAGCCGGAAGCCGGCTCCGACGCCGCGTCGCTGCGCACCACCGCCATTCGCGACGGCGACCATTACGTACTGAACGGCACGAAGCGCTTCATCACCAATGCGCCGGAAGCGGGCATCTACACGGTGATGGCGCGCACCGATCCGGCAAGCAAGGACGCCGGCGGCATTTCGGCATTCGTCGTGGAACGCGATACGGCGGGACTGTCGCTGGGCAAGATCGACCGCAAGATGGGGCAGAAGGGCGCCCACACGTGCGACGTGATCTTCGAGAACTGCCGCGTGCCGGCTGAGAGCTTGATCGGCGGGCGTGAAGGCGTGGGATTCAAGACCGCGATGAAGGTGCTCGACAAGGGCCGTCTGCATATTGCCGCCGTGGCGACCGGCGCCGCCGAACGCATGCTGGCCGACGCGCTGCGTTATGCGATGGAGCGCAAACAGTTCGGCAAGCCGATCGTGGAATTCGAGCTGATTCAGGCGATGCTTGCCGACAGCCAGGCCGAAATCTACGCCTCGCGCTGCATGATCGTGGACGCCGCACGCCGTCGCGACGATGGCGAGCGCGTTACCGCTGAGGCGTCATGCGCGAAGATGTTCGCCACGGAAATGTGCTCGCGCGTGGCTGACCGCGCCGTGCAGATTTTCGGCGGCGCAGGCTACATGAGCGAATACGGGATCGAACGGTTTTATCGCGACGTGCGGCTCTTTCGCATCTACGAAGGCACCACGCAGATCCAGCAGATCGTGATTGCCCGTGAAATGCAACGCCGCGCGCAGGGCTAATGCCGGCGGCCGCGCAGGCGCCTGCCCCGTCCTCCCGCCTCGGCCATGCGAAGCACCGTATGCCGGCAAGACAGGAAGGCGGGAAACAGGCGCAAGGCTGACGCAAGCGCGAGCGGGAATCGCCGTACTTACTGGCCGCCCTCGGAACGCACGGTCAACGCGTTCTTGACCGACGTGACACCGGCTACGCCCTGTGCCACCTGCGTGGCCTGATCGATCTGCGAGGCGTCCGGCACGGTGCCCGCGAGCGTCACGGCGCCGTTGTTCGCGCGGACCGTGATGTTGGCCACTGAAATGCCTTTCGCATGGGCGAGCGCGGCGCGCACCTTCTTCTGCAAGGCGCGATTGGCCGTGCGTGCAGCCTTCTTGCTCGCCTTGGCCGATGCGGCGGTGTTGGCGGTGTCGGTTGCGGCGCTGGTGTCGCTCGCCTGCGCCCATGCGTTGACCGAAGCCGCGACGACGAGTGCGCCGACTGCCATCCTGATTGCGTGAATTGCCTTCATGTGTTTTCTCCAGTTGTCATGATGTCGAGGGCGTTCATTGCAACCGCCTGTTGCTGCGGGCGTTGCCGAATGAAACCTGAGTGAACGTTATTGCGGGAAATGCGGCGCTGCGCGTACAGCAACTGCTGATACTGCAGAAATTGTGGCGATAATGCGCGAGAACCAGCTCCGCACGCTCCGTGTTGCAAGCCCCGGGACGCGCGGCAAGCTAACGATACTCTAGTTGGGAAAAACGTGACTCGGAACGCGCCCACGGGCGAAGCATTGCAACAACAGACGAAGCGCAAGGGCCGCGTACGCACCGCGACGCCAGGCGGTACGCGGTCCGCCGGCTGCGACTCGACGCCTCTGCTGCCCATCGTGCCGCTCACGCGCGACGAATTGCCGCTCGACACGGTCGAGCTGGCGCGCTTCATGGTGGGCAAGTATCTCGTCTACGACCTGGCCGAGCCGTTTCCGGTGCGAGGCGTCCCAGGCATCAGGAACGGGGAGGCCGAGCCTGTTCTGTACGAGCGCCGTTTGAGCGGACGGATCGTGGAGATGGAGGCCTACCCGGTCGGCGATTCGACGAGCCATGCGTTCATCGGGCGCCGTGCCTGGAACGGCTCGATGTTCCTCGAGCGCGGCCACGCCTACGTGCGACTCACCTATGGCACGGAGTACATGCTCAACATGTCGAGTGAGCTGGCCGGCATCGGGGCGGGCGTGCTGATTCGCGCCATCGAGCCGCTCGAAGGCATCGCCGCGATGACTGCGCGCCGTAACGGCGCACCGTTGCGGGATCTGGCGCGCGGGCCCGGGCGGCTCACGCGCGCATTCGGTATTGGCCAGGCATTCGACGGTCAGGACCTCTGTACGGGGCACGGGCTGTGGATCGGGCAGATGCCCATTCACGGCGATGCCGCGGTGAAGGCCGTGGCGGCGACGAAGCGCATTGGGCTGTCGCGTGAGATGCACCACATGTTGCGCTTCTACGAAGCGGGGAGCCCGTTCGTCAGCGGTCCTCGCAAACTGCTGGCGGCGCAATAGCTCGGGCCGGGTCACCAGCCGACGTTCTGCAATTTTTGCCCGCCACCGCGCTGGCACGGAGCGGCCACGGCCCGGGCGCGGAAAACCTTACATCTTGCTATCGAGTGGCGCGGCAAGTCCGGAGCGTGTCATTCATTGTTCTCCCAGCCGAAAAAATCTTTATCTAAAATAGGGGTTTTCCCTTGGTGATCGGCTTCCTAAACTGGAGTCACTTGCTCGACACATGGTGTGACGAGCCAGCGACAAAATAATTTTTGGAGGTAATCATCATGAACTCGAAGTCCCTGATCAAGGCTGCTGTTGTTGCCGTTGCGCTTGCTGCTCCGCTTGCTTCGTTCGCCCAGTCGAACGGCCCCGTGACCCGCGCACAAGTGCGCCAGGAACTGATCGACCTCGAACGCGCCGGCTACAACCCGGCGGTATCGAACGACGCTACCTATCCGGCCGACATCCAGGCCGCCGAAGCGCGCGTTGCCGCGCAGAACGGCACCGCGATGGCGCAACAACGTACCGCCGACACTGGCTACGGTCCGTCGACGTCGGGTTCGTCGCAGGCAGGTCAGCCGGTGCACGTGACGCCGCAGCAATCCACTTACTTCGGTAACTGATTCGGCGACTGAGCGAGGAAGTCGTGCGCGGCGCCCCACCGCGCACGGACTGATTGCTACGCGACGAGGCACGTCGCCGGATGCCGTTTCGCTCGACGGCGGTCGCGCAGGCGTGCGCCGTGACGCGCCGCGCGCGGCTCGACCGTAAAACAGGTTTTGTGGAACCTCCGCCGCCGGAAGGCGGCTTGGCCCAACCGCTATCGATTGGGCTTTTTTTGCATCACCGGCCTTTGCGTCGCCCGCCGCGTGGCGCTCATACCTTGCCGCCCGTGATGTAGTGCTCCAACTGTTCGATCGTGAATTGCTGTTCGGCAATGATGTTCTTCACCAGGTCGCCGATCGAGACCATTCCCACCAGCTTCTCCTGATCGATGACGGGCAGGTGCCGCATGCGGCGCTCGGTCATCAGCGCCATGCATTCGTCCGTGGTCTGGTCGAGGCGCACGAAGCGCACGTGCGGGCTCATGATTTCCCGCACCGGCGTGACCTTCGACGAGCGGTCCATCAACACGACTTTGCGTGCATAGTCGCGCTCCGTGATGATGCCGACGATCGCCTCGCCTTCCTTGACGACGAGCGCGCCGATCTGCTTTTCCGCCATCAGCTTGATCGCGTTGTAGACCGAGTCATCCGCCAGGATGGTGTAGACGGTTTGCTCCGGCTTCGATTTGAGTACTTGTGCAACGGTTGTCATGAGGCGGCTCCGTTTCGTCAGAGAAGGTCTGCCGGCGTGGCGCCGCGCATCCCCGACTTCTCTCGGCGACGCGCTGCCGGCAGGCTCCGTTCCAGTATAGGCGGCGCAAACCGGCCGGGGCATTGGGGGTGACGATGCCCCGCTCCGCCCGCATTGCGGTGCGCCGGGGCGATTGGCGGTAAACTGCCCGTCCATACCACATCCCGGCAGCACGCCGGATCAAGCCTTGGCATCTTCGAACATCATGTCTACGCCTCACGAGCCGCCGTGCGCACCTGGCGCCATTACCGACGAATGCGTCGTGCTCGATGCAGCCGCTACGCTTCCCACCCGCTACGGCACCTTCATGTCCTACGTCTTTCGTGTCGCCGACGGCGGCGCGGAGCACGTGGCGCTCGTGATGGGCGACGTCGCGAACGGAGAACCCGTGCTGACGCGGCTGCATTCCGAATGCCTCACGGGCGACGTGCTGGGTTCGTATCGCTGCGACTGCGGCGAGCAGCTCGATCTCGCGTTGCGCTACATCGCGGCTGAAGGGCGTGGCGCGCTGCTGTACCTGCGCGGCCACGAGGGGCGCGGCATCGGGCTCTCCAACAAGATTCGCGCGTACGCGCTGCAGGAGCAGGGGCTCGATACCGTCGAGGCCAATCTGGAACTGGGCCTGCCCGACGACGCGCGCGAGTACGACTCGGCGGCCGCCATCCTGCGCATTCTGAAGGTCTCGTCAGTGCGGCTGATGAGCAACAATCCGAAGAAATTCGACACGCTCGCGAAGCACGGCATTCCCGTCTGCGAGCGCGTCGCGCTGGCAATTCCCGTGCGCGAGGAAAACGAGCGGTATATCCGGACCAAGCAGGTCAAGTTCGGGCATTACTTCGAAGAGAACGAGTAGCCAGAATTCGATAGTCGTCCGCAGTCGCCTGTTGTGAGCCAGGATGATCCGCCGTCAGCACATCGACGCTTGTCCCCGTGCGTCAAGACTTGAGAGGTCGGCGCAGGTTTTTCAGCGTTGCCTGGAAACCTGCGCCGGATATTCTTTCCTCAGAAAAAACCTACGCCCAAGGAAGAATGCGCTTCGAGGCACGCGCCGCAGCCAAGCCGCCGAGCGGCGACCACATGACGTTCGAGCGCCTGCAAGCTTCGACGAACCGCAAATCCTGGACGTATCGCGACAAGTCTGCCGTCGACAGCCGCAGGCGACAGGTGAAGCTCGGTGAATGGCCGGCAATGTCGTTCGCCGGTGCCATCGCTGAGCATATCCTGGCGCGCGAAGCCGAAGCCGAAGCCGAAGCCGAAGCCGACGCCGACGCGACTTCGGCGACCATGACACGCCTGCTGGCATCGTCGCGTGACCGGATTCAACGCCATACGATCGCGACCGTAATCGCAGGTCAGAACCGGTAGTCGAGCCTTGCATAGGCCGACTGCGCCGACGCATGCCCCACGTTCAGCAGCGCGTCCAACCCCACCGCGACCGACATGGACTTCGCGGGATGGAAGCTTACGCTGGCACCCGTCGTGAGATTGGCCCGTGGAAGGTCGGTGCCCGGCGCTGAAAACGTCGTACCGTCTTGCGACGTGACGGCTAAGCCGCGAGCATGGCTTAGCGCCTCCCAGGCATAGCCAATCCGCCACTGGACGTCGATCGGCGCGAGCGTATTGCCGAACGCCTTGTCGATCGCGAGCGAGACGAATGGTTGCAGGCTGCGTGCGTTGTCCGCGTCGACGGACAGGTTCTGCCCCTGCGCACCGCTTTCGCCAAACCCGTTGCCCCGGAAGTACGCATACCGCAGTCCGAGCCGCGGCGTCATCGTGACGCTGCCGACAGCGATCGGCATCCCTGCTTGCAGCGCGGCACTGAACTCGTTGCCATAGTGATCGCCCTCGGCCGTACCGATCGATCCGAACGGCCGCTTCTGCGAAAGAAAATCGAGACCATAGCCGACCGTTGCAGCCAGATCGATCGGGCCGAAAGAACGCGCGCCATAGAGCGCTACGCGCAGCGTGTCGGCGGCGCTCGAATCGCCGGTCAAAGATTCGTCGATCGAGGTGTGCGAGTAACCGGCGGCGATGCCTACCGTGCCGGCCCCTTCGCGATGATCGATACCGGCCATGAACCCGTATTCGCGCGCGAGAAAGCCGGGGCGGCCGTCGGTACCCGAGACCTTCGTGCTCGATCCCGTCGCCGAAATCCAACTGCCGGCCGGCGAGGTGGCCGAACCGCCGGCTGCGCTGTTCCGTCCTGAGCGGGCGAGGAGGGCGGAGCTGATCGTCTGTGCCCGGTTCAAGGCCGACGTGCCCTCCGTTGCAAAGATGGTGGTGTCCTGCGGCGCAATCACGACCGGGGTGGTTCCGCCTGTCGTCGTGTTAGACGCAGCGGCGAGAGCGAGGTCGACCTCGTTCGCGCCGTAGGTGATCGATTGTTGCAGCGACGATAGATCCGCCCCCGCGAGCGCGCTGTTGGTGACGCTCGAGAACCTGCCGCTCACGCCGTTGCCGGCGCTCAGCAATGCATAGCGGCCCGCGCTGTAGGTGCCCGGGTCATAAACGATGTGCAGCGTGCCGTTTAGCGCCGCGGCGCCACCGACGTGCAATTGCGATGCGGCGGTCGGGCTGACTTCGATCGAAAGCGTGCCGTTGGACGCCTGGGTATAGTCGCCGCCGAGCGTCAACGTTCCGATCGTGCCGCCTGGCGCAACCACGCCCGCATTCGCGACGCTGCCGGCAACGGTACCGTGACCGCGCAACGTGCCATTCGACGCGACCTGTACATTCCCGCCTAGCAGCGCCGACGGATTGGCGGCATCGCCAACTTCAAGCGTGCCGGCGGCGACGGTCGTTGTTCCGGAGAACGCGCTGCTGACGCCATCGAGCGTCAGCGTGCCCGTGCCTTGTTTAACGAACGCACCAGGGCCCGACAAGGTACCGCCGAATGTCGTATCGGTTGCATCGCCTACGGTCAACGCGTTGCCGCCTAGCACGACGCGCGAGCCCGATGTGCCGCTGAGGCTGGCGAACTGCTGAGCGCTGGCGGCCGAAAGATCGAGCGTCGCATTCGACGACGCGAGCGTGATGGGCGTCGCCGACGACAGCGCGCCGCCTCCCGATAGCGCGAGCGTGCCCGCAGTGATCATCGTGCCGCCGGTGTAACTGTTCGCGCCGGTAAGCGTCTGCGTGCCCGATGTCAGCAAGAACCCGCCCGTGCCGTTGATGGAGCCCGCGAACGTGCCGGACGCGTTGGTCACGCCGAGCGTGCGCGCGCCGAGCGTCACCGTGCCTGTGCCGGTCAACTGCTTGACCTGGGCACCGCTCGTGGTTCCCGAAATGTCGAACGTACCGTTGTCGACTACGCCGCTCGATGCCGAGATGGCGCCCGCACCGGATAGCGCCAGCGTGCCGCTGCTGATCGTCGTTGCCCCGGTATAGGTATTGCCGCTCGCCAACGTCGTGGTGCCGCTGGTGGTCACGCCGCCGGCGCCGCCGATGGAGCCGCTGAATGTACCGTTGCCGTTTGTGATCGTTAGCGTGCGGGTTCCGAGTGCAACCGTGCCCGACCCCGTCAGATTCTCGATCTGTGCGCCGCTCGTCGTTCCTGAAATGTCGAATAGACCGTTGTCGAGCAGACCACTGGACGCCGCGATACTGCCGCTGCCGGTAAGGGCGAGTTGTCCCCCGCTGATAGTCGTGCTGCCGGTGTAGGTGTTGACGGCCGCCATCGTGATGTTGCCGCCGGTGCCCGTCACGACCGTGTTGCCTGCGCCGGCCACTACGCCGGATATGGTGAGGCCGGTGGCCATACCGCTGAAGGTCACGGTCGAGGCCGAGTCGGTCAGCACCACCGACGGGGCCAGCGACAGCCCCGGATTTTGAGCGGCGATGGTGGCGGTTGCGCCGGCATCGAGCGTGACCGCGCCGTTGAGCGTCGAGCCCGACAGGAGATTCAGCGTGTTGCCGGTGCCACCGAACTCGATCGACGACGCGTTTGCTCCGCCGCTCAGGCCGCCGCTGATCGTCCCTCCGTTGGTGATCGTCGTGTTGCCATACGTCACGATACCGGCCCCCGCAACGCCTGCCGAGCTGTTGCCCCCGCTGATCGTCCCGATGTTGGCGATGGAACTGCCCGCGCCGACGAGGCGAACGCCGGCGCCACCGCCGCCTGTCGTGTTAGGGATTTCGGAACTTCCGTTACCCGGAGCCCCGCCTGCGCCGCCGGTCACGCTGCCCGTGTTGACGATATTCGTGTTGGCGCCGAGCAGAAGCATGCCGTCTCCGCCTGCGCCGCCGCCGCCGCCGGATCCGGTCGCGCCGCCACCACCGCCTGCGCCGCCGGCACCGCCGGCCACGGTCGCGTTATTGACGATGCCTGTGCCGGCGGCGGTCGACAGCAAACCGGTGCCGCCGCCACCACCGCCGCCGCCATTTGAAACCACAGGGGCTGCGCCTTGCCCGCCCACGCCGCCCGCGCCGCCTAGAACCGTCGCGCCGGAGTCCAACGTCAGATTAAATCCGGAAAAAACGAAGCCCGCGCCGCCGCCGCCGCCGCCCGTGCCGAAGTTCGTCGCGAGCGGGCCGGCCGTTCCGGCGCCGCCGATTGCTGAGCCGTTGAAACCGATCGTGCCGGAGCTCGATGCGCCGACCACGCCCCCGGGTCCGCCTGATCCATCCTGAGTGGCGGCCCCCTGGCCGCCGACGCCCGTCGAGGATGCGAACCCGGAGATGAGGTCGGTCGTCCCGGTGCTCACATTGAAGGTGCTCGCGCCGCCGCCGTTGCCGTTGCCGGCGCCGCCGCTACCGGTGCGGGCCGGTATGCCCGCGCCGCCAATGGCGCTGCATCCAGCGGTGGACGTTGCGGAGCATGTGACGGCCGATGCCGTCGGTGAGAAGCCGGCGAGGCCCACTGCCGCCGCGATAATGGAAAGGGTCGGCGCGGCCGAGTGAACGAGGGCGCCGCGCACGGGCCGGCTGTCATTTGTATTGCCGCGCGGGGTGGCCGTGAGTTCGGACGCCACTTGCACCTGCCGTCGGACGGGATTCCAGACGAGCCGATAAACGCGATTCATTATTCTTTTCCCCCGGCGCAAACCGGCCGCGTTCTGAATGAGCCGGGGAATGCGTCAGCGTTGTGGAGCATTTGTTGTTTGCGCTTTGAAGACCGTTTTATTGGTACGTTGTAGACGGTCTAAGCGCAGGGTTTTAGTGCGCGGCAGAATATAACATGCGCTGAATTAACCCATTATTTCCAGCTTGGCGGATTTATTGCGGGCGGCCTGGAATAGGCGAGGGCCCATTCGATCATTTCCGGGTGGCGGAGGGCTTCCGTCGGCGCACCGAGCGCGAGACGGTGGCGCGTGGTGGCGCGTGGCGACATCGTGTTCCAGCCGACCGTCACGAAGCCGGCGCTCGATATCGCTGTCGAAGCCTACTCGCGGTTTGCGATGCGCCTGCTTGCCAGCATCACGCGATTCGACCGGGTGATGGACCACTTCGATTTCCCCATCTGGAACGCTGTGCGCGATCAGTCCGACGTCGACGAGGAAAGCCGCGCCCCCGGATGGAACTTCCAGCGGTTCTACAACGATGCCGGCAATGTCTGCGCCGCCGCTTTAAGGATTTTCGCCAAGGCCGCTGGATTGCCAATGCGAGCGGTTGGACCCGCAACGGATAGCGCACCGCAAACCTGTCCTCCGCTCACGACCGGCACCGCGACGCATGTCAAACCGGCGATCAACTCTTCGGCATCCAACGCGTATCCCTGCTCGCGGATTCGCGCCAACTCGGCCTGAAGCTGATCGGTTTTGACAATCGTATTCGGCGTGAACCGCTCCAGCCCCTGCTCGCACACTCGTGGAAGAAGCTTGGCTTCTGCCGAAGCGAGCAGCACCTTGCCCACGCCGGTTGCATGTAGCGGCCCGCGCCAGCCGACCTGGGAAAACATACGAATGGGATGCGGGGAATCGACTTTCGCAAGGTAGACGACGCGGTCGCCGTCGAGCGCGGCAAAGTGCGCCGTTTCGCCCGTTTCATTTACGAGGCGCTGCAGCAGCGGTGCAACCTGCTCGGCCAGCGCCGCCTGGGCACTTGCACCGGCGCCGCGAAAAAGCTCAGCGAGCCTGAAACTGAGGCGATACGTTTTGTCATCCTGAATGATCCATTCGCGTTGCGCCAGCGTCTTGAGGAGCCGGTACACGGTTGCACGCGGCAACTCGAGAGACTGCGCCAACTGACTGACGCTGAGAAGACTGTTCGAAGTGGCCATCAGTTCGACGAGCCGGATGGCGTGTTCGACGCTATTGACCGTCGCGATCTCTCCCATCAGTTTCCTCTCCTCAACGTAGTGCGCGCAGACGACCATCCACCGCTTGCCACAAATTGGACAGGCGCCTATGATGTTCGAAACTGATGCTAACACGTTCACTATAGATACACAAGGAGACATAATGAACGACATCAACAGGGAAGGGCCGTGGGTCGCTTCCGTCATCCAGGGCACGCCTGTTCCTTTTGACCAGCGCCGCACCCTGGCAAAGGTCGACGACCTCGTCGCGTCGGCTGTGGCTCGCAGCGCGAAGCTGGTGGTCTTCCCCGAAGCGTTTGTGGGCGGCTATCCGAAGGGACATGCGTTCGGCTCGTACGTAGGTGGACGCAGTGACGAAGGGAGAGATGCGTACCGCGAGTATTGGGAATCGGCGATCGATGTACCGGGGCCGTGCGTCGACGAACTCGCCGCAATAGCGGGCCGCCACGGCGTGCACATGGTGATCGGCGTGATCGAACGTGACGCAGGAACGCTCTATTGCTGTGTGTTGTTTTTCAGCCCAACAGGAGTTTTTCTCGGCAAACATCGCAAGCTGATGCCGACCGGCGCGGAACGACTGATCTGGGGCTATGGTGACGGCTCCACCATGCCCGTGCTCGACACGGCACTAGGAAAGCTCGGCGCCGTGATCTGCTGGGAAAACTACATGCCCATGATGCGCACCGCGATGTACTCAAAGGGTATTGAACTCTATTGCGCGCCCACGGCCGACTCGAGGCCGACATGGGTCGCGTCGATGCAACACATCGCCATAGAAGGTCGGTGCTACGTGCTTGCAAGCAACCAGTTTTTGCGCCGACGCGATTTTCCCCACGCATACGCCAGTCTGTTCGGCGACGATCCTGAAGCGGTGGTTCAAGCCGGAGGAAGCTGTATCGTCGATCCGTTCGGCCAGATTCTTGCGGGCCCCGCGTTCGGCGAAGAAACCATTCTCACAGCAGAGATCGATCTGCGAAACGTTGCGCGCGGCAAGTTCGATTTCGACGTGACGGGCCACTATAGCCGTCCCGACGTCTTTCGCCTGACCGTCGACGAACGCCGCCAGGCGCCGGTCACGGTCATCCCTTCCGTGCGCCAGCAGGAAACCGGTTACGAGGATCTCGTCAAATGATCACGAAAGAAGACATTCGCGCGGCCGCGCAGCGTATCGCTCCTTACATTCGCACCACGCCGGTCATGCGGGTCGAGCCCGGCCTCTCCAACGTGCCCGGCGATACCTTCCTGAAGCTCGAATCGCTCCAGGTGACGGGCTCGTTCAAACCGCGAGGTGCGTTCAACCGGCTGCTCGGCGAGCCGCTTCCGCGTGCTGGCGTGGTCGCGGCGTCCGGAGGAAACCACGGTATCGCCGTCGCGTACGCGGCGCAAAAGCTCGGCGCTCGCGCGGAGATCTATGTGCCGAGCCTTGCGACCGCGCTCAAGCGCAAGATGCTGACGAATCTTGGCGCACAGGTTGTCGTCGCTGGCAACAACTATGTCGAAGCGCTCGCGGCCAGCGAGGCGCGGGCGGCTGAAACGGGCGCCCTGAAAGTGCATGCTTTCGACGACCCCGCGACGGTCGCAGGACAAGGAACCATCGCGATCGAACTCGACGCGCAAGTGCCGGAGGTCGATACCATTCTGATTTCCGTTGGCGGCGGCGGCTTCATCGGCGGCATCGCAGCCTGGTTTGCTGGCCGCGTGAAGGTAGTGGCCGTCGAACCGAAGCAATGCCCGACACTTAATCGCGCGTTGCAGGCCCATATGCCCGTCGACGTCGACACGGGCGGCATCGCCGCAGACTCGCTCGGGTGCAGGCGTGTCGGCGACGTGCCTTTTTCCGTTCTTCTGCCGAACGTTCAGGATTCCGTACTGGTGTCGGACGAGCAGATTCGCGAAGCGCAATTGGCGCTATGGCAGAAGTTCAGGATCGTTGCGGAGCCTGGAGGTGCAACTGCCTTTGCGGCACTGACCTCGGGCGCCTATGTGCGTTCGCCCGGTGAGAAGATCGCCGTGGTGGTTTGCGGCGGCAACGCCGATCTGGCGTCGTTTGCATAGGCCGGCGGTGGCTGTGTCAGACAGCGTCGCGACATGCCATGTCTTGACGGGGACAACATGCGCGGCCCGATGGTGGCCGCAGACCTTGGACAGCGGCGGCCGGAGGTTTCCCTCAATGTTTAGGTCTGCATCTACGAATCGTTTCAATATCCCAACGCTTCGCTAACACGTACCGCATGCATCTTCACCTGGGCGCAGCCAATACATGCCATCGCAGCCTCCTTGGACGGGGCTACATTCGACCAGGTGTATCGGGCACAGTGACTGCGCAGCGAATGCCGCCATCGATCAGGAATGTCGCGGCCGTCACAAAGCCGGGATCATCGCTGGCAAGATAGGCGGCCATTCCGTCTTGACGCTGCGGAACAGCCTTTCCACCGGGCAGTTGTCCCAGCAATTTCCACGACGGCTCATGCTCTGCTGAATCCGATAGCGCCACAGGCGCTGACGGAATTTCCGACTTGCATACTGGGCGGATTCAACCGGTCGTCGCAACGCCTTTAATCGGGGAGGTGTTGCGTGGGTCGAATTGCAGGATGGGTATATCAGATAACCGGGCGACGAGCGATGCACTCACCAGGTGCGCCGTCACTTCGA
>NZ_RJZE01000108.1 GCF_003986935.1 Paraburkholderia kururiensis JCM 10599 = LMG 19447 | reverse complement strand
CTGGCCATATCGAGGATCGCCTGCTCGAATACGACCGCGCGATCGCTGAGATCGCGCGTGCGGATGCGCGCAGCAAGAGGCTGATGCAATTGCTCGGCATCGGCCCGACCACGGCCAGTGCATTGCTTGCCAGTATCGGTGCCGGGCACGACTTTAAAAACGGTCGACAGGTAGCAGCCTGGATCGGACTTACGCCCGGTCAATACAGCAGCGGCGGTAAGGCGCGGCTGGGCAGCATTACGAAGGCAGGTGACACCTATCTGCGCGGTCTGCTGGTCAACGGCGCCCGCGCCGTCATTGCCAGTCTCGGCGAGAAACAGGATCGCTTCAGCCGTTGGGTCCGAACCCTGGTCGAGCGCCGGGGCTACTGGCGGGCCGCCATCGCGATTGCCGCAAAGAACGCGAGATTGGCGTGGGCGTCGTTGAAATATGGCGAGGACTTCAAGCTCGAACCAGTGGCAGACTGAACTCGATTCGGGCCTGTCTATCAACCAGCATCTGGATGCGAGCGCGGACATCATGAGCACATAGAAATGATCACTTTGCACTGCCAGCGGTGATGTGAAGCGGGTTGGACCCGCGCGGGGCGTACCTGGCTGACACGGCGGGGATATCCATTCCCGGCTAGAGAATGAGGCCCCTGCGCGCGTCTTTCATCAGGGTCCGGGCCATTGGCCCAACATGACCGGTTGTAGAACCGCAGTCCTTCACCTTCTCACACGCACCAGCGCGGCATTGCAGCATGTATCGACAGCGAACCTCGATTGAGCTTGTGCTCAACGGGGAAGCCCTTGTAGGTGTTAGGCAC
>NZ_RJZE01000107.1 GCF_003986935.1 Paraburkholderia kururiensis JCM 10599 = LMG 19447 | reverse complement strand
GAACAAGAATGACACGCTCGACGCTGAGGCAATCGCCGAAGCAGTAACGCGCCCAACGATGCGCTTCGTCCCTGTCAAACGCCACGAGCAACTTGACATGCAAGCGCTGCACCGCGTGCGTGCCCAATTCGTTCATCAGCGCACGGCTCTCGTGAGTCAGTTTCGCTGCTTTCTGCTCGAATACGGCATCGCAATCCACACCGGTATCGGCATGTTTCGACGCGATGCGACTCGCATTCTCGCGGACGATTCCAACGATCTGACGCCGACCATGCGACAGCTGCTGACGGATCTGTGGTCGGACTTCCTGCGTATCGACGAGCGCGTCACCGCACTTTCCGGTCAGATCGAAGCCTCTGCCAAGCACGATGACGTTGTACAGCGCCTCACGACGATTCCGGGAATTGGCCCGCTTGGGGCAAGCGCTTTGTGCGCAGCCATTGGAAATGGCAAGCAATTCGGCAGCGGACGTGACTTGGCTGCATGGATCGGCCTCGTCCCGCGCCAGCATACGACCGGCGGCAAGCCAACGCTCTTGGGCATCAGCAAACGCGGCAATACGTACCTGCGCCGCTTACTTGTATTGGGCGCTCAATCCTGTCTGATGCATCTGGATCGCTCAAGAGATCGGCTCGGGCGATGGCTGGATACGCTCGAGAGCAGGATGCATCACAACAAGGTCGTGATAGCGCTGGCGAACAAACTTGCTCGCGTCGCGTGGGTTGTGCTCACGCGTCCGGGAGCCCTGTACGAAAAAATGGATCCTCGCTTCTAGAACCGAATCGACTTCAAGTTTGCAGGGACGTGGAATC
>NZ_RJZE01000106.1 GCF_003986935.1 Paraburkholderia kururiensis JCM 10599 = LMG 19447 | reverse complement strand
GGCGTGCCCGCGCGGCGGTTGAACTGCACGCCGCGGCGGCCGCACTGGAAGCGCGGCAGGCCCCGCACGATGCCCTTGCGCCGCGCGCCCGTGGCGCCGCACGCCGGACACGGCGGCAGCGGTTCGTGACGCGTCGAATGGATGCCGTCGAAGTCAGCCAGCAGCGTGGCGCTGGGCAGGCGGTCCTCGACCACGTCGCCACCATCGGGCGCCAGCCGCGGCGCGCGGACCGCGGTCGCCCGTCCGCCGGGCCGGACCTGGGCCTCGTAACGGCCTTCGGGCTCGAGCCCGGGCAGCCAGCGGCGCAGCACCCGCACCGTGTCGCCGGCGGCCGCCTCGCTGATGCCCAGCCGCGCGTAGCCCTGCTTCGCGATCTTCATGCCGCCGCAGCGTGGACAGGGCGGCATCGGCCGGCAGTCCGGCGACATCAGCCGGGCCACCACGCCACGCAGGAAGGCGACCATTTCAGCGGCGTCGCCGGACAGCACGTCGTCCGGCGCGGGAAAGGGCATCGGTTGCGATGTCATGGTCTCAGAACTGTCCGGTGAACTGGAAGCCCAGCGTCACGCGCGCGGTGTTGAATCTCGCCGGCTTGTAGACCGGCGTGCCGGCGAACAGGTCCCAGGCATACGTGCCGAAGCGGGTCGGCACCGCGCCCCGGACGCCGATCACCGCGCCCGCCAGCTGCGTGCCGGCGAGAAACGCCGTGCCGGGGCCGTACACGTGGCCGTAGTCGAGACCGGCGTAGACGCTCTGCCCTGTCTGCCCGATGGGCGCCTGCAGCTCGTTGCGCCAGTAGAAGCCACGCTCGGCCGCGAGCATCGTCTCGCCGTCGAAGCCACGCACCGTGTAGCGGCTGCCGATGGT
>NZ_RJZE01000105.1 GCF_003986935.1 Paraburkholderia kururiensis JCM 10599 = LMG 19447 | reverse complement strand
CCTGGCGGTATCCTCAGGAGACTCCCGTTATGCAAAGTAATCAAGCACGGCAAACAGCAATCTCCGCGGCTTGGGCGACAGGAATTCGCTTCGAATACGCATAACGAGTAACACCGCATAAGAGCGCTTATGTGGTGCACCACATAAGCGTTCCGGGTTCCAGGGGCTGGCCGCGAAGGTGCAGACAGCGCTCGAAGAGAATCCGCTGGGTGGGCACGTGTTCATCTTCCGCGGCCGTCGCGGCGATCTCGTGAAACTGCTTTGGGCGACCGACGACGGGCTCTGGTTGCTCGCAAAACGATTGGAGCGAGGCCGTTTTATCTGGCCTCAGGCTGATGGCGGAAAGATCCATCTGACGAGCGCCCAGTTGTCGATGCTGCTTGAGGGCATCGATTGGCGGCAGCCACGCCGCACAGCCGCGCTGTCGATGTTGTAAACCGCATAGAAGGCTCGTAAACTGCGATGCATGTCCAAAGATGCGCCGCTTCCTGCCACCGTCGCTGAGCTCCAGGCCCTGGTGCTCGCGCAGCAGGCGTCGCTGCTTGAACAGCAAGCCTCGATCGCAAACATGGTGCGGGAGATCGCCGCACGCGACGACGAGATCGAACGCCTGAAGGCGCAGATCGACAAGCTCAGGCGGATGTACTTCGGTAGCAAGTCCGAGAAACTGGCTCGGCAGATCGATAAGCTCGAGGCGCAACTGGAAGACCTGACGGCCGGCCAGGGTGCAGCAGAGACGCGAGGGTGTTGATTTGCACGGAAGCCTGACCCACGATTTGCATTGAATTCTGACCCACCCGTTGGACCAGCTTTGCGGGTTATTCGGTGGGTATCTGGGTCTTCTTTCGCTCCTTCTTTGGCTGTGTCGTGCT
>NZ_RJZE01000104.1 GCF_003986935.1 Paraburkholderia kururiensis JCM 10599 = LMG 19447 | reverse complement strand
TCCGGTTTAACGTTTGACGCGATTCCCTTTGACACTCCGTTGCGCCGGCGCCACCCGGGCGCGTCGGGTAAATTGCAACAGAATGTGTCAGTTATGTGTCCGGCATCGCCGGGCAACGTCATGAACCGCTCCAGTCAAGGCCCGTCGCGCGGACCGGAAGATTGTTCCGGAAATCGAAATGATCTGTTGTGCGAACTGCGTGCCGGCGATGCCAGGGATTGTCCCTACACTCGCGGCTCGTCTGGGAGCGCCGGTCCGGCGTTCCGGCATCAGGCATTTCTGGAAGGAGTCCTGCACATGAAAAAAAATCTCATCGCCGTTGCCGTCGCGGCATCGTTCATTCCAGTCGCGCACGCGCAGAGCAGCGTGACCCTGTATGGTCTGGTCGACGCGGGCATCACCTATACCAGCAACGTGAACCACGGCACGAAGTGGGCGCTGGGCAGCGGCGGCATCAACCAGAGCATGTTCGGCCTGCGTGGCGCGGAAGACCTGGGCGGCGGCCTGAAGGCGATCTTCACGCTGGAAAGCGGCTTCAACATCAACAACGGCCGGTTCGCCAACAACAACGGCATGTTCAACCGTCAGGCGTTCGTTGGCCTGGCGAGCGACCAGTTCGGCTCGGTCACGCTGGGCCGCCAGTACGATGCGGTGCAGGACTATCTGGCACCGCTGACCGCGACGGGCAGCTGGGGCGGCACGTACTTCGCGCATCCGTTCAACAACGACAACCTGAACACCAATGGTGGCCTGTCAGTCAATAACTCGGTCAAGTACTCGAGCGTGAACTACGGCGGCTTCACGTTCGGCGGCACGTACGGTTTCTCGAACCAGGCGGGCGCATTCGCGAACAACCGGGAATACAGCGTTGGCG
>NZ_RJZE01000103.1 GCF_003986935.1 Paraburkholderia kururiensis JCM 10599 = LMG 19447 | reverse complement strand
CTGGCTGCCCTGATCGGTGTTGACGATCTCCGGCTGGCCGTATTTCGCGAAGGCCTCTTCCAGCGCCTCGACCGCATGGATCGCTTCCAGCGTGATCGCCACCCGATGTGCCAATACCTTACGGCTGGCCCAATCCACCACGGCCGTCAGATACACGAAGCCTCGCGCCATCGGGATATAGGTCGTGTCGAGTGCCCACACCTGATTGGCGCGGTCGATCGTCATTCCTCGCAGCAGGTATGGCCAGACCTTGTGCTGCCTGTCGCGACGGCTCGTGTTCGGCTTGCAGTACAGCGCTTCAATGCCCATGCGCTTCATCAGCGTGCCCACGTGCCGGCGTCCCACCTTGATGTCTTCACGGCGCAGCAGACGCGCCAGCATGCGCGCTCCCGCGAACGGGAACTCAAGATGCAGCTCGTCGATGCGGCGCATCAGTTTCAGCTCCGTCTCGCTGACCGCTTGCGGCTGGTAGTAGACGCTTGATCGGGCGATCCCCACAAGGCGTGCCTGTTGCGCAATCGGCAGCGCGTGTGCACGGTCGATCATCGCTTTCCGCTCAGCAACCCCGCCTTGCTGAGCGCTCCGCTTAAAAAATCGTTCTCCAGCGTCAACTGGCCAATCTTCGCGTGGAGCACCGTGACGTCCACTGGTGGCTCAACCGTCGTTGACTTGCCCGTCTCGAACACTTCCGACACGCGCTCCTGCAACTGCTTCTTCCAGTCCGTAATCTGGTTCGGATGAACGTCGTACTGCTGCGCCAGTTCTGCCAGCGTCTTGTCGCCCTTCAGGGCTGCCAGCGCCACTTTTGCCTTGAATGCCGGGCTATGCGACCGGCGGCTTCTTTTTGTCATCTTTGGGGTCCTCTTGCTGGTCCTATGACCAGCTCAGGTCCCGGCCGTTCCACTTGCCGACCTGTCCGAATTTCTGGCCCCACCTCT
>NZ_RJZE01000102.1 GCF_003986935.1 Paraburkholderia kururiensis JCM 10599 = LMG 19447 | reverse complement strand
CCGCCGGCGCTCCGGCCCCGCCAACACTTCCATCACTTCTTGCTTGTTGTTAGTCAAAAACACAGTCTTATGCCTACCCGCTATTGTAAGTGGGAGACTGTGTCCGGAGATTCAGGGGGCTGCTCCACCAGGCTGGCGGACTGCGCGCCGGGCCACCAGCAGCCAGCTCACCGCATGACCGTCGCGCCATGCGCGCGCGTTCATCCACGTGGCTCCGGCGCACGGCCCGGTACCGCCGCCGGCAGGGCCAGGCTGGCGGTAAGCGCACGCGCGGCCCTGCGCGGGTCACCCGGCAGGACACCACGCCCCTCCGCCCGCGCCAGCGGCGCCCCCTTCCGCGCCAGATCCTCCAGTCGGTAGCCGTAGCCATACAGCGGAACGATCAGATAGCCGTTCTCCGGGCGCAGTCCCAGCAGGGCCCGCACCGCCCACACGTGCGTGTCGACCGTGCGCGTCAGCACGTCGCCGTGCGTGCGGCCCCACACCGTTTCGAACAGGTACGTCCGCGACAGCGGCCGGCCGGCATTCCGGAAGAACAGGATGGCCAGCGCGAACTGCTTGCGCGACAGCGCGACGTACTGCCCGCGCCGGTACGCCCGCTCCTCCTTCAGGTTGAACAGGAAATCCCGGTATTCCAGCCGCGCGGCCGGCGCCCCGTTCCCGCCACCGCGGCGCAGCAGCGCCGACACGCGCGCGGCCAGGATGTCGGGGTCGACCGGCCGGATCACATAGTCGTCGGCGCCGGCGTTGAGGAAGTGCGCCACGTCGCCCGGTGTCGCGCGCGCCGTCGTGACCAGCACCGGCAGGTTCGCGTGACAGTTTCCGCGGATCCACCGCAGCACCGCGTCGCCGGACATGTCGCGCGCATTGCGGCCCAGGATCACCAGATCCCAGGCCTGTCCGCCCAGCGCGACGGTCAGGGCGTGGCCCCTGCGGAAAACCTCGCAGCGGTGGCCGGCACGGCCGAGCACGCCCGAGGCGAGCTCCAGCCA
>NZ_RJZE01000101.1 GCF_003986935.1 Paraburkholderia kururiensis JCM 10599 = LMG 19447 | reverse complement strand
AGGCCACGGCACGATGCGCTCCATCTCGCCAAGAAACTTCTCGCGCCGTGTTTGCTTCTTCTTCATCGCGTACTCGGCGCTCGCAAAGCTGCGTTGGCTCATGTCCGTAGAGTTATGTTCCCGTTGCTTTCAGCATGCACGCATCGTGTAGCAGCAGTCAATTGATCAGCGAATCCCTAGTCGCAGATTGCGATGATCTGATTCAACTGTTCACACGCAGCCGCAAAAACATCATCGGGCACGCGCTTCCACGGATGCGCCTTTGCGTTTCGCGCACGCCAGTCGAATGACTTGGGTTGATGTCCAAGCACGTAGCTCGTGACGTTTTTCGGGCCCTGAAACTTGATCGCAAACGGATTCGTATCGTTGTATTGGGCCGTCGTCATGGGCAGTCCAATGACGATGCCCGTGCGTTCATTAAACGGCTTCGGCGACAGGACAAGCATCGGGTGCATATCTTTCATCTCACGGCCGACCTGCGGATTGCAATCAATCCAGATAATGTCGCACCGATCCGGCACCCACAAGGCCCCCGCCATCAAAACACCTCCGCGCCGATGCGACCTGTTGCCATTGCCTCACCGCCGTGAGTGGCCGGGTCAAACTTCGACAGTTTCTCTGCGAGTGTGAGCTTGCGCGGGCCGACTGGCTTCACTGTCACGCCAACCTCATCGGTTGTCACTTCCACTTCCAGTCCGGCCTCAAAGTGAGCGGAGCGAGCGACGGCTGCGGGAATGCGGACAGCTAGGCTGTTTCCCCACTGCTGGATCGTAAGCGTTGCTGTTTTTGCCATGATGCGACCTCCATTAACGTATAAACAAGTATAGATGAAATGTGGAGGAGTTTCAACATGTTTATACGACCACCTGCAGCGCCTGCGCCGGTCACATAGCTCTGGTGACCCTGCCTCGTTTCCACGTACAGCAGATCATGCTGCGATCAACGCGGCCTCGTAGAGAGGTGGCGTCGCTTGTTCGGACAGGGTCCCGAGATTTTTAAGTGGAACCACCGGGGCGTTCATGCTGCCGATTTAATCGCAGGCAGCGTCGCGAAGTATGCCTCGTCCGGCGTGCGGTCTTCCAG
>NZ_RJZE01000100.1 GCF_003986935.1 Paraburkholderia kururiensis JCM 10599 = LMG 19447 | reverse complement strand
AGCGTGGTCGTTGGCTTCCATCCAAGCTCGCGTTCGGCCTTCGTCGCGTCGCCAATGAGCAGATCGACTTCCGCCGGGCGGTAGAACTTCGGATTCACACGCACGATGACGTGGCCGGTCTGTGCGTCGATGCCCACTTCCTTCTGGGCCCTGCCTTCCCACTCGATGCGAAAGCCCGCGGCACGCGCGGCCAGCGTGACGAAGTCACGCACGGTCTCCGTACGGTTGGTGGCGAGCACATAGGTATCCGGGCGATCTGCCTGGAGCATGCGCCACATGCCGTCCACGTACTCCTGCGCGAAACCCCAGTCACGCTTCGCATCGAGGTTGCCGAGTTCGAGCACGTCGAGCCTGCCGAGGCGCATCTTCGCGAAAGCGTCTGTCACCTTGCGCGTCACGAATTCGCGTCCGCGCAACGGCGACTCGTGATTGAACAGAATGCCGCTCGATGCAAAGAGGTTGTAGCTCTCGCGATAGTTGACCGTCATCCAGTGTGCAAAGAGCTTGGCCACGCCGTAGGGACTGCGGGGATAGAACGGCGTGCTCTCCGTTTGCGGCACGGCCTGCACGCGCCCGAACATCTCGGACGTACTGGCCTGGTAGAAACGCGCCTCCGGCCGCGCAATGCGAACCGCCTCGAGCAGATTCAACGGACCGACGCCGGTGATCTCCGCAGTCGTAACGGGCTGCTCGAACGACACACCGACAAAGCTCTGCGCGGCGAGGTTGTAGACCTCGTCGGCATGGGTCTTATGCAGCAGACGCACACTGGCGCCGAGGTCTGTAAGGTCATACTCGACGAGTTCGAGCAGCGGGTGGCCTTCAATGCCCAGTTCCGCCAGACGCCAGAAATTCACGGAACTCGTTCTGCGGTATGTGCCGAACACCCTGTAGCCCTTTTCGAGCAGCAGCTTCGCCAGGTACGCACCATCCTGCCCGCCCACGCCCGTCACGATTGCCCTGCGTTCCATTGCGTTCTCCCTGTCCTGTTGAAATGCATTTGCCGTGTCACGTGCCCGCCGTGGCGAACAACGCCTTGCGGTATATCTCGACGTTGGTCGACGTGTCCGGCTGGTTCTCCATGCGCGGCGCGCTTCCTCTCCTGAACGCGCCTGCCTCGAT
>NZ_RJZE01000099.1 GCF_003986935.1 Paraburkholderia kururiensis JCM 10599 = LMG 19447 | reverse complement strand
ATCTCACCTCGGCCGCCGGCGCGCCCGTTGCCGACAACCAGAACTCGATGACCGCGGGCCCGCGTGGCCCGGTCATGCTCCAGGACGTGTGGCTGCTCGAAAAGCTCGCCCACTTCGACCGCGAGGTCATCCCCGAACGCCGCGTGCACGCCAAGGGCTCCGGCGCCTTCGGCACGCTCAAGGTCACCCACGACATCACGCAGTACACGAAAGCCAGGGTCTTCGCCCAGCCCGGCAAGGAAACCCCGCTCTTCATGCGCTTCTCCACGGTAGCCGGCGAACGCGGCGCCGCCGACGCCGAGCGCGACGTGCGCGGCTTCTCCATCAAGTTCTATACCGAGGAAGGCAACTGGGACGTGGTGGGCAACAACACGCCCGTGTTCTTCATCCGCGACCCGCTCAAGTTCCCCGACTTCATCCACACCCAGAAGCGCGACCCCTACACGAACCTGCGCAACAACGTGGCCGCGTGGGACTTCTGGTCGCGTCACCCCGAGTCGCTGCATCAGGTCACCATCCTCATGAGCGACCGCGGCATTCCGAAGAACTACCGCCAGATGCACGGCTTCGGCTCGCACACGTATTCGTTCATCAACGCCAGTAACGAGCGCTTCTGGGTGAAGTTCCACTTCAAGTCGCTCAACGGCATCGAGAACTACACCAACGAGCAAGCCGCGCAGGTGATCGCCGCCGACCGCGAAAGCGCGCAGCGCGACCTCGTGGAGCACATCGACCAGGGCAACTTCCCGCGCTGGGCGTTCCGCATCCAGGTGATGCCCGAGGCCGATGCGGCGAAGGTGCCCTACAACCCGTTCGACATCACGAAGGTGTGGCCGCACAAGGATTACCCGCTGATCGACGTGGGCGTGATCGAACTGAACCGCAACGCGCAGAACTATTTCGCGGACGTGGAGCAGGCCGCCTTCACGCCGGCCAACGTGGTGCCGGGCATCGGCTTCTCGCCGGACCGTCTGCTGCAGGGGCGGCTGTTCTCGTACGGCGACACGCAGCGCTACCGGCTGGGCGTGAACCACCACCAGATTCCGGTGAATGCGCCGAAGTGTCCGTTCCACCACGCGTTCCACCGCGACGGCGCGATGCGCACCGACGGCAACCTGGGCGGCAC
>NZ_RJZE01000010.1 GCF_003986935.1 Paraburkholderia kururiensis JCM 10599 = LMG 19447 | reverse complement strand
TCGAAGTGACGGCGCACCTGGTGAGTGCATCGCTCGTCGCCCGGTTATCTGATATACCCATCCTGCAATTCGACCCACGCAACACCTCCCCGATTAAAGGCGTTGCGACGACCGGTTGAATCCGCCCGGTGAACGGTGATGCGAGTGTATCACCGTGCGCGCGCCCGCACGGAGGCTGGGCGGGGGCTGGAATACAGCACGGAAGGCATGCCACAAAAAGGGCGGCATGCTTTCCGTGCTGCATGCCAAAAACAAAAAAGCCCACCGAGTGGTGAGCTTTCTGGTTTTCGCGCATTTTCGTAATGCCGCATCCTGCTGGTGAATACGGCAAACGGATCTGGTTGCGGGGGTAGGATTTGAACCTACGACCTTCGGGTTATGAGCCCGACGAGCTGCCAGACTGCTCCACCCCGCGTCCGTCGAAAGATGAAATTATAGGGCAAAGCCGACATGCGCGCAACACATTCTCTGAGGGCAGTGAAGAAACTGCTCACCGATGCGTCGTGTGGCCCGCGTCGTCATACGCCCGTGATCGCACATGTGACGACGTAGATGCCGCGGCGCGCATGGTCGGATGCGTGTCGCCTGCGGGCACGTGCCCGCGTAGGCAGGGCATGGGCGCTAGGCTAGAATCGGGGACCATCCGTTGTCTGCCACGCTTTTCACCATCACGCCGGGTCGAGGAATATGGACATCGCACACGATTTGCAATCGATCACGCACCAGGAAAAGACGCTCGTGTTTCCGCGTTTCGATGCGGACCGCGCGTGGGAAGTCGGCGCGTGGCTTCACGAGATCGCGAAGGCGCGCGCGCTCGCCGTCGTCATCGACGTGCGCACGTTCGGGCAGCCGCTCTTTTTCGCCGCGCTCGACGGCACTACACCCGACAACGTCGATTGGGCGCGACGCAAGGGCAACGTCGTGGAGCACTTCCGGCGCAGCTCGTACGCCATCGGTCTGCGCATGCAACAGGCGGGCACCTCGCTTGCCGAAAAGCATGGACTGCCGGTCTCCGGCTACGCATCGCATGGCGGCGCGTTTCCGCTGACCGTGGCTGGCGCCGGCGTTATCGGTTCGGTCACTGTTTCCGGCCTGCCGCAACGCTCGGACCACGAACTCGTGGTCGAGGCGCTGTGCGCGCTGCTCGACGAGGACTACAGCAAGCTCGCGCTCGCAAAGGCCTGAGCCGATGCGACTGCCTGCCTACGCGTGGCTTGCCATCGCCATTCTGGCCGAGGTCGTTGCCACGTCCGCGTTGCGCGCGTCCGACGGTTTTACGCGGTTCGTGCCGTCCGTAATCGTGGTGCTCGGGTACAGCATCGCGTTCTACGGGCTTTCGCTCACGTTGAAAAGCATTCCGGTCGGCATCGTCTATGCGATCTGGTCCGGTGCGGGCATTGTGCTGATTACGCTCGTCGCGCTCGCGCTGTATCGGCAGGTGCCCGATACAGCCGCCGTCGTGGGGCTCGGGCTCATCGTGGCCGGTGTGGTGGTGCTCAACGTGTTTTCGAAGATGGAAGCGCACTGAAGGCCTGGCCGGCACGGCGCGACATCCGCATCGTGCGGCGAATGCCGCTTCTTCACGCCGTGCCGCGTTGCTCGCGGCATTCCACGCATCGCCCCGCCGCCGTTCAGCGTTTTGCCGCCAGATTCACGCGAATGCCTGCGTCGCCCAGTGCACGGCGGCTTTCTTCTCCATCGCGAGAGAGTGCGTCTTCCCAGATGCTGATGGCGCGCGAAATATCGATGTCGTGATCTTTCGCGTAGGCGAACCAGTAATTGGCCGCGTCCGGTTCCTGCACCTCGCGGTCCTGAAAAAAGTACTTTCCCATGCGTGCTCCACGTCGCGATTCTCCCGATCGATGTGCAGCGCATCATTCGTGCCCGGCGCGACGCGCGCTGTAGTGCCCGAAACGACCCGACACGCGCCTTTCTTCGTCCGCAAGGAAACTTCTTGCGCGCGGCGCCGACTCATCACTCAGATAACGACGACCTGGAGCCGCGCGTGCTCGTCAATCGCGAGCAAAAGCCGGGGCGCGAGGGCTCGATCGAACGCAACGGAGAATCCATCATGGCTGAACGTGTCAGTGGCCCGTATCGCGGCTATTACATCAGCGCGGCGGCGCGTCTCGTTACGCCGCCTCCCGCAGCCGAGTCGCACGATGCGGGGCGAGGGCCGGCTCGCCCGTTCCAGGCGCGAACCGATGAACCCGCCGACCTCCAGCAGCGTGGCGGCAGCGAGCCGCACGATTCGCGTGGCGGCGTCTATGTCGGCTCAGTGAGCCTTTCGCTGGGCGGTCTCGACACGCCGCGCCGCATCGAAACGCTGCTCGAACTGGGCGACGGTCGGCGCTTCGCCTGCGAAGACGACGCACTCGACCAGGTGGAACAAGCCGCACGCGAGTACATCGACCGGCTTTACGGCGAGCCCTGAACGAGCGTGCTCGGCGTGCCGCCACTGGACGGCGGCGCGATGTGCCGGGTACGATAAATCTCTTGCCGTGCTGTAGCCGGTGCTGACCGGCGCGTCATTTCCCGAGCATTTTCTGTCGAGGCAAGCATGGACATTCAATTCTCCCCGGATGCGCCTCTCTACCGGGACGCCAACCTCACGGTCGTGTTCGCCGCATTCGTGGATGGCGAGTGCGTGCCGTGCGCCATTTCTGTCGAAGCACTGGAAGATCACTTCGGCGCACGCGCGGCCGACCGCGACGCGTGGATCCGCGCATTCGACTCAGGCCGTTCGCGCATCGAGGCCGTGGCACGCGAACATCTGCGCATCAGTAACGGCACGCCCGTACTGCTCAAGAGCGGACACTTTCCGCCCGACAGGGTCTAGCCCGAACCAAACGCGTGCCCGCCAGCGCTGCGACTCGCGCCACGTCTCATGCGACGGCGTTTTCCGATGCGGGCACTGCGCTACGGGCAGCCTCAAATGCCAGACGAATGCCATCTTCATACGGCGTTTTCCTGACAGGTCCGATCAGTGCGCGCAACGCGCTGTCGTCGAGCACGACAGGATCGGTCTGCAGATAGTGCATTTCCACCACCTCGCGCAGGATCGGATTGAAGAGTCCGAGTATGCGCAGCGTCGTTTTGCCCGCCACCATCAATTTCGGCTCACGTCCCGCGAGCGCGTAGGCCTGCCTTGCCACTTCACGCTGCGTAATCGTGCCCGCGCCCGCGAGGTGCAGCACGCGTCCGAAGGCGCCTTCTGTACGCGCGAGCGTCTCTATTACGGGGCCGACGTCGGGCACGAACACGTATTCGTGAGGCACGTCGATCGGTCCGATCATCTGGGCTCGCGTGCCGCGCGCAGCGCCCGTGAATACGCCGTCGAGGAAGCTGTTCGTCACCCGCGGCCCGTAGAAGTCCGGTAGTCGCAGCACGAGCGTCGAAAGGCCATTGCGGCCGTGCGCGTCGAGCACGAGGTTCTCCTGCGCGAGCCGCATGCGTCCCTTGAACGTGTGCGGTTCGCGCGGATGCGCTTCCGTGACCGGCATGGTCTGCGCGCGTCCGTACGGATATACCGTGCCGACCAGAATCAACCGTTCGACCCCGGCGGCGGCGAGCCCCGCGAGCGTCGTTTCCATGAGCCGGGGATGCAGTTCGAACCGGTTGTAGGGCACGCCGACGAGATACACGGCTGTTTGCAGACCAGTGGCGGCTGCAGCGACCGAGTTTGCGTCTTCGGGATTCCACGTCGCGATCTCGGCGAGCGGATCGTTGCCGAATGCCGTTTCGAGCGCCTTGCGCGAGCGCCCGATCGCGCGCCACGGTCGGCCAGCGGCGCGCAGTGCGGCTGCAATGCTCGCACCGATGGCGCCTGTGGCCCCCAGCAATCCGACTCTGCCTGCGTTTTCCATGACTGTTGCGCTCCTGGGCAAGTTCTACTTTGGACTGAACACTGTTCACTGAACGGTGTTCAGTTTAATTTGACTTTTCAGGATGTCAACCGGAGAATCACCCGCATGGGAATCGCCGAACGAAAGACACGTGAAAAACAGGCGCTGCGCGAGCGCGTTCTCGACGCCGCGCGTCGCATCGTCATGCGCGACGGTTTTGCCGCGCTCTCCATGCGCAAGATCGCGGACGCCATCGAATATTCGCCCGCCACGCTGTACCTGTACTTCAAGAACCGCGACGAGATTGCGCATGCGCTGTGCGCCGAGGGCTACGCCCAGTTGCTGGAGACCTTCGTCCCACTCGCCGCCATCGAGGACCCGCGCGAGCGCCTGCATGCGCTAGGCCGCGCGTACGTCGCGTTCGGTCTCGCGCATCCGCAGACCTATCGGCTCATCTTCATGGAAGACCCGAGCTACACGAGCGCGACGCTCGCGGGCAACCGCTCGGACGACAGCGGCGACGCCGCATTCCAGATGATGATCGACGCGTTCGATGCGCTGCGCGACGCGGGCAGGCTGCCGTTGCCGTCCACGGCAAGCGCGGTGTGGGCCGAGACGCTGTGGTCCACTTTGCACGGCATCGTGGCGCTGCAGCTGACGTGTCCGGCGTTTCCGCATGCGGCGCCTGAACTGCTGGTCGACGTGGCATTGGGAGCCTGGTTTGCCGAGCCGGGCAGGGCGGCGAAGATGCGCGGCAAGGCGGCCACGAAGCCGCGTGCGCGGTTGGCGGCGAAAGCCGGCGGGAAGGTGGCGAAGAAGGCGCAAGCGCTGTCGGACACGGACCCGGACACGGACACGGACACGGACACGGACACGGACACGGACACGGACACGGTCGCGGGCTCGGACGTGAGGCGCAAAGCGGCGTTGCCGGCAAAGGCCAGTGCAAAGCCGGCCCCGAACGCAGGCAGCGAAGTCGCTGCAGATTCCGCGGCACCCGCAAGCCCCACCGTGCCCGCTATGCGCCGCAAAGCGGCCCGTGCGTGATACCGTAGCTCCTCACGTCTGCCCGCTGCTTTCACGCCATGAATCAAACACTCTCTTCCGGCGCTGCGCCGTCGTCGCAAGGCGACGTCGTTACGCGCGTTGCGAACCGCGTCGGCTTTATCGAACTCGAGCGCCCGCAGGCGCTCAATGCGCTTTCGACGGACATGATCCGCGCCATGCATGCGGCGCTCGAGCGTTGGCGCGAGGACCCCGACGTGCTCGCGGTGGTGGTCCGCTCGCCGCACGCGCGTGCGTTCTGCGCGGGCGGCGACATCCGCTTTCTTTATGAGGCGGCCCGCCGCGGCGACCAGGACGCGCTCGATACGTTCTTCACCGAGGAATACCGGCTCGATCACGCCATCTTCACGTATCCGAAGCCCTACATCGCGCTCATGAACGGCGTCGTGATGGGCGGCGGCATGGGGATCTCGCAGGGTGCGCATCGCACGGGCGGCCTGCGTGTGGCGACATCGTCGACGCGCATGGCGATGCCCGAGACGCGCATCGGCCTTTTTCCCGATGTCGGCGTGGGCTGGTTCCTTGCGCGCACACCCGGCGCGATCGGCCGCTATCTCGCGGTGACGGGCGAAACGATCGGCGCGGCAGACGCGCTCTATGCAGGCCTTGCCGATACCTACGTGGACGAGGCGGCGTTGCCCGCGCTGGTTGAGGCGCTGCAGACGGAGCCGTTCGAACGCGGCGCCGACGTGGTCGCGCTCGTGGAACGCGAAGCCGTCCGGCACAAGGTCGTACCGACGCCCGACACCTCCACGCTGGCCGACACGCGCACGCTCATCGACCGGCATTTTTCGCACGCGGACGTGCCGGCTATCCTCGCGTCGCTCGAATCGGAACAGGATTGCGCCGCGGCCGAATGGGCCGGGCGCACGGTGGCTGTGCTGCGCGAACGCTCGCCGCTTTCGATGGCGGTGTCGCTCGAAGTGGTGACGCGTTCGGAAGGTTCGATGGCGTGCGCGCTGCGCCGCGATCTCGATCTCACGCGCTCCACGTTCGCGCATGGCGATGTGATGGAGGGCATTCGCGCCCGGATCATCGACAAGGACAATCGCCCGGCATGGCGCATTGCGCGCATCGAGGACGTGACGCCCGAAGACGTTGCGCGCATGTTCGAAAGCCCGTGGACGCCGCAGACGCATCCGCTGCGGGAACTGCTGGGTTAATGCCGCGTTAGCTGCAATCTTCGGACGGGTACGGGCGCGACCGGCGTATTCGAACCAGACGCTATTCGTCGCCGCCCGCGTCGCTCATGAAAGCGCGCATGAACACCAGCGCGCCCCAGCCCCACATCGCATTGGCCGCGAAGCCCATGGCAAGGCGCGGCAGCATGTTGCCGCTCGGCCAGATGCCGCGAATGGGATCGACCACGAAGACGGCGGCGGCCGTGAGCACGATGCCGCCGAACATGAATGCCGGCACCCAGGGCGCGGGGCGGGCGGGCGACACGCGCAAAAGCCAGGCCATCAGCACGGCCCACACGGCGCTCCAGATGGCATTGGCAAGAAAGTCGGGTAGCCCGAGCGGCACGAAGGGCGCCGTGGAAAAGCCTGTGGCGTCGATCAGTCCCGCTGCGTGCAACAGTGCGAGCGTCGACTCGTGAAAGAACAGCGAAGCCAGAAAGCCGGACATGAACGGCAGAATGAATTTTTGCATGCGCGAGCTGCCTGAAAGGGTGCGGCGCGCCCTGGACGCTACAGGCGCGAACCCGAATGTGCGCCATTATATCGGCGCACTGCTTTTGCCCTGTGCGCCCGGATACGCCGCTTCGTAGCCGCGGAACGTTCCGCGCGCCGCAGGTCTCGCAATATGCCGCGTTGTATGCCCGGGCATCAGGCTAATCACGAAAGCGGAAAACCTAAGCTCAAAAAAATCGTTCAAAAGGAGAGACCGCGTCCATAGACTGCTTTCCCATGCAGGCGGCAACGCCGCCACCGGCAAGCCGCCGTTCCACGGCGCTTGCGCACGTTTTTCGGGGAAGCTGTCGCGATGACCTTGCTGTTGCCGATCCTGCCTGCCTCGTCCCTTTCGTTTCGAACAAGCAGGAGCAACGCATGAATGTGTTCTGGTTCATTCCCACGCACGGCGACACGCGCTATCTGGGCACCTCCGAAGGCGCACGCGCTGCGGATCTGCCGTACTTCCAGCAGATTGCGGCGGCCGCCGACACGCTCGGCTACGAAGGCGTGCTGCTGCCCACGGGACGCTCGTGCGAAGACGCGTGGGTCGTTGCATCGAGCCTCATTGCCGCAACGAAGCGGCTCAAGTTTCTCGTGGCGATTCGTCCCGGGATTTCGTCGCCGGGGCTCGCCGCACGCATGGCTGCGACCTTCGACCGTCTCTCGAACGGGCGTCTCATCATCAACGTGGTGACGGGCGGCGATGCGGTGGAACTGGAAGGCGACGGCGTGTTCGTCGATCACGACACGCGCTACGAAATCACCGACGAGTTTCTGCACATCTGGCGCGGGCTGCTCGAAGCCTCGCATCGTGGCGAGTCCATCGACTTCATCGGCACGCATCTGCGCTCGAAGGGCGGCAAGCTGCTGTATCCGCCGGTGCAGCAGCCGCATCCGCAGCTGTGGTTCGGCGGTTCGTCGCCGGCCGCGCACGAGATGGCCGGCGCGCACATCGATACCTACCTCACGTGGGGCGAGCCGCCTGAGGCCGTCGCGAAAAAGATCGCGGACATTCGCGCGCGTGCCGCGGCACATGGGCGCGAGATTCGCTTCGGCATCCGGCTGCATGTGATCGTGCGCGAGACCGAAGACGAAGCGTGGGCCGCCGCGGACCGTCTCATCAGCCGTCTCGACGACGAGACCGTGGCGCGTGCGCAGGCCGCGTTCGCGAAGATGGATTCGGAAGGGCAGCGGCGCATGGCGGCGCTGCATGGCGGCAAGCGCGGTAGCCGCGAGGATCTCGAGATCTATCCGAACCTGTGGGCGGGCGTTGGGCTCGTGCGCGGCGGCGCGGGAACGGCACTCGTCGGGAGTCCGGAGCAAGTGGCTGCGCGCATGCGCGAGTACGCGGACCTCGGTATCGAGACGTTCATCCTCTCCGGTTATCCGCATCTCGAAGAGTCGTATCGCTTCGCGGAGCTCGTCTTTCCGCTCTTGCCGGGGCGCGCGCGTGCGAAGACGGGCGGCCCGCTGTCGGGACCGTTCGGCGAGGTGGTGGGCAACCACTATCCGCCGCGCGCGAGCCAGAGTTGAGCCGCGCGGCTGAGTTGGCTCGCCTGTTGGGCGCATTGCACGAAGCAAGGAGGACGTTCACATGACGCAGTCCGCAGTCACAAGTGGGCCGCCGCGCCACCATCGAGCCGCTGGCGGCATTCAGTCCGGGTACGCCGTGCGGGCAGCGCTCACGAAGGCCGGCGCGCATCTCGCGCCGTGGATCGTGCCATTCGCCGTGCTGCTGGCGTGGGAGTTGGCGGCGCGCAGCGGCGTGCTTTCCACGCGCGTGCTGCCGGAGCCGCTCGCGGTAGTGAAGGCGGCGTGGTCGCTCGTTCAGTCGGGCGAAATGTGGGCCGACGTCAAGGTGAGCACGTGGCGCGCGCTGTCGGGCTTCGCCATCGGCGGCGGCATTGGCCTTGCGCTCGGTCTCGCGACAGGGCTCTTCAAGCCCGTGGAAGTCGCGCTCGACTCCACCGTGCAGATGATCCGCAACATTCCCGCGCTCGCAATGATTCCACTCGTGATCCTCTGGTTCGGCATCGAGGAGGAGGCGAAGGTGTTTCTGGTTGCGCTCGGGGTGTTCTTCCCCGTGTACGTGAACACGTTTCATGGCATCCGGTCGGTGGACGCGAATCTCGTGGAGATGGCGCGCAGCTACGGCGTGAAGGGCTTCGCGCTGTACCGCGACGTGATCCTGCCGGGCGCGTTGCCGTCGATTCTCGTGGGTGTGCGCTTCGCGTTCGGGCTCATGTGGGTCACGCTCATCGTCGCGGAAACGATTTCGGCCCAATCGGGCATCGGGTATATGACGATGAACGCACGCGAGTTTCTGCAAACCGATGTGGTGGTGGTCGGCATCCTGCTTTATGCCGGGCTCGGCAAGCTGGCGGATCTGCTCGCGAAGGGCATCGAACGCGTGGCGCTGCGCTGGCATCCGGCTTACCAGGGAGGCAGCAAGACATGAACGCCACGACATTAGCGGCGAACTTCGGCGGCATTACGGGCAGCGACCTGGAAGCGGAGTTGGCGCAGCCGCGCGAGCAGGATGGCGAGGTATCGCGTGCTGTGGCGTTAGAGCGCGAGGGCTTGCGTGCGCAGAGGCAGCATCAGGATGGCGCCCGTGAGACGTTACAGCGAAGCTGGGTTGCGCGCGACAGCATAGGGACGCCCGACGTAGCGACGCCCGACGCCCCCGCCGACTACTCCGTCGAACTGCGCGGTGTGATGAAGCGCTACGGCGAGCGCACCGTGCTCGACGGCTTCGATCTTTCCATCGAGCGAGGCAGCTTCGTGGCGATCGTCGGCCGCAGCGGCTGCGGAAAATCGACGTTGCTGCGGCTCGTCGCGGAACTCGAAACGCCGCAGGGCGGCTCGCTCGTGAAGCGCGCGGCGCACGGCGCGCCGCTCGACACGCGGATCATGTTCCAGGATGCGCGGCTTCTGCCCTGGAAAACCGTGCTGCAGAACGTGATGCTGGGTCTGCCGCGCAGTGCTCGCGAGAATGCGCGCGCAGTGCTGGCGGAGGTAGGGCTGCTTGCGCGTGCCGACGACTGGCCCGCGCAACTCTCGGGTGGCCAGCGTCAGCGCGTGGCGCTTGCGCGTGCGCTCGTGCATCGGCCGAGTCTGCTGTTGCTCGACGAACCGCTCGGCGCGCTCGACGCGCTCACCCGCATCGAGATGCACGCACTGATCGAACGGCTGTGGCGCGAGCACCGTTTCACGGCGCTGCTCGTCACGCACGACGTACACGAAGCCGTTGCGCTGGGCGACCGGATTCTGCTCGTCGAAGACGGCCGTATCGCGCTCGATCAGCCGGTGTCGCTTGAACGACCGCGCGTGCGAGCCTCGGCGCGTTTCGCGGAGCTCGAAGATTACGTGCTGCAGCGTGTGCTGAAGACGCAGCTAGGCGATTCGGAGCCAACAGGGCCGCACAGCGCATTCGGCTTGCGGGCGAGTGTGCGGCTTCATGAAGTGCGGTGGGCTGTCTGAAACCGGAATACGAAGTCTGAATAGTCAGGATGCCGAATATCGGCACGGCACACACCCTCTCTCCACGGAGCCATCCCACATGAGCATTTCCGCCATCAACGTGCGCAACCAGTTCAGAGGCAAGATTCGCGAGATCATTCGCGGACCGGTTGTCTCCGAAGTCGACGTCGATACGCTCTTCGGCATCGTGACGTCCGTCATCACGACGCGCTCCGTCGACGAACTCGACCTGAAGGTGGGCGCCGAAGTGGTGGCGCTCGTCAAGTCCACCGAAGTTTCTCTCGCGCGCCTCTGAGCGCCCGCTCCGCCGCTACTTTGGGGTTCCGCCGCTCGCGGGCGGCTCGCGCGCCATACCCTCGTTGACCGGTTTGCGCGGACGCTTGACCGGCATGTTGTCGGGGTTATCGGCGTTCACGGCGTCGGAGGCCGCCTGCGGCGGCTTCACCATCGACGCCGGGCGACCGACGGCTGGCGGGTGCACCGGCGCTTGGGGTGTCGCCTGGGCATGTGCCGTTGCCGGCAGGGTCCCGATCATCGCCATCGCTGCGACGGCGAGCACCCGTTGTTCTCCTGAAAGCGCTTTCCTGTCCATCTCGCGTGTCTCCGTTTCGGCATCGGACGCTTCGCGCGCATTCTGCGGTCGAACCGGCCGTTTGAATCGGCGAGGCGTCCGTTCTTCCGGCATGCCGCACGTAGCGTGCCGCTGCCTTCGCGCGTTTATGGGCGTTGGCACGTCTCCCCTTGTCGCCTGGGGCTTGCACGAATTAAAGGTTCCAGGTCGCGTGCCGTAAATTCGCGGACGGGTCAATAAAGGGCAAAACCGGAGCGATCCGGCGACGCAAAGCTAGAGGGACTTCCATTCCTGGAAGTCAGCCAGTTGCCCGCCGGCTGCCGTCGGCGGCGGGCCGAACGATGGGCGCGTTCCGGCAACCGCTGGAGCCACCGTTATCAGGAGGCACGACATGAATGCATCTTTGGGACGCCGCGCAACCAGCAGGGCCACGGCAGCCAACTGGCTCCGGGCAGCGGTGATGGCTGCCGCTGTGCTGGCGGCGCCCGTTGCGGCACGCGCCGAAGCGCTCCTCGTGCCCGCGTACTTCGCTACGTACGGCTCCGGTCTCACCGGCTGGCACACGCTGGCCACCACCGCCCGCACGGTACCGACCACCGTGATCCTCAATCCCGACAGCGGGCCAGGAAAGTCGGTGGACACCGGTTACACGACGGCGATTGCCAACGTGCACGCGGCGGGCGGCAAGGTGATCGGCTACGTGTCCACCGTGTACGGCAAACGGTCGCTCTCGGCGGTCGTGAAGGACATCAATGCCTACGTGTCGTTCTACAAGCTGGACGGCTTCTTCATCGACGAGATGACGGCCGACAGCGTGATGTCGCACATTCAGTACTACCAGTCGGTCTACAACTACATCAAGGGCCTCTCGGCTGCGTACGCCGTGACCGGCAACCCGGGCACCAACGTGCCGGAAATCTACGCGAGCCTGCCTGTGGCCGATCAACTCGTCGTATTCGAAGACAGCGCGAAGCGGTATGTCCGATACACACCGCAGGCGTGGCAGACCGGCTATCCGAAGGCGCGGTTCGCGCACATCGTGTACGCCGTCAATGCGGGGCAGGTCGCGGCGTTTACCGCGCAGGCGTCGGCACGGGGCGCGGGCTCGGTCTATCTGACCTCGAAGACGCTGCCTGATCCGTACAACGGGTTGCCCAGGTACTGGAGTGAGGAAACGCAGGACGCGCTCGCGGTCCATTGAATTTGTACAGAGCGGTCGAACACCAGGCGTCGCCGCCGCTCTATACGCCGCCACACGTCGTGGGAAGTGCTAGCATGAATTTCGGCACCACGACGGAGACGGCCATGTCGAAGTCATTGAGTCTCGAAGCGATCGAAGCCCTGCGGCAGTTGAACGATACAGCCAGCGAGCAGGCGCCGCCTGTGCTGTCCCCGGATCTGACCCAGGAACTGGTGGGCGCCGGCCTTGCGACAGGCGCCGGCGCCGATCGCGTCCACATCACCTGCGACGGCCGCAAGTACCTGTCCGGCGACTGCGACTGACGGTCGTTCGTCATCGAGGCGTGTATGCGGTGCGCCTCACGGCGTGTTCGAACGTCGTGCGGGCGATTTCGTGCCTGCGCGGCGAGTAGGGGGAGGCCAGCCCTGCGCCACGCCGCGCCTTCGTCACGAAGGAGGCGAACATGGAGCCCAAGGGCATCGACATGGGCGATTACGCGGAGCGCTACCGGAATCACGACATCGAGGTAGCGGTCGAGCAGGTCATGACAGGCGTAAAAGCGCATTTTCGCGTGCTGAAAGACGGCGCCGTCGCGCTCGACTGGCGGCTCGTACACATCGACCGGCTGTGGCCGACCGAACGCGCGGCCGCCGAGGCCGGGCTCGAGACGGCGCGCACCGTGATCGACCGGGAACTCGTTAAGGATTGAGAGGTGGGCGCGGGGTGTACGGAAAGAAAGGGATTGCGCGCTTGCGATAACGTCAGCAAGGGAAAAGGGCTGCCGCGCGATCTGCGCGAGCAGCCCTTTTCGTGTGTCCGCGGATCGGGCGCTTATGGCGCCCGGTTCGCGGGTAGCTCGATCAAGATGGGGACGCTTTGAGCGGCGGCCCGACGGCGATTAGTGCGCGCCGAAGTAGACCGATTGCGGACCGCGTTCCAGCGAGCGGGCGCTACCGGCTTGCGACGAAGTGCTCGATACGCCGCCGTAGGCGGTTTCGTTCGAGCGCGCTTGCGCGGCTTCCGCTGCCAGCGTCTGGCTGTTCTGGCCTTGCTGCGAAGCCGGCGCGCCGACGGCCGGGCTGTAGTACGGGGCGGGGCCGTAACCGCTGGCGAAAGCCGGAGCGGCGATGGAGGCGGAGGCTGCAACGAGCAGGGCGGCGAGGGTCTTGGTCTTCATGGTGTCAACTCCAATCAGGTTCAACTGCATTTCGGAATGACGCGGCGCCGAGGGTGGTGCGGTAGTGCCCGTGAGCTACGTCAGCGATGCTCAGTGTAAACACCTACTATTGGAAAATAATCACGATAATCCGAATTTACTGTTCTAGACCGGGAAACAATGCTGGAGACCAATGCCAGCATGCGTTTCCGGTGATTCAACCCCAAAAACTGCGTTTTTTGACGCAGGCGGATTACATACTGGGAGAGGGGTTTTGCAGTGCGGCAATCCGTGTCGAGCGCCGTTGTGCGGCGAAAGTGACAGATCTTGGCGCCGGGAAGTCGCCTGCGCGGCTTGCGGTAGAATTACGGGCTGATTAGTGTCGTGCGGTCCGGTTTGCAGCCCGGTTGTGCAGCCGGGTTGTGCGGCCCGCCGGTTTACCCGCTGTCCATCTGCTTTTTCCATGTCTCTTTCCCGTTCCCCCAGTCCTCGCCGCGTCAGCGTGGCGCCGATGATGGATTGGACCGATCGCCATTGCCGCGCCTTCCACCGTTTCGTGTCGCGCCACACGTGGCTCTATACCGAGATGGTGACGACGGGCGCGCTGATCCATGGCGACGTTGCTCGCCATCTGGCCTTTACGCCCGAGGAGGCGCCCGTCGCGTTGCAACTGGGCGGCAGCGAACCGGACGACCTCGCGCGCGCGGCGCGGCTCGGCGAGCAGTGGGGCTACGACGAGATCAACCTCAACTGCGGCTGCCCGTCCGAGCGGGTGCAGCGCGGCGCGTTCGGCGCGTGCCTGATGAACGAGCCGCAGCTCGTCGCGGACTGCGTGAAGGCGATGCGCGACGTAGTGTCGGTGCCCGTCACGGTGAAGCATCGGATCGGCGTGGACGCCGTCGAGGAATATGGCTTCGTACGCGATTTCGTGGGCACGGTGGCCGAGGCCGGCTGCAACGTTTTCATCGTGCACGCGCGCAACGCGATCCTTAAAGGATTGAGCCCAAAGGAGAATCGCGAGATTCCGCCGCTGAAGTACGAGTACGCGTACCAGTTGAAGCGCGACTTTCCGCAACTCGAGATCGTCATCAACGGTGGGATCAAGACGCTCGACGAAGTGGCGATGCACCTGGAGCACGTAGACGGCGTGATGCTCGGGCGCGAGGCGTATCACAACCCGTATGTGCTCGCGGACGTCGATGCGCGTTTCTACGGCTCGACTGCCGCAGCGCCGAGCCGCGCGGAGGTGGAGGCGAGGCTCGTCGAATACTGTGCAACCGAACTCGCGCGCGGTACCTACCTCGGCGCGATGACGCGCCACGCGCTTGGCTTGTACCGCGGCGTGGCAGGCGCACGAGGCTGGCGTCGTGTGCTGTCGGACAGCCGCAAGCTTGCTGCCCGTGATCTCGCGATCTTCGACGAGGCGCGACAGTATCTGCGAGAAGACGCCGAAATGTTTGAATAAGGGCTAGGCAAACGCAGAAGGTGTTTGTATAATCTCGCTTCTTCGTCGGCGAGCCATTCAAGGCAAGCCAAAAGTTGTAGCAGTGGTGGCTGTAGCTCAGTTGGTAGAGTCCAGGATTGTGATTCCTGTTGTCGTGGGTTCGAGTCCCATCAGCCACCCCAAAACACCGCCAAGGCTTTCACGCCTGCCCTCGTAAGTCCCCGTCCAGCAGCACCCACATCAGCCGGTCACCGAATAGCCGTAGCCACCCAAACATGTGCGGCGGCGTACTCCGTCGAGGCGTACCGTACGACGTTCCAGCCGGTGCGCCGCAAGATTTCGCGGAAGTAGGTTTCCTGGAATCCAAGCTCCAGCCACCCGTGTTGCCGGATTGCCCAGAGAGATTCGCCGTCGAGGCGAACGCCCCATGGCATCGGTAGCCTGTCTTCAATAGGCTCCCCGACGAAATACACGCGCCCCTCGGGTCGGACGATTCGATGGAGCGCGCGCAGAAGCCGCGGATGATCCGCGCAATGGTGGAAGCACTCGAAGAAGACGACGGCGTCGAAGCGCTCCGCGGCAGTTTCCGCCCACATGAAGTCGGCGTTGATCGTTCGGACCGGAAGGTCCATCTGCGTCGCGCGTCGCCGGATCAGGTCCGTGAAACCTTTCTCGATGTCGACTGCTGTCACCTCGTATCCGGACTGCGCGAGAGCGAGCGCCATGTTGCCCCATCCCGCGCCGAACTCGACGATGCGAGCGGGCGCGCTGACATGAAGACGCCGGATAAGCGAGCCGATCGCCAGATACTGGCCGCCAATGACTTCGGGCGCGCCGGTGCTGTAGGGAAATGGCTTGTCGAGCTGGGCGATATCGTGCGGGTATGCCTCGTTCTGCAACCGATACGGCTTGCCCGCGATGCCCTCGTAAAGGGCCATCTGCTGGTTTGCGTACTCCTTGCCGAACGGGTCGAGATCGGTTCCGGTGGGCGCCATCCTGAAGGTCGTAAAGGCACGGCGCATGGCGGCGTCGGAAATGGCTGCAGCAGCATGGCACTCGGCCATCTTCCGGTCGAGTTCCTCGATCGTGAAGATCATGCCCGTCTCTTCTTTTGCGACGGGCTCCGGAACGGTGACGACTTCTTCGCGATGGGCGAAACGATTCATCAGGCTCTTGAGGCGATCCTTCACGTGACGCTCCTCTCGGCTGGCGGTGCGCCAATAATAAGCCGTGATTTCGTGAATCTTTCCAGAAGTTACCTATTTATGCTGTTTGAATCGGTCGAATTTGATCGGCTCCATGCCCCACGCTTGAGTGCATGGAGATTCAAGCTTTTCGTGATGAGATAAAGACTCGTGAGGCCTTCTGTGCAGACGAAAAAACAAAACCCCACATAGGGTCGGCACCCCTGATCTGCATCAATTGCGCCGCTCCGACGCCGCCTATATTGAATTTCAGCAAGCACAAAAAAAGCGCTGCACGGGCACACAAAAACACGCACTCGCACACCCGCAGCCACCACACCACAAACAGGGGAGACACCATGATCAATCGGCCATTCGCGGCGCTTGCCGCGCTGCTTGTTGCGCACACAGCGTTCACAGCCGCTCACGCGCAAACCCTGGACAAGATCGCTCGATCGAACGAGATCGTCGTTTCCTCACGCGAATCCGCAGTGCCCTTCAGCTATCTGCTCACGCCGCATAAAGCGGTCGGTTTCTCGGTGGACATCACCGAGGCGATCGTTGACGACGTTCGCCGCACGCTCAAGCGTCCGGATCTTCGTACCCGATACATTCCCGTCACTGGCCAAAACCGGATTCCGCTGCTCGTCAACGGCACCTACGACCTCGAATGCGGATCGACCACCAACACGGCGGCGCGTGGCAAAGATGTCGCTTTCTCCATCAACTTTTTCTACGCGGGAACGCGTCTGATGGCGAAGCGCGCCTCGCATATTGGTGGCTACGTCGATCTTGCGCGCAAGACGGTCGTCACGGTCGCGGGGAGTACCAACGAGAAGGTGCTGCGTCGCCAGCTCGATACGCAGCACATCGACGCCGAAGGCGTGCTGGCAAAAGATTACGGCGAAGCGCTGAAAACCGTTGCGGACGGCCGCGCGGCCGCGCTCGCGCTGGACGACGTTCTGCTTTACGGCATGCGTGCGAACACGGGCGAGCCGGATACCTGGGTGGTTGCCGGAGAAGCGTTGCAGGTGGAACCGTACGCCTGCATGGTGCGCAAGGATGATCCCGCGTTCAAACGGCTCGTTGACGGCACGCTCACGCGCTTGATGAAAAGCGGCGAGTTCGCGCGGCTCTATACGAAGTGGTTCGAGTCCCCGATCCCACCGCGCGGCGCCAATCTCGACATGCCGATGAGCGCAGCGCTAAAGCGCAACCTCACGGTCCGCAGCGACCAGCCGGTGCAATAGACGGTGGAATAGACGGTGCAATAGCCAGGGTGCCCGCGTCCTACCGCTTTGCGTGTCCGCTTACCTCGGCGCCGGCATGTCGCGCCAATCCGAACACGTCGTAGAGCGCGGCAAATCCCACCAGCGAAACGAGCACGAACGCGAGACTGAAGTCCGCGGGCGTGACCGACTGCGCGGGATGTCCATGCAGCCACGCAGCAACGCGCATGGCAATGGCGCCCACGGCCACGCCCATGCCCATCGTCATCTGGCTGAGCGTGCTGGCGAAGGTGGAGGCGGCGCTCATCTGCGTTTTCGGCACGTCGGCGAAACTCAGTGTGTTGATCGCCGTGAATTGCAGCGAGCGTGCAAGGCCCGAGAAAAACAGCAGCGTGACGACCCACACATACGGCGTGGTCGGCGTCAAAAGGCTCATGGCGGCGAGCGAGAGCGCGGCGAGCGCGCCGTTCACGAGCAGCACCGAACGAAAGCCGTAGCGCCGCATCACGGGCGTGGTGACCACCTTCATCGACAGATTGCCGGCGAACACTGCAAGCGTCAGCAGTCCGGATTCGAAGGCGTTGAGCCCGAATCCAAGCTGGAACATCAGCGGCAGCAGAAACGGCACCGTGCTGATCGAGATGCGAAAGAGCGAGCCGCCGCCCATCGCCACCGCGAAGGTGCGCACGCGCAATGCGCTCAGATCGACGACGGGATGCGGGCAGCGCCGCAAGTGGAAGAACGCCGCGACACCGGTCGCCACGCTCGCGGCAAAGAACGCGAGCGCTTCGCGCCACGGTGCATCGCTGCGGCCAATCAGCTCCATCGCGTACATGAGCGCCGTGCAGCAGACACCGGACAGTACGAAGCCGAGGCTATCGAAGGGGCGACGCTCGGTATCGTCGTCGCGACCGTCGATGAAACGCCACGCGAGCACCATGCCGATCAAACCGAGCGGCAGGTTCAGGTAAAAGATCCAGCGCCACGACGAATACGTGGTGATGAGCCCGCCCAGCGGCGGCCCGATCACGGGTGCGACGAGCCCCGGCCACGTGATGATGGAGATGGCGCGCATGAGGTCGTCCTTCGGCGTGGCGCGCAGCACCGCGAGCCGACCGACGGGCACCATCATCGCGCCGCCGATGCCTTGCACGATGCGCGCCGCCGTGAAGCTGACGAGGCCGTCGGTCATGCCGCACACCACGGAGGCCGCGGTGAACACCGCAAGCGCGGCCGTGAAGACGCGGCGCACGCCGAAGCGGTCGGCGGTCCACCCGCTGATCGGAATGAACACGGCGAGCGTGAGCAGATACGAGGTGATGCCGATGGAAAGATCGACGGGATGCACGCCGAACGAGCGCGCCATCTGCGGAAGGGCGGTCGCGATGATGGTGCCGTCGAGGTTCTCCATGAAGAACGCGCCTGCGACGAGGAACACGATCAATGGCGATTCCGGTGCGCGAAGGGCGGTAGACGAGGAACCTGACATGGGTGGCAAGCGAGGAACGCAGCGCGAGGCTAAATGGATTGACTGTGGAAAACCGGCCTGCTTGAGACTGATTGAAACTGAATTGCGACGTAATCGAAAAGCGTCTGAAATCCGTTTGAAAAAACGTCGCGCGTCGCAAATGAAACAGTGCTAAGCGAGCGACATGCCGCGCCGGATCGCCATTGTAGCCACGCTGAAGAAATCGCGTCGCTATGGTACGTTTTGCGTTTTTGCCGCCCGCACCGGCTGCGCGGTCGATCTGCGGATCCGGCACACGGCCCACCCATAAATCAACGCACAACCTACCCACAGGACACTGCAATGGAATACCGCAAACTCGGCGATTCGGATGTAAAGGTGAGCCTGATCGGCCTCGGCACGATGACGTGGGGCCAGCAGAATACCGAAAGCGAGGCGCATGCCCAGATCGATTACGCGCTTGATCACGGCGTGACGTTGATCGATACAGCCGAAATGTATCCGGTGCCGCCGCGCGCCGAGACGCAGGGTCTTACGGAGCGCTATATCGGCACGTGGCTCGAGAAACATCCGGCCGCGCGCGAGCGCATCGTGCTTGCCACCAAGATGGCCGGTCCCGCGCGCCAGCCGCACAACCCGCGCTACATTCGCGGCGAAACCAACCAGTTCGACCGCAAGAACCTGACCGAGGCGCTGGACGGCAGCCTCGCGCGCCTGAAGACCGATTACGTCGATCTCTACCAGCTGCACTGGCCGGATCGCAGCACGATGACTTTCGGGCGTGCCGCCTATCCGTGGATCGACGACGCCTACACGGTGCCCATCGAAGAAACGCTCGCCGTGCTCGCGGACTTCGTGAAGGCGGGCAAGGTGCGCCACATCGGCGTGTCGAACGAAACGCCGTGGGGCATCGCCCAGTTTCTGCGCGCGGCCGAAAAACTGGGGCTGCCGCGCATCGTGAGCATTCAGAACCCGTACAGCCTGCTCAACCGCACCTTCGAAGCGGGGCTTTCGGAGTTCAGTCATCGCGAGGGCGTGGGCCTACTCGCATACTCGCCGCTCGCGTTCGGCTGGCTCTCGGGCAAATACGAAGGCGGCGCGCGGCCCGCGGGCGCGCGCATCACGCTGTTCGAGCGTTTTCAGCGCTACAGCAAGCCGCAGGCCGTGGAGGCGACGAGCCGCTACGTTGCGCTCGCGAGGCGCCACGGTCTTTCGCCGGCGCAACTGGCGCTAGCCTTCGTCAACAGCCGGCCGTTCGTGACGAGCAACCTGATCGGCGCGACGTCGCTCGATCAGTTGAAGGAAAACATTGCGAGCGCGGACGTGCGGCTCTCGCCCGAGGTGCTGGCCGAAATCGACGCGCTGCACGAAGCGCAGCCGAATCCCGCGCCGTAAGCCCGAGGGCAGGGCCGCCGGGGAGGGCCAGGCCGCTGCCGGGTCGCGTGCGATAATTCGAGGCTTGCGCTCCCGGCGCCGGGCGTCGTCGCACGCCGACGGTGGCCGGCACGGGTGGCGCCCCGTTTCCGGTAAGGCCAAATTGAAGAACCTGCTTGCGACCCTGGACCAGCTCGGTGACTTCGACGAGATCGTCGACGTACGCACGCCGCTCGAATTCGCCGAGGACCACATTCCCGGTGCCACGAACGCGCCCGTGCTCAGCAACGAGGAGCGGGTGATCGTCGGCACGATGTACAAGCAGGTCTCGCCGTTCGACGCCACGCGCGTCGGCGCCGCGATGGTCGCGCGCAACATTGCCATGCATCTGGACACGATCTTCGCGGACCGGCCGCGCAACTGGCGCCCGCTCATCTACTGCTGGCGCGGCGGCAAGCGTTCGGGCTCCATGACGACGTGGTTCAACATGATCGGCTGGAAGGCGCGTCAGCTCGAAGGCGGTTATAAAACGTGGCGACGCCACGTGCTGGACCAGCTCGAAGTGCTGCCGGGCCGCTACCGGTACGTGGCGCTCACGGGCCACACGGGCAGCGGCAAGACGCGCCTGCTGCAGGCGTTGCGGCTCGCGGGCGCGCAGGTGCTGGATCTCGAGCAGCTCGCGTGTCACCGCGGCTCGTTGCTCGGCGCGCTGCCGGGCCAGCCGCAGCCGTCGCAGAAGGCCTTCGAGACCTCGCTTGCCGGTACGCTCGAGCGCTTCGATGCGAGCCAGCCCGTGTTCGTCGAAGCCGAGAGCCGGCGCATCGGCACCGTCTCGCTGCCCGAGAACCTGCTGCGCGGCATCCACGGCGGCACCTGCATCGAAGTGCAGGCAACACGCGAGGACCGCGTCGCGTTCCTGCTGCAGGACTACGCGCACCTGTTCGACGCGCCGGAGCAGTTCAAGACGCAGCTCGGCAAGCTCGTGGGGCTGCATAGCCACGAGCAGGTGCGGCACTGGCACGAACTGATCGACAGCGGCGCGCGCGCCGAGCTATTCGGCGAGCTGATCGAACGGCACTACGATCCGGCGTACCGGCGCAGCAGCCTGCAGCATTTCGGCAACCTCGCGCACGCGCTCTGTTTCGAGTTCCGGCCCAATGCCGCCGACAGCGTCGCGCAGGCGAGAGCGCTGCTCGACCGGCTGGGCGGCCACGAAGGTGCTGCGTCCGATGATGCCTCGCAGGAGCGTGCGCATCATCCGGCTGCGCAGCCCTGAAGTACGGGCAGGCCGCGTAGCTTGTCCATAGAATTGCGAGGCGCGCGCGGTACAAGGCAACACAAGCAGCGCAAGTAGTACAGGCAATTGAAGCGCCCCGAGTTTTCAATCCGAATCACCCAACGACGATACCGATGAACACCACACGCCACACGCCAGCGCCACCCGCAATGGGATGGATGCTCTTTTTGCTGATTGCCGTCGCGGGCCTTTTCTACGTGAAGTGGTTCCCGTACTACCACCGCGCGTTCACAGCGGCGGAGACGCATTCCATCGGCAAGTCGATCCTGATGGGCACGGCTGCGAGCCCGCCCGCGCCGACGCTGCAGGCTGCGCTCGACTACGCCTGGGCCTACGGCAAGGCCATCTGGCAAGCCATGGTGCTCGGTCTGCTGCTTGGCTCCGCCGTGCAGGCACTCGTGCCGGCGCAGTGGGTGGCGCGCATGCTGGGCCGCAACGGCTTCGGCAGCGTGGCGGCGGGCGGCTTGCTCGCTATCCCCGGCATGATGTGCACCTGCTGTGCCGCGCCCGTGGTGGCCGGTCTGCGCGCGCGTCAGGCGTCGCCGGGCGGCGCTATCGCGTTCTGGCTCGGCAATTCGGTGCTCAATCCGGCGACGCTGGTTTTCATGGGCTTCGTGCTGGGCTGGCACTGGACGGCACTGCGCCTCGTGCTCGGCGTGGCGCTCGTATTCGGACTCGGCTGGTTCCTGAACCGGCTCGTGACGCCGCAGGAATCGCGCTCAGCCGACGAACAACTGGCCCGGCTCGTGATGCAGCAGGCCGAAGGCAATATGTTTGCGCGATGGCTGCGCGTGCTCGGCCGCATGGCCGTGCGCCTCGTGCCCGAATACATCGTGCTGGTGCTGGTGCTGGGCGCCGTGCGTGCATGGCTCTTTCCGCACATCGGTCCGGAGATCGGCAACGGCCTCGGCTGGATCGTTGCTTTCGCAGTGGCCGGCATGCTGTTCGTGATTCCGACGGCGGGTGAGGTACCGATCATTCAGGCCATGCTGTCGCTCGGCATGGGTGTGGGGCCGGCCGGCGCGCTGCTGATGACGCTGCCGCCCGTGAGCGTGCCGTCGCTTGCGATGCTGGCGCGTTCGTTCCGCCCCCGAGTGCTCGCAATCGTCGCGCTGACCGTGGTGCTGTTCGGCATCGCGGCTGGCCTCATCGCGACAGGGCTCGGCTTCTAACCGCGGCCGACGTGCCGGCCACCGGGCCGGTGAAGCGGTGTAGCATGCAACAACGGTGGGATATGCGGCGTACATGACTGGCTGCATGCGCGCCACCCGCCGCGCGCCGCGAGGGCGCGTGGCAGAAGCAAAGGAACCGGGGGCTCAGAATGGCGCAACAGAAAACGAATCCGAAACTCGAACAGGCGCTCACGCGCGGCGATCTGGCGATCCGCCAGGCCAATTCGGCACGCGCGACAGCGGTGCTGCGCGCGCTCGGCAAGATGATCGTGGAGGCATCGGCGACGATCGGCGTGGAAGCGCACACGTCGGTGCCGGACGGCGATCGCATTTACGATCCCGCGAACGGCTTGTGGCCGCAACAACTGTTGGTATCGCTCGACGGTCCGGTCGAGGAAACGGATCCTGAGGAACTGCGCGCGGTGCGTCTGCTCGCCGATACGGCGGCCACCGTGTTTCGCGTGGAATGGCATCGCGCGGATGGCAAGATGGGCCGTCAGGACGGCGGACCGTTCGCGACGGTCGCCTTCATTACCGACGTCGAGATTCCCTGGAGCGACGACGAGGACTGAATGTCTTGCTGAAAAGAGAGACGCCGTTACGGTAGTGGCGTCTCTGCTTCGATCGATGGCTCTTGACCGATGGCATTGCGCACGCGGTAACGCCCATCGCATCGTCTAGCGCATCATGCGCCGGCGGAACAACACCGCCGATATCGCAAACGTCACCACCACGTAAGCGGCCAGCACACCCACGTGCAACGCCGCGTTTTCCACCGGCCGGCCGAGCATGGCAGGCCGCACCAGCGCGACTGCGTGCGCGAGCGGCAGCAGCAGCGTCACCTGCTGCGCCGCTGCGGGCAACTGCGTGATGGGGAAGAACACGCCGGAAAGCAGCAGCATCGGCGTGAGCACCAGCGTCTGATAGAACATGAAGAAGTCGTACGAAGGCGCGAGGGCCGTCACGATCATCGCGAGGCTTGCAAACGCAAGGCCGGCGAGGGCAATGACGGGCAGCGCGAGCAGCATCGACGGAAAGCTCGCGTAGCCGAGCGCCGCGGCCACGATCATGATGGCCGTGCCGGAGAGCAGCGCCTTGCTCGCGGCCCACACAATCTCGCCGAGTACGACGTCGCCGAGCGTGAGCGGCGTGTGCATGATCGCTTCCCACGTGCGCTGCACGTGCATGCGCGAGAAGCTCGAGTACATCGACTCGAAGCTCGCCGACATCATCACGCTCGATCCCACCGTGCCGGCTGCGAGGAACGCGATGTACGAGACGCCGTCCACGTGCCCCACCATCAGGCCGAGCCCGAAGCCCAGCCCGAACAGATAGATCATCGGATCGGCCAGGTTGCCGAACATCGAGGCCAGCGCGAGCTTCTGCCAGACGAGGTAATTGCGCCGCCACACGGCGATCCAGTTCGTGGCGTTGGAGGGCAGCGCCGCAATGCGTTCTCGCATGGGGGCGGGCTGGCCGGGTGTGTCGTAGGTGCGTGCGTCCATGTCGTGCCGTTGGTTGGTCGCGTTCGTTCAGTCCTGCATCTCGCGCCCCGTGAGGCGCAGGAACACGTCTTCGAGATTGGCCGGCCGGTGCAGATAACGCAACTGCGGCCGGTTCTTGATCCGCTCGAGCGCGGCTTGCGGGTCGGTCACATAGCAGAAGAGCGTTTCGCCGCTGATCTCCGTGCGCGTGGCGAGCGGCGCGAGTTCGTCGCGCAGAGCCGCCGGGTCGGGACCATAAATCTCGATCACGTCGCAGCCGATCTCCGACTGGATCAGATCGTTGGGCGCGCCCTCGGCAATCTTGCGGCCTTCCTCGATCACGCACAGACGGTCGCAGAGTCGCTCGGCTTCTTCCATGAAGTGCGTGGTGAGCAGAATCGTCTTGCCGCGTGCGAGCAACGAGCGTAGCCGCTCCCAGATCAGATGACGCGCCTGAGGATCAAGGCCGGTGGTGGGCTCGTCCATGATGAGCACGTCGGGATCGTTGACGAGCGCCCGCGCGAGGGTAAGCCGCCGGCGCATGCCGCCCGAGAGTTCGTTCACGCGGGCGTCGGCCTTGCTTTCGAGCCGCGCGAATTCGAGCAGCGTGGGCACGAGCGCACGCGTGTGCGCGGCGGATAAACCGAAATAGCGGCCAAACACGAGCAGATTCTCGCGCACGGTGAAGTCGGGATCGAGATTGTCGAACTGCGGCACCACGCCGACCCGCGCGCGGGCAAAGCGTGCGCGCGAGGGTACCGGCTCTCCGCACAGGCGAATCGCGCCGGCGTTGGGCGACGAGATGCCGAGCAGCATCTTCAACGTAGTGGTCTTGCCCGCGCCGTTGGGGCCGAGCAGCCCGAAGCACTCACCGGGACGGACATGGAACGACAGACCGTCGACTACCTTCTTCTCGCCGTAGCGTTTTTCTACCTGTTCGAATTCGATGGCGGCGGACATGGCGATTCGTGTTCGTGTACCAGGAAACCGCACCGGTCACGCAATGCACGGCGCGGTCCGGATGCGGGCAGGAGGGAGGCAAGGCGGCCTATTCTAGTGCATCGCTGCATTTGTGTTTGACCCGCAACGCCTGTCGCGGCAAGCATTTCCGCGCTGCGGCATGGCGCTGAAAATGGCCACGGGCAGGCTGGGGAGGGTTGCGCACACCTGGCGTTTTCCAGCCCTTGCAACCGGAATTGCGGCGCACCATGATGAAAGTACGTTCAAACCGCAGGGAAGGCGGATCGGAGAAACATCATGGCGAGCTACAAGAAAATCCTGCTGTGCTACGACGGCTCGCGCGAAGGCCGCAAGGCGCTGCGATGCGGCGCCGAACTGGCACTGGACCTGAAAGCGGAGACCCATCTGCTTTCAGTGGTCGACATGCGTTCCAGCATTGCCCAGAGTGCGGGACTCTTGACCGACGTGGCCTGCGGCCGCTTCGAAGAGACCGCGCGGCAAATACTCCAGGAGGGCGTGGACTGGCTGACCGAGCACGGCGTGAAGGCACAGGGCCATTTCGCTTTTGGGCACCCTATCGACGAGATCGCGAATCTGGCCAATGAATTGCAGGCCGACCTGGTCGTAGTGGGGCACCGGTGCCGCACGGGCCTGTCGCGTTGGTGGATGGGAGCGGGCAACACTCAGCTGCTGGATCGTGTGTCGTGCAGCATTCTCGTTGCCTGTTCGTCTTCTGCCGAGGAGAAGCAGGAGGCTGCGGCCGCCTAGCCGGGGCGCAGGGCAGGAGCCGTTGACCGCGCGGAGCCAGACGGTTTACCCATTCAGATCCACGGCGGACAGCTTCCACGAGAAAAGGCCATCGCGACGCAGGATGGCGGCATACCGGGTGTCGCCGACGCCGTGCTGGTAGGTCACAACGAACTCGTTGAGGCTGCGGTATCCCGCGGTGGTCTGCGGTGGCTGAGGAGGGGGCGTTTGCGCCTGGGTAGGTGCTTGGGCAGGTGCCTGGGCGGGTGCCTGGTTAGGCGCTTGCGGAGTGGCAGGCGCAGCGGGCGTCTGGCCAGTAGAGGGCGCGGTTGATGCGGTGCTGCCGGCCTCAGGGTTCGGCGTGCCGCCCGATGTACCCGCCGGCGGTGGCCGCTCGCCAGGCTGCCCGCGCGGCGGCATGCCATTGAGAATGGCCGCGACGCCATCGGGTGTGGCGTACGCATCCACCAGCGGACCGATCAGCGAAGCACCGATCAGCGCGCCGATCACGGCGAACGGGTTGCCGTGCTTTTGCGCGTCGATGCGCCGCATCAGCAGTTCGGTGACCTGCTGTTTGAGACTCACGCGCAGCGCCGGATAGTCGACATAGGCATTCACCGTCTCGGCGTCGCGCGCGTCCGCGGCACGCTTGAGCCGATCGAGCACGATGTAGGGCGACGCATAGGCATAGCCCAGCACTGCCACCATGAGCAACACGACGGCCGCGACGACGAGTCGCCGCGTAGCGTGCTTTGCCGGCTCGTTCACGCGCCCGCGCCCTGTTCGGCGATGCAATGGTCGATCATGCGGCACACGGCCTCGAACGTTCCCACCATGATGAGCCGCGAAGGTCCGTGATAGACGCGCACAGGGGCACGGCGCGCGGGCTCACTGTGTACACCGGCGTTGAGCGAGACACGGGCGAACGCCGGTTGTGCCGATGGCAAGGCCGGCAGCGACTCCGCTTCGTTGCCGAAGAGCGGCGCGGTACGCGGTGCCGCTGCCGCTTCGATAGCGGAAGCAGCGGACGCGGCCGGAATGCACGGCACCAACGTGCGCAGGTGACGAAGGCGGCCGAACTGGCGGAAGGGCAGCAGGCGGGCAAGACGTTCCATGAATCTCTCCAGGCGGCGTTCAGATGTTCAGAATTCGGTCGGGCGGATCAGGCCGACCGCAATGCCTTCCAGTGCGAAATCTGCACTGCCGGCTTCCACAAAGATGTTTTCGTAGTCCGGGTTCTCGGCGATCAGCTCGATGCCGTTCGGCCGGCGCTTCAGGCGCTTCACCGTAACGTCGTCGCCCAGCCGCGCCACGATGATCTGGCCGTCTTTTGCCTCGGTGCGTTTTTGCACAGCGAGCAGATCGCCGTCGAAGATGCCCGCGTCGCGCATGGAAAGCCCGCGCACTTTCAACAGGTAGTCCGGCTTGCTCGAAAAGAGTGCGGGATCGCAGGCGTAGTGCTGCGAAATATGTTCCTGCGCGAGGATCGGGCTGCCCGCCGCCACACGCCCGATGAGCGGTAGCGAAAGCTGCATGAGGCTGGAGTGCGGCAACGTGAACTGATGCGGCATGTCGTCGACGCCCGGCAGCAGGCGAATGCCGCGCGACGCACCCGCCGCCAGTTCGATCACCCCTTTGCGCGCCAGTGCCCGCAGATGCTCCTCCGCCGAGTTGGCCGAGCTGAACCCGAGTTCTGCGGCGATTTCAGCGCGCGTGGGCGGGAACCCCGTGCGCTCGATGGCCCGGCGAATCAGATCGAAAACCTGCTGCTGTCGTGCGGTGAGTTTGGTCATGGCGCCACTGTATGGATAGACAGGTGACTGTATTTTTATACAGTATCCGGCACTTTTCAAGCGTTACTTGAAGTTCGCGCGGCGAGCCTTCGCCGCAACGCCGGATTGCGCCGTTATCGCAGCCGAAAAAACGCCGGAGCGCCCCATCCCGCCGTCGTTACCACTTTTCCGTATTAAAAAATGAAGAAGGATTATTTTTAATCATGAAGGGGTCTCATTAGACTGGTTCGCATCACTTCGAAGCGCCGGCCACGCAACGCACGGGCCGCCACGCCACGACACGACACAAGCGCAGACGCAAGGCACAAGCGCAAAGCCAACACGACACAAAACGGAGCAGGCAGATGCAAAACCACACAACGGGGTTCGCCAGGGCAAGCGGTTCCGGGCCGGCGGCGGCACAGGCGGCGCAGGCGGCAAAGCGCCAGGCAAAACACTGGATCGCCGCACTCGGCCTCGGACTTGCCGCAGCGCTGGGCGCGCCGGGTGCCGTCACGACGGCGCACGCGGACACCACGCTGCTCAACGTCTCCTACGACCCCACGCGCGAGTTGTACCAGGACGTCAATCAGGCGTTCGCGAAGGAGTGGAAGGCGAAGACCGGCGAGACGGTGACCTTCAGGCAGTCGCACGGTGGGTCGGGTGCACAGGCGCGTTCGGTGATCGACGGGCTTCAGGCCGACGTCGTGACTCTCGCGCTCGCCTACGACATCGACGCCATTGCGAACAAGGGGTTCATCGACAAGGGCTGGCAGAAGCGCCTGCCCGACAACGCCTCGCCGTACACCTCGACCATCGTGTTCCTCGTGCGCAAGGGCAATCCGAAGCACATCAAGGACTGGGACGATCTCGTGAAGCCGGGCGTGTCGATCGTCACGCCGAACCCGAAGACCTCGGGCGGGGCGCGCTGGAACTATCTGGCGGCCTGGGCCTACGCGCTGCACCAGCCGGGCGGCAACGAGCAGAAGGCGAAGGACTTCATCGCGAAGCTGTATCACAACGCAGGCGTGCTCGATTCCGGCGCCCGCGGCGCGACGACGAGCTTCGTGCAGCGCGGCATCGGCGACGTGCTGATCGCCTGGGAAAACGAAGCATTTCTGTCGCTCAAGGAATTCGGCCCGGAGAAGTTCGAGATCGTGGTGCCTTCGGTGAGCATCCTCGCCGAGCCGCCCGTCGCGGTGGTGGACAAGGTCGTGGATCGGCACGGTACGCGCAAGGTCGCAGAGGCCTACCTGAACTTCCTCTATAGCGAAGAGGGTCAGGAGATTGCGGCGCGCAACTTCTACCGACCGCGTTCGACGAAGGTGCCCGCCGAACTCACGCAGAAGTTTCCGAAGTTGAAGCTCTATACCGTGGACGACACCTTCGGCGGCTGGACGAACGCGCAGAAGACGCACTTTGCCGATGGCGGCGTATTCGATTCGATCTATCAGCCCCAGTAACGGCGGTGGCTGGAGCAGCACGGCTGGAGCAACACAGCAGCACAGCAGCGCGGCGCCGAAGAGCAGTCCCGCGGCATCACCAACGCGTATCACGATAAAAGCGACCGGCAGATCGCAGCGACGGGAACGGCAGCAGGGCGCGGGCATCATCGTCCGCGTGCGCGGCCGGCCTCGTCGGCTGCATGACCGGACGTCGATGTAACCCTGAAGCAACCCTGACAGAGCATTGGCATGACGACGTTCACCTTCCGCAAACCGGCGGCGTTGCCCGGTTTTGGCGTGACGCTCGGTATTACGGTGGCGTATCTGAGCCTCGTGGTGCTGATCCCGCTCGCCGCCACGTTTCTCAAGACGGCCACGCTCGACTGGGCGCAGTTCGTGCGCGCGGTCACCTCGCCGCGTGTGCTCGCCTCGTACCGGCTCACATTCTTCGCCGCGTTGGGCGGGGCCATGATCAACGCCGTGTTCGGGTTTCTCGTCGCATGGGTGCTCGTGCGCTACACGTTCCCGGCGAAGCGCGTCGTCGATGCGGTGGTCGATCTGCCGTTTGCGCTGCCCACCTCGGTGGCGGGCATTTCGCTTGCCGCCATTTACGCGGGCAATGGCTGGATCGGCCAGTTCCTCGCGCCGCTCGGCATCAAGATCGCGTTCACGCCGCTCGGCGTGCTGGTCGCGCTCACGTTCATCGGGCTGCCGTTCGTCGTGCGCACCGTGCAGCCGGTGCTCGAAGACTTCGAGCGCGAGCAGGAGGAAGCGGCGGCGTGCCTCGGCGCCTCTCGCTGGCTCACCTTCCGGCGCGTGGTGTTGCCCGCAGTGCTCCCCGCGCTGTTGACGGGCTTTGCGCTTGCGTTCGCACGCGCGCTCGGCGAGTACGGCTCGGTGATTTTCATTGCGGGCAACGTGCCGATGAAGTCCGAGATCACGTCGCTGCTCATCATCACCAAGCTCGAGCAGTACGACTATGCCGGCGCGACGGCGCTCGCGGTCGTGATGCTCGTGGTGTCGTTCCTCATGCTGCTGCTCATCAATTCGCTGCAGTGGTATCTGCAGCGGCGCACGAGTCGCAGTGCGTCGGCTGCATCGGCGGGGCCGGGCGCGATACCGGCGCTGGGCACTGCATCGCACGCGACGGGAGGTGCGCAATGAGCGGCAACCGTAGAGCGGCGTCCGCCGTGAGCGCCGCCGGCGGCGCCGCAACCGAGGTGGGCGGCACGACCGGCGTGGGCGCGCGTCGGCCAGACCCCGTCACCGAATCGCGCGTCGTGCGCTGGACCCTCACCGCAGTCGCGCTCGCTTTTCTCGCGCTCTTTCTCGCCGTGCCGCTCGCGGCGGTTTTCTACGAGGCGCTGCGCAAGGGCGTAGGTGTCTACTTCGAATCGCTCGCCGACCCGGACGCGCTTGCCGCCATCCGCCTCACGCTCACCACGGCCGTCATCGCAGTGCCGCTCAATCTCGCGTTCGGACTGGCGGCGTCGTGGGCCATCGCGAAATTCGAATTCAAGGGCAAGGCGCTGCTCACTACGCTGATCGACCTGCCGTTCTCGGTTTCGCCCGTCATTTCCGGGCTCATCTACGTGCTGATGTTCGGCGCGCAAGGCTGGTTCGGTCCGTGGCTGCAAGCCCACGACGTGCAGATCATTTTCGCGGTGCCGGGCATCGTGCTCGCCACGATCTTCGTGACGTTCCCGTTCGTGGCGCGCGAGCTGATTCCGCTCATGCAGGCGCAAGGCAACGACGAGGAAGAAGCCGCGCACGTGCTGGGTGCCTCGGGCTGGCAGATCTTTCGCCGCGTCACGCTGCCGAACATCCGCTGGGGGCTGCTGTATGGCGTGATTCTGTGCAACGCGCGGGCGATGGGCGAGTTCGGCGCCGTCTCCGTGGTGTCGGGACACATTCGCGGACAGACCGACACCATGCCGCTGCACGTGGAAATTCTCTACAACGAGTACAACTTCGCGGCGGCGTTCGCAGTGGCTTCGCTGCTGGCGTTGCTCGCGCTTGTCACGCTCGGCCTCAAGCTGCTTGCGGAGCGGCACATGTCGGCCGAGCAGGAGACGGCGCGCGGCGCGGTGCATGCCGGCGCCGCTGCGCTCGCGGGCACCATCGGAGCCGCGTCGAAAGAAACCGCAGCCGCGCCGCGCGTGGCGCTTGCGCGCCCGGTTCATCATGGAGAGCAGTAAATGGGCATCATCGTTCGCAACCTGCAAAAGCGTTTCGGCGACTTCACCGCGCTCGACAACGTCTCCCTCGACTTTCCGCCCGGCGAACTCGTCGCGCTGCTCGGGCCCTCCGGTTGCGGCAAGACGACGTTGCTGCGCGTGATTGCCGGCCTCGAATTCGCCGACGCGGGGCAAGTCGTGTTGCAAGGCCAGGACGTGGCGGCTGTGGGCGCGCGCGAGCGGCAAGTCGGCTTCGTGTTTCAGCACTACGCGCTCTTTCGGCACATGACGGTGTTCGAGAACGTCGCGTTCGGTCTGCGCGTGAAGCCGCGCAAGGAACGACCTGCGGAAGCCGTGATCCGCGAGAAAGTGCACGAACTGCTGAAGCTCGTGCAGCTAGACTGGCTGGCGCAGCGCTATCCGTCGGAGCTGTCGGGCGGTCAGCGGCAGCGCATCGCGCTGGCGCGGGCGCTTGCGGTGGAGCCCAAGGTGCTGCTGCTCGACGAGCCGTTCGGCGCGCTCGATGCGAAAGTGCGCAAGGAGCTGCGCAGCTGGCTGCGGCGGCTGCACGACGATCTGCACATCTCGACGCTCTTCGTCACGCACGACCAGGAGGAGGCGCTCGAAGTGGCGGACCGCATCGTCGTGCTCAATCACGGCCGTGTTGAGCAGGTGGGCAGCCCGCAGGAGGTGTACGACCATCCGCGCACGCCGTTCGTCTACGAGTTCCTGGGCGCGGCGAACCGGCTGCGCGGCAGCGTGGACGGCGGCGGTTTCGTGGCGGAAGGGGCGGTGCAGCCGATCGGCATCGACGCCGCGTTCGAAGGGCCCGCGTATGCGTACGTACGTCCGCACGATCTCGTGCTTTATCCGCAAGGGGCCGCGCGCGCCGACGGCATCGTCGTGGATGTGAGGCGCGTCGTGCCGCTCGGCGGATCGGTGCGGGTGGAACTCGCCGCACGCGAAGGCAGCGTGCTCGAAGCCGAACTCGACCGCGAAACGTGGCGCGAGCTGCGCCTTGCCGTGGGCGACGGCGCGACCGTCGTGCCGCGCGCGTTGCGCGTGTTTCCGGCTGTTTGAGCCGGTCCGGGTCCGTCCGAACCCATTACTATTTCACTCTGGCAGAACCGGAGACACAGATGAATTTTCAGCAATTGCGCTTCGTGCGCGAGGCCGTACGCCAGAACATGAATCTCACCGAGGTGGCCAATGTGCTGTACACCTCGCAGTCGGGCGTCTCGAAGCAGATCAAGGATCTGGAAGACGAACTCGGCGTGGACATCTTCATTCGCCGCGGCAAGCGGCTCACGGGCCTCACGGAGCCCGGCAAGGCGGTGCACCAGCTGATCGAGCGGATGCTGCTCGACGCCGAGAACCTGCGCCGCGTTGCACGGCAGTTCGCGGACCAGGACAGCGGCCACCTGGTTGTCGCCACCACGCACACACAGGCTCGCTATGCGCTGCCGAAGGTCGTGCATCGCTTCCGCGAAGTGTTCCCTAAGGTGCATCTCGCGCTGCGCCAGGGCAGTCCGCAGCAGATCGCGCAGATGATCATCAGCGGCGAGGCGGATCTCGGCATTTCCACCGAGGCGTTGGACCGCTTTCCCGACATCGTGACGTTCCCGTGCTACTCGTGGCATCACGTCGTCGTGGTGCCGAAGGATCACCCGCTCGTGGGCCGGCCGAACCTCTCGCTCGAAGAGGTGGCGGAGTATCCGATCATCACCTACGACCAGGACTTCACGGGCCGCTCGCACATCGACCAGGCCTTCGCGAAGGCGGGTGCGCTGCCCGACGTGGTGCTCACCGCCATCGACGCCGACGTGATCAAGACCTACGTCGAGCTTGGCATGGGGATCGGCGTGGTGGCGGCGATGGCGTACGACCCGAAGCGCGATACCGGGCTCGTTGCGCTCGACAGCGAGCACCTGTTCGAGGCGAGCACGACGCGCGTGGGCCTGCGCAAGGGCGCGTTCTTGCGCCAGTACGCGTACCGGCTTATCGAGATGTTCGCGCCGCATCTGACCGAAGCGCAGATCGCGAGCCAGTTGCGCGAGGCGGGCTGATGCGGGCGGATTGACGGGCGTGCAATGGCGGCGGCGCGGTTCGCCTGCCGCACCTGGCGCGCCTGGTGTTACGCGCGAGGCGGTTGCAGTGACTCGGTTGCTGCACCGCTGCGCCGCCTATGGCCGCGAATCGCCCGCTCGCGTTCGCTTACAATCGCGGCCATGAATACATCTCTCACTTCCCCATCCGCGGCCGCTCGCGCGCTGCCGCGCATCGCGGTGCTCGCCACGGGCGGCACCATCGCCGGGGCCGCGCCGGACGCGGCCAATACCGCGGGCTATCAGGCCGGCGTGGTCGGCGTCGATCAATTGCTGGCGGCGGTGCCGGCGCTCTCGTCGGTGGCGCGCATTCAGGCCGAACAGCTCGCGAGCATCGACAGCAAAGACATGGCGCCCGCGCTCTGGACCACGCTCGCCGAACGCGTGAACGCGCTCCTTGCCGGCGCCGACGTGGACGGCATCGTGATCACGCACGGCACCGATACGCTCGAAGAAACGGCCTACCTGCTGCATCTCACCGTGAAGAGTGCGAAGCCCGTGGTGCTGACCGCTGCGATGCGTCCGTCGTCCGCGTTGTCGGCCGACGGTCCGCTGAATCTGCTCAACGCCGTGACCGTGGCGGCGAGCGAGAAGGCGTGCGGGCAGGGCGTGCTGCTCGCCTTCAACAACCGCATTCACAGCGCGCGCGACGTGGTGAAGACGAGCACCTACGCCGTGGACGCGTTCCAGTCGCCCGAGATCGGCGCGCTCGGCTGGGTGCAGGACGGGCGTGTGGAGTTCCAGCGCAGCGTGGTGCGCGCGCATACGACAGCGACGCCGTTTGCCGTCGGCGCGCCGTGGCCGCAGGTGGAAATCCTGGCGAGCTATGCAGGCGTCTCGCGCCTGGCCGTCGACGCACTGGTTGCCGCGGGCGTGCGCGGCCTTGTCGTGGCGGGAACGGGCAATGGCTCGATCCACGCCACCTTGCAGCAGGCGTTAGCCGAAGCGGCGGCGCGCGGCGTGGCCGTGGTGCGTTCGTCGCGCGTGGGCTCCGGGCACGTCATGCGCAACGGCGCCGCGCCCGACGACGCAATGGGTTTCGTGAGCGCAGGCACGCTCAATCCCTACAAGGCGCGCGTACTGCTGATGCTGGCGCTTGCCTCGGGCGCGACTGACAGCGCGGCGCTACAGCGCGTGTTCGATACGTACTGATTGCCGCCCGATTGCGGCCCGATTACCGCCCGATTACCGCTTGATTGCCGCTTGATCACCCGGGCGTTGACGGTATCCGCGCCGGCGGGCGGCTTCGTTTCTTCACTTCGATACGACAAGAATCCGACAGCCGGACACCCGGCGACGACGTCTGACCGACCAAGGCTTCCCCGCCTTCGCCGGGCGCCGCTGCGGACCCCACTGGCCGCCCTCAGCCCAGGGCGGCCCCGATGGCTCCTTCCCGCGCACTTCCGTGCACGAGCCGGAGCGCCCCACCTGCAACCGCGGCCGCTTGAGGCGACGGTTGTCTGTCGATGGACGGGCGACGTACGAGACGCCGCCGCCCGCGCAACACATGCAGCCTTGCTCAGGCGGCCTTGGCTTGCTCATCGGGCGCTTGCGCGACCTCGAAGTTGGCCATGATTTCGAGCGCGCGCACCATCGCCGAATGGTCCCAGCCCTTGCCGCCGTTCGCGGCGCACACGCTGAAAAGCTGCTGCGCGCTCGCGGTGTGCGGCAGCGCGATGCCGAGCTTGCGCGCGCCGTCGAGCGCGAGGTTCAGATCCTTCTGGTGCAGTTCGATGCGAAAGCCCGGGTTGAAGGTGCGCTTCGTCATGCGCTCGCCATGCACTTCGAGAATGCGCGACGACGCAAAGCCGCCCATCAGCGCACGACGCACGCGCTCAGGGTCTGCGCCCGAGCGCGCCGCGAACAATAGCGCTTCGGCCACGGCCTCGATGTTGAGCGCCACGATGATCTGGTTGGCCACCTTGCAGGTTTGCCCCGCGCCGTTGTCGCCGATGAGCGAGACGTTCTTACCCATCAGGTCGAAGAGCGGCTTTGCCTGATCGAAGGCTTTTTGCGGGCCGCCCACCATGATCGTGAGCGTCGCCTCGCGTGCGCCGATCTCGCCGCCTGACACCGGGGCATCGAGATAGTCGCAGCCCAGCGCGTTGATGCGCTTCGCGAAGGCCTGCGTTTCGAGCGGCGAAATCGAGCTCATGTCGATCACGAGCTTGCCGGCCGTAAGACCCTTCGCGACGCCGTCGTCGGCGAAGAGCACGTTCGCCACGTCCGGCGTGTCGGGCACCATGGCAATCACGATGTCCGCGGCTTGCGCGACGGCGGTCGAGTTTTCAACCACGGTCGTTTTCGCGCGCAGATCGTCGGGCACGGGGTAAGCACCGTTCACGAACAGCGTGTGTCCGCCCTTGATGAGATTGCGTGCCATGTGCGCGCCCATGATGCCGAGTCCGATGAATCCGATCTTTGCCATGTGTGTCGTTCTCCGATGAATGAATGTCGGTATGGGTTCGTTGAGGTGTGTGCGAAGGCCGCCTCAGGCGGCCACGCGCGTTTGACCGGCGCGCTGCAGCCAGCCGAGCCCTTCCACCGTGGTGGTGCGCGGCTTGTACTCGCAGCCCACATAGCCGGTGTAGCCGAGCGAATCGAGCAGGTCGAACAGGAACGGGTAATGGATCTCGCCCGTGCCCGGCTCGTGGCGACCGGGGTTATCGGCTAGCTGAATGTGCGCGATCTGCGGCAGGTGTTTCGTGATGGTCGCGGCGAGTTCGCCTTCCATGCGCTGCATGTGATAGATGTCGTACTGCAGAAACAGGTTGTCCGAGCCGACTGCGCGAATCACGTCGAGCGCTTCGGCCGAACGATTGAGCGCGAAGCCCGGAATGTCGTAGCTGTTGCACGGTTCCACCAGCAGCTTGATGCCCGCCTTCTTGAGTTCGCCCGCGGCGTAGCGCAGGTTTTCGACGATCGTTGCCCGCGCGGTGTCGCGATCCACGTCGGGCGTCGGAATGCCCACGAGGCAGTTCAGCTGCGGCACGCGCAACGCCTTTGCGTATTCGATCGCGCGGCCCACGCCTTCCTGGAACTCGGCGACGCGATGCGGCAGGCACGCGATGCCGCGCTCGCCGGCTTCCCAGTTGCCGGCCGGCAGGTTGTGCAGCACGAGACGCAGGCCGTGCTGCTCGAGCCGCGCGGCGAGCTCGGCCGCGCTGTACGGGTAAGGGAACAGGAATTCGACGGCATCGAAGCCCGCTTGCGCGGCCGCGGCAAAACGGTCGAGGAACGGCACTTCATTGAACAGCATCGTGAGATTGGCTGCGAATTTGGGCATGGTGCGTGGGTCCAGTGGTCGGTCAGAAAGCAGGAGGAAAGCGGATCAGGACAACACGCCGATCGACGTCGGCGCGTCTTCGGGCTTTTCGGCAAGCGCTTCGAACTCGTTGATCGCATCGATTTCGGTACCCATCGAGATGTTCGTCACGCGCTCCAGCATCACCTCGACGATCACGGGCACGTTGAACTCGCCGAGCATCGACTGCGCACGACGCAGGGCCGGCGCGATGTCTTCGGGCTTGAAGACGCGCAGCGCCTTGCAGCCGAGCCCTTCGGCGACGGCAACGTGATCCACGCCGTAGCCGTTCATCTCGGGTGCGTTGATGTTCTCGAAGCCGAGCTGCACGCAGTAGTCCATGTCGAACGCGCGCTGCGCCTGGCGAATCAGGCCCAGATACGAGTTGTTCACCACGACGTGCACGTACGGCAGCTTGAACTGCGCGCCCACCGCGAGTTCTTCGATCAGGAACTGGAAGTCGTAGTCGCCGGAAAGCGCGACGATGGGCCGGGCCGGGTCTGCCGCGCGCACGCCGAGCGCGGCGGGAATCGTCCAGCCGAGCGGGCCGGCCTGGCCGCAATTGATCCAGTTGCGTGCCTTGAAGACGTGCAGGAATTGCGCGGCCGCAATCTGCGAGAGGCCGATCGTGCTCACGTAGCAGGTGTCGCGGCCGAACACGCGGTTCATTTCCTCGTAGACGCGCTGCGGCTTCACCGGCGTGTTCTCGAAATGCGTGCGACGCAGCAGCGTGCGCTTGCGTTCGAGACATTCGGCGGCCCAGGCGCTGCGGTCCTTGAGCTTGCCCGCCGCCTTCCATTCTTTCGCCACGTCGACGAAGAGTTCGAGTGCGGCCAACGCGTCCGACACGATGCCGAGGTCCGGCCCGAACACGCGGCCAATCTGCGTGGGTTCGATATCGACGTGCACGAATTTGCGGCCCTTCGTATAGACCTCGACGCTGCCGGTGTGGCGGTTCGCCCAACGGTTGCCGATGCCGAGCACGAAGTCCGAGGCGAGCAGCGTCGCGTTGCCGTAGCGGTGCGAGGTCTGCAGACCGACCATGCCGGCCATGAGCGGATGGTCGTCGGGAATCGCGCCCCACGACATCAGCGTGGGGATCACCGGTACGCCCAGCGTTTCGGCGAACGCGACGAGCAGGTCTTCGGCGGCCGCGTTGATGACGCCGCCGCCCGAGACGATCAGCGGACGCTCGGCGTCGTTGAGCATCGTGAGCGCGGCTTCGATCTGATGGCGCGTCGCACGCGGCTTGTAGACGGGCAGCGGTTCGTAGGTGTCGATGTCGAACTCGATTTCGGCCAGTTGCACGTCGATCGGCAGGTCGACCAGCACCGGGCCGGGGCGGCCTGAGCGCATCAGGTGAAAAGCCTGCTGGAACACGCGCGGCACGAGCGCCGGTTCGCGCACCGTAACCGCCCATTTGGTGACGGGCTTGGCGATGGATTCGATGTCGACGGCCTGGAAGTCTTCCTTGTAGAGCCGCGCGCGCGGCGCCTGGCCCGTGATGGCGAGAATCGGAATCGAATCCGCCGAGGCCGAATAGAGGCCCGTGATCATGTCCGTGCCCGCGGGCCCCGACGTGCCGATGCACACGCCGATGTTGCCGGGCGCCGCGCGCGTGTAGCCCTCGGCCATGTGGGAAGCGCCTTCCACATGGCGCGCGAGCACGTGGCTGATGCCGCCCGCCTTCTTCATCGCGGAGTAGAGCGGGTTGATGGCGGCGCCGGGCACGCCGAACGCAGTGTCGATCCCTTCCTTTTCGAGCACCAGAACGGCGGCGTCGATGGCTCTCATCCTAGTCATGCGTGTCTCCTGGAGTTCTCAAGATCTGCGAAAGCGGAGGGCGCGAATCGCGCGATGGATCACGGGAAGCGCCTGTCGAGAGTCACTTTAGGGGTGCATCAAAGGTTTGATAAGATCAGTGCCGGTCGTTTAATACGAAACAAAAAGTATCGAATGGCGGCGGCTGGTCGAGCTGGCCGCCGCTCAGGAGACGAACATGGACCGCTTCAAGCAGATCGAGACGTTCGTGCGCGTGGCCGAGGCCGGGAGCCTTGCGGCAGCGGCGCTCGAGGAAGGCGTGTCGCCGGTGATCCTCGGGCGGCGTATCGACGCGCTCGAAAAGCGCCTCGGCGTGAAGCTGATGTATCGCTCCACGCGGCGGCTCGTGGTGAGCGAGGAGGGCGCCGCGTTCCTCGAACGCTGCCGCGGGTTGCTCGCCGAATGGGAGCAGGCGGAAAACGAACTGGCGGCCGGCCGGCGCGCGGTGAACGGCCATCTGATCGTCTCGGCGCCCGCGGCTTTCGGGCGCAAGCATGTGGCGCCGCTCGCGCCGGCGTTTCTCGCCGACAAGCCCGGGCTGCAGATTTCCTTCAACCTGACCGACCGCGTGGTGGACCTCGTGCGCGAGGGCTACGACCTCTCGATTCGCATCGGCGGGGCGGTGGATCCGAATTTCGTTGCCGTGAAGCTGGCGTCGAACCGGCGCGTGGTTTGCGGCACGCCGGGATACTTCAGCCGCCACGGCCGGCCGAAGACGCTCGAAGACCTGCCGCGCCACAACTGCCTCGCGTTCAACCTGCAGGGCGGCCAGAACCGCGGCTGGTATTTCCGCCGCAATGGCAAGCTCGTCACCGTGCGGGTGGGCGGCACGCTCGACTGCAACGACGGGGAGCTGCTGCATCGCTGGGTGTCCGAGGGGCTTGGCCTCGGCTGGCGGTCCACCTGGGAAGTCGAGGAACAGCTCGCAAGCGGTCAGCTGGAGACCGTGCTCGACGAGTTCGCGCTGCCCGACTACGACATCCTCGCGGTGTACCCGCAGCAGCGTTACGTGCCTGCCCGGGTGCGCTATTTCATCGATTACCTGAAGGACGTTTACGCCCAGCCAGGGTATTGGCGGGGGACCGCAGCCGCCGGACCCGGGAATAAACTCGCGGTGTGACCGGTATTGCCGGGTGAAGCGTGGTGCGGATCAGCGGCGACGGGGTGAGGCTGGCGCCGTGGGCCGCGCACGGACGGCGAAACGATGAACGACCGGAGGGCCGGGGTGGCGCAAACCTTGGACGAGGACAGGCAAGGCGGCGACGTGCACGGCACGGCGGGCGAGGCAGCGCGCGGCGCAGACGTCGGCGGTGACGGCGCTGGCGGTAGTGCTGGCGGTAGTGCGGGCGGTAGTGCGGGTGATACCGGCGCGGCATATGGCGAGGCTGAGCCGACCGCGTCGCACCGTATGGACCGCTCGCCGGACGACGCCTGCTCTGGCGCCCAGGCCGCCGCACGCAGCTTGCGCTTTCAGCAGCTCGCGCTGCCGCATCTGGATGCGGCCTACAACCTTGCGCGCTGGCTCTGCGGCAATCCGAGCGATGCCGAAGACGTCGTCCAGGAAGCCTGCGTGCGCGCGTTCCGCTTCTTCGACACCTTTCATGGCGACAGCGCGCGGCCGTGGCTGCTCACCATCGTGCGCCGCACCTGGTACACCGAGTGGCGGCGCCGCGCCAACACGCACGAAGTCGCGCCCTTCGACGACAACGACGGTAACGACGGCGAGATCGCCCTCGACGGCTGGAGCGTGGGTGGTCTCGATCCCGAGGCGTTGCTAATTCGCGAGGAAGACGCCCGGCGCGTGCACGCGGCCCTCGAACAGTTGCCGCCCGAATTTCGCGAGGTGCTGGTGCTGCGCGAAATGGAGGATCTGAGTTACCGCGAGATCGCGGCGATTGCCGATCTGCCGGTCGGCACCGTGATGTCGCGCCTTGCCCGCGCCCGGCGCAAGCTCGCCGCGCTGCTCAGCGGCGCGCCGGGACGGCCGCCGCAGGGGAAGCAAGCGCCGCAGGCAGGCGGCCTTGCAGCGAAGCCCGCCCGTCCGGGCGGCGACGCCGCGCGGCGGGCCCATCCAGACAACACCGCATCGGAGGCCTTCGATGGAATGTAAGGAAGTGCGTCCGCTGCTCGATGCGGATCTCGATCGTGAACTGCCGGCGCTCGAAGCGCTGCGTGTGCAGCAACACGTCGATGGCTGTGCGGCGTGCCGTGAAGCACGCGATGCGCTCGCGGCGCTGGCCAGTACGGTGAGGCGTGGAGGGCACTATTACCGGGCGCCCGAGGCGCTGAGGGCGCGAATCGTCGCGATGCTGCCGGGGGAGGCTCACGCGCAGACACGCGTCCCCATGCCTGCCGCCGTGGCGGGAGCGGACGAGCAGCGCGAACGGCGTGTCGAGCGCGACGGACGGCCCGCATCGGGCGGGCATGAGGACGACGGTGCGAGGGTGGGCGGCGAAGCGGGCTACGGGGACGCGGGCGTCGGTGGCGGCACAAGCAACGGCGCCAGCCATGATGGCAGCGGCGTGGGCGCTGCCATCATGGGCGGAGCCGGCAATGGCGCACGCGCTCGCCCGCCTTCGCGCGGCCCATTGTCATGGCTCGCTGAGGTATTCCGACCCTCCGACGCCGCGGGCGCACGAGCCGGACGGGGAGGTCTGGCCGCCGGAGCAGGCGCGGCGGGCTGGTCGAGCGCCGGGGCCGCGGCCGCTGTGTCGCGCGGGAGCCTGCTCGCCGGCGTGGGCCTCCTGCTCGTGGCCGCGGTCGCGACGACGGTGCTGCTGGTCCGCCGGCCGACCGAGAGCGGCCTTTTCGTGAACGAACTCGTCGCGAGCCACGTGCGGGCGGAGCTTTCCGGACGGGACATCGACGTGGTCTCCACGGACCAGCACACCGTCAAACCCTGGTTCAACGGGCGGCTCGACTATGCCCCGCCGGTGGAAGATCTTGCGGCCAGCGGTTTCGCGCTCACGGGCGGACGGCTCGACTACGTGGGGCATCGGCGTGTCGCAGTGTTGATCTACCGCTACCGCAAGCATGTAATCGACGTCTACGTGCTGCCCACGTCCGAGGCGGCGAAGCGCGGCGAGAGCGCGCCGCTCGCGACGCAGTCGGACGGCTATGCCGTGCGCCGCTGGCAGGCGGCCGGCATGACGTGGTGGGCGGTGAGCGACGCCGAATCGTCCGTGCTGGCCGGCTTCCAGGCGGTGCTCGCTGCGCGGCTGGGCGGCGGCGCGTGAGGGAGCCCCGCGGGTGGCCCTGAGGTGGCCCTGAGGTGGCCGCGGGCCGCGTAGTGGCCGTGAGAGGACCGCTTGGGGCGGCTGAAATCACATCACCATGGCTGCTTTTGAGCACAACTCGTCCTGCTCGCCCTGTCCGCCCCTCAAGTCCTTGAAAATACGGCTGAATCTCGCGCCCGATTCACCGCAATCCTTGCGCGTCCCAGCCATTCGGGTTACACTCTTCGGCTTCTCACTTGCCACACCGGTTCCGACGCCCGGGTGGCTTCTATCCACAAGGAGTGTGTATGCGTCATTACGAAATCGTCTTTATCGTGCACCCGGACCAGAGCGAACAGGTGCCCGCGATGATCGAGCGGTACAAGTCCATGGTCACGTCGCACAGCGGCCAGGTCCATCGTATCGAAGACTGGGGCCGTCGCCAGCTGGCCTACATGATCGAGAAACTCGCGAAGGCTCACTACGTCTGCATGAACATCGAATGCGACCAGCCCACGCTGGACGAGCTGGAACACGCGTTCAAGTTCAACGACGCCGTGCTGCGCCACCTCATCGTCAAGATGAAGAAGGCTGAAACCGGCCCGTCGCCGATGATGAAGGAAGTGCAGCGCGAAGAAGCCCGCAAGGCGGCTGCCCAGCCTTCCGAAGCGCAGGCTTAAGAGAGCACAAGCCATCAGGGAAGCGTTTCGCTCACGCTCACGGCCCACGTGAACCGGCTGCAGCTCACGGCAACCATCGTTGAACGCGAACCGGTGCGGTACACCCCGGCCGGCGTTCCGATCGCAAGCTGTACGTTGCAGCACCACGCCGAAGTCGTCGAAGCCGGGGTCTCCCGGCAGATCGAGCTGACGATGCCGGCCGTTGCGGCCGGCGAAGCGAGCGGCAAGCTGGAAAGCTGCGAGATGGGCGTCGAAGCGCTCTTCACCGGTTTTCTGGCGAAGAAAAGCCGCAACGCGCGAACCCTGGTGTTTCACATCACAGAACTGCAGTACACAGGAAAGGACTGAACATGGCCCGCCCGACTGGCAAGAAATTCGACAAGCGTCGTCAGCAACAAAACCCGCTCTTCAAGCGCAAGAAGTTCTGCCGTTTCACGGCAGCTGGCGTCGAGCAGATCGACTACAAGGACATCGAAACGCTGAAGGACTTCATCGGCGAAAACGGCAAGATCACGCCGGCGCGTCTCACGGGTACCAAGGCGCACTACCAGCGCCAGCTCGACACGGCGATCAAGCGCGCGCGTTTCCTCGCACTGATGCCGTACACCGACCAGCACAAGGCTTAACCCGAACGACGACGCAACAAGGAGCATCCGAATGCAAATCATTCTTCTGGAAAAGGTCGTCAATCTGGGTAACCTGGGCGACATCGTTAAGGTCAAGGACGGTTACGCACGTAACTTCCTGATCCCGCAAAAGCAGGCTCGTCGTGCCACGAAGGAAGCGATCGCCGAATTCGAAGTGCGTCGCGCCGAACTCGAGAAGGTCGCCGCTGAAAAGCTGGCAGCCGCTCAGGCACAAGGCGAGAAGCTGGCTGGCCTGACCGTGCAGATCGCGCAGAAGGCAGGCGTGGACGGCCGTCTGTTCGGCTCGGTCACGAACGCCGATATCGCCGAGGCGCTCAAGAAGCAAGGCTTCGAAGTCGAGAAGGCGCAGGTTCGCCTGCCGGAAGGTCCGCTGAAGATGGTCGGCGACCACCCGGTGCAAGTCGCGCTGCACACGGACGTCGTAGTCGACGTCACCGTGTCGGTGCTCGGCGAGCACGTCTAAAGACGGCGGCGGCCGGCCGCGGGCGTTTTGCTTCGCAGACCGGTCGTCAGCATCGCAGCATACGAAGGCAGGAGCCGTTATTCGGCTCCTGCCTTTTTTCTTCTCCGCTTTTTTTCGTTTATCTTCGGCCGCTGCCTGGCTCTGCCCGCCGCTGTCGCACTTCGCTGGGACGGCGCTCGCACAGATTCCCGCCGCCTCTGATTTCGCCGATAATTGCCGACCATGAACGCACCGAAAGATCCCCAAATCGAGTCGCTGAAAGTCCCGCCGCATTCGATCGAGGCCGAGCAGTCGGTGCTCGGCGGTCTGCTGCTCGACAATGGCGCCTGGGACCGGATCGCCGACTTTCTCTCCCAGAGCGACTTCTACCGCTACGACCACCGGATCATCTTCGAGCACATCGGCAGGCTCATTGCCGGCTCACGCCCGGCCGACGTGGTCACGGTGTACGAGGCGCTCGGCACCTCGGGCAAGGCGGACGAGGTCGGCGGTCTCGCCTATCTGAACGCGCTGGCGCAGAACACGCCGAGTGCGGCCAACATCCGCCGCTACGCGGAAATCGTGCGCGATCGCGCGGTGCTGCGCCGGCTTGTGTCGGTGGCCGACGAAATTTCGGCCGACGCCTTCAATCCGCAGGGCAAGGAAGTTCGTCAACTGCTCGACGAGGCTGAAGCCAAGGTGTTCTCGATTGCCGAAGACGGAGCGCGCGGCACCCAGGGCTTTCTCGAGATCGGGCCGCTGCTCACGCAGGTGGTGGAGCGCATCGACACGCTGTACCACACGGCCAATCCGAGCGATGTGACAGGCACGCCCACCGGCTTCGTCGACCTCGACCGCATGACTTCCGGCATGCACGGCGGCGAACTGATCATCGTGGCGGGCCGACCCTCGATGGGTAAGACCGCGTTTTCGATGAACGTCGGCGAATACGTGGCGGTGGAGTATGGCTTGCCGGTCGCCGTGTTCTCGATGGAAATGCCGGGTACGCAGCTCATCATGCGGATGCTCGGTTCCGTAGGCCGGCTCGACCAGCACCGCATGCGCACCGGGCGTCTCACCGACGAAGACTGGCCGAAGCTCACGCACGCGGTGCAGAAAATGAGCGAGGCGCAGATCTTCATCGACGAAACCGGTGGCCTCAACCCGATGGAACTGCGCTCGCGTGCGCGGCGTCTGTCGCGGCAATGCGGCAAGCTCGGGCTCATCATCGTCGACTATCTCCAGCTCATGAGCGGTTCGTCGCAGGGGGAGAACCGCGCGACCGAAATCTCCGAAATTTCGCGATCGCTCAAGAGCCTTGCCAAAGAACTCGACGTGCCCGTCATCGCGCTTTCGCAGCTCAATCGGGGGCTGGAGCAGCGGCCCAACAAGCGTCCGGTGATGTCGGACCTGCGCGAATCGGGTGCTATCGAACAGGACGCCGACGTGATTCTCTTCATCTACCGCGATGAGGTGTACAACCCGGACAGCCAGGACAAGGGCACCGCGGAAATCATCATCGGCAAGCAGCGTAACGGTCCGATCGGCCCGGTGCGCCTGACGTTCCATGGTCAGTTCACCAAGTTCGACAACTTCGCGGGCCCGCAGAATTTCTACGGCGGGGAATGAGGCCGCTTTAGGGTGTTTTTGCGCCACGCCGTGGCAAGAACGCCGCGATACGACATGGGACGGGTGCGTGCCCAAGGCTGCAACGGTACAATATTGCACTTTTGTGTCAGCACCCTGATTCCACTACAGGACTCCCATGTTCGGTCGATTTATGCCCACCGAGGGCAAGTTCTTTGAAATCTTCAACGCCCACGCAGAGCACATCGTTTCCGCAAGCCGGGAGCTCGAGCTTCTGATCGACAACCTCGGGGAAGCCGAGGTCCACAAGCAGAACATCCAGGTTTCGGAAAAGGCCGCCGACAGGCTCACGCACGAAGCGATCGACCTGCTGCACAAGACCTTCATTACGCCGCTCGACCGCGACGAGATCCACAAGCTCATCACCACCATGGACGACATCCTCGACTTGATGGAGGACGTCGCCACGGCAATCTGGCTCTACGACGTGCAGTCGGTCACGTCCGAAGCGAGCCAGCTTGCGCACATCTGCTCGGCCACGAGCGCACAGGTGAAAAACGCGGTCGCGTTGCTCTCGGACATGAAGCAGGCGCGCCAGATTCTGAAGGCGTGCGAGGAAATCGACCGCCTCGAATCCGAAGCGGACGCCGTGCTGCGTACCGCGATGTCGAAGCTCTTCCGCGAGGAAGACGACGTCAAGACGCTGATCAAGCTCAAGGCGATCTACGAGTTGCTCGAGTCGATCACCGACAAGTGCGAGGACCTCGCGAACATTATCGAAGGCATCGTGCTGGAAAACGCCTGAGCGGACTAGACGATGCATTCGATACAACTCGCAATCTGGGCGGTGGCCATGCTCGTCATGATCTCGCTCGTGTTCGACTTCATGAACGGCTTTCACGACGCGGCGAACTCCATCGCCACGGTCGTTTCGACGGGCGTGCTCAAGCCGCAGCAAGCCGTGGCGTTTGCCGCGCTCTTCAACGTCATCGCCTATTTCATCTTTCACCTGAAGGTCGCGCAGACCGTGGGCAAGGGCACCATCGACCCCGGCATCGTGGACCACTACGTGGTGTTCGGTGCGCTGGTTGGCGCGATCGGCTGGAACCTCGTCACGTGGTACTACGGCATTCCGTCGAGCTCGTCGCATGCGCTGATCGGCGGCCTCGTGGGCGCCGCGCTCGCGAAGTCGGGGTGGGGCGCGCTGAACGTCGACGGCATTCTGAAGACCGTGGCGTTCATCTTCATTTCGCCGCTGCTCGGCTTCGTGCTGGGCTCGTTCTTCATGCTCACGGTGTCGTGGATCTATTTCCGCACGCCACCCAGCAAGGTGGACCGGCGTTTTCGCCGCCTGCAGCTGATTTCGGCGGGGCTCTATAGCCTGGGCCACGGCGGCAACGACGCGCAGAAGACTATCGGCATCATCTGGATGCTGCTGATCGCCACGGGCTATGCCTCCGCCACGGCGGATGCGCCGCCCATCTGGGTGATCGGGCTCTGCTATCTCTCAATGGGGCTCGGCACGCTCTTCGGCGGTTGGCGCATCGTGCGCACCATGGGCCAGAAGATCACGAAGCTCAAGCCCGTGGGCGGCTTTTGCGCCGAGACGGGCGGGGCGCTGACGCTCTTCATCGCCTCGTCGATGGGCGTTCCTGTCTCGACGACGCACACTATTACCGGCGCCATTGTCGGTGTGGGCGCTACCCAGAAGCTCAGCGCGGTGCGCTGGGGCGTGGCCGGCAATATCGTCTGGGCCTGGGTGCTCACCATTCCGGCGTCCGCGGTGCTCGCTGCCGCGGGATGGTGGCTGGGGCATCGTTTCCTGTAGCCCGCGGCGGGCGGTGGTTGCCGCCCGTTCAGATGAGAGGCGCGGAACCCCCATCCATGGGGATGATTGCGCCCGTTACGTAGCTTGCGCGCCGGCTCGCCAGGAAGAGCGCGACCTCGGCAATTTCCTCCGGTTTCGCGAAGCGCCCGAGCGGGACTTTGCGCTGCCCTTGCTCCAGCACTTGGGCCGCGTCCAGGCCTTGCTGTGCGGCTTCGAGCTGGAGCGCCTCCTGTAGCCGCTCGGTGAGCGTAGCGCCGGGGTTGATCGCGTTGATGCGGATGCCGTAGCGGGCGTGATAGTGCGCGAGTCCCACGGTCGCGAGCATCAGCGCCGCATTGGCCGCGCCGCCCGCAATATGGATGTCGCTCGCGATCTTTCCGCCCATCCCGATGATGTTCACGATCGAGCCCGCGTCTTCGGTGCCGGCCGATTTCGCTCGTTCCACCATGCGCCGTAGCACCTCCTGCTGCGTGTAGACGTAGGGGAAATATTTGGCCTCCATGGTCGCCTTGAACGCGGCGGCGTCGAGCGTTTCGGGGTCGTAGCGGCGGGCGGCGCCGGCGCTGTTGACAAGCACGTCGATGGGCCCGACGGAGGTCGTCACGTCTTCCACCAGATCCGCCACGGCGTGCGGCTCGTGTAGATCGGCGCGGGTCAGATGGACGTGCAGACCTTCGGAGGCAAGCTGCTCACGCGCCCGCGCCAGATTCGCGGGATCGCGCGAGACGATCGCGACCTTGGCGCCTTCGCGCCCGAACGCGCGAGCACAGGCGAGGCCGATGCCTTTGCTCCCGCCCGTGACCAGTACCACCTTGTTACGAAGCTCGAGATCCATCGTGTTGACCCTCCGCGGCAGGAACGCTACGGCGCAACGATAGCAGAGGCTGCGGGCGGCCGCGTGCGAGACGGGCGGCGCGTGTCGCTCAGAAGTTGCCGTTGGCGAAGCGCGCGATGGGATCGTCGCTGGATTGCGTGGGCGCAGGCGTGCCGCGCGATGCCGTGGAGGCGCGCATGACCTGGACGTCTGTTGCTTCGCCTGTGGGTCGGGTTTGCTGGGCCTGCTGGGCTTGCCGGACCGCGACGGTGGCCGGCGGAGGCGGCTCGAATGCGTCGGCAGCGGCGTCGATGGGGTCGGCGGCGCGCGCCGCAGTGGCTTGCGCAGGGCGATTACCCGACGGCTCGAAGGCGGTGCCGGCCGCAGGCGCAGCTTGCGGTGCCGACACGGACGGCGCCGCGGCGACGGTCGGCGTGCCCGACGTGGCGGACGAGAGCGACGTAATGGACGTCGAAGGGGCAATCGCGCCTGCCGCCTGAGCTTGCCGTTGCGCAGCGCTCATCTGGGGCGGAGGCGGTTCGAACGCATCAGCTGGCATCGTGGCAGCGGAGGCGGCAGTCACGCTCGTACGACCTGCGTCCTGCGGATACGGTGGATAGGTTTGCGCCGAAGCGGGCGACGGCGCCACGTTTGCCGCGACGCGAGGCTCAGGCGGCGCAACCGCTGCCACGCGAGCCGGTGCGGGCGACGGCGCACCCGCCGCGGTCGCGATCCGCGGCGCCGGACCACGCTGAGGCGGTGTCGTCGAGGCTTCGTAAGCCGGCGCATCGAATGGCGTGGGCGCCGTCTTCGGCGACGCGACGCGGCGAATGCCGTCGAAGCGCTTTGCCCAATAGGGGTTTGTCAGGTAATCGAGGCGCACCGTGCCGCCCGTGGACGGCGCATTCACGAACCTCAACTTGCCGACGTAGATGCCGACGTGCGAGTGTGGCCGCCCCGTCGTGTTGAAGAAAATGAGGTCCCCCGGGGCGATCTCGTCGGGGTCGACGGATTCACCGCGTCCGCTCATTTCCGCCGTCGTGCGCGGCAGATTCACCGACGCGGCACGGGCGATCACGTAGTGCACGAGTCCGCTGCAATCGAAGCCGCTCTCCGGCGTATTGCCGCCCCAGCGGTAGGGCACGCCGACAAGGCTCATCGCCTGGATCGAAATTTCTTCGCGTCCCACGCTGTGATCGACGAAATTCGGCAGACCCGGCGGCCTCGTGCGAAACGCTTCGCCGGATGTACCCGAGCCGCCTGCCGCGCGCGACACGCGCTGCGGAGGGCTCGAACACGCCGCCAGCAGCAATGCGATCAGCAGGACAGTCCAGAGACGGAGCATGGCGGAAGCGGGCGCCTGAGCGGCGCGCGCCCGATACGGGAATGTGCCGATGGTAGCCCGTGCGACGCGGCTCCGGCAAGCAATCCTCATAAGTTACGTGAAGTTTACGCGCTAAGTGTTGTATTGCCGTTCAGTTGGCGGGAGGCGCCGGCGTCGATCCGGCGCCCTTCCGGGACGGGCAAAAAAAGAACCGCATCCGGCAATCCGGATGCGGTTCGTGGTGAGACTCGCGCCGCCGGGCGAGCCGGCGACGGCAGACGGCGGGCGGCCTACAGGATGTCCGAGGCGTAGTCTGCGAGCCGCGAGCGTTCGCCACGCGCCAGCGTGACGTGGCCGCTGTGCGCCCAACCCTTGAAGCGGTCTACGACGTATGTCAGGCCCGAGCTGCCCTCCGTGAGGTACGGCGTATCGATCTGCGCGATGTTGCCAAGGCAGATGATTTTCGTGCCGGGGCCCGCGCGCGTGACGAGCGTCTTCATCTGCTTGGGCGTGAGGTTCTGCGCCTCGTCGATGATCAGGTACTTGTCCACGAAAGTGCGGCCGCGCATGAAGTTCATGCTCTTCACCTTGAGCCGCGAGCGGATCAATTCCTGCGTCGCCGCGCGACCCCATTCGCCGGCGGCGTCGTCGGTCTTCTGAAGCACTTCGAGGTTGTCGTCGAATGCACCCATCCACGGCTGCATTTTTTCCTCTTCGGTACCGGGCAGAAAGCCGATGTCCTCGCCGACAGGCACGGTCGCGCGCGTCACGATGATCTCGTTGTAGCGCTTGTCGTCGAGCACCTGCGCGAGGCCCGCCGCGAGCGCGACGAGCGTCTTGCCGGTGCCGGCCTGGCCGAGCAGCGTGACGAAGTCGATTTCCGGATCCATCAGCAGGTTCAGCGCGAAGTTCTGCTCGCGATTGCGCGCCGTAATACCCCACACGTTGTTCTTGTGGTGCCCGTAGTCGCGCAAGGTTTGCAGCAGCGCCGTCTTGCCGTTGAGCTCACGCACGATCGCATGGAACGCCGGCTCGCCGTTCTGCGGCTCCAGGTACACGAACTCGTTGACGAGCATCGACGCGACGAGCGGCCCGGTCACGCGGTAATACGTGGTGCCGGTCTTGGTGTCCTGCCAGCTTTCCATGCCCTTCGCGTGCTTCGTCCAGAAGTCCTGGGGCAGGGCGCGGATGCCGGTATAGAGCAGGTCTTTGTCTTCGAGAACCTGGTCGTTGAAATAGTCTTCTGCGGGCAGGCCGAGCGCGTGCGCCTTGATGCGCATGTTGATGTCTTTCGACACCAGCACGACAAGCTGATCCTGCCGGTCGCGCTGCAGCGCGCGGACCACGCCGAGAATCTGGTTGTCGGCCTTGCCTTGCGGCAGGCCCTCGACGGGTTCGATCTCCGTGAGCTGCGTCTGGAAATACAGGCGGCCCAGCGCTTCGAGGCTGCCCAGGCGCGACAGCGGAATGCCTTCCGTAATCGGCCCTGCGTTCGCGACGAGCGAGTCGAGTGTGCGGCTCACCTGACGCGCGTTGCGTGCGACCTCCGACATCCCCTTCTTGTGGTTGTCGAGCTCTTCGAGCGTCATCATCGGCAGATAGACGTCGTGTTCCTCGAAGCGGAAGAGACAGGTGGGGTCGTGCATGAGCACGTTGGTGTCGAGCACGAACAGCTTGCGGACTTCCGTCACCTCTTCGGGGTGAACGCGTTTCTTGCGCGAACCCTGGGCGCGCGGCGCAGCGCCGGCACGTGCCTCGGTCGGCGCGGATTTGCCATCGCGCGCAACCGGTGCGACCGGCCTGCTGGGCGCGAGCGGTACGGCAGGCGCTTCGAGTTCGTCCTCGGCGGCGCGGGTTTGCAGCAACGCGGCCGTCTGTTTCTTGCGGGCACGCGGTGCGGGCGCCACGGGCTCGAGCGCGGCGGCCATGGCGGGCGCCGAAGGCAGGGGCACCTGCCGCAAGGTGGTGGCGGCGTTCGCCGCTTCGGTCATCGGCGTGGCAACGCTGGCCGCGCCGTACTCAGCCGTATCGGTGAATTCCCCTTCGGCTGCCTGCTTCTTCACCGGTTTTGCGGGGCGGGCTTTGGCCTTGTACTCGTCAGGCGACAGCAGGTTGCCGAGTTTGCTGGGTGGGGTAGGCAAAGGCATGGTGTCCCTCGAAAAAATCGGGTCGAGTATCGTGCGCCGTCTGCGGCTTCATGCGAACGCCGGGTTGGCGTTTCATGAAGGCGTATCGCGGCGCGCTCAGGTCTGAAAATGCCGGTTCGCCTGGTTTTCGATGGGCTCCTTGGGAAAAACGCGTGACCGGAGGAGACTCCGGCGGGGCGCAAACAAAAAAGCCGCTGCCCCGGTAAGCGAGGCAAGCGGCTCGACTACTACCATTGTCGCGTCGTACCTCGCGGCATCAGCGTCGGCGAACTGAACGGCCGGACGGCGGCGGGCACGACTGCGAAAAGAATGGGGTGGACAGGCACTCATTGCAACCCAATATAACGCGCCTCAAAGCGCTTGTACAGCCTCCAGGATTTCCTCGACATGGCCCGGCACACGCACGCCGCGCCACGCCTGGCGAAGCACGCCCTGCCCGTCGATGAGGAAAGTGGAACGCTCGATTCCACGTACCTCTTTGCCATACATTTTCTTCATTTTGATGACGTCGAAGAGCGAGCAGAGCGCTTCGTCGGCATCCGATACCAAGGTAAACGGCAGTTCCAGCTTGGCCTTGAAGTTGTCGTGCGAACGTACACTGTCGCGCGATACGCCCACGATCTCGGCGCCGGCCTTCTTGAACTTCGGGTACAGGTCGCGGAACTGCAGGCCTTCGGTCGTGCAGCCCGGCGTGTTGTCCTTGGGATAGAAATACAGCACCACCTTCTTGCCCCGAAGACTGGAAAGCGTGAAATCGCCGCCAGTCGCCTGAGCGGTGAAGTCGGGGACGGGTTGGTCGACTGCGATGGGCACGTGTTTCTCCGGTTGTTGGTTTTATGACGGACATGACGGACGATGTGCGCCGCACGACGGTATCGCGCAGGCCGCACGTCTGGAGCGGGAACGGCCGGCAGACACGGCACGTTGCACCTCGATGCGACGCGCGCGTGCTGCGGGGAAACGGGCTTGCTGAAGCGGCGGGATCGACCGTAGATCGATCGGGAGTCGATCGACAGTCAATCGGGCTGAACGATCAACTCGCCGGAGCGGCCGGGAATCTCGCCCCACGTGACAGGGTACGATGGCAGCGCGTTGTGGTCCAGCGTCGCGTAGTAGTCGCCCATGGTGGCGAACGTGTGGCCCTGCGCGCGCCAGCCTGCCAGCAGCGCTTCGAACACGGGCGCAAGCTTCTGGCCTTCGAGCTCGGCGTGCAGCGTGAACACCTGGTCGCAGGGATTGTTCTCGGTGCGCTTGAGCATCCAGTCGGCGACGTTGCCCTCGTCGATGCCGTCCACGCCCAACACTTCGTCCAGCGTGGGCAGCGTAGTGGGCATCTGCACGTGCGCGAGCGTGCGGCCGTTGACCACCGGCCGGTACGGTGTATGTCCGCGTCCGTCGGACGCGTAGTGCATGCCCCACGCGTCGATCTGCTCGAATGCCGCGTCGTTCATCTGCCAGCCGGCCGCGCCGTGCGTGACGGGCGGCGTGCCGAACACGTCGACGAAGCGCGCGTGGCTCTGCTGCATCTGGGCGACGGTCCACTCGCGCGAGCGGCTGCGCACGTTGTCCTGCCAGTAGACGTGGTCCCACGTATGGATGCCGCATTGGAAGCCGGCTTCGTGGATGGCGCGCATTTCGGCCGCGGCGCGCACGCCGATGTCAGGGCCTGGCAGCAGCACGCCATACATCAACTGCCTGACACCGTAGTGCTCCACTACGGACGTGCGCGACACCTTCTTGAGAAACCCCGGCCGCAGCACGCGGCGCAGCGCCCAGCCCGTGTGATCCGGGCCGAGGCTGAACAGGAACGTGGCACGGGCCTTGAAGCGGTCGAAGATGCGCGCGAGATTCGGCACGCCTTCGCGCGTGCCGCGCAGCGTGTCGACGTCGATCTTCAGGACGATACGGGCCAAGGCGCGTCCCGCTTACTGCTGCTCGACGAGCGCGCGCGCCTCGGCGACGTGGCCGCGATACGCTTCGAAGATCTTGCGCAGCGCGTCGTCGAAGGTGGACTTCGGCGCCCAGCCGAGTTCCTGCATCGTGTTGTCGATCTTCGGCACGCGGTTCTGCACGTCCTGGTAGCCGGCGCCGTAGTAAGCACCCGACGACGTTTCCACGAGCTGCACCTGCTTGGCCGTATCCGCGTATTCCGCGTACTCGCCGGCGAGCGCAAGCATCTTGTTCGCGAGCTCGCGCACCGAGTAGTTGTTCGACGGATTGCCGATGTTGTAGATCTTGCCCGACGCCACGCCGCCCTTGTTTTCGATGATCTTCATGAGCGCGTCGATGCCGTCGTCGATGTCGGTGAAAGCGCGCTTCTGGGCGCCGCCGTCCACGAGGCTGATGTTCTCGCCGCGCACGATGTGGCCGAGGAACTGCGTGACCACGCGCGAGCTGCCTTCCTTCGGCGTGTAGATCGAATCGAGGCCCGGCCCGATCCAGTTGAACGGACGGAACAGCGTGAAGTTGAGCCCTTCCTGCATGCCGTAGCCCCAGATCACGCGGTCCATCAACTGCTTCGAGCACGCGTAGATCCAGCGCGGTTTGTTGATCGGGCCGTAGATGAGCGGCGAGGCGTCCGGGTCGAACTGCTCGTCGGTGCACATGCCGTAGACCTCGGAGGTCGACGGGAACACCAGATGTTTGCCGTACTTCACGGCCGAGCGCACGATGGGCAGGTTCGCCTCGAAGTCGAGCTCGAACACGCGCAGCGGCTGCTTCACATAGGTGGCGGGCGTGGCGATCGCGACGAGCGGCAGGATCACGTCGCATTTCTTCACGTGATACTCGACCCACTCCTTGTTGATCGTGATGTCGCCTTCGAAGAAGTGCATCCGCTCATGATTCACGAGGTCGCCGAGGCGCTCGGTCTGCATGTCCATCCCGAAGACTTCCCAGTCGGTGGTTTCGAGAATGCGTTTGGACAGGTGATGGCCGATGAAGCCGTTGACACCCAGAATCAGGACTTTTTTGGCGAAACCTTCGGTTTTCATGAATGACGGGAAGAATGAATGAGCTGGGCGAATCCGGCCGGCGTGACGACGGTCTCGATGCCGTCGTGCTGGTGCCGCAATTCATGAATGGCGATCGCACGGCCGTCGCCGCAGATCGCGAGGAGGGCATTATCGCTTACCGCGAGGCCCGGCGGCAAATCCGCGGGGACCGCGCCCGGCGGCGCGAGCCGCGCGCGGGCAATCACGAAACGCTGGCCGTCCACGTCGGTGAAAGCGCCCGGGTAGGGCGGCGCCACGGCGCGAATCAGGTTGTAGACCTCGCGGGCGGGCTTCGCGAAGTCGATGCGGCCGTCTTCGGGCTTGCGGCCGCCGAAATAGCTGCCGTGCGCGAGGTCGTTGGGCAGATGCGGCGCCTCGCCCGCGAGCAGCGCGGGCAGCACGCGCCACAGCGTTTGTTCGGCCGCGACCGTCACCTTGTCGAACACCTGTGCGGCCGTGTCGTCGGGCAGGATCGGCACCGGCGTCTGGGCAACGATCGCGCCCGCGTCGGGCTTCGCCGCCATCTCGTGCAGCGTCGCGCCGGTTTCAGTCTCGCCGTTGAGCACCGCCCAGTTGACCGGCACGCGGCCGCGGTACTTCGGCAGCAGCGAGCCGTGCATGTTGTACGCGCCGCGCGCGGCGAGCGCGAGCAGGTCGGCGGGCAGCATGTGGCGGTAATAGAACGAGAAGATGAAGTCGGGCCGTGCGGCGCTCACGGCTGCACGCAACTCCGCGCTCTTCGGATCAGCGGGCGTGATGGTGGGAATGCCGTGTTCGGCCGCCACCGAAGCGACGCTGCCGAACCAGATGTTCTCGGCGGGGTTGTCCTCGTGGGTGACCACGAGCGCGACGTCCACGCCGCGCGCGAGCAGCACCTGCAGGCAGCGCACGCCGACGTTGTGATAGGCGAATACGACAGCACGCGGTTTCATGGATTCGCCCCCGGATCGGCGAAAGAAGCGGTGGAAGCGGTAGAAACGATGGACGGGCCGGCCGCGCTGGTTGCGCGCAAGGCCTGCGCGTCGCGGTCCTCGAGAATGGTCTGGATCAGATAACGCGGACGTGCCCGCACCTGCTGGTAGATGCGTCCGATGTATTCGCCGAGCAGCCCCAGCGCGAAGATGATCACGCCGAGCAGGAAGAACGTGATGGCGAACAGCGTGAACACACCTTGCACTTCCGCGCCGATGATGAAGCGGCGAATCAGCAGCAGCACGAAGAGGGCAGCGGAGCCGAGCGAGAGGATCACGCCGATGAACGAGAGCCACTGGAGAGGCACCACCGAAAAGCCCGTGACGAGGTCGAAGTTCAACCGGATCAGGCTGTAGAGCGAGTACTTCGACTCGCCCGCGAAGCGCTCCTCGTGACCCACTTCGATTTCCACGGGGTTCTGCGCGAAGGTGTAGGCGAGCGCGGGAATGAAGGTGTTGATTTCGCCGCAGCGGTTGATCGTATCGACGATGTGCCGGCTGTAGGCGCGCAGCATGCAGCCCTGGTCGGTCATCTTGATGCGCGTGATGCGCTCGCGCAGCCGGTTCATGGCGCGCGACGCCTTGCGCCGCCACAGCGAGTCCTGGCGCTGCCGGCGGATGGTGCCCACGTAGTCGTAGCCGTCGCGCATCTTCGCGACGAGGTTGCCGATTTCTTCGGGCGGGTTCTGCAGGTCGGCATCGAGCGTGATGACGATGTCGCCGCGCGCGTGCTCGAAGCCCGCGAGAATCGCCATGTGCTGGCCGTAGTTGCCGTTGAGCAGGATGGCGCGCGTGGTGTCGGGGCGCACGCGGAACTGCTCGGCGAGCATCGCGGCCGAGCGGTCGCGGCTGCCGTCGTTCACGAGGATCACTTCGTAGCCGGTGCCGAGCGCATCGAGCGCCGGATAAAGACGCGCGAACAAGGCCGCGAGGCCGGCTTCCTCGTTGTAGACGGGGATGACGACCGAGACCTCGGGCCGTTCGGTCCGGTCCAGCAGCGAGGAGCGATGTTCGGTTTGACTCATGTGTCGTTGTTTTCCGTTTCGAGGGGTTGCGCTTCCATCCGTCTCCGTTCGGCTCTCCGCTCAGGTTCGGCTCACGGAGGGCGGCTCCCAGGTCTTGCGCCTGGTTCAGCGCGTCGGGCTGCCGCGGCGGCCCGACGTACTTCGGTTGCGCGCGCGTGCGTTCATTGCGCGCTCGTTTCGTACTTCTTTCCTGCTTGTTTCGTCGTCGTTTTGCGCCCGTTTCGTACTCAGTGCGTACTCATTTCGCGCAGGTTCCGCAGATTTCGTTCACAGCGCGGCACACGCGCGTCACGTCGTCCGCGGTCATCTGCGTGAAGAGCGGCAGCGTGACCGTGCTCGCGCCGAAGCGCTCCGCGTGCGGGAACATGCCTTCCTTGAAGCCGCGCGCGCGGTACAGCGTGAAAAGGTGAATGGCCGGGTAGTGCACGCCCGAGCCGATGCCGCGCGCCTTCAACTGCTCCATGAATTCGCCGCGGCTGATCGAGAGCCGTTCGAGCGGCAGCGTGATCTGGAACATGTGCCAGTTGCTGTTCTCGAAATCCGCGACCGGCAGTCCGACGCCGAGGCGCACCGCGGCGCCGCCTTCGAAGCCGGCGAAATAGGCCCGTGCGAGCGCCTTGCGCTGCGCGGTGAAGCGCGCGAGATGCGGCATCTGGCCGAGCCCGACGCGCGCCGCGACGTCGGTGAGGTTGTACTTGCCGCCCAGCACGTCGCAATCCATGCCGTCGAGCCCCGTGCGCGTGATGCCCTGCAGCCGGTACTTCTGCGCGAGCACGGCTTCGTCCTCGTTGTTGAGCACGAGCGCGCCGCCCTCGATCGAGGTCAGGTTCTTGTTCGGATGGAAGCTGAACGACACGATGTCGCCCAGCTTGCCGATGCGCTCGCCGTGCCACGTGGAGCCCAAGGCCTGGGCCGCGTCTTCGATCACGCGCAGCTGGTGGCGGCGCGCGATCTCGTAGAGACGGTCCATGTCCACAGGCAGCCCCGCGAGGTAGACGGGAATGATCGCCTTCGTGCGCGGCGTGATGGCGGCTTCGACGCGCTCGAGGTCGATGTTGCGCGTGCGCGGATCGATGTCCACGAACACGGGCGTTGCGCCCACCTCCAGGATCACGTTGCTCGTGGCGACCCACGACGCGGGCGTGGTGATGACCTCGTCGCCAGGACCCACGCCGGCAATGCGCAGACCGATTTCGAGCGTGGCGGTGCCGGAGTTGAAGGTCCGCACCGGCCGGCCGCCGCAGAATTCCGAGAGCGCGGCTTCGAAGGCGGTGTTCTGCGGGCCCGTCGTGATCCAGCCCGAGCGCAATACGTCGGCTACGCCCGCGATGGTGGCTTCGTCGATTTCGGGGCGCACGAACGGCAGGAACGGCAAGGACGAGTCGGTTGGCTGGGTCATGAGTGGCTGGATTCGAAGAAAAAGGGTGCGACCTGCAAGGATGACGGCCTGCTGCTTACGAAAAGCTTAAGCGGCGCGTCAACTGCGCGCCAGGATGAACACGCCGATCAGAATGATGCCGATGCCGACGAGCCGCTGGACCGTCAGCGCTTCGCCGAATAAATACCACGCGGCGAACGCGTTGACGACGTAGCCGAGCGAGAGCATGGGGTAGGCAACGGACACGTCCACGCGCGACAGGCCCAGAATCCACACGACGACGCTCACCACATAGCATGCAAGGCCGCCGATGATAGGCAGTTGCATGGCGAGCTTGAGCCCGACCGGAAGGATGTTCGCACGGGTGAATTCGAAGTGTCCAACGGCGCTGACGCCGGCTTTGAGCAGCAGTTGGGCGCAGGCGTTGAGGGCAACGCCGGCGAGGATGCAGATGAGCGAGACGGGATTCATCGAAGGGTGTCCATTTCCTCGGTTCTTGAGGGTTCTTTCGCAGGGTTTCAGAGCGTTTGCCTGCGGGCCGCGCCGGCGCGTGCCGGTGCCGGCCCATCGGTCTGCATCAATACGGCTTCTCGACCACCACGCGGCGCAGATCACGCGCGACAACGCGCATCGGCAAGCCTTGCGCGGCGAACTGCTCGTAGCGCTGCGGCGACATGAGCGCAAGCGCGTAACGGTCGGCCTTCCAGCGCCGCAGCCATTCGTCGATGGTCGGTACCCATTTTTGCGGCTCGACGCTCACGCCGAACGCGAGTTCGTCCGGATGCTCGACCATGATCATCGTGTGGTTCACATAGAACGGCAGCGTGTGATCGAGTACGCCCACCGAATAGAAGGGCGTATCGGGCGGCAGTTTCGCGAGTTCGGCCTTCACGGCCGGCGCGAGCGGCGCGCCCGAACTCAGGCGGCCGAACACGTCGTGGCCCGTGCCGGCAATCGTGCCGAGCAAGAGCCAGGCGGCGCCGAAGGCGACCGCAGCCGCACCGATGCCGGCGCCGCGGTTGCCATCCGCCGCGCTGCCACGGCGGCGGCCTCGGACTAGCCACAGCGCCGCAAGCGTGAGCACGAACGCGACCGCGATGGCCGCCTCCACCCACACCTGGAACGCGCGGTACAACGCGTTGGGATTGCGCGCATCGCCGAGCCGCGACAGCCACAGCGCGCCAATCGCCGCGACAACGAGAAACACCGCGTAGCCGAGCAGATGGCGCCGGAACGACTCGCGCGGCACGAGCGGCAGGTACAGGCCGATCATGAGCGCGATGGGCGGCGCGATGGGCAGCGTGTACGAGAGCAGCTTGGAATGCGACGCGCTGAAGAAGAGGAAGATGAAGGCGGTCCAGACCACCATCATGAGCACCGGCGAAAAGCCGTTCGGCTGGCGCGGCAGCCGCAGCGCATGGCGCAGGCTTTGCCCCGCGACAGAAAGCCACGGCAGGAAGCCGACGAGCAGCACGGGCACGAAGTAGTAGAACGCTCCGGGCCGGTTCTGCTCCGGGGTCAGATAACGGCGGAACTGCTGGACGATGAAGAAGAAATTGAAGAACTCGGGGTTGCGGTCCTGCACCAGCACGAACCAGGGCAGCACGATGGCGAGAAATACCACGAGGCCGCTCACGATGTAGAGCCGGCGCCAGAGCGCCCAGTCGCGCGAGACGAGCGTGTAGACCACGAGCACGGCGCCCGGCAGGATCAGGCCGACCAGGCCCTTCGAGAGTACGGCGAGCCCCATCGCGGCCCAGCACAGCCCCATCCAGAGCCGCGCCTGATTCCTGGGCAGACCGGGGCGCTGGGCGAGCAGCAGCGCGCAGAGCGTGAGCTCCATCCACAGCGACAGGCCCATGTCGAGCGTGTTGAAGTGGCCCATGAGGTTCCAGTACGGCGACGTGGCAAGCACGAGGGCGCCGAACACGCCGGCCGCCGCATTGAACACGCGCGCGCCCGTAAAGCCGATCAGCAGGACGCCCGCGAAGCCGGCGAGCGCCGTGTAGAGCCGCGCCTGCCATTCGCCGATGCCGAACGCCGCGAACGTGAGCGCGTTGGCCCAGGTTTGCAGCGGCGGTTTTTCGAAGTACTTATAGCCGTTGTAGCGCGGCGTAATCCAGTCGCCGGTGAGGAACATTTCGCGCGCCATTTCGGCGTAGCGGCCTTCGTCGCTCGGCAGCAAATGGCGCCAGCCGAGCGGCACGAACCAGATGACGGCGAGCGCCACGACAAGCAGGAGGATGGTGGTTCGATTGAGCGGTAGCCGGGACGGCGTATCGTTCATGGGTGATATGACCTGTTGTTGTTCGGGAATGACAGGGGGCCGGGCGGTCCGGGGAAAGCGGCATGGGGCGGCGTTTCGCTTCACTGCCTCGCGGCGGGCACGGAAGGCTGCGGCACAGCATCGCGGCGGGCACGGAAGGCTGCGGCACAGCATCGCCATACCGATGGCCCGAAGTTCGGCGGAAACTCGCACGCGCGGATGTTGCCCGACCCTACGGCGGAACGACCCTACGGCGAAGCCGGCCGGCCGCGAACTGCCGCGCAGTTTACGCCATCGCGGCGCGAGGACGGAAAAATGAACGGCTGCAGGCGGGCAGGCGGCCCGTTCGGGCTGATTGCCGCAGCCCGTCTTCGGGCCTCGCCGGGACGTTGCTCAGGCTTCGATCAGCAACGCCGCCGCGACCTTGCGGCCTTCGGCCATGAGGATGTTGTAGGTCCGGCAGGCGGCCTTGAAGTCCATGGTCTCGACGCCGATGCCGCGGCCCGTCAGCACGGCCGTGAGCCGCGGGTGGGGAAAGCGCAGCCGCTCGCCGCTGCCGAACACGACCACCTCGGGCGCGAGGGAAAGCAACTGTTCGAAGAGTTCGGGGGTGAGGGCGTCGAACGAGGAGACGGGCCAGGCGGCAACCGGTGCGTCGGGCCGCACGATGACGCTGCCGGTATGACGTTGGAGATTGATGTCGACGTAGTCGGGGCCGTATCCCGTGACGGTATTGAGCGCGCCGCTCGAGTCCTGATGTAATTTCAAAATCGGTGTTCCGGGTTGTGGCAATGCGGGGCCGCAATGGGTGTGCCGCCATGGGCCCCCGCGCGTCGAACGGCTCGATCGGGGCCATCCAGACCGACCTCGAGGCCTGCCGCCGCGGTTCTTGCATTGCGGAAGTCCGACAAAATCCGCTAAATTATAGCTTTTTAGCCGCCCACGCGGCGCTTCCCGCCTCGCGCGCCGCCCGCCACAAGCCACGGACCGCGAATGCCCAAGCCAAGGCACCCATCGCGCGCCATTGCACCGCTTCACGCTTGCCATCCCATCCATCGTGGGAGCGGGTCGTGAGACCGGGTCAGGTTACGGGGACAGCCTGCCGCGCCACCCGAGCCATTGCCCTGACGAAACTCCTGGCTTCCTATTGCTTCATCTGCCCGCCGTGAAACCGATTCTCAAATCCAACAAGCTGTTGAACGTCTGCTATGACATCCGCGGGCCCGTGCTCGAGCACGCGAAGCGCCTCGAAGAGGAAGGTCATCGCATCATCAAGCTGAACATCGGTAACCTGGCCTCGTTCGGCTTCGATGCGCCGGACGAGATCATTCAGGACATGATCCTGAACCTGCCCGATTCGTCAGGCTATTCGGATTCGAAGGGCGTGTTCTCGGCGCGCAAGGCGATCATGCATTACGCGCAGCAGAAGGGCGTGCGCGGCGTCGAACTGGACGACATCTACATCGGCAACGGCGCGTCCGAGCTAATTGTGATGGCGATGCAGGCGCTTCTCAATGACGGTGACGAAGTGCTGCTGCCCGCGCCCGACTACCCGCTGTGGACGGCCGGCGTGAGCCTCTCGGGCGGCACGCCCGTCCACTACATCTGCGACGAGGCGAACGGCTGGCTGCCCGACCTCGACGACATCCGCGCGAAGATCACGCCGAACACGCGTGCGATCGTCGTGATCAACCCGAACAATCCCACCGGCGCGCTCTATCCGGACGACCTGCTGCTCGGCCTGATCGAGATTGCGCGCCAGCACGGCCTCATCATCTTTGCCGACGAGGTCTACGACAAGATCGTCTACGACGGCCGCGAGCACACCTCGATCGGCGCGCTCTCCGAAGACGTGCTCACGGTCACGTTCAACAGCCTCTCGAAGAGCTACCGCTCGTGCGGCTACCGCGCCGGCTGGATGTTCCTCTCGGGCCTCGGCGGCGAGAACCGCCGGCGTGCGAAGGACTATTGCGAAGGGCTCGGCATTCTCGCCTCCATGCGGCTGTGCCCGAACGTGCCGGGCCAGTACGCGATCCAGACGGCGCTTGGCGGCTACCAGAGCATCAACGAGCTGATTGCACCCGGCGGGCGCCTTTATCGTCAGCGCGAACTTGCGCACGAAATGCTCACGGCGATTCCGGGCGTGAGCTGCGTGAAGCCGCAGGCCGCGCTCTACATGTTCCCGCGTCTGGACCCGAAGCTGTATCCGATCGAAAACGACCAGCAGTTCATTCTCGACCTGCTGCTCGCCGAACGCGTACTGCTCGTGCAGGGCACGGGCTTCAACTGGAAGTCGCCCGACCATTTCCGCGTGGTGTTCCTGCCGAACGTCGACGACCTCGCCGATTCGATCAACCGCATCGCGCGCTTCCTCGACGGTTACCGCAAGCGTCACGCAACCTGAGCCGGAGCCCGGGCCGGCGCAGGTGAGCACCGCACGTGCGGCATCTGTTTTGTCCCGGCCTGTTCCTTTTCATATCAACCCGCACCTTAGAAACACACGCTGCATGGAACCGATCAAAGTTGGACTGCTGGGCTTCGGCACGGTGGGCAGCGGCACCTTCACGGTACTGCGCCGCAATCAGGAAGAAATCAAACGCCGTGCGGGACGCGGCATCGAAATCACGCGCATTGCGGTGCGCAATCCCGCCAAGGCGACGGCCGCGCTCGCCACGATTGGCGGTGCGGGAGAGGTCGATATCACGAGCGACTTCAACGCCGTGGTCGACGATCCGTCGATCTCGATCATCGCGGAAATGATCGGCGGCACGGGTATTGCGCGCGAACTCGTGCTGCGCGCGATCGCCAACGGTAAGCATGTGGTGACGGCCAACAAGGCGCTGCTCGCCGTGCATGGCACGGAAATCTTCGAAGCCGCGCACGCGAAGGGCGTGATGGTCGCGTTCGAAGCGGCGGTGGCGGGCGGCATTCCCATCATCAAGGCGCTGCGCGAAGGGCTCACGGCGAACCGCATCCAGTACATCGCCGGCATCATCAACGGCACGACGAACTACATTCTTTCCGAGATGCGCGAGCGCGGCCTCGACTTCGCCACCGCGCTCAAGGGCGCGCAGGCGCTGGGCTACGCGGAAGCCGATCCGACCTTCGACATCGAAGGTGTGGACGCCGCGCACAAGGCCACCATCATGAGCGCAATCGCGTTCGGCGTGCCCGTGCAGTTCGACAAGGCCTACGTGGAAGGCATCAGCAAGCTCTCGGCCACGGATATTCGCTATGCCGAGGAACTCGGCTACCGCATCAAGCTGCTCGGCATCGCGCGCCGCACGGACCGCGGCATCGAGCTGCGCGTGCACCCCACGCTGATTCCGGCACGGCGTCTGCTCGCCAACGTGGAAGGCGCGATGAACGCGGTGGTGGTGCACGGCGACGCCGTGGGCACCACGCTCTATTACGGCAAGGGCGCGGGCGCGGAGCCGACGGCCTCGGCCGTGGTCGCCGACCTCGTCGACGTGACGCGCCTGCATACGGCGGATCCGGAGCATCGCGTGCCGCATCTGGCGTTCCAGCCGGACAGCCTCGCGAACACGCCGATCCTGCCCATCGACGAAGTGACGAGCGGCTACTATCTGCGCCTGCGCGTGGCCGACGTGACGGGCGTGCTGGCCAACATCACGCGCATTCTCGCGGACACGGGCATTTCCATCGACGCGCTCCTGCAGAAGGAGTCCGAACAGGTGGACGAACGCGGCCGCGGCGAGACCGACATCATCCTGATCACGCACGAGACGCTCGAAAAGAACATCAACGCCGCGATTGCGCAAATCGAGGCGCTTACGACCGTCGTGTCGAAGGTCACGAAGCTGCGCATGGAATCGCTCGATTGAGCGCAAGCCAGTGACCGCACCCGAAACTCACGCAGGAAAGCGCACATGAATTACGTTTCCACACGCGGCGCCGGAGCCGGCGAGCGTCACTCCTTCTCCGACATCCTGCTTGGCGGCCTCGCGAAAGACGGCGGGCTGTATCTGCCGCGTGAGTATCCGCGCGTCACGGCCGAGGAACTCGCGCGCTGGCGCACGCTGTCGTACGCGGACCTCGCATTCGAAGTGCTCGCGAAGTTCGCGGACGACATCGCCCACGACGACCTGCGCGCGCTCACGCGGCGCACCTACACGGCGCAGACGTACTGCAACGTGCGCGCCGGCGAAGACGCCGCGCAGATCACGCCGCTGCACCGGCTCGGCGTGGAAAACGGCACGCCGCTCGCGCTGCTCGAACTGTCGAACGGTCCCACGCTCGCCTTCAAGGACATGGCGATGCAACTGCTCGGCAATCTGTTCGAGTACACGCTGGCGCGCACGGGCGAGACGCTGAACATCCTTGGCGCCACCTCGGGCGACACCGGCAGCGCCGCCGAGTACGCGATGCGCGGCAAGGCCGGCGTGCGCGTCTTCATGCTCTCGCCGCACCGCAAGATGAGCGCGTTCCAGACGGCGCAGATGTACAGCCTGCAGGACCCGAACATCTTCAACCTCGCGGTGGAAGGCGTGTTCGACGATTGCCAGGACATCGTGAAGGCGGTGTCGAACGATCACGCGTTCAAGGCGAAGCACAAGATCGGCACGGTGAACTCGATCAACTGGGCACGCGTGGTGGCTCAGGTCGTCTACTACTTCGCGGGCTATTTCGCGGCCACGAAGTCGAACGACGAACGCGTGTCGTTCACGGTGCCCTCGGGCAACTTCGGCAACGTCTGCGCGGGCCACATCGCGCGCATGATGGGCCTGCCTATCGAGAAGCTCGTCGTGGCGACCAACGAGAACGACGTGCTCGACGAGTTCTTCCGCACGGGCGTCTACCGCGTGCGCAAGGCTGCCGAAACGTGGCACACGAGCAGCCCGAGCATGGATATTTCGAAGGCGTCGAACTTCGAGCGCTTCGTCTACGACCTGCTGGGCCGCGACCCGGCCCGTGTGGTCCAGTTGTTCCGCGACGTGGAAGAGAAGGGCGGCTTCGATCTCGCGGCGAGCGGCGACTTCGCACGCGTGCACGAGTTCGGCTTCGTGTCGGGCCGCAGCACGCACGCAGACCGCATCGCGACGATCCGCGACGTGTTTTCGCGCTACGAGACGATGATCGATACGCACACGGCCGACGGTGTCAAAGTCGCGCGCGAGCATCTGCAACCGGGCGTGCCGATGGTCGTGCTGGAGACGGCGCAGCCGGTCAAGTTCGGCGAGACCATTCGCGAGGCGCTGCAGCGCGAGCCGCAGCGTCCGGCCGCGTTCGAGGGGCTCGAAGCGCTGCCGCAACGGTTCGACGTGCTGCCGGCCGACGCGCAGCGCGTGAAGGACTTCATCGCCACGCATACGGGCGAATGAGGCACGCCGAGGGGCCGCTAGAGGCCCGCTGAACGTTGTGGTTCCACCGCGCGGCGGCCGACGGGCAGAAGAGGGCCCGGACGCCCGCCGCGCACGCGGCAGGGCGCGCCGCTACAATGACCTGATCTGTCGTCCGAGCCCATTCGAACCCGCACGATGTCCACGCCTGCTTCTCCGTCCTCCACGCCGTCCACACCGACTTCACCGGGCGCGCGTCCTCCCATGCTGTCGACTGCCGACGCGCTCGCCACGCTGCTTGCCGCGGCCCGGCCGCTCGCCGGCGTCGAAATGCTGCCCACGCTCGATGCGCTCAATCGCGTATTGGCGACTGACGTGGTGTCGCCGCTCGACGTGCCGCCCATGAATACCAGCGCCATGGACGGCTACGCCGTGCGGGTGGCCGACCTCGCGCACGGCACGGCCCGTCTGCGCGTGTCGCAGCGCATTCCCGCGGGCCACGCGCCGCAACCGCTCGAGCCCGGCACGGTGGCGCGCATTTTCACCGGCGCGACCGTGCCGCCCGGCGCCGACGCGATCGTGATGCAGGAGCAGACCGAGCCGACGGGCGATGAAGTCGCGCTGCTGCACACGCCCAAGGCAGGCGAATGGATCACGGCCCAAGGCGCCGACATCCGGCGCGGCTCGGTCATCCTGCCCGCCGGCACGCGGCTCACGCCTCAGTCACTGGGACTCGCCGCCTCGGTCGGATGTGCCGAGCTTGCCGTGGTGCGGCGGCTCAAGGTGGCCGTGTTCTTCACTGGCGACGAGCTGACGATGCCCGGCGAGCCGCTGCGGCCCGGCGCGATCTACAACTCGAATCGCTTCACGCTGCGCGGGCTGCTCGAGAACCTGGGCTGCGAGGTGTCGGACTTCGGCATCGTGCCCGACCGGCTCGACGCCACGCGCGCCACGCTGCGCGACGCCGCGCGCGGGCACGATCTGATTCTCACGTGCGGAGGCGTGTCGGTGGGCGAGGAGGATCACGTGAAGCCCGCCGTGGAAGCCGAAGGGCGGGTCTCGATGTGGCAGATCGCGATGAAGCCAGGCAAGCCGCTGGCCTTTGGTGCCGTGCGGCGTGGCGAGCGCACTGGGGCGCACGATGAAGCCGGCCACGACGAGGCGTTCTTCATCGGCCTGCCGGGCAATCCTGTCTCGAGCTTCGTCACGTTCCTGCTGTTCGTGCGGCCGTTCGTGCTGCGCCTTGCGGGCGTGAAGCAGGTCGCGCCGCGCGCGCTTTCGCTGCGCGCCGACTTCACGCAGCCAAAGGCCGATCGCCGCAACGAGTTCTTGCGCGCGCGCGTCAATCCGGCGGGCGGTCTCGACCTCTTTGCGAACCAGAGCTCGGCCGTGCTGACGTCGACAGTGTGGGGCGACGGGCTCATCGACAACCCGCCGAATCACGCGATCAGCGCAGGCGAGACGGTGCGCTTCTTGCCATTTTCCGAACTGCTCTACTGATGCGGGCGCCCGGTTTTGTCATGCAGGGCCGGCGCCGCTTGATTACATGAAGATCCAGCTGAAATTTTTCGCGAGCGTGCGTGAGGCGTTGGGCGTCGCGCATGAATCCGTCGAGGTGCCGGACGGCATCGCGACCATCGGCGACGTGCGCGGCTGGCTGCGCGCGCGCGGCGGCGTCTGGGCCGACACGCTCGCCGAAGGGCGCGCGCTGCGCATGGCCTGCAACCACGTGATGACGGACGCCGGCACGCGCATTACCGAGGGTTGCGAAGTGGCGTTCTTCCCGCCCGTCACGGGCGGCTGAGCGCGTTGCGCACACTCAGGAGGTACGCCATGACCGTGCGCGTCCAGACCGAAGACTTCGACCTTTCCGCCGAGGTGGCGGCGCTGCGCGCGCAGAACCCGCGCATCGGCGCCGTGGCCTGTTTCGTCGGCACCGTGCGCGACCTCAACGAAGGCAGCGGCGTGGAAGCGATGGAGCTCGAGCACTATCCGGGCATGACCGAAAAGGCGCTGGCCGACATTGTCGATGCGGCCCGTGATCGCTGGCCAGGGGTGGATGTGCTGATCGTTCATCGCGTGGGCAAGCTTTACCCGCTCGACCAGATCGTGCTCGTGGCGACCACTTCCGCGCATCGTGGCGACGCGTTCGCCTCGTGCGAGTTCGTGATGGATTACCTGAAGACCCAGGCGCCGTTCTGGAAGAAGGAAAAGACCGCGGCCGGCGAGCGCTGGGTGGATGCGCGCGAGTCCGACGACGCGGCGCTGGCGCGCTGGGGAATCAAGTCGGGTAACGCGGCGAAGTAGCCGCTGCCGTGCTGCACCATTGACGCTGTCGCCGCGCGGCGACGTCGTTACGACGCGTCCGCTCCACGTCCAATGATCTTTGCCGGGAAGGGTTCGCCGACTGGGCTATCGCGCCCGGCATCGTGCCCGGCGTGACTGTCGCCGTGAGCCGACCGGCGCGGCGCAACCCGCTCGAGCAGCGCTTGCTGCTCCGGCGGAATCGCGTAGTCCCAGCCGAAGCGGCTCAACTGGAGGCTTTGTGCGATACGCAGCGCGGGCTCCATGAAGCGGACCGCGGCAGCCGGTTCGTAGCGCGCTTCCACGGTATCGAGAAACAGGTAGAGCCACTGGCTGAAGTGCTTCGGCTCGACGCCGGGCAGCGGCTCGTGCGCCTGCTGGACATTGCCGCGATAACCCTTCTCGCCGAGCACGAGACTCGCCCAGAACGTACCCATTTTCGGCAAATGGGTGTCCCAGCGGCCGGCGAGCGCGGTGTCGAACACGGGGCCGAGGAGCGGGTCGGCGCGCACGCGGTCGTAGAACGCGTAGACCAGCTCTCGAATATTTTCGGTGGTCGGTTCGGGGTGGCGCGTGGCCGGGGCGGCAGCGCTGGAAAGTGAAGCGGACGGCGTCATGAAGCGTGGCAGTGGTGAGACAGAGGCGCGGTTGGGGCCTTCGTCCGGTCATCCGGAGATATGCCCGATGAATGAGCATGCGCTCCGCAAACAGCGAAACTGAAGGACAATAGCTGACATTGCCCTCAAAAACGAGCATCAACGGCGCATGTTATGGCGCGCCGACGATTGCCGCAACCCCGAAACGGACAGGGTCTTTTACGCGAAACGCGCGTCGAAGGCCGACTCGTTGCCATGAGACTGACTGACTATACCGACTACTCGCTCCGCGTGATCCTGTACCTGGCGGCCCGCGACGAAGGACTTTCGACCATCCAGGAAATTTCCGACGCCTACGGCGTTTCGAAAAATCATCTGATGAAGGTGGTGCAGCAACTCGGCGAACTGGGCTGGGTGGAGACGGTGCGCGGCCGCAATGGCGGGCTGCGGCTCGCTCCCGCCTCGCGCGCACTCACGGTGGGCGAGATCATCCGCGCCACGGAAACCGACTTTGCGCTGGTGGGCTGCTTTCCGGACAGTAAAGGCGTGCGGCGCGGCTGTGTGATCGATCCTCAATGCCGACTCAAGCACGTGCTCGAAGCCGCGCGTGCCGCGTTCTTCGCCGAGCTCGATCGCCACACGGTGGCCGAACTCATCGAGCCGCCGGGCCAGCTTGCGGCGCTGCTCGGTATTCCGGTTGCCGTACCGATCGTGCAGGCTCCCGCCGGTTCGATCTGAGACGTACCGGCTTCAGACGCTCCCATCGACGTTCCGATTAGCCGGTCCGCCCGGATGCCCGGTTCCGGCACCGTTTGACGCTCGTCAACACCCTCGCGCGCCGCGAGCGCACTGTGTTGCAGACCTTCGGCGCAGGACGGTTCCGCGCGCATCGTTTTTCGCAAAAACGTGCCGCCACGTGCAAAAGTATGCGAAAAGTGCCTTGAAACCGCCCTGAAGCGCCTCATTTTGGTGACAGTCAGAATTGGAGCGCTCATCAATGAGAATCGACAAACTCACCACCAAGTTCCAGGAAGCCCTGTCGGACGCGCAGAGTCTCGCGGTCGGTCACGACAACCAGTACATCGAACCCGTGCACCTGCTGGCGGCGCTCGTCGCGCAAGAAGACGGTTCGGCGCGCTCGCTGCTCTCGCGTGCGGGCGTGCATGTGCAGGCGCTGCAGACCGCGCTCAACGATGCGATCACGCGGCTGCCGCAGGTGCAGGGCACCGACGGCAACGTGCAGATCGGCCGCGAACTGCTCGGCCTGCTCAATCAGGCCGACAAGGAAGCGCAGAAGCTCAACGACACCTACATCGCGAGCGAGATGTTCCTGCTCGCCGTGGCCGACGACAAGGGCGAGGCGGGCCGCATCGCGCGCCAGCACGGTCTCACGCGCAAGGCGCTTGAAGCCGCGATTGCGGCCGTGCGTGGCGGTGCGCAGGTTCACAGCCAGGACGCTGAGAGCCAGCGTGAAGCCCTGAAGAAGTACACCGTCGACCTGACCGAACGCGCCCGCGCCGGCAAGCTCGATCCTGTGATTGGCCGCGACGACGAGATCCGCCGCTCCATCCAGATCCTGCAGCGCCGCACGAAGAACAATCCGGTGCTGATCGGCGAGCCGGGCGTCGGCAAGACCGCGATCGTGGAAGGGCTCGCCCAGCGCATCGTCAACGGCGAAGTGCCCGAGACGCTCAAGGGCAAGCGCGTGCTCTCGCTCGACATGGCGGCGCTGCTCGCGGGCGCGAAGTACCGCGGCGAGTTCGAAGAGCGCCTGAAGGCCGTGCTCAACGACATCGCGAAAGACGAAGGCCAGACCATCGTCTTCATCGACGAGATCCACACCATGGTGGGCGCGGGCAAAGCCGAAGGCGCGATGGACGCCGGCAACATGCTGAAGCCGGCGCTTTCGCGCGGCGAACTGCACTGCATCGGCGCCACGACGCTCGACGAGTACCGCAAGTACATCGAGAAGGACGCCGCGCTCGAACGCCGCTTCCAGAAGGTGCTCGTCGACGAGCCGACGGTCGAGGCCACCATTGCGATCCTGCGCGGTCTGCAGGAGAAGTACGAGCTGCACCACGGCGTCGAGATTACCGACCCGGCGATCGTCGCGGCCGCGGAGCTTTCGCATCGCTACATCACGGACCGCTTCTTGCCGGACAAGGCGATCGACCTGATCGACGAAGCGGCTTCGAAGATCAAGATGGAAATCGACTCGAAGCCCGAGGAGATGGACCGTCTGGACCGGCGCCTGATCCAGCTGAAGATCGAGCGCGAAGCCGTCAAGAAGGAGAAGGACGAGGCCTCGCAAAAGCGCCTGCAACTGATCGAAGAGGAAATCGAGCGGCTCAACCGCGAATATTCGGACCTCGAAGAAATCTGGACCGCCGAGAAGGCCGCGGTACAGGGCAGCGCGCAACTGAAGGAAGAGATCGAGCGCACGCGCGCCGACATCGCGCGCTTGCAGCGTGAGGGCAAGCTCGAGAAGGTTGCCGAATTGCAGTACGGCAAACTGCCGCAACTCGAGGCGCAACTGAAGCAGGTGACGCAGGCCGAAGCGAAAGAGCAGCAAAACCCGAGCCGCCCGCGTCTGTTGCGCACCCAGGTGGGCGCGGAGGAAATCGCGGAAGTCGTGTCGCGCGCTACGGGCATTCCCGTTTCGCGGATGATGCAGGGCGAGCGCGAAAAGCTGTTGCAGATCGAGGCGAAGCTGCATGAGCGCGTGGTCGGGCAGGACGAGGCGATCACCGCGGTTGCCGATGCGATCCGCCGCTCGCGCGCGGGTCTCGCGGACCCGAACCGGCCGTACGGCTCGTTCCTGTTCCTCGGCCCGACCGGCGTGGGCAAGACCGAGTTGTGCAAGGCGCTGGCTTCGTTCCTGTTCGATTCGGAAGAACATCTCATCCGCATCGACATGAGCGAGTTCATGGAAAAGCACAGCGTCGCACGGCTGATCGGCGCGCCGCCGGGCTATGTGGGCTACGAGGAGGGCGGCTACCTCACGGAAGCGGTGCGCCGCAAACCGTACAGCGTGATCCTGCTCGACGAAATCGAGAAGGCGCATCCGGACGTGTTCAATGTGCTGCTGCAGGTGCTGGACGACGGGCGCATGACCGATGGCCAGGGCCGTACCGTCGACTTCAAGAACACGGTGATCGTGATGACGTCGAACCTCGGCTCGCACCTGATCCAGGCGATGTCGGGCGAACCGCAGGAAGCGGTGAAAGACGCGGTGTGGGGCGAGGTCAAGCAGCATTTCCGGCCCGAGTTCTTGAACCGCATCGACGAAGTCGTGGTGTTCCACGCGCTCGACCGGTCGAACATCCAGTCGATTGCGAAGATCCAGCTGGAGCGGTTGCACGAGCGGCTCGCGAAGCTCGACATGCAACTCGTGGTATCCGAGGAAGCGCTCGATCAGATCGGCAAGGTTGGCTACGACCCGCTGTTCGGCGCGCGGCCGCTCAAGCGCGCGATCCAGCAGGAGATCGAGAATCCGGTCGCGAAGCTCATCCTCGCGGGCAAGTTCGGTCCGAAGGACGTGATTCCGGTCGACGTGGAAAACGGCAAGTTCGTGTTCGAACGGGTCGTCCACTGACGGGGGCTGGAGGGCCGAGCCGGCCATGACTGTCGCCGGCCGGGCAAGAAAAAAGGGCAACGAAGCGATTCGTTGCCCTTTTTCATGTGTGCGTTATCTGCGGCTGAGCGCGGGTCGGCGCGCCGCGGACGCAGACTGCCTTACGCCTTGCCGAACAACGACGCGAGGCCGCCCAGCGTGCCAAGCACCGTGTCGGCGTTGAGCTTGCCTTCGGCCGGCACCTCACCTTCGGGCGTCGCCGCGTTGACCACGTGGGGCAGCACTTGTGCGAGCAGGCCGCTGATCTGATCCGGCTGCATGCCGACTTTTTGCGCGAGACCCGATACCGCATCCGAGCCCAGCACGTTCTGCAACTGGCTGGAGGAGATCGGCTGGTTCTCGCCGTTGCTGATCCACGACTGGATGATGCCGCCAGCGCCGCCCTGTTCGAACTTCTGGACGAGGCCCATCAGGCCGCCGGGCTGGTTGTTGACGTACTCGAGCGCGGCCGCGATGAGCGCCTGTTGCGCACCGCCGCCGCCCGAAGACGACTGGCCGAGGAGGGAACCGAGGGAATCGAGTAGGCTCATGGCAATTTCTCTTGAAAAAGGCACGACGTCGTCGCGCCGACAGGGGGAAGACGCCGCGCATTCGCGCGGCGCCATGTTGAGGAGTTTTACTGCGAACCGTTGCCCGCTTTCGACGGCGAGCTTCTGTGGCCGGTTTCTGTGACCGGTTTCTGTCGTGCCGCAGGACGTTTGGTAGCGGCGCGCGCCGGGCTCTGGCGCAACGCCGGTCAGGCGCCTGAAGCGGCCGATGCCGCCTTGCTCTTCCTGGCCTTCTTCGTCTTGCCGGCTTTCGTGCCCGAGGCTTCAGCCGGCGCGCCGGGCGCCGCAGCGGGAGCCGAAGCGGCGGATGCCTGTTCGGCAGCCGCAGCCTTCTTGCTCTTCTTCGATTTCGTTGCCTTGGCGCCCGATGCCGCGCCGGCCGCGGCTGCGCTGGCCGTCGGCGTGGGGGTTGCAGCAGCAGCGGCTGCGGCAGTCCTGGCAGGCGCAATACCGGTCGACGTTGCCGGCTTTGCCGGGACGGTCGACATGGACGGGGCGGCCGGCGTCATGGATGGGGCCGCCTTGTTAGGTGCCGTCGCCGTGGACGGCGCCGCCGGTGCGGTTGTCTTCGCAGCGGCTTCCGTGTTCTTCTTCGGCATGGCCTTGCCGGTGGGCGGCACCGACGAGCCGTTGATCGTCAGTCCTGCCGCCTCGAGATTGACCACCGACTTCTGGCCGATGCCCTTCACCCGTGCGGCCAGATCGTCGGCGTCCTTGAACGGACCGTTCTTCGTCCGTTCGTCGATGATCGCCTTGGCATGAACGGGGCCGATGCCCTTCACCGATTCGAGGGCGGCTTCGTCGGCGGTGTTGACCTCGACTGCGGCGGCAAGCGCTGCGGACAGCGACAGCCCGAGGGCGAGACACAGCATGAACAGCTTCTTCAGCATGGCAATCACTCCATTGATGGCAAAACGGGAAGCCGGAACGGACGACGCTCTGTGACGAGCCGCTGTGCTTCCAGCATAGGACAATTGGCCAGTCCTATTCGGTGGGAAGGCACGATTTATACCGATCCGCCCCAGCGAAGTAAATGTCGCCTCACATTCTTTAACCTTTTGCGTCAGGCCATTACGATCTCCGCAATGTCGTCGACGTGTTTTCCAGCCGGCGTCACGCGACGCTTGACCTGGAGTGCACTCGAAGTCCTAACCTGAGTTCCGTCATGTCGAAACCGCTGAACATTGGGGAAGTCGCCGCTCAGCTCGGCGTCTCCACGCACACGCTGCGTTACTACGAGCAGGCTGGCCTGTTGCGTCCCGTGGGGCGTACGGCAGCCGGGCACCGTCTGTATTCGCCGGCCGACCTCGACTGGCTGCAGTTCGTGATGCGCCTGAAGGCGACGGGCATGTCCATTGCCGGCATGCAGGCGTTTGCGGCGCTGCGCAGCCAGGGCGACGTCTCGATCGGGGCGCGCCGCGACATGCTGGAAGCGCATCGCGAGGCCGTGCTTGCACGCATCGCGGAACTGCAGACGAGTCTCGAAGCGATCACGGCCAAGATCGAGTTTTACGACGAGGCACAGCGGCGTGCCCAGCAAGCCGGAACATCGAAGCGCAATGACAAGCGCAATGAGAAGCGCAACGACCAGCGCAATGAGAAGCGGAAAGTCGCATGACGAAGGACCTCGAACGGACGGCAGGCCGGCGCCATGCCGCAGGCGTCCGGGACGAGGACGCCGTCGTCACGACGGCAAGCCAGTCAGGCAACTGACCGCTGACCCGCAATGACAGGAAAAGGACACACCATGCAATACGCACAGGACGACCGCTACACGCGGGGCTGGAACAAGCTGAAGGAAATCGACGGCGAGGCGGGAGAGCGTGTGATCGAAGCGCTCGCGCCGGTCGCGCCGGACTTCGGGCGGCTATTGATCGAATTCGGCTTCGGCGACATCTACAGCCGGCCGCAGCTCGATCTGAAGTCGCGCGAGATCGCGACGATCGCCGCGCTGGCGGCCATCGGACATGCCCAGCCCCAGCTCAAGGTGCATATCGAGGCGGCGCTGAACGTGGGCTGCACGCGCGACGAAATCGTGGAGGTGTTCATGCAGATGGCGCTCTATGCCGGCTTTCCCGCAGCGCTCAACGCGCTTTTCGCCGCTCACGAGGTTTTCACGCGACGCGAGCATGAAGGGAAGACTGCCGCTGAAGCAGCGCAGGCGGCGTGATGGCCCGGCGGTTTGCGTAACCACGCACCGTTATTGCGCGCCGCTCAACCTTCCGCGCGCAAATATCGTCTGCTGACGCCGCGCAGATAAACGAGCAGTCCGGCGCCAGCCACCATCAGGCTCGCCATGTTCGCGAACCAGAAGCCGCGAGCGCCCGTGAGCCACGCGGGCGCTGCGCCGCTCACATTGAAGCCGAGCGCATAGCCGCCGCCCAGGCCCACGCCCCACAGCGCGACGGCGTAGATCACCGTCGGAATCACCACGACCTTGTAGGCGCGCAGCACGAAGGCGGTCGTCACCTGGATGGCGTCGAAGAAGTGATAGCACGTCACGATCAGCACGAGCGGCATGGCTGCGGCCGCGACGGCCGGGTCCGGCGTATATCCGCCGATGATGAACGGCCGCAGCGCGAGCACGAGGGCGCCGTAACACAGCGCGATGGCAGCGGCCATCGCGATGCCGTGGCGCGCAAGCGTGCGGGCGTCCGCGTGGCGCTGACCGCCCAGCGCCTGAGCCACGAGCGTGGACGTCGCAATGCCGATGGAAAGCGGCGTCATGTAGAGCACCGCGCCGACGTTGCCTGCGATCTGGTGGCCCGCCAGCGTCGTCGTACCGAAGCGGGCGATGAAAAGCGCCATGAACGTGTACGACGTCACCTCGATCAGGTACGAGAGTCCCATCGGAATGCCGAGCTTGAGCAACTCGGCTTGGCGCCACCACACCGGCCAGCAGAACCGCTTGAAGATGCCGAAGGGCAAAAACACATCGAGCCGTGTCATCAGCAACATGCCGACCATGGCCAGCGTCCAGTTGATGAGCGTGCTCGCGAGCGCGCAGCCGGGGCCGCCCAGCGCGGGTACGCCGAGTCCGCCGAAGATGAACCACGTGTTGAGCGGCACCTTCAGGATCAGCGCGCCGACCTGGAGGATCATCACGAGACGCGGCTGGCCCACTGCGTTCGTGAGCGAGCTGTAGACGCGAAACACGAGGCTCGCCGGCAGTCCGAACGAGAGGATCTTGAGGTAGCCCTCGGTGCGCTCGCGCAGCGCGTCGGGAGCGTGGGCGAGATCGAGCAGCGGGCCCGGAAAGTATAGAATCGCGAAGCCCGCGATGGTCAGTGCGAGCGCGAGCCATAGCGCCTGGCGCACTTCCTCGCCTATTTCCGCTTCGCGCCGTGCGCCGTAGAGCTGCGCTGCGACGGGCTGCAGCGCGGTCAGAATGCCCGTGAGGCCGATGAAGACCGAAATGTAGATCGACGACCCGAGCCCGAGCGCGGCGAGGTCGGTGGCCGAGTAGCGGCCTACCATCGCCGTGTCGATCACGCCGAACGCGATGATCGCAAGCTGGCCGATCAGCACGGGCCAGGCGAGCGCCGCGATGCGGCGCGCATCGGCGCGCAGGCTGTGCAGCTGGATCGTCGAGCTCATCCTATTTGTGGCGGCTGCGCCAGACGCGGCGCGTGACGGGCGGCTTCGGACGGTCGATGCGGACATAGAGCCGGAAGCGCTCGTCGCGGTCCGCCGCGCGCCGTCCTTCCCAGACGAGCTTCCAGACGAAGTCCGACATCGAGCTCGGCGCGCCGAAGTCCTGCGAGTCCTGACGCAGAATCACGTCGCAGTCTTCGTCGAACGAAAAATGCATGTCGCCGAAATAGGCGAAGGTGGCGATCTGCGCATCGCCCAGACGCGCGGGCGAGATGCAGTTGTAGTCGGCGGGAAGATGGGCGGCGATCTGCTCGGCGACGTCCTTGTAGGTCCGGCTGTAGTTGACGACCGGCAGCCACAGCGTCATGAGCAGCACCCACATGAGCGTGGTGCCGCCGCTCGTCAGCACGACGCTGCGCCACAACACCTTGGGATGCCGCGCCACGCGCCATTGCACGAGCACGAACCAGCACAGCGTGACGGCCACGGCACAGACGAACGAGAGAATCTTGAACTCGGGTGTGAAGCCCGGCGCATAGCGCGCGAGGTTGCGCGCGAGCGGCGCCGGAAAGCCCGTCAACGCGGCGATCCAGACGAGCCAGACCATCGTGCCGACGATCGTGAAGCTCAAGACAGCGAACCAGTCGATGGCGTTGATCGCACCGCGCTTGAGCGTGGGCAGCGCGAACGCCGCGAACACCGCGAGCGCCGGCAGCAGCAGCATGTAGAGCCGGTTCGATTGATGGCTCTGCAGCACCACGAGCACGATAAGCGGCGCGATCACGGAGAGCGGGATCGCCACGTGCGGCGCGCGGCGCAGGCCTGCCCAGCTAAACCAGGCCCAGACGGCGAGCGGCCACGCCGGCCACGTGAACAGCGGCAGGTTCTTGGCCGCATAGCGCAGCGCGGAGCCCGGCGGGCCGGCGAACGCGTTGACGCTGCCGCGCACCCACTGGTTCAGGAACCAGACGGCGTCGTCGGGAAAGCGCTGCAGTGCGGCGATGGGCCACGAAAATCCGATCACGAGCGCCACGGGCAGACCTGCGAGCAGCAACCAGCGCGTGCGCACCTCCGGCGCGATGACGGCCATCGCGAAGGTGCCTATGAGGAGCGCGCCCACCAGCACGGGGTTGCTCGTCACGGCAACGAGGCCCATCGCGACTCCCCACCACAGCGAACCCTGGATGGGCTTGTCGATGGCACGCACGAGGCCGTACACGAGCATCGCCACGCAGACGAACTGGGCGATCTGCGGCGTGGTTTCGTGGCCGCGTTCGGCAAGACCGAAGCAGCCCAGCAGGATCAACAGTGCGCCGTCGGCCAGCGTGCGGCCGTAGTCGCGCGGTTCGGGTTCGCCGCCGAACGCGTACTTGAACGGCTGAACCTCGGCGCGACGGCCAAGCAGATACGCGGCGTACCAGACGAACGCACAGGCCGCGCAGAAAAGCAGGCCGGTGAAGACGCGCGAGGCGTTGCTCGCATCGACCCAGGGCGCGAGCGCGCGGATGGCCGCGGCGCCCAGCCAGTAGCCCACGGGGCCTTCCGAGGTGATGTACTTGCCGACGAGGTTGGGCAGCAGCCAGTCGTGCGTGGTGCCGTTCGCCATCGTCCACATCACGCCGAAGCCCGCCGCGTCCTCGTTCTTCCACGGATCGCGGCCGAAGAGCCCGAACGACGCATAGACGATGCAGATGGTGAGCAGCAGCCAGCGCGGCAGGGCGCTTGTGGCGGAGGCGGTGAGACGGACGACAGGCTTCATGCAGTGTGCGGTGATTGGATGGACGCTCGGGCCGATGGCGAGCGAGCTGGCCCGCCAGGAAGAGACGAATACGGCAAAGAAGGCGGACCGGACTGCCAGGACAGGCTCGATGAAGGCTGGCCTGCGAGCCGGCCAGGCTGGAGCATCCGGCATTGTAGTCGGGGCTGCCGGGGCGCGTCACGGTGGTGCGGGTCGTGCGGACGGTGCGCCAGGCCATCGGTCAACAGACGGTAAGGCAACCGGTAAGACAGGGATGACAACCGCGGTGAAACAAAATCGCCCGGCGACAAAAAAGGGCAGCGTGCGCTGCCCTTTTGCGGTTCGGACCCGGCGGTAAGAGCCGGCATCGCAGGCGATCCTGCTTCGCTTACTTCGCGACCTTGCCCGTGGCGCGCGAGCCGAACTTCTTGTTGAACTTCTCGACGCGGCCGGCCGTGTCCATGATCTTTTGCTGGCCCGTGTAGAACGGGTGCGATTCCGACGACACTTCGATCTTCGCGAGCGGGTAGGTCTTGCCGTTGAACTCGGCGGTTTCGCGCGTCTGGATGGTGGAGCGCGTCACGAAACGGAAGTCGTTCGACACGTCGATGAACAGGACTTCGCGGTAATCCGGATGAATGCCTTTCTTCATGGTCTTTCCTTTAGTCTGGCGGTAGCCAACCCGCGTGCCGCGACGAGGCGCCGTGCTTTCCGGCATTCCCGAGCGCTGGCAGTTCGGCGCGAGCCACTTGCCTAAGGTCGAAAAGCGGCGATTATGCCAGAAAATCAGACGGTTGGCGACTTTTTTGGCGGTCGGTCACGCCTCGCTGAGACATTCCGACGGCTCACCGTGCCTCCAGCGCGCCGACCTTCGCCGGGTCCTGGCGGTAATAGCGCGCGAGCAGCCGGTAAAGCTCGGGATATTCGACCTCGAACGCTTTCGGTTTGACGAAGAGGGCCTCGCTGCAGACGGCGAAAAACTCCGACGGGTGGTCCGACGCGTAAGGGTCAATCAGCGAATCGCGCTCGAAGCGCGCCCAGCGGCGCTCCGGCACCGCGTCCACCTTCGCGCAGAACTGGTCGTAGGCGTGGTCGAAGACATCGGACCACGCCTCGGTATCGAGCGGCGCGTGCCAGCGCCTGAAAAGCGGCGGATGGCCGTCCGCTTCGCCCGTCAGCATGTCGATCTTGTGTGCGAACTCGTGGATCACGACGTTGTAGGCGTCGGCGCCGTCCGTCATCTGGGCGTCTTCCCAGGAAAGAATCACGGGACCGCCTTCCCAGGCCTCGCCGCTGGCGTCGTGCTCGACCTCGTGGACGATGCCGGCTTCGTCCTCCACCGTCTTGCGGATCACGAATTCGCCCGGATACACGATCACGCCGACCCAGCCGCGATACAGGTCGAGGCTCAGGTTCAGCACCGGCAGCGATGCCTGGGCCGCGATGGCGACCGTCATCTCGTCGGTGAGCGCGAGGTCGTGCGCCGTGGAGAACTCCTTCTGGGCGAGGAACAGGCTCGTCAGTTCGCGCAGCCGCTCGAGGTCCGTCGCGTCGAGATGCGAGAGAAAGGGCAAGCCGTCGAGCGTCTTGCGCCACAGCGCGTCGGAAATCGCATGCGTGCGCAGCGCGCGGTCGCGGCGGCGCGTATCCAGCCATTGCGTGAGTTTCGAAAGCATCGGGGTGGGCTTGTCCGGTCGGTGCTGTAACGGTTGCGTTAGTCGATCTGCTGTTGCCACGCCGCGAAGAGCGCGCTGCACACGGCCACGCCGATCAGGAAGTAGAAGCCGTCGAGCGAGGTCAGGAAGCTCGCCTGCAGCGCAACAAGCCCGCTCATCTCCGCCATGGCGAGCGCGTGCGCTTCGTCCGTGGTGCGGCCGGCCGCTTCGAAGCATTGGGTCAGCGCGGCGAGCGCGTCGCGAAACAGCGGGTTGAACGGGGTGGCGACTTCCACGAGCCGGGTGCGATGCAGCGCGTCGCGATGCCGCTCGACCACGATGACCGACGGGGTGGCGAACGAAATCGTCAGTTGCCTCACGATGTTCTTCAGCCGGTAGCCGTGCGTGAACTCGTCGATCGCGAATATTCTAAACGTGAGATTGGCGATCGGCAGCACGATGAAGAGCAGCAGGCCACGCAGCAGCAACGGCACGACAAGTGTCGCTTCGCTTGCGTCGGGCGTCATGCGGGTCATCGAAAACGTGGCGAGTGCGGCGACGGCGAAGCCCGAAACGATCAGCCATTTCTTGCGCGGCAGCAGCTTCGCGTGGCGCAGATACACGGACAATGTACTGGCGGAAATCAGCGACGTTACGTCGACGAGCCGGCCCGCGTTCTCGACGGGGTAGCCGAGGCCGCTTTCGAGAAAGCGTGAGATCAGATAACTGAAGCCGGTCGACTCGTAGTAGTAGAGAACGTAAAGCGCGAGTCCCATCTGAAAGGTCTTTTCGCGCAACGCATGCAGACGCATGAGCGGCGCCGGATGGTGCCACTGATGCCGGGCAAACCGGCCGAGGGCCCCGGTGCCGGCCACGCTGAGCGCGGGCGCCATTGCTGCCATCGTGCGTTCGGCACACATACAAACGCCCGCGCAAGGCGGGCGTTCAAAACATGCGATTTGTGCGATACGCGGTGATTAGCCGCCGCGTCGCATCATCTCGAAGAATTCGGAATTGCTCTTCGTCTGGCGGATCTTGTCGAGCAGGAATTCCATCGCCTCGACTTCGTCCATGTCGTGGATGAACTTGCGCAGCACCCAGATCTTCTGAAGGATGTCCGGCTTGATCAGCAGCTCTTCGCGGCGCGTACCGGACTTGTTGAGGTTGATGGACGGATAGACGCGCTTTTCTGCCAGGCGCCGCTCGAGGTGCACTTCCATATTGCCGGTGCCCTTGAACTCTTCGTAGATCACGTCGTCCATGCGGCTGCCGGTTTCGATGAGCGCGGTGCCGATGATGGTGAGCGAGCCACCTTCCTCGATGTTGCGCGCCGCGCCGAAGAAGCGCTTCGGACGCTGCAGCGCATTGGCGTCGACACCACCCGTGAGCACCTTGCCCGACGCCGGCACCACGGTGTTGTAAGCGCGCGCAAGGCGCGTGATGGAGTCGAGCAGAATCACCACGTCATGCTTCATTTCGACGAGGCGCTTGGCCTTCTCGATCACCATTTCGGCAACCTGCACGTGGCGCGCGGCCGGTTCGTCGAACGTGGAGGCGATCACTTCACCCGCCACCGAACGCTGCATTTCCGTCACTTCCTCGGGGCGTTCGTCGATCAGCAGCACGAACAGCACGACGTCCGGATGGTTCTGCTTGATGGCGTGCGCGATGTGCTGAAGCATCACCGTCTTGCCCGACTTCGGCGAGGCGACCAGCAGGCCGCGTTGCCCCTTGCCGATGGGCGCGATCATGTCGATGATGCGGCCCGTCACGTTCTCCTCGCCACGCATTTCGCGTTCGAGCAGCAGCACCTTGTTCGGGTGCAGCGGCGTGAGGTTCTCGAACATGATCTTGTGCTTCGAGGCCTCGGGCGGCTGGCCGTTGACCTTGTCCACCTTCACGAGCGCAAAGTAACGTTCGCCGTCTTTTGGCGTACGCACTTCGCCTTCGATGGTGTCCCCGGTATGCAGGTTGAAGCGGCGGATTTGCGACGGGCTGATGTAGATGTCGTCCGTGCTCGCGAGATACGAGGTTTCCGGCGAACGCAGGAAGCCGAAGCCGTCAGGCAGCACCTCGAGCGTGCCGTCGCCGAAAATCGTTTCACCCGTTTTGGCGCGCTTCTTGAGAATCGCGAACATGAGTTCCTGCTTGCGCAGGCGGTTCGCCGCTTCGATCTCGAGGCCATTGGCCATCTCGATCAGTTCGGACACGTGCAGGGACTTGAGCTCGGATAAATGCATACGGAGAACCCGTCGGGGAGGAATGCGACGAAATGAAATATGGGAGGAGGGTGAGCGGAACCGCTCAAGGACTTAGGCGCCTGTCCGACGCCTTATTGATTCTAGCATAGCACACGCGAAAATCTGCCTGCGCGGCAGACGGGCATGTTGTCATTGCGCGTGTTGCCGGCTGACAACAACGCGCAATGACTCGCGCAACGCGCGTATCAGGCGCTTAGAGATGGCTGTCGAGGAAGGCGGTGAGCTGTGACTTCGACAGCGCGCCCACCTTCTGTGCCGCAACGGCACCATTCTTGAAGAGGATCAACGTCGGAATGCCGCGCACGCCGAACTTGACCGGCGTCGATTGATGTTCGTCGACGTTGATCTTCGCGATCTGCAGGCGGTCGCCGTAGTCTTTCGCGACCTCGTCGAGAATCGGCGCAATCATCTTGCAGGGACCACACCACTCGGCCCAGAAGTCGAGCAGCACCGGCTTGTCGGACTTGACGACGTCCTGCTCGAACGATGCGTCGGTAATGTGCTTGATTTGTTCGCTCATTGTGTGAATACCTCTTTCGGATCGAGGCTTGCCAAAAGTGTTCGCCACGATACACCAAAACTGAAAAAACGTCCGTTCGCACCGCTGCTGCGATCAGGCCGAAAGCGTCTGCGATATTCAAAAGACACCGACGTCGGATTCGCGAGAAAACCTTGAATTGCAGCGGCTTTGCCGGTATTTGCAGCGCCAGTGTAGCCTAAATTGCTATGTGCTGCCGGTGGTGATAGTACTCATGCCGGCGGCAGGGTTACCGATGATTCGATCTCGCTACGAGGCCTATCTGGTGGCACCGGGAGCGGATACAAGAGCCCGCGAGCGAGTCCCATGAAACGTGTTTCGACGCAAGAGCAGTCGCGTTGCACGGCGAGCAATGCTAGAATGCGACGTGACGGGCCTCCTCGCATGGAGGGGCGGTCAACCTGGTCAGGTCGGGAACGAAGCAGCCACAGCCGTTTTCCACCAGTGCCGAGGGTCAGGCTCGTCACCTTCCTCTTCTGTCCTTCCTTTGTTTTGCGCGGTTTTGGTTCGCGCCTTCCTACGCCTTTTCGCGGCACTTCTCGCGTTTCCTCGTTGCCGTTTTTCGCTTCTCTCCTGCAATTGCCTTCGTGCGATTTCACGGCGTTGCTTTGCCCGCTCTGCGTTTCGTTTCGCGCGGCTCTCGCAAGCCACGGCGTTCGCCCTGTATCATCCGCGGCAGCCGCGTCTGCGCGCGCTCCGACAGGCCGGCGTCACATCGCGCCGCCGGGCGCGGACAGGTCTTTGCGCACCTGGGTTGCTGATACAATTTCCCGATGACCTATCAAGTTCTCGCACGCAAGTGGCGACCGAAGGATTTCGCTTCGCTCGTCGGACAGGAGCACGTGGTGCGCGCGCTCACGCACGCGCTCGACGGCGGACGGTTGCATCACGCTTATCTGTTTACCGGAACGCGTGGTGTGGGCAAGACCACGCTCTCGCGGATTTTCGCGAAGGCGCTCAATTGCGAAACCGGCGTGACCGCGACGCCGTGCGGCGTGTGCCGCGCGTGCCGGGAAATTGACGAAGGGCGCTTCGTCGATTACGTGGAAATGGACGCGGCGAGTAATCGCGGCGTGGACGAAATGGCGGCGCTGCTCGAGCGCGCCGTCTATGCGCCGGTGGATGCGCGCTTCAAGGTCTACATGATCGACGAAGTGCACATGCTCACGAACCACGCCTTCAACGCGATGCTGAAGACGCTTGAAGAGCCGCCGCCGCACGTCAAATTCATCCTCGCCACGACCGACCCGCAGAAGATTCCCGTGACAGTGCTTTCGCGCTGTCTGCAGTTCAACCTCAAACAGATGCCGGCCGGCCATATCGTGTCGCATCTGGAGCGCATTCTCGGCGAGGAGCAGGTGGCGTTTGAACCGCAGGCGCTGCGTTTGCTCGCGCGCGCCGCGGACGGCTCGATGCGCGATGCGCTTTCGCTTACTGATCAGGCCATCGCGTATTCGGCGAACCAGGTGACCGAAGACGCCGTGCGCGGGATGCTCGGCGCGCTCGACCAGAGCTACCTCATTCGCCTCATCGATACGCTGATCGCAGGCGACGGCGCTGCCGTGCTCGCGATCGCTGACGAAATGTCCACGCGCAGCCTCTCGTTCTCCACCGCGCTGCAGGATCTCGCCGGCCTGTTGCATCGCGTGGCCTGGGCGCAGTTCGCGCCGTCGTCGGTGCTCGACGAATGGCCCGAAGCCGCGGACCTGCGCCGCTTCGCTGACGCGCTGAGTCCCGAGGCCGTGCAGCTCTTCTACCAGATCGCGACGATCGGCCGAAGCGAACTGGGGCTCGCGCCCGACGAATACGCCGGTTTCACCATGACGCTGCTGCGCATGCTGGCCTTCGAGCCCGCTGCGAACGGAGCGGCGGGTGGTGCAGGTGGTGGCGGCAGTGGCGGTGCGCGCGCGGCGAAACCCGCATCGGGCGGCGCAAATGGCTCGCGTTCGACTACCCCCGCCATGGCGACGGCCGCGCAAGCCGCGGCGCCGCTCGCCACGCAACCATCGTCGGCACCCGCGCCTTTGTCGGAGGACACGTCTTCCGTAACCGCAACGCCCGCAACCGCCGACGTTGCGCCGCCAGCGACGCCTTCGCCTGCCCAGTCGCCGGCCGTTGTTCCGCCTTGGGAAACCGCGGCGGACGTAACGACAAAAAGCGCGGCCCATGGGGACGCGCAAGAAACTCAGGCGGCAAGTAACGACACACCTGTCGATGCTGCACCTCCTGTGCCCGAGGCCATGTCGGATAGCGCGTCGGACGGTGCGCCGACTCTCGACGCGCTGGCTGCATCGACAGATCGCTCAGCGCAACCGCCCGCGGCAGCCGTATCGGCAGCGGCAACGGCAGCAGCCGATACGGCATCCACTGCGCCGCGCCGCGGCGGTGCGAGTGCGGCGCTCGACGTGCTGCGCAACGCCGGCATGAAGGTATCGTCGGATCGCAGCCGTTCCGCTGCTGCATCGGCTGGGCCGGCTGCAACGGCCACGTCAAAGTCCGCTGCACAGTCTTCCAGCCAACCGGCCCCGGAACGCAAGACCGTTGCGCCTCGCGTGAACGTCCCGGTTCCCGCGCCGGCTGCATCGCGGCGCGCGGAAGAGGCGTCGCCGCCCGGCGCCCGTCCGCAGGCCCGCCAGGCAGCCGATGCCGCTACGTCGATGCCACCTTGGGACGACATTCCGCCGGACGACTACCTGCCCGCCGGGGCCGAGGACGCGTACTTCGCGTCCCCCGGCGACCACGACGACCACGACGACCGGTTCATGCCCGTATTCGACAGCGAGCCGGGTTTCCCGCCGTCCGCCGACGCAAGGCCGGCTTCTGCCGGGCCGGCCCCCACGCCTGTGATCGACGTGAGCCAGTTGCCGCCCGGCATCGCACTCGACGCCATCGGTTTTGCTGGCGATTGGCCCGCGCTCGCCGTCGGTCTCGCGCTCAAAGGCATCTCGTATCAACTGGCGTTCAACAGCGAACTGACAGCGCTCGACGGCACCACGCTCAAGCTCAGTGTGCCGGTGCCGCAATACGCCGAGGCCACGCAGGTCGCAAAATTGAAGTCGGCGCTCGCCGAGCGGCTCGGCAAACCCGTCGAGGTGCAGGTCGAGGTGGGGCCCGCCCGGCGCACAGCGGCTGCGCTCGATGCCGCCGCGCGCGCGCAGCGCCAGCGCGACGCCGAGCGCGAGATCGGCGCCGCGCCGTTCGTACAGCAATTGATCCGGGAGTTCGGCGCGAGCATCGTGCCGGGCTCCATCCGGGCCATCGCGCCGGACCCAGGCATGAGCGCCGGCGGCGCGCCAGCGGGCCACTAACCCGCATACGCCTCGTCGCGCGCGAGGTGTTCCGTTTTCGAATCCACAGAATCCACAAGGAGCAGTGACCATGATGAAAGGCCAACTCGCCGGGCTCATGAAGCAGGCCCAGCAGATGCAGGAAAACATGAAGAAGATGCAGGAGCAGCTCGCGCAGATCGAGGTGGAAGGGCAGTCCGGCGCGGGTCTCGTGAAGGTGACGATGACCTGCCGCAACGACGTGCGCCGCGTCTCGATCGACCCGAGCCTGCTTGCCGACGACAAGGACATGCTGGAAGACCTCGTCGTCGCCGCCTTCAACGACGCCGTGCGCAAGGCCGAAGCCACCACGCAGGAAAAGATGGGCGGCATGACGTCCGGTCTGCCGCTGCCGCCGGGTTTCAAGTTGCCGTTCTGAGGCGCAGGCCAAGCGGAACCGATTTCGCATGAAGCAACCATCCGCCCTCGCAGCGCTCGTCGAAGCGCTGCGTGCGCTGCCCGGCGTCGGGCCGAAGTCCGCGCAGCGCATGGCGTACCACCTGATGCAGCACGACCTCGAAGGCGCGCAGAAGCTCGGCCGCGCGCTGCTGTTCGCAACGGAGCATCTGCAGCACTGCGAGAAGTGCAATACCTTCACCGAGGCGCGCATCTGCGAAGTCTGCAGCGACACCGAGCGCGACCCGACGCTGTTGTGCGTCGTCGAGACGCCGGCCGACCAGATCATGCTCGAACAGACCCTGACCTATCGCGGCCTGTATTTCGTGCTGATGGGGCGGCTCAGTCCGCTCGACGGCATCGGTCCGAAGGAAATCCATTTCGACCGGCTCGTGAAGCGCGCGTCGGACGGCATCGTCAAGGAAGTGGTGCTCGCCACCAACTTCACGAACGAAGGCGAGGCAACCGCACACTACCTCGGCCAGACGCTCAAGGCACGCGGCCTTACGGTGACGCGACTCGCGCGCGGCGTGCCCGTGGGCGGCGAACTCGAGTACGTGGACGCCGGCACGATCGCGCGCGCGATGCTCGACAGACGCTCGCTTTAGCGGCGCCGCGGGATGGCGCGAGGTCGCCACGCGGCGCCAGATCCGACCAGCGCGGGCGGCAACGAACGTCGCGAGAAAACGCAGCCGGAAATGGGCGTCCGCAGCGAGCGTTTGCAATCGTCACGAGAACTTCGCGCCGGACATCACCGAGAGACACGAGACAGATGAGCGCAGCTTCCCCCCAATCTCCGCACCATCCTGCCGCACAGGACGACGGCGCCGCACAGCAAGCCACGCCAGCCACCGACAAGCCGCGCGGTCCGCTTGCCGGCGTCAAGGTGCTCGAACTCGGCACGTTGATCGCGGGCCCCTTCGCGGCGCGGCTGCTCGGTGAGTTCGGCGCGGACGTCGTGAAGATCGAAGATCCGAAGGGCGGCGACCCGCTGCGCAAGTGGCGCAAGCTTTATCCCGAGGTGGGCGGCACCTCGCTGTGGTGGGCGGTGCAGGCGCGCAACAAGAAGTCGGTGACGGTGAATCTCAAGGCCGAAGAGGGCAAGGAGATCGTGCGTCGTCTCGCGCGCGAAGCCGACATCGTGGTCGAAAACTTCCGGCCAGGGCTGCTCGAAAAGCTGGGCCTCGGCTACGACGTGCTCTCCGAAGGCAATCCCGGTCTCGTGATGGTGCGTCTTTCCGGTTACGGGCAGAGCGGCCCGTATCGCGACCGGCCGGGCTTCGGCGCGATCGCCGAATCGATGGGCGGGCTGCGTCACATCACGGGCTATCCCGATCTGCCGCCGCCGCGCATCGGCATCTCCATCGGCGATTCGATCGCGGCGTTGCACGGCGTGATCGGCGCGCTGATGGCGCTGCATCATCGTCAGGTCAACGGCGGCAAGGGGCAGGTGGTCGACGTCGCGCTCTACGAAGCCGTCTTCAACATGATGGAAAGCGTGGTGCCCGAATACGGGCTTTACGGCATGGTGCGCGAACGCACCGGCGCGTCGCTGCCGGGCATCGTGCCGTCCAACACGTATCCGTGCCGTGACGGCAGCATCGTGATCGGCGGCAACAGCGATCCGATCTTTCGCCGCCTCATGCTCGCCATCGGGCGCGACGACCTGGCCAACGATCCGGCGCTCGCGCACAACGACGGCCGCGTGCCGCGCACGGTGGAAATCGACGGCGCGATCGCGGCGTGGCTCGCGAGCCGCACCATCGACGAGGCGCTCGCGGTGCTCAACGCGGCCGACGTGCCGGCGGGCCGCATCTACAGCGTCGCCGACATGTTCACGGACCCGCAGTACATCGCGCGCCAGATGATCCAGCGCTTCAAGTGGCAGGATGGTGTGGAGGTGGCGCTGCCCGCGGTGACACCCAGATTCTCCGAGACGCCGGGCGAGACGCGCTGGCTCGGCCCGCAGCTCGGCGAACATACGGACGAAGTGCTGGGCGCACTGGGTTACGACGCTCACAGCATCGCGCAGCTGCGAGAGCGGCAGATCATCTAATCAATGCACGAAGGCGGGTGCGGGGCAGAACCGAGACGCAACCCGTCGCGCGCGCACCAAAGAAAAGCACCCGGCGCGCACGCTCACATCTCGATGACAATCTTCCCGGTTACGCGCCGCGACGCCATGTCGGCCAGTGCGCGCGGCGTATCGGCGAGGGCATGGCGCGCCGAAATATGCGGCCGCAGCTTGCCGGCCTTCATCCAGTCGAACATCTGCGCGAACGCCGCGGCATTGCGTTGCGGCTCACGCTTGGCGAACTCGCCCCACGCGACACCGACCACGCTCGCGCCTTTGAGCAGCGCGAGATTGAGCGGCAGCTTCGGAATCTCGCCGTTCGCGAAGCCGACCACGAGATGCCGACCACGCCACGCAATGCTGCGAAAGGCGGGCTCCGTATAAATACCGCCCACGGGATCGTAGATCACGTCGGGTCCCTTGCCGTCGGTCAGCTCGCGAATTCGCGCGCGCAGATCGTCGCGCGCGTAGTTCAGCGTGGCGTGGGCACCGTGTGCGGTGCAAACGGCGAGCTTCTCGTCCGTGGAGGCAGCGGCGATCACGCGCGCGCCAACCGCCTTGCCGATCTCCACCGCCGCAAGCCCGACGCCGCCCGCCGCCCCCAGCACGAGCATCGTTTCGCCGGGCTGCAGCGCGCCACGGTCCACCACGGCGTGATGCGAGGTGCCGTATGCGAGCGTGAAAGCTGCGGCCGTCGCGAAATCGGCGTCGTCGGGCAAGGGCATACAGGCCGAAACAGGCGCTGCCACCTGCTCGGCAAATCCGCCGTAACCCACGAATGCGACCACGCGCGTGCCGGGCGAGAGCGTCACACCGTCTCCCGCCGCGCGCACCACGCCCGCCACTTCTGCGCCGGGCGTGAACGGTAGCGGCGGCTTGACCTGATATTTGTTCTCGATGATCAGCACGTCGGGGAAGTTGACGCTCGCGGCTTTCACGTCGATCACGACGTGGCCCGGCGGCGGCACCAGATCGGGCAAAACCTCGAGCGTGAGCGTTGCAGGTGGGCCGTACTGGTTGCAGCGTATTGCGCGCATGACGTCTCCTCACAATGCAGGCGAATGCCGGACGTGCAGTGTACGGCATGGCGAACGGACGTGCGCTTTTGCGCCTGCGTCGCCCGCTGGAAAACTGCGCACTCGCGCGGTGATGCGTAGACGGCGGCGCGGCAAGCTGTGTCGTTCGCGTGCCTTCTTTCCTCGGTTACAATCGGCCGATGCGAATACTCCTCAGCAACGACGACGGCTATCTGGCACCCGGACTCGCCGCGCTTTACGCGGCGCTCAAGCCGCTTGCCGATGTCACGGTGATGGCGCCCGAGCAAAACTGCAGCGGCGCGTCGAACTCGCTCACGCTCTCGCGGCCGCTTTCGGTGCTGCGCTCGGCGAACGGCTTCTACTACGTGAACGGCACGCCCACGGATTCGGTCCACATCGCGCTCACGGGCATGCTGGATCACAAGCCCGACCTCGTCGTATCCGGCATCAACAACGGCCAGAACATGGGCGAGGACACGCTGTACTCGGGCACGGTTGCCGCCGCTACGGAAGGCATCATGTTCGGCGTGCCGGCCATTGCGTTTTCGCTGGTCGACAAGGACTGGGTGCATCTCGAAGATGCGACCCGCGTAGCGGTCGAAATCGTCGCGCATTTTCTCGAGCATCCGCTGCCGGGGCATCCGCTCCTCAACGTCAATATTCCGAACCGGCCTTACGACGAACTCGGCGACTGGCGCGTCACGCGCCTCGGCAAGCGCCATCCGTCGCAGCCCGTGATCCGCCAGACCAATCCGCGCGGCGAGCCGATCTACTGGATCGGTCCGTCGGGCAGCGCGCGCGATGCGAGCGAGGGCACCGACTTTCACGCGGTCGCAACGGGCCACGTGTCCATCACGCCGCTGCAACTCGACCTTACCCACACGCAGATGCTTCCCGTTGCGCGCGACTGGCTTCGCGCAGGCCGCAGGGCTTCATGACAGGCGAGCGCGCAAAGCGTTTTCCGCTGGGGCTCGCCGACCTCGTGCGCGAGCCGCGCAAGCGCGATGCCGGTCCGCTCGATGCGCGCGCCGCTAAGTCGACGAGCGCGGCGGGCGCGGTGAAGCCGGCGGGCGTCGCCAGATCGCCGGCCCTATCACCGAAGCCGCTTGCTGCCGCAAAGCCCGGCGTTGTAGCGAAACCCGCGGTGGCCACGTCGCCACGTGCAGCGCGGCCTGCCACGGCGAAGTCAGCGCAGCCCATCGCGATCAAGACGCGTGACGCCGGCACGCCGCAAGGCACGGTGTCGACGAAGCCCCAGAGCGCGGCGCGGCCGCGAGGCGCGTCTGTCGCTTCGCTTGCCGGCGCACCGAAGAAGGCGGCTGGCGCCGCATCGTTGTTGTCGAAGCCGGTCCGGGCAGTCGGCGTTGGCGGCGCTCGCGCGACGCCGGCCGGCGCGCCCAATGTCGCCTTGAACGGCGCGCTCGCGCTGACCTCGGAACGGGTGCGCGAGCGTATGGTCGAACGGCTGCGGGCGAACGGCATTGCCGATTCACGCGTGCTCAATGCGATGTCGGTCGTGCCGCGCCACATGTTCGTCGACCCGGGCCTCGCGACCCAGGCCTACGAAGATGCGGCGTTGCCGATCGGCCATCACCAGACGATCTCGAAGCCTTCGGTCGTGGCCCGCATGATCGAGCTTGCTGCCGCGGGCCGGCCGCTGGCGAGCGTGCTCGAAATCGGCACGGGTTGCGGGTATCAGGCCGCGGTGCTGAGCCAGGTGGCACGCGAGGTGTATTCGATCGAACGGATCAAGCCGCTCTACGAGCGGGCCAAGACGAATCTGCGTCCGCTGCGCATTCCGAACATCCGCCTGCATTACGGCGACGGGAGGCTGGGCCTGCCGGCAGCGGCGCCGTTCGACGCGATCGTGATCGCCGCGGCTGGGCTCGACGTGCCGCAGGCACTTCTCGATCAGCTCGCCATCGGCGGGCGGCTCGTGGCGCCGGTGGCCGAGCAGGGCGCTGCGGGCGCAGTGGGCGCGCAAGGCGAGAGCGCCCAGGTGCTCACGCTGGTGGAGCGCACGGGGCCTGCGCAATGGCGCGAGGTGCGGCTTGATCGCGTTTTCTTTGTCCCCTTAAAATCCGGAGTGATTTGAAAACGATGAGTATGTTGCGCGCGATGCAAAGAAACAAAATGAATGTAGATCTGACGGTTTTTCAACGTAGCGCATGCGTGCTCGCGATTTCTCTGCTGACGGCGTGCGCCACGCGGCTCGACAACGCGCCGGTGGTCGATCGCTCCAGTGCGCTCAACACGGCCGCTGCCACGGCGCAGCCCGCCGTGCCGCTCGGACCACCCCCGCCGGGCTATTACCGGGTGAAGCCGGGCGACACGCTTTATCGCATTGCGCTCGAGAACGGTCAGAACTATCGCGACATCGCCACGTGGAACAACCTGGCGAACCCCAACCAGATCGAGGTCGATCAGCTGTTGCGCGTGGCGCCGCCGGGCGCGAACGTTGCCGGTGCAACGCCTGGCGTGGCCACGTCACCCATCGTGGGCGGCGGCGTGCAAAGCGCACCGCTTGGCGGCTCGACTGCCGCGGGGGCTGCGTCGACGAGCTCGGCAACTGCGCCCTCCACGAACGGTTCAGCCTCCACGGCAACCACGATTCCTCCGCAGCCCGCCGCGAGCGACACGAGCGCGGCGAGCGGCGGCACCATCGCGTTCTCGTGGCCGGTGCGCGGCCCGATCCTCAATACCTTCGACGATTCGAAGAACAAGGGCGTCAACATCGGCGGCTCGCAGGGCCAGGCCGTGAAGGCCGCTGCGGACGGACGCGTGGTCTATGCCGGAAATGGGCTGCGCGGATACGGCAATCTCATTATCATCAAGCATGATGCGACGTACCTCACGGCGTATGCACATAACAGCGCTTTGATGGTAAAAGAGGGGGATGCGGTCACGAAGGGGCAGAAGATCGCCGAAATGGGGAATACCGATTCGGACCGCGTCATGCTGCATTTCGAAGTTCGCCGTCAGGGTAAACCTGTCGACCCGCTGAAGTATTTGCCGCCGCAATAAGCGAGCTGACCATGCCGAAACCGAAGCGCCGCCAGCAGCAAACCGGGAGCGAGTCCGTGAACCGAGCCGCCGAGGCTTCGGTGGACGAGGGCGGCGCATCGGCGAACGAAGACGAATCGCTCGACAGCAACGACGGCGGTCGCGATTTCGACGAGCGGGAAGCCGGTGGGGACGAAGCCGAAGAGCAGGAGGGCAGCCGGGAGGCGGCACCCGACGCCGACGACTTTCGCGCGCTCCTTCAGGCCGAACTGACGGCCGACACCATCCAGCATTATCTGAATCGCATCAGCGTGAAGCCGCTCCTCACCGTGGAGGAGGAGCAGCGCTACTCGCGGCTCGCGAAGGCCGGCGAGTTCGAGGCGCGGCAGGTCATGATCGAGCGCAATCTGCGGCTCGTCGTGAGCATCGCGAAGGGTTACCTGAATCGCGGCGTGCCGCTGCTCGATCTGATCGAGGAGGGCAACCTGGGCCTCATGCACGCCATCGAGAAATTCGATCCGGCACGCGGGTTCCGCTTCTCGACGTATGCCACCTGGTGGATCCGCCAGAGCATCGAGCGCGCCATCATGAACCAGGCGCGCACCGTGCGGCTGCCCGTGCACGTCATCCGCGAGCTGAACCAGGTGCTGCGCGCGAAGCGCCACCTCGAAAAGAATTCGCTCAATTCGGGCGAAGCCGCCGAGCGGCGCGACGCCAGCATCGACGACATCGCTTATCTCACCGGCAAGACCACCGAGGAAGTCACGGACATCCTCGCGCTCAACGAGCATACGGCCTCGCTCGACGCGCCGCTCGACCTCGACCCGGCAAGCAGCCTGCTTGACCTTTTGTCCGACGACCAGAGCCAGTCGCCCGATGCCGAAGTCCAGCACCGCGAACTCGAAACGCTCACGCGCGCCTGGCTTGCGCGCCTCTCGGACAAGCACCGCCACGTGATCGAGCGCCGTTTCGGCCTCAACCACATCGAACCGGCCACCCTCGAAGAACTCGCCGACGAAATGGGCCTCACGCGCGAACGCGTGCGGCAGATCCAGCAGGAGGCACTCGTGCGGCTCAAACGTTTCTTCGCCTCCAATGGCGTGCGCAAGGACGCCGTTCTGTAACTGATGACACCCATCCTCGTATTCGACATCGAGACGATTCCCGATGTCGCCGGTATTCGACGCCTCGACGATCTTCCCGCCACGCTGACCGACGCCGAAGTGGCGGAGCACGCCTTCGCGGCTCGCCGCGAAAAGACCGGCAGCGATTTCCTGCCGCACCATCTGCAGCGCGTCGCCGCGATCTCGTGCGTGTTTCGCGACAGCGGCGGATTTCGCGTGCGCTCGCTCGGCACGCTCGCGGACGGCGAGGGGGCGCTGATCCAGTCGTTCTACCGCACCATCGAAAAGTACACGCCGCAGCTCGTGTCCTGGAACGGCGGCGGCTTCGACCTGCCGGTCCTCCACTATCGGGCACTCGTGCACGGCATTCGCGCGTCGCGCTACTGGGATCTTGGCGAGGACGATCGCGAGTTCAAGTGGAACAACTACATCAGCCGCTACCACTCGCGCCACACCGACCTGATGGACCTGCTCGCGATGTACCAGGCGCGCGCGAATGCGCCGCTCGACGCACTCGCGAAGCTGTGCGGTTTTCCCGGCAAGCTCGGCATGGACGGCGGCCAGGTATGGCAGGCGTTCCAGGAGGGGCGGATCGAGGAAATCCGCAATTACTGCGAGACGGACGTCGTCAATACCTACCTGCTGTATTGCCGCTTCCAGTTGATGCGCGGCGGCCTCTCCGCCGACGAATACGCGGACGAGATCGCGCTCGTGAAGAATTCGCTCGCGCAGGAATCGGCCGCGCACTGGGCCGAATACCTCGCGGCGTTCGACCAGTGATGCGCCATCGGTGAACGGTCCGCTGCGCTTTGCGCCGTCCCCTTAAGCGCACCTGCTTCAGTCCCGTCAATCCATTTCCAGCACGACCGGCTGATGGTCGGACGCGCGCGTCGCGCCGTCGATTTCGCAGCGCCTCAGCCGGTCACGCAGATCTTCCGTGACGAATACGAAGTCGCAGGCAATCGGCCCATCGCTCCACTGCGCCTTGTCGTAAACGCCGGCCGTGGGCGGCGGCGTCAGGCCCGGATGCAGCGTGGTCCACGCGTCGATGAAGGATGGGCTGCCCGCCAGCGGCGCGAGCATGCGCTGATACGCCTCGCTGCCGAAATCGCTGTTGAAGTCGCCGCAGATAACTGCGCTCGCGGGCCGGCTGGTGGGCGCGAAGGGTCCCTCGGCATTTTCGGCGGGAGCGGGATGGGCCGCGTGGCCCGCGGCCTCCAGTTGCAGACTCCGCAGCTCGTCGACCTGCGCCACGCGCTGCTGCATCGAATAGAACTCCAGATGCGTAACGAGCACGCGCACCGGGCCAAGATCCGGCGTGCGGATGATGGCCTCCAGCGCGACGCGCTGCATGGACGGCGCAGCTGGGTCGGGAGGCCAGGGCAGCGAATGGCGGATCACGTGCTCGACCGGCAGCCGCGTGGCAATGGCGTTGCCGAATTGCCGCCGGCGCGGGTGGGCCGCGGCGGAGCCCAGGTCAGCGACAGAACCCGAACTGCCGGAGCCGGCCGGCAACGCCGGAAGATCCGCGCCGATCGCATCGAGCACCGTGAAGCCCGGGAGCAACGCAGCGAGTTCGGCGAACTGGTCGTCGCCGGGATGGCCGGGCAGCGCGCCGAAGCCGCGCGTCACCTCCTGCATGCAGAACACGTCGAAGTCCACGAGGCGCCGTGCCTCGGCCACGGTCCGCGCGAGGTCGACCTTGCCGTCGGCGTCGCGTCCCCATTGGACATTCCAGCTGATCAGTCGCATCGTCATCTCCCGGTACGGTTCGTTGGGCTGCCGCGCTGCAGACGGATCGGGACTGCGCGGGCGCGCCGTCCACATCGTCTACAATCTCGCCTTTGCCGCGCTGTTGTCCGTTTTCACCGGCTGGCGTGCCAGCCATTGTCTGCCAGGAATTCGCAGGTGTCCCAAGCTGCTTCCACCCGTCGCTCCAGAAAAGAAAAGACCGCCGCCGGTGGCGCCCAGGGCGCGTCGCCGCAAACCGCGTTTCAGGCGCCGACCCTCGAAATCGAGTCGCTCGACATGGAGGCGCGCGGCGTTGGCCGCACCGTGACCGACGACGGCCAGCCCGGCAAGGTGATCTTCGTCGAAGGCGCGCTGCCGGGCGAGCGCGTCACGTACTCCAGTTATCGCAAAAAACCGAGCTTCGAGCAGGCCCAGGTGGTCGACGTGCTGCGCGAAAGCGTGACGCGCACCGTGCCGCAGTGCAAATTCTTCGGCACCTGTGGCGGCTGTTCGATGCAGCATCTCGACGTGCGGGCACAGATCGCCGTGAAGCAGCGGGTGCTTGAAGACAACCTTCAGCATCTCGCGAAGCTGCGCGCCGAAACCATGTTCCGGCCCATCCACGGCCCGTCGTGGGGCTACCGCTATCGCGCGCGGCTCACCGTGCGCAACGTGCCGAAGAAGGGCGGCGTGCTGGTGGGTTTTCACGAGCGCAAGAGCAGCTATGTTGCCGACATGACGAGCTGCGAAGTGCTGCCGCCTCACGTCTCAGCAATGCTCGTGCCGCTGCGGCACCTTGTGGAGGGGCTGTCGATCAAGGAACGCATGCCGCAGATCGAACTCGCGGTGGGTTCCAGTGTGACGGCGCTGGTGCTGCGCATTCTCGAGCCGATCAACGCCGCCGACGAGGCGCTGCTGCGCGTGTTTGCCGACGAGCACAACGTACAGTTCTGGCTGCAGCCGAAAGGACCGGACACCGTTTTCCCGTTCTATCCGCTCGATGCGCAGCTCGATTACACGCTGCCGGAGTTCGGCATCCGCATGCCGTTCAAGCCGACCGATTTCACGCAGGTGAATCACCAGATCAACCGTGTGCTGGTGGGCCGTGCGTTGCGGCTGTTGGCGCCCGCTGCAAGCGACAGGGTGCTCGATCTCTTCTGCGGCATCGGCAACTTCACGCTGCCGCTCGCGCGACTCGCGCGCGAGGTGGTGGGTATCGAAGGCAGCGAGGCGCTGACCACGCGTGCGCTTGCCAACGCGAAAGAGAACGGTGTGGACGGGCACACGTCGTTCGCGTGCCGCAACCTGTTCGAGGTGAGCGCCGACGACATGCGCGCGCTGGGACATTTCGACAAGTTCCTCGTCGATCCGCCGCGCGAAGGGGCGCTTGCGGTGTCCAAGGCGCTCGCGGAGATCGCGCAGTCGGGCGACGGTCCGCTGCCGTCGCGCATCGTCTACGTGTCGTGCAATCCCGCCACGCTCGCGCGCGACGCGGGTCTGCTCGTGCACGAAGCCGGCTACCGGCTCAAGGGCGCGGGCGTGGTGAACATGTTCCCGCATACGTCGCACGTCGAGTCGATCGCGCTGTTCGAGCGGGACTGAAGGGGATTAAGCGGGCGGTCGTGCTTGCGGTCCGCCGCAAGCACGACCCGGGCAGTAAAGAAAAACGCCACGGCGCAATGCCGTGGCGTTTTTGTTTTGAGAACAGCGATGCGGTCAGATCAGAACTGCCACCAGGATTTCGCCTTGGTGGGTCGCGCGTGTCCGGTGACGTACGGGCTGTCCGGGAACGTGGCGGCCAAGACGCGCTTCGTATCGTCTGCGAGCTGCGGCTCGTTGAGCTTCTGATACGACAGCATCATGATGTGCAGCGCGTCTTCGATAGCGGGCGCGTTGCGATACTCCTTGATCGCCAGCTGCGCGCGGTTGATGGCGGCCACATAGGCGCCGCGCCGATAGTAGTAGTCGGCGGCGTGCACTTCGTGCGAGGCGAGCGCGTTCACGATGTAGCGCATGCGCTGCGCCGCATCCGGTGCGTACTTGCTGTTCGGGTAGCGGTCCACCACGGCCTTGAACGCGTCATACGACTCGCGCAGCGACTTCGGATCGCGCTCGCTCATGTCCTGGCCGGAGAAGCGGCCGAACAGACCGAGGTCGTCGTTGAAGTGGATCATGCCCTTCAGGTAGTACGCGTAGGCGATGTCGGGGTGGTCCGGATGCAGCCGGATGAAGCGGTCGACGGCGTCGTCGGCGGCGGCCGTTTCGCCGTCCTTCCAGTTGCAGTACGCCACATTGATCTGCGCCTGCTGGGCGAAGTGGCCGAACGGGTCGCGACCTTCAAGCAGTTCGAAGTACTTCGCGCACTTGCCCCAGTCGCTGCCGGAGAGCGCGTCCTGGGCCTCCATATATAATTTGTTGTTCGGCCAGGCCGCTGTCTCGTCGGTTTTTTCCGGCAGACCATGGCAGGCTGCCACGATGGCCAGCGCCGCGGCGCAAACCGCGTACTTCACGATGCCGCGAGCCGTGCGCGAGGCCGCCAGGACCGTTCCTTCGGCCGCTTCCTGCGCTTCATGTTGGGCCCCGCAATGTGCCGCGAGTCGCGCCGTTTGCCTGGTAGTGACCCGTGCGGCGCGTGGGCCGGATGGAGTAGTGGTGTTCAAGGCTCGCATTTTCCAGTTCAGCTTCAGGTCCAGTCGACCCAACTCAATGACCCGTTCAGATCCTCGGGACGCCGCAGCAGCCGGCGCCAAAAACAGCAGCGATTATAGCCTGGGCGGCTCGCCCGACGACGCAGTTGCAGGCGAGCCGCTCGACGACGAACTGGAGAGCGACGAACTCGCGCTTTCCGGCCGCGAAGCGGACGTCGGCGCCGAGGTCCCACAACGCGACGCGGCCGCGCCGCGCGTGGCCGAGGTGCCGCCTCAACTGGCCGGCGAGCGACTCGACAAGGTGGTCGCCAAAGTCTTCCCGGAATTTTCGCGCAGCCGCCTGCAGGCGTGGATCGAGGCGCAGCGTGTGCGCGTGAACGGAGCGCCCGCGAAGATCCGCCAGCCGGTGCCGCTTGGCGCGACGATCGAACTCGTGCCCGACCTCTTGCCCGAGCAACTGGCGTTCACGCCGGAGCCGGTGCCGCTCGAGATCGTCTATGAGGACGACACGCTCGTCGTGATCGACAAGCCGGCCGGGCTCGTCGTGCATCCCGCCGCGGGCAACTGGAGCGGCACGGTGCTCAACGGCCTGCTGCATCGCTATGGCGAAGCGGCGGCGGGGCTGCCACGAGCGGGCATCGTACATCGGCTCGACAAGGAAACATCGGGCCTGATGGTCGTGGCGCGCACGCTCGAGGCGCAGACCGATCTCGTGCGCCAGTTGCAGGCGCGCACAGTGAAGCGCCGTTATCTCGCGCTCGTGTGGGGCAACATGCCCGAGGAAGGCGCCATCGACGCGCCCATTGGACGCGATCCGCGCGAACGCACGCGCATGGCGGTCGTGGCGGGGGCTTCGGGCAAGCCGGCGCGCACGCATTTTCGGCTGGTCGACTCGACGGTCTGGCAGGGTCAGCCCGTCAGCGCGATTCACTGCGATCTGGAGACGGGCCGCACGCACCAGATTCGCGTGCATTGCGCGCACGTCGGTCATCCGCTGCTGGGCGATCCCGTGTACGGACGCGCGCGCGGCAAGCGTTCCGTCACGCCGTTGCCTGGTGGTTTCGCTCGCCAGGCGCTGCACGCGTGGCAGCTCGGTCTCGTGCATCCGCGTACCGGCCGGCCCATGCGCTGGCGCGCCGAGGTGCCGCAAGACATGCAGGAACTGATCGCAGCGCTCGGCTTCGGCGCCGAGGACGCAGCTCACGGTTTTGCGGAAGAAGACCTGTACGAAGACGATTCGTACGAACAAGACGCGGACGAAGACACGTACGCAGACGAACCCTATGACGATACCGACGAAGACGGCTACGATCCGTCTTCCGACGAAGACAAGGACCCTCGCGCATGACCGTGCCTGATCTGACACTCGCCGACGTGCTCCAACCCGGCTGGACCGTCTCGTCACGCGTGCGCGCATGCGTGACGACACGCAACGGCGGTGTGAGCGAGCCGCCCTACGGCCGCTGGCGCGATGGCGCCGACGGGCCCGGCGGCCTGAACCTCGGCACACATACCGGCGACGATCTCGCGCACGTCGAGGTCAACCGCGCGCGTCTCGTCGCGCTCGCTGGCGCGCGGCCCGCATGGCTCGAACAGATACACGGCAGCGAGGTGGTGCAGGCGGAAGACGCGCTCTCCGCGCTGGACACGGACGGTACGCCGCTGCGCGCCGATGCGAGCGTGACCACCAGGGCAGGCGTGGCCTGCGTGGTGATGGTTGCCGATTGCATGCCGGTGCTGATCTGCGACCCGGCGGGACGTGCCGTGGGTGCCGCGCATGCGGGCTGGCGTGGGCTTGCTGCGGGCGTGATCGAAAAGACCGCTGCACGCGTGGCCGCGCAGGCCGGTTGTGCGGTCGAGTCGCTTCAGGTTTATCTCGGCCCCGCCATTGGTCCGGCCGCGTTCGAAGTCGGCGCAGACGTGCGTGACGTCTTCATGAACAGCTTGCCCGATGTGGACGAGTCGCGACAGGCGAGAGCGTCGTCTGCCATCGCAGCCGGAACGGCGAGTGCGTTCGTCGCGCATCCGCATACGCGCGACAAATATCTGGCCAACCTGCCGGCGCTCGCGCGTTTGCGCCTGAATGCAATCGGCATTGAATCGATTGCAGGCGGCGACCACTGCACAGTCACCGATCGCGAGCACTTCTATTCTTACCGGCGCGATCGCGTGACGGGACGCATGGCGGCCATGATCTGGCTCAACGATTGAAGGGTGACATGCGGGGTGACGTGCGGCATGACCGTGCGATCAATTCGCCGCCGCGCGAGCAAATGCGGGACGTGCGGATGAATGGATACTGCGGGAGTCATTGACGTATCGCGGCTGCAATCACGTATGGCGGCTGCAATCGCACGACGAATGCACGACGAATGCACAAGGCGCGAGCGAACCGGTTACGCTCATGCCGCATGTCGAATGCAGCATCTGCGCAGAAGCCGTCGCACGCCATGTTCTGCGCGGCACCGCACATATCGGCATGTTCGCGACATCCTGTCTCAGCGCGGCAGTCGCAAGAGGCCGCCCCGCATGGCTTCGCCGTCCCTTTGCCGTCCCATTACGCATCGTGCGCGTGCGCGAATTGCTGCGCAGCATAACGGATGGGGGAAAACGATAATAAAAAAAATATCGCACTGCGGCAAAATCGGGACCAAGCATTGACATGGCTTTTGGTGGGGAGCAAGAATGTTTCCCATCCACGGGACAGGGCGTCGAGGTCGCGAGCAATCGGCCCGTGCGCATGCAACCTGCCTCTCAACCCGTCCTTCGGGGCACACCGGTCAACAGCAGGTATGGCTGCATCACGAGATTCCTCCGCTTCCTCGCGTAACAACGCTTCGGCGCACAGCACGCAGCAAACCTCGCCGGACGCTGCCGGCATGCAGCAGATGTTCGATGCCTGGCTCAATGCCTGGCGTTCGCTCGCGAATGCTGCCACTCAACAGGTGCAGGAAGGCGCCGCGGTTGCGGCGAATGCGGCACGCCATGGCGCCGCCGGTGCCCATGGTGCCAACGGTGCCGGTAAGAACGAAAGCGCAGGTGCGGCGTCCGCGTGGCCCTGGTGGCCGCTCGGCGCACCGGGCGCGGCTGGGGCATTCAACGCGGGCGCTATGCCTTCGATGCCGGCCATGCCGCCGATGCCCGACTTCACCAAGGCTGCCGCATCGTTCGCGTCCTCGCCGTTCTCCGCATTGCAGGCGTTGAAACTGCCCACGGCATCCATTGCGCCTGAGCGCTTGCAGTCGCTCCAATCCGACTATTCGCGCGAGGCGATGCAACTGCTGCAACAGGCAGCCGACACCGCCCAGACCCCGCCCGAACTCAAAGACCGCCGCTTCTCGGCCGACGCATGGAAGACGACGCCGGCCTATGCATTCACGGCCGCGTGGTATCTGCTCAACGCACGCTATCTGCATGAGCTGGTTGATGCGCTTCAGACCGACGCGAAGACGCGCGAGCGCATTCGCTTCGCCGTGCAGCAATGGACCGCCGCCGCTTCGCCCAGCAACTTCCTCGCACTCAATCCCGAAGCGCAAAAGACGCTGCTCGAGAGTCACGGCGAGAGCTTGCGTCAGGGCGTCATGAATCTGCTCGCCGACCTGCAGCGCGGCAAGATTTCGCAGACCGACGAGTCGCGCTTCGTGGTCGGCAAGAATCTTGCGAATACGGAAGGCTCGGTCGTATTCGAGAACGACCTGATGCAGCTGATCCAGTACAAGCCGCGTACGTCGTCGGTGCGCGAGCGGCCGCTGCTCATCGTGCCGCCGTGTATCAACAAGTTCTACATTCTCGATCTGCAGCCCGAGAATTCGCTCGTCGCGTACGCGCTGGAGTCGGGCCACCAGGTCTATCTGGTTTCGTGGCGCAATGCGGACGCGTCGATTGCGCACAAGAGCTGGGACCACTACGTGGAAGAGGGGGTGCTCACCGCGATCGAAACGGTGCGCAGCATCAGCGGACGCGAGCAGATCAATACGCTTGGCTTCTGCGTGGGCGGCACGTTGCTCGCTGCGGCGCTCGCCGTGGCCGCTGCGCGCGGCGAACATCCGGCCGCCTCGATGACGCTGCTCACCGCGATGCTCGACTTCTCGGACACCGGCGTGCTCGACGTGTTCGTCGACGAGGCGCACGTGCAGATGCGCGAGCAGACCATCGGCGGCAAGGACGGCGCGATGCCGGGCCTGATGCGCGGCGTCGAATTCGCGAACACGTTCTCGTTCCTGCGTCCGAACGATCTCGTATGGAACTACGTGGTCGACAACTATCTCAAAGGGCGCACCCCGGCACCGTTCGACCTGCTGTACTGGAACAGCGATTCGACCAACCTGCCGGGCCCGATGTACGTGTGGTACCTGCGCAATACGTATCTCGAGAACCGGCTGCGCGAGCCGGGCGCGCTCACCGTCTGCGGCGAGCCGGTCGACCTCTCGCGCATCGACGTGCCCACTTTCATCTACGGTTCGCGCGAAGATCACATCGTGCCCTGGCGCACGGCGTACGCCTCGGTGCCGCTCCTTACGGGGCCGCTGCGATTCGTGCTCGGTGCGTCGGGCCACATTGCGGGCGTGATCAATCCGCCTTCGAAAAACAAGCGCAGTTATTGGACTGTGCGCGGGACTGTGCGCGGCGACGGCAAGCATCTGCCGGAAGACGCCGACGCATGGTTCGAGGCGGCGGAGGAAGTGCCCGGCAGCTGGTGGTCCGAATGGGTGAGTTGGCTCGACCAGTACGCGGGACGCAAGATCAAGGCGCGCACGCAGCCCGGCTCGGCGGAGTTTCCCGAGATCGAGCCGGCGCCAGGACGCTACGTGCTGCAGCGCGACTGAAGCGCACGGCGTATCGGCCATTCGCCTGGCCGGACGGATTTTTAACTCAAAGGGCTCGCGCCGCCCGGCGCACTGATGCCCGAAGGAACCTGAAATGACTGATGTCGTGATCGTATCGGCCGCCCGCACTGCCGTGGGCAAATTCGGTGGCACGCTCGCGAAGATCGCGGCGCCCGAACTCGGCTCGAAGGTGATCGTCGCGGCGCTCGAGCGCGCGGGCGTGAAGCCCGAGCAGGTGAGCGAAGTGATCATGGGCCAGGTGCTCGCAGCGGGCAGCGGCCAGAACCCGGCTCGCCAGTCGTCGATCAAGGCGGGCCTGCCCACGGCGGTGCCGGCCATGACCATCAACAAGGTGTGCGGCTCGGGCCTGAAGGCCGTGATGCTGGCGGCCAACGCGATCATCGCGGGCGACGCCGAGATCGTCGTGGCAGGCGGCCAGGAGAACATGAGCGCGGCGCCCCACGTGCTGCCGGGCTCGCGCGACGGCTTTCGCATGGGCGACGCGAAGCTCGTCGACACCATGATCGTGGACGGCCTGTGGGACGTCTACAACCAGTACCACATGGGTGTGACGGCCGAAAACGTCGCGAAGGAATACAACATCACGCGCGAAGAGCAGGACGCGTTCGCGGCGCTCTCGCAGAACAAGGCCGAAGCCGCGCAAAAGGCCGGCCGCTTCGACGACGAGATCGTGCCCGTCGAGATCCCGCAACGCAAGGGCGAACCGCTGCGCTTTGCCACCGACGAGTTCGTGCGCCACGGCGTGACCGCCGAATCGCTGGCAGGTCTCAAGCCCGCATTCAGCAAGGAAGGCACGGTGACGGCTGCGAACGCCTCGGGCATCAACGACGGCGCCGCGGCGGTCGTGGTGATGTCGGCGAAGAAGGCCGAAGCGCTGGGCCTCACGCCGCTCGCACGCATCAAGGCGTATGCGAATGCGGGCGTCGACCCGAAGGTGATGGGCATGGGCCCCGTGCCGGCCTCGCGCCGCTGTCTCGAACGCGCAGGCTGGTCGGTGCAGGACCTCGACCTCATGGAGATCAACGAAGCGTTCGCTGCGCAGGCGCTCGCCGTGCATAAGCAAATGGGCTGGGATACGTCGAAGGTGAACGTGAACGGCGGCGCCATCGCGATCGGTCACCCGATCGGCGCGTCGGGCTGCCGGATTCTCGTCACGTTGCTGCACGAAATGCAGAAGCGCGACGCGAAGCGCGGCCTCGCCTCGCTGTGCATCGGCGGCGGCATGGGCGTCGCGCTGGCTGTCGAGCGCGTGTAATGCCGCATTGATTCACCGGCGCTACGCCGCCCGCCGCGCACGGTGCGGCGGCGTGGCGGGCAGCAGTAGGCAGCAGCGGGTAGGAGCCGGTAGGCGCAGCATCCGAGGTCAGCAGGAGGAGCGGTAGAGGGGCGAGGCATGGGGCCGCCAGTCGGTGCCCCGAAAACGATAACGGAGCGTGGTTTATGTCACAACGAATTGCATATGTAACGGGCGGCATGGGCGGCATTGGCACGAGCATCTGCCAGCGCCTGCACAAGCAGGGTTTCAGGGTGATTGCCGGATGCGGTCCGAAGTCGCCGCGCCGCGTGAAATGGCTCGAAGACCAGAAGGCGCTCGGCTACGATTTCGTCGCGTCGGAAGGTAACGTTGGGGACTGGGAGTCCACGCGCGAAGCGTTCGACAAGGTGAAGGCCGAAGTGGGCGAGGTCGACGTACTCGTCAACAATGCGGGCATCACGCGTGACGTCGTGTTCCGCAAGATGACGCACGAAGACTGGACGGCGGTGATCGACACCAACCTCACGAGTCTCTTCAACGTGACCAAGCAGGTGATCGACGGCATGGTGGAGCGCGGCTGGGGACGCATCATCAATATCTCGTCGGTCAACGGGCAGAAGGGGCAGTTCGGCCAGACCAACTATTCCACCGCGAAGGCCGGCATTCACGGCTTCACGATGGCGCTTGCCCAGGAAGTGGCGACCAAGGGCGTGACCGTCAATACCGTGTCGCCGGGCTACATCGGCACCGACATGGTCAAGTCGATCCGTCCCGACGTGCTGGAGAAGATCGTCGCCACGATTCCGGTGCGCCGTCTCGGCTCGCCGGACGAGATTGCATCGATCGTCGGGTGGCTGGCGTCGGACGAGTCGGGCTTTGCGACCGGCGCGGACTTCTCGCTGAACGGCGGTCTGCACATGGGCTGATCCTGCCGGCGCCCGGTGCTGCAAGGGCGCCCACGGATCAGAAGAAGGTTGGCGGCGCGATGTTCGCGCACGGATGGCCGTGCGCCGGGCGGGCGCCGTTTCTGCGCTGTTACGCGCGAAAGGGCGATACATGACGACTACAAAGAAGAGCGCCGAACGACTGATCAAGAAGTATCCCAACCGTCGGCTGTATGACACTGAAACGAGCACGTACATCACGCTGACCGACGTCAAGCAGCTCGTGCTCGACCAGGAGGATTTCAAGGTCATCGACGCGAAGACGAATGAGGACCTGACGCGCAGCATCCTGCTGCAGATCATCCTCGAGGAGGAGAGCGGCGGGCTGCCGATGTTCTCGTCGTCCATGCTCTCGCAGATCATCCGTTTTTACGGCCACGCGATGCAGGGCATGATGGGCACGTACCTGGAGAAGAACATTCAGGCGTTCATCGACATCCAGAACAAGCTCGCCGACCAGTCGAAGAACCTGTACGAAGGCAACGCGATGAACCCGGAGGTCTGGTCCCAGTTCATGAACATGCAGGCGCCGATGATGCAGGGCATGATGACGAGCTACATCGAGCAGTCGAAGAACATGTTCGTGCAGATGCAGGAGCAGATGCAGAACCAGGCGAAGACCATGTTCAGCAGCTTCCCGTTCAAGCAGCCGGGGGGCGCCCCGGGCGCGGGCGGCAGCAGCGGTTCCGCTTCGCCTTCGGCCGGAACGGCGCGCGGCGAACCGAATCCGGATAAGGAACCGGAGAGCAAGTAAAGGTGAACCGCGGCGAACCGCGGCAAACATGGCGGCTTTCGGTCTGAAGGCAGACCGAAAGCCGCGACACATAGCCGTGAGCCGCTGCGTTGCGCCGGGGCAAGCGTGGCCCGCGCAACGCAGTCGATTCCGTTGCGACCGAACCGGCGGGCGCTGCTACACAAGGCGCGCCCAGCGCCCCCTCGCACCGAACCAGCCGGGCGCCTCCCACAGCCCCGCGCGGTACAATACGGGGTTACGCGCCGGCGCCCGCCGCGCGCGAGGAACTCCGCGAGGCGGCGCACGCGTGACCGTGTGCCACTGTCTCGCCGCCATTGTCGTCATTGCGTCGGACCTCTCTTATGCCGCCCAGCCTTTCCCCCGCTTCATCCAGCGATTCCGCCCAGCCCGCCGTGCCCAAAGTAGGCTTCGTCAGCCTGGGGTGCCCCAAGGCCCTCGTCGATTCCGAGCAGATCATCACCCAGCTGCGTGCCGAAGGGTACGAGATTTCGGGCACCTACGACGGCGCCGATCTCGTCGTCGTCAACACCTGCGGCTTCATTGACGAGGCGGTGCAGGAAAGCCTCGACGCCATCGGCGAAGCGCTCACCGAAAACGGCAAGGTGATCGTGACCGGGTGCCTGGGCGCAAAGAAGAGCGCGAGCGGCACGGGTCTCATCGAGGAAGTGCATCCGAAGGTGCTGGCCGTGACGGGGCCGCATGCCGTGGGCGAGGTGATGCAGGCCGTGCACAGCCATTTGCCCAAGCCGCACGACCCGTTCGTCGATCTCGTGCCGGCCGCGGGCGTCAAGCTCACGCCGCGCCACTACGCCTATCTCAAGATCTCCGAAGGCTGCAATCATCGCTGCACCTTCTGCATCATTCCGTCGATGCGCGGCGACCTCGTCTCGCGCCCCGTCGCGGAAGTCATGCTCGAAGCCGAGAATCTGTTCCGCTCCGGTGTGAAGGAACTGCTCGTCATCTCGCAGGACACGAGCGCCTACGGCGTGGACGTGAAGTACCGCACGGGCTTCTGGAACGGCCGGCCGCTCAAGACGCGCATGACCGAGCTGGTGGGCGCGCTCGGCGAACTGGCCGCGCAGTACGGCGCGTGGGTGCGGCTGCACTATGTCTACCCGTATCCGCACGTCGACGAAATCATTCCGATGATGGCCGAAGGGCCGCTCAAGGGCCACGTGCTGCCGTATCTCGACGTGCCGTTCCAGCACGCGCACCCCGAGGTGTTGAAGCGCATGAAGCGGCCCGCCAACGCCGAAAAGACGCTCGAGCGCGTGCAGGCCTGGCGCAAGGTGTGCCCGGAGCTCACCGTCCGCAGCACGTTCATCGCGGGCTTTCCCGGTGAGACCGAGGAGCAGTTCGAAACGCTGCTCGACTTCATCCGCGAAGCCGAACTGGACCGCGTGGGCTGCTTCGCCTACTCGCCGGTGGAAGGCGCGAGCGCGAACGAGCTGGACGGCGCCTTGCCAGACGACGTGCGCGAGGCGCGCCGCGCGCGCTTCATGGAAGTGGCCGAAGCCGTGTCGGCCAGACGCATTCAGCGCAAGGTCGGCAAAACGCTGAAGGTGCTCGTCGACGAAGTGAACGCCGACGGCGGCATTGGCCGCACGGCCGCGGACGCGCCCGAGATCGACGGCGTGGTCTACGTGGCGCCGCCTTCGAAGCCCTCGAAGCGCTACAAGGTGGGCGATTTCGTTTCCGTGAAGATCACGGGCGCGGACGGCCACGACCTGTGGGGCGAGGTCTGAGCCATGGCATCCACGGGTCCGGCAGCTTCCACAGGTCACGGCACACCGCAGATCCTCGCGCTCGGCGAGGCGATGATCGAGTTCAACCAGGTGTCCCCGAACGCGCCCGAGTACCTGCAGGGTTTCGGCGGCGACACGTCGAACTTCTGCATTGCGGCCGCGCGCCAGGGCGCGGCGACGGGCTTCGTGTCCGCCGTGGGCAGCGATCATTTCGGGCGCCTGCTGCTCGATCTGTGGCAGCGCGAAGGTGTCGATACGTCGTATGTACGCACCGACGGCGGCGCCTCCACGGGCGTGTACTTCGTCTCGCACGGGCCGTCGGGCCATGAGTTCGACTATCTGCGCGCGGGTTCGGCGGCGAGCCGTTACGCGCCGCGGGACCTGCCACTGGATGCGATTGCGGCCGCCCAGGTCGTGCACCTCTCCGGCATCAGTCTCGCGATCAGCGTGTCCGCGTGCGACGCTGCGCTGGCCGCCATCGACCATGCGCGGGCGAACGGCGTGCGCGTGAGTTTCGATACGAACCTGCGGCTCAAACTCTGGCCGCTCGCGCGGGCGCGCGCCGTGATGCTCGAAGCGATCCGGCAAACGGACATCTGCCTGCCGAGCTGGGACGACGTGACCGCGCTCACCGGGCTCACGGGCCGCGACGAGATCGTGGACTTTCTGCTCGCACACGGGCCGCGCGTGGTCGCGCTCAAGCTGGGCCGGGACGGCGCGTATGTCGCGACGCCGGACGAGCGCCGCGTCGTGCCGGGCCATGTCGTGGATGCGGTGGATGCCACGGGCGCCGGCGACTGCTTCGGCGGCGCCTTCGTGGCGCGCCTCGTAGCGGGCGACGACCCGTTCGCCGCAGCGCGTTACGCGAACGTGGCGGCCGCACTCTCCACTCGGGGCTTCGGTGCCGTCGCGCCCATTCCGCTACGCGAGACGGTCGAACGCGCCCTCGCAGGCTGAGCGATACCTTCTCAACGCTTGTACATTCGCAGCACAAAAAGGGAGACAGACAATGCAACGGGAAGTCGTAGTGGCAAGCGGTGTGCGCACCGCTATCGGCGATTTTGGCGGCAGCCTCAAGGACTTTGCGCCCACCGATCTCGGCGCGCGCGTGGTGCGCGAGGTGCTCTCGCGCGCGCAGGTGTCGGGCGACGAGGTGGGCCATGTGGTGTTCGGCAACGTCGTGCACACCGAAGCGAAGGACATGTACCTCGCGCGCGTGGCCGCGCTCAACGGCGGCGTCGCGCAACACGTGCCGGCGCTCACGGTGAACCGGCTCTGCGGCTCGGGTCTGCAGGCCATCGTCTCGGCGGCTCAGAGCATCCTGCTCGGCGATGCGGACATCGCGATCGGCGGCGGCGCCGAGAGCATGAGCCGCGCGCCGTATTCGATGCCCGCGGCGCGATTCGGCCAGCGCATGGGCGACGCGCGTCTGGTCGACATGATGGTGGGCGCGCTCAACGACCCGTTCCAGTCGGTGCATATGGGCGTGACGGCGGAGAACGTGGCGCGCAGGTACGGTGTCACGCGCGAGGCGCAGGACGCGCTCGCGCTCGAATCGCACCGCCGCGCGGCACGCGCCATCGCGAACGGCTACTTCAAGGACCAGATTCTGCCCATCACGATGGCGTCGAAGAAAGGCGAGACCGTCTTCGACACCGATGAACACGTGCGCGCCGAGGCGTCGCCGGAGGACTTCACGAAGTTGAGGCCGGTGTTTGCGAAGGAAGACGGCACGGTGACGGCCGGCAACGCGTCGGGCATCAACGACGCGGCCGCGGCCGTCGTGCTGATGTCCGCCGACGTCGCGCAGCAGCGCGGCGTGAAGCCGCTCGCGCGCCTCGTCGCTTACGCGCACGCGGGCGTCGATCCCGCCTACATGGGCATCGGCCCCGTGCCGGCTTCGCGCAAGGCGCTCGAACGCGCGGGTCTCACGGTGGGCGACCTCGACGTGATCGAAGCGAACGAGGCCTTCGCGGCGCAGGCCTGCGCGGTGAGCAACGAACTCGGCTTCGATCCCGCGAAGGTGAACCCGAACGGCTCCGGCATTTCGCTGGGGCATCCCATCGGCGCGACGGGCGCGCTGATCACGGTGAAGGCGTTGTACGAGCTGCAGCGCATCGGCGGCCGCTACGCGCTCGTGACGATGTGCATCGGCGGCGGGCAGGGCATTGCCGCCGTGTTCGAACGGATCTGAATACGCGGCACGCCGGCAAGCGATGGGCAAGGCGCGGCGGCCGCAAGGAAGAGGGCTGATGGAAGGATTGCAGGCAACGAAGTTGGGCAGCATGGGAATCGCCGACCGGCTGGCGAAGTTCGCGACCGTTGCACGGAGTGCGGCGGGCGAGTGCGATGCGATGAGCGCGACCGGCTCGAAGGGAGCCGGGTCGGGCCGCGTCAGGTCTGGCCACGCCAGGGCCTTCGCATTGACCTTCGCGCTGCTCGCGGCCACCCTGAGCGCTAGCGTGCCGCTCGCCGCGCAAGCGCAAAGCGACGCCGTCAAGGAACTCGCCGCGCCGCCGCCCATCCCGTTGCCGCTCAAGCCCAGCCCGGAATTCGCGAAGTTCCCGCGCTACACGGGCACGCTCGGCAAGCGTGCCATCGTGCTGCGGCTCGGACCGAAGACCGACGATCCTTCCGGCGTGCACGGCGAGTATCAGTTCACCGACACGGGCGAAGTCATCCTGATTGCCGGCGACCGCGAAGGCGACACGCTGGAAGTCGAGGAATCGAACGACGGCACGCACATCACCGGCAACTGGGTCGGCAAGTTCGGGCCAGACGGCGTGCTGCAAGGCGATCGCATGAACGTCGACGATTCGGACCCGCAACCGTTCGACCTGCATCCGCTGGCGGCGGGACAACCGGTGCCTGCCGGGGCCGCCCAGCCCGCGGCGCAAGTGCAGGGGCAAGGGCACGGCCCAGCCCCGGCGGCGGCTGCACCGTCCCAGCCCGCAGCGGCGCCGCCGGTGGGTGCGGCGGCGGCCTCGTCGTCGGCGCCTGCTGCCGGCGCGCATGCCGTGGGCGGCGTGAGCAATCTCACCATCGGCGATTGATCGCGCACCGATGGCCCTGGAGGGCAAGCATTGCGCGGCCGGGTACTGCGCGCGGTGCTGTCCCGCTAACAGTATCCACGTCGCGGCCGCATTGGCGGCACCTTGCACATGGCACCTTGCACATGGCACCTTGCGCACCGCGACCTCGGCTAATCTTCAGTCTACGCAGCGCGTGCCGGGCATCGGTCATTCAGTCCGCTCGCGCCGCTACCATCCTCATCCAATAACGTTCCCGTCGCGCTCGCTGCCATGACCCAACCGCCTTCCAGGCCGAACCGCCGCCTCCAGACCCGCATCGTGCGCGCCGAAGACCAGCTTACGCCGGGCTTCGAGTCGTTCGCCGTGCCCGTCACGAGGGCATCCACCGTCGTCTTTCCCGATCTCGCCACCTTGCGTGCGCTCGACTGGCGCAACGACGCGCAGTGGCGCTACGGCCTGCATGCCACGCCCACCTCGCTCACGCTCGCGCAGCGGCTTGCCGCGATCGAGGGCGGCAATCACGCGCTGCTCCAGCCCTCGGGGCTCTCGGCCATCTCGAACGTGTACTTCGGCATCGTGAAGGCGGGTGACGACGTGCTTATTCCCGACAACGTCTACTCGCCGAACCGCGACCACGCCGAGTGGCTCGCGCACGACTTCGGCCTCACGGCGCGCTACTACGATCCGATGATCGGCGCGGGCATTGCCGGGTTGATCCGCCCGGAAACGAAGCTCATCTGGCTGGAGGCGCCGGGCTCGGTCACGATGGAAGTGCCCGACGTGCAGGCCATCACCACCGTCGCGCGCGCACGCAACGTGATCACCGCGATCGACAACACCTGGTCGGCCGGCCTCGCGTTCCGTCCGTTCGAACACGGCGTGGACATTTCGGTGCAGGCGCTCACGAAGTACCAGTCGGGCGGCGGCGACGTGCTGATGGGCGCCACCATCACCGCGGACAAGGAACTGCACCTGAAGCTCAAGCTCGCGCGCATGCGCATGGGCATCGGCGTGTCGTCGGACGATTGCTCGCTGATCCTGCGCAGCCTGCCCAGCATGAAGGTGCGTTTCGAGCAGCACGACCGCAGCGCGCTCGCACTCGCGAAGTGGCTGAAGACGCGCCCCGAGATTGCGGCTGTGCTGCATCCCGCGCTGCCCGACTGCCCGGGTCACGAATTTTTCGCGCGCGATTTCAGCGCCGCAGGCGGCCTCTTTTCGGTGGTGTTCGACGAACGCTACACGCCCGCGCAGATCGACACGTTCTGCGAATCGCTGGAGCTGTTCTCGCTCGGCTGGAGCTGGGGCGGCGCGCACAGTCTGGCCATGCCGTACGACGTGGCGTCGATGCGCAGCGCGAGCCGCTGGCCGCATCGCGGCACGCTGGTGCGCTTCTACGTGGGACTCGAGGACGAGGCCGATCTGCAGGCCGATATCGAACGCTGTCTCGCGGCGCTCGATTAACCTGGGTCAGCTTGGGTCAGGCTGGATCAGCCTCGGCTAGCGAAGGCGTTGCGGCCTTGCTGATCGCCGCCTTATGCGGCAACGGCAACCGGCAACGCGGCCAATGTCGTGTGACGAGGTGAGTCGGGGGCGGCGAAGTCAGGCGGCGAACATGAGCCGCCACGCCGCCCGAAATGTCAGAACAGGCGCAACAGCCCGTCGAGGCCGACGAAGTTGAAGGCCACGCTGGCGGCCTCGCGCACCACGGGCTTGGCGCGGAACGCCACCGAAAGTCCGGCCGCCGCCATCATCTTGAGGTCGTTCGAGCCGTCGCCCATCGCAATGGCGCGGCGCGGGTCGATGCCCATTTCCTTGCAGGTTTCGAGCAGCGTGCGCGCCTTCACGTCGGCGTTCACGATCTCGCCCACCACCTTGCCCGTGAGCTTGCCGTCCACGATTTCGAGCGTATTGGCGCGCGTGTAGTCGAGGCCGAGCCGCCCCTTGAGCCGTTCCGTGAAGAACGTGAAGCCGCCCGACACCAGCAGCGTTTTCAGGCCCGCAGCCTTCGCGCCGGCCAGCATGCGTTCGGCGCCGGGCGAAAGGCGCAGCCGCTCTTCGTAGACGCGCCCGAGCACGTTCGCGTCGAGCCCCGCGAGCAGGGCGACGCGGCGCGTCAGACTTTCGTTGAAGTCCTGAATCTCGCCGCGCATCGCGGCTTCCGTAATCGCCGACACCTCGGCCTTCAGCCCGCAGAAATCCGCAATCTCGTCGATGCATTCGATCGTGATGAGCGTGGAGTCCATGTCCATGGTCACGAGCCCGAAGTCCGCGAGCGAGCGGCCCGGCTCCACGAAGGCGTAGTCGAGCGCGTGGGTGGTGCAATAGACATCGAGGTCGGGACGCTGCGCCGGATCGGCGTCTTCGATACGAATGGCGTGCGCGTCGATTTCGACAGCGCGGCGGCCGCGTGCCAGCGCGACGAGCGGTTTCTGGTGGGCCGGGTTGAACGGCGACGAGGCCTGGATGACGAGATTCATGGGCTATGCAACTGCGCGCGAGGCGGGATAGTCGGAGAAGAAGGGGCGCGGAAAATCCGGCTATTGTAACGGTTCGGGGCGGGCGATCCGGTGCCGTGGCAGCGGGGGCGGGTCTGCGGCTCGGGAGTCGGTGTCGTGCTGGCGTTCCTGGTCATCGGCAGCTTTTGCACGCCGTGGCGCAGGCGTTACAGGGCCAACACAGGGCCAACACAGGGCCAACCCAGGGCCAACCCAGGGCCAACCCAGGGCCAACCCAGGGCCAACCCAGGGCCAACCCAGGGCCAACCCAGGGCCAACCCAGGGCCAACGCGCCTCGCGCGGACTTGCCGCTGTTCCGCTTGAGCGAGCGCCGGCGGCTCCGGGCGGCGCTAAGCGGCGCGTGGCGGCTCGAGGTGGCCCTGTCGCGACCCGTACTGGCTTCAGGTGCTCAGGCACGCATGCTGCTTGGTTCTTCGTTCAAGACCTGGGAGCGCAACATGTCACGCATGATCTGGAAAGGCGCGATCAGTTTCGGCCTCGTGCACGTGCCGGTGCAGCTGTTTCCGGCGACGCGTTCGGAGAACGTGAGCTTTCATCTGCTCGACAAGCGGTCCATGGACCCGGTGGGCTACCGGCAGATCAACAAGCGCACCGGCAAGGACGTGCCGCGCGAGCAGATCGTGCGCGGCTACGAGTACGAAAAGGAAAAGTACGTCGTGCTTTCCGACGACGAGATCCGCGCGGCGAACCCCGAATCCACGCAGACCGTCGACATCCTCGCCTTCGTGGATGCCCCCGCCATCTCGTTCCTCTATCTCGAAACGCCGTACTTCCTCGCGCCGGACCGCAAGGGCGAGAAGGTCTACGCGCTGCTGCGCGAAGCCTTGAAGGCGTCGGGCAAGATCGGTGTGGCGAGCGTGGTCATGCACAACAAGCAGCATCTCGCGGCGCTCGTGCCGCTCGGGCCCGTGCTCGCGCTCAACACGCTGCGCTGGGCCGACGAGATCCGGCCCGTGAGCGAACTCACGCTGCCGCCCGAAGACGCGAAGAAGGCCGGCGTGACGGCCCGCGAGCTGGACATGGCGAAAAAGCTGATCGACGACATGAGCGAGGACTGGAACCCCGAGCGCTATCACGACACGTTCCGCGACGACGTGCTCGAAGTCGTCGAGCGCAAGATCCGCGAAGGCAAGACCGAAGAGATCGAAACGCCGGAAGAGCCGCGGCCGCGGCGTAGCGCCGACATCCTGGATCTTTCGGAGCTGCTGCGGCGCAGCCTCGGGCGCGGTAAGGGCCGAGGGAGCGGGCGAGCCGCGCACGACGAAGAGCCGGACGACGACCCGTCGGGCGGCGAAGCATCGGAGGACGGCAAGCGCGGCAAATCGCGTAGCCGTGCGCGCGACGACGGCGCAGGCACGACAACCCGTGCGACAAACGGCACGACTGCGCGAAGCAGCCACGCCGCCGCGCGCGGCACGGGCCGCACAACGGCGCGCTCGACCTCGCGCGGCACAGGCCGCAAAACCAGCGAGACCGCGCGCAAGGAAACGCCGCACAGAAAGCGGCACGCGGCCTGATGGCGCGAGGCGCAGCAGCAGGTGGAGGCAAACGCACAAGCAAAGGCAAACGGGCATGGCCGGCAAACTCGACACCTATCAGCGCAAACGCCGCTTCGATGCCACGCCGGAGCCCTCCGGCGCGCCGAAGCGTGCCGCTCGCGGTACGCGCGGTACAGGTACAGGAAAGACCGCCGCCACTGCGCGCGCGAAGCGGCGCGGCAACGGCCATGCGCTGTCCTACGTGATCCAGGAGCACGACGCGCGGCGGCTTCACTACGATTTCCGGCTCGAGCTGGACGGCACGCTCAAGTCGTGGGCAATACCGAAGGGGCCGAGTCTCGATCCGTCGGTGAAGCGGCTGGCGGTTCATGTCGAAGACCATCCCATCGAATACGGCAGCTTCGAGGGCGAGATTCCCGAAGGCAACTACGGCGCGGGCACGGTGCTCGTCTGGGACCGTGGCGTGTGGGAGCCCGCGGGCAGCGAAAAGGAGGCGCTCGAGTCTTACCGCGCGGGCAAGCTCAAGTTCAGGCTCGAAGGCGCGAAGCTGCACGGCGGCTGGACGCTCGTGCGAAGCGGTATGCGCGGCAGCGGCGACAAGGAGCAGTGGCTGCTCATCAAGGAGCACGACGAAGAGGCGCGCCGCACCGACGAGTACGACGTGCTCGCCGAACGGCCCGGCAGCGTGCTTTCGCCACGCGGTGCAGCGGCGGCGCGGCCTGCGGGTGCCGCGGGCCCAGCCAGCACTGCGGGCGCGGCACGCCGCAACAGCGCAGGCACCATCCGCCGATCAAAGCAGTCATCGAAGGCCGACCGCCCCGACATCGTTGCCACGCGCAACACCGAGTCGCTGCGCGAGCTTGCGCGCGAGCCCGGCATCGAAGGCGCGGTAAAGGCGGCGTTGCCGGCCACGCTCAAGCCGCAGCTCGCCACGCTCGTCGAATTCGCGCCGCCCGGCAACGACTGGGTCTATGAGATCAAGTTCGACGGCTATCGCGTACTCGCGCGCATCGACCATCACGCACGCAAAGAGCCGGTGCGCATTTTCACGCGCACCGGCAACGACTGGACCGCGAAGTTCAGCCGCCAGGCGCGCGCGTTCGAGCGGCTGGACCTCGAATGCGCGTGGCTCGATGGCGAGGCGGTGGTGCTAGACCGTCACGGCATGCCGGACTTCCAGGCGCTGCAGAACGCGTTCGACGCAAACCGTCCCCAGGACATCACGATCTTCGTGTTCGACGTGCCGTTTCTCAACGGCTACGACCTGCGCGGCGTGCCGCTCGTGCAGCGGCGCGCGATCCTGCGCGCACTCCTTGCCGACGTCGACGAGCGCACCCACGGGCTGCTGCGTTTTTCCGAGGACTTCGCGGTGAATCCCGACGAACTGCTGCAAGGCGCCTGCGCGAACGGACTCGAAGGCATCATCGCCAAGCGCGCCGAGAGCCATTACACGTCGGCGCGGGCGTCGTCGTGGATCAAGCTGAAGTGCCGGCAACGGCAGGAGTTCGTGATCGGCGGCTATACCGAGCCCGCGGGCAGCCGCGCGGCGTTCGGTTCGCTGCTGCTCGGCGTCTATGACGCGAAGGGCAAGCTCCAGTACGCGGGCCGGGTCGGCACGGGCTTCGACGCCGCCAGGCTGCGCGCCGTGAAGAAGGAACTCGACGCGCTCGAAACGCAGCGCATGGCGTTTGCGACCATGCCGCGCGAGCGCAGCAGCACGCCCGTGCACTGGGTGAAGCCCGAACTCGTCTGCGAGTGCAATTTCGCGCAGTGGACGGGCGACGGCCTCGTGCGCCAGGCCTCGTTCGTGAGCCTGCGCCGCGACAAGCCCGCGCGTCAGGTGAGCCGCGAAGCGCCGGTGCATGCGGCGGCATCCGCGGATGAACCGGCACAGGACCGTTCGAATGAGGAGGACACCATGCAGCAGACCGGGGAAACAGTGGGAAAGCCCTCCCGCTCGAAGAAGGCAGCACGTACTGCACCTGCTGCACGCGGTACGTCGTCGGCGGCATCGGGCGCATCCGCTGCGTCGAAAGCCCGCTCGCGCAGTGCATCGGCCGAGGTGGCGGGCGTCCGCATCTCGCATCCCGATCGGGTGATCGACCCCGACAGCGGCACGCGCAAGCTCGACCTCGTTCATTACTGGGAGTGGGTGGCGCCGTGGCTGCTGCCCCATCTGCAGGACCGGCCCGTTTCGCTCGTGCGCGCGCCCGACGACATTGGCGGCGAACTGTTCTTCCAGAAGCACGCGCAGAAGCTGGAGATTCCGCACATCACGCAGCACGCGGGCCTCGATCCGGGCCACGCGCCGCTCCTGACCATCGACAGCGTCGAGGCCCTCGTGGGCGCGGCGCAGATGGGCGTGATCGAGCTGCACACGTGGAACGCGCTCGTCACGGACATCGAGCGGCCCGAGCGCATGGTGTTCGATCTCGACCCCGACCCGGCACTCGGCTGGGACCGCATGATCGAAGCCGCGGAACTCACGCGAACGATCCTCACTGAACTGGGCCTCGAATCGTTTTGCAAGACGAGCGGCGGCAAGGGCTTGCATGTGGTCGTGCCGCTCACGCCGCGGGCCGGCTGGGACGAGGTGAAAGCCTTCTCGCAGGCTGTCGCGCAGCATATGGCCGCTACGCTGCCGGACCGGTTCAGCGCGAAGATGGGCCCGCAGAATCGCAAGCGCAAGATATTCGTGGACTACCTGCGCAACAACCGGGGGTCGAGCACCATCGCCGCGTATTCGGTGCGTGCGCGGCCGGGGCTCGGTGTCTCGGTGCCGATCACGTGGGACGAGGTTCCCGGCACCACGGCCGGCGACCAATGGACGATCGCGAATCTTCACGAGCGGCTGGACGCGTTGCGGCAGGACCCGTGGGCCGGTTATGCGAAGACGCGCCAGCGCATTACCGCGACCATGAAAAAACGGCTTGGCGTGAAGAACTGAAGCGCGCAGCCGCATACAACGGCATACATTGACGTATAGCGTCGTATAGCGACGTATGGCGACGTATAGCCCCGGGCACGCGAGCCGAGATCGGGGGAAGCGGACTGCCGTCAGCCGCGCTCGTGGCATGTGCCGCGCCCGGCGCACCATTCCATTCCAGCAAGGAGCCTCGGATGAAAGCTGTTGGTCTTTATCGTTATCTGCCCGTCGACCATCCCGAAGCACTCGTCGACGTGGACGTCCCCACGCCCGAGCCGCAAGGGCGCGATTTACTCGTGAAAGTCGAGGCGATCTCCGTCAATCCCGTGGACTACAAGGTGCGTGCACCGAAAGACACGGTGGAGAAAGCGCCGCGCATCCTAGGCTGGGACGCTGCGGGCACGGTGGCCGCCGTAGGCCCCGAGGTCGAACTCTTCAAGGTGGGCGACCCGGTGTTCTACGCGGGCAGCATCACGCGGCCGGGCGCGAACAGCGAATACCACGTCGTGGATGAACGCATCGTGGGCAGCAAGCCCGCCTCGCTCGACTTCACGCACGCCGCAGCTTTGCCGCTCACCGCGATCACGGCGTGGGAGGCATTGTTCGACCGGCTCGGCGTGTCGCCGGAAGGCGCCGATGCGGGCCGGTCCGTGCTGATCGTGGGCGGCGCCGGCGGCGTGGGCTCCATCGGCATCCAGCTCGCGAAACGGCTCGCGAAGCTCACGGTGATCGCCACGGCGTCGCGGCCCGAATCGGCGAAATGGGCGCGCGGGCTCGGCGCGGACCACATCGTCGACCACTACGGCGACATGCCCGCGCAGATGAAAGCGGCAGGCTTCGAACAGGTGGACTACGTGCTGCTCTTCAACGACACGGACGCCCACTTCCCGGCCGCCGCGCAGATCGTGAAGCCGCAGGGCGCCATCTGCACGATCGTCGAGAACGCGAAGCCCGTGCCGGTCGAACTGCTCAAGGCGAAGAGCGCGTCCTTTCACTGGGAGTTCATGTTCACGCGCTCCATGTTCGGCACGCCCGACATGATCGAACAGCACCGTCTGCTGGGCGAAGTCGCGCGCCTCGTGGATGCGGGCACGCTGCGCACCACCGTAGGCCAGCATCTGGGCACGATCAACGCGCAGAACGTGAGGCATGCGCATCAACTGCTGGAGGCGGGGCGCGCCATCGGGAAGGTCGTGCTGTCGGGGTTCTGAGCACGGCACATGGGCTCATGCGGGGCTCATGCGGGGTTCATGCGCGGGTCCGGGCGGCGGGGCCACGCGCAAAAAACGCGCGGCGACAAGCGGGGGAATACCTGAATCGGTGCGCGTCGCGGCCGTCGCAGGGTGGCGTTAGACTGGCAGGACACCCTAAGACTGGAAGGCAGCACCGCGCCGCATGCGTGGCCGTTTGAACGCGCGATGGCGCGGCGCCACAACAAGGAGGTGAGGTATGAGCTCCCGCCGTACACGCCGGGCCGTTGTTACCGCAGCCGTACTTGCCGTCGTTTCGGGAGGCGGATTCATGACGAAGGCCGAGGCCGCGCCGCCCGTCAAGGTGACGTCGCAGACGCCGCCCGACGGTCCCATCCAGTACACCGTCAAGGTCGTGTCGAAGGAGTTCGGCAACGCGCAGGAGACGCGCACGCTGCGGTCCGGCCAGACCGACGACTTCACGTGGAAGACCGTGCCGCCCGGCGGCTCCGTGAGCGTGAACAACCAATGCCCCGGCTACGCGGACCTGCCGCTCGACGCGAACGGGGCGCTGCTGCGTCAGACGCGGATTCGCCTTGCGCCCATCGTCGCGAGCGACGGCACGGCTACCGTGCAGTTGAGCTTCCAGGCGCAGGCGCCGCGCGGCAAGGCGACGGTGAAGAGCGGCGGCAAGACGCTGACCTGTCCGACCTTCGCAGCGACGAACCAGGTGCTGCGCTTCGCGATGCCCACCAATGGCACGGTGAAGACCGTCACGCTCACTGACGGCACGCAGGTCAGCGTGTCTGCCAAACGCTAGGCGCGGCCCGCCGTTCGCTCCACGAGCCGCGCCGCGAGAAAGCGGTGCTCGGCCGAGAACAGGTGCCGGTAGGTAAGCAGCACGGCGCCCACGGTACCGAGCGCCGACGACGCGGCGATCAGGAACATGATCACGATCTGGTAGCGCACGGCCTGCAGCGGCGATTGCCCCGCGAGCACCTGGCCCGTCATCATGCCGGGCAGGCTGACCACGCCCACCACGGCCATCTGGTTGAGCGTGGGAATCATGCCGGCCCGCACCGCCTGGCGCGCGGGCTCCTGCGCCGCTTCCCAACGCGTCGCGCCTAGTGCGAGCGCCATTTCGACGCGGTCGCGCCGGGCCGTGAGTTCTTCGGTCATGCGCTCCACGCCGAGCGACACACCGGTCAGCGTGTTGCCGAGAATCATGCCGAGTATCGGAATCGCGTATTGCGGCGCGTACCACGGCCGAATGCGAATCACGACGAAGAGCCCGACGGCCGCCACGAGCCACGAACTGACCCAAATCGAGACGATGCTGTCCGCGCGCTGGCCCGCATAGGTGCGCGAGCCGCGCTGCGCGCCCGCGAAGCCCGCGATCAGCGTCATCAGCGCCATCAACGGCAGCACGGCGTACCAGCGGTCGTACTGGAACACCCATCCGAGCACGTAGCCGATCGCGAGCAGCTGCACCACGGTGCGCACCGCGGCCCAGGCGAGCTTGCGTTCGAGATCGAGCTTGAGCAGCACCGACACCGCGCCGTTCACCACGATCAGCAACGCCGCGATGCCGACGTCGACGAGGCTGAGGTTTTGCAGACTCGTGTTCATCGCGGGGACTCCTTCGGAATGGTCGGATCGGGCTGCGTCGCGGGTTGCTTGCCTTCGTGCCGGGGCCGGGTTTCTGGCGGCGCCGTGGCCGCGGCGGCGGGCGCTTCTGCGTTCGCGTCCGTTTCTGCGTTCGCGTCCATTCCGCCGAGCACGCCGGCGCGCATCGTGAGATGCCGGTTGCTGACGCGTTGCGCCTGGGCGGGATCGTGCGAGACCCAGATCGCGGCGCGTTGGGTCGTACCGCTGTCGCAGGCCTCGAACCATGCGAGCACGAGCGATTCGATGGCGCGCGACGACTCGGGGTCGAGCGACGCCGTGGGTTCGTCGAGCAGCAGCACTTGCGGTTCGAGTTGCAGCACGCGCACGAGCGCCGCAATCTGCGCTTCGCCGCCGGAGAGTTCGCTTGCTCGCCGCGCGAGGAAGTCGTCGCCGCGTCCCGCCGCGCGCACGAGTGCCGCGGCGCGCTCGCGGTCGAACGAAACGTCGCGGTAGACGCGCAGCGCATACGGATAGCGCAGGTTGTCTTCCACGGTGCCGTCCAGCATGGCGGGGCGCTGGCGGATGTAGGCGACGTTGCGCCGGTAGCGCGGCATCGCCTCGCGCGAGACGGGTTGGCCGTGCCACCACACGTCGCCGCCATCGAGCGGATCGAGCAGGGCGAGCGCGCGCAGCAGCACGCTCTTGCCCGAACCGGAGGGACCGGTGACGGCGGCGCGGTCGCCCGCATGCAGCGCGAGGCTGGCGGCGTGGAGCAGCAGCTGGCCGCGCTCGGCATCGCGGCGCACGATGGCGCGGGCTTCGAGAAGGGGCGTATCGGTCATGGGCGCGGTTATTCGGGGACCTGCGGCGCGGCGGCACCGCTCGCGTGGTTTCTTCGTCCGTGGCCGGATGGCTTCGCGGGCGGCCCGCACGAGGCCGGGCCGCGGTTTGCGGGGCATGCCGCGCTGCGGCATCATACGGAGCCTTCGGGGCGTGAAAGCGGACTGGCCGCTGCGGCGGGCACGGACCCTGCTGCCGCCCTTATAAACGGTCAAAAACACAACGGAGCAGGCATGACGCCGGAGCAGACCCCCGCGCGCACTCCCGGCCGACGCGTCGGCAAGATCATCGCATGGCTCGTAGCGCTCGTCGCTGTCCTCGTCGCCGTGGTCGCTGTGGTATTTCTCACGTTCGACTGGAACCGCGCCCGCCCCTGGGTGGACGACAAGGTGAGCCAGGCGATCGGCCGCACCTTGCGCATCGAAGGCGACCTCAAGCTGGGCTGGCGACATCCGGTGGGCGAGACCGGCTGGCGCGCATGGGTGCCGTGGCCGCGCTTTTCGGCGGCGCACATCACCGTGGCCAATCCCGACTGGGCGAAGACGCGCTACTTCGCGACGCTCGACGAGATCGACTTCGAGGTCGAGCTGCTGCCGCTCCTCGCACATCGCATCGTGGTGCCGGTGATCAACCTCGTGAATCCGTCCGTCGATCTGGAGCGTACCCAGGACGACCGCAACAACTGGACCTTCAAGCTGCCGTCGTCGAGCGGGCCGTCCACCTGGAAGCTGGATCTGCACGATGTCGCGTTCGCCAAAGGCTATGTCGCGTATGCGGACCAGAAAACGAAGGCCGACGTGCAACTGACCGTGGACACGCTGGGCCAGGCGATTCCGATCGGCGACGTGATGGCGGCGCAGGAAAATGCGTCGCGCAACGCGTCGGCGCAGATGGTGGGCAAAGCGGGCGCGGCGCGGCTGGCGGCCCAGGCGAAGGCAATCGAGGCGTCGGAGGCTGTCGAGGCTTCGGGGGCTTCCGGCGCTCCAGGGGCTTCTGGCGCTTCGGTTCCGGGCGCGACCGCGGCCGCTTCCGGTTCGCGGACGGCGGCTGCGTCGGCTCCGGGCACGCCAGGTTCGGTCAGTTCGGGGTCGGCGGCCAAGGCTCCGGTGGCCTCGGCGAGCGCGGCAGCGTCGGCGAGCGCGATCGCCTCGGCGGGCAGCGGCTCCGCCAGTTCAAGCAGCGCCGGCAGTTCAAGCAGCACCGCCAGTTCAAGCAGCACCGCCAGTTCAAGCAGCACCGCCAGTGCAAGCGAAGCCGGCCGCGCTACTGCCACGCCTGCCGCCGCACCGCTCTACGCCATCGGCTGGACGCTGAAGGGCACCTACAACCACGCGCCCGTCTCCGGCACCGGCAAGCTGGGCGGCATACTCGCGCTGCAAGACGCGAATCGCCCGTTCCCCGTGCAGGCCGACGTACGCGCGGGCGACACGCACATTGCGCTCGTGGGCACGATCACCGATCCCGCGCACCTCGCGGCCGTCGATCTGCGCCTGTGGCTGCAAGGCGCAAGCATGGCGCATCTCTACACGCTCACCGGCATCACGTTGCCCGAGACGCCGCCTTACGCGACGGATGGCCGGCTCGTCGGCCAGTTCAAGCGCGACGGCAACGTGTTCCGCTACGAGAATTTCACGGGCCGCGTGGGCGGCAGCGATCTCAACGGCACGCTGGCGTGGTTCCAGCGTCAGCCGCGGCCGCTGCTGCAAGGCCAGCTGGTGTCGAACCTGCTGCAGTTCTCCGACCTCGCGCCGATCATCGGCGCCGATACCAACGCGAGCAAGCGCAAGCGCGGCGACGTCTCGAAGCAGCCGGCGGACCGCGTGATTCCCGTCGAGGCATTTCGCACCGACCGCTGGAAGGCCATTGACGCGGACGTGACGCTCACGGGCCGGCGCATCATCAAGAACGCGAACCTGCCGATCACGGACCTCTACACGCACGTGCTGCTGCGCGACGGCGCGCTCTCGCTACAGCCGCTGCGCTTCGGCGTGGCGGGCGGCACGCTGGATTCGAATATCGACCTCGACGGCAGCGGCGTGCCGCTCAAGGGGCGTTTCGCCACCGCGGCGCGTCACCTGAAGCTCAAACAGCTGTTTCCGGGCGTGAAGTCGATGCAATCGGCGCTCGGCGAGATCAACGGCGACGCGTCGCTCACGGCCACCGGCAATTCGCCCGCCGCGCTTGCCGCCACCTCGAATGGCGAGGTGAAGGCGCTCGTGACGCAGGGCACCATCAGCCTGCTGCTCATGGAAGCGGCGGGGCTCAACGTGGCGAACGTGGTCTATGAAAAGCTCTTCGGCACGCGCGACGTGAAGATCAACTGCGCCGCCGCGGATTTCGTCGCGACCGACGGCGTGCTCGACTCGCGCGTGTTCGCACTCGATACCGAGGACGCGGTGATCAACATCGACGGCAAGGTGAATCTTCACGACGAGTCGATGGATCTCCACATTCATCCCCATACAAAGGGCTTTCGTGTGTTCTCGCTGCGCTCGCCGCTCTACGTGAAAGGCACGTTCAAAGACCCGCACGTCGGCGTGGACGCCGCCGCGCTCGCGTTGCGCGGCGGGGCGATGGTGGGGCTCGGGTTGCTCAATCCGTTCGCAGCGCTGATTCCGCTCATCGCCCCAAGCAACAACCAGCCGTTGCCGTGCGCCAATCTGCTCGCGCAGATGCGACAGCAGCCCACGGCTCCGCCGCCGGGACAGAAGGAGAAGGCGCCGCGTCTACCGCCGGCGGGCACGGGCGCGCACGCGCCAGGTGGTGCGGCCTCGCGATAGCAGGCCGGACCAGCAGGGCTTACCCAGGATTTAGCTGGAAGTGTTCAAGCGACGCCCGGGCCTGTTATGAACTGACCAGGCCCGGCGCAGCAGACCCTAGCGCAGCGAGCGCGGCGTGGCGTCGCCCGCCGCGTCCTGGCGCCGCGCGCCACGACGGGCGGCGAGCCCTGCGCGCGTAGCGCCGAACTCGGGCAGAATCCGCCCGCGAGCGCGGCTCGCAAAGACAAGGAAGCCGAAACCGTCGGCCTCATACCAATAGCCACCGTTCTCGAGACCGTCGAGCGGCTGCTCGAGGGCATTCGCAATGGATTCGATACAGCGGCGGCGCAACTCCGCGGTGGCCGGGTAGGGCGGCTGCGCGCCGCGCACGCTGCACAACAGCACGTCGAGTCCGGGGAGGACATGCGCATAGAGCACGGGCTCGTCCTGAGCGCGCGCACGCGCGATCTTCGTGTCGAGCTGGCCGAACGGTTTGAAATGCGTGAGTACGGCGAGAAAGGACTCGTCGCTGTCCGCCTTCACGCGCTTACGCTTCTTCGGGAAGGACATAAACATTCGCCTGAAAAGGAATTGCAACAAACGCAGCGTTCTCATGCGACCACTCCCGGCCTCGCGCGCCGCACGTCGATCTTTTATAGCATACGAAAATGCCGGATTCACGATGATTCGACCAACTGTCCGACTCATGTGCACCGCACGTCTCATGCCGGACCGCGCGCCGCGCTGCAGGCGTCTCCGGACTTCTGTCTGTAGCCATAATATAGACCGGCATGCCCGCGCAGTGCATGCAGGCCCCATAAAAAAGGCCGTCTTGCACGCGGTTAGTGTGTGCCTTATGTGCGCTGGCGCTTGCAGGGCGGGTCGTTGAAATATCTGCCGTTCAACAGGATAATGGGCCGCTTCCGTACATGCGAAGTTCCCGCCCTCGCGGTGCGCCTGTCTATCCGTTCGGGCGCGGCCCGCAGCGTCGCGCATGTCGTGCAGAAGTGCACAAGAGCATAAGAGCCGCGAGCGCACGATTCGGCAACCTGGACGCCTATCGATGAAACTGTTCACCAAGGGTCTGCTGCTGATCGCCGTGCCGAGCGCCGTCGAACTGGCGCTGTTGGGGTTCGTGTTCGGCACCCAGGAAGAGGCCATGCAGGCCGCGAAAGGCGCCGCGGACAGCCAGCAGGTTCTCTGGCAGGCCACCACGCTCGCCCAGCCGCTGTTGCGCGAGGCGGCGCGCGTGCGCACAGGCGTGGTGCTGGGCGACCCGTCTTTCATCGACCGGCGCGCCATCTGGGCCGACTTCTCGGACCGTCTCGGCCAGCTCGAACATCTCGTGGCCAACCAGCCGGAACAGGTAGCACGCGTGCACCGCATGCGCGCTGCGGCAGAGGCCTGGCGTACCGAGGTGTCGGGCGTGGCGAGCGCGCTTTACGAAGGGCGCACCATCGGCCCTTATGCCGACGCCCAGAACGATGCGCTGCCGCCGCAAATCCAGCTCGTGCGCACACAGCTTGACGATTTCATTACCGAAGAGCGGCGCCGCGATTCGGAGAGCCGTGCATCGCTCGCGCTCACGCGCACGCGCCAGCAGGCCGCGCTGATTGCTGCCGTGGTGGGATCCATGCTGATCTGGGCGGGTTCCGCGTTCGTGTTCGCGCGCAACATCGGCAGGCGGCTCGCGGTGCTCACGGCCAATGCCGGGCGGCTCGGCAACAGCCAGCCGCTCACCGCGCCGCTGTCGGGCAACGACGAGATCGCGGCACTCGACACCGTGTTGCACGACACCAGCGCGCGGCTGCGCGGCGCCGAGCGCGAGCAGACCGAACTCAAGGCGCAGCTCGAAGCGCGCGCGGCCGAACTCGCGCGCCTGAACGAGCATCTGCGCCAGGAGACGCAAGACAACGAGATGTTCATTTACAGCGTCTCGCACGACCTGCGCTCGCCGCTCGTGAACCTGCAAGGGTTTTCGAACGAACTGCAGGTCTCGTGCGACGACCTGCGCACCACGGTGGAAACGGCGCGACTGCCCGCACCCGAACACGAGCGCCTCGCCGAAGTGCTGGACGGCGACATCCGCGAGTCGCTGCAGTTCGTGCGGCACGCGGTGAGCCGGGCGGCGGCCATCATCGACGCGCTCCTGCGCATTTCGCGCGCGGGGCGCGTGGAGTATCACTGGCAGCGCGTGAGCATAGGCCGTGTGATGGCGCGTATCGTGGACGGCCTGGAAGGGACGCTCGCCGGGCGCGGTGTCTCCATAGCGGTGCGCGAATTGCCGCCGGCATGGGGCGACCCGGCGGCGATCGAACAGGTGTTCGGCCAGTTGACCGGCAACGCGCTGCGCTATCTCGACCCCGCGCGGCCGGGCCGCATCGAGGTGGGCGCGCTCGACCCCGAACCGGAAGAGCCCGTCGACGAACACGATCCGGCCGCCGTGCCGCGCCCTCGCATGCGCACCTACTATGTGCGCGACAATGGCGTGGGCATTCCCGCGGGCTCGCTGCCGGGCATGTTTCGCGCGTTCTCGCGTCTGCGCACCGACACGGCCGAAGGCGAGGGCATCGGCCTTGCCATCGTGCGGCGCACCGTGGAGCGGCACGGCGGGCGGGCGTGGGTCGAATCGGTGGAAGGCGCCGGGTCCACGTTCTTCTTCACGCTGCCCGAGCAGCCCTTGCGTGCACCATGAAGCCAACCCCAGAGCGCACCGGACAACCAACCGCGAAGCAAACCACCCAGCCCACCATGCCGACATCTCACGTCCGCCTCGCCACGCGCCACGCGCGCCTCTCCTTCCGGAGCCAACCATGACACAAGGAGAGACCGTCAGCATCGTGCTCGTCGAAGACGACGACGGCCATGCGACGCTCGTCGAACGCAACCTGCGCCGCTCGGGCATTTCGAACGGCTTTCTGCGCCTTCGGGACGGCGCCGAAGCGCTCGACTACTTCTTCGGCGATCCGGCCGCGCACGCGGAGCGCGCCTGGCCTGCGCGCGATCAGCTCACGAACGTCGTGGTGCTGCTCGACCTGCGCATGCCGCGCGTGGACGGCTTCGAGGTGCTGCGCCGGCTGAAGGCGTCGCCGGAAACGGCCGCGGTGCCCGTGATCGTGCTCACCACCACCGACGACCCGCGCGAGATCGAACGCTGCTACGAACTGGGCTGCAACGTCTACATCACGAAGCCCGTCGAATATGACGCGTTCATCGAGGCGGTACGGCGGCTCGGCTTCTTCCTTCAGGTCGTGAAGCTGCCGCAGGGCCAACGGTTCGCTTCACATGGATGACGACGCGGCAGGCGCCGCACTCCGGGGAACCGCTACGAACGAACGCTTTTTCACAACACACGCCGCCGCTTCCACCAGCATGACCGACCGCGCTACGCCTGCCGCCTACATTCTCGTCGTCGATGACGACGAAGGCATTCTCCGTCTTGCCCGCAAGTCGTTGATGCGGGCCGGCGTGCGCGTGGCGACCTGCACGGGCGCCGCGAGCGCACGCGAACTGATCGCCGCCGAGGCGCCCGATCTGCTCGTGCTCGACTATCAGCTCGACGGCCCCGAAACCGGGCTCGATTTCTTCCGCCGCCTGCGCGCCGAAGACGTGCGCATTCCGGCCATTCTCGTCACCGGTTTCACCGACGAGTCGCGCGTGATCCAGGCGCTGCGCGCGGGCGTCTCCGACGTGGTGCCGAAGTCGGGCGACTATCTCGACTATCTGCCCGAAGCGGTGGAGCGCGTGCTCGCGCAGATTCGCCTGCAACGCGCGTCGGCCGAAGCGCTCCTGTTGCTCGATCGCGAAGAGCACTACCGCACGCTTTCCGAGGCGCTGCCGCACCTCGTGCTCACGTGTCGCTCAGATGGCCGCTGCGATTTCATCTCGAAGCAGTGGGTGGAGTACACGGGCCTCGACGAAACGCGTTCGCTGGGCCTTGGCTGGCTCGACGCCGTGCACGCCGACGACCGCGAAGAGGTGCGCCGCACCTGGCTCGCGGCGGTGTCGGGCGGCGCGACGGGTTACTACCACCACGAAATGCGGATCCGGCGCCACGACGGCGCGTACCGCTGGTTCGACGTGCGCATCGTCGCCGTGCGCGATCCGCGCGGCGGCGTGAACAAGTGGTTCGGCAGTTGCACGGACATCCAGCCTCAGCGCGAGGCGATCGAGGAACGCGAACGGCTGCTCGCCTCGGAGCAGGCGGCGAGACAGGCGGCCGAAGACGCCAATCGCGCGAAGGACCGCTTTCTCGCCATGCTGTCGCACGAACTGCGCACGCCGCTCACGCCGGTGCTGGCCGGCACGCGCGTGCTCGACATGATTGTCGATCTGCCCGAGCAGGCGCGCGCGAGCGTGCGGATGATCCGCCGCAATATCGAACTGGAAGCGCGCCTGATCGACGATCTGCTCGATCTCACGCGCGTGGCCAACGGCAAGCTGAGCCTCACGCTGGAAACGGTGGACGTGCACGAGGTGATCGACAGCGTGCTCGAACTCTTTCGCAGCGAGATTCAGGTCAAGCAGCAGGACGTGCACATCGACACGGCGGCGCGCCATCACTACGTGCGCGCCGACCGCGCGCGCCTGCAGCAGATGCTATGGAACCTCGTGCGCAACGCCGCCAAATTCACGCCCGACGGCGGACACATCTACGTGCGCACGCGCGACGAAGGTTCGCAGATCCAGATCTCGGTGGAAGACACCGGCATCGGCATTGCGCCCGAGCAGATCGGCAAGCTGTTCAATGCGTTCGAGCAGGGCAGCCACAACATGACGCGTCAGTTCGGCGGCCTGGGGCTGGGCCTCGCGATCACGAAGGCACTCACCGACGCCCATGGCGGCCACGTGAGCGCGAAGAGTCCGGGCGTGCATTGCGGCGCGACCTTCACGATCGTGCTGCCTGTCTGCGAGCCGCCGCAGGCTGAGCCGGCGGCGCCCGTGTCGGCCGTATCCATGGCCGCGTGCACGTTGACGATCCTGATGATCGAAGATCACGAGGACACGGCCGAGGTCATGGCGCAGCTTGTGCGCAGCCTTGGTCATGACGTGACGGTGGTGAGCCTCGTGGCCGATGCGTTGGCGGCGGCCCAGAGCATCGAGTTCGATCTCGTGATCAGCGACGTGGGTTTGCCGGACGGTACAGGCCTCGATTTCATCCGCGCTTTCCGCGAGCATTCGGCGGTGCCGGCCGTTGCACTGACCGGCTTCGGCACCGACGAGGACGTGCGCCGCAGCATCGAAGCCGGTTTCACCTGGCATCTCACCAAGCCGGTGAATTTCGCGCAGCTCGAACAGCTGATCGAGAGCGCGGCGAGGCAGAAGGCCGAACCGCCGGGGGCGACGCCACCACTCGAGCAGACGGCGCGCGACGTCGATCTGGGCCTATAGCGCTCGATAGCCCTTCGTTGCTCTGCCGGCGCAAACCGCGAGCAGAGCAATATGCCGGCAGGTATCAGCGCGGCTGGCTCTTCAGCGTGTCGCGAATCTCGCGAAGCAGCAGCACGTCTTCGGGCGTGGGCGCCGGCGCGGCGGGTGCGGCTTCTGCGGGCTGGCGCAGCTTGTTGATGAACTTCACCATCAGAAAGATGATGAACGCGAGGATGAGGAAGTTGATCACGGCCGTGATGAACGAGCCGTAGCCGAACACGGCCACGCCCGCTGTCTGCAGATCTTTATACGAATCGGGGTTGCCCTTGAACGAGGGCGGAATGGTGCCGAGCCGGACGAACTGGTTCGAGAAATCGAGGCCGCCGGTGACAACGCCAATGACCGGCATGATCAGGTCCTTGACGACCGAATTCACGATGGTGGAAAACGCGCCGCCGATGATGACGCCGACCGCCAGATCCATCACGTTGCCCTTGACGGCGAATTCCTTGAATTCCTTGATCATGCCCATGGGGCGGACCTCCTTGAAGTTATTGATTGGGTAGCGCGGCATTAAAGCACGCCGTTCGGCCAATGATAGTCAACGTCTTACCGTGAGGGTAGCGATTCGCGCTGCGAGGCGAGGCTCATGCCCTCAAGCCGGTTTCGTGCCTGCATGTACGCCCGCACCCGCCACCGCGCGGCCGATGTGCACGACGAAGCTCGCCGGATCGATGTTGGTGCCGCACAGAAGCACGCCCACGCGCTTGCCCTGAACCGTCTCGCGCAGCGGTCCGACGAGCGCCGCCGTGGCGGCCGCGCAGGCTGGCTCGACGGCGAGCTTGAGCTGGTTGAAGAGCAGCAGCATGGCCGCGCGCAAGGCATCGTCGGAAACGGTCACGATGCGGTCCACGTGGCGGCGGCACAGTTCGTAGCTGTATTGCTCGGTGAACGGCGCCATCAGCGAGTCGGCAATGCTCTCCACATGGCTCATCTTCACCGTGTGATTGGCCGCGAAGCTGCGGCTCATCACGTCGGCGCCTTCAGGCTCCACGCCGTACACGTGCACGCGCGGATTAGCGAGGCGCAGCGCCGTGGCCACGCCGGCAGCGAGCCCGCCGCCGCCTATGGGCACGATCACGGCGTCGAGGTCGGGCGTCTGCGTGGCCCATTCGTAGCCGAGCGTCGCAGTGCCGAGCACCGTGCGATAGCCGTTGAACGGATGCACGTAGTAGCGGCCTTCTTCTGCCTCGACCTGGCGCACGGTTTCGAAGGCTTCTGCCGGGCTGCCGGCCATGACGATCTCGGCCTTGTACTGGCGGCACAGCGCCACGCGCGCAGGATTGGCCGAATGAAACAGCACGACCTTTGCGCCGATGCCGAGCCGCATGGCCGCATAGGCCACGGCCACCGCATGATTGCCGCCCGACACGCAGGTCACGCCCGCGCTGCGCTGAGAGCTGTCGAGCGCGAGCATGTTCGTGAACGCGCCGCGCGCCTTGAAGCTGCCGCCCGCCTGCAACAGTTCGAACTTGAAGTTGACGATGGTGTCTTCGAGCGACGGAAAGTCGTGGCGCTCGAACACCGGCGTTCGCACCACCCACGGCGTGAGCGCGAAGTGCTGCGTGGCGATGTCGTCGAGCGTGGGAATCGGCTCGCCGTCTATCGTATGGTCGGTGTGCTGCGGGGTGGCGGTGGACATGGCGCGCGGGCGTCGGCGTGAACGGTTTGCGAAGCGTGCGCGTTAGCGCAGCTGCGCCTCGAGCGACATGCTGTGAATGAATCGATGCAGGAAGCGCTCGCATTCGGCGAGCTGCGTGAGCGCGACGAACTCGTTCGCCTTGTGCGCCTGCTCGATGTCGCCTGGCCCACACACCACGCTCGGAATGCCGGCCCGCGCGAAGAGTCCGGCTTCGGTGCCGTAGGCGACTTTGCGCCGGCCCGTGTCGGACGTGAGTGCGCGCACGAGCTGCGTGATGGCGGCCGCTTCGGCGTCGTCGAGGCCCGGTGCTGCGGCAACCTTCGTAAATTCGATGGCGGCGGCTGCGTGCTCACGTTGCATCTTCGGCAACAGCGTTTCGCGTGCGTACGACTCGATGCGCGAGAAGATCGCGTCGGGGTCGAGCGTGGGCAGATTGCGGAATTCGAAGGCGAAGGTGCATTCGGCGGGCACCGTGTTCACGGCATTGCCGCCCGCGATGGTGCTGGTCTGCGCCGTGGTGAACGGCACGTCGTAGAGTTCGTCGAACGGGCCTTGCTCGCGGAAGCGGTCCGCCATGTCGCGAATGTGGCAGATGAGACGCGCCGCGTATTCGATCGCGTTGAGCCCCTTCGACGTGAGCGACGAGTGCGCGGCCTGGCCGCGCACGCAGCAGCGATACACGTTGATGCCCTTGTGGGCGATGATGGGCCGCATGCTGGTCGGCTCGCCCACGATGCAGCCTTCGGGCGCGACGCCGCGCTTCACGAGTTCGTCGATCATGAGCGGGGCGCCTACGCAACCCACTTCCTCATCGAACGAGAGCGCGAGGTGAATCGGCTTCGCGAGCTTCGTGGCGAGCATCGTGGGAACGAGCGTGAGCGCGGCGCCGATGAAGCCTTTCATGTCGCAGGTGCCGCGGCCGTACAGGCGGCCGTCGCGAATCTCGGGCTTGAACGGATCGCTGTCCCAGGCCTGGCCGTCCACGGGTACCACGTCGGTGTGGCCCGAGAGCACGATGCCGCCTGCGGTGCGGCCGTCGTGCGCCGGAATGGTCGCAAACAGATTGGCCCACTTGCCGCTATCGTCGTGCGTGAGCGTGGACTGCACGCCGAGCGCGCGCAGCGCGTCGCGCACCGTCTCGATCAGACCCAGGTTCGGATTGCGGCTCACCGTGTCCATCGACACGAGGCGGGTCACCCAGGAAAGCGAAGCGGGGGAAGCGTTTGAATCGGATGAAACGGAAGATGCGGAAGGAGGGACGGCGGAGGGTGCGGAAGACAGACCGGGCGACGTGGCGGGATACGCTGACGCAGCAACCTGGGACATGACAGAACTCCACTGGTTTATCGTTGGATGATACAGAAAAAGCCGAGCCTCGCCAAAGGCTTGCGGCGTAAGGTAAGCGACCAGTAAGGGCTCGGCAAGGGGTTTGCGCGTTGCAGCATGAATGCCTTGCGCTCTGGTATCGAGGAGCGTGAGCGGAGCACGAAGCAGCACGAAGCAGCACGAAGCAGCGCGAAAGACACGCGCGGCGCGCAGCGCGTGTCGTCCTGCAGGCCGCCCGCCGCGAAGCGCAGCGGGCGGTGCAAACCGCAGCCTTCGCGTGGCTTGCCCTGCTTACCGCACCGACGTGGCGGCGCCAGCGGCCGCATGACGGGCCGGCGTGCCGAGCGCGCGCAGCGTTTCCTTGACGGTGGCCACGCGCACGGCGAGGTCGGGGCTGCGGGTTTCGATGCGCAGCTTGTCCTGACCCGCGAGCTTGATGTGCCGGTTCTTCTGCACCATCTCGATGATCCGCATGGCGTCGATGGGCGGGTTCGGCACGAACTGCAGACCGATCACGGCTTCGCCCGCGTCGATCTTCGAAATGCCGAGCGGCCGCGCGGCGAGGCGCAGGCGGTGCGTCTCGACGAGCGCGTGCGCCTGCGGCGGCAGCTTGCCGAAGCGGTCGATCAGCTCTTCCTGGATGCTGTCGATCGCATCGTCGTGTTCGCAGTTTGCGAGGCGCTTGTAGAGCGAGAGCCGTTCCTGCACGTCGCCGCAATAGTCGGCGGGCAAGATGGCGGGCGCGTGCAGGTTGATCTCGGTGGTTGCCGCGAGCGGCGCGTTGAGGTCCGGTTCGCGGCCTTCCTTGAGCGCCTTCACGGCGTCGTTGAGCATGTCCGTGTAGAGCTGGAAGCCGATCTCCTGAATCTCGCCCGACTGCTTGTCGCCCAGCACTTCGCCCGTGCCGCGAATTTCCAGGTCGTGCATGGCGAGGTAGAAGCCCGCGCCCAGTTCCTCCATCTGCTGGATCGCTTCGAGGCGGCGCTGTGCCTGCTTCGTGAGGCCCTGCGGGTCGTGCACGAGCAGATACGAATAGGCCTGGTGATGCGAGCGGCCCACGCGTCCGCGCAACTGGTGCAACTGCGCGAGCCCGAACTTGTCGGCGCGATGGATCAGGATGGTATTGGCCGTGGGCACGTCGATGCCGGTCTCGATGATCGTCGTGCACAGCAGCACGTTGGCGCGCTGGGCCACGAAGTCGCGCATCACGCGTTCGAGCTCGCGTTCGTGCATCTGGCCGTGGGCCACGGCGATGCGCGCCTCGGGCACAAGTGCTTCGAGCATCGCGCGGCGGTTCTCGATGGTCTCCACCTCGTTGTGCAGGAAGTACACCTGGCCGCCGCGCTTGAGCTCGCGCAGCATGGCCTCGCGGATCACGCCGTCTTCCTCGCGCCGCACGAAGGTCTTGATCGCGAGGCGCTTTTGCGGCGCCGTGGCGATCACCGAGAAGTCGCGCAGGCCTTCCAGCGCCATGCCGAGCGTGCGCGGAATCGGCGTGGCCGTGAGCGTGAGCACGTCGACTTCGGCGCGCAGCGCCTTGAGCGCTTCCTTCTGGCGCACACCGAAACGGTGTTCCTCGTCGATGATGACGAGCCCCAACCGCTTGAACTGCACGTCCGACGAAAGCAGCTTGTGCGTGCCGATCACGATGTCCACGGTGCCGTCGTTGATCTGCTGGATCGCGGCGTTGACTTCCTTCGTTGACTTGAAACGCGAGAGTTCGGCAATGCGCACGGGCCAGTCGGCGAAGCGGTCCGTGAAGGTCTGCGTGTGCTGCTCCGCGAGCAGCGTGGTGGGCGAGAGCAGCGCCACCTGCTTGCCGCCCATCACCGCGATGAACGCGGCGCGCAGCGCGACTTCGGTCTTGCCGAAGCCCACGTCGCCGCAGACGAGGCGGTCCATCGGCTTGCCGCTCGTCATGTCGCCGATCACGGCCGCAATCGCAGCGGCCTGGTCGGGCGTTTCCTCGAAGCCGAAGCTTTCGGCGAACTTCACGTAGTCGCGCGGTTCGAGCTTGAACGCATGGCCCTCGCGCGAGGCGCGGCGCGCATAGAGGTTGAGCAGTTCGGCTGCGGTGTCGCGAATCTGCTGGGCCGCCTTGCGGCGCGCCTTTTCCCACTGACCGGAGCCGAGCGCGTGCAGCGGCGCGCTTTCGGGGTCCGCGCCGCTGTAGCGCGAGATCACGTGCAACTGCGAGACGGGCACGTAGAGCTTGCTGTCGCCCGCGTATTCGAGGTGCAGGAACTCCGTTTCGCCTTCGCCGAGGTCCATCGTGATGAGCCCGCAGTACCGTCCGATGCCGTGCTGCGCGTGGACCACGGGGTCGCCCACCTTGAGTTCGGAGAGGTCGCGCACCATCGAATCGACGTTGCTCGCCTGCTCCTGGCGGCGCCGGCCCGTGCGGCGCGCGAGCGTGCCGTAAAGCTCGGTTTCGGTAACGACGGCGAGCCCTTCGGCCGGCACGATGAACCCGTTCGCGAGCGGCGCGACGCCGAGCGAGAAAGGCGCGTCGCCCGTGAGCCAGTCTTCGAAGCTGTCGGTCTGCGCGGGGCGCAGGGCGTTATCGGCGAGCAGTTGCGCGATGGTCTCGCGGCGTCCCGCCGATTCGGCCGCGAACAGCACGCGGTTCGGCGTGGTGGCAAGCCAGGCGCGCAGTGCGGCGACGGGGTCGTCGGCGTGGCGGTCGAGTGCGAGGCTTGGCAGCGGCGCGGCCCAGCCGCCGCCGCTTGCGCCCGGCAGCACGAGGCGCGCGAACGGTTTGGCGAGCGTGAAAAAGTCGTCGTCGGAAAGGAACAGCCGCTGGGGTTCCAGAATCGGCCGGTCGCGGTCGTGCGAGAGGAAGCTGTGGCGCTGCTTCGTGTCCGCGGTGAAGCGGCGGATCGCCACGTCGAGGTCGCCCGAAAACACGAGGTGGGCCGCGGGCGGCAGGTAATGGAAGAGCGTGGCCGTCTCTTCGAAGAAGAGCGGCAGGTAGTACTCGATACCGGCCGACGGCACGCCGTTGCCGATGTCCTTGTAGATCGACGCGCGGCTCGGGTCGCCTTCGAACACCTCGCGCCAGCGGCTGCGAAACGCGGTGCGCGCGGTTTCGTCGAACGGAAACTCGCGGCCGGGCAAGAGGCGCACGTCGCGCACGGGGTAAAGGCTGCGCTGCGAGTCGGGGTCGAACGCGCGGATCGAATCCACCTGGTCGTCGAACAGGTCGATGCGGTACGGCAGCGGCGAGCCCATCGGATAGAGATCGATCAGCGAGCCGCGCACGCAGTACTCGCCGGGACGCACGACCTGGCTCACGTGCTCGTAGCCCGCGAGTGTGAGCTGCGCCTTGAGCTTCGCCTCGTCGAGGCGCTCGCCCTGGGCGAACGAGAATGTGTAGGCCGCGAGGAACGACGCGGGCGGCATGCGGTACAGCGCCGTGGTGGCGGGCACGAGCAGGATGTCGCACCGGCCTTCGCCCAGGTCGTGCAGCGTGGCGAGCCGCTCGGAGACGAGGTCCTGGTGCGGCGAAAAGGTGTCGTAGGGCAGCGTCTCCCAGTCCGGCAGCAGACGCACGCGGGCATTCGGCGCGAAGAAGGTGATTTCCTGCGAGAGCCGCTGCGCGTCCACGGCGCTCGCGCAGACCACCGCGAGCAGCGGAATCTTGTCGCGGTAGGCGAGGTGGTAGCGGGCGATCAGAAGCGCATCGGACGACCCGTGCGTGCCGTCGAACGCGAAGCGCTGCCCGCTCTTCACGAGCGCGACAGGGCAGGCCGGCGGCAACGGAGAAGACGGGGACGACGATGAAGCGGCGGTATCGGACATAGGAAAGGGAGCGGCCTTGGGCGGCAATGAAGCCGTGATGATGCGCGATTGCAGCGGCCGCCGGACCGCGCTCGGGCATGCTCCGGCGTCAACGCAAAGGACCTATTATAAAATCCGTCCTTCCATTTGGCTCCCGCAGCTTTCGCACCCGGCTCAGACGGGCGCTCCGGCGAGCGGCGTCCGCAAGTATCCGACTACTGTGACCTCACGCCTTTTTGCCCTCATTCCGTGCGCCGGCACCGGCAGCCGTTCCGGTTCGGCCATGCCGAAGCAGTACCGTACCGTGGCCGGCCGCGATCTGCTCCACTACACGCTTTCCGCGTTCGACGCCTGCAGCGAATTCGCGCAGACACTCGTTGTAATCTCGCCCGACGACGCCCATTTCGACGCGCGCCGCTTCGCCGGCCTGCGCTTCGCGGTGCAGCGCTGCGGCGGCGCTTCACGCCAGGCGTCGGTGCTCAACGGCCTCATCGCGCTCTCGGGGTTCGGTGCGCGCGACGACGACTGGGTGCTCGTGCACGATGCGGCGCGTCCGGGCATTACGCCCGCGCTGATCCGCACGCTGGTTGCCGAACTCAAGGACGACGCCGTAGGCGGCATCGTGGCGCTGCCCGTGGCCGACACGCTCAAGCGCATGGCGCCTGCACAGCCGCCGCACGTGGCGCGCACCGAGTCGCGCGACGGCCTCTGGCAGGCGCAGACGCCGCAGATGTTCCGGCTCGGCATGCTGCGCCACGCGATCGAGCGGGCGCAACAGGAAGGCCACGACCTCACCGACGAAGCGAGCGCGATCGAATGGCTCGGTCACGCGCCGCGGCTCGTGCAGGGCAGCCTGCGCAACTTCAAGGTGACTTATCCCGAAGATTTCGATCTCGCGGAAGCGATCCTGAGCCGGCCGGCCGCTCAGTGACCTTGAACTGAGCTCGAAGTGAGCTCGAGCACCCCCGAATTTTCACTACGGACTTACGCATGGATTTCAGAATCGGACAGGGCTATGACGTACACGCACTCGTGCCTGGGCGTCCACTCATCATCGGCGGGGTGACGGTGCCTTACGAGCGCGGGCTGCTCGGCCACTCGGATGCCGACGTGCTGCTGCACGCGATCACCGACGCGCTTTTTGGTGCGGCGGCGCTCGGCGACATCGGCCGGCACTTTCCCGACACCGACACGCGCTTTGCCGGCGCGAACAGCCGCGTGCTCCTGCGCGAGTGCGCGGCGCGCGTGAAGCAGGCGGGCTTCGCCATTGCGAACGTGGACAGCACCGTGATCGCGCAGGCGCCGAAGCTTGCGCCGCACATCGACGGCATGCGCGCCAATATCGCGGCCGACCTCGAATTGCCGCTCGACCGCGTGAACGTGAAGGCCAAGACCAACGAGAAGCTGGGGTACCTCGGGCGCGGCGAGGGCATCGAGGCGCAGGCGGCCGTGCTGCTCATGCGGGTGTGATTGACGCGTGTTGCAGCGAGAGCCGGACAAGATTGCCGGATGGCGTGCCGCGAGTCCGCGTCCGGTAAAAAGACCGTGAAATAAAAGAACAAAAGTCGTAAAAGCGTTGCCATGCTCTAATGGACGCTCGCGGTCGCGGGAATAACGGGCGAACCTTCGGCCCGGATTAATTTCAATATTTGTCGCCCTATACTGCGCGGGTACTGGCATGCAGGAAGGGCGATGAGCGCAGCTCGAGAACTTCGAGGCCATGTGAGGGGCCTCAACGGCATACGGGCGCTGGCGGTGACGCTCGTGTTCGTTGCTCACAAAGGCCATCTGGGCAGCATGGGCGAAGCCGTGGATGCCGGAAAACTGGGCGTCTGGCTGTTCTTTCTCATCAGTGGTTTTCTGATCATGGGGGAACTGCATCGCAATCGCCTGCGTATTGAAGAAGCGAAAGAAGCGGGCGCGCGGCGTAATGCGGCGCTGTACGTGTTTTATATGAAACGCGCGCTGCGTATTTTCCCGGTTTATTACCTTTTGCTTGCGGCACTCGCGATTGCACATCACCTGTTTTATCAGCGCGAGGTGAATCTCGGCTTGCCGTGGCATGTCCTTTATCTTTCGGATTACTGGATCGGATTCGTGCAGGACGGCTGGCCGGGCACCGTTTCGCATTTCTGGAGCCTCGCCGTCGAGCAGCAGTTCTATCTGGTGGCGCCGTTCGTGCTGCTGTTCACGCCAGCGTCACGCCACGTCGCGCTGTGCGCGGGCTTCGTTGCCGTCGCGGCCGTCGTCCATGTGGCGCTCGATGCGGGTGGGGCGAGTCCGCCGCTCGTTTATGCGTGCTCGCCGTGGAACTTCGCGTTGCTCGCGCTCGGGGGCATGGGCGGTATTGCCTGTGCGCGCCATCGGGTAGTGGCCGCCGTGGCAGGCGCCACGCTCACGATGCTTGTGTGCACGGCGGGGCTTGTCGCGGTGCTGGTGTGGCGGGTTTCGACGCGCGGCGCGCCGGCCGATGGCGCGCTGGCGGGTGTGCTCGACGTCGGCCTGTCTTTCACGCTGCTCGGCGTGTTCCTCTGGATCGTCAACCGGCAGAACAGCATGCTCGTCTCGGTGCTCGAATGGCGTCCGCTCGACTACTTCGGCACCGTCAGCTACGGCTTCTACCTGTTCCACAACCTGATTCCGTCGAAGCTCGGCGAAGCGCCGTATCTGTATGGGCGTCTTCATGTGCCTGCGTGGCTGCAGATTGGCTTGCCGCTGGTGCTTCAATTTCTGCTTGCGCTGCTGCTCGCGCATCTATCGTGGCAGTTGCTTGAAAAGCGTTTGCTGGAACTCAAGAAGCCGCTCGAAGCGGCGATTCGCAGGCGCCTTGCCGGGCAGCAACCGGCCGTGGACCTCGGCGCACGCTAAGTCGCCTGCGACGGCTCGCGATCGTTCAGCGCCGTTTGCTACCGTGCGCGACCACGCACGCGCAGCCCAACGCGTACCGCGTGCCTACGCGTTCTCCGCGGCAATCACCTGCGCGGCCGCGTTCACCACCGCGGCAATACGCCCGACGTCGCGCAATTGCGTCGACGACATGCCCTCTTCAATGAGCGTGTCGAAGTGCGACTTTACGCAGAAGTGGCATTTGCCGACGATCGATGCGGCCAGCGCGTACAGTTCGAAGCGGCGCCTGTCGACGCCGCCGTGCGACGCATAGGCGTTCATGCGCAGGCCGGCTGGTTGCGATTTGAGGTCGGCGTTGCCGGTCATCTCCCCATACGGATACCAGACGTTGTTCATGCCCATCAGCGCGGCCGCGGCGAGCGCGCCGTGGGTTTCCTCGGGCGACAGCACGCCGGCGTCGCGGATGCTCTTCACGATCGTCGCGCTCTTCGCGGCAAAGGCGGCGGCGAGTGCGACGCCCACGGCGTCGTTGCCTTCGAGCGACGAACGCGCAATCGTGCCGTCGAGGTTCAGGCGGATGTCCTTCGCGTAGTCGGGAATGCGCTCCTTGATCGCGGCAAGAAACTCCATCAATACCTCCTCGTGGTCGCTTCGTGATCAGTCGGCAGGACGCTCGCCCGCTTTGCCGGGCATGGCGAGCCGCTTTGTCGCGCTCATAGCGTGGCGCCGCCGACCGTGCGGTTGCAGGGGCATAGCTCGTCGGTCTGCAGGCCGTCCAGAATGCGCAGCACCTCGTCGGGGTTGCGGCCCACGTTCAGGTTGTTGACCGAGACATGCTGGATCGTGTTGTCCGGGTCCACGATGAACGTGGCGCGCAGCGCCACGCCCGCTTCCTTGTCGCGTATGCCGAGCTGGTCGATCAGTTCGCCCTTCACGTCGCCGAACGAATAGTGGTTCAGCTTGTCGAGGTCCTTGTGCTCGCGGCGCCAGGCGAGCTTGACGAACTCGTTGTCGACGCTGCCGCCGAGGAGCACCGCGTCGCGCTCTTCGAACGCTTTTTGCAGCTTCGCGAATTCGACGATCTCTGTCGGACACACGAACGTGAAGTCCTTGGGGTAGAAGTAGATGATCTTCCACTTGCCCGGGAACGACGTTTCCGTGATCTCTTCGAACGCCGACGCGCCGTTTTCTTCATGGTTGTTGAAGCCCGGCTTCGCAGCGGTGACGGTGAAAGCTTCGAGTTTGTCGCCCACGGTTTTCATGCGTTTGCTCCTGTGCAGAGATGGGTTCGATGGAAAGACAGCGCGGTGACGCTCCGGTCAGCGGGAGCGCATCCGCTACACCTGCAAAGACTGGTCTATTGACTGGGTTGTTCAATAGAAATTGTCTAAACGTCGGGAGGATGCTTTTAGGCGTACGGCGTCAGCATGGGTTGTGCCCGCGCGCTGACAGCGGGACCCGTGCGGGTCATGATGCGTCGGCTGCCGGCGCGAGCGAGGGGAGGCGCTGCAGAAATGCCGGCGTGGCCCGCCGGATCAGACGCCCTTGGCGAGCGGAAATTCGATCGTAACTTCGAGGCCCGGGCCCGGTGCACGGTTACGCAGCCGCAAGGTGCCGCGGTAACGGCCCACGAGGCGTTGCACGATCGCCATGCCGAGACCCGTGCCGTTGGCCTGGGTGCGTGCCGAATTGACGCGGTAGAACGGCCGCGTGACGAGCGCAAGCTGGTCCTCGGGAATGCCGGGGCCTTCGTCCACCACGGAAAGCTCCACGCGCGAATGCGAGACACGCGTCTCCAGCATGACGTGCGGAATGCCGTCGGTCTCGCTGATGCCGTACTTGCGGGCGTTCTCGATCAGGTTGCCCACCACGCGACGCATGTCGGTTTCATCGGCTTCTACCACGGCAGCGGGCGCAAGCCGCGTGATCAGGCGCATGCCGTCTTCGGACGACATGCGCGCGGCGAGCTCGCTTGCGATCACTGAGAGGTCGACCTTCTCGGGCTGACGCTGCACGGGCCGCGCGTAATCGAGGAAGCGGCCGATGATCATGTCCATCTGCTCGATGTCGTCGATCATCGCGTCCTTGGTCGTCTGGTCCGACGGACTCATTTCGGTTTCCAGCCGCAGGCGCGCGAGCGGCGTGCGCAGGTCGTGCGAAATGCCTGCCAGCATCAGCGCGCGGTCGGCCTCCAGCTGCTCGAGGTCGCGCACCATCTGGTTGAAGCTGCGGTTCGTTTCGGCGGCCACGCCCATGCCGCGTTCGGGCAGCGGCTCGGGAGACTGCCCCGAGCCCACCTTGCGCGCGGCCATGGAGAGCCGCGAGAACGGGCGATTCACGAGGCTCGTAATGAACGCTGCGCCGAAGAGCGAGAGCGCGAGCGCGAACACGCCCCAGCCCACCCATTGCAGGCCCGTGACGTTGTCGAGCTGATCGCGATCGAGCGCGACCCAGTAATCGTCGTCGTCGATCTTGAAGCTGATCCACACGCCGGGAATGTCGTTGACCGACTGCGCGATCACCGTGTCGTCGCCGAGGCGACTGCGGATGTCGTGTTCGATCAGCCGGTTCAGCGATTCGTCGGGCTGAAGCTTGTATTTGTCGGTGGTCTCGCGCGGATAAACGCGCACGCCCTCGTTGCTCTCCAGGTCCTGGAGCAGCGCACGGCGCAGATCCGGATCGGAGTAAAGCAGGGCGGTGCGGGTGAGCTTGACGATGGCGACGAGCTGAAGCGCCACGCGCTGCGCGCGGGGCTCGCGCTCGATCACGCGAAAGCTCTGGAACCACGCCGCGAGACTTACCGCAATGAGGAGCGCGATCAGCAGGAAGGTGCGCCAGAAAAGTCCGCCGAAGGCGTGCGTGAGGACGCGCCGGTCAATCCGCATGGACCGTCCCTGTCAGAGAAACGAACCGCAAAGCTGGGCTCGGGATCAGGCTGCGCCGTCCGGAATGAACACGTAGCCGAGTCCCCAGACAGTCTGAATGAAGCGCGGGCTGCCCGGATCGGGTTCGATCAGTTTGCGCAGGCGCGAAATCTGCACGTCGAGGCTGCGGTCGAACACTTCGTACTCGCGACCCCGGGCGAGCTCCATGAGCTTTTCGCGCGAAAGCGGCTGGCGCGGATGCCGGGCAAACACCTTGAGTACCGAGAATTCGCCGGTGGTGAGCGGAATTTCCTGGCCGGCCTTGGTGAGCGTGCGCGTGGCCAGATTGAGAGCGAACTCGCCGAACTCGAACACCTCCGTGGTTTCGGAGGGCGCGCCCGGGAGCTCGGAAGGCGACTGGCGACGCAGCACCGCGTGAATGCGTGCCACCAGTTCGCGCGGATTGAACGGCTTCGGCAGATAGTCGTCGGCGCCCATTTCGAGGCCGACAATGCGGTCCACGTCTTCGCCCTTGGCCGTGAGCATGATGATGGGCGTGCGGTCGTTGCTGCCGCGCAGACGGCGGCAGATCGAGAGGCCGTCTTCGCCGGGCAGCATCAGGTCCAGCACGAGCAGGTCGAAACGCTCGCGCACCCAGAGCTTGTTCATGGCCGGTGCGTTTTCAGCGACGTAGACGTTGAATCCCTGTTCGCCGAGATAGCGCCGCAGCAGGTCGCGCAGGCGCGGATCGTCGTCGACGACAAGGATTTTTGAAGGGTTCTTGGTTTCCATGGACGGCATCTTAGCGCGATTAGAAAGGGGTGCGAGTTTTGGCGAATTGCCGAGTTACAGTCAGTTACAAAATTTACCCGCCCCGTGGCACGACGTAAAGCGGCCACGCGTACACTCCTTTACTGACTGCGGCTGTTCGGTGGATACTTCATTAGACTATAACGCTCGCGCCCGCCTTCTTTGGGTCTTGCACATGCACACATGTATTTGAGGTAAGCCGTTTGCCGCGCCACGAAGGGAACAAGATGAAGGGAGGGGTCAGGCCAAGGGTGCGCCTCATCGTGACAGGGCTCGCCGTGGCTGGTGCTCTTGCGAGCCTGCTCGAACCCGCTTCCGTTCTCGCTCAGCCGGCTGCCGACCGGCTTCCCCATTCCCGTCTGTCCCCACGCACGCCCAACGGCACGAAGCCGTATCGCCGCCCGGTGATTGTGCCCCCGCAGCCCGCCTCGGACCTTGCGATGCGCACCGCCGTCCCCCCCGACCTCGACCAGCGCCGCCGCGACGGCCACATGACGCCCGAAGAGCGCCGCCTGCTACGCCAGCATATCGAGGACGCCGTGCGCGAACTCTACAAGCGCTGACGACGGAAAAGGCAGGCCCGCGCCGTGTAAGAGCTGACCTCGCTACCGCAGCTCAGTCCCGAACCGGTCGACCATGAATACGCTTATGACAATGCGCCCGAGCCTTGCGCGGGTGGCGCGGCAGGCCGTGCTGGCGGTAGCAGCGTCGTGCGCCACTGCAGGGGCGCTGATTCCGCCCGCGCATGCCACGGCGATTAGCGGCGGCTTTGGTACCGGCCACCCTGTCGCCACAACGCGTATCACGGCGGCACGCACCGCTCGCCGCGTCACCGCCAGGCCACCCGCGGTGCCTTCGCACCCCACGCACGAGGCCGTACTCGACGCCGACGACGCCCGCTACTTCCTCACCCGCACCGGCTTCGCGCCCGACCACGCTGAAGTCGCGCAGTACGTCGGTCTCACGCGCGAAGAGGCCGTGGCCCGTGTGCTCTCCGCTACGCGCACCGTCGCGGTGAACCCGATGCCGTTGTGGACAGCCGAGCCCGTCCCCACGCGCGCCGAACGCAACGCATGGACACCCGACGAGCGCCGCGCCGAGCAGCAGACGCGCGGCCAGCGCTATGACGAACTGCGCGCGTGGTGGGTGCGCGAAATGGCCACCACGCCGTCGCCGCTCACGGAGCGCATGACGCTCTTCTGGCACAACCATTTCACGTCGGCGCAAGACAAGGTGAGCTGGCCGCAGTCGATGGCACAGCAAAACGTGCTGTTGCGCCGCGACGCGCTGGGCAGCTTCGCGACGATGCTGCACGACGTGGCAAAAGATCCCGCGATGCTGCAATACCTCGATGGTGCGAGCAATCGCAAAGGCAAGCCGAACGAGAATTTCGCGCGCGAAGTGATGGAGCTCTTCACGCTGGGCGAGGGCCGCTATACGCAGCGTGACGTGGCCGAGGCGGCTCGCGCGTACACGGGCTGGGGTGTCGACCCCGACACAGCGGCCTACGTCTGGCAGGCGGATCGCCACGACAACGGCATGAAGACGGTACTCGGCGAAACAGGACCGTTCGACGGCGACGCAGTGCTCGACATTCTGCTCGCGCGCCCTGAGACAGCCGACTTTGTCGTACGCAAGCTGTGGCGCGAGTTCGTTTCGGAGAGCCCGGACCCGGCGCAGATCGAACCCATTGCCGCTCGTTTTCGCGCGAGTCGCTACGACATCAAGGTCGCGCTGCGTGGGTTGTTTCTCACGGACGCGTTCTGGGACGAGCGCAATCGCGGCGTGCTCGTGAAGTCCCCGGCCGAATTCGTGGTCGGCGCGGTGCGCGCCTTCGACATCGGTTACGAAAGCACGGCGCCGTTCGCGGGCGCCATGCGCAACTTCGGCGAGAACCTGTTCTATCCGCCGAACGTGAAGGGATGGCCGGGCGGCGAAACGTGGATCAATAGCTCGACGCTGCTCGCGCGCAAGCAATTCGTCGAGCAACTGCTGCGCTCCACGGCGGCGGTGCCGGCCGGGCGTATGGTGAAGGGCAGCATGCATTTCGACATTGCGCGGTGGCTGACGGACTTCCGCACGTCGCCGACAGCGCGGCCAGGGCTTACCGCCGAACTGCAGTTGCAGCATGCGGTGTTGCCGTTCGCGCCGGTGGACCCGATCGCAACCGACTCCACCGCGAGCGCCTATCTGCAGGCGCTGCTGATGGATCCGGCTTACCAGCTCAAATGACGATGAACCGCGCTTGCCGAAGCGATGGCGCTCGCGGCACAGCCCGCGTTGCCGCGACGGCGGCACAGGCGAGACCGCCCGAACGAGGTACAGCATGAAACGACGCGACTTCCTGACGATGGCGAGCGCCGCCGGCATGTCGCTGTGGCTGGCGCGCGGCGCGCCTCGCGCGTACGCCGGCGAGGGTGCCTCACGCTCGGGTTCTTCAATCGCACACGGCTACGACAACCTGCTGATTCTCGTGGAGCTCAAAGGCGGCAACGACGGTTTGAACACCGTCATCCCCTACGCCGATCCGCTTTACCTGAAGCTGCGCAAGAACATCGGCATCAAGCGCGAGCAGGTCATTCAGCTCGACGAACGCACGGCGCTGCATCCCGCGCTCGAACCGCTGATGCCGCTCTGGCAGACGAAGCAGCTCGCCATCGTGCAGGGCGTGAGCTATGCGCAGCCCAACCTGTCGCACTTTCGCTCCATCGAGATCTGGGATACGGCGTCGGATGCCGGCGAATACCTGCGCGAGGGATGGCTCACGCGAGCGTTCGGGCAGCGCGCGGTGCCGCACGGGTTTGCCGCTGACGGCGTGGTGATCGGCAGCGCGGAGATGGGGCCGCTTGCCAATGGCGCGCGTGCCATTGCACTCGTCAATCCCGCGCAGTTCGTGCAGGCGTCGAAGCTCGTCACGCCTGTCTCGCTGCAAGAGCGCAATCCCGAGCTTGCGCACATTCTGGACGTCGAGAACGACATCCTGCAGGCCGCCGATCGCCTGCGTCCACGCCCGGGGCAATACACGCTGAAGACGGCGTTTCCGGGCGGGGCGTTCGGTGCGTCGGTGAAGACCGCAATGCAGGTGCTCGCGGCTTCGTCCACGCCGCAAGGCAAGGCGATGCCGGGGCAGGGCGTCGCGGTGATCCGGCTTACGCTGAACGGTTTCGACACGCATCAGAACCAGCCCGGTCAGCAGGCTGCGCTGCTGCGCCAGTTCGCCGACGGTATGGCCGCGATGCGCGCTGCGCTCGTCGAGCTGGGCCGGTGGGACAGCACGCTCGTCATGACCTACGCCGAATTCGGCAGGCGCGTGCAGGAGAACCAGAGCAACGGCACGGACCACGGCACGGTGGCGCCGCATTTCGTCGCAGGCGGACGCGTGCGCGGCGGCTTCTATGGCGTGCCGCCCGTGCTTGCGAGACTCGACGGCAACGGCAATCTGCCCGTGGGCGTGGACTTTCGCGAGCTTTACGCGACGGTGCTCGATACGTGGTGGGGCATGGATGCGCAGGCCGTGCTCAAGCAGCGGTTCGACCCGCTGCCGCTGCTGCGCGCGTGAGAGATGGGTGTCGGGCGTCGCGCGTCGGGCGTCGGGCGTCGCGAAAGGCGGGCGATAGGTCCGCCGCCAGCGGGCTCAGCCGCGCCGCGCCGCGCGCCAGGCAATCCACAGCTTGCGGATGGGCGTGAGCACGATCTGCTGGTGCAAGACCTGATAACCCTCTCGCTCGACCTCGTCGAGCAGCGCGAGCGAGAGCGCAGCGAGCGAGCGCAGCGGGCGCTGCGCACGGCGCTCGCTCGCGGGAATGGCGGCAAGCGCGCTATGCAGCGCGTCGCGCGCGCGCGTGGTCTGGAACTGCATCAGTTGCGTGAACGCGTCGCTGTAGCGGCGGTTGATGAGATCCGCGGCGGTCACGTTGTAGCGCTGCAGTTCGTCGATGGGCACATAGATTCGGCCGTGGCGTGCGTCGTTGCCGATTTCGTGGACGAACTGCGCAAGCATGAGTGCGTGACCGAGCGATGCTGCCCAGTCCTGTGCCTGGGCAGCGTCTTGTGCCGATCCTTTGGCCGATCCTTTGGCCGAGACGCGTGCGAGAAGCGCGGCAAACGTGCCGCCGACACCGTCCATGTAACGCCGCAGATTCGGGAAGTCGAGGTAGCGCGCCTGCTCGAGGTCCATCTCGAAGCCCGCCAGCAGCGCCTGCAGCGCGGGGTATTCGGCCGCGACGTCACCCAGGTGCGCGGCGAGCGCCATGGACACCGGGTGCGAGGGCGAGCCTGCCGCCAGTGCAGCCGTTTCCTTCTGCCACCACGCGAGTTTGGTGCGGCCCACGGTGGGGTCGCTCGTTTCCTTGACCGTCTCCTCGAACTCGCGCCGTAAAGCGAACAGCGCCGCGAGCAGCGGCTGCTGTGCGAGTGGCGCCTGGCGCAGTGCGTAGTAGGTGCTCGATCCAGGCGGGGCCGCCTTTTGCAGGCAGTATTCGTCGAAATTCACAGTGCGGGCGGTAGGGGCAGGGGACGGATCTCTCGCCGACGTGCACACCGGCCATCGCGCAGCGGCGTGTCTGCCGCGATCATGCGCGGTGGTATGCGATGGGGTGCGTCACGCGAAACGGCAAATTCTAGCACTGCAGCGGGTTGCAGATTCAGTGCGCATGCAGACAAGCGTGAGGCAATCGGTTAGAATCTCGCCCTCACGCGATTCCGGCGTGCGGCGCCCGCCGCACCAATGCCGGCAGCGGTGCCGGATATCGGGCACGCGGCAGCACCAGGAGCGTTGCCGCGTGCCCGGCGGCGAGGATGGCGAAATTGGTAGACGCACCAGGTTTAGGTCCTGACGCCAGCAATGGTGTGCGGGTTCGAGTCCCGCTCCTCGCACCATCATCTATTTGACTCAGTAGCATCGAACGTCTGTGCGGCCGGCTTTGTCCGGCCGTTTTTTCGTGCTGGGTTTTCGTGCTGAGCGCGGCACGTGCGCTCCACGACCGCGCATGGTTGCCCCCGCAACCGTCCTCTCCTATCCTGCATGGGCTTGTTTCATCCGCCTTTATCCAACACTCGGCCGCACCGGGAAAGGAGACCGCCATGCAGACCGTCGACGCCACGCATCCGGTTTCGGCTGCAAGCGCGAGCGACGAGCGCTCGCTTCGTGTTTTGCTCGCCGGCACCTACCGGATCTTCGCCATGCTCGGCTGGACCGAACTGATCTACAACCACATCACCGTGCGCGTGCCTGGCCCCGAGCGGCACTTCCTGATCAATCCGTTCGGGCTGCATTACTCCGAGGTCACGGCGTCGAATCTCGTCAAGATCGATCTCGACGGGCAGGTCGTGGACGGGACCGCGGCGCGGGTGAATCCCGCGGGCTTCGTCGTGCATGCGGCGATTCATCGCGCGGTGCCTGACGCGCACTGCGTGATGCACACGCATACCACGGCCGGCCTTGCCGTTGCCTGTTCTGAGCGAGGGCTCGAGAACTCGAATTTCTATTCCGCGCAACTGCACGACGCCGTGGCGTACCACGATTTCGAAGGCGTCACGATTCACTCCGACGAAGGGCCGCGGCTCGTTGCGAATCTTGGTGCGAAGCGCCTGATGATCTTGCGCAATCACGGGCTGCTCGCCATCGGCGAGACCGTTGCGCAGGCGTTTGCGCGGCTCTGGACCCTCAACCGCGCATGCGAGGTTCAACTCGCGACAGCGTCGCTCGGTGCGGCGCGGCCCATTCCCGACGAGGTATCGATGCGCTGCACGCGCGACGCACTGCAGTTCGATCCGCGTCACGGCGCGGGGCAGGACGTGCTCGATGCCATGCTGCGGCAGGTGGATCGGATCGATCCTTCTTACAAGGCGTAGCGTGTCGCTGCGCGTCTCGGTTCAAGGCAGACATGAAAACAGGACAGATCAGAACGACAGTAGTGGGCGCGGGCGCGATCGGCGGATTGATCGCGGCGGCAGCGGTCCGCGCAGGGCACGCGGTGAGCGTGGTTGCACGAGGCAAGACGCTCGACGCCATTCGTGGCGACGGCATTTGCATCATCGACGATGAGGGCGAAACGGTGACGCGCGTGATCGCTACCGACACGCCCGCCGAACTGGGCGTACAGGACTTCGTCGTTGTCGCGCTGAAGGCGCAGGCGCTGCCGGGTGTGGCTGCGAGTCTCGCACCGCTCGTGGGTCCGGATACGGTGATCGTCGCCGCCATGAACGGTTTGCCGTGGTGGTTCCTCGCGGGCACGGACGGGCCGCTCGCGACCACACCGATCGAGGCCGTGGACCCTAACGGCGCGGTGTCGGCCGCGTTGCCACCGCGCCGATCGATTGGCTGCGTGGTGCATCTTTCGTCGTCCACGGATGCGCCGGGCGTGGTGCGGCGCGGGCGCGGCAATCATCTGATCGTAGGCGCCCCGCGCGTGGCGAACGGCGGCCCGGGCGCGCCTGACGCGCTAGGCGCCCACGCAGCGGCATTCGCCGGTGCAATGCGCGAAGGTGGCTTCGAGGTGGCCCTCGCGGACGACATCCGTACCGAGATCTGGGCCAAGCTCTGGGGCAACATGAATATGAATCCGTTGAGCGCGCTGACGGGTTCTACCTCGACGCAATTGCTCGACGATCCGTTCACACATGCGCTCGTGCTGCGCATGATGGAGGAAGCCGAAGCGATCGGCGCGCGCCTTGGCCTCTCCACGGGCATGAGTCCGGCCGAGCGCATTGCCGTGACACGGCGGCTCGGATCGTTCAGGACGTCGATGCTGCAGGACTTCGAGGCGGGACGCCCGCTCGAGGTAGGGCCGATCCTCGGCGTGTTTCCTGAATTGGGCCGCAAACTCGGTGTGCCTACGCCGTTTTGCGACGCGGTGCTTGGCTTGCTGAGACAGCGTGCGGCGAACAGCGGACTGTGATTCTGGCCGTGAAGAGAACGACGAAGCGGGGCGAGGAGCCGCGACGACGAAGCGGCCAGTAACGTAAGCCGTAAAGCGGCCGCTGACACCGGCCCTATGCCCCGGATGCCCCGGATGCCCCGGATGCTGCGGACGCGGCTTCAGCCGGCCGCCCGCTCCAGCGCGCGCGCAATCACCTTGTCGAGCATGTTGCCGAGCGCGACGCGCTCAGCGTTGTCGAGGCAATCGAACAGGTCCGCGTTCCATTTGCGGGCAATGGGCATCACGCGGCGATAGAGCGCGCGGCCTTCCGGCGTGAGCGAAACGAGCACGACGCGTCCGTCCGCGGGATCGCTGTCGCGGGCCACCAGCCCCCGGCGGATCAGCGCTTCCGCGGCGCGGCTCGCCTGGCTCTTGTCGAGATTCGCGTGGCGCGCGAGGTCCATGACCGAGAACGGCCCGAACGATCCCACCGCGGCAATGATCCGGGCCTCGGGCAGCGTGACGTCGAGCTTCGCCTGGTAGCGTTCGCTGATACCGCGTTCGGACAGCTTGTTCAGGACGTGCAGGCGATAGGTCAGAAACTGGTCGAGTCCGGCTTTGTCGTCGGCCTTCATGGGGGTCCTGGTCGTAGTGGGGAGGGCGGCGTAGTGACGCGGTCAACATGACGCCGTCATGGCGCTGTGATTGTTGCTGCAACTGTGCAGCCGGTCAACGCGCGGCGTGATGCCGACGCGTCGCTGCACGTCGATACTGGAGATGACGCGCGTGGCACGACTCGCGCGGCATGCGGCATGAATCACGGTGTCGTTGCGCGAGGTGTGTGGTCGACGCACCTCGCGTTGTGCCGGTGTTTTTTCTTGCTCGCAGCGTCGATCGTCGATCAGCGCACGCCGTATTTCAGGCGTGTCAGTTGTTCCGCCTCGTTGGCGAGCAGTCGCGCCGCGTCGCGAATGGCCGTGTCCAGCGTGATGGGGCCGGGCGCCGGCGAGAAGCAGCCGCTAAAGTGCTCCGCCAGTCTGGGCAATGCGGCGGGATCCACGGCGCCGGAGAGCAGCGACGCCGGCACGCCGGCAGCGCGCGCGTGGCGACAGGCGACAAAAGGCGCCTTGCCGTGGAGCGTTTGCACGTCCGAGCGTCCTTCGCCGGTGATCAGCCAGTTCGCGCCGGCGAGTGCGGCGTCGAGGCCGGCCTCGCGGGCCACCACTTCGGCGCCGGGCTCGAAATGCGCGCCAAGCATGCGAAGCGCGAAGCCAAGGCCGCCCGCGGCGCCCGCGCCCGGTTCATGACGCGCCGTGCGCTGCAGCGCGGCTTCGAGCAGATCGGCAAAACGCGCGAGCAAGCTGTCGATGGCCTCGACCTGTTCGGGCCGGACACCCTTCTGCGGGCCGAATACGGCGGTCGCGCCATGCTCGCCATTGAGCGGATTATCGACATCGGACATGCCGACGAACGTGGCTTCGGCCACGCGCGCGTCCAGTCGCGAGACATCGACGCGCGCGAGGCGCGCGAGCGAGGCCGGCGTGGGTTCGAGGGCTTCGCCGGCGGCATCGAAGAGCTTCAGGCCGAGGCCAGCGAGCAGGCCGGCGCCACCGTCGTTGGTGCTGCTACCGCCCAGCGCCACATAGAAGCGCCGCACGCCCGCGTCGAGCAGAGAGCGGATCGCTTCGCCCATGCCGCGCGTGCTGCGCGCCTCGACGGGCACGCTCATGCCGTCCGCGTCCGTGATGCCGACGATTTCGGCGGTCTCCACGATGGCGCTGCCGTCTTCGAGCAAGCCCACCGCCGCCTCGCGCGCCGTACCGGCTGCGCCGTGCACGCTGAGGATGCGCCGCACGCCGCCGTGCGAGAGCAGCGCATCGAGCGTTCCTTCGCCGCCGTCGGCCATGGGGCACAGACGCACTGTCGCGTCCGGGCGCGCGCGACGCACGCCTTCGGCGATGGCGGCGGCCACCTCGGCGGCACTGAGCGAACCCTTGAAGGAGTCGGGAGCGATGACGACGACAGGCGCGACGGACGTGTCTGACATAGTGTTCCTGAGTGTCTCGTGGAAGTTGGAATAATCGGCAAAGGCGTGGCGTGGGGCCACCATCGGGCCGCGACAGTGCCCTACGCGCGGTGCGCGCCCGTTAGCTTATCAGCCTCGCTCGCGCCCGCGATACGGGCGCTCGCATGACGGACATCGGACGCTTGCGCCCGAATGTTTTCGCGAGGCAACCCACGCCGAATATGGCAGGTACGCCGATTCCGCTTGAGCGCGTCAATAGTTTGCTAAACTACTGGGCTCTTTTGACCAAACCGTGCTGGAAGTGGCCTCAAAGTGGGTGCCCGGAAGGCGGTTCCCGGACTGTGGCAAAGGCGTGCGGCAAATGCGTGTGGCAGGTACGTGCAGCAAGTGCGTGCGGCAGGCGCCGCAGGTGGGCCGGGGCCAAAGAGACTCGAGGCCGGTGCCGGCCGCGGCGAAGTGGCTCACAGGGCTCGGTTCGCAGAACCGGGGCTGCAGCGCAAAGCAGCCCACGCGGCGGCACCGCGCGGCACGGCAAAGACTGACAGATTCGCTCGAATAATTTTAGGACGATTGAAGCCATGGCTAACGTTGTTGAAAACCTCGGCAAGCTCGAACGCCGCGTGACGATTTCCCTGCCGAAGGAGGCCGTGCAGAAGGAGATCGAGTCCCGTATCCGCCAGATCGCGAAGAATGTGCGCATGCCGGGCTTCCGCCCGGGCAAGGTGCCGCTCAAGATGGTCACGCAACAGTATTCGGGCCAGGTCGAAGCGGAAGTGCTGAGCGACAAGGTCGGCAAGGAGTTCTTCGACATCAGCCGCGCCGAGAATCTGCGCGTGGCCGGTCAGCCGAGCTTCAGCCCGAAAACGGACGCCTCCGAAGGCGCCTACGCCTTTGACGCGACGTTCGAGGTGTATCCGGAAGTGACGCTCGGCGACATCTCCACGGCCGAGATCGAGCGCACGACCACCACGATCAGCGAAGCCGAAATCGATCGCACGCTCGACATCCTGCGCAAGCAGCGCGTGCACTTCCACGCCCGCGGCGAAGCCGGCGAGCACGGCGATGGCGGCGCGGACGCGGCGGCCAAGGACGGCGACCGCGTGACGGTGGACTTCGTCGGCAAGATCGACGGCGTCGCGTTCCAGGGCGGCAGTGCCGAAGACTTCGCGTTCGTGCTCGGCGAAGGCCGCATGCTGCCGGAGTTCGAGAAGGCGGCGCAGGGCCTGAAGGTGGGCGAAGCGCGCGAATTCGACCTGAAGTTCCCGGACGACTATCACGGCAAGGAAGTGGCCGGCAAGACCGCGCAGTTCACGATCACGATGAAGAAGGTCGAATGGCCGCATCTGCCTGAGATCGATGGCGAATTCGCGAAGTCGCTCGGCATCGCCGACGGCGATCTCGTCAAGATGCGCGCCGAGATCAAGGAAAACCTCGAGCGTGAAGCGAAGCGTCGCACCCAGGCTATCGTCAAGAACCAGGTCATGGACGCACTTCTGAAGATCGCCGAGCTGGACGTGCCCAAGGCGCTCATCGAGCAAGACCAGGAGCGTCTCGTCGAGATGGCGCGTCAGGACCTGATGCAGCGCGGCGTGCCCAACGCGAAGGACGCGCCGATCCCGGCCGAAATGTTCAAGGATCAGGCCGAGCGCCGCGTCAAGCTGGGCCTCGTGCTGGCTGAACTCGTGAAGCAGAACGGCCTCGAGGCAAAGCCCGAGCAGATTCGCGCCGAAGTGGACGAATTCGCCAAGAGCTACGAAGACCCGAAGGAAGTCGTCCGCTGGTATTATTCGAACAAGCAGCGCCTTGGTGAAATGGAAGCGTTCGTCGTCGAAAGCAACGTCGTCGAGTTCGTGCTCAGCAAGGCGAAGGTGACGGACAAGGAAGTCAGCTTCGAAGAACTGGCAAGCGCGACGGCGCAGGCGTAAGGCGTCGCTGCAACGGCGTGCCGGCTGTCGGAGCGACGGCCCGCACGCCGTTTTTTCGTCCGCGTTTTTTGGCCCTTCCCACGGTATGGTTGAATAGCGCGGCGTTCGTCGCCACGTGGCGAATCAGACGATATTTTCCGGACAAGGACTCATTGCATGACGACTCGCGCTCAATTGCTGGACACGCTGGCTTCCCACGCGCCGCGGGACTTCGAGACTCAGGCGCTTGGCCTCGTGCCGATCGTCGTGGAAACGAGCGGCCGTGGCGAGCGCTCGTATGACATTTACTCGCGTCTGCTCAAGGAACGCGTCGTGTTCATGGTCGGCGAAGTGAACGACCAGACGGCCAACCTGGTGGTGGCCCAGATGCTGTTTCTGGAAAGCGAGAATCCGGACAAGGACATCAGCCTCTACATCAACAGCCCGGGCGGCTCGGTTTCGGCTGGCATGGCGATCTACGACACCATGCAGTTCATCAAGCCAGATGTATCGACGCTGTGCATGGGACTGGCCGCCAGCATGGGCGCGTTCCTTCTGGCGTCGGGGGCGAAGGGCAAGCGTTTTGCGCTGCCGAACTCGCGCGTGATGATTCACCAGCCGCTTGGCGGCGCGCGCGGCCAGGCATCGGACATCGAGATCCAGGCGCGCGAAATCCTCTACCTGAAGGACCGGCTCAACCATCTGTTGGCCCATCACACCGGTCAGCCGGTCGAACGCATCTCGCGCGACACCGACCGCGACAACTTCATGTCCGGCGAAGATGCGCAAGCGTATGGCCTCGTGGACCAGGTCTTGCATAAGCGTCCCTGACACGGCGCGCTTTCCGCCCAAATTGGGGCGGGAGCGCCCGGCGCAGCGCTTGTGAAATAATCGGGATCAGCGCCCCCGCGGCCTGCGGCCATCACGCCGTCATAGCAGTGCGGTTCACGCGCTCCCGCCGTTGCGGCGGGAGGAAACGGCGTATCATGTAACAGAGTGTCCGGAGGCTCATTTATCCATGGCGGACAAGAAAGGTTCTAACAGCGAGAAGCTGTTGTATTGCTCGTTCTGCGGCAAGAGCCAGCATGAAGTGAAAAAGCTGATTGCTGGTCCGTCGGTATTCATCTGCGATGAATGCATCGACCTCTGCAACGAGATCATTCGTGACGAGGCAGCCGGTGCGGGTGTCGAGGCGGGTTTGTCGAAATCCGACTTGCCGAGCCCGCAGGAAATCCGCGAGATCCTCGATCAGTACGTGATCGGCCAGGAGCGCGCGAAGAAGATTCTCGCGGTAGCAGTCTACAACCACTACAAGCGCCTCAAGCATCTCGACAAGAAGGACGACGTCGAGCTTTCCAAGAGCAACATTCTCCTGATCGGGCCCACGGGCTCCGGCAAGACGCTGCTCGCCCAGACCCTGGCGCGCCTGCTCAACGTGCCGTTCGTGATTGCGGACGCCACCACGTTGACGGAAGCCGGTTACGTCGGCGAGGACGTCGAGAACATCATCCAGAAACTGCTCCAGAACTGCAATTACGAGGTCGACAAGGCGCAGCGCGGTATCGTCTATATCGACGAAATCGACAAGATCAGCCGGAAGTCGGACAACCCGTCCATCACGCGCGATGTGTCGGGCGAGGGCGTGCAGCAGGCCCTGCTGAAGCTTATTGAGGGCACGATGGCGTCGGTGCCGCCGCAGGGTGGTCGCAAGCATCCTAACCAGGACTTCATCCAGGTTGACACCACGAACATCCTGTTCGTCTGTGGCGGTGCGTTCGACGGGCTGGAGAAGGTCATTACCGATCGCACCGAGAAAACCGGCATCGGCTTCGGCGCGAGCGTGAAGAGTAAGCAGGACCGCGACGCCGGCGAGGTGCTGCGCGAAGTGGAACCGGAAGACCTGATCAAATTCGGCCTGATCCCCGAACTGATCGGCCGTCTGCCCGTGGTCGCCACGCTCGGCAAGCTGGACGAAGCGGCACTGATGCAGATTCTGGTCGAGCCGAAGAATGCGCTCATCAAGCAGTACCACAAGCTGTTCGCGATGGAACGTGTCGAACTGGAGATTCGCCCCGGCGCGCTCCAGGCCGTGGCGCGCAAGGCAATCCGCCGCAAGACCGGTGCGCGCGGGCTGCGCTCGATTCTGGAACAGGCGTTGCTGGACGTGATGTACGAGCTGCCCGCAATGAAAGGTGTCAGTAAGATCATCATCGACGACAACGTGATCGAGGGCGATGGCAAGCCGCTTCTGATCTACGAGGACGCACCGAAGGTTGCAGGGTCGAATTGATCGGCTAAAGAGTTGTGGAAAAAAGCCGTTCATGGGAGTGTGAACGGCTTTTTTCGTTTATCTTGTGGTCAAGGCGTACTTTTTGGTGTCACTGAACTTTTCCCACACGCATGAGGCTTGCAATCGATTTCGCCGGCCTCACTTACCGAACAATCTGATTCCATCCATGGGGAAATGAAATGTCAGGAACCCAACTCCTCCCGCCCGAACGCACCACGCTCCCGTTGCTCCCGCTGCGCGACGTCGTCGTGTTCCCGCATATGGTGATTCCGCTCTTCGTGGGCCGTCCGAAGTCGATCAAGGCTCTCGAGGCGGCGATGGAGGGCGGCAAGCACATCATGCTCGTCGCGCAAAAGACTGCCGCCAAGGACGAGCCCACCGAAAAAGACATGTATGAAGTGGGATGTATCGCCAACATCCTGCAGATGCTCAAACTGCCCGACGGTACCGTGAAGGTACTCGTGGAGGGGTTGCAACGCGCGAAGACGCTTTCCATCGAAGAACAGGAAACGCAGTTCTCGTGCGAAGTGATGCCGCTCGAACCGGATCATGCCGACAGCGCCGAAACCGAAGCGCTGCGCCGCGCGATCGTCTCGCAGTTCGACCAGTACGTGAAGCTCAACAAGAAGATTCCGCCTGAGATTCTCACGTCGCTTTCGGGTATTGACGAGGCCGGCCGTCTCGCGGACACGATTGCCGCGCACCTGCCGCTCAAGCTCGACCAGAAGCAGCACATCCTCGAGATGTTCCCCGTCGTGGAACGCCTCGAACATCTGCTCGCGCAACTCGAAGCCGAGATCGACATCCTGCAGGTCGAAAAGCGCATCCGCGGACGCGTGAAGCGTCAGATGGAGAAGAGCCAGCGCGAGTACTACCTGAACGAACAAGTAAAGGCGATCCAGAAGGAACTGGGCGAGGGCGAAGAAGGCGCGGATCTCGAAGAGCTCGAGAAGCGCATCACCGCCGCGCGCATGCCCAAGGAAGCCCGCAAGAAGGCCGACGCCGAGCTGAAGAAGCTCAAGCTGATGTCGCCGATGTCGGCTGAGGCGACGGTCGTGCGCAACTACATCGATACCTTGATCGGCCTGCCGTGGCGCAAGAAGAGCAAGGTCAACAACGATCTCTCGAACGCCGAGCGCGTGCTCGACGAAGATCACTTCGGGCTCGAGAAGGTGAAGGAACGCATTCTCGAGTACCTCGCGGTCCAGCAGCGCGTGGACAAGGTGAAGGCACCTATTCTGTGTCTCGTCGGGCCCCCCGGCGTCGGCAAGACCTCGCTGGGGCAGTCCATTGCACGTGCGACGAACCGCAAGTTCGTGCGCATGGCGCTGGGCGGCGTGCGTGACGAGGCCGAGATTCGTGGCCACCGCCGCACGTATATCGGTTCGATGCCGGGCAAGATTTTGCAAAGCCTCACGAAGGTCGGCGTGCGCAATCCGCTCTTCCTGCTCGACGAAGTCGACAAGATGGGCATGGACTTCCGCGGCGATCCCTCGTCGGCGCTGCTCGAAGTGCTCGACCCGGAGCAGAACCACACGTTTGCGGACCACTACGTCGAAGTGGATTTCGACCTCTCGGACGTGATGTTCGTGGCGACGTCGAACTCGCTGAACATTCCGCCTCCGCTGCTCGACCGGATGGAAGTGATCCGTCTGTCGGGCTATACCGAGGACGAAAAGGTCAGCATCGCGCAGCGTTACCTGCTGCCGAAGCAGAAGAAGAACAACGGCCTGAAGGAAGGCGAGATCGAAGTCGCGGAGCAGGCTATCCGCGACATCATTCGCTACTACACGCGTGAAGCGGGCGTGCGTTCGCTCGAGCGTGAAGTGTCGAAGATCTGCCGCAAGGTCGTGAAGATGCTTCTGCTCAAGAAGGCCGAAGGTGCGGTGAAGGTGGACGGCAGTAACCTCGACACCTTCCTCGGCGTGCGCAAGTACGACTTCGGTCTCGCGGCGAAGGAAAACCAGATCGGTCAGGTGACCGGTCTCGCGTGGACGGAAGTGGGCGGCGACCTGCTGACGATCGAAGCGGCCGTCATGCCGGGCAAGGGCAACGTGATCCGTACGGGCTCGCTTGGCGACGTGATGAAGGAATCGGTCGAAGCGGCGCGGTCGGTGGTGCGTTCGCGTTCGCGGCGTCTTGGCATCAAGGACGAAGCGTTCGAGAAGCAGGACATCCACATCCACGTGCCGGAAGGTGCCACGCCGAAGGACGGTCCGTCCGCCGGTATTGCGATGACGACCGCGCTGGTGTCGGTGCTCACGGGTATTCCGGTGCGAGCCGACGTTGCGATGACGGGCGAGATCACGCTGCGCGGTGAAGTGCTGCCCATTGGTGGCTTGAAGGAAAAGCTGTTGGCAGCGCACCGTGGCGGCATCAAGCTCGTGCTGATTCCGGAAGAGAACGTGAAGGATCTCGCAGAGATTCCGGACAACGTGAAGAACGCGATCGAGATCGTGCCGGTCCGCTGGATCGACAAGGTTCTTGAACTGGCGCTCGAACGTACGCCGGAAGCCTTGCCGGAAGAAGAGGTGAAGAGCACGCCGCCGGTTGGCGAGCCGGGCAAAGAGTCTGGTGCGACGGATGTCGTGAAGCACTAGGAACCGATAGCCGTTCTTCTTGCAGTCGTCCTGAAACCCGCGGTTTTTGCCGCGGGTTTTTTATTGCCCAGAAAGCTTCGAAAGTTCGCCGGGAAGGCCTGCCCGATCAGGCTCAACCCCGCTTGACACAAGGGTTTCGGCCTCTTCTAATGACCGGGCCCGGCGCGTTGCCGGGGCCGTCATTTCCCGCGCTTCGTGCGCACTCAGAATTGCCCAAACACATTCTCGGGGGCTGGAATGAATAAAACGGAATTAATCGACCACATCGCTCAACAGGCTGACATCTCGAAGGCCGCAGCGGGACGTGCGCTCGAAGCCGTGATCGCTGGCGTGAAGGGGACGTTGAAGAAGGGTGGTACGGTCACGCTCGTCGGTTTCGGCACATTCGCCGTCGGCAAGCGCACCGCGCGCACGGGCCGCAATCCGCGTACGGGCGCGGCGATCAAGATCAAGGCAGCCAAGGTGCCGAAATTCAGGCCTGGCAAAGCTCTGAAAGATGCGCTAAACTAGCGGGCTCGTTGGTTGATGAGTTGGGCGCTGCATACAATGCCGCGTCTTACGCGTAGTCAACCGGCAGGCAGTCATGAAGCGTCGCAGCCGAAAGGTAATGGCTGCAAGACCGAGGGACGGGTGCTTAGCTCAGTTGGTAGAGCGGCGCCCTTACAAGGCGTAGGTCGGGAGTTCGAGCCTCTCAGCACCCACCAGTTCCCGGTCGGTCCGCCACGTGATTCAGGTACATCGAGCTTGAGGCAAGTGGCAGGGCATCAATAAGGAGTGGTAGTTCAGTCGGTTAGAATACCGGCCTGTCACGCCGGGGGTCGCGGGTTCGAGTCCCGTCCACTCCGCCAGTCAAGCAAGAAGGCGAACTCCGGTTCGCCTTTTTTATTGCCCGCTGTTGTAATATCGGGCGTTCTGTTTTAGGGCTAACGGCTACGCATGCTCGATTTTTTCCGCAATCACCAACGGCTGATGATGTTCATGCTCATCCTGGTTGTGCTGCCAGGTCTGGGCTTCGTAGGCATCCAGGGCTTCCGCGGCTTTTTTGACGACAGCGCGAATATCGCGAGCGTCAACGGGCACAAGATCACGCGCGTCGAGTACGACAATGCGATCCGTCAGCAACTCGATCGCGCCCGGCAGGTGCTCGGCGCCCGCTTCGATCAGAAGCAGTTCGATACACCCGAGCGCCGGCGCCAGATGCTGGACGGACTGATCCAGCAGCGCGTGCTCGCCGATGAAACCCAGCGTCTGCATCTCACGGCATCGGACGAAGCAGTGCGGCGCGTGCTGCTGGCCGACCCGATCATCTCGTCGCTGAAGAAGCCTGACGGCACGATCGACCTGGAGCGATACAAGGAACTGCTCGCCATGCAAGGCATGACGCCCGAGCAGTACGACGAACGTATCCGTTATGGCCTCGCGACTCAGCAACTGCCCGACGCAATTCAAAGTTCTGCGTTCACACCCAAGGCGCTCGCCACGCAGCTCACGGATCTGGCTGAGCAACAGCGTGAGGTTCAGGGGTTTGCGTTCCGCGCGCGGGACTACGCCTCGAAAGTGCAGCCTACCGATGCGCAACTTCAGGCCTTCTACGACGCACACCGCAACGACTTTGCGACACCCGCCACGGCTACGATCCAGTATGTCGTGCTGTCCCCGGCCACGGTGGCTGCGGCCGTCCAGCCTTCCGATGCCGACCTGAAGAAGTACTACGACGACAACATCGCGCGCTATCGCACCGAAGGCGAAGTGCGTGCGAGCCACATCCTGATCGCGGCGCCGAAGGATGCAAGCGCGGCCGACAAGGAGAAGGCGAAGCAGAAGGCGCTCGCGGTGCTCGCCGAAGTGAAGGCGCACCCGGACCAGTTCGCGCAGATTGCGCAGAAGGAATCGCAGGATCCGGGCTCGGCATCGAAGGGCGGCGATCTTGGCTACTTCACGCGCGGCATGATCGCAGGCGGTCAGGCGTTCGACGACGCAGCGTTCAAGCTCAAGAAGGACGAAGTGAGCGACGTCGTGCAGACGGACTTCGGCTATCACATCATCAAGGTCACGGACGTCAAGCCGTCCGCCACGAAGCCGTTCGATGAAGTGAAAACCGCGATCGCGAGCGAAGTGAAGTCCCAACAAGCCGCGAAGCTGCTTGCGGACGAATCGGAGGGCTTCTCCTCAACGGTGTACGAACAGGCGAAGAGCCTGCAACCCGCTGCGGACAAGTACAAACTGACGCTGCAGACCGCCACCGTGTCCCCGACGCCCAACCCGGCGCTACCGGCGGACAGCCCGCTCAACAACGCGAAGTTGCTGGCCGCTGTGTTCGCAGACGACTCCGTGAAGTCGCACAACAACACCCAGGCCATCGACGTGGGCAACAGTACGCTCATTTCGGCCCACGTCACGGAGTACAAGCCGGCCGCGGTGCCTGCCTTCGATGCCGTGAAAGACGCCGTACGGCAAAAGGTAATCGCAGAACAATCCGCTGAGCTTGCACGCAAGGACGGCACGGCCAGGCTGGCCGCGTTGCAGAAGTCGAAGTCGACGGACGGTTTCTCCTCGCCGCTCAAGGTGTCGCGCAACGATACGCAGGGCGTGCCGCCCGCTGCGCTGAGCGCAATTTACAAGGCCGATGCGAAGAACTTGCCAGCCTACGTCGGAGTGGATCTTGGCGCCGACGGTTACGCAATCTACCGAGTGAACTCGATCGTTCCTGCCGCTCCCGTCGATGCTCAGCGCCTTGCAGGTGCCCAGCAGCAGATCGCTCAGGTGTCCGGGCAAGCGCAGGTGCAAGCCTACGTCGATGCTGTACGCGCCCGTTCGAAGGTGAAGTTGTATGGCTCAGCGGATTCGCCGAGCCAGCCTCAGAGCAGTAACTGAGCCGAGCGCACGCGCCCGCTAACAACCGTATCGGTCGGGCCCGTTCGTGGCCCTGCACATGAAAACAAAGCCCCGCATTCGCGGGGCTTTGTTTTTCTGCACCCCGGTTTGGCATGCGTCGTTTGCAGACGAACTCAACGGTACACGCGAACGCTCAAACGAACACCCGAGCGAACACCCAAGCGAACACGACAGTCACAGGCACGCACTGATGTCGCCTGTTGCGTCGCTGCCCGCGGCGCCGTTCGGGCGGAAACCAGCCCACGTGCCGCCCTTGCCCGACCACGACGGACGAATCACGGCAGCCGCACCATTGGGTGGCTGCTGGCCCGGCGCGTAGACATCGACGGCCTGGCCGTTTGCCAGCATGACCTGCGAGGTGACCTGCTGCTGCGACTTGTCGGCCCATTTCTGGGCGACGCACTGCGCGACAGTGGCCGGCGGCTGCCGGCTTTCTCCAACGGATTGCACGCCCGCGGGACGCGTGGCGCACGCCGATATTGCAACCGTAAGCGCGATAAGCGGTAAGTATTTCACGGCATCTCCCTCCTGTTGCGCTCTGAACGAGCCGGTTGTTGAAGGTGAAGCGAACGTGTCAGATCACCCCTTGCCGGTCATGTTCCGCATCTTCCGGAAACAAGATGTAAAGCGCGCCTTACTGCGTGGCGGGGTTGCGCAGGAGCGGCTTGAGCGTCGGCCAGACGTTGTCGAGCAACGCGGGCTGCGCCTGCTGCGTGGGATGGATCTGGTCCGCCTGGAACATGTCCGGTTTGTTCTCGATCCCTGCGAGCAGGAAAGGTACCAGGGGTATGCGCATGTCCTGCGCGAGCTGGCCGTACAGGCTGTGGAACTTTTGCGTGTAGGCCGGGCCGTAGTTGGGCGGTACGTACATACCGACCAGCACCACTTTCGCGTTGCCGCGCCGCACGCTTTCGACGATGGCGCGCAGGTTGGCTTCCGTGGTCGCGAGCGGTACGCCTCGCAGGGCGTCGTTGGCCCCCAGTTCCACGATCACGATGGCGGGCTTGAGCCGTTGCATCAGCGCAGGCAGGCGCGAGCGGCCGTCGCTGGTGGTGTCGCCGCTGATGCTTGCATTGGCAACGTTATAATCGATCCGCTCGCTGGCGAGGCGCTGACGCAGCAGCGCCACCCAGCCGCTGTCGCGCGGCAGGCCGTATTCGGCGGAGAGGCTGTCGCCCAGCACCACGATGACGGGCTTGCCGGACGGCTGATCGTTCGCGGCAGACGCATCCTGCGGCAAGCAGGCGGCTCCCACGGTTATAACGGCCGCAGCAGCCGCAACGATGCCCCGTGCCGCGACAAGCCGCATGGCGCGTACTTTCAACCTGTGCTTCATCATGCAAAAGAAAACCGATCCAGTCATCGAAGTGCGGGGTGTGTGCAAGAAGGTCAAGGACGCGACAGGCGAGCTCACGATTCTCGACGACATCAATCTGTCGATCGAGGCCGGCAGCAGCGTGGCGATCGTCGGCGCGTCCGGCTCGGGCAAGTCCACGTTGCTCGGATTACTCGCCGGATTGGACAGTGTCACGTCCGGCTCGGTTCGGCTGCTGGGTCATGAACTCACCGAACTCGACGAAGATGGCCGCGCCGCATTGCGCAGCGGCTCAGTCGGTTTCGTCTTCCAATCATTCCAGTTGATGCCTCACCTCACGGCGCTTGAAAACGTCATGCTGCCGCTCGAACTGCAAGGCGGCGTGTCGGCTCGTGAAGCCTCGGCGCGCGCGCGGGAACTGCTCGAGCAAGTGGGCCTGCGCGAGCGCACGGGGCACTATCCCAAACTGCTTTCGGGCGGCGAGCAGCAGCGCGTGGCGTTGGCGCGCGCGTTCGTCACGCGTCCGGCCATCCTGTTTGCGGACGAGCCCACGGGCAGCCTCGACGCCGCAACCGGCCACGCCGTGATCGACCTGATGTTCGACATGAACCGCGTACATGGCGCGACGCTCGTGCTGGTCACGCATGATGTCGAACTTGCGCGCCGCTGCGACGCCACCGTGACGATCGAAGCGGGCCGTCTCGTCTGAGCGGCCCGCGGCCTTTCCCCGCTTCGTTTGTCGTTCAGCGTTTCAACGCCGCCCGCGCCCGCGCGATCAGGGCGGACGTCGACGAATCGTGTGCCTTCACGTCGCCGGCAGCGGCAGTGAGATCGGCCTCGACCACCTTGCCGAGAATCTTGCCGAGTTCCACGCCCCATTGGTCGAACGGGTTGATGTTCCACACCGTGGCCTGAACCAGCACCTTGTGCTCGTAGAGCGCGATGAGCGCGCCGAGCGAGCGTGCCGTCAGGGCATCGACGAGCAGCGTGGTGGTTGGCCGGTTGCCCGGAAACACGATGTGCGGCACGAGTTCGGGCTTGTCCGGGCCGGCGATCTTGCGCGCTTCCTCGACCGTGCGTCCCAGCATCAGCGCCTCGCTCTGCGCGAAGCAGTTCGCGAGCAGCTTCGCATGGTGGCTCGCGAGCGGATGCTCGGGCGTGAGCACGGCGATGAAGTCGATGGGTACGATCGTCGGGCCCTGATGCAGCATCTGGAAGAACGCGTGCTGGCCGTTCGTGCCGGGTTCGCCCCACGTCACGGCGGAGGTCGGGTAATCCACCGTCGCGCCGTCGAGCCGTGCCGACTTGCCGTTGCTCTCCATCTCCAGTTGCTGGAGGTACGAGGGCAGGTAGTGCAGCGCCTCCGAGTAGGGCGCAACGAGATAGCTCTGCGAGCCGAAGAAGTTGCGATACCAGATACCGACGAGCGCTTGCAGCACCGGCAGATTGCGTTCGAGCGGCGCCTCGCGGAAGTGCCGGTCCATGTCGTTCGCGCCGGCGAGCAGTTCGTCGAACTGCGCGGGGCCCACGGCAATCATGATCGAGAGGCCCACCGCCGACCACAGCGAATAGCGTCCGCCCACCCAATCCCACATTTCGAATACGTTTTCGCGGTCGATGCCGAACTTCACGACTTCCGCCGGGTTCGCCGAAACGCCGACGAAATGCTTCGCGAGCCCGCTCTCGGCGCAGCCGCTCGCCACGAACCAGTCGCGCATGGAGCGCGCGTTGGTCATGGTTTCGAGCGTGGTGAACGTCTTCGACACCACGATGGCGAGCGTTTCCTCGGGGTTCAGTCCTTCGAGCGCGCGATGCAGGTCCGCGCCGTCCACGTTGGACACGAAGTGCGTCGAGATGTCGGGCGTCGCGAGGTGATGCAGCGCGTGCACGACCATCTTGGGACCGAGGTCCGAGCCGCCGATGCCGATGTTCACCACGTGGCGGATGCGCTTGCCCGTGTGTCCCGTCCAGGCGCCGCTGCGTACCTTGTCGGCGAACGCGGCCATCTTCGCGCGCTCGGCCTTCACCTCGGCATGGAAGGGCGCTTGCGGGTCTGTGGCGCGCAGCGCGGTGTGCAAGGCCGCGCGGCCTTCGGTGGGGTTCACGACTTCGCCCGCGAACATCGCGTCCCGACGCGCTTCGACACCGGCCTCGCGTGCAAGCTGAACGAGCAGGCGCAGGGTTTCGTCGGTGATGCGGTTCTTCGAAAAATCGGCGGCGAGGCCGCCGCCCGTGAACGTGAAGCGTTCGGCGCGGGTCGGCGCGGTATCGTTCTGCGGCGCGAACCAGTCGCGCAGTTGGGCGTCGCGAATTTGCCCGTAGTGCGTTTGCAGGGCGGACCAGGCGGGAAGCGATTTCAGCGTCGTCATAACGGTTCGTCTAACGATGGGGGCGAAGGGGAAAGGCGGCGCAGTCGCAAATCACCGCCGGCGATGAGGCGTACGAGCCCCGGCGCGCCATGCACCTGCTGCTCATGAGGAACGACGGGCTTGCCGCGAAACAAAGTGACGTGGGGCGCGGTCGCATCACGTCGATCACTCGCGGGATCACATCGCATCGCGAAGGCAGCAGGACCGCCGATCAGGCATTGCAACACATAAGCATTGCAGCAGGGCGGCGGCGGAAGGCGGCGCAGTGGGTCAGTATAGCGTCGTCGTGTGACCGCGGCATGCTCAGGAACTCAGGGCGCGTCGCGGTAGAAGAGCCGGTTGAGCAGCGCACGGACCATCGGCGCGAGTTCGCCCGCCGTGAGCCCCGCGGGGCCGTCGCCGCGTGCCGTGAGATGTTCCGCGGCAAGACCATGCAGATAGACACCGGCGAGCGCCGCTTCCCAGGCGGGCAGCCGCTGCGCGAGCAGCGCACCGATGATGCCCCCCAACACGTCGCCGGTCCCGCCCGTGGCGAGGCCGGCATTGCCCGTGGGATTCACCGCGAGTCGGCCGTCGGGCGCAGCAATCACCGTGCCGCTGCCTTTGAGCACCACCACCGATGCGAAGCGCGAGGCGAGCGCCCGTGCGGCAGCGAGCCGGTCGTGCTGCACGCTGCGCGCGTCGGTGCCGAGCAGGCGCGCTGCTTCCAGCGGATGCGGTGTGAGCACGCAGGGCGAAGCAGGCGCCTTGCGTGTCGCCAGTTGGCTGGCCAGTGCTTCGTCGCGGGAAAGCAGGTTCAGCGCGTCGGCATCGAGCACTGCGGGCACGCCCGTTTGCAACGCGCGGGTCACCACGTCGCGCGCGTGGTCGCTGCCGCCCATGCCGCAGCCCACGGCGAGCGCGTCCATCGTGTCGAGCGGCAGATCGTCTGCGGCATGGAGCATGAGTTCGGGATGCGGCGCGTCGTAGGGCGGCCAGCCGCTACCGATGAACGCAACGTGAACCTTCCCCGCGCCCGCGTAGAGTGCGGCGCGGGCCGCGAGCACCGGTGCGCCGCACATGCCGGTGTCGCCGCCCACCACCGCGAGGCTGCCGAACGTGCCCTTGTGCGTGGCGAAGCCGCGTGCCGGCAGATGCGATGCGAAGAGGGCGGGCGCGTTGAGCAGCGCGGGCGTATTGAGAAGTGCGGGCGTCTGCATATCGACGCCGATGACGCCGATGACGCCGATGACGCCGATGGTCGCGACCGTGACCGTGCCCGCGCAATCACGCCCGGCAGTCATGAAGAGCCCAGGCTTCGCACCGATGAAGGTGAGCGTGTGCGTCGCGCGCACCGCCACGCCGCCGCCCACGATGTTGCCGGTATCGCTGTCGAGCCCGCTCGGCACGTCGAGCGCCAGCACGCGCCCGTGAGCGCGCGCATGCTCGCCCAGACGCCCGGCGAGCGCAGCGAACACGCCGTCGAGCGGCCGTCCGAGCCCAATGCCGAACATGCCGTCCACGAGCCAGCCGAAGTTTTCGAACGAAGCGGGGGGCTCCACGGAAATGGGCACGCCCGCGGCGCGGGCTTCGGCCAGTGCCCAGCGCGCATCCTCGGGCTTCACGTCGACCGGCATGCAGACCTCGACGGCGACGCCTGCGCGCAGGAGTTGCGTCGCCATCACGAGCGCATCGCCACCGTTGTTGCCGGGGCCGGCGACCAGCCAGACCGGGTGGGCCGCATCGACGGAACCGTCATGCGCGGCGTGCTCCCGCAGCCAGTGCGCCGCAGCGGCGCCGGCCCGCGCCATCAGCGTGTGGGCGGGCAGCGTGGCTTCGGCGTGCGCCTCGCAGGCGCGCAGGTCTGCCACCGTGAGCAGCGGCAGCGCGCGGTCCTGAGTGGAAACAAGCGCGGGGGAAGTAGGCGAGACGGGCGAAGAGGCGGGCGAAGAGGCGGGCGAAGAGGCGTCGGTCATGGCGGCGGGTCGGAGAGGAACCCCGCCACGGCGCGTCGGCTAGTCTTGCAGCCGCTCGGGCCGCAGCGCGGCGAGCGTGTCGGGCGGCACGGCAGGCGTTGCGCCCGACACGAGGTCTGCAACCACTTTAGCAGAGCCGAGCGCCACGCCCCAACCGGCCGGGCCATGTCCGGCGTTGACGAACAGTCGCGGGTGGAGCGCATTGCCGACAGCGGGCAGGCCGTCCGACGCGAGCAGCTTGAGCCCTTCCCATGGCAGCGCGGCGGAAATCTTCGCCGCGCCGGGCACCCAGTCGCGCGATGCTTCGCCGAGCAGCGCGAGCGCGTCTTCGGTGAGCGCTTCGGGCAACGGCTTGTCGGCGAGCCCGGCCGCCTGCAGCACCGCGCCGCCGGCAATGCGCAGGCGCTGGCTGAGCGGCGCGATCACGATGCGCTTCACGCTGTCGATCACGGTCATGTGCGGCGCGCATTCTTCGTGCGCGATGGGCGCGGTGAGCGTGTGCAGCCGTAGCGGATAGAGCGGCAGGCGCAGCCCGAGGCGCGCGGCGAGCGGCAGGCTGCCCGCGCCCGCGGCGAGCACCACGGCGTCACCCGAAATCACGTCGACTTCACGCGATCGTGCCGGTTCGCCTTCGCGCGGCGCCAGCTCGACTGCGGCGCGCGTGTTATCGAGGCGGATCGCGGTGACTTCGCGGCCGGTCTGGAATTGCACGCCGCCTTCGGTGTCGAGCACCTGTTTGAGCAGTTTGACGAAGAGCGGGCAGTTCGCGGTGCGTTCGGACTCGAACAGCACACCGCCCGCAAAGGCGGGCTCGGACGGCACGGCGCGCTCGTGTTCGGCGCATTCGGCAGGCGTGAGCACGTGATGCGGCACCTCGAAGCGGCGCAGCAGGTCGAGTGCAGGCTGCGTGAGTTCCCAGTCGGTGCTGCCGCGCACGAGGTGCAGCACGCCGGTGCTCTGCTCGAATTCGAGTCCGAAGCGACTTTCGATATCGGTAAGCGCGTCGCGCGCGGATTCCACGAGCGGGCGCAGCCGCTCGTACTGCGCGGCGAACGCATTCGCGTCCTGCAGCGCGGCGAGCCGGCGTACGAAGGCGCGCGCGGGCCCGTTGAAGCCGGTCTTGCTGATGACGCCGCTTGCCACGCCGCGGCGGCTTGACATGAAGGTCGGTCCGAACCAGACGTCGAGCGGCGTGGGCAGCACGATGCCGCTGTGTCCCCACGTGGCGCCCTGCGCGACCGTGGCGTGGCGTTCGACGACGCACACGCGGTGACCCGCGGCGCGTAACTGGTAGGCGGTGGCGACGCCGACAATCCCGCCGCCGATGACGATGACATTCATGATGATTCGATCTGCCGGCCGGAGCACCGCCGTGCGCGGTGCTGGCTCTGTAGGGACATGCCCTTTGGGAGCATGTGGCGCGCACAGCGCGCGCCGGTCCGATGAAACCGGCAATGATAGCAGTCAAACGGTGCAAAGAGCCGCACGCATGCGGCAGCGAGCGCGGCCGGGGACGAGCCCGGGGCGAGGCCGCACAGGAACCCGAAAACGCCCGGCGCAGCCCCGTCGCGCCAAGCCCGGCGGTCCCCACGAGGGGCGGAAAGAGGCGCTTCCGGGTTATAATCGCGGTCTCCCTTTCGCCTCACGTCGCCCTCTCGCGCGACGCATCAGTCCACCGACGCAAGGTCTAGTCCAGTCCATGGCTCACTTCTCGTGTTTCCCCGGCGCGTCCGCGCTTTCCGATTTCCGTCAAACCCGCCTGCTCGAAACGCTCGGCCGGATCGACGCCAACATCGTCGGCGTGCGCGGCCAGTTCCTGCATTTCGTCAACGCGGCCAGCGCGCTCGGCGAGGAAGACCGCGCGAAGATCGAGGCGCTCATGCACTACGGCGCGCCGTTCGAAGCGGACGAGGCGCGCGGCGCCGAGGAAAGCTTCCTCGTGCTGCCCCGTTTCGGCACCGTGTCGCCGTGGGCCAGCAAGGCGACGGACATCGCCCACCATTGCGGTCTGCATCAGGTGCGCCGCATCGAACGCGGCATCGAATACACGGTGGTGCTGAAGACCGGCCTCTTCGGCGGCAAGAAAGGGCTCACGGACGAGGCGCGCGCCGCGGTGGCCGCCGCGCTGCATGACCGCATGACCGAGAGCGTCGTGGCCTCGCGCGACGACGCCCGGCATCTGTTCGACGAACTGCCCGCGAAGCCGCTCGCGACCGTCGACGTGATCGCGCACGGCCGCGCCGCGCTCGTGACCGCGAACGGCGAGCTGGGGCTCGCGCTGGCGGAAGACGAGATCGACTACCTCGTGGAGGCATTCACGAAGCTCGGCCGCAATCCCACGGACGTCGAACTCATGATGTTCGCGCAGGCCAACAGCGAACACTGCCGCCACAAGATCTTCAACGCGCAATGGACCATCGACGGCGAGCCGCAGGACGTGTCGCTGTTCCAGATGATCCGCAACACCGAAAAGCTCAATCCGCAGGGCACGATCGTCGCGTACTCGGACAATTCCGCGATCATGGAGGGCGCCACCGCCGAGCGCTGGTTCCCGCGCAAGGCAACGGACGGTCCGAACGAGAAGTACGGCCGCCACACCGAACTCGTGCACACGCTCATGAAGGTGGAGACGCACAACCACCCCACGGCGATTTCGCCGTTCCCGGGTGCCGCCACCGGCGCCGGCGGCGAGATCCGCGACGAAGGCGCGACTGGGCGCGGCGCGCGTCCCAAGGCGGGTCTGACGGGCTTCACGGTGTCCAACCTCGAGTTGCCCGATGCCCGCGAGGCCTGGGAAAACGCCCGCGACGTGGCCCAGCCGCTCGCGCACCGTGATCCCTCGGCAGAAGGCATGTATGGTGCATATGGCCGCCCGGACCGCATCGCGTCGCCGCTGCAGATCATGATCGACGGCCCGCTCGGCGGCGCCGCGTTCAACAACGAATTCGGCCGGCCGAACCTGGGCGGCTACTTCCGCGTCTACGAGCAGAACGTGGCCGGCACCGTGCGCGGCTATCACAAGCCCATCATGATCGCGGGCGGCATCGGCAACATTTCGTCCGGGCATACGCACAAGCACGATTTACCGGAAGGTTCGCTGCTGATCCAGATCGGCGGCCCGGGCATGCGCATCGGCATGGGCGGCGGCGCGGCCAGCTCGATGGCCACCGGCACCAACACGGCAGAACTGGACTTCGACTCGGTTCAGCGCGGCAATCCTGAAATCGAACGGCGCGCGCAGGAAGTCATCAACGCGTGCTGGCAACTGGGCGACGGCAATCCGATCCTCAGCATTCACGACGTGGGCGCCGGTGGTCTTTCGAACGCGTTCCCCGAACTCGTCGACGGTGCCGGCAAGGGCGCGCGTTTCGAGCTGCGCAAGGTCGCGCTCGAAGAGAGCGGCCTCTCGCCGCGCGAAATCTGGTCAAACGAGGCGCAGGAGCGCTATGTGCTCGCCATCGCGCCGGCCGACCTCGCCCTGTTCGAAGCGATCTGCGCGCGCGAGCGCTGCCCGTTCGCCGTGGTCGGCGTGGCGACCGCTGAGCGTCAGTTGAAGCTGATCGATGCCGAGCATGCCGCCGCGGGTGAACCGCAGCCCGTCGACATGCCCATGGACATCCTGCTCGGCAAGCCGCCGCGCATGCACCGCGACGTGAAGCGCGAGGCGAAGACGCTGACGCCCGTGGACGTGACGGGTGTCGCCTTCGACGAAGTGGCTACGAGCGTGCTGCGCCACCCGACGGTGGGCAGCAAGTCGTTCCTCATTACGATTGGCGACCGCACGGTGGGCGGCACCAGCGTGCGCGACCAGATGGTCGGCCCGTGGCAGGTGCCGGTGGCCGACTGCGCGATCACGACGATGGACTACGCGGGCTTTCACGGCGAAGCCATGACGATGGCCGAGCGCACGCCGCTCGCCGTCATCGACGCGCCCGCATCGGGCCGCATGGCCGTGGGCGAGGCCATTACGAACATCGCGTCGGCGCCCATCGCGTCGCTCGACAAGCTCAAGCTCTCCGCGAACTGGATGGCCGCGTGCGGCTCGCCGGGCGAGGACGCGGCGCTCTTCGAAACCGTGAAGGCGATCGGCATGGAGTTGTGCCCGGCGCTCGGCATCGGCATTCCCGTGGGCAAAGACTCGCTTTCCATGCGCACGAAGTGGGACGAGAACGGGGTCGCGAAGGAAGTCGTGGCGCCGGTCTCGCTCATCATCTCGGCCTTCGCGCCCGTGGAAGACGTGCGCCGCCACCTCACGCCGCAACTGCGCACCCACGACGAAGCGGGCGAGGCGCTGGACTCGGTGCTGATCGCCATCGACCTCGGCTGCGGCAAGCATCGCATGGGTGGCAGCATCTTCGCGCAGGTCACGCAGCAGATCGGCGACGCGGTGCCTGACGTCGACGACGCCGAAGACCTCAAGCGCTTCTTCAACGCCATTCAGTCGCTCAATGCGAAGGACCAGTTGCTCGCCTATCACGACCGCTCGGACGGCGGCCTTTGGGCCACGGTCTGCGAAATGGCGTTCGCGGGGCACGTGGGCGTGTCGCTGAACGTGGACATGCTGACGCTGGACGCGGACCACGAGTTCGACTACGGCGACGCCAAAGACTGGGCAAAGCAGACGAGCGGCCGTCGCGAAGACCGCACGCTGCGCGCGCTGTTCTCCGAGGAACTGGGCGCCGTGATCCAGGTGCGCGCAGCGGAGCGCGACGCGGTGCTGGGCGCGCTGCGCGAGCATGGTCTTTCGACGTGCTCGCATGTGATCGGCAAGCCGAACACGCACGACACCATCGAGATCTATCGCGACGCGAAGAAGGTCTACAGCGCGCCGCGCGCCGAACTGCAACGTGCGTGGAGCGAAGTGAGCTGGCGCATCTCGCGCCTGCGCGACAACCCCGCGTGCGCCGACGCCGAATACGACGCGCTGCTCGACGCGAACGACCCCGGCATCACGCCACGCCTCACGTTCGACCCGGCCGAAGACGTGGCTGCGCCGTTCATCGGCAAGGGCGCGCGGCCGCGCGTGGCGATCCTGCGCGAGCAGGGCGTGAACTCGCATCTCGAAACGGCCTATGCCTTCGACCGTGCCGGCTTCGACGCGCACGACGTTCACATGAGCGACCTGCTGGAAGGCCGCGCGACGCTCGCCGACTTCACGGGCGCCGTGGCTTGCGGCGGCTTCTCGTACGGCGACGTGCTGGGCGCGGGCGAGGGCTGGGCGAAGACGATCCGCTTCAATGCCCAACTGGCCGACATGTTCGCCGCGTTCTTCGCGCGCAAGGACACGTTCGCGCTCGGCATCTGTAACGGCTGCCAGATGCTGTCGAGCCTCGCCTCGATGATTCCGGGCGCCGAGGCATGGCCGAAGTTCACGCGCAACAAGTCGGAGAAGTTCGAAGCGCGTTTCTCGTTCGTCGAAGTTCAGGCGTCGCCTTCGCTCTTCTTCGCGGGCATGGAAGGCTCGCGCATTCCGGTGGCGGTCGCGCACGGCGAAGGTTTCGCCGACTTCTCGCAGCAGGGCGACGCGTCGCGCGTGGCCGTGGCGATGCGCTTCGTCGACCATCAAGGCACGGCGACCGAACGCTATCCGTTCAATCCGAACGGCTCGCCGAACGGCATCACGTCGGTCACCACGCCGGACGGCCGCTTCACGGTGCTGATGCCGCACATGGAGCGCGTGCATCGCACGGTGCAGATGAGCTGGCACCCCGAGGGCTGGGGCGAAGCGAGCCCGTGGATGCGCGTGTTCCAGAACGCGCGTCGCTGGCTCGGTTGACGGGTCTTTCGGGCGGCACGCCGCCATAAACGACAATGCCGCCCGAGGGCGGCATTGTTTTTCGAAGCGCGCCGCTGCAACAGCAACGGCGCCGTTCCGTTTGGCGTTACTGGATCTTCGCCTGCTTGCGCAGGTTTTCCTCGAACGCCTGAAGCTTTTCCTGCTGCATCTGCTGGACGATCTGCGTCTTCACCTGTTCGAGCGGCGGCGGGGTGATGTCGCGAATGCCGTCCACGCGGATGATGTGCCAGCCGAACTGCGTGTGCACCGGCGTATCCGTCATCTGGCCTTGCTGGAGCTTCTGCGCCGCTGCGGCGAACTCGGGCACGTAGGCGCGCGGATCCGACCAGTCGAGGTCGCCGCCGTTCTTGCCCGATCCCGGGTCCTTCGAGTACTGCTTCGCGAGGTCTTCGAAGCTCGCGCCGGCCTTGATCTTCGCGATCAGGTCTTTGGCCTGCTGCTCGTTGTCCACGAGGATGTGGTGCAGGTGATATTCCTTGCCACCCGCCTCATGAACCAGCTTGTCGTAGCGTGCCTTGATATCCGCGTCCGTGGGCGCGTTGTTCTTCATGAAGTCTTCGATCAGCGCGCGCAGCACGACGGTCTGCTGGGCAACGGCGATCTGCGCCTTGATGTCAGGCCGCGTGGGCAGCCCGCGGCGCGCCGCTTCCTGCATGAGGATTTCGCGATTGACCAGCTCTTCGCGCACCGCCGTCTGAAGTTGCGGCGTGTCCTGCTGGCCTTGATGCACAAGCTGTGCGATCAGCGCGTCGGCGCGCGACTTCGGAATCGGCGTGCCGTTCACGACGGCGATGTTCTGTGCAAACGCGGGCGCGGCCGCGAACGCAGCCAGCATCACCCAGAGACGGGTCTTCTTCAAGGTCATCGGAAAAGTCCTAACGGAGCAAAGAAATGTGGGCTTGCTAGCGGGGCAGCGAGCCGGCTTCTTCGGGCGTGTACGCCGTGATGGCGAGCGCGTGAATGCCGCGCTGCAGCGCATCGGCCAGCGCATCATACACCATGCGATGCCGCGCCACGCGTGGCTTGCCGGCGAACGCGGCGGCCACGATCGTCACGCTGTAATGGCCGCCGGCAGAGGCGCCGGCGTGGCCCGCATGCTGCGCGCTGTCGTCGCGAACGTCGAGGGAAACCACGGGCGCAAGCGCTGTGCAAAGGCGGCTGCGGATGAGCGCGAGGCGCTCGTCGGGGCTGGCGTGCAGGAAGGTGTCGCTCACGTCTTACTCCTCTTCCTTCATGTACTTCGCGAGCCACAGGCTCTGCCCGACGATGAACACTACCAGCAGGCCGGTCGCGCCGAAGAGCTTGAAGTTGACCCAGGTGTCGGTCGTGAAGTTATAGGCAACGAACAGGTTGACGAAGCCGAGCAGCACGAAGAACACGGCCCACACGATGTTGAGCTGGCCCCACACGCGGTGCGGCAGCGTGATCTGCTTGCCCATCATCGCTTCGATCAGATTTTTGCCGAATGCGAACTGCGAGAACACGAGCACGACGGAAAACGCCCAGTACAGCACCGTGGGTTTCCACTTGATGAACGTGTCGTTGTGGAACACGAGCGTTGCGCCGCCGAACACGGTGACGACGCCGAGGCTGATCCACAGCATCGTGTCGACCTTGCGATGCCGGAACGCGACCCATGCGATCTGCACGAGCGTCGCGGCAATCGCGACGGCCGTGGCCGGGAAGATGCCCCACACCTTGAACGCGATGAAGAACAGGATGATGGGGAACAGATCGAACAGGAATTTCATCGTGGGTTGAGGTTCCGGAGAATGGGAGGTGCGGGCGCAGCCGGGGCGGGTGCGGCGCGCGAAACATCTTGCGTCGTGCCGCGTTGCCGCCCGGCGCGAGACGGCATGGAATCGCGGGGCCGGGCAATACGCTCAGTCGTTGCCGGAATCGGGGGCGTACCGGCGATGATCAGCCAAGACTGGCAAAACCCGGCGCCACCAGCAAAACCCGCCGTTATTTCGGCTCGAATTGTAGCGCAGCCGAATTGATGCAGTACCGCAGGCCGGAGGGTGCGGGACCGTCTTCGAAGACGTGGCCCAGATGGGCGCCGCAATGCTTGCAGCGCACTTCGATGCGAAGCATGCCGTGCGAGCGGTCGGTGCGTTCTTCGATGACCTCGCCGTCGATCGGGCGGAAGTAGCTCGGCCAGCCGCAACCCGCGTCGAACTTCGTGTCCGATTCGAACAGCGGCGTGCCGCAACAGACGCAATCGTAGACGCCACGGTCCCAGTGGTCCCAGTAGCGGCCCGTGAACGGGCGCTCGGTCGCGGCGTGGCGCGTCACCTGGTACTCGGTTTCGGAAAGCTTCGAGCGCCAGTCAGCGTCGTCCTGGTGTCCGGGGTAGGCGTCGGAGTTGTGATCGTCCTCGGTCATGGTGTGTCCTGTGGGTTGTTTCTGGGGGTCTTGCCCGGGGGGGCTCTCTCCCATGGGTTTTTCCCATGGGTCTTTCCCGCTAAAGGGCGAAGAACGGTGGCATCGCGAATCGTGCGATCACGACGAGCAGCTCACTTCGAGCGAGCCGGCCCAGTCGGGCGGCAGCGCCGCATAGCGCTCGTATTCGGGCTGTTCGTCGAATGGGTGTTGCAGCACGGCGGCGAGGCGTTCCACCTCGCTGAAGTCTTTTTCCTTCGCGCGGCGAATCGCCGTTTCCGCAAGGTGATTGCGCAACACGAACTTCGGATTCACGCGATTCATGGCCGCGGCACGCGACGCGTCGTCGCGCGCTTCCGCTGCGAGCCGCGTGCGATAGTCGGCGGCCCAGGCGTCGAAGGCGGCGCGGTCGAGGAACAGGTCGCGCACCGGCGCGTCGGCGCTCACGTCGTCTTTTCTGTGCTTGGATACACGGGCGAGATGGCGGAACGTCAGCGTGAAGTCGGCGCGGTTGGCGTGCATGATTTCGAGCAACCGGTTGGCGAGTGCGTCGTCGCCGTCGCGCGCGGTCTCGAGACCGAGCTTGTCGCGCAGCCGCTGTTCGAGTGACGGCGCGAAGCGTTCCTTGAAGCCTTCCAGCACGCGCTGCGCGTCTTCCACGGCACGCTCGCCGCGCTTCGCTTCTTCATGGCGCTCACCGATGACGGGCAGCAGCGCCTGTGCGAGGCAAAACAGGTTCCAGTAGGCGATCTGCGGCTGCATGCGGTACGCGTAGCGTCCCTGCGAGTCCGAGTGATTGCAGATGTGGCCGGCGTCGAAGCCGTCCATGAAACCGAACGGACCATAGTCGATGGTGAGGCCGAGAATCGACATGTTGTCGGTGTTCATCACGCCGTGGCAAAAACCCACCGCTTGCCACTGCGCGACGAGCCCGGCCGTGGACTGCACTGCCTCGGCAAGCAGCGCGAGGTATGGGTCGTCGGCTTCGCGGCAGTGCGGATAGAAGCGGTCGATGACGTGATCGGCGAGCGTGCGCAGCGCATCGACGCGGTCGTTCGCGTAGAAGTGCTCGAAGTGACCGAAGCGCACAAAGCTGGGCGACACGCGCGTGACCACTGCCGCCGTTTCGATCTCCTCGCGTCGCACCGGCTGGTCCGAGCCCGTTACGCAGAGCGCGCGCGTGGTCGGAATGCCCAGGTGGTGCATGGCCTCGGAGCACAGGAACTCGCGAATCGACGAACGCAGCACGGCGCGTCCGTCGCCCATGCGCGAATAAGGCGTGCGGCCGCTGCCTTTCAGTTGCAGCTCGTAGCGCCGGCCGGCGTGCTCGACTTCGCCGAGCCCGATGGCGCGTCCGTCGCCCAGTTGCCCGGCCCACACGCCGAACTGATGTCCCGAATACACGGACGCGTAAGGCATCGCATGATCGGACCAGTCGCGGGTGGTGTTGCCGCTGAACCAGGCGGCGAAGCCGGGGTCTTTTACGACAGCAGGATCGAATCCGAGCAGCCGCGCCGTCTCTGCCGAAAAGCCCACGACGTAGGGCTCCGGCAGCGGCGCGGCGGGCAATCGCGTCATGAAGGCAGGCCCGAGCCTCGCGAACGCGCCTTCGCGCGACGTCGTGATGGACGACGTGACGCGCGAGAGCACGGACGTGGATGCGCCCTGTTCGACAGTGCCCGCCGTGGCGGAAGAATCATCGGAATGGGGGGTCGCAGCCGCGTCGCTACGGCCGGCGGCTTGTGAAGTGCCTGGTGAAAACGACATGTTGAGCGCCTCTGGATTAACCGATATTGTAAGTCCGCGTCCGCGGGCCTGCAGGCGGCCTGGCCGACCCGGTCAAGGCCTGACGGCTGGGTCATAGCGAGGCTTCAGTGGCGAGGGCTTCACACTCCACCGCGGCTACCGCGGTTCTGTCCGCCGCGGCGCCTCGCGCAATGTCGAGCGGCCTGCCATCGCAGCGCCGTGACAGACACGGTAAAGACAAAACGAGCACAGAACGAGGTGAGGAGACCCGTGCCAATGACAACGCCGCTCTTGGGACAGATGATGGACGTGCCGCTCAACGTGTCGTCGCTGATCGCGCACGCCGCACGCTATCACGGCACCACCGAGATCGTGTCGCGCCGCATCGAAGGCGACATTCACCGCTACACCTATCGCGATTGCGAACGGCGCTCGAAGCAGCTTGCCCAGGCGCTCATGAGGCTCGGCATCACAGCGGGCGAGCGCATCGGCACGCTGGCCTGGAACGGCTACCGGCATCTCGAGGCCTACTTCGGGGTGACCGGTTTCGGCGCGGTGTGTCACACCATCAATCCACGCCTTTTTCCCGAGCAGATCGCGTTCATCGTCAACGATGCCGACGACCGCTACGTGCTGTTCGACACCACCTTCGCGCCGCTCGTTGCGCAACTCGCGCCGCAGTGCCCGAACGTGCGCGGCTGGGTCGCGCTGACCGACGAGGCGCACCTTGCTGCCTGCGTGTCCATCGCGGCGCCCGTGCTCTGCTACGAAACGCTGGTCGCAGCCGAAGACGGCGCGTTCGACTGGCCCGTGCTCGACGAGCAGAGCGCATCGAACCTCTGCTACACGTCAGGCACCACGGGGCATCCGAAGGGGGCGCTGTATTCGCACCGGTCGTCTGTGCTGCATGCGTTCGGGGCATCGCTGCCCGACGCCATGGGGCTGTCGTCGCGCGATTCCGTGCTGCCCGTCGTGCCGATGTTCCATGTGAACGCCTGGGGCATTCCGCATGCCGCGCCGCTTTCGGGCGCCAAACTCGTGCTGCCGGGCAAGGACCTCGACGGCAAGTCGCTGTTCGAGCTCATGGAGGCCGAACGCGTCACGTTTTCAGCGGGCGTGCCGACCGTCTGGATGGGCCTGCTCAACCACGTGCGGCAACACGGCACGCGGTTTCACTCGCTCGAACGAACGGTGATCGGCGGCTCGGCCTGTCCGCCTGCGATGCTGCGCGCCTTCGAGGACGACTACGGCGTGCGCGTGATCCACGCCTGGGGCATGACGGAGATGTCGCCGCTCGGCACGCTGGCGAGCCTCAACTGGGAGCAGTCCCAGCGGCCGCGCGAGGCGCAGCACGCGCTGCTGCAAAAGCAGGGCCGAACGATGTTCGGCGTGGACATGAAAATCGTCGGACCGGACGGCGCGGAGCTGCCCTGGGACGGCGTGGCGTTCGGCGACCTGCACGTGCGCGGGCCATGGGTGATCGACCGCTACTTCCGCCACGACGAATCGCCGCTCGTGAACGGCTGGTTCCCGACCGGCGACGTCGCCACGATCGACGCCGACGGCTTTCTCAACATCACCGACCGCAGCAAGGACGTCATCAAGTCGGGCGGCGAGTGGATCAGCTCCATCGACATCGAGAACATTGCCGTGGCGCATCCCGCCGTGGCCGAGGCCGCGTGCATCGCCTGCGCGCATCCGCGCTGGACGGAGCGGCCGCTGCTCGTGGTCGTGAAGCGTGCGGGCAAGACGGTGACGCGCGAAGACCTGCTCGCCTTCTACGAAGGCAAGGTCGCGAAGTGGTGGATTCCGGACGACGTGGTGTTCGTCGACGAACTGCCGCACACCGCAACGGGCAAGCTGCAGAAGCTCAAGCTGCGCGATATGTTCCGCAACCACGTGCTGCCGACTGCGCTGGGTGGGGAATGCGGTGGCCTGGGTGGAGACTGAGCCACACTCGCGCAGTTAAATTGAACGACCGTTCTTTTTTGTGTATGCTCCAGCTGACTCGGGTTTGTCGGACAATGCAGCCGACAGCGCCCAACGCGCACCGGCAAGCATGGAGGCAGACACATGGCAGTCGACTACACGACCCGGGACGGCGTCGCCGTCCTTACCCTCAATAACCCGCCCGTCAACGGTTTGGGCCACGCCACGCGGGCCGGCATCGTGGCAGGGCTCGACCGCGCGAATGCCGACCCGGACATCGTCGCGATCGTGCTTACGGGTGCCGGCAAGGCCTTTTCGGGCGGCGCCGACATCACCGAATTCAACACGCCCAAGGCCACTCAGGAGCCGACGCTCGGCACCGTCATCAAGGCGGTCGAAGCGAGTGCCAAGCCGATCGTAGCCACCATTCACAGCGTCGCGATGGGCGGCGGACTGGAGCTTGCGCTGGGTGCGCATTACCGCATCGCGGCCCCCGGCGCGCAGATTGCGCTGCCGGAGGTCAAGCTGGGCCTGCTGCCTGGCGCCGGCGGCACGCAGCGTCTGCCGCGTGCGGTGGGCCTCGAAACCGCGCTCAACATGATCGTGTCCGGCACGCCGATGATGTCGGAAAAACTCGCCGGCACGGGGCTCTTCGATGAAATCGCGCAAGGCGACCTGCTCGACGCGGCGCTCGCGTTTGCGCGCAAGGTGGCGCACAAGGGCGGCACGCATCCGCTGTTGCGCAAGCGCGAGATCGAGCATGCGAACGCCGCGGGCTTCATCCAGTTCGCGCGCAACAGCGTGGCCGCGGTCGCAAAGCACTATCCGGCGCCGCACAAGTGCATCGACGCAGTCGAGGCTGGCGTGAAGAACGGCTTCGACAAGGGCCTTGCCATCGAGCGCGAATGCTTCATGGCGCTCGTGCAAACGCCGGAAAGCCGCGCGCTGCGCCACGCGTTCTTCGGCGAACGGGCGGCAAGCAAGATTCCCGACGTACCCGCCGGCACGCCGGTGCGCAAGATCGAAAAGGTCGCGGTGATCGGCGCGGGCACGATGGGCGGCGGCATCGCGATGAACTTCGCCAACGCCGGGTTGCCGGTTACGCTGCTCGAAACGAAGCAGGAAGCGCTTGACCGTGGCCTCGCCACGATCCGCAAAAACTACGAAGCGAGCGTGAAGAAGGGCAAGCTCAACGCCGATTCGCTCGAAAAACGCATGGCGCTGATTCGCGCGACGCTCGCGTGGGACGACCTGAAGGACGCCGACCTCGTCATCGAAGCCGTATTCGAAGAGCTGGGCGTGAAAGAGCAGGTGTTCCGTCAGCTCGACGAAGTGGCGAAGCCGGGCGCGATCCTGGCCTCGAATACCTCGACGCTGGACCTGAACCGCATCGCGTCGTTCACGAAGCGGCCGCAGGACGTGGTGGGCATGCACTTCTTCAGCCCCGCCAACGTGATGAAGCTGCTCGAAGTGGTGCGCGGCCGCGAGACCGCCAGGGACGTGCTTGCCACCGTGATGCAGGTCGCGAAGACCATCCGGAAGACCGCGGTGGTCTCCGGCGTGTGCGACGGCTTCATCGGCAACCGCATGATCGAGCAGTACCTGCGCCAGGCGCTCTTCATGCTGGAAGAAGGGGCGCTGCCTGCGCAGATCGATCGGGCCATCGAAAAATTCGGCTTTGCCATGGGCCCGTTCCGCATGAGCGATCTCGCCGGCAACGACATCGGCTGGGCCATCCGCAAGCGCCGCTATCGCGAACAGCCTGAAATGCACTACTCGAAGATCGCCGACCGCCTTTGCGAGGCCGGCCGCTTCGGCCAGAAAACGGGTGGCGGCTGGTACGACTACCAACCGGGCGACCGTACGGCGCAACCGTCCGCCGTGGTGGACGAGATGATCGTCGCGTACTCGAAGGAAATCGGCGTGGCGCGCCGCAAGATCGCCGACGACGAGATCGTGGAGCGGCTCGTGTTCGCGCTCGTCAACGAGGGCGCGAAGATTCTGGAAGAGGGCATCGCATCGAAGGCATCGGACATCGACATGGTCTATCTGACCGGCTACGGTTTTCCGCTGTGGCGCGGCGGCCCGATGCTGTACGCCGACACGGTGGGCCTTTACAACGTGGAGCGGGCGATTCGCCGCTACGCCGCGCAACCCAACGGCGACGCCTGGCAGATTGCGCCGCGCATCGTCGAACTGGCGGCACAGGGGCGTGGTTTTAATTGACCTATTGACCTTTAGCCGCAGCGAACACCAGCGGAGTGACGAGATGAAAGGCGTACACGAAGTCCTGCTCGTCGTGGACGTGCAGAACGATTTCATGCCCGGCGGCGCGCTCGCCGTGCCGCACGGCGACGAGATCGTGCCGCTCGTGAACCGGCTTGCGCGCGGCTTCAGTCACGTGATGCTCACACAGGACTGGCACCCGGCCTCGCACGTTTCGTTTGCGGCGAACCATGCAGGCCGTGCGCCGTTCGAAACCATCGCGCTGCCGTACGGCGACCAGGTGCTGTGGCCCGTGCACTGCGTGCAGGCCACGCCCGGTGCGCAGTTCCATAGCGAGCTCGACGTGCCGCATGCGCGCGGCGTGATCCGCAAAGGGCACCACGCGAACGTGGACAGCTACTCGGCGTTTCTCGAAGCCGACCGCAAGACGCCCACGGGTCTTGCAGGCTATCTGCGCGAGACAGGCGTCACGCGCGTGTGGTGCTGCGGACTCGCCACGGACTACTGCGTCGCGTGGTCCGCGCTCGATGCGCGCGCGGCCGGGTTCGAAGTAGCCGTGATCGAAGATGCCTCGCGAGCCATCGACCTCAACGGCTCGCTCGCCGCCGCATGGCAACAGTTGCAGGCCGCGGGCGTGAGCCGCGTGCAGAGCGCCGAGGTGCTGCGCTGAAGGCAGAGCCGCTGAAGGGCCCCAAAAAATGACCCCAATAAGGCGCGGCCACACCCACACATCAACAGCAACATGAATGGCAGGAGACAGGCATGACTGACGCAGTAATCGTATCGACGGCCCGCACGGGTCTCGCCAAATCGTGGCGGGGCGCATTCAACATGACGCACGGCGCGACGCTGGGCGGCCACGTGACGAAGGCCGCCGTCGAGCGCGCGAAGCTCGACCCTGCGCGCATCGAAGACGTCATCATGGGCTGCGCGAATCCCGAAGGCGCGACGGGCGGCAACATCGCGCGCCAGATCGGCCTGCGCGCTGGGCTGCCCGTCAGCGTGCCCGGCATGACGGTGAACCGTTTCTGCTCGTCGGGCCTGCAAACCATCGCACTTGCCGCGCAGCGGGTGATGGCGGGCGAGGGCGACGTCTACGTGGCGGGTGGCGTGGAGTCGATCTCGTGTGTGCAGAACGAGATGAACCGCCACATGATGGCCGAAGGCTGGTTGCTCGAACACAAGCCCGAAATCTACTGGACGATGCTGCAGACGGCGGAAAACGTCGCGAAGCGCTATTCGATTTCGAAGGAGCGCCAGGACGAATACGGCGTGCAATCGCAGCTGCGCGCGGCCGCGGCGCGCGAGGCGGGGTTGTTCGATGCGGAGATCGTGCCCCTGACCGTGCTCGCGGGCGTCGCGGACAAGGCGAGCGGCCGTCTCTTCACGCAGGAGGTGACGATTGCCGCCGACGAAGGCATTCGTGCGGACACCACGCTCGAAGGCGTGGCGAAGATCCGCACGGCGCTGCCGGGCGGCGTCGTCACGGCGGGCAACGCGAGCCAGTTCTCGGATGGCGCCTCGGCCTGCGTGGTGATGAACGCCAAGGTGGCGGAGCGCGAGGGGCTCGAGCCGCTCGGTATTTTCCGCGGCTTCGCGGTGGCGGGCTGTGAGCCGGACGAAATGGGCATCGGCCCGGTCTTCGCCGTGCCGAAACTGCTCAAGCAGGCGGGGCTCAAGGTCGAGGACATCGACTTGTGGGAACTCAACGAAGCGTTCGCCGTGCAGGTGCTCTATTGCCGCGACAAGCTCGGGATTCCGAACGAACGGCTCAACGTCAACGGCGGCGCGATTGCGGTCGGCCACCCGTACGGCGTGTCGGGCTCGCGGCTCACGGGGCATGCGCTGATAGAAGGCAAACGGCGCGGCGCGAAGTTCGTGGTGGTCACGATGTGCATCGGCGGCGGGCAGGGCGCGGCGGGGTTGTTCGAGGTGGTGTGAGGCGAGTAGGAGGGCGGGAGCGGCGGGGCAGTATGAAGTGACGTTGGCGTTTATCGAGGGCTGTGCCACGAAGTTGCGTCACGAAGTTGCGTCATGAAGCTGCGGGCGCGGCCGGATAAACGGCGGCGCGCCCGCGAACCTTGCTGCCTGTCGGACCATAGGACCATAGGACCATAGGACCATAGGACCATCAGCCCATCAGGCTTGCGGATCGGCGCTCTGATCCGGGGATGCATCGGTGGCGGGCTGGGCGGCTGCATCGTCTGCCTGCTCGTCGTCTTTGTTCTCCAGATGCTTTTCGAGTGCGCTGGCGCCTTCGAAGCCGGCGACTGCGGCGAGCCCCTTAGTGAGAAGCGATGCGTCCGGATCGACCTTCTCCGTTGCCTCCACTGCTGCGATCGCACCTGCGATCTCACCTACCGTATTCAGAATTCCCATGGCGATCACCGTCGAAGTGGAACATCAATCGTACGAATCGACTCGCTGGCCACTCGGGTAGCAGGCGGATAGCGAGTCTCTGCGGCGGCCGTTACCGTCGCGCCGCCGGAGGGAACATTAGCACCGCGACGCGCTGGAAAGTGCGAAGAATTGTTAAACGGAAACCCGGCATGAAGCCGACCATGGCGTGCGCGAGGAGTCGCGACTGAAGCGGCCAACCGGATGACGGAGAAGGCACGATGCCTCCGCGCGGCGCGGTTCGCGGCCATCCAGGCCGCGTAGGCGAGCAGGTATCATGGCGGCTTGCCACTCGCACGGCGTGGCACCGCGCGCCACGGCGGGCGAGCCCGCGCCGTTTCAGACCAACCCGACTACAGGTGAACAAGTTGATCCGTCATATCGTGATGTGGAAGCTCAAGGAAACCGCCGAAGGCGCCACGCGTGAACAGAACGCGCAGACCCTCAAGGCGAAGCTCGAAGCGTGCCGCGGCATCGTGCCGGGCATCGAGCATCTGGAAGTGGGGCTTGCGGCGCCCGGCCTCGAGTCGACCTACGACGTGGTGCTGGTCTCCGATTTCGCCGACAAGGCCGCGCTCGACGCCTATCAGATCCATCCCGTGCACGAGGAAGTGAAGAAGTTCATCTCCGGGGTGCGCGAAGCGCGCCAGTGCGTGGACTACGAAGTGTGAGCCTCGCGATGAGCGACGCACAGCCTCCGGCAGGAGCAAGCCCACAAACGCCGCCCATGATCGAAAGCCCGTTCGTCGATCATCTCGGCGTGCAGGTCGTCCGTGCCGCCGACGGCGCGAGCGAAGTCGTGCTGCCGCTTGCGCCGATGCATCTGAACACGTGGGACGTCGCGCATGGCGGCGTCACCATGACGCTCGCCGACGTCGCGCTCGCCATGGCGGCGCGCAGCCTCGCGCCGGACGGCGTGGGTGTAGTCACCGTCGAAATGAAAGTGAACTTCATGCAGCCGGGCCGCGGCGAATTGCGTGCGTCGGCGCGCGTGCTCCATCGTTCCACCACCATGGCCTACTGCGAAGGCGAGATTCGCGACACGGCCGGCCACTTCGTCGCCAAGGCGCTCGGCACCTTCAAGTACATGCGCCGCCTCGCCGTGGGCCGCGAGATCACGCAGCAGCGGCTGCGCACCGATCCGGCGGCGCGTCCCGGGCCGAGCGACGGCTGAGCGTTTCATTCGCCGCGCGCGCCGCGCGTGAATCGTGGTGCGCCGTTTTTCTGTCTCGCTTCTGTCCCACCACCTGTCCCGCTGGCTCAACCCACTCGAAGAAGAGGTGCCTGTCATGTCCCCGACCAATCGTCAGATCCTGCTGGTCTCACGGCCGCCCATGCCGGGGCCCGCCACGCCGGACAACTTCCGGCTCGTCGAAACGCCGCTGCTGCCGCTGGAAGCGGGCCAGGTGCGCGTGCGTAACCACTATCTGTCGCTCGATCCGTACATGCGCGGCCGCATGAACGACGCGAAGTCGTATGCGCCGCCCCAACCGCTCAACGAAGTGATGCTGGGCGGCACGGTGGGCGAAGTGGTGGAGTCCACGCATCGCGACTTCGCTGTGGGCGACAAGGTGGTCGGCATGTTCGGCTGGCAGGAGTACGGCACCTCCAACGGCGAGGGGCTGCACAAGGTGGACGACACCCACGTGCCGCTGTCGGCGTACCTCGGCGCCGTCGGCATGCCGGGCGTGACCGGCTGGTATGGCCTCAACCGCATCATCGGACCGAAGCCGGGCCAGACCGTGGTGGTGAGCGCGGCGAGCGGCGCGGTGGGCAGCGTGGTCGGGCAACTGGCGAAGCTCGCCGGATGCCGCGCGGTCGGCATCGCGGGCGGCGCGGAAAAATGCCGCTACGTAGTGGAGACGCTCGGCTTCGACGCCTGCGTCGACTACAAGGCCGGCAATCTCTACGCGGACCTCAAGGCCGCGACGCCGCAGGGCGTGGACGGCTACTTCGAGAACGTGGGCGGCGCGGTGCTCGACGCCACGCTTGCGCGCATGAATCCGTCCGGACGCATCGCGCTGTGCGGCATGATCGCCCGCTACGACGGCGCGCCCACGCCGCTCGCCCATCCCGAACTGATGCTCACGCAGCGGCTGCTCGTACAGGGTTTCATCGTGACCGAACATCTCGATTGCTGGCCGGAGGCGCTGCGCGAACTGGGCTCGCTCGTCGCGCAGAAGAAACTGCATTACCGCGAGAGCATCGCCCAAGGGCTCGAACGCGCGCCCGAGGCGTTCATCGGTCTGCTCAAAGGCCAGAACTTCGGCAAGCAGCTGGTAAAGCTCATCTGAACTGTGCGGAGCCTATCTTCGATATGACCGTTCCCTTCGAGTTCGACGGCAAGGTCGCCGTCATCACCGGCGCCGCGAGCGGATTCGGCCGAGCTTTCGCGCAGAAGGCAGCCGCGCTCGGCATGAAGCTCGTGCTCGCCGATGTCGACGGCGACGCGCTCGCCGCGTGTGTGACCGCGCTGCGCGACGAGGGCGCCGAAGCCGTGGGCGTGGCGACCGACGTGTCGCAATCCGCGCAGGTCGAGGCGCTCGCGCAAACGGCGCTCGATACCTTCGGCAAGGTGCATCTGCTTTTCAACAATGCGGGCGTCGGTACGGGCGGCTTCCTCTGGGAGAACACCGAAAACGACTGGACGTGGGTGCTCGGCGTCAACGTGATGGGCGTGGCGCACGGCGTGCGCGTGTTCGCGCCCATCATGCTGCGGCAGAAGGAGCCGGCACACATCGTGAACACGGCGTCGGTAGCCGGGCTGCTGGCGCCGCCCGCCATGGGCGTCTACAACGTGTCGAAGCATGCGGTGGTGGCGTTGACCGAAACGCTCTATCACGATCTGAACATCGTGGGCGGCGAGGTGGGCTGCTCGCTGCTGTGCCCGGCGTTCGTGCCCACCGGCATCGCCGAATCGCATCGCGCGCGGCCCGAGGCGCTGCGCAACACGGAGGCGCCCACGCGCTCCCAGGCCGTTGCGCAAGTGCAGCTTCAGCGTGCGGTGAAATCGGGCAAGCTCTCGGCCGCCGACGTGGCCGAGCTCACCTTCGATGCCGTTCGCGAGCGGCGCTTCTACATCCTCACGCATCCCGCGATTCTGCCCTCCGTGCATCTGCGCCACGAGGACATCGAATTGATGCGCAACCCTACCGATCCGATGTCGTTGAAGCCTGAGACGGGGTACTCGGCGTGACGCCACTGAACCCCAAGATCGCGCTGGTTCTCGACATGGTGGCGCGCGCAAAGCGTCCGCCGTATCACGAACTGACGCCGGCCGAGGCACGCGCCTCTTACGAGCGCAGCGCGCCCATTCTCGAAATTGCGAGCGCCCCGATGTTCTCCGTGGAGGACATCGAGGTGCCCGTGCGCGACGGCGCCGCCATTCGCGCGCGGCTCTACTTTCCCGTCGAGCCGCAATGGGCGGAGCCGCTGCCCGCGCTCGTCTATTACCACGGCGGCGGGTTCACGGTGGGCAGCGTGGATACGCACGATGCACTGTGCCGCATGTTCGCGCACGACGCGCATTGCGCAGTGCTCTCGGTGGACTACCGGCTTGCGCCCGAGCATCGCTTCCCCACTGCGGTGAACGACGCATTCGATGCGCTCGCGTGGCTTCATGCGAACGCAGCCGTCTACGGCATCGACGCGGCGCGCATCGCGGTGGGCGGCGACAGCGCCGGCGGCACGCTTGCCACGGTCTGCGCCGTGCTCGCGCGCGACACGGGCATCCCGCTCGCGCTGCAACTGCTGATCTATCCGGGCGCCTCGGCGCATCAGCAGACGGAGTCGCACGCGCGGCTCTCCGAAGGCTATCTGCTCTCGGGCGACACCATTCAATGGTTCTTCGCCCAGTACGTGCGCGAGCCCGACGATCGCAACGACTGGCGCTTCGCGCCGCTCGACGGCGAGCGCGATGCGCCGTCGTTCGATCGTCTCGCGCCCGCATGGATCGCGATTGCCGGGTACGACCCGCTCAGTGACGAAGGCGAGGCTTACGCCGCCAAACTCCGGGCTGCGGGTAACGTCGTCACGTTGGCCTGCTATCCGGACATGATCCACGAGTTCTTCAAGATGGGCGGCTTCGTGCCCGAGGTCGCACACGCGCATGCCGATGCGGCAGCGGCGCTGCGCGCGGCGTTTGGGGCGGTTTGAGGTGGGCTTGAGGTGGTCTGAGACGGTTTTGGGGCGGTTTGAGTGGTGAGCGGGCGGCGCGGTATTTCACGGCGTGGCCTGCCTCTTGCCGTGACCGCGCTCTGTGTGCGCTGCGACTACCACGCGCCACCACGCGTCGCAACGCGCGCTACGTCCCGCTACAACGCGCGCGTCACGTCGAACGCGTACTCGCGCTCATAGTGGCCGGGCCGGGCGATGCGGTGAGAACCGTTGTCGTCGCTGCGCTCGGTCGCTTCCACGCTGATCGCTTCACCGTGTACGGCCACGCGTAAGGCCGTCGTGCCGCGCGTGCCGTAGTCGGGCGTGTCGATGAACGCCGCCGAAAGCGCGCGCTCGCGTTCGAGCGTGATGCCGGTGGCCGGCAGTTCGTCGTCGCGCGCAAGCTGCGGGTCGCGCATCATCTCGACGAGGCTCGCGAGCGGCGCATGAGGGTCTGCGGCGAGGCGCGTGGCCAGCTCGCTGCGCTTTCGCACGAGCTTGGGCCACGGCGTGTCGAGCACGGCGTTCGAAATGCCGTGCGTGCCGGCTTCGAGCAAGGCGGGCGGGGCGCTCGACCGGTTGCAGTACCAGCCCAGCTCACGCCGCGTCCAGTCGCCCACGATCAGGTTGAAGCCGTTGTAGATTTCGCCGTCGCGCGCCACGCGCCGCAAGTAGTCGAGCGGCGTTGTGCGGGGTTGCGTCAACCACGCCGAGACGAGTGTGCCGCGTGTCGGCGCGTCGGCGCGCATTTCACGCGGCGCGCGGTAGTTCGTGAGCGCGGCGAAGCGGCCGTCGCGCGTCATGCCGAGCCACGTGCCGCCGCCCACGAGATCGCGCCCGGCCAGCAGCGTGGGCGCCTCCGACCACCAGTGCATCGGCTCGGCGGTGCGCCGGAAGAATTCGTCGCGGTTGGCGGCTAGCGTGAAGAGCGCGCCCTCGGTGGCGTCGGGGCGCCAGTCGAACACGATCAGGCACATGGCGTCGCACCGGCCACGCCGTGAAGACTGCCGGCCGTCACCGCGTCAAGCCTCGACCGGCAGCGAATAGGGCAGCGGCTCGAACGCGAGCGCCGGGCCGTCTGCGGCGCCCAGGTGCACGGAGCCGGATTCGAGCGCGGCGAGCTTGATTTCGGCGAGCACGTCGTACACGCCGGCGGGCGCGGCCGCGGCGTTGACCACCATCCCGCACGGCTGGCCGGGATCGTCCGAATGGAACAATTCGGCGCCGGCATGAAGAGCGCCGGCTGCAGCCCCGGCGGCCGCGTCGGCCTCGGCGCCGATTCGCGCGAGCGCCGTGCGCCGCTTGATCGTGCCGCGATACTGGCTGCGCGCCACCACTTCCTGGCCGGGGTAGCAGCCTTTACGGAAATTGACGCCGCCCAGCACGTCGTAATTGATCATCTGCGGCACGAACTGCTCGACGACGGGCTGCGTGATGCGCGCTTCACCCGCGCGAATGTCGAGCCAGTCCCACACCGCGGGCGACACCTGCGCGAGTTCGGAGAGCGTCCCAAGCCGCGCTTCGACCTCGGCCTTCGGCCCGACCCACAGATAACGCAGGCGCCCCGCGGCGTCCGGTACGCGGATGAGCGACCCCGCCGCGCCGTCCACCTTCACGTGCACGCCGTCGGGCAGCGCGTCGAACACGCGCGAAAGCGCACCGCGCACGTCGCCGGCGAGGCCCACCACGGCGATCGCATCGCTTGCGTCCGCGAGCCTGGCCTTGGCGCGCAGGATGAACATCGAGAGGCGCTTTTGCACCGCCGGCTGCACGTCCTTCGACACCAGCAGCCGGATCGTCTCGCCCGTGCGCCAGGTGAGGAACGACGCGAGCAGCCGGCCCTTCGGCGAGCAGTAGCCCGCAAGGCGCGCGTTTGCGGCGTCGAGGTGCTGGATGTCGTTGGTGAGCTGACTGTGCAGGAAGTTGGCGGCGTCGTCGCCCGTGGCGTCGATGGCGCCGAACTGCGTGAGACGCATCCAGGCGCCGCGTTCCAGCACGGCGTCGAAGTCGCCGGCAGCGGGGCGTTCAAGGGGAGCAGCGGCGGTGGTGACGGCCGCCGTGGCCGGAGCGGGAGCGAGCGGTGAGTTCATGGAAACGGGATTGAGTCAATCCTGACTTGAGCGAGGGCAAGCAAGTATTATATGGGGTCCATCTGAGCCCTGTTTCGCATGTCCCTGCTGAAGAAATGTCTCGCCGCCGGCACGGCGCTCGTCGTCCTGGCGGTTGCCGCTCTGGCGGGCGGCGTCTGGTATTGGGCGACGAGCCCCGTCAAGCTTGCCGCTTCCCAACTCGACGTCTCCATCGCTCCGCACAGCACGTTGCGCAGCGTGACCGCGCAGCTCGTGCGCGGCGGCGTACCGGTGCAGCCGGAGCTGTTCGTCGCCATGACGCGCGTGGTGGGCCTGCAAAGCCAGGTCAAGGCGGGCAATTACGAGTTCAAGGCGGGCGTCACGCCGTGGCAGGTGCTGCAAAAGCTCGCGCGCGGCGACGTGAACGAGTTCGCGGCGACCATCATCGAAGGGTGGACGTTCAGGCACATGCGCGCGGAGATCGACGCCAATACCGCGCTCACGCACCAGACGGCCGGCATGAGCGACGCCGAGTTGCTGAAAGCCCTCGGCGCTGCCGATGCGCCGCCCCTCGGCAACGCCGAAGGGCTGTTCTTTCCGGATACGTATCTGTTCGACAAGGGCACGAGCGACCTGGACGTGTACCGCCGCGCCTACCGCCTGATGCAGCAGCGCCTCGCCGAAGCGTGGGCCGGCCGCGCGCCGGGCTTGCCGTTCCGCACGCCGTACGAGGCGCTGACCATGGCATCGATCATCGAGAAGGAGACCGGCAAGCCCGCGGACCGGCCGCTCGTGGCCGCCGTCTTCGCGAACCGGCTGCGCGCGGGCATGCCGCTGCAGACCGACCCCACCGTGATCTACGGAATGGGCGCGAGCTATACGGGGCGAATCCATCGGCGCGACCTGCAGACGGACACTCCCTACAATACCTACACGCGGATGGGGCTGCCGCCGACGCCCATTTCGCTGCCGTCGGTCGCGTCGCTGCAGGCGGCCGTGAATCCGGCACCCAGCGCGGCGCTCTATTTCGTGTCGCGCGGCGACGGCACCAGCATCTTTTCTGACACGCTCGGCGATCACAACAAGGCCGTCGACAAGTACATCCGAGGGCAATAAATGGCGCGCGGCAAATTCATTACGCTCGAGGGCATAGACGGCGCGGGCAAGACCACCCATCTCGCGTGGCTGCGCGAGCGCCTCGAACACAAGGTCGGCCCCACCGGGCACGCCGTGGTGATGACGCGCGAGCCGGGCGGCACGCCGCTTGGCGAAGCGCTGCGCAATATCCTGCTGCACGAATCCATGGACCTCGAAACGGAGGCGCTGCTGATGTTCGCCGCGCGTCGCGAGCACCTCGCCCAGGTGATCGAGCCGGCGCTCGCGCGCGGCGACTGGGTGCTCTCGGACCGCTTCACCGACGCCACCTTCGCCTACCAGGGCGGCGGCCGCGGACTGCCGCGCGACAAGCTCGAAGCGCTGGAGCGCTGGGTGCAGGGCGGCTTCCAGCCGGATCTCACGGTGCTTTTCGACGTGCCGCCGGAAACCGCCAGCGCCCGGCGCGGCGCGGCGCGCGAACCGGACCGTTTCGAAAGCGAGTCCGACGCCTTTTTCACGCGCACGCGGGCCGAGTATCTGCGTCGCGCCGAAGAGGCGCCGTATCGTTTTGCGATTGTCGACTCGACGCAGAGCATCGAAGAGATTCGCCGGCAGTTGGATGAGATCGTGACGGCGCTGTGAGACCGGCAATGCCATGCGTTGCAGGCGCGAAGGCCGGAAATAATCTCATGCATCGCGCGAATAATTTATCGTAATCGATTGATTTAAAATAGAAAAGATGATCTATCCGTGGCAGGCCGACGACTGGAATCGCCTTCAGCAACTCCGTGCGCACTGGCCGCATGCGCTGCTGCTGCATGGGCAGGCCGGCATCGGCAAGCTCGACTTTGCCCGGCATCTCGCCAAGGGGCTGCTCTGCGAGGCGCCTCAGGCCAACGGTGAGCCGTGCGGCGCCTGTGCCGCCTGCAACTGGTTTGAACAGGGCAATCACCCGGACTACCGGATCGTGGTGCCCGAAGCGCTAGCCGCTGAACTGGGCGCCACCGCCGCAGACGAAGGCAAGCCCGAAAAGGACGACGCCGACGACGGCAGCGGCAAGAAGACCCGCACGCTGAGCAAGGAAATCAAGATCGAGCAGGTCCGTGCACTACTGGACTTCAGCGGCATCGGCTCGCACCGGGGCGGCATGCGCGTGGTCGTGCTCTATCCAGCCGAGGCACTCAACGTCGCGGCGGCCAACGCGCTGCTCAAGACGCTCGAGGAGCCGCCGGCGGGCGTCGTGTTCCTGGTGGTGTCGGCGCGTATCGACCGGTTGCTGCCCACCATCGTGAGCCGCTGCCGCCAGTGGCCCATGGGCACGCCCTCGGCGCAAGACGCCACCGCCTGGCTCAAGGCGCAAGGCGCCGATGATGCCGAAGCGCTGCTCGCCGAAGCAGGCGGTGCGCCGCTCGCCGCGCGCGCGCTTGCGCACGACGAAAACCGCACGCTGCGCGACTGGACGCTGGCCCAGCTCGCCGCCGGGGCACGCTGCGACGCGTTCGCCTGCGGCGAGACGCTGCAGAAACTGCCCGTGCCGCTCGTGATCGGCTGGCTCCAGCGCTGGCTCTACGATCTTCTGGCGCAGCGCACGGCGGGCCGGCCGCGTTACTTTCCACAGGCGTCATCGGCGCTCGCGCGTTGCGCCGGCGAGATGAACACGGACGCGTTCGCGCGTTTCCAGAGAACCGTGACGCGTCAGCGCAGGGTAGAGAACCATCCGCTCAACGCGCGTCTGGTATTCGAGGAACTGTTTCTGGGTTATCGGGAGCTGTTCGGCTGACGGCGGGCGCGGTCAAGTCGACATTGCGGCGTCATTGCGCCACCGTCGCGTTGCCCCGTTGCCGTTGCCGGCGCCTTGCCTTCCCGAAATCCTCTGTAAGCCTAGCCGGATACTTGCCATGACCCTTTCGTATCGCGATGCCACGCTCGACGATCTGCCCGCCATTGTCGCCATTTACAACTCCACGGTCGCTTCCCGCCAGGTCACGGCGGATCTGGAGCCGGTCAGCGTAGACAGCCGGGTGCCGTGGTTCCATGCGCACGGGCCTGCCACGCGACCGCTGTGGGTCGTGGAGGAGGCCGGCCGCGTGGTCGCGTGGCTCAGCTTCTCGGACTTCTATGGCCGCCCGGCTTACCGGTATACGTCGGAGGTCAGCATCTATCTGGACGAGGCCGTGCGCGGCAAAGGCCTCGGCCGGCAATTGCTCGCCGCAGCCCTTCAGGCGGCGCCTGCGCTCGGCATTCACTCGGTGCTGGGTTTCATCTTCGGCCACAATGAGCCGAGCCTGCGGCTCTTTCGCGGCTACGGCTTCGAGACCTGGGGCACGCTGCCGCGCGTCGCGGTGCTCGACGGCGTGGAGCGCGATCTCGTGATTCTCGGCAAGCGGGTCGATGCCGAGGGGTGATAGCCGGTCGATCCCGTCGCGCTGATGCCGCGTAACGGTCGCTGAGGCTGGCGCCTCGCGCGTTGCCGGTTACCGGACGCAAACCCGGCCGCAAACGCGGACGCAAGCTATCCGCACGTCCGGCACACTTGCCGGTCAAACCCGCAACCGTCATTCATAACCCACCACAACCGACCCGCGCAGGATTTCCCCATGTTTGTCGACTCGCATTGCCACATCAACTTCGAAGGACTCGGCGACCGCCTGCCGCAGGTACTCGAAAACATGCGCTCGCATGACGTGAGCCACGCGTTGTGCGTTTCCGTCGATCTGGAAACGCTGCCCTCGGTGCTCGACATCGCGGGCACCTACGAGAACGTCTACGCGTCCGTGGGCGTGCATCCCGATCACGAGGACGCGAAGGAGCCCACCGTGGCCGAACTCGTCGAACTGGCGCAGCACCCGAAGGTAGTGGCGATCGGCGAGACCGGGCTCGATTACTATCGCCTCGGCGAGCGCACCATCGCGGACATGGAATGGCAGCGCGAGCGTTTTCGCACCCACATTCGCGCGGCGCACGCCACGGGCAAGCCGCTCATTGTCCACACGCGGGCGTCGTCGGACGACACGCTGCGCATCATGGAAGAGGAGCGCGCCAGCGGGCCCGGCGGCGTGATGCACTGCTTCACCGAGCCTTGGCCCGTGGCCGAACGCGCGCTGGCGCAGAACTTCTACATTTCGCTCTCAGGCATCGTCACGTTCAAGAGCGCCACCGACGTTCAGGACGTGGCGCGGCGCGTGCCGCTCGAGCGCCTCCTGATCGAAACCGATTCGCCGTATCTCGCGCCTGTGCCGTACCGCGGCAAGCCCAATGAACCTGCGTACGTGAGTTATGTCGGAAGGTTCATTGCCCAGCAACGCGACGTCACCGACGCCGTGGTGGCCCAGGCCACCACGCGCAACTTCTTCCGCCTGTTCCGCATTCCTGCTCCACAGGATGTCTGAAGGCACGGCGGGACATGCGGCGAGTGTGCGGGCAATATTTTAGTATTATCAGTAAGATAGACAAATAATTTAAGGTAAAACATGAAATTCGATCTTCGGCCTTCACGCGCTATTGCAGGTTTCCTGGCAGACGGTTCTTCGGTGAACCGTCGGGCTGCATCGTCCCGGCATGCCGGTGTTGCATCGGTATCGGCTTTGCTGCGGCGCGGCGTAGCGTCTCTGGCGCTCGCCGCCGGGTTCGCCGGCACGCTGGTGGCCGCGCCCGCGCAGGCAGCGCCTGCGGACACGATGATCAAGGCCGTGAAGTTCGACGACGTGAAGGAAGTCAACAAGCAACTCGCGAACGGCATGGACCCGAACCTGACCGACGACCAGGGCATCCCGCTCCTCGTGCTGGCGGCGCGCGAGCAGTCCAACAAGGTGGCCGCGGCGCTCGTCGCGAATCCGAAGACGAATATCGAGGCGCAAGACAAGGCAGGCGAGAACGCGATGATGCTCGCGGCGCTGAACGGCGACCTCGACCTCGTGAAGCTCTTGATTGCGAAGGGCGCCGAGGTCAACAAGAAGGGCTGGGCGCCGCTGCATTACGCGGCGGCGAACGGCCACGACGATGTCGTGAAGCTGCTGCTCGACCAGTCGGCCTATGTCGACGCGGGCTCGCCCAACGGCACCACGCCGCTCATGATGGCCGCGCGTGGCAACCACATTTCGACAGTCAAGCTACTGCTCGACAACGGCGCGGATCTCAACGTGAAGAATCAGCTGGGTCTCACGGCGCTCGACTTCGCGAAGCACTACAAGGCGCCGGACGTGGTGGAAGGCTTGACCGCCCGTATCGCCCAGACGCAGCAGCAGGCGCCCGCGGCTGCGTCGGCACCGCAAAACAGTGCAAAATAGCGGATTGATGCGCCGCGCGCGGAAATGAAGGGCCGCCCACGCGGCGCATCGTTGCATTGCTCGCTTTTCTTGCGCGATCGTTGCATCCTCTTTTTCGGCCGGCAGCGGGGCCGGGCGCATCCTGCGCGCGACCGCGCCGGACCACACGTATGCATCAAGGGAGAATCATGCTGCGGGTTCTGATCCGGGCCGGCGCTTGCGCCGGCGCGCTTGTCTTGCCGGTTGCCGCCTTCGCGTTCACGGCGAGCGACCTCAACCGCCTTTGCATGAAAACGGACGTGGCGTCGCGCGCCGCATGCGCTGCCTACATCGAAGGCGCGGCAGACGGCGTGTTCAATACCATCGACGCCATTGGCGGCACCACCGGCCCGCGCGTGGGTCAATACTTCTGCCTGCCGCCGGACGCGCGCTCCGCGCAACTGACGGACGCGGTACGCAAGTACATTGCCGACAATCCGAACGTGGCCGGCTACAACGCGAGCACGGCGGTTTCTCTGGGGCTCGGCAAGGCCTTTCCCTGCAAGACCGGCAACTAGCCGCGAGCCGCCGGGTAACGGGGCGCCCTTGCCGGCCTGGGGCTGTGCCAGCGGTGGACTGCGCGGGCGGGCAGCGTTGCTGAGGGCGGCCATGCGGGCGCGCCGCGGCAGATTGCGGGAGCGGCGTCGCTGGGTGACGTAAGGCTGCTTGCGTGAAAGGTCGCCCGGGAGGCTGCCCCGCAGGCTGCCCCACAGGTTGCCCCACAGGTTGCCTGATAAGTCGCCCGTCTTCCCGCTACCGGGAGAAGGAGGAGAAGGCCGCTCATGATCACGATCGACGATCTCGAACGCATCGCCTCGGCACCGCTGGAAGCGTGGCCGGGAACGTTGCTCTTCACCGCGATCGGGCTTGCGTTCGCTTTCGGCGTCCACTGGGCGGGCGGCCGCGTGCTTATCCGCATCGCGCGGCCTTATCCGATTCTCAGCGTCTTTCTGCGCTACATCGACAAGCCGGCGCTCTTCGTCGTCGCGATTCTCATGCTCGAAATCGTCTGGTGGGAGGCGCCGGACACGCTCCATTTCATTGGCAGCCTGCGCGATCTCGCGGCGTTCGCGCTGATCGGCGGGATGACCTGGCTTTCCGTGCGCTCGGCCGCCGCGATCGGCGAAGCGATCATCGAGGCGCATCCGCTCGATACCGCGGACAACCTGCAGGCGCGGCGCATCCATACCCAGGCGCGGGTGCTGGCGCGCTCGGTGATGGTGGTGATCGTGATCGTCGGCGTAGGCGCGGCGCTCATGACCTTTCCGAACGTGCGGCAGATCGGTGCGAGCCTGCTCGCCTCGGCCGGCGTGGCGGGTCTGGTGGCCGGTATCGCCGCGCGGCCGGTGCTCGGCAACCTGATTGCGGGCTTGCAGATCGCACTGTCCCAACCGCTTCGCCTCGACGACGTGGTGGTCATTCAGGGCGAGTGGGGCCGCATCGAAGAGATCACGGGCACCTACGTTTCGGTACGGCTCTGGGACCAGCGCCGGCTCATCGTGCCGCTTCAGTGGTTTATCGAAAACCCGTTCACGAACTGGACGCGCAGCAGCGCGGAGATTATCGGCACCGTGTATCTCTGGCTGGACTACCGCATGCCGCTCGCACCGCTGCGCGAGGAACTGGCGCGCATCGTCGCCGAAGCGCCCGAGTGGGACCGGCGTGTGCAGGTGTTGCAGGTGACCGACACCAGCGAACGCGCGATGCAGTTGCGTATTCTCGTCAGTTCGCAGGATTCGGGGCTGAACTGGGACCTGCGCTGCCGCGTGCGCGAAGGGCTGCTCGACTTCGTGAACCAGCATTACCCGCAATACTTGCCGCGTGCACGGGCCGAAGTGTCGGCGGAACTGGAGAGCAGCACGCATGGCGCGCACGGCCGCCACGCATCAGGCTCGCGACACCACGCATCGAGCACGGCGGCGCATACCGAGGCGGACCCGGTGGCGGGCCGCAGCGCGCGTGCCGCAGGCCGCGCGGCGCGTCCGTCTGACGGCGACGAACGGGGTGCCGGCGACGTGCCTGCCCCCGTCGACGGCGAGGCGAGAGGCAGCCAGCCGGCCCACGCGCAAGCGCCGGACCGATAGCGCGCGACTGGACGCGGCCACGGTGGCTCGCCCGCCAGATCGGTTCGTCTTGATACGAAACGGCAGCCATCGCGTTCACGGCGACCGCCACGGCCAAGCCGCGCAGGTTCCGGCAACCCGCACGATCACAAGAACGAGGCACCGCAGCGACAGGCGCGATAACCTCACCACCACACGCCACGAGACCGGCGCAACGCGAGCAGACGAACACTCGGCACAACAGGAATCGGGAGAACAGGTTTCATGGGCAGACTGATCGTAGTATCAAACCGTGTGGCCACGCCCACGGAGACGAAAGGGTCCGCGGGCGGCCTCGCCGTCGGCGTATTCGGCGCGCTCAAGGACGCGGGCGGCGTGTGGTTCGGCTGGAGCGGCGACGTGGTGAGCGAGACGGTGGCTAACGCGGGGCCCGTGCTGGAGCAGGAGGGGTCGGTGACCTTTGCTACCGTGGGCCTCACGCGCAAGGACTACGACCAGTACTACCGCGGTTTTTCGAACGCCACGCTGTGGCCGGTTTTCCATTACCGCAACGATCTGGCCCGCTACGAGCGCGACGAATACGCGGGCTACCGGCGCGTCAACGCCTGGCTCGCGCACAAGCTCACCAGGCTGATCGAGCCCGACGACGTCATCTGGGTCCACGACTACCACCTGATTCCGTTTGCCGAGGCCTTGCGCGCCGAAGGCGTGACGAACCTGATCGGCTTCTTCCTGCACATTCCGTTTCCCGCGCCGCAGATCCTGCTCAACATTCCGCCGCACGAAGAACTCGTGAAGTCGTTGTGCTGCTACGACCTGATCGGCTTCCAGACGCGCAACGACCAGGTCGCATTCCACGACTACCTGGTGCGCCATGCACGCGGCGAAGTGACGGACACGGGCGAAAGCGAAGGCGCAGTTGCTTCGGCGTTCGGCCGCACGCTGCACACCGGCGTGTATCGCATCGGCGTGTTCCCCGACGAGATCGCCGAGCAGGCGAAACGCTACGAAAGCCGCCAGCACGTGCTTGACCTCAAGCAGAGCCTGGAGGGCCGCAAGCTCATCATGAGCGTCGACCGGCTCGATTATTCGAAGGGGCTCGTCGAGCGCTTTCGCGCCTTCGAGCAACTGCTGGAGCGCGCGCCCGAATGGCGCGGCAACGTTACGCTCGTGCAGATCGCGCCGCCCACGCGCTCGGATGTCGATACCTATCAGCAGATCCGCCAGGAGCTGGAAGGGGAAGCCGGGCGCATCAACGGCCGCTTTTCCGCGCTCGACTACACGCCCATCCGCTATCTCAACCAGCGCTACGACCGCTGGAAGCTGATGTCGCTGTTCCGCGAATCGCAGATCGGGTTCGTCACGCCGCTGCACGACGGCATGAATCTCGTCGCCAAGGAATACGTGGCGGCGCAGAACCCCGACGATCCCGGCGTACTCGTGCTCTCCATCTTCGCGGGCGCGGCTGCCGAGCTTTCGGGCGCGCTGCTCGTCAATCCGCACGACGCCATCGGCATGAGCGAGGCGCTGCAAGAGGCGCTGGCAATGCCGCTTGCCGAACGCAAGGCGCGCTACGAAACCAACATGACGGCGCTCCGGAAGAACGATCTCGGCGTGTGGCGCGACTCGTTCCTGCGCGACCTGCGCAGCCTGAAGCGCGAGGCTTAAGGGGCATAACGGCATAAGGGCATGGCGACAGCAAGCAAGGCCACGGCATGAACGGCGAGCGCGAACGCGAGGCGATGCTCGGCACGCTCGCCATCGCGGGTTACCGGTCGCTGCGCGAACTGGTGGTGCCGCTCGCGGCGCTCAACGTGGTGACGGGACCGAACGGCAGCGGCAAGTCGAACCTCTATCGGGCGCTGCGCCTGCTCGCGGCGACGGCGCGCGGCGGGTTGATTGCGTCGCTCGCGCGCGAAGGCGGTCTGCCGTCCACGCTCTGGGCTGGCCCCGAGCGCTTCTCGCGCGGCATGCTCGCGGGCGAGGTGCCCGTACAGGGAACGCGCCGCAAGGAGCCCGTGAGCCTGCGGCTCGGCTTTGCGGGCAGTACGTTCGGCTACGCGATCGACCTTGGCTTGCCGCTGCCGGGCGTCTCGCAGTTCCAGCTGGACCCCGTCATCAAGCGCGAGTGCATCTGGAGCGGGCCGGTGCTGCGCCCGTCGGCATTGCTCGTGGACCGGCAGGGCCCGACGCTGCGCACGCGCGACGAGGAGGGCGAGTGGGCGCCCGTGGCGCAGCCCATCGCGAGCTTCGACAGCATGATGACCGAGTTCTCGGACCCGAAGACCGCGCCCGAGATGATCGCGGTGCGCGAGCAGATCCGCTCGTGGCGCTTCCACGACCATTTCCGCACCGACGCGGAGGCGCCTGCGCGCCAGCCGCAGATCGGCACCCATACGCCGGTGCTGGCCGACGACGGCGCGGACCTCGCCGCGGCGTGGCAGACCATCCGCGAGATCGGCAATCCGCGGGCGCTCGACGCCGCCGTGGAAGACGCGTTTCCCGGCTCGAGCGTGGCCGTGGTCAACCACGACGGGCGCTTCGAGGTGACGATGCAGCAGCACGGCCTGCTGCGCGCCCTCAAGGCGGCCGAACTCTCGGACGGCACGCTGCGCTATCTGCTGCTCGTCGCGGCGCTGCTCACGCCGCGCCCGCCTGCGCTACTCGTGCTCAACGAGCCGGAAACCAGCCTGCATCCCGACCTGCTGCCCGCGCTGGCGCGGCTGATTGCCGATGCGTCCACGCGCTCGCAGGTGCTCGTCGTCTCGCATGCGGCGCGGCTCATCGCGGCGCTGGAGCGCGAGGGTGGGAGCCACTCGATCGTGCTCGAAAAAGCGCTGGGCGCCACGCGCATCGTCCAGGCCGACGAACTCGATTTGCCCGCCTGGAAATGGCCTGCACGCTAAGGGCCGCCACACTGAGCGCCGGCACGCTGAGCGCCGCCCGCGACGAGGCCGGGCGCGCCATTTTCTCTTGAAAAGCATACTGTTTCGCGACTGTAACAGCGCTTTTCAATTGAAATACCAGGGGCGCGGGCGCGGCGGCTGAACAATAATCCACCCATCGGCCGTACCCGCCGCGCGGGCAGACGCGTGCGCGCGAGCCAGCGTTCAAGGTTCAGGCCGTTTCATGGAGAGACCAATGAGAATTGCGCAGATCGCACCGTTGACCGAATCGGTGCCGCCGAAGCTCTACGGCGGCACCGAGCGCGTCGTGTCGTACATCACCGAAGCGCTGGTGGAACTCGGTCATGACGTGACGCTCTTTGCCAGCGGCGACTCGATCACGAGCGCGAAGCTCGAACCCGTGTGGCCGCGCGCGCTGCGGCTCGACCCGGGCATTCGCGACCGCGTCGCGCCGCACATGCTGCTCATGGAACTGGTGCGCCGCCAGGCCGACCAGTTCGACGTGCTGCATTTCCACATGGACTACTACTCGTTTTCGGTATTCAAGCGCCAGGAAACGCCGTTCGTGACCACGCTGCACGGGCGGCTCGACCTGCCCGAACAGCAGCCGGTGTTCGATACGTTCAACACGCAGCACGTCGTCTCCATCTCGAATGCGCAGCGCCAGCCGTTGCCGCAGGCGAAGTGGCTCACCACCGTTTATCACGGGTTGCCGGAGCGGCTCTACACGCCGCAGCCGGTGGAGCAGCGCTACCTTGCGTTCCTCGGGCGCATCTCTCCCGAAAAGCGCGTGGATACCGCGATCCGCATCGCGGGCCGCTGCGGCATGAAGCTGCGCATTGCGGCCAAGGTGGATGCCGCGGACCGCGAATACTTCGACCGCGATATCCGGCCGCTGCTCGAACTGCCGCATGTCGAGTACATCGGCGAAATCGACGATTCGCAAAAGGCAAAGTTTCTCTCGGGCGCGCATGCATTGCTGTTTCCGATCGACTGGCCCGAGCCGTTCGGGCTCGTGATGATCGAGGCGATGGCTTGCGGCACGCCGGTGATCGCGTTCAATCGCGGCTCGGTGCCGGAGGTGCTGGACGAAGGCGTGAGCGGCTTCATCGTGGAAGACGAGATCGGCGCGTGTGCCGCCGTGAACCGGCTCAATCGCGTGTCGAGGGCCGGGGTGCGCCGCCGCTTCGAGGAGCGCTTCACGTCGCACCGCATGGCGCAGGAGTACGTGGACGCTTATCAGTCTGTGATTCGCGCGCAAAAGCGCTCGCGCTTCAAGGTGATCGACGCGTCCACGACGTGAAGCGCTTTCACGCTGCGGCGCACGCGAACGAAGCCGTGCCGTCGCGGCCGTGCTGATGTGCTGATGAAACGACACAGGCGCAGCCGAGGCCCGCAGAGCAGGCTCCGGCTGCGCCCGAGACATGGCGGGCCCGACGCCCGCCGACGCCCGTGATACTCAGATGTGAAGGCGCGAAACCTTCGTGCCAGTCAGCGACAGGTCGCCCATCAGGCCGGCGTTGGTCAGCACGATGACCTGCACCGGCGCGGTGGCCGTGTTCGAGTCGATAGCGCCGTTGGCGCCCACCTTCACGAGCGCGACCGAGGCGTCGCCGCCCACCGCCCAGCCGTCCGAACTGCGGAATTTGTCGAGGGAGTCCTGCGTCATGAACAGGAAGACGATGGCCTTCGACTGCGCGCCCGCCTGCAGTCCGAACGAGCCGGTTGCGGTGCTGTAGTAGCCCACGCTGCTGCCGCCCACGCGCAGCGCGCCTTCGCCGTACTGGCCGCCCACGATGAAGCCTGCCTGGATCACCGACGGGAACACGAGCACGCCACGCGCCTTGGCCACGAGTTCGCGCGAGCCCGGCACGGTCTGATACAGGCGCGACAGGGTGCCGTCCACGCTCGCGTCGATGGAGTGGCGCTTGGACGCATTGGTCGACGCCGTATTCGACTCGTTGGGCGTGGTCGTGCAGCCCGCGAGCGCCAGCGCGCCGAGCAGGACCGCGGTGGAAGCCTTCAGAATCAGGTTGCGTTTTTGCATCGTTTTTTCTCCGTTGTGGTTTCCGGAAGCGGCCGCCGACCCTCGGCGGCGGCCGGGAACTGCCTGGCCCGTTATAACACGGGGACCATGACGGCCGCCCTGGACGCGACATCGTGCTACATCGCACCCGTCACGCGTGTGGCTGTGTGCTCGAGGGCGTTTAGCCATGCGCGGCGGGTCTCGCTTGCCGTACGGGGAGGCCCGCGGCAAGCGGAGGGTGACGTCGGCTACTCGAGGTTAGCCACTGTGTCACTGCGCGGCGGGTTCGCATGCCGCGCGTGGCTCAGTCATGGCTGGAGTAGCAAGCGGTGTGCCCCGGTGGCATCAGGGCCCGCGGGCGAATGGACGGCGTGCGGGGGAAGTTGTGACCGACTGGAATGCCAATCGAAAGGAATCGGGTGTGCGACACACACTCAATGGGGAGCCGGCCGCTTGACGGGAGGGCGCTCGACGGGCGGCCGTCTGAGCGCGCGGCGGATGCCCGCGATCAGGAGCCCCACGGCGAAGAGGGTGGCAGCCGGCACGATCCAGTAACCCACGAAGGCGTGCCACAGATAGCTGGCGAGGGTGGCGCGCCGCACGGCGTATTCGTCGCGCGCCTCCTGCTGGCGCGTGGCGTTCGCGGCGAGCACGTCTTGCGGACACCCGGCGCCGGCCGCTTCATCGGGGGTGCCGTGGCAGCGTTGCGGAGCGCCGGCGGCACGCTGGGCATCGGTGAATGTCCAGGACGTCAGCGCCTGTTGCAGGTCCGCCCGGTTGTAAGCCATTTCTTCCTGGATCTCGCGCACAGCCACGATCGCCACGGGCACTGCCCAGAAGACGATCACGATCAGCCAGCGCCGCACCCAGCGGTTTTGTCTCCATGCCATCCCTGCCTCCGTTCAATGCACTGCGGCATCAACGACCGGTCGGCGCCCGATGGCTCATTGTGTTTGCATGTGATGGAAGCGCCGCCTTGGCCGCCATCATAGAAGAAAACGGCCGACGTGGTGTACGGGCGCGCTGCGGCAAGGGGAAGGGGGCTGAACAGAAGGACTGCGCTCGGCCCAGGCGGGCGCCCGGGCCGGATAGAGCGTGTACGACCGGCCGGTGTCAGTTCTTGGTCGAGAGGCACGACTTCATGAACGCCTTGCGCTCGTCGCCCTTCTTGCCGGTGGCCTGCTGGTTGCACATCTTCATGCGGTCTTGCTGGCTCATCGGGCCGGACGCGGCGGCGGGGGCATCGGCCGAAAGACATTGCTTCATGAACGCCTTGCGCTCGTCACCCTTCTTGCCGCTGGCTTGCGTGTTGCAGGCCTTCATTTTTTGCTGCTGCGTATTGGCAGCGGCAGGTGCAGCAGGCGCGGCGGTTTGAGCAAACACCGGCGCAGCGAATACGCCACCCAGCACGACTGCGGCGATAGCAGATTGGATTTTCATGGACACACTCCCATCAGAGATTGGACTTTCTCGTTGTCATGTCAGGGCGGCATGGACGGCGCCAGTTTATCGGCACCGTCCCGCGCGTGGCAAAGCCGCTCTGAAAACGAAGCGGCGGCGGCTTTGGTTGACACGGGGCAGGCAGGTTATACCCTGGGCAGGCGAGGACACACGGCCTGGCGCGCACGCTTTCACGTTTGGCCTGCGGCGATATGATTCACATGCAATGCGCCGTGGCCGGCACAGATTGCGGCCGCCCGGTTTTACCTCAAGCTTCGTCACGGAGACGTCAATGCACTATCTGCTCATGTACGACGTTGCACCCGACTATCTTCAGCGCCGCGGCGAATATCGCGCCGCGCATCTGGCGCTCGCGTGGGCCGCAGCCGAGCGCGGCGAATTGCTGCTGGCGGGCGCATTGACCGACCCCGTCGACGGCGCAGTGCTGCTCTTCACGGGTGAAACGCCCGCCGTCGCCGAAGACTTCGCACGCGCCGATCCCTACGTGCGTGAAGGGCTCGTCACGCGCTGGCACGTGCGGGGCTGGCAGACCGTGGTCGGCGAGCAGGCCGCCACGCCCGTGCGCGCCCAGTGAAGCGCGTTTATCCAGGCCGTATCGCAGATTGAAGCGCTGTGCAGACTATGCGCGAAGCATCGCAGGCGTATTGCGCATTACGCAATTGGCATGGAATGACGGTATTCAGCGCAAGCTATATCGACGTGATAAGAAATTCATAAAAAAATCGATAAGCCGCGAGTGCTCCGCTGATATGTGACATTAGCTGTCACAAAGCCGGTTGAGGCCGCCGGACCTGCGTCCGGCGTGCTGCCGCTGCCATCATTTACGTTTTCAAGCCAGCCGCATCTACGCCGCGAAAAGGACAAGTTTGTTTCCATGCGTAACAACTGTCTCTGTCATATTCATGCAAACCCTGGTGATGGTATGCTTCGTGCACAAATTCTCCCATGCACGAGTGAGACCCCGTTTTGTGCGTCGCGCCGGGGAATGTTCGCACTACCTCAGTGCGACCGTTCGAAAGTGGCACAAAACGCATAAGCCTATTGTGCAACCGAGGGCACGACACGAATCACCGTTTCATGAAATTCGTGCGTGTTCAAAGCCGCAGCCCGGCCTGGCTGCGTGGAGAAACACATGTTTTTCGATGAGCTAAGCAATGAAGAATGGGCGCAGGTGGCCGCGCTCGTTTCCGACGAGCCAGTCGTGCGCCTGAACCGGCGCGGCCGGCCCCGTGCCGAGCCTCGCGTCGTGGCCAACGCTGTCCTCTGGATACTGACCACGGGCGAGCCGTGGTCGAAACTGCCGGGCCGTTATCCGTCCGGGCCAACCTGCCGGCGCCGCTTCGAAGAGTGGCAACTGAACGGCACGCTGGCCGAGGTGGTCCGCATTCTCTCGCAAGGCGGCCGCAAGTTCGCCTACGTGCCTGAACCGTCGGCGCCGGTCGTACGCCAGACTGCGCCCGCCAGCCCCCCGCCCGCGCGCGAAGAAAGCGGGCGCGCGGACGGCATGCGCGGCGTGTTCTGGAAGAGCCCCGAATCGTGGCAGACGCCGGATGCCACGCCGGGCTGGCGCGCGTTCGGCCGTTCGCTCGATTCGCTCGGCCGTCTCGATCCCATCGCGAACATCACGCGTCAGCTTACCGGTGCACCTGAAAGCGATGCGGCGGATGCGAACGCGTCGGGCGCAGCGGCGGCGGCCGGGCAGAACGTTACAAATTTGCCTTCGTCGCCCCAGTCGACTCGCCCGCTTCAGACGTCCGACGGCCAGGAGGTCGTTACACGCGACCCGATGTGGTCGAGTCTGCCTGTACAGGGCGAGCAACTGGTGGATCGCCGCGGCTATGTGATTTACGCGATGGCGCAGCCGATTCCCAATCGTCTGTATCGGGCCGCCGCCGAAATCATGCGCGATGGACGCCGTGTCGAGCGCTCGGGTCTCGTCGGTCCGCGTTTCGACGATGCCGACGCTGCGCAACGCTATGCGCTGGAGTGGGCGCAGCAGTGGATCGACCGCGATTGCCGCACGCGTGCAGCGGCGCAGCAGCTCGCGCAACAACGCGAAGGCGGCGCCGTGAGCGCGCCTGTGGCCAGCCGGCCGCCGCTTGCCAATCAGGTGCAGCGGGCGTTGCCCACCGTGCCGAACGCAGGCCCTGTAACGCGCAGTGCGGCGGACGCGCTCAACGTGAACGCGCGATGGGTGGCGCTGCGTCGCTACCCGACCGACGTTGTATCAAGAAGCGAAGATGCTGGGCTGGATGGGATCGGCAACAGCGAAGCGCAAGGCACGAGTCTTTCGACGAGTCTTTCGCAGCCCGCGCAGCAACGCACGGCCGAACGCATGCCGGAACGCGCACCCGATCACGGGCCCGAACGCGCACCGAGAGTCTCGCAGTTCCTGACGCATGCGAACTGAGGCATGCGAACTGAGACATGCGAACTGAAGCATCGCAGGCCACTGCACGCGACCCGCGTCTGAACTAATGCAGTGATCTAACGCAGTGATCCGAGGCAAGGGCACAACCTCATCGCAATCGCGACCGGCCCATGGGCGGCAGGCGAGCGAAAGTCGCTTCGCCGCCGCAGGAGCCGGCTAAACAGGCTCACCCCGCCGGTCCACCTCCACGCGTCACTGTCGCCCGTAGGTATCGTCGAAGCGCACGATGTCGTCTTCGCCCAGATAGGAACCCGACTGCACCTCGATGATTTCGAGCGGCATCTTGCCCGGGTTCTCAAGCCGGTGCGTGACACCCAGCGGGATATAGGCCGATTCGTTTTCGGAGACGATGAAGCGCTCCTCGCCGCGCGTGACGAGTGCCGTGCCGCGCACGACGATCCAGTGCTCCGCGCGATGGTGATGCATCTGCAGCGAAAGGCGGGCGCCCGGTTTCACGACAATGCGTTTCACCTGGAAGCGCTCGCCCATATCCACGGAATCGTAGTGGCCCCAGGGGCGGTGGACCTTGCGATGGTTCGCCGCCTCGGTGCCGCGGCTGCTGCGAATGCGGCCCACCACTTTCTTCACGTCCTGCACGTGCGCCTTGTCGGCCACGAGAATGGCATCGGGCGTTTCCACCACGACGAGATCGTGCGTGCCGACGCAGGCAATCAGGCGTCCTTCCGAATGAGCGAAGGTGGTTTGCGCGCCTTCGAACAGCACGCGACCGCGGCCCACGTTATGGGCCTCGTCCTTCGGCGAAATCTCCCAGATCGCGTCCCACGATCCCACGTCGGACCAGCCCGCCGCGAGCGGCACCACGACGCCCGTGACCACGGAAGTGTCGCTGCCCAGTTGTTCCATCACGGCATAGTCGATCGAATTGGACGGCGACGAGGCGAACGCTTCGCGGTCCACGCGAAAGAAGTCGCCGTCGTCGCGGCCGCGTTCGCAGGCCGTGACGCACGCTTCGTGAATGGCCGGCTCGAAGTGGCGAATCGCCTTGAGCCACGTGGACGCACGCATGATGAAGATGCCGCTGTTCCACCAATACGCATTGGAGGCCACGTACTGCTGCGCGAGTTCGAGATGCGGCTTTTCGACGAAGCGTTCGAGACGCCGCGCTTCATCGCTTGCCTCGTTGCTCGCTTCATCGCTTGACCCGGCGCTTGACTCGTCGTTCGACCCGTCGCCCTGCGCGAACGGCTCGCCCACGCGGATATAGCCGTAGCCGGTCTCCGCACGCGTCGGCACGATGCCCATCGTCACCACGCGACCCGCCGCGGCATGCTGCACGCCGGCCGCCACCGCGGCCTGGAATGCGGCGAGGTCGGTTACGGCGTGGTCTGCGGGCATGATGACCATGATGCCGTCTTCATCGGCGGCCGTAATCGAGAGTGCTGCAACGGTGAGTGCCGGCGCCGTGTCGCGCCCCGCGGGTTCGAGAATCAGGCGGGCCACCTTGCCGCTCACGCGCAATTGCTCCGCTGTCGTGAAGCGGTGCTCCTCGTTACCCACCACGACGATCCGCTCGGCGAGCGGATAGCCCGCGTCGAGCGCATCGAGCCGGCATGCCGTGGATTGCAGCAGAGAATCATCGCCAAGCAGTCCGATCAATTGCTTCGGATACTGCTCGCGCGACATGGGCCACAGGCGCGTGCCGGAGCCGCCCGCGAGTATCACCGGATGGACCTTCAGCTTCACGCCGGCCGGAGCGGCCATACGAGCGCCGGCGCCAGCCGCCGCCGCAATTACCGGATGAGACATATCGTTCTCCTCACACAGGATCGAAGATCAGTGCGAGCAGTTGTAGCACGACGTAAATAGTCAATAAAACGCATTACGAAACTTCTGCAAAAGCGCTTTATTGAAACGAATTCGATATTCGATAAATCGCATAACGATTTGTGGCGTTTTTATTTCGCTGGCGGATGAAATTAAAAAAATAAAAGGAAAGAAAAGCCGCCACGGCTCGACCCGGGAAAGGTGCACATTGGACGAACTGCGGAGCGGGGCGGCGCGAAATGTCTGACAAGATGCGCCCGTGTCCCGCTGGAGGGCCTCTGCGGCGCCCCGTTGGCCCCGTAAACGCCGCAAAAAAAGCAGCAATTACCGAACAAAAATAGACAAAATTCGGTAATGTCTACCGATACATTTCGAGATATTTTGCGTGCTTGCGGGCCGAATTTTAATACCGCTTTATTGATACCTGTACGAGGGTATTCACTCATATTCCCGGACGGAACACGAACTTGATCGACAATCCGAGGTGCGGTTCATGCTGAGCGTTCTATCCAGAGTCATCGATATTGCGATGGTTGCCGCGGGCGCGCTGATTGCCGCTGCCTTGCATGGCGGGTCGCTCGTCTGGCTCACGGACATGCAGAACGTCGCGCTGGCGTTCAACTGCCTGCTGATGATCTGGATATTCCCGGCCTTCGGCATCTATCAGTCGTGGCGCGGCAAGCCGCTCTACGACCTGCTGGGCCGCGTGGCGCTCGCGTGGCTCGCGGTGGAAGGCATGGGCATTCTCATGAGCTTCAGCCTGCACCGCGCGGACATGCTGTCGCGGCTGTGGCTCGGCTACTGGGCAATTGCAACCGTCGCGCTCCTGATCGTGACGAAGACTGTAGTGCATACGGTGCTCAAGGGGCTGCGCCGCGAGGGCTACAACCAGAAGGCCGTGGCGATCGTGGGCAGCCCACGCTACGCGCGCTTTCTGATCGAGCAGATGCGCGGGCGCCCCGAGGCCGGCTTCAAGCCTGTCGCCGTGTTCGACGACGGCAGTCTCAGCGCGACAGGCGAGGCGGCGACGCCTGACACGGGCGCGATCGAAGGCGTGCCCGTCGAGCACGGGTTCGCCGCGATGATCCAGTTGATCCGCCATCGCGGTATCCGCGAACTGTGGCTCGCGCTGCCCATTTCGCAGGAGCGCACGATCCATCGCTTCGTGAAGGAATTGCGCCACGACTTCGTCAACATCCGGTTCATTCCGGACGTGCAGAGTCTCTCGCTCTTCAGCCAGCCCGTGGTCGATCTGCTGGGCGTGCCCGCGATCAACCTGGCGGCGTCGCCCATCACGGATCTGCGCGTGCTGCCGAAGCTCGTGTTCGACCGGCTCTTCGCGCTCGCGGCGCTCACGGCGCTCTCGCCGCTGATGCTCGTGATCGCCGTGCTCGTGAAGCTCTCGTCGCCGGGCCCGGTGTTCTTTCGCCAGAAGCGCAAGGGCATCGACGGCAACGAGTTCGAGATCTACAAGTTCCGCTCGATGAAGGTGCATCGCGAGGAAGCGGGCAAGGTGACCCAGGCGCGTCGCGGCGATCCGCGCATCACGGCGGTTGGCGCCTTCCTGCGCCGCACGAGTCTCGACGAGTTGCCGCAGTTCATCAACGTACTGAAGGGCGAGATGTCGGTGGTAGGTCCGCGCCCGCATGCGCTGGAACACGACGACATCTACAAGGACCTCGTGAAGGGTTACATGCACCGCTACCGCATCAAGCCCGGCATTACGGGCTGGGCGCAGATCAACGGCTATCGCGGCGAGACGGACCGCATCGAAAAGATGATGGGGCGCGTGAAGCTCGACCTCTACTACATGCAGCACTGGACCTTCTGGCTCGACCTCAAGATTGTCGCGCTGACCATGTGGAAGGGCTTCGCGGGCCGCAACGCGTATTAGTGGAATAGCGCAACAGGGCGGCGCGGCGCTGCGGCGCGCGAGGCGCACGAGGCGCACGCCACACGATTCGACACGGCGCGGCCCGTTCCGCTCCGTTTTCTGAAACCGGATGTTTTGTCCTCGAGGTGTGATTCATGAACCTGACGATCATTGGAAGCGGCTACGTTGGCCTCGTTACCGGCGCGTGTCTTGCCGACATCGGCAACGACGTGTTCTGCCTCGACGTGGATGCACGCAAGATCGATGTGCTCAACAGCGGCGGCGTGCCGATCCATGAACCGGGTCTGCAGGAACTCATCGCGCGCAACCGCAAGGCGCGCCGTCTCACGTTTTCAACCGACGTGGAAGCCGCGGTCGCCCACGGCGACGTGCTCTTCATCGCCGTGGGCACGCCGCCCGACGAAGACGGCTCGGCGGACCTGCAATACGTGCTCGCCGCGGCGCGCAATATCGGCCGCTACATGAACGGCTTCAAGGTGGTCGTCGACAAATCGACGGTCCCGGTGGGCACCGCGGCGCGCGTGCGCGAGGCCATTGCGGGCGAACTGCGCGCGCGCGGCGTGCAGCACATGTTCTCCGTGGTCTCGAACCCCGAGTTCCTGAAGGAAGGCGCGGCGGTGGAAGACTTCACGCGGCCCGACCGCATCGTACTGGGCTGCGACGACGACGTGCCCGGCGAAAAGGCCCGCGAACTCATGAAACGCCTGTACGCGCCGTTCAATCGCAACCGCGAGCGCACGCTATACATGGACGTGCGCTCCGCGGAGTTCACGAAGTACGCCGCGAACGCGATGCTTGCCACGCGCATCTCGTTCATGAACGAGCTTGCCAATCTGGCCGACCGTGTGGGCGCCGACATCGAAGCCGTGCGTCGCGGCATCGGCTCCGACCCGCGCATTGGCTACGACTTCCTGTATGCGGGGTGCGGCTATGGCGGCTCGTGCTTTCCGAAAGACGTCCAGGCGCTCGTGCGCACCGCCGACGAGCAAGGCCAGAGCCTTCGCATCCTGCAGGCGGTCGAGGCGGTCAATGAAACGCAGAAGAAGATTCTTGCGCACAAGATCGTCGCGCGTCTGGGCGAAGACCTGACAGGGCGCACGTTCGGTGTGTGGGGTCTCGCGTTCAAGCCGAATACCGACGACATGCGCGAAGCGCCCAGCCGCGCGCTGATCGCGGCGCTGCTCGCGCGCGGCGCCACGGTGAAGGCCTACGACCCGGTCGCGACCGATGAAGCGCGCCGCGTGTTCGCGCTCGACCTCGAAGGCGCGCCGCAGCAGCAGGCCCGTCTCGTGTTCGTCGACGACGAGATGGAAGCGGCCGAAGGCGCGGACGCGCTCGTGATCCTCACCGAATGGAAGGTCTTCAAGATGCCGGACTTCGAAGCGCTGAAGGCGCAGCTGACGATACCGCTCGTCTTCGATGGCCGCAATCTCTACGAGCCCGAAGCGATGGCCGAACTCGGCATCGAGTATCACGCCATTGGGCGGCAAGGCGCGATTGCAGGCGCACGCGCCAACGTGCAGCCGCGCGCGGCAGGCAACGTGCCGGCGGGCGAAGCCGCCAGGGCATGAGACCGCAATGAGACCGCTGTGAGATCGCAATGAGATCGCAACAGGCGACGGAGAACCCGCGATGTTCAACAACGTCCTGATCGTTTGCCATGCAAACGTGTGCCGCTCGCCGGCCGCGGAGCGGCTCTTCCGCGCGCAGGCGGGGCACGCCGCAAGGGCGGCCCGCTCGCCGCGCACGCCGGCCTTTCACTCGGCCGGCATTCGCGCCATGGAAGGCGGCGGCATGGACCCCGTGATGGAGCGCCTGCTCGCGGAGCGCGGCATCGCGGCCGGCGCCCATCACGCGCGTCGGCTCACGCGCCGGCTCGTTCGCGACGCGGACCTCGTGCTCGTGACCGAGCGCCGTCAGGTGAAAGACGTGGAAGCGCTCGAGCCCACCTCGCGCGGCAAGGTCTACGCGCTCGGGCAGTGGGAAGACTCGGACGTGATCGACCCGCATGGCCGCGACGAAGCGGCATACCGCGACAGCTTCGCGCTGATCGAACATCTGGTGAAGGGATGGCTGGACAAAATATGCTGAAGAGAAACATCGGAATCGTCTTGACGCTGACCGCGTTCCTGTCGGCCTGCGCAACCGCGCCCGGTAACTACCTCGATACGTCGAGTCTGAAAGACTCCAACGAGCAGAAGCAGCAGGAAACGTATCCGGTGCACCTGATCGACTCGCAGCTCGTGGCCACGCAGATGCAGGCCGCTGCGGTGCCCGTGGATCTGCCGGCATCGCGCTACGCGAGCCCCGCGGACTACGTGTACCACCTCGCGCCGCAAGACATTCTCGGCGTGACGGTCTACGACCATCCCGAACTTTCCACGCCCCAGGGCAGCACGTTTTCCACGGGCGGCAATACCACGCAGACCGTCGCGCAGGCGCTCACGCAGCCCTACACGAACGCGCTCTCGGGCCAGGCCGACCCGTATGGCCAGACCGTTGCCGCCGACGGCACCATCTATTTCCCGTTCGTGGGCCGTATCCGCGCCGCGGGCAAGACCGTCAACGAACTGCGCGACGAACTCTCGAAGGGGCTCGTGCGCTACATCCGCAATCCGCAGGTGGACGTGCGCGTGCTCGCGTACCGCAGCCAGAAAGTGCAGGTGACGGGCGAAGTGAAGCAGCCCGGACCGCTTGCCATCAGCGACGTGCCGCTCACGCTCGTGGATGCCATCACGCGCTCGGGCGGCACGACGGCGGACGCCGACATCCAGCGCGTGCGCCTCACGCGCAACAACAAGCTCTATGTGCTGGACGCGAACCGTCTGCTCGATCGCGGCGACGTCACGCAGAACGTGATGCTGCAAAGCGGCGACATCGTCAACATTCCGGACCGCTCCGACAGCCGCGTGTTCGTGCTGGGCGAAGTGAAGACGCCCACGCAGATGCCCATGCTGAAGGGCCGGCTCACCATTGCGGACGCGCTCACGCAGGCCGGCGGCATTCTGGACACCGACGCGAACCCGCGCCAGATCTACGTGATGCGCGGCATGATGGACAACCCCACGAAGCCGGACGTGTACCGACTCGACATGACGCAGCCGAACTCGATCATGCTCTCCACGAAGTTCCAGTTGCAGCCGCTCGACGTGGTCTACGTCGGCACGGCCGCCTCGACGACGTTCAACCGCGTCCTTCAGCAGGTGCTGCCGACCATCCAGACCATCTTCTACACGAAGCAGATCACGCGCTGATGCACGACATGACGCGCACGAACTGCCTCTTATCCATCGGGACCGAACTGTGAGCACGCAAGCAAACACTCCACTGGGCATCACGGCCCGAACCGAAGAAGAGGACGTGGTCCTCGGCGATCTGCTGCAGGTATTGCTCGACGACATCTGGTGGTTGATCGCCATTGCCGCCATGGTCGTCGGCATCGCGGTGTTCTACTGCTACGTCGCGAAGCCCGTCTACACGGCCGATGCGCGCGTGCGCGTGGAGGCGGCGGACTACACCTCGCAGCCGCTCACGCAAACGCAGACGGGCGCCGCGGTGTCCACGGGTTCGTCCGCGCTGCCCACCGACGCCGAGATCGAAATGATCAAGAGCCGCAGCGTGGTGGAGCCCGTGGTGGATCAGTTCAAGCTCAACTTCTTCGTGGCGCCGAAGACGTTCCCCGTGCTCGGCAGCCTTGCCGCGCGGCTCGCCACGCCGGGCGAGCCCGCGAAGCCGTGGCTCGGCCTCGATTCGTACGCGTGGGGCGGGGAAGTGGCGAACGTCGATTCGATCGACGTGGACCCGTCGCTGGAAGGCAGGAAGCTCACGCTCGTCGCTCAAGGCGCGGACCGCTACACGCTGGAAGACAGCGAAGGCCGTCTGCTGTTGCGCGGCGAAGCCGGGCAAGAGGCGCAGGGCAACGGCGTGACGATGCTCGTGAGCCGGCTTGTGGCGCGGCCGGGCACGCGCTTTACGGTAGTGCGCCTCAACAACCTCGATGCCATCTCGGCGTTCCAGTCGGCCATCAACGTGCAGGAGCAGGGCAAGCAGACGGGCGTGATCCAGATCTCGCTCGAAGACACCGACGCGGGCCGTGCCGCGCAGATCGCCAACGCGCTCGCGCAGTCGTACGTGCGCGAGCACGTGGCCACCAAGCAGGCCGACGCGAACAAGATGCTCGACTTCCTCAAGGCCGAAGAGCCGCGCCTGAAGGGCGACCTCGTGCGTGCGGAGGCGGCGCTCACGGCTTACCAGAGCAAGTCCGGCTCCATCAACGCGAGCGACGAAGCGAAGATTTACCTGGACGGCAGCGTTCAATACGAGCAGCAGATCTCGGCCATGAAGCTGCAGATCGCCTCGCTCGACCAGCGCTTCGGCGAAGACCACCCGGTGCTCATCGCGGCGCGCCAGCAACTCGCGCAGCTCGAAACCGAACGCGCGAAGTACGACACGCGTTTTCGCGATCTGCCCGCCACGGAAGTGAAGGCCGTGCAGCTGCAACGCGATGCGAAGGTGGCCGAAGACATCTACGTGCTGCTGCTCAACCGCATCCAGGAACTCTCCGTGCAGCGCGTGGGCACGGGCGGCAACGTGCATATCGTGGACGCCGCCATGCGGCCTGGCATGCCGTCGAAGCCGAAGAAGGCGCTCATCGTATCGGCCGCCGCGATACTCGGCCTCATCGTGGGCACGGGCTTCGTGTTCGTTCGCCGCAACATGTTCAAGGGCATCGCGGACCCGGAGCACATCGAACGCACCTTCCACCTGCCCGTGTACGGCATGATCCCGCTTTCCACGGAACAGACCGCGCTCGAAAGCGCCGTGGTGCGCGGCGGCAATCGCCTGCGCTCGGTGCTTGCCAGCGTGCGACCCAAAGACGTCACCGTGGAAAGCCTGCGCAGTCTGCGCACCGCGCTGCAGTTCACGATGATGGACGCGAGCAACCACGCCATCATGCTCACGGGCTCCATGCCCGGTGTGGGCAAGAGCTTTCTCACCGTGAACCTCGCCGTGCTGCTCGCGCACTCGGGCAAGCGCGTGCTCATGATCGACGGCGACATGCGGCGCGGCGCACTGGAACGCTACCTGGGCGGCCCGCAGGACAACGGCTTCTCGGAACTGCTCTCGGGGCAAATCGCGCTCGAAGAAGCGATCCGCACCACCGAGGTCGACAACCTCCAGTTCATTTCCTGCGGACGCCGGCCCCCGAACCCGTCCGAGCTGCTGATGTCGCCGCGGCTCGCCCAATACCTCGACGCGCTCGCCAAGCGCTACGACGTGATCCTGATCGACACGCCGCCCGTGCTGGCCGTGACCGACGCCGCCGTGATCGGCGCGCACGTGGGCACTACCTTCGTCGTGGTGCGCTCGGGCATGCATAGCGAAGGCGAGATCGGCGACATGCTCAAGCGGCTGCGCGCAGGCGGCGTACACGTGCAGGGCGCCATCTTCAACGCCATGCCGCAGCGGGCGCGCGGCGCCTACGGGCGCGGCTATGCAGCCGTGCAGGAATATCTGAGTGCGTGACGTCTCAGCCCAGGTACCTGTTCAGTCATACGTCAAACGATACCCAGGAGCCAGAATGAAAGTCTCGGTACTCGTTCCCACCTTCCGTCGCCCCGCGGATCTCTCGCGATGCCTCGCCGCGCTCCAGCGGCAGCAGCGGCAACCGGACGAAGTGATCGTCGTGGCGCGCCCCGACGACGACGCCACGCACGAATGCCTCGCCAAACACGTTGCGAGCCGCGTGCTGCCGCTCGTCGTGGTGCCCGTGGAGCAGCCGGGCCAGGTGGCCGCACTGAACCGCGGCCTCGATGCCGCCACGTGCGACGTCGTGGCCATCACTGACGACGACGCCGCACCGCGCGCCGACTGGGTCGCGCGCATTGCGATGAGCTTCGAAAGCGACCCGCGTCTCGGTGCGCTGGGCGGTCGCGACTGGGTGCACGAGAAGGGCCGCGTGCTCGACGGTGCGCGCCCGCTCGTCGGCAAGCTGCGGCTCTCGGGCAAGATCGTGGGCAACCATCACCTCGGCGTGGGTAGCGCGCGCGAAGTGGACGTGCTCAAGGGCGCCAACATGAGCTACCGGCGCGAGGCGATTCGCCACATCCGCTTCGACAACCGGCTGCGCGGCGCGGGCGCCCAGGTCCACAACGACATGGCCTTCAGCATGAGCGTGAAGAACGCGGGCTGGAAGCTCGTCTACGACCCACAGGTGGCCGTGGACCATTTCCCTGCCGAACGCTTCGACGACGACCGTCGCGACGCGCAAACCCTGCAGGCCGTGCGCAACGCCGCCTACAACCTGCACCTGATCCTGCGCGCCCAGTTGCCGCCGCTGCGCCGCGAGACAGCCTGGTGGTGGTACGCGCTGGTGGGCACGCGCGTCTATCCCGGCTTCGTACATGCGGCGCTTGCGCTCGCCTCGAAGCGCGGACGCACCACGATCGCCCGCTGGCGCGCGGTGCGAACCGGCGCGCACGAAGCGCGGCGCGCCGCGCTGTGACCTGCGCTGCCGACTGCCCCCGAGGTCCTGCCCTGGCCCGTGAACCCCTTCCGGAGAACCGCATGAGCGTGACCCACGTCCACGTGCATCTTTTTTACGGCGCCGATCCGCGCTACTACCGCAAGGGCGAGAACATCGGCTGCCTGTATGGATATCACCACGCCGAGTCGCCCGAATTCGCGCTGTCCTATTCGGAGGACGCACGCGAAGGCGCGCCGGTGCGGCTTGCGCGTCGCGCGCTCAAGGCCGTGCTCGGTTTCGACTTCATTCACACGTGGCGCAATCGCTCAGCCATCCTGAATTCGGACGTGATCTGGACGCATACGGAGCACGAGCATCTTTCCGTGGCGTTGCTGCTGCTCCTGCTGGGCCGGCGCGCCGCACCGCCGATGCTGCTCGCCCAGAGCGTGTGGCTCTTCGACAAGTGGCCGCAATACGGCGCGTTGCGCCGTGCGTTCTATCGCAAGCTGATTGCACGCGCCGACATGCTCACGACGCTTGCCAGCGAAAATGCCGCGCTGTGTCGCGACTATCTGAAGCGCGAGGCGCGCCACGTCTACTACGGACTCAACACCACGGACTTCCCCGTGCGCGAGCCCGAGGCCTGGGCACCGCACGCGCCGCTGCGCATCGCGGCCATCGGCAACGACCGCGATCGCGACTGGGAAACGCTCATCAAGGCGTTCGGCCACGACGCGCGCTACACCGTGAAGCTGGCTACGCGCCGGCGCATTCCCGCTTCGCTGCACGCACCGAACGTGGAAATCGCGTCGGCTTCGGGACTCAAGAAGCAGCACGCGCTCTACGACTGGGCCGACGTGATCGTGGTGCCGCTGCGCCCCAACTCGCACGCCTCGGGCATTACGGTGATGCTGGAAGCCGCGGCGGTGGGCAAGCCGATGATCGTGACGAACGTGGGCGCGCTCGCGGACTATTTCGACGGCAAGGCCGTGTCCTACGTGCCGCCGTTCGACGCGCAAGCGTTGCGCGAGGCCGCAAACCGGCTCGTGGCGCAGCCCGCGGTGGCCCTTGCCCAGGCTCGCGCGGCGGCCGCGCAACTCGTCTCGCGCGACCTCACGACGCAGCACTTCGCGCAGCAGCATGTCGAGATCACGCGCGAGATGCTGCGCCTTGCGCGCCCGCAATCTCAACCTCAGCCCGTGTCACCTCGTGCCCGCGCAACGGCCGCCGATGAAGCGAAGGCGAACGAAACCGCCGTCATGCGGCGCGCGCCGAGCGAAGCAAGGGGAGGGCGATAGCCGATGACGATGTCCGTCACAGGCCCCGTTCATCCGAACGGCGGTGCGGCGAATGGGAGCATGCAGGGCGCGCAGGCGCCTGCTGCGCACGCGTCGCGCCTCTTCGGCGGCGACTGGCTCGAATGGATGCCGCCGGTTGCGCTCTGGGTGATTACCGCCGCGTTGATCGTCGCGCACCAGGGCACGGTGCTCACGCTCGCGTTTCCCGTGCTCGCCACGGTCACGGGCGTGTGGCTCTATTTCCGCAGCCCCGCGCGCTACGTCGGCTTCATGTGGTGGACCTGGTTTCTGAGCCCGGAGGTGCGGCGCCTTGCCGACTACGGCAAGGGCGGCTTCACGCCCACGAGCCTGATCCAGATCGCGCCGCTCGCGGTGACCATGATCAGCGCGCTCTCGCTGCTGCGCTACTACCCGGTGCTCGCCCAGCGGCGCGGGCTGCCGGTGCTGCTGATACTGGGCGGCATCGGTTATGCCTTCATCGTGGGCGTGGTGGCAAGCGGGCCGCTCGCGGCCACCTACGACCTCGCGAACTGGATCTACCCGGTGCTGATCGGCTTTCACATCATGGCCAATACGCGCCAGTATCCGCAGTATCGCGACACCATCGTCAACACCTTCATCTGGGGCATGCTCGTGATGGGCGCCTACGGCGTGGTGCAGTTCTTCATCATGCCGCCGTGGGACGCCATGTGGATGATCGGCTCGAACATGAACTCGCAGGGCGACCCCGTGCCGTTCGGCGTGCGCGTGTTCAGCACGATGAACTCCTCCGGCCCGTTCGCGTTCGCGATGATGGGCGCCATGGTGCTCGTGATGGCCGCGCAGCATCGCTTTCGCTGGGTGGCCGGCGCGCTCGGCTTCCTCTCGTTTGCGCTTTCGCTCGTGCGCTCGACATGGGGCGGCTGGGTCATCGCGCTCCTCATCCAGCTCATGAAGTCGAACAACCGCGTGCGCGTGCGCATCGTGGCGAGCGGTGTGCTGCTCGCGGGCCTCAGCGTGCCGCTGCTTGCCGTAGGCCCCGTCGCCGAGCGCATGCAGGCGCGGCTCGACACGCTCGTGAACCTGCGCGACGACCAGAGCTACGCCGCGCGCAACGAGTTCTACGCCAACTTCGCCAAAACCGCGTTCACCGACGTCACGGGCGAAGGGCTGGGCGCCACGGGCGCCTCGACCAAGCTCTCGAGCGACAGCGGCGAACTGGGCAAGTACGGCAGTTTCGACAGCGGCGTGATGAACATTCCGTTCGTGCTCGGCTGGCCCGGCACGCTGCTCTATCTCGCCGGCACGCTGTGGCTGCTCGCGCGGGCCGTGCGGGCGTCGTTCGCGCTGCGCGAGGACCGTTATGCCTCCGCGTGCCTGAGCCTTGCGCTCGCCATCTTCGCGATGCTCGTCTTCACCAACTCGCTTGTGGGTACCGGCGGCCTGCTGCTGTTTTCAAGCGTGTTTTCCATTCTTTCCGCGGCACACTGGCAGAAATCTCAGAAAGCCATGCGCAGACGTGCCGCAACGCTCAACGGAGGCACCTGATTGAGAGTCGCCATCGTCACCCATGTGGTGCGCCACAACGACGGCCAGGGGCGCGTGAATCACGAGATTGCGCGGGCCGCGCTCGAAGAGGGCATGGAGGTCACGCTGGTGGCCTCGCACGTCGCACCGGAACTGCTCGCGCATCCGCGCGTGCGCTGGGTCTGCGTGAAGCCCGGCAAATGGTGGCCCACCAACCTGCTGCGCCAGCAGGTTTTTGCCGCGAAAAGCGCGCTGTGGCTGCGCGCGCATCGCAGCGAATACGACGTGCTGCACGTGAACGGCTTCATCACGTGGGCGCGCGCGGACGTGAACACCGCGCACTTCGTGCATAGCGGCTGGGCGCGCAGCCGGTACTACCCGTTCGGTATCGGCCGCAGCCTGTGGTCGTCGTATCAGTACGTCTATACGCGCTGCAATGCGTGGCTCGAACGCTGGGCCTATCGGCGCTCGCGCGTCATCACGGCGGTGTCGAAGAAGGTGGCTGACGAGATTCGCAGCATCGGGCTCACGCCTTCCAACCGGCTCGACGTGATCTACAACGGCGTGGATACGCAGGGCTTCGCCGCGGCGAGCGGCGACCGCGCGAAATTCGATTTACCCGCCGACGCGTTTCTGCTGCTTTTCGTGGGCGACCTGCGCACGCCGCGCAAGAACCTGGGCACCGTGCTCGAGGCACTGCGTGTGTTACCGCCGCGCGTACAGATTGCCGTGGCCGGCTACCTGCCGGGCAGCCCGTACCCCGAGATGGCCCGCAAGCTCGGCATTGCGGACCGCGTGCATTTTCTCGGTCTCGTGAAAGACATGCCGGCGCTCATGCATTCCGTGAACGCCTTCGTGTTTCCTTCGCGCTACGAGGCGATGAGTCTTTCGCTGCTCGAAGCGATGGCAGCGGGCTTGCCTGTCGTGACCGCGCGCACCGCGGGCGGCGCCGAGATCATCACGCCCGAATGCGGGATCGTGCTGGAAGACCCCGACGATCCGCACGCGCTCGCCGAAGCCGTGGCGCGCCTTGCCGATTCATCGGACCGCTGCGAGGCCATGGGGCGTGCCGCGAGCGAACTGGCCACGCAGTTCGGCTGGACCCGCATGGCGCAGCAGTATCTCGCGCTCTACCGGCAACTTGCAGACGGCGAGGCGGGCCGCCGCGCCGAAGCGCCCGACGCGGCGTACGCGCAATAGCGTGAAGCACTTAAGACGTGGCGAACGGGCGCCCACGCCCGGATACACATCAGCAAGCAACCCATGCAAAACGACAAAGGAACAGCCATGACCACCCGTTCAATCAAGTCGCTACAGATCGGCATGCACTGGTTTCCCGAGCGTGCCGGCGGGCTCGACCGCATGTACTACTCGCTCGTCGGCGCGCTGCCCGGCGCGGGCGTGGAAGTGCGCGGCGTCGTGGCGGGCTCGCCGCGCGTGGCGGCCGATACGGGCGGCGCCATCAACGGCTTCGGCTCCGCGTCGCAGTCGCTGCCGCTGCGCCTCATGGCCGCGCGCCGCGCGCTGCGCCGCGAAATTCGCCGGCATCGGCCCGACGTGATCTCGTCGCACTTCGCGCTCTATACGTTTCCCGGCCTCGACGTCACGCGCGGCATTCCGCAGGTCTCGCACTTTCAGGGACCGTGGGCCGACGAGAGCCAGGTGGAAGGCGCCGACTCGCTCGGCCAGCGCATGAAGCGCTACCTGGAGCAGTCGGTCTACGAACGTTCGTCGCGGCTCATCGTGCTTTCCAATGCGTTCGGCCAGATCCTCACGTCGCGCTACGGCATTCCGCCGGAACGCGTGCGTGTGGTGCCGGGCTGCGTCAACGTCGAGCAGTTCAATCTGCCGATGTCGCCAGCCGATGCGCGACTCAAGCTGCAACTGCCGCAAGGCCGGCCCATCGTGCTCGCGGTGCGGCGGCTGGTGCGCCGCATGGGGCTCGAAGATCTGATCGACGCCGTCGCGCTGCTCAAGAAGCGCGTGCCCGATGTGCTGCTGCTGATCGCAGGCAAGGGGCGTCTCGAAGGCGAGCTGCAACGGCGCATCGACGAAGCGGGGCTCAGCGACAACGTGAAGCTGCTCGGCTTCGTGCCCGATGCGCATCTCGCCGCGCTTTATCGCGCCGCTACGATCAGCGTGGTGCCCACGGTGGCGCTGGAGGGCTTCGGGCTCATCACGGTGGAGTCGCTCGCGTCGGGCACGCCGGTGCTCGTTACGCCGGTGGGCGGGCTGCCTGAAGCCGTAGCGGGCCTGTCGCAGGATCTGGTGTTGCCGTCGACGGGGGCATCCGCGATTGCCGATGGCCTCGCTGCCGCGCTGCGTGGCGCGCTTCGTTTGCCGGACGCCGAGGCCTGCTACGCCTACGCGCGCGACAACTTCGACAACGCGGTGATCGCGAGGCGCGTGGCGCAGGTGTACGAGGAGGCGATCGCCGAACGCGTGCATTGAGGTGGAGCGGGACGCGGGCCGTGCGGCATGGCCTGCGGTCTGCAATGCGACGTGGCGACGTGGGGTGACGTGGCAACGTGGTTTTTTTCGCTGCGCTATCGGGCGAAGACATCGAGACAGCAGGCAAGGGTGGGTGAGGGCACCTCTACCCAGCACCCTTGCCAACCGCCTCTTCCGATCAGAACGTTTCGTGGATTTGATTACGCGCGAGATCGGCCTGAACCATCATCTGGCACAACTGCTCCAGCGAGGTCTTCGGTTCCCAGCCGAGCACGGCCTTGGCCTTGTCCGCGCAGCCGATCAGCAGGTCCACCTCCGCAGGCCGATAAAAGCGCGGGTTCACGCGCACGAGCACCTTGCCCGTGGCCACGTCGATACCCGTTTCGCGTTCGTCCTTGCCCGACCATTCGAGCTGATAGCCCGCCGCGGCGAACGCCATGCGCACGAAGTCGCGCACGGTTTCCGTGCGGTTCGTGGCCAGCACGAAGGTGTCCGGCTCCGCGGCCTGCAACATGCGCCACATGCCTTCGACGTATTCGAGCGCGAAGCCCCAGTCGCGCTTCGCGTCGAGGTTGCCCAGTTCGAGCACGTCGCGCTTGCCGAGCTTGATCTTGGCCACCGTGTCCGTGATCTTGCGCGTGACGAACTCGCGGCCGCGCAGCGGCGACTCGTGATTGAACAGAATGCCGCTCGACGCGAAGATGCCATACGACTCGCGGTAATTGATCGTGCTCCAGTGCGCGAACAGCTTCGCGACGCCATAAGGGCTGCGCGGGTAAAACGGCGTGTCCTCGCGCTGCGGCACGGCCTGCACCTTGCCGAACATTTCGGAGGTCGAAGCCTGGTAGTAGCGCGTGGCCGGATTCACGATGCGAATGCCTTCCAGCAGATTCAGCGCACCCACGCCCGTGACTTCCGCCGTCGTGACGGGCTGGTCGAACGACACGCCCACGAAGCTCTGCGCCGCGAGGTTGTAGAGTTCATGCGCCTCGGCGCGTTCAAGCAGCCGCAGCGTGGAGCCGAGATCCGTAAGGTCGTGCTCCACGAGTTCCAGATGCGGATGATCGAGCACGCCCAATTCTTCCATGCGCCAGAAGTTCACGGAACTCGTGCGCCGGTAGGTGCCGGTCACGTGATAGCCCTTGCTGAGCAGCAGCTTCGTGAGATATGCGCCGTCCTGCCCGGACACGCCGGTGATGATCGCTTTGCGTTGATTGCTCATGGAATGTGCCTTCCCTATGTCGGAGAAAAAGTGTGCGCCCGAATGCTCGGGCCGTGCGTGTCAGGACTCAGGACCGGCCGCCGGGAACGTGCCCATGCGAGGCCGCGCGTTCGCCGCTGGTTTCGACAAGGTCTCGCGCGTGGCGTGCCGCGCTGCTCGCCGTTCGTCCGTCACCCAGAAGTTTCTGCACGAGCGGATCGATCACTTCGAAGTCGTGTCCGGCCTTCAGCCGGTACAGCTCGGGCTTCGGATGGGCGCCGTCGGACATCATGAGTTTCCAGTCGGCAAGCGTCTGGATCGACGCGTAGTGATCGACGAGCGGCACGTGCTGCTCCTGGGCGACGCGCCGTGTCATCGCGACCATGGCGCCCAGCTTCGCGTTGAGGCGGCCATCGGGCATCGGGTTCGACGTTTGCAGCACGGGCAGCTTGCCTGCGGCGAGCGCGTCTTTCACGAGCGCGGTTTCGGCGGCATAGAACTGCTCGGGCGTCTGGTTGCGCATCACTTCGTTGATGCCGTAGTTGAGGGTCACGATCTGAGCCGGGGAGGACGCAAGGCGTTCCTTCCAGGGCGGATTGCGGCTGCTGCCGTCCAGCAGCTGGCTCGCCATCGTGCCGCCAATGCCGTAGTTCGCGACGCTCACGCGCTCGCCGTGCGCGGCGCGCAGGTCGTCCTGCAGGTAAGTCACGGCGTTTTGAGGACGCGGGCCGCATCGGCCGTCCGCGCACGAAATGCCGAGCGTGGTGGAATCGCCGTAGGCTTCTATCACGACGTTGCCGTTGCTCTTCGCTGAATCGTTCGCCGAATCGTTCGCTGTAGCGGCGAGCACAGTCGAAGGGGTGGCGCCTGCGTTCAATGCCGAGACACATGCGGCCATGGCTATCGCGGTGCGGCGAAGATCGCGCGTTGCCGCTTCACGCCGCACGCACGAGGTGGCGTGCTTCATCAGACGCTGGGTCAGGAGCTTCATGGGACGCTTCATGCGCGCGTTCTCGCCGCAGCTTGTGCAGTTGATGAGGCTTGCATCGCCGAGGTAGACCGCTCATGCGCTGACGTTGCCACTGGCGTACGCCCTGTGCCGAAGATGAGCCGACGCTCGAACGCGAACCAGCTCAGGCTCGCATAGACGAGCGTGATGGCAAGCGCAATGCCCGCGCTCGCGAGGCGGCTGTGACCGAGCGGCCACACCGCGTAGAGCACGGTGAGGTGGATCAGGTAAATCGTGTAGCTCACCGTACCGATGTAGACCAGTACCGGATGGCACAGCACGCGCTTCACGATGCCTTTCGATTCCAGCGCGATCACGACGATCGACGTGCAGAGCACGAGCGAAATGCTGTAGAGCGCCGCGTTGGAGAGCGGCGTATTGGCCGCCCGAAAGCGCGGAAAGTGCAGATGCAGCCATGCGAGCACCGCGAGCGCCGCAACGAAGCCGAACACCGCGAGCGGCTTGAAGCGGCCAATCGCCTGCGAATCGCGTCGCGACACCACCGCGAGCAGCGCGCCCGCGGCAAGCAGATCCATGCGGAACGGCGTGAGGTAATAGATGGGCCAGAACGTATCGAACCACGGCGTAGCGAGCGCGCGCAGCAACGGCACCACGACGATCAGCGCCGCCGCAACGAAACCCAGCGCACGTTCGGAAACGAGCAGGACCACGAACGGCCAGACGATGTAGAACTGCTCCTCCACAGCGAGCGACCACAGCACGTTGAGGCTGTCGTGCCCGCTCTGGCCCAGTGCGTCGCCGATGTTGGTCGCAAAGAACGTGTACCACGGCCAGTACCTGGCCCAGCCGAGCCCGAACAGCAGCGACGACACCACCATGAGCAGCACGTACGGCGGCAGGATGCGTCGCGCGCGGCGCGCATAGAAGTAGCCGAAATAGGACACCTGGCGCGCCTTGCGGTCGAGCAGGATGCCGGTGATCAGAAAGCCGCTCAGCACGAAGAAGAGATCCACGCCCATCCAGAGCGGCGCCTTCAGCGCATGCTGCGCAAACACGGCGAGCACGGCGATGGCGCGCAGCCCGTCGAGCTGCACGATGCGCCGGCTGTGGGAGGGCGGGGCAGGCAAAGTACTCGCTGTCATGAACCGTCCACGAAAGTCGAAAGAAGCACGCGCAGAAGCAGCGGAAAGCCTCAAAGGGCGGCAGCCGTCTTTGCGTGCAATTCGATTCTAGGGAAAAGAAAATGGCGAAAAAACGGAAATGAAACAGCGTGAAACAACGATTGAATCCGATGAATGGCGAAAACCTTTCCGGTAATTCATTACCCATTCAGCCGAAAAGATGTAAAACCGCCCGGGATAGGGCTGGCGCGGGAAGGGAATATGTCACGCCCACGTCATTTCATCGTGCATTGATGATCTTCGGTTTTTAACGAAATGACCTTTCAATCCTCTTCGCTGAAACGAATATTTTTGAATTATTTTCGATTTTCGTCGCGGAGATTTTTCCGCTTACTGTGATGCCTGTCCACGCGGACCGCCAGCCGGCCCGACGACCTCGGCGGTCCTCGTCGCCTCATCGCACGCTTTACTGACTGGAGGATGTGCTTGCCGCCGTTCGTCTTGCCATTGCGTTCGCCGCTTCGTTTTCAGTTGCGTTCGCGTCCCGACGCGTCGATCAGGCCGCTCGCGGCCACGCTCGTCTGTGCGTTCATGGCGGCATGCGCCGCCATCGCGCCGCACTCTGCACACGCACAAGCAGCCCACGCACAAGCCGAAGCGAAAGCGCTCGACGTGAAGACCTCGTGGATCGGCAACACATTCGGGTACGGCGATGGCACGTGGGTGCAGATCAACATCACGGCGATCGCTGTTGCGCCGGAGGGCAAGGTGTACACCAATGCGCCGTGGGACGAGAGCGGCGCCGAAATCAGCGTGTATCAGAACGGCAAGGCGCTCGGCTTCGCGGGCGGCACGCACGGCTGGGGCAACAGCGGCGGCAACGCAATTGCGGTGAACCGGCGCTATGTCTTTGCGGCCGTGGCGGTGGGCAACGAACGCGGGCGCCTGAAGGGCGCCGGCATCTGGCCGGACAAAGGACACCAGTGGTACGGCATTACGCGCCGCGAGATTGCAGACCCGAAGCAGGCGGCGCCTTTTCAGCCGCAGGCGCAACAGCAAGCACAGCAGCAGGCAAAAGCCGCTGATCCGCATGCAAGGCTCGCCGCGAGCTTCCTGATGGTGAACGACGTGCCCACGCCGGGCACGAGCCCGGCAAACGCAGCGAGCGACGACAGCGCGAACCGCACCGGCACGACCAGCGAAATAGGCGGGCTCGCTGCGAACGACACGACACTTTACGCGGCCAACACGGCGCGCAATCGCATCGAGGTCTACGACGCCGAGTCGATGATGCTGAAGACGAAGTGGGACGTACCCGAGCCGGGCCGCATGGCGCTCGCGGCCGACGGCACGCTCTGGGTGCTTACCGGTACACACAGCGGGCGCGCGCCGCGCGTGGCGCACTATGCGGCCTCGGGCCGGGCCATCGACGACACGTTCGCCCTGCCCGCCGACACCGTGCCCGTCGATATCGCCGCGGATTCGCAAGGCCGCGTGCTGATTGCCGACAACGGTCCGCGCCAGCAGGTATTGATCTACAGCCGCAGCGCTGGACGTTATACGCAAACGGCGACGCTCGGCGAGCGCGGCGGCATCTTCGCGGGCATAGCAGGCCGCCCGGGGCCGCAGCGCTTCAACGGGCTCACGGGCGTGGGCGTGGATGCGCGCGGCAACATCTACGTGTCCACCAACGGCATCGGGCCGCCCGATAGCGCGAGCGGTCACAACGGCCCAATCGGCGCGGGTCTGGGCGCCACGCTCGAAAGCTATGCGCCCGACGGTCAGCGGTTGTGGCAATTGCAAGGGCTGCTGTTCGTGGATGGCGCGTGGGTGGATCCGTCGCGGCCGGACAGCGTCTACACGGGCAACAAGCGCTTCGTGCTCGACTTCTCGAAGCCGGTGGGCGAGGAGTGGAGCTACGCGGGCTTCCTCTCGAACCGCTTCCGCTATCCCGAAGACCCGGTCTTCAACACGGACCAATGGCCAGGGCTGCCCACGGTGCGCAGGCTCAACGGCCACACGTTCCTCTACCTCACCGACATGTATGCGGACCACCTGAAGATCTATCGCTTCGACCCGCAACGTGAAGGCGAGACCGCGATTCCCTCGGGCTTCATCGCGGGCCGCGCGAAGGCCGTGGCGCGCGTGCCGAATGCGCCGCCCGGCGGCGACTGGATCTGGCGTGACGGGAACGGCAACGGCCGCTTCGACGCCGACGAATTCGGCCTCAACACGAGCGGCACGAAGCTCGCGGGCGGCTGGGGCTGGTGGATCGACACGGCCGGCGACATCTGGCGCACACGCGACGCGAAGGGGATCTTTCGCTTTCGCTTCGGCGGGCTCGATGCGAAGGGGAATCCTAAGTATTCGTACACGGACCTCACCGCGTATGCGGTGCCCGCGCCGTTCACTGAATTGCGCCGCGCGATCTACGAGCCCGAGACGGACGCGCTTTACGCCACCGGCTACACGCCGGAGGCGCCGCCAGACCGTGCGTTCTGGAAAGAAGCGGGCCGCGTGCTGGTGCGCTACGACCACTGGTCGAGCGGCAAGCCCGAGGCGCGCTACACCGTCACGCTGCCGTGGAACACGCAGTCGAAGCCCATTGCCACGGCCATCGGCGTGACGGTGGAAGGGCAGTACCTGTTCGTGGTCGAGCCCGTGGGCGTGGTGCACGTCTACGACAAGGCGAGCGGCAAGGAAGTGGGCATGATCCGGCCGGGCCCCGAGGTGGGGCACGCATCGGGCTGGGTGGATGTGCCGTTCGGCGTGAGCGCCTACCGGCGCAGCAACGGCGAGTACCTCGTCTTCGTGGAGGAAGACGCGCGAGGCAAGGTGATGATGTATCGCTGGAAACCGGCTTGATGGGTCGTTGAAGCCGATGCGGGCATGCAGGCCCGCACGTTCGCCAACAACAGTCACGACCCGCCGCGACCCAGCGCGAATATTTTTCTGTACGGGAAAACCCGGCTGCGCCGATTTTTTACGTGCTTTACTGCAGCGCGGCCTGCACGGCAGGCCGCCCGTTTCGGGCGAAGCCCGCCCTGGGCGCATGCACTTTCCACGCAAAGGCTTCATCTGATGGACAAAGGCATCCTCAAGAACGTCGCAATCAATTTCTTCGGGCTCGTGCTGCCGACCTTCGTGTCGCTCGTCACGGTGCCGTCGTACATCCATCTGCTCGGCGTGGAACGCTATGGCGTGATCGCGCTCGTGTGGACGCTGATTGGTTACTTCAGCGTGCTCGACCTCGGCATGAGCATGGCGGCGCAAAACCATATTTCGAAGGCGCGTGCCTCCAGCGATGAAGACGAATGCGCCGACGTGTTCTGGAGCGCCTTCTGGCTCAATCTGGGCACCGGCGTGATTGGCGGGCTCCTCATCTACTTCGGCGCGTTCATCTATACCGCGTACTTCACGAAGGTGCCGCCCGCGCTTCAACACGAGGTCTACATGGCGCTGCCGTGGCTCGCCGTGGCCATTCCGGTAGCGAACGTGTCGTGGGTGTTCGCGGGCGCCATCAATGGCGCGGAACGCTTCGGCATCTACAACACGAACCAGACCATCGGCACCTTTCTGTTCCAGCTGCTGCCGCTCGGCGCCGCCTGGCTCATCGCGCCGAACCTGCAGAACGTGATTGCGGCGGCCGTCGTGGCGCGTCTCATTGCGGCCTGGCTGCTCGGACGTTCGGCGCTGCGCGTGCTGGGTCTCACGCGCATGCGCGGGCCACGGCTCGGTACGTCGAAGGCACTCTTCAGCTTCGGCGGATGGATGCTCGTGGCGAGCGTGACCAACATGGTGGCCGAATCGCTGGACCGCGTGCTGCTGGGCACCGGTCTGGGCGCGCGCTTCGTTACGTATTACACGGTGCCGCAGAACCTCGTGACGCGGCTCAACATCGTGCCCAACGCGCTCGTGCGCACCTTGTTTCCGCGCCTGTCCGCCGTGCGCCGCGACCATGCCGACGAGATCGCGCGCCAGTCCCTGGAATTCCTGAATGGTGTGTTCACGCCGGTCGCGCTCGTAGCCACCATCGTGCTGGAGCCGTTTCTGCGGCTGTGGGTGGGCAACGTCATCGCAAACGAAGCGGCACCCGTGGGCCGCATTCTCATCATCGGCGTGTGGCTCGTGGGGCAGGCCAGCGTTACGCGCATTCTCATCCAGTCGCAGAACAACCCCGCTGCGGCCGCGCGCGTGGGGCTCATCGAACTGCCCATCTTCGCGGGGCTGTTGTGGTTCGGCATCGCGCATTTCGGGCTCGCGGGCGCGGCGGTCGCGGTCGTGACGCGTGCGCTGTTTGACTACGTGGTGCTGCTGTACCTGAGCCGCATTCACATGCGGCCCATTCTGCTCGACATGCTGCCGCATCTCGCGTTTCTCGCGGGCAGCCTGTATCTCGCGAGCCTCGTGCCTACGCTTGCCATGGCCATTGCCGCCTGCGCGGCGGTGGTGGCCGCCAACGTTGTGTGGTCGGTCACGACGACACCCGCGCTGCGCGAACTGGCCCGTTCGCTTCTGGTGCGGCTGAATCCGAGGAAAAGCGCATGAATCCCGAACTGCTCGAACCCACCGCTCTGCAACCGGTGCCGCTCGCGCGCACCGAGGTTTCCGATGCCGCCGTGACACCGGCGGTGGCGCGCCGGTCCATACCGGCACGCCGCGCGCGTGCGGGCAACCGGCCCGTGCGCATCGCGATCGTGCACGATTGGCTCGTCACCTATGCGGGCGCCGAGCGCGTGCTCGAACAGATCGTGGCGTGCTTTCCCGAGGCGGATCTCTTCGCGCTGGTCGATTTTCTCGACGACCGCACGTTCCTGCGCGGCAAGCCCGTGACGACCTCGTTCATCCAGAACCTGCCGTTCGCGCGCGCGAAGTACCGCTCGTACCTGCCGCTCATGCCGCTTGCCATCGAGCAACTCGACGTTTCAGGCTACGACGTCGTCATCTCGAGCAGCCACGCGGTCGCCAAGGGGGTGCTGACGGGACCGGACCAGATCCACATTAGCTACGTGCATTCGCCGATCCGCTATGCGTGGGACCTGCAGCATCAATACCTGCAGGAATCGAAGCTCACGAACGGGCCCAAGTCCGCCGCCGCGCGTTTGATCCTGCATTACATCCGCACGTGGGACATCCGCACGGCGAACGCCGTGGACCACTTCGTCGCCAACTCGGAGTTCATTGCGCGGCGCATTCACAAGGTCTACCAGCGCGACGCGCAGGTCGTGTTTCCGCCCGTGGACGTCGAGGCATTCACGCTCAACACGCAGAAGGACGACTTCTATCTCACCGCCTCGCGCATGGTGCCGTACAAGAAGATCGACCTCATCGTGGAGGCCTTCGCGCAGATGCCCGAGCGCAAGCTCGTGGTGATCGGCGACGGCCCCGACATGCAGAAGATTCGCGCGAAGGCCGCGCCCAACGTCGAGATCATGGGCTATCAGCCGTTCGCTGTTCTGCAGGATCGCATGCGTCGCGCGAAGGCATTCGTGTTCGCGGCCGAAGAGGACTTCGGCATTTCAGTGGTCGAAGCGCAGGCCTGCGGCACGCCCGTGATCGCGTTCGGCAAGGGCGGGGCGCTGGAGACTGTGCGCGATCTTTCGGAGCCGAAACCCACGGGCCTCTTCTTCGACGAGCAACGCGCCGATTCGATCGTGGCCGCCGTCGAGGCATTCGAGTCCAACGCACGTGCGTTCTCGCCGATGGACTGCCGGGCGAATGCCGAGCGCTTTTCCATCACGCATTTTCGCGAACGCTTCTTTTCGCTCGTGCGCTCCGCCGTGCCTGCACTCGAAGGCGCGACGCTGCCCGCGCTGGGGCAGCCGCCCGGCCTCGATGAATCGAAGCCTTCGGCCGCGGCTCGCGCGCTGCGTGTGCTCGCGGTGGACCAGAGCGGCGTGCTGGGCGGCGCCGAACTTTCGCTGCTCGAAATCGTGAAGGCGCTGCGCGAGCGTATCGAAGTGGTGCTGTTCGAAGACGGACCGTTTCGCACGGCGCTCGATGCCGCAGGCGTTACGGTCAACGTGCTCGAGGCGGGCGCATTGCGTGCCGTGCGAAAGCAGGGCCGTGCGTTGCCGAAGGGCAAGGTGCTGGCGAGCGTCGTGAGCCTTGTGCGCAAGACCGCGCGACGCGCGCAGAGCGCCGATGTGATCTATGCCAACACGCAGCGCGCCATGGTGATCGGCGCGCTGGCGGGCCGACTCGCGAAGCGGCCCGTGGTCTGGCATCTGCGCGACATCGTGAGCCCCGCGCATTTCGGCGCGGTGCAGCGCACCATCATCAAGTGGTGCGCGAAGTTCGGCATTGCTCACGTCATCGCGAATTCGCATGCATCGGCGAAGGCGTTCGCCGCGCTCACGCAGTTCGACGAATCGCGCATCGACGTGGTGTTCAACGGCATCGACGAAGCGCCGTTCGAGGCCCTGCGCGAGGTGCCGCCGGCGCGCTTGCGGGCACGCCTGGGGTTGCCGCAGGACGCTTATCTGGTCGGCTCGTTCAGCCGCCTTGCGCGCTGGAAAGGGCAGCACGTGCTGCTCGAAGCGATGGTGCTCAACCCGCAGATGCATGCGGTGCTGGTGGGCGCGCCGCTGTTCGGCGAAGACGCTTACGAAGCAGAACTACGTGCCTATGTGCTCGCGAAGGGCCTCGGCGAGCGTGTGCATTTTCTCGGCTTTCAACGCGACGTCGCGGCCTGCATGTGCGCCGTGGATGTCGTCGTGCATACCTCGATCACGCCCGAGCCTTTCGGGCGTGTGGTGGTGGAAGGCATGCTCGCCGCGCGCCCGGTCGTAGCCGCGCGCGACGGCGGCGTGCTGGAGATCGTGGAAGACGGTGTGAACGGCCTCTTGTGTGCGCCCGGCGATGCGCACGCGCTGGCCGATACGCTCGCCGAACTGCGCGCGGACACCGGGTTGCGCGAGAGGCTGGTCGCCAACGGCTTGCAGACCGCGCGGCGGCGCTTCGGCACGAAGACTTATGTGGACGGCGTAGAACGCATTTTGCGAAAGGTCGCTGCCCCGCAGGCGAAGGGGTAGCTTCAATCACGGAGCATCGGTCATGGTGGCGGAACAGAAGAAACAGAACAAAACAGGGACGCGCCAGCGCGCCGGCGAATCTGCCGAACAGCGGGTCGCGAAAGACGTTCATGAACGGGTTCGTACAGCGGGTCTCACGCGTATTGCTCGCGCTGTGATGGTTGTGGCGATGGCGGCCACGGTCGGCACCATGGCAACCATGGCACCCGATGCTCACGCGCAATACACCACCGACTGGCTCGCGAACACCTACGGCACAATCGCCGCGCACGTGGGCAACGGCGCGCGTTCCATGTGGGTCTCGCCCGAAGGCGTGATCTACACCTCGTCGTTGTGGGACGAGAACGAAGGCGGCGTCGCGATCTACCAGAACGGTCAGAGCGCAGGCTCGATCGGCATTCACAGCGAGTTTCAGGGCAGCGCGATCACGGGCAACGTCACGTCGATCTTCGCGGCGCTCCAATACAGCACGACCTACGGCAGCGGCGCAGTGGGCCGCTATAACCGCACCACAGGCACGCGCGATCTGCTGATCCAGGTGAGCGCGTGGAACGCGGTGACGCGCGGCGACGTCATCACAGGGCTCGCCACGGCGGGCTCGCTGCTGTACGCCAGCGATTTCCCAGGCAACCGCGTGCGCGTGTACACCACCGACGGCACCTGGCAGCGCGACATCAACATCACGGGCCCCGGCGCACTCGCCGTGGACAGCACCGGCAACCTCTGGGTCGCGCAGCAGAGCGCGGGCACCGTGACCGAATTCAGCCCGACCGGCCAGTTGCTCAACACGATCCAGATGGCGACGAACGCACGCCCGTCTGCGCTGTACTTCGACGCATCGTCAGGTCAACTGATGGTGGGCGACGAAGGACCGGACATGAACATCAAGCTTTACAACGTCGCCGCTACGCCGACGCTCGTGGGCATCTTCGGCGTGACGGGCGGCTACCTGGACAGCACGACCGGCGTGAAAGGGCAGGTGGGCCCCAAACGCTTCACCCGCGTGGTGGGCATCAGCAAGGACGCCGCGGGCAATCTCTACGTGCTCAACAATCCCTGGGGCGGCGGTTGGGACCTGGGCCGCAACGGCGCCACCGACATTCACTCGTACGATCCGGCGGGCAATCTGCGCTGGAAGCTGCAGGCGCTCAATTTCGAGGCCGCCGCTGCGCCCGATCCGGTCACTGACGGCGCGTTCTTCTACAGCGGCAACGAGGTCTACACGGGAACGGCGGGCGGCACCTATGTGGCGAACACCATCGATCCGTTCACCTATCCGACTGATCCGCGGCTCGACATGAACGACACGCAGCGCGGCCAGCACTTCGGCCAGCTCGTCGCCGTGAACGGCAACCGCATTCTGGTCGCGTCGGGCCAGAACCCGGGCGCCTTCAACTTCTATCACTTCAACCCGGCAAGCGGTTACGTTGCGATACCGGACGGGTCGCTGCCGGGCACCGCGTTCAATACGACGCGACAGGTCACAGGCGGCTTCTGTATCGACAGCCGTGGCGATATCTGGGCGGGACTCGACCGCACGAACCACATCTATCACTATCCGCTTACCGGTTTCGATGCGAGCGGCAGGCCCACATGGGGCACGCCCGTTACGATCCGTATTCCGACGAGCGTCCGCCCGCTCACACGCATCATCTACCTGCCCGAGAGCGACACGATGATCCTCGCGCAGGGCATTGCGGGCAGTTGGGACTGGACGGCGATGAGCACGCGCATCGAGGTGTATCACGGGTGGAACGCGGGCAACACGACCACGCCGAATCCCGTCATCACGCTTACGAGCGCCAATGCGAAGTCGATGGCAGCGGCGGGCCATTATCTCTTCCTCGGCTACGTGCATACCGTGCCGAACATCGACGTGTTCGACCTCAACACCGGCGCGCTCACCACTACGCTCGTGAATAACAACACGAGCGCGATGGATGTGGGTAACGACGTGGACTCGATGTATGGCGTGCGCGCCTACCTGAGCTCGACCGGTCAATACGTGATTACGAAGGACAACTACAACGGGTCGAGCCTCGTGGTTTATCGCTGGACGCCTTGAGGCGTTGCCAGCGGTTTGGCCGCGCGCGGCTTGAGCCTCGCGGACCAGCGCATGGCAGGCAGTTCGACGATGCGATAGAAGAGCCAGGCCACGGGCAGCACGGCGAGCATGAAAGCGAACGACGGCCAGATCGCAAGCTGCAGTTCGGAGCGGAAGAACAGCGAGCCGAGCAGCACGAAGATGGGCAGATGGATCAGATAGAGCGAGTAGCTGAAGTCGCCGAAGCGTGACAGCACGCTGAGCGCGAGCCCCGGCGCACCGTTGCCTGTGCGTGCCGCCGCGCCGCGCGAGGCCGCTTGTGCCGCTTGTGCCGCTTGCCGGCCAAGCGCCGCGTAGAGCCAGCACGCGAAGCCCGTGGCCCAAAGCTGGAATGCACCGTACTGGCCGAAGTGAAATGCGCCGCAGCCCAGCACGATGAGCGCGGCCGCAGCGGCATACCAGAGGCGCGACGGCTGCCGACGCGGCATAGCGGCGCCCGATGCGACCGGTACAAAGGCCGCTGCAGGCCGCATGGCACCCGCGTCGGCAATCCACGCGCCCAGCATCCACGAGAGCCAGTACGACGTGAAGAACTGCAGATCGTGCCGCTCGAGCAGCCAGGCCGAGGCCACGTTGACGAGTGCGACGAGCGCCACGAGCGCAGGCATGCCAATCCGCTTTCTGAGCGCGAACACGAGCGGATAGACCGCGTAGAACTGGATTTCGAGCGAGAGCGTCCAGAGCGCGCCGTTCGAACCATAGGTCTTGCCGGCCACGCCTTGCAGCGAGAACAGATTGACGAGGAACGCCTGCAGCCCGATGTCGCGAATCTTGTGGCTCACGGGCGGCAGTTGCAGGCTGATGGAGTCGAGTACGAACGTGAGAATCAGGGCGGCCAGCAGCACCGGATAGATGCGCGCGAAGCGGCGCGCCCAGAAATTGAGGGTAGGGAGGCGGTAGCCTGGTTGTGCCGCGAGCCGCTGGGCGCCGCCGCGGTGAATGCAATAACCGCTGATCACGAAAAAGATCGGCACGCCGGCAGAACCCCAGGCAACCGGCAGCGTAAGCCACGCGGCAATTGCGCCCGGCGTGAGCGCGTGTCCCATTGCCTGATGGAAGCTCTGCATCCCGACCCACACCACCTGGCGGCAGTGGAAGTAGGCGACGAGCAGCGCTGCGAAGCCGCGCATGGCGTCGATGAGGTGTTCCTTGCCGGCTGCCGCATCGACATGGAGCGTGTCGCGAAGCGTTTCGCGGACGGCGGCGACGCGCAGGGACGAACCGGCGGCATCGAGTGCGGGATCGCTCATTCGGGTCCTCGTGACGGATAACGGGTGATGACAGGCGCGTCGATGCGCCTGCCCCAATCGTAGTGCAGCGGGATGGCCAAAAATGCAGCGAAAAAATGGATAAAAAATCGCGTTGTAACCTGACACAAAGATATCGCCCGGAAATAAAGCCATTCACAGGAAGCGGGCTCTCGGCGGGATTTCGTCCTGAATTATTTGCCGTTTTTTTCGTGATAACTTGAATCTTGGTGAATCTCGCATTCTTCTGTTCAAGGGTAGAGCCATGAATCTGCATCTACTGGCGGGCATTGCCGTCATCCTGATTCTCGTGGCCGCTTCGGCCTACCGGGAAGCCTTGCGCAACGAGCCGATCCGGCGCTTTACGACGTCTTCCGGCAAGTTGCCGGACGCCGACGAAACCGAGTAGACTGGCGCTCTGCTCGGGTATGCGTGGCATGTCGTGTGCGTTATGTCGGCGAGGCCATTCAGGCCGGAAAATCATGCTGCACCGCAATTTTGCCGGCTGCAAATCTTTCCGGCGGCGGTATCCACATGAGTTCGGTTCCGCGCATACCACCTATTTTTTTCCTGCTAGCGTATTCAAAGAGGCAATGAATACGCCATGTCACAAAAATAATTTCCACCAGACTTTTCGGGGATGCCGGCTCGCCGCTGCACTGGCGTGCCATATATCGGCAATCGATGGGGGAATACCTGCAATGCTAAAAGTTACCAAAGCTGTCTTTCCTGTGGCTGGTCTCGGGACACGCTTTTTGCCCGCTACCAAGGCAAGCCCGAAGGAAATGCTGCCCATCGTGGACAAACCGCTGATCCAGTACGCGGTAGAAGAGGCGATCGCGGCGGGCATCACGGAGATGATCTTCGTAACGGGCCGCAGCAAACGCGCCATTGAAGACCATTTCGACAAGTCGTACGAGATCGAGGCGGAACTCGAAGCACGCCGCAAGGACAAGCTGCTCGAACTCGTGCGCAGCATCAAGCCGAGTCACGTGGATTGTTTCTACGTGCGCCAGCCCGAAGCGCTGGGCCTGGGGCACGCGGTGCTGTGCGCCGAAAAGCTCGTGGGTGACAGCCCGTTCGCCGTGATTCTCGCGGACGACCTGCTGCACAGCACGACGCCGGTCATGAAGCAGCTCGTCAACGTCTTCAACCACTATCACAGCTCCGTGGTGGGCGTGGAGACGATCGCGCGCGAGCACAGCCGCTCGTACGGCGTGGTGGACGGCCGTGAATGGGAAGAGGATGTCATCAAGCTTTCGGGCATCGTCGAAAAGCCGGCTCCGGAAGTGGCGCCGTCGAACCTCGGCGTGGTGGGGCGCTACGTGTTGATGCCGACCATCTTCAAGCACATTCGCGCACTGAATCCAGGCACCGGCGGTGAGCTGCAGCTGACCGACGCGCTGCAATCGCTGCTCGCCGAGGAACAGGTACTGGCGTACCGCTATCACGGCACGCGCTTCGACTGCGGCAGCAAGATCGGCTACCTCAAGGCGACGGTGGAGTTCGCGCTGCGCCACCCCGAAGTCAAGGACGAGTTCGAGGAATATCTGCAGGCGTATCTGCCCACCCTGATCACGGCGGCGGCCGCCTGATTCCGGGGCCGGCTCCGGCTACCGGGGCCGCCACAGCACAAGTCATTCTCGAGTTCAAACGGGCGACCGGTCAGCAACCGGTCGCCCGTTGTCATTTCGTCTTCCCGATCGACACGAACACCTGCCCGGGCGGTGCGGCGCTTCGTAGCACGGCAGTTTTTCCGCGTCATGAAGGTGTGGCCAGGGAAAGCACCAGGCATCGCGCGAAATTCGTGTTTCATGCACGGTTCGCATCTTTCGAAGTCCAGAACAATGGGTCGGAAAATCGTGCCGTCCAGCGCGCACACATTCATCAGATCATAGCGCTTCGCGCTTGAACTAAAAGAACAATCTAAAGAGGTTCAGAACGTCTGACGCTCACCGTACCTAACGCCTGACGGCACAGGCGCGCACGCACGACCTTGCACGCAACGACAATTGCGCGAGGCGGACATTGAGCCAAATCAAATGAACGACCCTGCGTTTCGTCTCGCATCGGCACCAGGGAAAGCGCGCAGGAATCTCGTATTCCTAAAGATAAAAAACGGCTCGCCGTTAACTTGCCTAGCCATCCTGGGTCCGTATATCGCAATCGTTTTACGGATGTCCGGAAGGCCGCCCTTGTTCAACTCCTTGGGAAAAGGAATCTCAAATGCGCAAACTTCTGAAGGCATTTGTCCGCGACGAACGTGGCGTAAGCGCCATGGAGTACGCCATCATGGCCGGCATCGTTGCTGTTGCACTGACCGCTGTCGGAACGGCATTCAACACGAGCATCGGAAACCTGTTCACGGGTCTCTTTACGAAGATCACCACCGCTTCAGGAAGCTGATTCGTCTGGCGAGGGGAGTCTGCCGCGTGCCGGTTCCCCTGCTTGCATCATGCCGTTACTTTCTCTCGCCCTTCGGGCTGTGGCGCTGGCCGTGCTGTTCTCGCTCGCCGTCATCGACGTGCGCGCGCGACGCTTGCCTACGCGATCCGTGCTCGCACTCGGGCTGCTTTTCTTCGCGGATGCGCTCGTGGTTCACCGCAGCGCGTCCGATGTGCTGTCTCACGTGGCGCTGGCCGGCGTGGTCTTCGCGGTCTGTGCCGTATTGTTCGCGCTCGGCTGGATGGGCGGCGGCGACGCCAAGCTGGCCGCGGCGATCTTTCTGTGGGCGGGCCTGCCGCTCTCGTGGCCCGCACTCGTGCTGATATCGGTGAGCGGCACGGTAGTCGCGCTCGTCAGCCTCGCGACGCAGCGTCTTGACCCGCAGCATCGGGCGCGAGCGGTGCGGGCGCTGGCGATGTTTTCGGGCACGCGCGGCGTGCCCTATGGCGTTGCGCTCGCTGCGGGTGGCACGGCCGTGATCGGTCTGCCCGCGTGGTTCTCGCTGCTGGCTGTGCGATAGAAGGGGCCCGCCATGTCGAACATCATCAAGATTCTGCTGCTGCTCGTGGGCGCCGTACTGATCGCGTTGATCGTGCGAACGGTCGTGGCGAGCATTTCGCATCCCGCGGCTCAGGCCGTGTCCACCGTGAAGATCCGCGTGAGCGCGGCAGATTTGCCGCAAGGTCTGCTGCTGCGCGACGACGACCTCGCCTGGAAAGACGTGCCAGCAGGCAACGTGCCGGCCGCTGCCATCATCGCCAACGCGCCGAACGCCATCGAATTGAAGGGCGCGCTGCTGCGTCACGCAGCCGCGGCGGGCACCGTGCTCGGCCCCGACGAGGTGATTCTGCCGAGCGCGCCGGGTTTCCTCGCCGCGACACTCAAGCCCGACATGCGCGCTGTCTCGGTCGCGATCGACGATGTGTCCGGCAACGCCGGTCTGATCCAGCCGGGTGATTACGTGGACCTGCTGCTCACCCAGCAGATGGACCACCGCACGGATTCTCCGGACCTCGCCGTATCGAGCGAAACCGTCGTGGAGCGCGTGCGCGTGCTGGCGGTGGGCTCGGAACTGAGCCGCCCGAAAACGAGCGACGCCCCCGACGCCAACAACCGCGCGCGCACCGTGACGCTGGAAGTTACACCGCACATGGCCGAAGTGGTGTCGGTCGCAGCGCGCCTCGGCAGCCTGTCGTTCGCGCTGCGCAGCTTCGCGAAGGCGAGCCGCGAGGCCGACGCGGCCTCCGCCGTACCGGCCTCGGGACCGCTGCAGGCACGCCCCGTCTGGGCGGGCGACATCTCGAGCGCGGTACGCGAATTGCCGGCCCCGCACATGGCGCGCGCCCCGCAAGGCGCGCCTGTTGCCGTCGCGCCCACGCCGAAGTCCGTTGTCATCTATCGCGGTTCGGAACGCTCGGACAACCTGGGTGGCGGCAGTGCCGGCACGCCGCCGCTGCCCTCGACCATGGCGGCTGCTGCGGCGGCCCTGTCGGGCAACGCCGGCATGCCGGCGGGCGGCCCGCCGCCGGCGCCGGGCGCACCCGAGCAACCCACGCGTTGACGCGCATGGTGCCTTTTTCAGGAACCCGAAGCATGAGCCAGCCCTATAGTCCGATTCGCAGCGCCGCGCCGTACGCCGGAACTCGACGCGCGGCGTGCCGGGCGCGCGTCTGGGCACGCGTCTGGGCGTTCATCCGGGCGGCCGGGCTCGCGTGGGCCGCGCTCACGTGGATCGTGCCCGCGCAGGCGGCTGCGCCGCAGGGCGAGGCAACGGTGGCCGGTCGTCAGGCGATCGGCGCAAACAGGAAGGAAGCTGCCGCATCGCGCAGTTCACACGACACGCACGAAACCAACGCGGCGCGCGCCGAACTCCCCGCATACGGAAGCGGACCGCTCGCCGTCACCGCGGGCAAGGGCACCTTGCTGCGGCTCAATGAGGACGCCACCTCGGTTTTCGTAGCCGACCCCAATGTGGCCGACGTCCATGTGCCGTCGCCGCGCGCCGTGTTCGTGCTCGGCAAGAAGAGCGGCACCACGACGCTCTATGTGCTCGGCCCCAACAACCGCACGCTGCTGCAACGCGCGATCACGGTTTCGCGCGACACCGACGCGCTGCGTGCCGCACTCGCCGCGCGCTTTCCGAACCTGAAGCTCTCCGTGACGGAAGGGGTGGGCTCGTTGCAGATTGCGGGGGACGCCGCCAACGCCGCCGATGCCGACGCCGTCGTCCAGGCCGTCACGCCCTGGCTCGACGACAAGGAGGTGCTGATCAACCGCATGACGGTGGCCCGGCCGCTCCAGGTGCAGTTGCTCGTGCGCATCACGGAAGTGGACCGCAACGTCACGCAGCAACTGGGCATCAACTGGCAGTCTATCGGCAATGCTACGGGCAACTGGTTCGGCGGCGTTTTCAGCGGCCGCCCGATCTTCACGACGACCAATGGCGTGACCGCGGCCAACCTGCCGACGAACAACGCATTCTCGCTGTTCGGCGCGTTTTCGACCGCCCACAGCAGCCTCCAGGTGCTGATCGACGCGCTCAACGAGGAAGGTCTCCTCACCGTGCTCGCCGAACCGAACCTGGTCGCGCTCTCGGGGCAGACGGCGAGTTTCATCGCGGGGGGCGAATTTCCGATTCCGGTCTCGCAGGTGAACGGCGCCATCACCGTGGATTTCAAGCAGTTCGGCGTGAAGCTCGACTTCACGCCCACCGTGCTCGCCGACAACCGCATCAGCCTCAAGGTGCGCCCGGAAGTGAGCCAGATCGACACCTCGGTCAGCGTGACCACGGGCGGCATCACGGTGCCGGGTCTCTCGGTGCGCCGCGCGGATACCACGGTGGAACTGGGCAGCGGCCAGAGCTTCGCGATTGCGGGCCTGCTGCAAAGCGTGACGAAAGACACGGTGTCGCAGTTGCCTGGCCTCGGCTCGATTCCGATTCTCGGCAAGCTGTTCTCCTCCACGAACTACCTGAACAACAAGACCGAACTCGTCATCATGGTGACGCCGTACATCGTGCAGCCCACCCAGGCCGCGCGCCTGCGCTCGCCGCTCGAATCGCTGCAGTCGCCGGCCAACGACATCGAATACAGCTTCGGCCGGCGCTTCGGGCATACCCCGGGCGACGGCACGGCGAGCAGCGCCGAACCCCGCCTCGTGGGCGCGGCCGGCTACGTCTACTGAGAGGCCCGCCATGACACGCGCATCGTTTCCGTTCGAACCCGTTCGCTGGCTCGTCATGTGCGCCTGCGCCGCGAGCCTCGCGGGGTGCTTTCATCCGCCGCGCGACATGCCCGACACCTCGGTGCTCACGCTGCGCGGCAACACCGTGATGCCGCCCGACTGCGAGCGCCTCTCGCGCGCCTCGGTGGCGATCGATGCGGGGCACGTGCGGCCGCGCATGGAATGGGGCTGCGCCACGTACACGAATCTCGCCGCGCAGATCGCCAATCCGCGCGACCTCGTGGCGCCGCAGCCGCTCGGCCCCGCGGATGCGGCGATGGCGGCCTCCGCTGTGCGCCGCTACGAAACGGGCAAGCTGACGCCGCTCGACCCGACCACGTCGCGCGACGCGAAATAACGCACGCCAAACCAGAGCCGACCATGAGCACGATGCCGTCCATTCTCCCGAAGCCCCGCAGCGCCGCGCGCGCGGCCGACTTCGTGGCGTTCGTCGCCGACAAGGCCACGGAGCAGGTGCTGAAGAACTACGTGCTCGAACAGGCGATGCCGCACACGTACATCGCGGTAGGCACGATCGACGACGCGATCGCCCATCTGGCGAAGCTCGACCGCTCGCCGCAGTTCCTGCTGGTCGATCTGCAAGGCTGCGTGATGCCGCTCTCGGATCTGGGGCGGCTTGCCGAAGTGTGCGAGCCCTCGGTGCAGGTGATAACGCTCGGCGAGCGCAACGACGTAGGCCTTTTCCGCAGCCTGCTCAAGATCGGCGTGCGGGACTATCTGGTCAAGCCGCTCACGGTGGAGCTCATCAAGCGCACGGTGAACGTGACCGACGGCGTGGTGAATCAGGTCATGCTGGCGCGTGCCGGCAAGGCCATCGCGTTCGCGGGCACCCGCGGCGGCGTCGGCGTCACCACCGTTGCGCTCAACGTGGCGCGGCATCTTGCCGAAGAGACGCACCGGCGCATTGCCTATGTCGATCTCGACCTCTACAGCGGCGCGGCGAACTGCATGCTGGGCGCGCAGAGCAACAACGGTCTCTTCGACGTACTCCAGAACGTGCACCGCATCGATCCGCAATATGTGGAACGCACGCTGGTCCCGCACGGCACACGGCTCTTCATGCTGTCGGCCGAACTCGACTACGGCGCGCCGCATCCTTACGAGCCCGGCGCGCTCGCGCGTCTGCTCGCATTGCTGTGCGACAGCTTCCACTACGTGATTCTCGACGTGGCGGCCCCGGCGGATGCGCTCGGCAACGAGGCCTTCGATCACGCCTCGCGCGTGTATCTGGTCGCCGACCGCTCGGTGCACTCCACGCGCGAGGCCGTGCGCCTGCTGCGCTTCGTGGAAGACCGCGACAACAATCCCATCACATCGCTGCTCGTCAACAACGTTTCGCCGGCGGGCGCCGGCAAGGTGGAACTCGCTGACTTCACGGCCGCCGTGGGCCGTTCGGTGCTGCACGAGATTCCGTATGAGGCGAAGGCGGTGGCCGTGGCCGAAAATCTGGGCGAGTCGCCGCGCGAGCGCGCGCCCAACGGCTTCAACCAGACGGTGCGGCGCATCGCAAGCGACCTCACGGGCCAGCGTCCCGCCGAAGCACCGAAGCGCGTGCCGCGCTTTCGCCTCTTGAGGAAACGCTGATGTTCGGCCAGAAGAAGCGCGTACCGGAGTTCGAAGAGAGCGGGGCGGGCGGCGCGAGCGCCGCGTCCGCGCCGCCGCTCGCGGAACTGCTCGCCGTTCGCGAGATGCAGCCGGTGCGTTCGGCGCAGGCCGAAAACGCCGAATCGCTGGTGCGTTCCGATCTCTTTCGCGTGATTCGCAACGGCGTGTTCTCGTCGATGAACGCATCGGCCGCCGTCGGCAAGACGCGCGAGCAGATGAAGCCCGGCGTCGAGCAACTGGTGCTCGAAATTGCGGAGCGCGAGCATCTGAACATGACGATGGCCGAGCAGACGCAGATCGTCGACGAACTGCTCAACGACATGTTCGGCCTTGGCCCCATCGAGCCGCTGCTTGCCGACGAAAGCGTGACCGACATACTCGTGAACGGCCCCGACCAGGTCTACGTGGAGCGGCATGGGCGGCTCGAACTCACGACATGCAAGTTCCGCGACAACGCGCACGTGATCAACGTGGCACAGCGCATTGCCGCGGGCGTGGGCCGCCGTGTGGACGAGAGCAGCCCGATGGTGGATGCGCGCCTCGCCGACGGCAGCCGCGTGAACGTGGTGCTCCCGCCGCTGGCCATTCGTGGCGCCTCCATCTCCATCCGCAAATTTTCGAAGCGCAACATCACGCTGCATCGCATGACGCAGCAGGGCAATCTTTCCGCCGCCATGGCGACGGTGCTCAAGATCGCGAGCACGTGCCGCCTCAACGTGCTCGTGTCGGGCGGCACGGGCTCGGGCAAGACGACGCTGCTCAATGCGCTCTCGCACTTCATCGATGCGGGCGAGCGCGTGGTCACCATCGAAGACGCCGCCGAACTCCAGCTCGTGCAGCCGCACGTGGTGAGTCTCGAAACGCGGCCCGAAAATACCGAGGGTCTCGGCGCCGTGGCGCAGCGCGATCTCGTGCGCAACGCGCTGCGGATGCGCCCGGACCGCATCATCCTTGGCGAAACGCGCGGCCCCGAAGCGTTCGACGTGCTGCAGGCCATGAACACGGGCCACGACGGCTCCATGACGACGATCCACGCGAACTCGCCGCGCGACGGCGTAACGCGTCTTGAAAGCATGGTGATGATGGCCAACGGCAACCTGCCGCTCTTCTCCATTCGCCGCCAGATTGCGAGCGCGGTGCACATGATCGTGCAGATCGAGCGCATGCGCGACGGCATGCGGCGCGTCACGCGCATCACGGAACTGGTCGGCATGGAAGGCGACGTCATCATCACGCAGGACCTGTTCACGTTCCGCTACGACGCAAGCGCCTACAGCGAGGAAGTGAAAGGCGAGTTCGAGTGCGCGCCCGTACGCCCGGCCTTTGCGCCGCGCGCCGCGTACTACGGGCTCGAAGAGCAGTTGCTGGAAGCCATGAAGCCATGAATACCATCGACCTCGTCACCGTTGCGACGTTCGGCATCGCCACCGTGAGCGGGGTGATGTGGCTGATCGTGCAGGACATGCGCCGCAAGCTGCCCGCCGCGCGCATTCACGCCCGCATGGAAACGGCCTTCGACCTCGCGCAGCGCGCGAAGAAGGCCGACGGCAAGGCGCGCCGGCAGCATGCGGATCTCTTCAAGGTGGAACGCTACGAGAGCGCATGGGCGCGCTGGACGGCGCCGAAGCTGGCGCGTCTGCGCACCGTGGCGGGCAAGCGCGGTCTCAAGATCGTGGTGGGTGTGGCGTTCGCGGCCGAGATGGTGGCCGTGGTGATGCTCGCATTCATGCCGCTGCCGGGCTTCGTCGCGACAATCCTGCCTGTCGCGCTGCCCGTGTTCGCCGCAATGAAGACTTACAGCTGGCTCGTGAACCGTTTCCGCCAGCGCTTTCTGGACGGCTTTCCCGACGTGATCGACCTGCTCGTGCGGGCGGTGCGCGCGGGCGTGCCCGTCACGCACGTTATCAGCACGGCGGCCGACGAAGTGGAAGAGCCGCTGCGCCAGGAGTTCAGGCTGATGGGCGACGCGCTGCAGGTGGGCCTCGACCTCGACGAAGTGCTGACCACGGCGGCGAGGCGCATCGCGGTCGCGGATTTCTCGTTCTTCTGCGTGTGCCTGAAGCTGCAACGCGAAACGGGCGGGCAACTGGGCGAAACGCTGGAGAACCTCGCGGGCATCGTGCGCAGCCGTCGCGAGATTCGCCAGAAGACGCGTGCGCTCACGGGCGAGGCGCGTATCACGACGCGCATTCTCACGGTGATTCCGCCGCTCATCCTGCTCTCGATGTTCCTCATCAACCGCAGCTATGTGATGGTGCTGTTCGAAACGCCGACCGGGACGAACATCCTCACCTATGCCGTGGTGTCGGTGGTGGTGGGCGTCGCACTGATCACGAAGATGTCGAAGCTGAACACGATGCGATGAGCCCGAACCACACCGAAACGCTCGTCAACCTGCTCATGCTGCTGGCGCTCTTCGGCGCGCTCGCGCTGTGGTGGGTGCGCAAGCATGGCGGGCTGCGCGGACGTATCGCGGAGCGCGTACGTCAGGCCGCGCTCTCGCAGCGCGCGCAGCGCGTGCACACCGACGAGACCGACGACGAAGCCAGCTGGCGCACGCGGCTCGCGCACCGGCTGGCCCGCATCGGCGACCGTCTGCCGTTCTTCGACGTGGCGTACCGCGCGAAACTGCAGAAGGAAATGCTGCGCGGCGGGTATCGCAGCCGTCACGCGGTGTCCGTGCTGCTTGCACTGAAGTTCGTCATGGCGCTTTCGTGCGCGACGCTTGCCGTGATGCTCGGCTCGCATGTGCCGAACGTGGGCCACTATCCCGCGGTGCGTGGGTCGATGATGCTGATCGCGTTCGTGGTCGGACAGGTGTTGCCCGAATACGTGCTCGCGTTCACCACCTCGCGGCGCCGCCGGCTCATGGCGACCTACCTGCCCGACGCGCTCGATCTGCTCGTGATCTGCACGAACGCGGGCAACAGTCTGGCCGTGAGCATCCGGCGCGTGGCGGACGAACTCGCCGACATCTGCGCGCCGCTTTCCGACGAGTTCTCGCTCACGGCGGACGAACTGCAACTCTCCGGCGACAACACCCGCGCATTGCAGGGGCTTGCCGACCGCATCGATCTGCCCTCCATTCGCGCGCTGATCTCCACGCTGATCCAGGCCATGCGCTACGGCACGCCCATTACGCACGCGCTGCGCACGCTGTCGCGCGCCGAGCGGCTCACGCATCTCGTCACGCTCGAAGAAAAGGCCGCCAAACTCGCGCCGAAGATGGTGGTGCCGATGATGATCTTCATTCTGCCGGCCGTCGTGGTGATTGCAGCGGGGCCGTCCGTCATTCAACTCATCGCGCTCATGGCATCGCAATGAAAACCGATCTCTTTTTCCGCGTGACGGTGCTCGTCTGCGTGCTGACCACCGCAGCCTGCACGACCACCGTGACGCAGCACGCCACCGACATCCGTCCGCTCGAACCGCGCGGCACGCCTTCCACGGCGAGCGAGTTGCGCATTGCCGAGACGGCGCTCGAATCGGGCAACCTCGATATGGCCACGACGATCTACAGCCGCATCGTGAAGGCCGACGAGAATTCGGTGCCGGGCCTCACGGGTCTTGGCAACACGCTCTATGCCGTGGGCGATTTCACGCGCGCGGGCGTGTATTTTCAGAAGGCGAGCCAGATCGAGCCGGACAATACGGCGCCGCTCATCGGCATGGCGCGCGTGGCGATGCATCAGCGGCGTCTTGCCGATGCCGCGGCGACTTACCATCGCGTGCTCGCGCTCAAGCCGAACGATGCGCTCGCGAGTGCGGGACTCGGGGCCGCGCTCGACCTGGCCGGCGATCACGCGGGCGCGCAAGACGTGCTGCGCGCCGCGCTCAAGGCGAACCCGGGCGACCCGATGCTGGCCGTGAATCTGGGGCTCTCGCTCGTGCTGAGCGGGCACCCGCGCGAAGGTGCCAACGTGCTGCTCGACGTGACGCGGTTTCCTTCGGCGCCGCCGCAGGCCCGCGAAGACCTCGCGCTGGCCTACGGCCTGCTCGGCAACACCGAGGCCGCCGCCGAACTGCTCGGCCAGGACCTGCCCAAGGCCTCCGTGGACGATAATCTGCGCTATTACGCGCTGCAGCGGGCGCGGCTCATGGGGGCTTCGGCGCCATCGTCCATGTCTGCACCCATGTCTGCGCCAACGGCCACGAAGGTAGGGACGGGAAAGGAATCGGCGGTGAGTGCGCTTCCGGCGGCCGTGACGCAGGCGGCCAACGGCCCGCTTGCGCAATGACGCCACACGCGACGAGTCACAGGGCAGGGTGAAGCGATCATGAAAACGACGACGTCAATACCGCTGCCGACGGTAGCCGAGGCCGGGCAGGGTGGCGCGCCAGAGGCGCCGGCAACGGGCCTGGACTTCCTGAACCCGGAGCACGCGGGCGAGGCCATTGCAGCGACGGCAGCGGATCTCAAGCCGCCCCTCACACCGGGCCGGTTCGCTACCGAAATCGCGGTGCGGCTCGGCGCCGTGCTGATGTTCTCGATGTTCGTTTCCTCGGCGCTGCACCAGTTCTATCGCGACCCCACGCGGCTCACGCTGATGCTGCTCGTCGTGTCTGAGGCGATCACGCTCGCGCTCGCCGTCTGCACGCGCGTGCCGCGCGAGCGCGACTGGCATCCGCTCACCGTGGTGATCTCGACCTGCGCGAGCTTCTACTTCGTGGCGTTCCAGTTGGCACCGGGCTCGCGCGTGCTGCCTGAAACCGTCGCGGCGGGCCTGCAGATCGCCGGCATGGCCCTGCAGATCAGCGCGAAGCTCACGCTGCGCCGCTCGTACGGCATCCTGCCCGCCAACCGCGGCGTCGTGGTGCGCGGGCCGTACCGCGTGCTGCGTCACCCCATTTATGTGGGGTACTTCATCACCAACGTGGGTTTTCTTGCGGCGAACTTCGGCGTGCGCAACCTGCTCATCCTCGTTTCGCTGTGGGCGTTGCAGGGGTATCGCGTACTGCGCGAGGAAAAGATGCTGCTCAAGGACCCGGCCTATCGCGACTACGCGCGGCGCGTGCGGTATCGCGTGATGCCGGGCCTGTTCTGAGACACAGCAGTCTGCCCGAACGCCTACTGACTCAGCACCACCTCGGTAAAGCCGCTTCCGCTGCCGCCGGTCGTCTGGCACTGCATGGCGAAGAAGTTGTTCTTGTACTGGCAGTCTTCGCCATAACCCGGCCCGTTCGAACTGGTCGCGGAGCAGTGGCTGGAGGGGCCGTAATACTGTTCGCCCGGGCCCACGCCGCCTGCATCGTCCCACCAGTACACCGCCGCAGGCGCGATGTTCGAGCCGCCGCTCTGAAGGGCCGAGAGTTGCGCGCAGGTGGGCGCCGAGTAGCTGCCGCCGCCCGTGGTCGGCGCGAAGCATTTGGTGAGCGCCGCGGCGGGCGCTGAACTCGAATTCGAGAGCCCGCCGAGGTAGCTCGGCGTGACACCCGTCTGCACGTAGAGCACGCAGTTGGGGGTGGACGATGAACTCGACGTGAAATATTGGGTGCGGCAGTTGTAGGCCGTCGTGGTGGTGGCGCTCCAGCCGGAGCCCGACGTCGTGGACGACGACGTGCAGTTCGACTTGCCGGTGCTGGGCGCATTGATGCCGAGATAGGTGGAGAGGTTGTTGTACGACGACGAGGCGACCGGCACCGACCACGTCTGGCTGCCCACCGTCGCCGTGACGCCCGTGATGGCTCCGCCCGAGTTCTGCGTGACCGTGACGGTGTAGTTGTAGTTGGAGTTCTGCGTGGGCGGCTGCCCGTTCAGCAGCAGCGACGAATAGAACGTCTGCGTGCTCTTGTGCGGCGCGCCGTAGGAATTCGCACCCGTCACCGTCACGCCGCAGCCCGAGTTGCCCGTGTTGCCGTTGGTCTGGTTCACCATCGCCACGCCGAGCGGCTGGTTCGCGCTGATGGTGGGCAGTGCCTGACCCGAGGGCAGGGAGCCGCCGGTGCTGTTGCCGATCTCGTAGTAATTGCCGCTGGAACCCGTGGACCACGTGGGCACGGAGCCGAAGTCATAGCCGGAGCCGCTCGCGTTCTTCGGCACCTGGTACAGGTAGACGGCGTTGCCGTCGCAGGCCACGGAATTGACGTTGGTGAAACCGAGCTTTGCGGAGACCACCGGATCGCTCGCGGTGCCGGTGGCCGTCATCGAGACCGAGGGCAGCAGCATCGAAAGCAGCGTGGTGGAGACGGTCGCGTTGGCCGAAACCGTGACGGTGTAGGCGACGGCCGTGCCGAGCGCCGGGTTGATGGTGCCGTTTGCGTTGGTGGTGACGGTGGGCGCGCCGGCCTTCATGGTGGCGGGCAGAATCGCGCGATTGAAGTAGTTGGCGGCAACCGTCGCGGCATTCGCGCCCTGGTCCGAGGTCGTGAAGACGCTCGCGCCCGCGAGCGCCGCTTCGTCCACGGCGTTCTGCAGAACCGCGCGGCACTGCACCATGCGCGCGTAATCCACCACGAGGCCGAAGATCAGCATCATGGGGATCAGCAGCAGCGCGAATGTGACGGCGATGGAGCCCGAGTCGTCCGCGGCGGCGCCGAAGGGGTTGCGCGCCGTGCGCGGCAAGCGAGTGCGCACGGGGTTTCTGGCGGCCCACAGTCGGCCCGAAGGGGCTGACGTGACTGATGCGGCTAACGTGGTCAACGTGGCGGACGGCATGCGGGAGTCCTCAGGAGCAGGGCGCCGCGCACGCGATCGTGCCCGTGATGCGCGGCCGGGCGAAGGCGGTTTGCGTGAGCGTGAACGCAGACGGAATCAGGTATTGGATCGGCGAGCTGTACTGATACGTCACCTGCACGACGATCACGCTGTCGCCGGGCGTACCCGCGTTAGGCACCAGATTCGTGGGCGATGCGACCAGTGTTTTCGCGGTGGCACCGAGCGCCGTGGCCGTCACGATGCAGGCGTGGTCGCTTTCCCAGTCCACCGTGACACCCGTGGCGGTATAGTTCGTCACGCTCGCAATGGCCGCTGAAAACGAGCCTGCGCCCGATGTCGCACTGGCGGGGAACGGGTTCATCATCAGGCGGCCCGCTGCGCAGAAGTTGCCGAGGCTGCCCGTGGTGCCGCCTGAAACACCTGCGGCCTGCTGTGAGACGAGATCGGCCATCGACGTCGCTGCATTCGCAAGCTGCATGTTCACGCGCGCGTATTGCCCGATTTCGTAGATGCCGAACAGCACGCCTGTCATGAGCGGCAGGATGAAGACGAACTCGAGCGCCGCCACCCCGCGCGTGTTGTGAAGCAGACCCTGCACGAAGCCGCCTGCGCGGCGCAGAACCGTGCGCATCAGTAGGGCTCCGTCTGGAAGGCGAGGGTGGAGGTGAGCATCGCGTTGCCCGAAAAGAACGCAGCGACCCACGGCATCTGATAACCGACTTCGAGAATCACGTCGTACTTCGGCGAGAGCGCCGCCTTGGTCTGCGTCATCACGCCGTTGGTGATGGTGGCGGGCACGAGTGTCTTGAAGCCGCTGCCCGCCGGTGTGCTCGAGGCGGCGGAGGCCACATAGATCTGGATATTCGACGAGCACGACGGTACAAGATTGAAGCCGCTCACGGTGAGGTCGTTGCAGACGGCGGTGGTCAGCGCGCTCGAATAACCGCCGGAACTGCCGGTGAACGTGCCGATGCGGATCAGCCGGGCGGCGTCGCGCGCGGCGTTGTCCATTAGCGACTGCGTCGTGAAGATCACGCCGAACTGGAACATGCCGATCACGACTGCGAGAAAGAGCGGGAGCACGATGGCGTACTCGATGGCGAAGTCGCCGCGGTCCTCCGAAGGCGCGGCGGCACGCGCGACGCTTGCGAGCAGCCGCACCGGCCGGGCATCGATGCGCGGCGAGCCAACAGCCGGCGCGGCAGCACGTCTGCGCGCGAGCGGTTGGGGATCGGGTCTCCTCATGAGCGACAAGCCTCGTGTCGGTGAGTCGGTGAATCGGTAAGTCTCTACCGGGAAGCACCGCGGGCGCCGCGGATGCTTCGCGCGGAGGCGATGCGGGCTTTTCCGGGTTTTATTTAGAAAAGCTAAAAGTCGGACGAATGCCGCACGCCGTATTTGCCACTTCGCTGCTTTGACGGTTTGCCGCTTCGGCGAATACGGCGGCTACGTTACGAATATCGGCACGCAAGAGCAGAGACTTGAGAGTGACTTGAGCCTGGCCACACCGTGAATTTGATCGGCGTCGAATTGCACTACGGCCTGTTTCCAATGTGAACAGGCGCAAGGCCGGCTACGCGAGCGGGAAGCCTTCGGCAAAACTCTCGCGCAGATAGTTCACGAAAAGGCTCACCGCGCGCGGCACGTGTGAGGTGTAGGGGCGCAGCACATAAAGCTGGTCGGCGAACGTGCCCGTAATACGCCACTCGGGCAGCACTTCCACGAGCTTGCCCGCTCGCACGGCCGCCTGGGCGGTGAAGTCGGGCAAAAGCGCGATACCCAGGTTGTCCAGCGCGGCATCGCGCAGCGTCTCGCTGTTGTTCGCGCAAAACGGCCCGCTCACGGGCAACGCGATCGTTTCGGCAACCTGCGGCGCAGCGGGTCTGGACGTCCCTTTCGCCGGCGTCTTCGCGGCGGCCCGACGCGTTGCCTTGTGCTCGAACGACCACATCGCCGGACCGGTGGAGCGAGGGTAGAACAGGCAATCGTGGCCGGCGAGGTCGGCCGGCACCGTCGGCGTGCCGCGGCGGCGCAGATACGCGCGGGTCGCCACGATCACCGAACGCGTTTCGCACAGCTTCCACGCGACGCATGTGTCGGGCGCGTCGGTGCTGTGACGGATGGCGAGATCGAACCCTTCGGCGGCGAGCGAAACGAGCCGGTCCGACACTTCGAGTTGAACCCGCACCTCAGGGTTTGCCCTTAGAAATGTGGGCAAACGCGGCACGAGTTGCTGCCGCGCAAACGCCACGGGTGCCGTCACGCGCAACAATCCGCGCGCGACGCCAGCCAGTTCGCGCACGCTCGCAAAGCTGGCCGCGATCTGCTCGTAGTGATGCCGCGTGTTCTCGACGAGTCGCTGCCCGGCCTCAGTGAGCCGCACGCTGCGCGTGGTGCGCTGCACGAGCGAAATGCCCGCGGCCCGCTCCAGTTCGGAAATGCGCTGGCTCATGGCCGCCTTGCTGACGCCGAGGCGCGCCGCGGCCGCCGTATAGCTGCCCTGTTCGGCCAGCATGGCGAGCCAGTGCAGATGGGTCCACAGACCTTCGATTTTTTCGATATCCATACGCTCATTGTTCACAATGGCAAACAACGCGTTCAACGATAGCACCTTTGCAGACGGCCCGGCTCTTCCTAAACTGACAGGCATCCCATTCCGTATGCACAGGAGCTCCTCATGCAGGCCTACAACGACAGCGCAGACGTCGGTCACTTCATTCATGGCGAGCGTGTTGCCGGCACCGGCAGCCGCACGCAGCCCGTCTTCAACCCGGCCACGGGCGCGCGGGCCCGCAAGCTGCTGCTGGGTGAAGCCGCGGACGTGGAAGCCGCCGTCGCGAGCGCCAGGGCGGCCTTTCCGAAGTGGAGCGATACGCCGCCCATTCGCCGCGCGCGCGTCATGCTGCGCTTTCTCGAACTCATGAACCAGCATCGCGACGAGCTTGCCGCCATCATCACGGCCGAGCACGGCAAGGTGTTCTCGGATGCGCAGGGCGAAGTGTCGCGCGGCATCGACGTCATCGAATTCGCATGCGGCATTCCGCAACTGCTCAAGGGCGACTACACGGAGCAGGTTTCCACCGGCATCGACAACTGGACCGTGCGCCAGCCGCTCGGCGTGGTGGCCGGCATCACGCCGTTCAACTTCCCGTGCATGGTGCCGTGCTGGATGTTCCCGGTCGCGATCGCGTCGGGCAACACGTTCGTGCTGAAGCCGAGCGAGCGCGACCCTTCGGCGTCGCTCTTCATGGCCGGCCTGCTGAAGGAGGCCGGCCTGCCCGACGGCGTGTTCAACGTCGTGCAGGGCGACAAGGTGGTGGTCGACGCGCTGCTCACGCACCGCGACGTGAAGGCGGTGAGCTTTGTCGGTTCGACGCCGATTGCGAGCTACATCTACGAGACCGGCGCGCGGCTCGGCAAGCGTGTGCAGGCGCTCGGCGGGGCGAAGAACCATCTCGTGGTGATGCCGGACGCCGACATCGACCAGGCGGTGGATGCGCTGATCGGCGCCGCCTACGGTTCTGCGGGCGAACGCTGCATGGCGATCTCGGTGGCGGTGCTGGTGGGCGACGTGGCTGACAAGATCGTGCCGGCACTCGCCGAACGCGCGCGCACGCTGCGCATCGGCAACGGCATGGAGGCCGATGCGGAGATGGGGCCTGTCGTCACGCGTGAGGCGCTGCAGCGCATTGAAGGCTACATCGGGCTCGGCGTGGAAGAGGGGGCAAAACTCGTGGTGGACGGCCGCGGCCTCAAGGTGCCGGGTCACGAAGATGGCTTCTTCACGGGCGGCACGCTGTTCGACCACGTCACGCCGCAGATGCGCATCTACAAGGAAGAAATCTTCGGGCCGGTGCTCGCATGCGTGCGCGTGAAGGACTTCGGTGAAGCGGTCGATCTCATCAATGCGCACGAGTTCGGCAACGGCGTGGCGTGCTTCACGCGCGACGGCAACGTGGCCCGCGAGTTCGGCCGCCGTATCGAAGTGGGCATGGTGGGCATCAACGTGCCGATTCCGGTGCCCATGGCATGGCACGGCTTCGGCGGCTGGAAGCGCAGCCTGTTCGGCGACATGCACGCATACGGCGAAGAGGGGGTGCGCTTCTACACGAAGCAGAAGTCGATCATGCAGCGCTGGCCCGAGAGCATCGCAAAGGGCGCGGAATTCGCCATGCCCACGGCGAAGTAAGGCCGCTCTCGCGGGGTCCTTTCCGACATTGCCGACAGGAACCCCTGTCTTGCCGGGGGGTGCCGTCGCCGTCGATGCCTTGCCCGCCCCGATGGCGACGGGCAAGGCATGCATGCGCTTGCCGCAGTATGCTTGCCCGCTGTACCCATCACGTTTGGTCAAAAGGAGGGCGACATGACCCAGCAAGGAGAGGCGCGCGCATTGCTGCGTCGGCTCGGCATCGACAAACCCATCGTGCTCGCGCCCATGGCCGGCGTCGGTACGCCGGCGCTTGCGGCGGCGGTATCGAACGCGGGCGGCCTCGGCTCCATCGGCGTAGGCGCGATGAACGCGCAGGCCGCACGCAAGGCGATTCGCGACACACGCGAACTCACCGCGAGGCCGTTCAACGTCAACGTGTTCTGCCATCGGCCGGCCATTGCCAACGCCGCTGTGGAGCGGCAATGGCTCGAGTGGCTCGCGCCCGTGTTCCAGCGCTACGGCGCAGAGCCGCCAGCGAACCTCAGTGAGATCTATACGAGCTTCGTCGCGGACCCCGCGATGCTTGCCGTGTTCCTCGACGAAAAGCCCGCGGTGGTGAGCTTCCACTTTGGCCTGCCGCCCGCCGACGTCATCGCGAAGCTGCGCGCGGCCGGCATCCGGCTGCTCGCGAGCGCGACCAATCTCGATGAAGCCGCCCAGGTCGCGAATGCCGGCGTGGACGCAATCGTGGCACAGGGCATCGAGGCCGGCGGCCATCGCGGTGTGTTCGATCCGGCCGCACGCGACGACCAGTTGGGCACGTTCGCGCTGACCCGGTTGCTTACGCGCGAATTCGATCTGCCTGTGATCGCGGCGGGCGGCATCATGGATGGCGCCGGCATCGCCGCGGCCTTGGCGCTCGGCGCGCAGGCGGCACAACTGGGCACGGCGTTCGTTGCGTGTCCCGAAACGTCGATCGACGAAGGCTACCGTCGCGCGATTCTGGGCGACGCCGCGCGGCACACCACGCTCACGCAGGCTATCTCGGGCCGCGCGGCGCGCGCCATGCTGAACCGCTTCACGGAACTCGGCAGTGCTCCTGCGGCACCCGCCACGCCCGATTACCCGATCGCCTACGACGCCGGCAAAGCGCTGCACGCGGCGGCGAAAACAAAGGGCGAATTCGGTTATGGCGCGCAATGGGCGGGCCAGGCCGCGGCGCTCGCGCGCGAGATGCCGGCCGCCGAACTCATGGCGCAGCTCGAAGTGGAACTCAAGGAGACGATCGGGCGCTTGCAGGGGCTTGCGTAGGACGAGTGGCAAGGGCGGTCCGCCGCGTGGCAGCGCACGCAATCGTCAAAGATGGTCAAGTCAGGCGAGTCACGGGCGGGCAGCGTCAACCCGAAGGATTGCAGAACGTTTTCAGTCGGCAGGCGGCGAGGGGATTCGCCTCCGTGAAAACATCTCGTCTCAGGGAAACGTCATGAAGAAATCGCACCTGCTGATGCTCGCCAGCGCCGCCGCAGCCGGTTTTTCGCTCGCGGCTCATGCCGTGGAAATCGGCGTCAACGTCGGCTTGCCCGGCGCGGTGGTGACGGCGCCCGCGCCAGTCGCGGTCGTCTCGCCGGGCTGGTACGGCGATCGCTATTACGACGGCAGCCGCTACTGGAGCCGCGACGACTGGAATGCGCATCAGCGCCATGGCAAGGACCATCGCCATTGCCCGCCCGGCCACGCGAAGAAGGGCGAGTGCTGAGCCCATGCCGGTGCGCAAGGCCATCGCCGCGGTGCTGCTAGCAGCCGCCTTGCTTGCGCAGGGCGGCTGCGGCATTTTCGGCTGCGGCGGCGCAGCGACCAACGGCGCCGCGTTTGGCGGCTGCCACGCCGGCACGCGCTTCTAGCGGCCGGTCTCCTTCATGTCTGGAGCGGCGCATCGATTTGCATCGATTGGCATCCATTTCGCGCCGATTCGGGCGCGCCTGACAGGACCTCCATGCCCAAACGCTTCATTTGCCTGTTCTCGGCCTGTGCCGCCATGAGTCTCGTCGCCGGCTGCGACGAGCGGAAGGTGGCCGACGTGGTCAACGCCATCAAGCCCGACCCGATGGCATTCGGCCATCTCCAGCCCGGCGTGTCCACCGTCGACGACGTGCGCCGCGACGCCGGCAAACCCGAAATCGTCTGGCAAAACGACGACGGCTCGATGCGGCTCGAATATCCGCGCGGACCCAACGGCACGCACACGTACATGCTCGACTTCGATGCCAACGGCCGGCTCGTCGCGATCACCCAGGCGCTGAGCGCCGCCAACATCGCGCGCGTGGTGCCGGGCATGACGAAGGACGACGTGCGGCGCCTGCTCGGCAAGCCCGCCCAGGTGGCGCAGTACGCGCTGAGCCAGGAAGAGGTGTGGAGCTGGCATTGGGACGAGGGCGGCGTGTCGCCGGATGCCATGTTCAACGCGCATTTCTCGCCCGACGGCGTAGTCGTGAAGACCTCGCGCTCCGAGGCGCCGGGGCATGAAAAACCGTAAGGCATCGAGATAGCCAGTAAGGCAAAGTCGAAGTTATCCCCATATAAACCCTCAATTGCAGGGAAAACCCCAGTCGTAAAGGGCACGATCCAGCCAGGATTTCTCTTCAGTCCGCGCAGCGAAAGACCGTAATACAGTGCAGCGTCTGTCGATGGTCGTTTTCTGACGCAGAAGCAGGCGCAAGTGACGGTCCATCCGTCGGTGATGCAACCTCACGTGAAACCACCATGCGCACACTCGGCTTCAAGCAGAAACTCTGGCTGCCCCTCATCGCAAGTCTCGCGGCACTGCTCGTCATTTCAGTGTCCGCGGCCTATCTCTCGTACGAGACGCGCCTTGGAGAGCGCAAGGTCGATCTCGTCAACAGTGCGCAAATCGGCCTCTCCATCGTGAAGGAGTACGCCGCGCTCGCGCACGACGGCAAGTTGAGCGAAGACGATGCGCGCAAACAGGCGCTCGAGCGACTGCGCGGCGTCCGCTACGGCAGCGACGGCTACTTCCTCGTGCTCGATGGGAACGCGCGGATGGTCATGCACCCCATGAAGCCGAAAACCGAAGGCTCCGATCTTTCCAAAGTGACAGACGCCGACGGCCGGCATCACTACGTCACGTTCGTGCAGGTCGCAACGGGGCCGCAAGGCGCGGGCTTCGCCGATTACGTGTTTCCCCGCCCGGGCGTGAAGCCGGCGAAGGCCGTGCCGAAGCTCGGCTACGTGCTGCGCTACGAACCCTGGAACTGGATTCTCTCCACGGGCGCGTACCTGGACGACATCAAGGACAGTTTCTACACCTCGCTCTATGTGACGGTCGGCCTGTTCCTCGCCGTATCCGCAGTGCTCGGACTGCTGGTTGCGCTCATCAATCGCAGCATCGAACGCACGATAGGCGGTGACCCGGTTCACGCGATGCAGGTCACGCACGAGATTGCGTCCGGCAACCTGACGGTGGCCGTCGAAACACGCAGCGGCGATACGTCGAGCCTCATGCAGGGCATTCGCGCCATGCGCGAGGCGCTGGGCGGCACCGTAAAGCACATCCGGCGCGCGGCGGAAACGATCACCGTGGCCACCGGCGAAATTGCGAGCGGCAACCTGGACCTCTCGGCGCGCACCGAAGAACAGGCGGCATCGCTCCAGGAGACCGCCGCGAGCCTCACGCAACTGACGCAGACCGTGAAGCACAACGCCGACAACGCGCGCGAGGCGAACGCGTTGGCCGCGCGCGCCACGGACATCACGGGCGCCGGCAACACCGCGGTGCACCACATGGTGGACACGATCGAGCGGATCAACAGCAGCTCCGCGAAGATTTCCGAGATCACGGGTGTGATCGAAGGCATCGCGTTTCAGACCAACATTCTTGCGCTCAACGCAGCCGTGGAAGCGGCGCGCGCCGGCGAAGACGGGCGCGGCTTCGCCGTGGTGGCGGGCGAGGTGCGCAACCTCGCGCAGCGCTCGGCATCGGCGGCCAAGGAGATCAAGGAACTGATCGGTTCCTCCGTAGCCATGATTCGCGACGGTGCGACCCAGGCCACTGAAGTGGGCACGACCATGGATCAGATCAAGCTTGCCATCAAGCAGGTGTCGGACATCGTGGGCGAGATTGCTTCGGCATCCGAAGAACAGAGCCGCGGCATCGAGCAGGTGAGCCTCGCCGTCACGCAGATGGACGAGGTCACGCAACGCAATGCCGCGCTCGTGGAAGAGGCCGCGGCTGCCGCGCAGTCGCTCGAAGAACAGGCGACGTCGCTGAAGGATGCGGTGGCGGCGTTCAATGTAGGGGACGGGCAGTGAGGGTAGTTGCCCGCGTCGGCTTGCTGCTTCCCCGTGCCGGAGTGGCTGATTCAGTCAAACGGGGTGCGGGGGAAGGGCGCGCGAGTGCCTGATCGGCCGCGGCAAGACGCGCGGCGGGTCTTCAAAGGCGAAACGCAGCTTTTAGCCGGGCTGCAGCGCGACGAATGCACTTACGACGTCGGGATCGAAATGCGTTCCGGAACTGGCCACAATCAGGTCGACCGCGCTGCCGGCCGACATGGCGTCGTGGTATGGGCGCGTCATGGTCAACGCATCGAAGCAATCGGCGACGGCAATGATTCTCGACCAGAACGGAATATCGGCTGCCTTCAATCCGGACGGATAGCCGGTTCCGTCGTACCGCTCATGATGATGAAGCACTGCGTCGGCAATCAGCGCGTTGGCGGCGCCTTGCGGATTCTGCGAGCACAGAATCCGCTCGCCGATGGCGCTATGGGCCTGAATCACCTGGAATTCCGTGTCGTCGAGCGCGCCGGGCTTGAACAGCACCTTGTCCGGAATGGCGATTTTCCCGATGTCGTGTGCGAATCCCGCTTCGCGCAGCATGACGAGATCGGCATCGCGCACGCCCAATGCGTGCCCCAGCGATTCGGCGAGCAAACCCACCCGCAGGCAATGCCCGGATGTGTCGCCGTCCCGTTCGTCTAGCGCGACGAGCAGTGCCCGGTTCACATGGGAACATTCCAGATTAGCGGCAAGAGGCATGGTATTCGACATTGCAGTCCTACACTTCAGTTCATCATGATTGTTCGACCTGTCGCGGTTCAAGCTGTCGCGTCGCCGCGGCCCGGACGGCCGTCACTGAACAACTGCCCCTGGGCCGGTGGGCTTTGCAGCCGGTTGCGGCTGCGTACGGGAAGACGGATAGGTCATATATCACAGGTTGCGCGACGGAAACATCGGCGCGGCACGAAAGCAGATTTCGGTGGCCGTTAGCCGGCGGACGGGCCGCGTACGATGGGCCGAATAGCGGACGCCCAAACTGTCGCCAGTGTCGCTGGATGCATTGCCGGCTTCGAGGCTCCATGGGGAATCGGTAAGCATACCGAGGTCAAAACACGACATCTGAACTTTGGACTAACATTGATGTCGAGGCCAGATTCAAATGTCGGGACTCTGGCTAGATAGAAATGTCCGGTTTGAGCGTGGTGTTGGTCCTGTTTCTTTTTATGTTTCGGGGTTGGGGCGGCGCAGCCGCCCCCCGTCCCCCTTTTCTTTCACGCTGACTCCGAGAATGGCCTGGTTCAGGTCAGCAACCTCGATTGCACGCTGTTTCTTCAGCCCAAGCAGTGCTTTCTTCGCCCGGACTGCTTCGCCAATATGCGTTCGTGACGGCGAGCCCGCCGCGCGTCGATCGTCACGTATCTCCTGTATCGAGCGGGCCACGGCAAGCGCATGCGAGAGGCGCTTGTTGTCGATCTCGGCGCCCTGGTCGATCCGCGCAATGCGGTCGTATTCCGTGTACGGCAACACGATGCCGTCAGCCTGAATCTCGATCCTTCCGTCTGGATACTCGGAGCTATCGTTGAAAGTGGTGTACGCGGCGTAGGGAAGAGGCAGGAGAAGGCGGTGGCGATTGAAGGAGAATGTTGCTTCTCACGGTAACACTTCCACAATCGAACTCCACCACCATGGCGAAACAT
>NZ_RJZE01000001.1 GCF_003986935.1 Paraburkholderia kururiensis JCM 10599 = LMG 19447 | reverse complement strand
TGTAGCCCAGCACCGGCACCGACTGCAGGATGTCGAGCACCGGCACCAGCACCATGCCCGCGCGCCGGCTCTTGGCCGCCAGCGTGCCGTAGGTGAAGGTGAACGCCAGCGACGCCACCATCGCCGCGAGCATGCGCAGCGTGGTGCGCATGGCGTACTCGGGCAGCATCGACGTGTCCAGCGAGATGGCCTGGGTCTGCAGCGTGGACATCGGCGCGAGCGTCTGGTGAAAGCCGATGGCCGCCATCGCGATCAGGCACAGGATCAGCGGGAACGCCACAAAGTCCCAGCCGTTGGGCAGCAGCCGCCACGCTGAGGCGTTCGCGGTGCGGTTCGGATTGAAAAGAAAATCCACCATGACTCAATAAAGGCAATCGCTCAGCAAGTGGCCACGCGGGCGGGGCTCGCATCGAGCCCACACTGCGCTATGCCGCTCCTTGCTGCTGGCTGATGTTTTCCACGAGAGCCGTACGCACGGAGCACGCGCTCAGGCACAAGCGCGACACGTGCGAACGAACGGACTCGCGGCCGGACCATCCGCACGTAGCGGCGCGCAAGCCAACAAGCAGGCATGCGAACGCCACGCCAAATGGCGCGAATCAAAGGTGCACGGGGAGAATGACTGCGACGCGCACCGTCTGCCTGCTGGCAGGACGGCGGCTTAAAAAGGGAGCGCGGACGTCTTGCCGGTCAGGCGATAAAACCGTTCGAAGATCGACAACTGCTACTGTCCAAGGCATCGGCCCCTTTTGTGACGAAGCCGGAATTCTAGACATTCCGCGAACGGGAAGTCAACACGCGATTCAGCCCCGGCGCGGCTCACCGCAGGCCGTTCCGGCACCGAACGCAGCGCGCCACCACCTGCACAACCCTTGATCTCGAACAAGCCCGCAGGGCGTCCGCTCGAATACACCACTGTGATAACGTCGCAGGACATCGGGCCGGCCCCGCCCTCGCCGGCCCAAGCCTCTTCGCAAGGACTTCTCATGCGCTTTCAAGTTCGACACGCTCTCGCCACAATTGCCGCCGCGCTCGCGTTCGCCGCTGCGCACATGGCCGTGGCGCAGGTGCCCAAAACGGTACAGCTGGAAGATCTCACGTGGACCGAACTGCGCGACGAGATTCGCGCCGGCAAGACCACGATCCTGATTCCCATTGGCGGCACGGAACAGAGCGGGCCTTACGTCGCGCTCGGCAAGCACAACGTGCGCGCGAAGATTCTCGCCGAACGCATCGCGCAAGGTCTCGGCAACGCCATCGTCGCGCCCGTGATCGCTTATGTGCCCGAAGGCGGCTATGCGCCCGCCACCTCGCACATGCGCTTTCCCGGCACCATCACCGTGCCCGACGACGTGTTCGAGAAGACGCTCGAGTCCGCCGCCAACAGCTTCAAGGTGCACGGCTTCACCAACATCGTGTTCCTCGGCGACCACGGTGGGTATCAGAACGACATCCGGCGCGCGGTTGCGCAGCTCAACAAGTCGTGGGCCGGCTCCGCGCGCGCCTTCGTGCCGGCCGAGTATTACGGCATGAGTTCGGACGGCTACGCGCAGATCCTGCGTCAGCACGGCGTCACGGATGCCGAGATCGGCACGCACGCCGGACTCGCGGACACGTCGCTGCTGCTCGCGGTCGCGCCGCAGATGGTGCGGCTCGACAAGCTGCGCACGGCGCCCAAACCCAGCGCCGCCGACGGCGTCTACGGCGGCGATCCGCGCCGCTCCAGCGTCGAACTCGGACAGCTCGGCACCGACGCCATCGTTTCGCGCACCATCGAAGCGATCAAGAAAGAGACCGCAGGCCACTGAAGCCCTGCGCCGCACACACGCGCCCGTTTATCCACCGTCTACCCATCCAACAACCGACAAACGGACTCCACCATGCAATTGCGTCAACCCTTCTTTTCCCGTCGGTCCCGGCTCATTGCCTTCGCCGCGTTCACCGCTTTCGCCGCCGCCTCGTTCGCCGGCCTCGGAGCCGGCCATGCCGTCGCGGCGTCCACGGCTTCGGCCACGTCGACCACGTCGGCCGTCACCACCGTGCCCGGCATGCCGCCCGTGCCGAACGCCGGCAACCTGTACAGCGAAGCGGAATCCGGTCACATGAGTTCGGCCGTCGCGGGCGCGCTCGCGCGCGTCTATGTGCCGAACCTGCGCTCCAACGACGTCTACGTGATCGACCCCGCTACCTACAAGGTGGTCGATAAATTCCCGGTAGGCCGCAGCCCGCAGCACGTCGTGCCCTCGTGGGACTTGCAGACGCTGTGGGTCGCCAACAATGCCGAAGGCCGTAACGACGGCAGCCTCACGCCCATCGACCCGAAAACGGGCAAGCCCGGCAAGGCCGTGCTGGTCGACGACCCGTACAACATGTACTTCACGCCCGACGGCAAGGAAGCCATCGTGGTAGCCGAAGCGCACGCGCGCCTCGACTTTCGCGACGCGCACACCATGGCGCTCAAATCGAGCCTCGACGTGCCGCAGTGCAAGGGCATCAACCACGCGGACTTTTCCATCGACGGCAAGTACGCGCTCTTCACCTGCGAATTCGGGGGCAAGCTCGCGAAGATCGACCTCGTGAACCGCAAGGTGGTGGGCTACCTGGAACTGGACCGCAAGGGCATGCCTCAGGACATCCGCATCTCGCCGGACGGCAAGGTCTTCTATGTGGCCGACATGATGGCCGACGGCGTATTCGTCGTGGACGGCGACAGCTTCACGAAGGTCGGCTTCGTCAAAACCGGCGTGGGTACGCACGGGCTCTATCCGAGCCGCGACGGCACGAAGCTCTATGTGGCCAATCGCGGATCGAACCTCGTGCACGGCCCGCGTCACGGCAAGGGCAGCGTCTCTGTGATCGACTTCGCCACGCGCAAGGTCGTCGCGAACTGGCCGATTCCGGGCGGCGGCAGCCCCGACATGGGCAACGTCAGCGCGGACGGCAAGACGCTGTGGCTCTCGGGCCGCTTCGACGACGTGGTCTATGCGTTCGACACGACCACGGGCGCGGTGAAGTCGATTCCCGTGGGCATGGAGCCGCACGGCCTCACGGTGTGGCCGCAGCCCGGCCGCTATTCGCTGGGCCACACGGGCAACATGCGCTGACCCGGACAGGCGGCAACCCTCGACCGAAGGCGGAAGCGCTGAAACGGCGTGTCCGCCTTCGCGATTACGCCGCGGCCTCAGGCGCGCTTGTTGCGCCAAAGCGAAAGGCAACCCTCGCCAACGGAGCACGCCATGCCGTACGCCTCGAACGACGACCTTCCGCCATCCGTGCGCAATCACTTGCCGCCTCACGCGCAGGACATCTATCGCGAGGCCTTCAATCACGCCTTCGCCGCGCACGCGGGCGACCCCGACCACGAAGAGATCGCGCACCGCATCGCGTGGGCTGCGGTGAAGCGCTCGTACGTCAAAGACGGAGACATGTGGGTGCGGCGCTGACCGGCGTCATGCCTCTGCCGGTCAGGCCATCAATGCAGACAGCGCGGGCCCTCAAGCCCGCACGGCACGTGCCGCGTTGCGGCCACGCAGCCATTCGAGCGCGAGCAGCAGCGACGTCGAAAAAAGAATCAGGATGGTAGCGAGCGCCGCAATGGTCGGCGTGATGTTCTCGCGAATGCCGGTGAACATCTGACGCGGCAGCGTCGTTTGGTCCGCGCCGGCTAGGAACAGCGTAACCACCACTTCATCGAACGACGTCGCGAACGCGAACAACGCCCCCGAAATCACGCCCGGCGCGATGACGGGCAGCGTGATGCGGAAGAACGTCTTCACCGGATTCGCCCCCAGCGAAAGGCTGGCGCGCACGAGGTTGTGATTGAAGCCTTGCAGCGTCGCGGCCACCGTAGTCACCACGAACGGCACACCCAGCGACGCATGCGCGAGGATCAGCCCCGTGTACGTATTCGCGAGACCGAGCGGCGCGAAGAAGAGGTACATGCCGACGCCCACCACGACCACCGGCACGATCATCGGCGAAATGAGGATGGCCATGAGCAGCGCCTTGCCGCGGAACTCGGCCTTCGTGAGACCGATGGCGGCGAGCGTACCGAGCACCGTCGCCACGATGGTGGCGGAAGGCGCAATGATGAAGCTGTTCTTCGCCGCCATGCGCCAGTCGTCGGAGGTGATCAGGTTCTCGTACCAGCGCAGCGACCAGCCCGGCATCGGATAAACGAGGAACGTGCTCGACGAGAACGACAGCGGCACGATGGCGAGCACCGGCATGACGAGGTACAGCAGCGTGAGCACGGCCATGCCGCGCAGCACGAAATACCACACGCGTTCAACCAGCGACGTATGCGGCGCGAACAGGGGTCTGGCGAGTTTCATTGCATGGTTCTCCGTCGCCGGGTTCAGCCGAGGCTCAGCTGCGAACGCGTGAAGCGTCCGTAGATCACGTACAGCACGGTGGTTGCCGCGAGCAGCAGCCCGCCGAGCGCACACGCCATGCCCCAGTTGATCGTCACGTTCGTGAAGTACGCAACGTAGTAGCTGACCATCTGGTCGTTCGGTCCGCCGAGCAGCGCCGGCGTGATGTAGTAGCCGATCGCAAGAATGAACACGAGCAGCGCGCCGGCCCCGATGCCCGGGTACGTCTGCGGCACGTACACGCGCCAGAACGCCGCAAAGGGATGACTGCCGAGCGAAACTGCCGCGCGCTGATAGGTGGGCGGAATCGACTTCATCACGCTGTAGAGCGGCAGGATCATGAACGGCAGCAGGATGTGCGTCATCGAGATATAGACGCCCACGCGGTTGAACAGCAAAGAAAGCGGCGAAGAAATCAGGCCGCTGCCCATCAACGCCTTGTTGACGAGCCCCTCGCCCTGGAGGATCACGATCCATGCGGCCACGCGCACGAGAATCGACGTCCAGAACGGGATCAGCACGAGGATCATCACGAGGTTCGCGCGCCGTTCCGAGAGCGTGGAGATCCAGTACGCGAGCGGATAACCGAGCAGCAGCGCCAGCAGCGTCACGGCCACGCTGATCGTGAAGGTGCGCGTGAACACCGTGAGGTAGATCTGCTGATCAGGGTCCGCGGGAATGATGTGGCCGAACGCGTCCTGGCGATGGTCGAGCGAGGCCAGCAGATAGAACGGCGAGTACATGCTGCTGTTCTTCGCGATGGCCTGCCAGTACGTGACGTCGTTCCAGCGGTCGTCGATTTCCGCGATTTTCGCGTGGACCTGGGCGGGCGCGAGCGCATGGCCGGCGTCGTCGGTGAGCGGCATCGCGCGCGTGGTCTTCGCGACCAGCGAACGGAAGCCGGGAATCTCGGTGTTCAGCCGGCGCGCGAGCGCACCCATCGCCTCGCCGTCCTGGATCGCGGTGAGGTCGGTGGCGAGCGCGGCGTAGGCGGCGTCGGACGGCGGGCTCTTGCGGTCCCAATCGTGCAGCACGCCAATCGTGTGCGGCAGGGCCGTAGCCACTTCGGGGTTCTGCACGGCGCGCGTCAAGAGCGCGGCAATCGGCACGACGAAAATCAGCAGCAGAAAAATTGCGAGCGGCGCCACGAGCAGCAGCGCCATCGTCCGCTTGCGCGCCTCGGCCGCCTTCAGCTCGCGCTTGAGCCGCGCAGTCGATCCGCCGGCCTCGTCGGCGGGCATCGTCATCGTCGTCACACCCTGACTCCTCTCATGCTCTTCACTGCGCGAACCGTTCGCCTTTCAGCGAAGGTTCGCACCGTTGCTTGCCGGGCGCGGGGCGCAGCGCGGCCGCGCCCGGTCTTTCCTAGTTACTTGCGGGTTACTTGCTGCTTACTTCGACGCCCACGACGCGAAGCGCTGCTCCAGCTCGTCGCCGTGGTCGGTCCAGAACGAGATGTTTTGCAGCACTGCGTTCTTGCCGTTGGCGGGCGAGTTCGGCAGGTTCTCCAGCGTCTTTTCGTCGAGCGCCTTGATGGCGGCCACGTTCACCGGACCGTACGCGATGTGCTTCGCGTATTCCTGCTGCGGCTTCGGCGAGAGCGAGTAAGCGATGTACTTCTCAGCCAGATCCTTGTTCGGCGAGCCCTTGGGAATGGCCCAGTAGTCCAGGTCGTAGATGCTGCCGTTCCACACCACCTTCAGGTTCTTGCCTTCCTTCTGCGCGGCGCTGATGCGGCCGTTATAGGCCGTGGACATCACCACGTCGCCGGCCACGAGGAACTGCGGCGGCTGCGCGCCGGCTTCCCACCACTGGATGTTCGGCTTCAGCTCGTCGAGCTTCTTGAACGCGCGGTCCTGGCCAGCCTTCGTGGCCAGCACCTTGTAGACGTCTTTCGGTGCCACGCCGTCGGCCATCAGCGCGAATTCGAGGTTGTAGCGCGCACCCTTGCGCATGCCGCGCTTGCCGGGGAATTTCTTCACGTCCCAGAAGTCGGCCCAGCTGGCGGGGGCGGTCTTCAGCTTGTCGGCGTTATAGGCGAGCGCCGTGGACCACACGAAAATGCCGGCGCCGCACGTTTGCGGCGCTTCGGGAATGAGATCCGACTTCTTCGCGATCTTCGACCAGTCGAGCTTCTCGTACAGGCCTTCGTCACAGCCGCGGCCCAGGTCGCCCGATTCCACTTCCACCACGTCCCAGTTCACGTGCTTCGCTTCGACCATGGCCTTCACCTTGGCCTGCTCGCCGTTGTATTCGACGGCGGTCACCTTGTTGCCCGTCTGCGCCTCGAACGGCTGGTTGAAGGCGGCCTTCTGCGCGTCGCCATTGGCGCCGCCGAAGTTGACGACAGTCACTTCCGCCGCAGCGGCGGCCGTTGCGCCGAATGCCAGGGCAAGCGTAGCGGCGGCTGCCGCGAAGCGCGTCATCCCGATCGTTTTCATGTCAGTTCCTCTCTGGTGGTCTTTGGTACAGGGTTGTTGTGTACAACTGGGACTCAGGCGAACACGCGCAGATGCTCCGGCGCGAATTCGAGTGCGACCGGGCGGCCGGGCGCAAAAGCGTCGAGCGCATCGGTGCCGAGCGGCACCTTCACGAAGCACTCGTCCTGTTCCGGCAGACCGCAGCGCATGCGCACGTGGTCGCCGAAATAGATGAGACCGCGCGCCTCGCCGGCGAGCGTGTTGCCGTTCTGGCCTGCGGCACCTGCAATACCGGAAGCGAGCTTCATGCGCTCGGGGCGAATGCACGCTACCGCGGGCACGCCAGCCTTCGCACCGCCCACGTTGCGGCCCACGAGCCGCGTGCCGTCCGCAAGACGGAACGCGCAGAACTCGCCGTCGACGCTTTCCACCGTGCCGCGCAGCCGGTTGCTGTCGCCGATGAAGTTCGCGACGAATTCGTTGCAGGGCGACTCGTAGAGCCGGTCGACGGTATCGAGCTGCTGCACCACGCCCTTGTCGAACACCGCGACGCGGTCGGACATGGTGAGCGCCTCGCCCTGGTCGTGTGTGACGTAGACGAAGGTGACGCCCAGCTTCTCGTGCAGCGACTTGAGTTCGTACTGCATGTGTTCGCGCAACTGCTTGTCGAGCGCGCCGAGCGGTTCGTCCATCAGCACGAGCTTCGGTTCGAACACGAGCGCGCGGGCAAGCGCAATACGCTGCTGCTGGCCGCCCGAAAGCTGCGCCGGATAGCGTTTTGCGAAGCTTTCCATGCGCACCATCTTCAGCGCGTTGTTGACGCGCTGCGCGCGTTCTTCCGCCGATACCTTGCGTACCGAAAGCGGATAGCCCACGTTCTGCTCGACGGTCAGGTGCGGGAACAGCGCGTAGTTCTGAAACACCATGCCGATGTTTCGCTTGTGCGGCGGCACGTTGTTGAGCAGCTTGCCGTCAAGCCAGATTTCGCCGCCGGTCGGAAATTCGAAGCCGGCCAGCATCATCAGGCAGGTCGTCTTGCCCGAGCCCGACGGGCCGAGCAGCGTGAGGAATTCGCCCTGGTAGATGTCGAGGTCAAGTTGCTTGACCACGAGCGATTCGCCGTCATAGGTCTTTCGCACACCGCGAAAGCTGACGATCACGTCCCCTTTTTTCATTGCCCCAGTCTCCTCCTCACAATGCAGTTTCCTTACCATTGGCTCCCTCCGCAAGGCGGGTTTGAGCTAATGGCGTGATCCACTATAGCCGCTTACGGTTCTACAATATGGAACCATTTCATTATTCTGGATAGAGCCACTTGGACACGATCATTCTCGCGGACTGGCTGTCGGCGCGGATCGACCGCGCATGCGGAGAGCCGATGTATCGCCAGGTGCTGCGGCTCATGCAGCAGGCCATCCTCACGGGCCAGCTCGCGCCGGGCACCAAGCTGCCGAGTTCGCGCACGCTCGCAACCGACCTCGGCATTGCGCGCAACACGGTGCTGCACGTGTACGACCAGCTCACCGCCGAGGGCTATGTCATCTCGACGACGGGCAGCGGCACGTACGTGGCGGACACGCGGCCGGACAAAGCCGCGGTGAACGTGCGGCGGGAGCAAGGGACTGCGGGTTCGTCGGGCACTGCGGGCGGGCCGGCTTCGGCAAGTGGCTCCACAGCGCCAGCAGCAGGAACGGCAAGCAAGGCAGCACCCGCCCCAGGCACAGCCACCGAACGCTCGAGGGACGCTACGACTGCAACGGCATGCACGCCGCAAGCCGCCGTGCGCCACGAGCCAGGCGCCATGTCGATGCGCGGGCAACGTCTGATCGATCAGGCTGGCGTCTCGCCCAAGCAGTGGGGCGCCTTCATGCCGGGCGTGCCCGACGTCGCCGAATTTCCCGCGCGCACGTGGAGCCGCCTGCAAGCGCGGCTATGGAAAGAGGCGAACGCGGATCTGCTCACCTATGCGCCCGGCGGCGGCTATCGGCCGTTGCGGCGCGCGCTCTCCGACTACCTGCGCGTGGCGCGGTCCGTGAACTGCACACCGGACCAGATCATCATCACGACCGGCATCCATCAATCGATGGACCTTGCCGTGCGCCTGCTCACCGACGTGGGCGATCGAGTATGGGTGGAAGAGCCGTGCTACTGGGGCGCGCGCAGCGTGCTGCAATCGTCGGGGCTCACGCTCGTGCCGGTGCCCGTGGACAGCGAAGGGCTCAACCCACGCGAATCCGATCTGCTCGATCCACCGCGGCTCGCGCTCGTCACGCCTTCGCACCAGTACCCACTCGGCATGGTGATGAGCCTCGCGCGCCGCCGCACGCTGCTCGAATACGCGCGGCAGCACAAGGTGTGGATCATAGAAGACGATTACGACAGCGAGTTCCGCTATGGCAGCCGTCCGCTCGCGTCGCTGCAAGGGCTCGACGAAGCGGGCCAGGTGATCTACGTGGGCAGCCTCGGCAAGATGCTGTTTCCGGGCCTGCGCATCGGCTACATGATCGCGCCGCCGCACCTCGTCGACGTGTTCCGCACGGGCGTGGCCGAGCTTTACCGCGAAGGTCAGTTGATGCAGCAGGCCGTGCTCGCCGAATTCATCATGGACGGCTACCTGACCTCGCACGTGCGCCGCATGCGGGCGCTTTACGGCGAGCGTCGCCAGATGCTGATCGACGCCATTACGCGGCACTTTGGCGACGCGCTGCCCGTGATGGGCGACGAAGCCGGGCTGCACCTCGTACTCGGCCTGCCCGACCACGCCGACGACCGCGCGGTAGCCGCGGCCGCATTCGACGCGGGCGTGATCGTGCGTCCGCTCGCGGCGTATTACAGCGGCAACGGCGACATGAGCGGCGCCGGCAATAGCGATGCAGGCGGCAACGGCTCTGCACCGCAGCGCGGCCTGCTGCTCGGCTACGCGTGCGTGCCCAACGAGAAGATCGATCCTGCCTTCGCCACGCTTGCCGGCGTGATCGAGCAGCATGCGTTCGGCCGCACGCGCGCGGCCTCGAACCGGGCGCCGAGCCGAGCGGGCCCGGCCACGGCGAAGCAAAACGCCGAAGCTGCAAAGACCGAAGCGCAAACCGAAGCATCGACCGAAGCCCAAACCGGCTCGGCATAAAAAAATCGCGCCGCCGGGCATTCGCCCGTGCGGCGCGATGCTTCGCCTCGCGCGGGGCGCTCTACTTCAAACCGAAGTCCACGCGCGTAGGCGCACCCTTGTCGCTGATACCGTCGGCGTTGAGCTTCGGCGCGACGATGAACACGCGGCTCGAATCCACCTTGCCTTCGAAATACTGCTGCACGCTCTGTGCGCGACGTTGTGCGAGATCGCGCAGGCTGGCCTCGTTGATGGGCGCGTGCTCGGCGAGCGCGCTCTTCATCTCGTCGGCGGGCAGGAACTTCGTGAGACCGATGAAATTGCGCGGCTTCTTGAAGTCCGCCGCCTTGTAGACCTTCGCGAGATAGCTTTCGTACTCGGCCGGGTCCACCTTGATCGACATCGGATCCACGCTTTCGCCCTTACCGATCGTGTCCTTGAGCTTTTGCTGGCGCACGAGGCGGTCCACGTACAGGTTGCGCAGCGCGGGCTCGTCCACGGCCGGATCGACGCGGCCAATCAGATCGATCTTCACCGACGGTTTGTCTGCCAGCGCCTTCGCGATCTTGTCGAGCTTCTGGTTGTCGGCCTCCGTGAGATCGGCCGACCCCGGCGCGAATTCGACGTAGCCCAGTTCCTCGCCGCCTCCACCGAACGCGTTCGCGAGCAGCGTGAACGGCGACGTCACGGCCTTCTGCAAAAGGTTGAGCACGGCATGCCAGATCAGGCTGCCAAAGCTGAACTGCGGATTGTCGAGCGAGCCCGATACCGGAATGTTCACGTCGATCTGCCCTCTCGAATTCTTGAGCAGCGAGATGGCGAGGCGCACCGGCAGCTTCGTCGCCGTGTCGTTCTCGACGTGATCGCCGAACGTGAGCTGGTCGATGAACAGGTGATTGTTCGCAGTCAGCTGGTTGTTCTCGAGCGTGTAGTGCAGATCGACATTGAGCTTGCCCTTCGTGATCGGATAGCCCGCGTACTTCGTGGAATACGGCGTGAGGTTCGTGAGTTCCACGTCGTGCGCCGTGGCCGTGAGGTCGAGCTGCGGTTTTTCGATGAGCGGATTCACCGAGCCGCGAATGGCCACCGGCCCGTTGGCCGCCAGCTTCGCGGCCACGTCCACGGGCGCGGGCGTGGTGGACTGCGTGCCGAATGCGCCCACCTTGCCCTGAATGTCGACCAGGTTCGCCGTGTAGTTCGGCTTCACGAAGTTGTCCGTGTAGGTCACGCGGCCGCTACGCAGCAGCAGTTCGCCGAAGTGCATGCGCACCGGGCTTTCCGGCTCTTTCGCCGCCACCACGGTAACAGGCGGCGCCGACGCGGGCCGCGCGCCCGAGGCCTGCTTTGCCGTTGCCACCGTTGCCGCCGTCGTAGCCGTCTTAGCCGTCTTAGCCGTCTTAGCCGTCTTAGCCGTCGTTGCCGTCGTTGCCGTCGTTGCCGCGGTAGCCGATGCCGCCGCCGCTTCCGCCGCCGTGGGCGGCGAGAGCGGTACGGGCGCCTTGCCGCTGTTGTCGCGCGTGAGCGACTGCGCCTCGCCCGTCTGATGCGCCACCACGTCCTTGAGATTGAGCTTGCCTTGTGCATCGAGCAGCACGCGGCCATAGAAGTTCGAGAACGTGACGCGTGCTGCGTCCACGTCGGTACCGCGCTCGTCGTAGTTCGCCTTCAGGTTCGTGAGCGCGAGCGAGCGCCAGCCCGCGAACGGGTCCGACGTCGCCTTGTCCAGCATCCGCACGTCCACGAGCGCCGCGTCGCCGCGATACGACGCCTTGAGGGCCTTGCCCTGCGTCGCGGCGAGATCGCCGTTCGCGGTGACGAACGCGCTCGCAATCGTCACGTTGAGTACGTTGCCGAAGTACGGCTCCAGCGCGGCCACGTCGAGACGGTCCGCGTTCACGCGCACCGCGGCTTTCAGCGGCGTGGGCGTCACGTCGCCGGTCACGCCGAGCGTGCCCTTGCGGTTCACGGTGGCATGCAGTTCAACGGGCAGCGCGTGACTCATGTTGTCCGTGATCTGCTGCACCTTGAGTTGCAGCGGCGCGACGTTGAGCTTCACCGGGCGCGCGGTGGTGCTGTCCGTGAAGTTCGCTTCGGAATCCGCGAGCGAGAGCGTACCGATGCGGTAGTGCCATTCGGGCGCAGCCGGTTGGGCGGTCTTTCCGGTTGCGTGGGCCGCGGGATGCGCCGGGGCCGCTTCATGCGCGGCTTCGTGCGTGCCCGCAAGGTCGGCCAGGTCGATGCTGCCGTCCTTGCGACGCTCAGCGTTCACCTTCAGGCCCTTGAGGTCGACGGCGTCGATGTCCGCTGTTTGGGCCGCCAGATCCACTTTCTTCACCTGGACGCGGCCGTCTGCCAGTGCGATGACGGGCTCGTTGCTCGTGCCGCTTGATCCGCGTCCAGCGCCCCGCATGGCAACCTTCAGCGACTTCAGTTGCATGTCGCTCGCGCCTACCTGGAGCTGGAACGGCGTGGCGCTCCAGTTCGCGCTGACGTTCGCGTTGGCGGTAAGCGTGCCGTCCAGCACCTGAGCGGCCGTCACACTGTCGAGATACGGCTGGCGCGGGGCGAGCGGCAATGCGTTGACGTCGATCTTGGCGTCCGCCGTCTTCGCCACGAGGCCCAATGCGCCGCTCACGGCGAGCGAGCCGCCGCCGTCGAATGCCAGGTTCAGCCCGTAGTGCGCGTTCGTTTTGGCGAGCGTCGAAAAATCCGTGAGCGTGGCCGAGACTTGGGTAGGCCCGAACACGACAGGCCTCGACGGCGTTTCGTCGGTGAAGCGCAGGATGCTGTCGTTAAGCGCGAAGCGCTTGATGGCGAGGTCGAGCGGCGCGGCGGTGGTGGTGGCCGCTTCGGGCTTCGGTGCGGATGCAGCGGCAGCGGCCGAAGCAGCGCCCGACGACGCGGACGCACCCGAAGCGCCAGTAGAAGTAGCAGCAGCACCCGGCGCCGACCCCGCAGCCGGCGCGCTGGCACTACGCGGCGCACTCGCCGACGTCTGCGGCGAGCCCGCGAACATCCGCCGCACGCTCAGCACGCCGGCCTTGTCGCGTGTGAGCGTTGCGTCCGCGCCGTCCAGCCGGATCTCGTCGAAGTGATAGACGCTCTTGAGCGGCTCGAGTGTGGACGCCGCCACGTGCACCGCGCGCGCCGCGAAGAACGGCGCTTTGTTCGGGTCCAGCACGTTGGCGTCGTCCAGATCCACCGTGCCGGAAACCGTGAGCGAAGGCGTATCGCCCGACATCAGGAAGTTAAGCTTGAGGTCCGTGGAAAGCTTGCCGGACTGCACCGTCACCGGCAGTTTGGCCGGCACGTACGAGATGAGGCGCGGCACGTCGAGCGCATCGAGCCGCAGCGACACCTGCGACTGGCGCGACGCCGCAAACGGCAGCGTCTTGCCGTCGATGGCGAGCTGACTGCCGTCAATACGCGCGCGCAGCAGCGGCTCCACGAAGATGTCCGTCTTCGAAGCCAGCGTTGCAATGAACGGCACGCCGAGCGACCAGCGGTCCACCACGTGCTGCTCGCCAAGCAGCCGGTCGTCGAACTCGACGCGGCCGTTCTCCAGATGAATGTTGGAAATGGAAAACGGCGTGGGCTTGCTGGAGGGCTGCGACGGCGTGGAGAACTTCTCGATCAGGTCGCTGAAATTGAAGCGCTGGGCGTCATAGCGAACGATGTGAAAACGCGGCGAATCGATCTGGAGTTCGTCCACGATCGCGGCGCCGCGAAAGAGCGACGTCCAGGAAGGCTTCACGATGAGCCGCTCCACGTCCGCGAAATCGCCCGAGCCGCCGCGCTCGCCGATATGCACGCGGTCCGCCTCGAATCGCAGCGTGTACGGATTGAGCGCAATACGTCCGATGGAAACCGGCCGGTCGAGCTGCTTGCTCAGTTGCTGGGCTGCAATATGGCGGATCAGCGGCGGCGCCGCGAAGAAGCCGAGCAGGCCGAACAGCACGAGAAAGACGACGAGCCCGATCGTGATACGCCGGGCCCGCCGGCTGTGCGCTGCATCGCGCACGGCGCGCAGCGAGGAAGTGAGAGATGCTTTGTTGATGCTTGCCATGCCTCGGATGTGGTCACAGGTGGAACGCGTGGGCGTTGCCCGCGAAGGGCGGGTCCGCGAAGACAGCCGCGCCGGCCAGGCCGGCGAGCCAGCGAGGCTCGCCGCACGGCGGCGGCAGACATGTCGCAACCAGGGCAAACCGTTGGTGGTTCAGGTTCGTGGAAGTATATGTCGCGGGCTTGCAGGGGGACAGCGTGAGCATTGTGAATAAATGCAAAACGCAAGCCGGAAGGGGGAGCCGGCCACCGAGGCGAGCGGTGGCCGGGGCAGCGCGCCGGGCGAGCAAGCGCGCCGGGCGCTGTGTACTGGGCTATTTACCCGGCTGTCTGTTGCAGTATGCGTTCCGTCGTCGCGCGCCTTATTGCCGCTCGACGGCGGGCGGCTCCCAACTGCCGTCCGTCGCCTGCTGCTTCGGCGCGTAGAGCCGCAGCACGAGCTTGAAGTCGCTGCGCGGCGCGGGAACCCAGTTGGGCGTTTTCTTCGAGCCCACCGCGGAAACGTAGACGTCCACGGACCCGTCGCGGCTGCGTCGCAGGCCGTAGCGGTCGCTCAGCGAAACGTGCGCCGGCGCGCTTTCGCCGAGCGCGCCGTCCTTCGTGTACGCCGTAATGGACCAGAAGCCGCGCACCGGCGGCAACTGCTTCGCGGCGAAGTGGATGACGTAGCGGTTCGCGCCGTTCAGCGCGTGGCCGTCGCTGTCCTGCGAGACCACCGCGCGCACTTCGTCGTCTTTCGTTCCGAGGCCCAGTTCCGTGAAAGCCGTGTAGGCACGCAGCGCGTAATCCGAGCCGTACGCACCCGCGTTGTCGCTCGCCCAGCTCCAGCCATTGGCCGACAGCAGATTCGACGGCGCCGTTGCCACGCGATCGCGGCCATCGCTGAAGCCGGCAGCCACGGCATCGCTCGCGGCGGCGGGCAGCGCCACCGGCTGCCCCGGCGTCACGCCGAGGTCCGAGAGAATCTTGAGCGCGTGCGGGTCGTCGGGTGCGGGCGGATTGTCGGGCAGCGCCTGCGCAAGGCGGCTGAAGAACCCGTTCGCGTCCAGCGCGGCGGCGCGGGCCACCGGGTTCACGGTGGCAGCCGAATCTGTGCCGGCGCCGCTGTTGCGCGCCACCTGGGGTGCGGGACGCGCATCGCCCGTGTACGCCGAAAGCGGCGCCACGCGGATGGCGCGCTGGAGCTTGCGCACGGCGGCAAGGTCGCGGCCACGCGCAGTCTGGATGCGCACGGAGAGCCACACGTAGCGGGTCGGCACGTCGATGCGCTTGACGCCGGCCGGCAGGTCGCCCTTCCAGCCCGCCGCCGCAAAGGCGACCGTCTGGGCCTTGATGCCGGTCACCCGCGTGGTACCAGCGTCGCCAGTGGACCACACCACGTTCGTCCACATGTCGAGCGCGCGCGCATCCACGTAGCGGCCGCGCGAGTCGGGCAGGGAGACGATCACGGGTTCGTCTGCGACGTCGAGCCAACCCGTGGAATCGAAGGTATCCAGGCTCGGCATGGTCGGATTCGCTGCGCCAACGGGCGGCAGCGCCTGGGCATGGCGCAGCGTGTTGACCGCCGCCTGGCCCGGCCCGCTGCCTACGGCGGCGTCGCGCGCAATGTCCATGACGACGAGCGGATAGCCGAACACATAAGAGTCGGACACTTCGTCCTTGACCCAGCCAGTGCTTTTTTCGGTGGGCGCGGGCGCGGAAGCGCATCCCGCCAGAAAGGCAAAACCTGCGAGCGCAGCGCAGGTCCATTGAAACGAGTAGGGTTCGCGACGATTTTTTATCATTCGTTGATTGTGCGGATCAGTCTGGTCCATAAGATGACGCCGATGGAAACAGGCTGCGCCGCGCGGCCCCGCGGCCGTCTCCTCGCCTCGCCTCGATCTTCTCCCCATCGCGCCGGGTTGTATCGTATCCCTCGCGACCAGGCATGAAAAGGCGTCAATACGGAATTATCCCTGCCTCGCCAGCGCAAAAATGAGGCGCTCCCGGCATGTGGGTCCCCACTTACCTGCTATCCATGCGTCAGTTAGGTTGACCGACCCGGCTTGACCTTCCCATGACTGGAAGGTCGATACTTGCGTTTTATGTGCTGTTCATGCGGGCGGTTTCCCGTCTGCGCGCTCAGCGGCCAACACCGCTTGCTACTGTGGCATTGCCACCCTCCAATCGCCATGACCGATCTCTCCGCCGAACTTCCCACCGAGGCGCGCGCCGAACCCACGGTGTCGGAACTGGAAATTACCGGCATGACCTGCGCGAGCTGCGCCACGCGCGTCGAGAAGGCGCTGGCGAAGGTGCCTGGCGTGGCGCGTGCGTCGGTGAACCTCGCCACGGAAAAAGCCACCGTCGAGACCAACCGCGAAGTTGCGCCCGACGCGCTCGTAGCGGCCGTGACGAAGGCGGGCTACGGCGCCGTTCCGCTCTCCACCGCCGTCGCCGAATTGGCCATCGGCGGCATGACCTGCGCGAGCTGCGCCACGCGCGTCGAGAAGGCGCTGGCGCGAGTGCCTGGCGTGGCGGGCGCCTCGGTCAACCTCGCGACGGAACGCGCCACCGTCAATCTGCGCGGACCGGTCAGCGCGAGCGAACTCGACGCGCTGGTCGCCGCCGTGCAGAAGGCGGGCTATGAGGCAACGCCGGTCGTAGAAACCGAAGCGGCACCCGCCGCCGACGGCACCGATCGCGCACGCGCCGCCGTGCGTCGCGAACTTGCCTGGGTCCTGATGTCCGCGCTGCTGACCCTGCCGCTCGTCGTTCCCATGATTGCCGCGTCGCTCGGCGCGGACGTGATGCTGCCCGCCCTGCTGCAACTGGCGCTCGCGAGCGTCGTGCAATTCGTGTTCGGCGCGCGTTTCTACCGTGCCGCCTGGAAGGCCGTGCGCGCCGGCGCCGGCAACATGGATCTGCTCGTCGCGCTCGGCACGTCTGCCGCATATGGCGTGAGCGTCTACCAGATGGTGGTCCATCCGGACGATGCCATGCACCTGTACTTCGAGGCCTCTGCCGTGGTCATCACGCTGGTGCGTTTCGGCAAATGGCTGGAAGCGCGCGCGAAGCGCCAGACCACGGACGCCATCCGCGCGCTCAACGCGCTGCGCCCCGACCGCGCCCGCATCCGCACAGGCCACGAGGAGCGCGAGGTGCCGCTCGCGCAGGTGCGAGTGGGCACGGTGGTCGTGGTGCGGCCCGGCGAACGCGTGCCGGTGGACGGCGCCGTGCTGGAAGGCCGCACGCATATCGACGAGTCACTGATCACCGGCGAAAGCCTGCCCGTGCCGAAGCAGCCCGACGATCCGGTCACGGCGGGGTCGATCAACGGCGAAGGCGCCATCGCGGTCAAAACCACGGCGATTGGCGCGGAAACCACGCTTGCCCGCATCATCCGTCTGGTCGAAACCGCTCAGGCCGGCAAGGCGCCCATCCAGCGGCTCGTGGACCGCGTGAGCGCCGTGTTCGTGCCGGCGATTCTCGTCGTGGCCGCCGTGACGCTGGGCGGCTGGCTGCTCGCCGGCGCGTCCGCGGAGACTGCGATCCTCAACGCCGTGGCGGTGCTCGTGATTGCGTGCCCGTGCGCGCTCGGGCTCGCCACGCCGGCCGCGATCATGGCCGGCACCGGCGTCGCCGCGCGCCAGGGCGTGCTGATCAAAGACGCCGAGGCGCTCGAAATCGCGCATCGCATCAACGTGGTCGCGTTCGACAAGACCGGCACGCTGACCGTGGGACAACCCAGCGTCACGGTCTTCGAACCCGCGCCCGACACTTCGGTCGACGAAGCACTGGCGCTCGCCGCCGCCGTGCAGCGCCAGAGTGACCATCCGCTCGCGAAAGCGGTGGTGCGGCGCTGGGAAGAGACCGTTGGCGGCGCGCACGAGTCGTCTTCGGCGGTCGCGCTCCGGGCGGCCGCGTCTCTGACGGCGGCGCCTCTGACGTCTGCATCTCTGACCGCCGCGCCTCTGACCGCCGCGCCTCTGACGGCTGCATCTCTGCCGGCCACCCACGCCCGCGCTGTGCCCGGCCGCGGCGTGGAAGCCGAGGTGGACGGACGGCGCATCGCCATCGGCAGCGGCGTCTGGCTCGATGAACTCGGCATCGCGATTCCCGCACAGCTTGCCGCGCGTGCGGCCGAACTCGAGCATGCGGGTCAGACGGTCTCGTGGCTCTTCGCGCACGGCGCGGCTTCGGCAGCGCCGTCGCCTTCTACGCCAACGCCCAGGCCGCAGCCCGCCGCCGTGCTCGCGCTGATCGGCTTCGGCGATACCGTGAAGCCGTCCGCGCGCGCCGCCGTTGCGCAACTGCGGCGCCTCGGCATTCGCAGCGTGCTGATTACCGGCGACAACCAGGGCAGCGCGGCGGCGGTGGCCAACAATCTCGGCATCGACGAAGTGCACGCGCGCGTGCTGCCCGACGACAAGGCACGCGTGATCGGCGACCTGAAAATCCGCACCGCAGGCATCGTGGCCATGGCCGGCGACGGCATCAACGACGCGCCTGCGCTCGCCGCCGCCGACCTCGGCATTGCCATGGCCACCGGCACGGACGTCGCCATGCACGCAGCGGGCATCACGTTGATGCGCGGCGACCCGCTGCTCGTCGCCGCCGCCATCGACATTTCGCGGCGCACCTGGCGCAAGATCCAGCAGAACCTCTTCTGGGCCTTCGTCTACAACCTGATCGGCATTCCGCTCGCCGCTTTCGGGCTGCTCAATCCGATGCTCGCGGGCGCCGCAATGGCGTTCTCCAGCGTGAGCGTCGTCACCAACGCCTTGCTGCTGCGCGCCTGGCGTCCGCGGAGCCAGGGGTAAGGGCTCGCCTGGGCTCGCCTGGTTTCGGCCAGAACCGGGCGTGGTTCTGGCTTGCTTTGGTCCTCGCCCTGGTTGTGGCCAGGGCTTCCACCCTGCCCCTGGTCGGTCCCGCATTCAAGAACCGCCGCGGTCTGCCGTAATTGACAAGATCGTGACGTAACCCTGCGGGGCTGCCGCGCGCGCCGTCGGCCCAACCACCGGGCCGACGTACTGGGCGCCGCGCGGCCATGCGGCGCCCGCCGCTCCCCGCGTCTTCCGAGCGCCCAGGAGGCCCATGAAAGTTCTGTTCCCGCGCGGCATGAGTGTCGGTGCGCGGCTTGCCGCGTTGTCCTGCGTTCTGGTGGCGTCGATATTCGTCGTCTTCACGTGGGCGCTCACCCACACGGCTGGCCAGCAGGTGAGCCGCCAGGTGCTGGCCCGTATCGACGACCGCGACCGCTCCGTCGCCGCGATGATCCATCTCTTCGACGACGCCCTTTCCGCCGAAGTGGGCCGCGCGATGTCGCTCTTCGCGAGCTTTTTGCCCGGCGAGATCAGCGTCGACGAATCCCAGAAAGTGGACATCAACGGTGTCGCCACGCCAACGATGAAGGCCGGCGACAAAGTGCTGAACCTCGATTTCTCGATTCCCGACCAGTTCCTCGCGAAGAGCGGCGCTATCGCCACGCTCTTCGTGCGCAGCGGCGACGACTTCGTGCGCGTGACCACCTCGCTCAAGAAGCAGGACGGCTCGCGCGCCATCGGCACACTGCTGGACCGCAAGGGCCCCGCGTATGGCCCTGTGCTCGCGGGCCGCACCTTCACCGGGCTCGCGCCGCTCTTCGGCAAGCGCTATATCACGCAGTACAAACCGGTCATGGATGCCGCGGGTCGCGTGATCGGCGCGTTGTTCGTGGGCGTGGACGTGGGCGCGCAGATTCAGTCTGTGGAAGACGGCATCCGGCAGATGAAGATCGGCAACAGCGGCTACTACTTCGTGGTGGACGCGTCGAAGGGGCCGAACAACGGCAAGTTCATCGTTCATCCGGCCGCCGCCGGCCAGCACTTCGACGACGCGAACGCGCCCTACTCGCAGATGCTGGAGGCGAAGGAAGGCCGCATCACCTACACCTCCGCCGACGCAACGCTCGGCGAAACGAGCCCGCGCGAAAAGAGCGTCTCGTTCATCACCGTGCCGGAATGGCAGTGGCTCGTGGGCGGCGTCGCGATTCACGACGAAGTGATGGCCGACGTGACCGCGACGCGCGACCGCTTCGCCGCGCTGGGCTTCGCGCTCGTGATCGCGTTCGCGGTGGTCTTCCTCGTGGCGGCGCGGCGACTCGTGAGCCGGCCGCTTGACGAAGCGGCCAAGGCCGCGGCACGCCTCGCGGCGGGGGACCTGAGCGTGCGTCTCGCGCATGGCAAGGGCCGCGCGGAGCGAGGCTTCACTGCCGACGATGCCGACGGCGCCGACGCTTCGCGCGCTCGCGCGGACGAGATCGGGCGGCTCATGCACGCCATCGATGGCATTGGCGAAGGGCTCGCGCGCATCGTCACGCAGGTGCGCCACGCATCGTCCGATATGGCCGACGGCACCACACGCATCGCGGCCACGAGCGGCGAGATCGCTTCGCGCATCGCGACCCAGGCGAGCAGCGTGGAAGAAACGGCTGCAAGCATGGAACAGATCACGTCGACGGTTCAGCAGAACGCCGACCACGCGGCGCGCGCGAATTCCGTGGTGAGCACCGCCGCCGACGCTGCGCTGAACGGCGGCCGCGCGGTGGAACGCGTGGTGGCCACGATGAGCGACATCAACCGCTCGTCGCAGAAGATCGCCGACATCACGAACATGATTGAAGGCATCGCGTTCCAGACCAACATCCTCGCGCTCAACGCAGCCGTGGAAGCGGCACGGGCGGGCGATCACGGCAAGGGCTTCGCGGTGGTCGCCGCGGAAGTCCGCGCGCTCGCGCAACGCAGCGCGGCGGCGGCGAAGGAGATCGACGCGGTCATCGCCGAATCCACCGCCACAGTGCAGAGCGGCTACCGCATCGCCGAAGAGGCGAGCACGACGATGCAGGGCATTGTCGAGCGCGTGGACGAAGTGCGCCAGATCATTGCGGACATCAGTGTCGCTTCGCGCGAGCAGTCGGGTGGCATCGAGCAGGTGAACCTCGCGGTCACGCAGATCGGCGAGGCGACACAGCAGAACGCGTCGATGGTCTCCGAGGCGGAGAATGCGGCCGCCGGCCTGCGCGACCAGGCTGCGCAGCTTGCACAACTGGTGAGCGTGTTCAAGGTGGATCCGCAGGCGCGCGGCTGATTCGATTCTCCACATCAATATAGTGCGCGGCGGCTTCGGGCCGCGCACGGTCTTGTCCGCTGCCGCTACATGACAAGGCGATGACATCTTCGTTCCAACCTGAGCAAGACTGTTCTCCATGCACAGCGGCTTTTCTCGCGCGGCCGCCTTCTTACACTCCTGACGCAGTTTCATTTCCCCTGCAGCACAGTTCAGGAGCTATTCCAGTGAAGAAAAAGATTTCGTTTGCGCTTGCGACCGCGGGTGCATTCGCCGCATCGGCCGCGCATGCACAGAGCTCGGTCACGCTCTACGGGTTGATCGACGCCGGCATCATGTACACGAACAACGTGGTGAGCGGCAAAACGAGCGGCCCGCTCTGGCAAGCGACGAGCGGCAACATCAACGGCAGCCGTTTCGGCGTGCGCGGCAGCGAAGACCTGGGCGGCGGCCTCAAGGCGCTGTTCGTCCTCGAAAACGGCTTCAACGTGCAAAGTGGCAAGCTGGGCCAGGACAGTCGCTTCTTTGGCCGCCAGGCCTATGTCGGTCTTTCGAGCAGCCAGCTCGGCACGCTCACGCTGGGCCGCCAGTACGACTCGCTGGTTGACTACGTGGCGCCGCTCTCGGCTACCGCGGGCACCTTCGGCGACGCGAGCTTTGCGCACCCGTTCGACAACGACAACCTGAACCACTCGCTGCGTATCAGCAACGCGGTCAAGTTCGCGAGCAACGACTACGCGGGCATCAAGTTCGGCGGCCTGTACGCGTTCTCGAACAACACGGACTTCGCGATGAACCGCGCCTACAGCTTCGGCGCGAGCTATACGAACGGCCCGCTTTCGGTAGCCGGCGGCTTTTTGCAGATCAATGGCTCGAAGGGTGCCACGGCGAGCAGCCCGGGTGCCGTGGACCTGGCCGAATCGGCGGCGAACGGCAAGGGCGGCTTCGCGCTCGGCGCGGACCGCATGCGTTCGTTCGGCGGCGGCATCAACTATGCGTTCGGACCGTTCGTGACGGGCTTCGTCTACACCCGCAGCGAGTACGAGAACTCGGGCTCGTTCGGTTCGACGGGCGGCACGGTGAGCTTCAACAACTTCGAAGTGAACGGCAAGTACGCGGTCACGCCGGCGCTGAGCCTCGGCCTCGCATACACGTACACGAACGGGCACGTGGACAACACGTCGACGTTCGGCGCAGATCCGAAGTGGCACCAGGTCGACTTCCAGACGGTCTACAAGCTCTCCAAGCGTACGGACGTCTACCTCGAAGCGATGTACCAGCACGCGTCGGGCAAGAACTACGTGGCATTCATCAATACGGCCGGCGGCGCGTCTTCGACGGCGAACCAGGTGGTCGGCACGGTGGGCATGCGCACGCGGTTCTGATCGTTGTGGGCGACCGCAGCGCGGGCTTGCGCGATGGATAATATCGCGACGCCTGCGCGCGGTGACCGGTTGCGAGGCGCCGGCTTGCCGGTGCCTCGCATGACCTCGTCCGCCGCGTTTCATGCGACGACGATCGCGGCGACGATGGACAGCCACATCGCGATCACGCCCGCCAGAAACGCGCGACGCGCAATCGCCACCCGCGACTCGTCGGCCTCATGCCGCATGGGCGAGGTGGCCAGCCACGGCACGAAACCGAGGCACGCGAACCCGAACAGCGCGAGCAGCGTGACCACCACGTCGCCGGCGCGCCACGGCGTGGGTTCGTGAATGCCCCACCAGGTGAGCGAAATCATGCCGATGGAAAACACCGTCGATGCCGCCGAGCTCAGCGCAACAACAGATCCCGTGGGAAATTGCATGGACGCCTCCGTGATGGGGCCGCAGGAAGGTACGGCCTGATTATCGGTGCGCCCGTTCGTCACCGACAATCGGCCCAACGGCTAACGGAGTTATCCCCATTTTTTGTTGGCAAGGCTGTGGAAAACGCCCGGACATGCCCAGCAAGACACTGATGGGCAACGATTTTCGTGTCGCGTTGCAACGACGGGCAGACGGCGCCAAGAGGCAGCAGACGGGAAGCTTTGACGGGTTTTGGACGCAGCCGCACCACTCGACGTACGGAAGAAAATGCGCCTCCACCCGGCGCATGCCGGTTTTCCACATATTTTGTTGGCAAGGGTGTGGAAAACCTGGGCACAGCGACCGCAAGTGTATGAACCGTAAGCGAACGCGCCGACGGCGTGTCTCGCGAGCAGCCACACGAGGCGGTTCGATTTGAAGACACCGGAAGGGACCAACAATTAAAAAGGCCGGCTTTCCCGCTGAGGGAAAGCCGGCCTTGCAGCGTTCTTGCCGTGTCTATCTACCCGGCCCTACGGTGAGCCAAACACGCAGTTCGACAAAGACGGCTGCGCGAAAGCCAATGCGCCCGCGCAAAACGGGGAATCGATTCGATCAGTCGCCAAGAATGCCGAACAGCGAGACCTGCGAGCGGCGCAGGCGCTCGGCTTCGCGGTGGCGCGCTTCGTACGAATAGTCGGAGTCCATCGGCAGGTGCGGCGACGCGAAGAGATCGCTCACCTTCTGGAACAGTGCGAGGATAAAGCTCATGGCGACTCCCGGTTGGTGCTGAGTGATTAAGGGTTTTCCCTGACCTATGAAGTATAGGGTTTTCCCTAGTTAGACGCTAGTGCGCCGCAGCATTTTTTTGGAGATCCTTGAAAAAGCCGGCGTAGACAAGATTGACGCGTTGCAGCGATACAACATACAGGCACCATGGATCGCGGCTGGGCTCGCGCACCCGAAACAGGGACAAATCTCTTTATTTCGCGCCCTTTTTCCAGACGGTCTGCACTCCACCGAATGGCCGACTGTCGTCACGTCACGCCGTCGATGTATCGTTGCGTCTCGCCGCCCAATTGCCGTTTCAATGGATCCTCAGTCTCATGCAAGCCCCTCCGAATTCCCGCCCGAGTCTTCACCTGAATGCCGCATTCACGGCACTTTTGGCCGCTGCGCTCTTCGGTGCCACGACTCCGCTTGCCAAGGCGTTGCTCGGGTCGATTTCTCCGTTCATGGTGGCGGGGCTCTTCTATCTGGGCAGCGGCATCGGGCTCGCCGCCGTCATGTCGATACAGCGAGCAAGGCGGCACGCAAAGGAAGCCGCGCGTAACGACCACATCGCGTCCGCTGAGATTCCATGGCTGGCGGGCGCGATCGCCGCGGGCGGTGTGGCCGGCCCCGCCCTTCTCATGCTCGGCCTCACCACGACGCCGGCCGCCACGGCGTCGCTGCTGCTGAACCTGGAAGGGGTGTTCACCGCGGTAATCGCGTGGGTGGTGTTCCGCGAGAACGTCGATCTGTCGGTCTTTCTGGGTATGGTCGCCATCGTGGCGGGCGGCCTGTTGCTCTCCTGGCAACCGGGTGCAGGCGGCATGACGACGGGCGCACTCTTCGTGGCGGCCGCGTGTGCCTGCTGGGCCATCGACAACAACCTCACCCGCAAAATCTCCGCCCACGACGCAACGATGATTGCCTGCCTCAAAGGACTGGTGGCCGGCTCGGTCAATCTGGCGATCTCGCTGGGATCAGGCGCCCATCTGCCCGAAGCCGCAACGGCGCTCGCGGCAATGGTCACCGGCTTCGCAGGATATGGCGTGAGCCTTGCGCTCTTCGTTGTGGCGTTGCGCCACCTCGGCACCGCGCGCACTGGCGCGTATTTCTCGGTTGCCCCGCTGTTCGGCGTGGCGTTGGCCCTCATCTTCTGGCCACAGATGCCGCCGTGGCCGTTCTGGGCCGCCGCCGTTCTCATGGGGCTGGGCGTCTGGCTGCATCTGCGCGAGCGTCACGAACATGCTCACACGCATGAGCCGATGCAGCACAGCCATCGTCACCGGCATGACGAACATCACCGGCACACGCACGACTTCGACTGGGACGGCAACGAGCCGCATACCCACCCACATCAGCACGATGCGATCGCCCATACGCATGCGCACTACCCGGATATCCATCACCGGCATTCGCACTGAGGACGGCCGTTTGGCGCAGCGGCGTATCTGCGTGACTTGCCATACATCGGCCGCTGGCGGAATTGAAAAAGGCCGCACACGGCGGCCTCGGAACAGCATCGACGGAAAGAAACGTTACGCGTTGGCGGGGCGCCCGGTCTTGACGAGTTCGACCGCCGAAACGGCGTCCACGAGCCCCTTTTCATCTTTCGCGGCGAGCAGCAGCAAGCCCGCACGCAGCAGCTCGCTCTTCTTCGCCTGCACGCCCGCGGACAAACAACGCTGCTTGAGTTCAGCGATCTTCGCGTAGTCCGATTTCGGCATCGTGAAGCTGTCGCGCACTACCTTTTCCTTCTTCGCGCGGCGCGCTTTTTCTTCTGCGGCGACCTTCGCGGCGGGTTCGTCTTTGGTGGCTCTGGTGGCTTCGGTGGTCCTGGCAGCCTTGGTGGGTTTCTTCGATGCGGCCTCTGCAGCCTTCTTCTTCGCCGGCGTCTGTGCAGCCTTTTCCCCGTTCTTTTCCGCGTTCTTTTTCGCGACGGCTTGCGCGGCAGCCTCGGCTACCACTTCAGTGACCGCTTTGCCCGCCTTCTTCTGCCCCGTAGCCGGCGCCTTCTTCCCCTTCACCGGCGCAGCCTTCACCGACGTCGCCTGCTTCGCCGTCGCGGCGTCGGCCGCCGGCTTCGACGTGGCGGCGCGGCGGCTCGCCTTGGCGGCAGGCTGCTCGCTGTTGCCCGTTGCCGGTTCCTCTGCGCCTTTCGGGAGCTGGAACGCCTTCTTCGTTGGCTGCTTGCTTTGCGGTGTGCTCATCACGATCCCCGTCGTTAATTGGTATAAACAGTATATACGGTTTCTGGCGCGAACTTTTCCGGCCCAGGTCCGGTTCAGGCGACGCGGGCCGGATCATCCGCGAGGCACCGGAAAAGGCATGGCAGGCCGACACGGACTCGCCACGTCGAGCCCGTGGGACGAGTCGCGATTGAGAGGTAGGCAGAAACCGCCACGCGAAAGCGTCACGCGGCATCTGGCGGACACAATCGGCGGTCAAGGCAAGGCAGGCAAGGAGCAACGCGAGCGCCAACCCTTCCAGCACGAAAGCCGAAAACCGAAAGTTGCCAGCGATCCGACGATCAAGGCCTCGATAGACCACAGACATCTAATGTCGCGTGCCTTCCGCCATCGACATGAGAAGCGCCGTCACGTTCACGTCTTCGTCGAGTTCCGGCCAGTACAACTGCTTGCGGTCCATCGATATCGCGAAGTGCTCGCGCTCCGCCTGGGTCGCCGCTTCCAGCACGGGAAACCAGTGCAGCGGAAACTGAATGGCCCGCCCATCCAACAGGTCGAGCACCAGGTGTGTCCTGTCGAAGTGCACATTGACTGCGTCGCCGCCCATGGTCGTCTCCGGAAGGAGGAAAGCGACTTAAAAGATAGGCGGCAGCGGCGGGCGGTTCAAGGCGAATATCGCGTGGCGGCGCGGGCCGGGTCAATGCGTCGCCGACGACGCTTTCGTCTTATGCGCGTGCTGAGATTTCGCGCTGTGCCGCGCGCTTGTCGCGGCGGAATGTTGCGTGGCCTGCGCGGGTCCACCGGCTCCCACGGAAGGCGCAGTCGTGGCGTTCGTCCGCGCAGCCGTCAGTGCGGCCGGCTGTGGCACGGCGACCGTCGCCGAATCGGTATCGAGCAGCGTAGCGAGCGTCGCTTGCTGGCTCATCAGCATTTGCTCCATGCGCTGCTGCTGCGCGGTGGTGTCGCGCGTGAGCCGCATCAGCAGCAGCGTCTGCGCGATGCCGATCGCCACCGTTGCGAGCAGCGCGCCCACCACGATGGAAAGCATCCACTTCATTCGCCGCGAATGATCTGCGGCGGCGCGGCGCTGATCGGCGATCACGCCATAGAGCGCATCCACCGTATCGGCAAACGCCGTCGTGCGGGCGCGGTCCAGTTCCGGGCTGACGTGATGCGCGGTATTGCCCGCGACTGTCTCCAGCGGCGCACTTGCCGTGCGCGGCGCCGCGAACCGCTGCGCCGAAACACCGGGTGTGGCGGTCGTCGACCCATTCGCGGCCATGGCCTGCTGACGCGCCTGAAGCACCGATCGCAATGCGTCCGACGCCGGCGCAGCGGTGTTCGCGATCGAAGCGAGCGTCTGCGCAGGCGAGGAGGCATTGCGTTGCGTTACGGTCGGCGGCGACGCACTACTCGCGTCCTTGCTCGCAGAACGTTCGACGGCGTGGGCGGCCGGCCCGTCGGGGGAAGAAGGTTCGGGGTCCGCATCGCCAGGCGCAGTGGCCGCACGATCATTGGCAACCGCGGTTTCATTTGCATGTCGTCCGGTACTGGCGGCGAGCGTGGCCATCGCCGGAGCTTCGCTGCGAGCTTCGCCGCAAGTCGTATCGTTTGCCCGGGCGGCAGTCACCGCATCCGCGCCCTCATCCTCAGCGGCTTTCTCGCTCACCTCATTCGCGACACCCCGGGCAACCGTGGCGGGCACCACCTGCTCGTCTTGCGCACCATCGGTCTGCTCCGCAGCAACGGCTTCCGCTTTCGACGCACGCATCGAGCGCCGTGCCGGCTTCGCCTGCTCGGCCGTTACGGCGGCCAATGCATCGTGCTGGGTCGCCGTCACGGCCGCCAGCACGACCTCCGGCAATTCGAAACCCGAGAGCGTGCCCTGCCTCACGTCGATCTGCATCGCTTCGACCAGTTCGCGCGTGGGGTCGTCGGGAAAGAGGTCGAGCGTGCTGTCGTCGCGCGGCACGTCGGTGAGTTGTGCCAGACGCTGCACCGACTGGGCGGCGCGCGCGAGCTTGTTTTCGGTATCCGTGGAAACGGTGGAAGCGCGCCGTTTCGTGGACGCGGCGCGCGAGGTGCGAGTGGTTCTGGGTGCTGCGGAATCTGCCATAGGGAACGTGCGATTGTCGCCGCGCGGCGGCCTCACCGTGGCCCATGCCTCGGTTGGGCCGTCCCGCAATGCTGTCTGGACTTGCTGCAATTTCAAGGCGGCATTGTCGCACGTAGCCGCGCTTCTGCCGACCTCATTCGGCACTCGTTTGCCACTCGCTTGGCACTCCAGCATTCTCCGAAACACCCGACAGCACCACGCCGCTGACGCTCGCCCACAGGCGTCGCGCGCCATGCCCGCGATGAGACGCGCAAAGCGAACGGCGTACAATCGCAACCTTCCCGATCTACCGCCGTCCGCATGCGTGCGCGCAGTTCCCACGCACGCGCCGACGCGACGCTTACCCAGATGAACGCATCCACGCCGGCAGCCGCGCTGCGCGATCATTTCTCTCAGGTGATTCTGCCGCTGTGGCGCAACGCCGGCTTCAACGCCGCGCTGCGTCTGCCCTATGAAGCGGTGACGGCGGACGATCACCGTCCGCTGCCCGTCACCCGCTATCGCGCGATGGCGTGCGCGCGCCAGCTGTTCGTCTTCTCGCTCGCCAACGACGACGCCCACGCGCACACGCTCTTCGATGCCCTGCGCCACACGTTCGAAGATCGCCGTCACGGCGGCTGGTTCTACAGCGTCGGCCCGGACGGCGCGCCGCTCGACACCACGAAAGACCTCTACACGCACGCGTTCGTCGTCTTCGCGTGCTCCGTGTATGGCGCGCAGTTCGGCAATCGCGACGCGCTGGGTGTCGTGCACAGCACGTCCGCGCTGATCGAAGAGCGCTTCGCCGCGCACGGCGGCCTCTTCAATGCGGCGCTGGGCGAAGACTTTCGCAGCGTCACCGGCACGCCGCTGCAGAATCCGCTGATGCATCTCACGGAAGCCTGGCTTGCCGCGCGCGAAGCCACGCGCGATGCCGCGTTCGACGGCGCCATCACGCGCCTCACGCAAGCCATCGCGCGCACGTTCGTGCACGCGCCCACGGGCTGCATCGCGGAGTTGCCCGTCGGCGCCGAGGGCAATCGCCTCGAGCCGGGACATCAGTTCGAATGGTTCTATCTGGTCTCGCGCGCAAAAGGTCTGCTTGGCGACTCGGGCCTCTACGAGGCCATGTCGCGCGCCTTCACGTTCGCGCAACAGCACGGCGTGGACGCATCGACAGGCGGTGTGGCCGCGGCGCTCGATGAACACGGCGGCATGCTCGATGCCACGCAGCGCATCTGGGCGCAGACCGAATATCTGCGCGCGCTCGCCACACATAGCGACGTCGCGGTGCGCGCAGCGCTGCCGCAGCAGATCGAGCGCTTTCGCGAGCGCTTTCTGCACGCGCGCGGTTGGTTCGAGTGCAAGACGCCCGCAGGCGACGTTGCGCGCGCGGACATGCCGTCCACCACGCCGTACCATCTCGCCACCGCTTACGCCGCGCTGCCTTGAGCGCCGTCAGCGCAACGACAGTCCCATGAGGGCGCTCTTATCGAGTGCCCTCATCTAGCGGACTAAAACTCAAGCCAGCGCTTCGATTCAACGCAAACAAGCTCGCGCCGCTGAAGCCCGCGAGCGTCAACTAAACGAGCCCACCGCACGCAAACGAAACGCGTGCAGCCATTCGCGCTCAAGCCGCCGCGAACGCGCCCGCGGGCTCCACTCGCCGCCCCGCCGACATGCCGCCGCTGCGCGCGTCGCCCAGCACGGCCTCCGAAATCTCGAACACCGAAACCGCCTGCTTCAACTGCTGCGTCTGCTGATGCAGCGACGCCGCGGCGGCCGCGGCCTCTTCCACCAACGCCGCGTTCTGCTGCGTCATCTCGTCCATCTGCACCACGGCCTGGTTGACCTGCTCGATGCCGGTGCTCTGTTCCATCGACGACGCGGTGATGTCCGCCATCATCTGCGTCACGCGCGAAATCGATGCCGACACGTTGCTCATCGCTTCGCCCGCGCGCTCGACCAATTCCGAGCCGCCCTGAATCTGCGCGACGGATTCGCTGATCAGCGTCTTGATCTCCTTGGCCGATTGCGCGCTGCGCTGGGCCAGCCCGCGCACTTCGCCGGCCACCACGGCGAAGCCGCGGCCTTGCTCGCCCGCGCGCGCCGCTTCCACGGCGGCATTCAGCGCGAGGATGTTGGTCTGGAATGCGATACCGTCGATCACGCCGATGATCTCCGCGATCTTGTCCGAGCTGCGCGCAATGCCGCGCATCTTGTCGACCACTTCGTTCACGACTTCGCTGCCGCGTGACGTGGCATCGAGCGCGGTGTTCGCGAGTTCGTTCGCCTCGCGCGCGTGGTCGGCGTTGCGGCGCACGGTGGAGGTCAGCTCCTCCATGCTCGCGGCGGTTTCTTCCAGCGACGCCGCCTGGTTCTCGGTGCGCGCCGAAAGATCCGCGTTGCCCGTGGCGATTTCGTCGGCGCCGATATGGATGGAGTCCGCCACTTCACGCACCACCTTCACCGTGCGCGCCACGCTGGCCTGCATCCTCGCGAGACCAGAGAAGAGACGGCCGATCTCGTTGGTGCCCTGAGCCACGACCGGTTCGTTCAGCTTGCCTTGCGCGATGCGCTCGAAGTGACGTCCCGCGTCTTCGAGCGGCCCCACCACGCCGCGCCGCAACGCGATGTAGACCGCGACCGTGAGCGCGACGAGCATGAAGAGAATCGCGAGACCCACGCCGTCGAACAACGCAAGACGGCTGTCGATGGAATCGAGCGACGCGCGGCTCGCCGCCGTGCTGAACTGCACGAAATTGTGTTGCTCGGCGAGATACGCGTCCTGGAAAGACTGCGTCGGTTGATCGAGGAACGCCTGGATGTTGCCCGCGTCGAGAAACTGCGCGAGTTCGGTCAGCGCGCCATGCAGTTTCTGAAAGCGCTCGGCGAGTGCCGCGGCGCGCGCGCTGTTTTCGGCGCTCATCTTGCGTGCGCCCGTAAATGTGGCGAACGATTTTTCCGCGAGCGCGAGCTGCTCGCGCGCGTGCTGAACGATGTCGGTGGGCTCGGTCCCGCCGCGAACCATCCGCGTGCCCGCGCGCGCGAGGTTGATGCGTGCGTCCATCAGATGCTGGGTGGTCTCGTTCACCGCATCCATCTGCCGCAGCGCGATGTTGGAGAGATCGCCTACGTCATCGTGCGTGCGCGTGAGCGACCAGAACCCCAGCCCCTCGGTCACCACCTGCAACACGCAAAAAGCGGCCAGAACACATAACAGGCCGGATGCGACCTTGATCTTGCTGAACATTGAACACCTGACTTGCGAGGAATAGGAAAGCGGTGAGACGCCGCAGCGCGACCCGCCACCAGCGCTCACGCCCTGGTTTACGGCCGCGCAAACGTTGGCTTGAGCGCAAAAAACGGGGCGGCATGGAGAGTGCGCGAAGCGGACGCTGCGACCAAGCCGTCCTTGTCCGATCGCAACACGCCTCCTATAGTCCTGAGAACGTCAACAGGGCCAGTGTGAGGGACGTCGCAGCGGACGGACCGGCCCCGAGGAACGACAATGACCGATTTACTGGATCGCGCGCGCGGCGCGCTGCATGCCCAACCGTTCAGCATGCTGCTCGGCGCCGAACTCACGCATGTGGGGACGAGGGATCTGACGCTGTGCCTTCCCGTGCGCGACGAATTGAGGCAGCAGCACGGCTTCGTGCATGGTGGCGTGCTGAGTTATCTGGCGGACAACGCGCTGACGTTCGCGGGCGCGCTGGCGCTGGGGCCGAAGGTCGTGACGGGCGAATACAAGATCAACTATCTGAGGCCCGCAGTGAGCGGCGTGCTGCTTGCGCGTGCGCAGGTCATCTACGCCAGCCGTCAACAGGCGACGTGCCAGTGCAGCGTGTTCGTGGTGGATGCGGGCGAGGAAAAACTGGTGGCCGTCGCGCAAGGCACGATCAACCGGCTGCCGGAAGAAAACGGGCGCCTCGCCGCTTCGGCGTAGGCGCCCATGCATCGCGTGCCCGCTCACGTGACCGCGACAGTTGCCGCGAACGCTTGCTCGCTTATTTGTTCGCTCACTTCCTCGATTACTTGCTCGACTGCGTGCCGCTACTTATTGCGGCCGCTCATTCAGCGGCATACGTGCGCTGCTGCTGCTCGCCCAACCCTTGAATACCAAGGCGCATGGTCTGGCCCGCCTTCAGATACACGGGGTTCGGCTTCACGCCCATGCCCACGCCGGGCGGCGTGCCCGTGGAGATGACGTCGCCGGGTTGAAGGCTCATACATTGCGAGAGATACGAGACGAGCTTCGCCACGGTGAACACCATCGTGCGCGTGTTGCCGTTCTGGTAGCGATGGCCGTCCACTTCGAGCCACAGGTCCAGGTTCTGCGGGTTCGCCACTTCGTCGCGCGTCACGAGCCACGGGCCGATAGGGCCGAACGTATCGAAGCCCTTGCCCTTGTCCCACTGCCCCGCGCGCTCGATCTGCCACTCGCGCTCGGAGACGTCGTTCACCACGCAATAGCCCGCCACATAGTCGAGCGCATTCGCTTCGTCGATGTACTTCGCGGGCTTGCCGATCACCACGCCCAGTTCCACTTCCCAGTCGGTCTTCTTCGAGCCGCGCGGAATCTCCACGTCGTCGTTCGGACCCACCACGGCGCTCGTCCACTTGTTGAAGACGACGGGCTCCGTGGGCACCGGCAGGTTCGATTCGGCCGCATGGTCCGCATAGTTGAGGCCGATGCAGACGAACTTGCCGATGCGCCCCACGCACGGCCCGATGCGCGGATTGCCTTCCACCACGGGCAGCGATGCGACGTCGACCGCGCGCAGCTTCGCGAGGCCCGCGTCGGTGAGCACGTCGCCTGCAATGTCGGGCACTACGCTGGACAGGTCGCGAATCTTGCCCTCGGCATCCAGCAAGCCCGGTTTTTCCTGGCCTTTCGGCCCATAACGAAGCAGTTTCATCGTTGCGTGTCCTGTGTGTTCAGTGGAGAAAGGTGCTCAATGCGGGTCAATGCGAGTGGTCCGTGAAAGCAAACGGCAAGCGCTCAATTCGCCCAGCCGCCGTCGATCACATGGGCCTGGCCGGTGGTGAAGCCCGATTCGTCCGAAGCCAGATACAACGCCAGCGCCGCGATTTCCTCGGCCTTGCCGACGCGGCCCATCGGCTGGCGCGCGACGAAGGCCGCGCGCGCGGCGTCTACCGTGATGCCCTGCGCCTTGGCCTGCGCGGCGATCCGCTCTTCGAGCGAGGGCGACGCCACGGTGCCCGGACAGATCGCGTTGCAGCGAATGCCGCGCGTCACGAAGTCGGCCGCGACGGACTTGGTCAACCCTATCACAGCCGCTTTCGACGCGCCGTAGACGAACCGGTTCGGCACGCCCTTGATGCTCGACGCCGCCGACGACATGTTGATGATCGACCCGCCGCCCTTCGCCAGCATGCCGGGCAGAAACGCGCGAATGGTGCGGTACATCGCCTTCACGTTGAGGTTGAACGCAAAGTCCCAGTCCTCTTCGCTCGCTTCCAGAATGGAGCCCGCGTGCACGAAGCCCGCGCAGTTGAACAGCACGTCGATGGGCCCCACGTCGCGTGCGAGCGCTTCGATAGCCGACGCGTCGAGCACATCGAGTTTGTGCGCCTCGACTGGCTTGCCCGCGAGGCCATCGATGCGAATGTCGGTCGCAATCACGCGCGCGCCTTCGCGCGCAAACAGCTCGGCAGTGGCGAGCCCGATGCCCTGGCCCGCTGCGGTAATCAATGCCGTCTTTCCGTTGAGTCTTTGTACCATGCACGGCTCCACTCGAAATTGCGCGCGCGACATACTGGCTATTGCAGCACGCGCTCCACGCGAGACATACGTCAGCGAGCTGACAGACGATAGAACGCAGCGGCATTGCCGCCGAATACGGCGTCGCGCTGTGCAGCGGAAAGGCCGGCGAGCAGCGTCTGCGCAGCGTCGTGCCAGCGCAGATAGTCGCCGTTGAGATTCAGCACAGGCCAGTCGCTACCCCACATCAGGCGCGCGGCGCCAAACGTGGCCAGCAGATGATCGACGTACGGACGCAGCGTGGCCTCGGTCCAGCCCGGCGCCGCTTCGGTGGCGAGCCCGGAGAGCTTGCACTGCACGTGCGAAAGCTGCGCGAGCCGCGCAATGCCGTCGGCCCAGGCGCGAAAGCCCGCGTCGCCATTGCCATCGCCGGCGCCGTCGCGGATGGGCGGCTTCGCGCCGTGGTCGATCACCACGCGCAACCGCGGATGGCGGCGCACGAACGTTTCGAGCGCCGCCACGTGGCGCGTAAAGATGAGCGCGTCGAACGCGAGGTCGTGCTCGATCATCGCGTCGATGGCGGGCGCGATGGGCGCGGTGGCTATCCAGTTGTCGTCGGGCAGGTCCTGGAGCATCGGGCGCAGGCCCTTGAATTTCGGCTCGCGTGCGAGTTCGGCGATCCACTGCGGCGCGTTCGGATCGTCGAGCGGCACCCAGCCCACTACGCCCGCTACCGACTCGTCTTCGCGCGCCAGATCCAGCAAATAACGCGTTTCGTCGACAGTAGGCGCCGCCTGCACGACCACCGTGCGCGCCACGTGCGCCGCTTCGCGCAGCGGCGCGAGGTCGGCGGGACCGAAGGTGCGATAGAGCGTGGTGAGTTCCGGCGTGAGCCAGCCGTAGTCGCCCCGCTCGGGCTTCCAGAAGTGCTGATGGGCGTCGATGCGCGGCACCGCGCTCGAATGCGCGGGCGGCGTCGATGCGGCCGTCACGGCGCGTCCCCGGGCACGGGCGCCCGCGGGTCGAGCAGCCCTTCCTCGCGCAGCGCGCGCCACAGCGCAGCGGGAATTGCGCGCTCGAACGAGCCCACGTTTTCCATCAGTTCGGCCGGCGTGCGCGCGCCCGTGAGCACCGTGGCCACCGCGGGATGCGCGTACGGAAACTGCAGCGCCGCCGCCGCGAGCGGCACGTCGTGCGCGCGGCACACGGCTTCGAGCCGCGCCACGCGTTCGATCACTTCGGGCGGTGCATCGCCGTAATTGAACTTCAGGTCGCCCTGCACGCCGCGCGCGAGAATGCCCGAATTGAAGGCGCCGCCCAGCAGGATGCTCACGTTGCGCGCGGTGCAGGCGGGCAGCAGGTCTTCCAGCGTGCCTTGCTCCAGCAGCGTGTAGCGGCCCGCGAGCAAAGCGCAATCGATGTCGAACTCCGCCATCGCTTCGAGAATGACCTGGCCTTCGTTCACGCCCAGTCCCACGGCCTTCACCGCACCGGACGAACGCAGTTCGTCCAGCGCGCGAAAGCCGCCGCCTTCGGTCAGTTGCTTCCAGTAGTGCGCGTTGCGCTCGCCGTGCGTGTAGCGGCCAATGTCGTGCACGAGCACGATGTCGATATCGACCATGCCGAGCCGCTGCTGGCTGTCTTCGAACGAACGCAGAATGCCGTCGTGCGTGTAGTCGTAGATGGCCTGGAACGGCAGCGGGTTTTGCCAGCCCTCGCTGCCGTCATAGGGCGTGGTGCGCGGCACGAAGCGGCGGCCCACCTTCGTGGACACGACGTAGTCCGCGCGCGGGTAGCGGCGCAGCGCCGTGCCAAGCCGATGCTCGGCCTTCGTGTGTCCGTAGTGCGGCGCCGTATCGAAGTAGCGCACGCCTGCGTTCCAGGCGGCATCCACGGTGGCTTGCGCCTCTTCGTCCGAGAGATCGCGATACAGGCCGCCGAGCGGCGCGGTGCCGAGACTGAGCCCGGTGACCTCCACGTCGCGGCGACCGATGCGCCGCGTGCCGGCCACTTTGGGGTGCAGCACTGCTGTCATGGTGTCTCCTCCGGGTTCGATCAGTTGGGCACGACGGCAAACGCGCCGCGCGGCTGCGCACTGGCGGGCAGGCATGCGGGGCCAACCGGCTCGAACGTCTTGTAGGTCAGGATGAATTCCTGGTGACCGAGCGCCTCGGACTTCGACGGCGCCCCTTGCGCCACCGCCAGCGTCTGTTCGAACACCTCGCGCCCGACTTCGTCGAGCGTGGCGCGGCCTTCCAGAATGCGGCCGGCGTCCACGTCCATGTCGCCCGACAGATTACGGTAAGTGACCGGGTTTGCACACACCTTGATAACCGGCGAAATCGCGGACCCGACCACCGAACCGCGCCCTGTCGTGAACAGGATCACGTGAGCGCCGCAGGCAATCAGCTCGGCAATCTCGGCGTTGTCGCTAATGTTGGGAAAGCCGAAGCGCGGCTCGCCGTCGGGCACGACGTCGAGCAGATAGAGGCCGCCCGTGGGCGGCACGTCGCCCGGCTTCACGATGCCGACGATAGGCGACGCCCCGCTCTTCGCATACGCGCCCAGCGACTTCTCCTCCTGCGTGGTGAGCCCGCCGTCGGCATTGCCCACCGCGAACGACCCGTGGCCCAGCACCGTGTAATAGCGCGCGGCCTTCTCGACGGAGGCCACGATCGCGTCGCCGAGTTCGGGCCGGGCCGCGCGGTTCTTCATGTGGTACTCGCAGCCCACCAGCTCGCCCGTTTCTTCGAAGATGCAGGTGGCGCCGTGTGCGATCAGGTGGTCGAACGCGCGGCCCACGGCGGGGTTCGCCGTGATGCCGCTCGTGCCGTCCGAGCCGCCGCAAATGGTACCGATCACGAGTTCGTCGAGCGACATAGGCACCGTGCGTTGTGCCGCGAGTTGCCGGCGCGCGTTGCGCACCCAGTCCACGCCGTACTCGATCGTGCTGCGCGTGCCGCCTTTCTCCTGGATGGTCAGCACCTCCACCGGCCGGCCGCTTTCGCGCACCACGTCGGCCAGATAGTGCTTGTTCATGCTCTCGCAGCCCAGCGAGACGAACAGCACCGCGCCCACGTTCGGATGCGTGGCGAGCTGCTGCATCATCTTTTCCGCGTAGCTGTTCGGGTAGCAGCCGGGAAAGCCGATCAGATGCACGGGCGGTTCCCCGGCCGCTGAACCCTCCGCGTTCGCCTCGCTCACGTCGAAGCCGCCCAGTGGCGTACGGAAGTGCGCGGCAATCTCGCGCGCCACATGGTGCGCGCACTCCACGAGATAGGCCACGGCCACCACGTTGCGCACGCCCTTGCGGCCGTCGCTGCGCAGCCAGCCCTGCAGCACGGGGCGCGCCTCGCCCGGGCCGACGGCCGCCGTTGATTCGATTACGTCTCTATCGCTCATGATTCGATCCGGCACGGCGCGGGCCGCATTCGGTCAGTGGTTCACGAACTCGTGGCCCGAGTCGTGGGTGTAAGTGGGCAGGTAGTCGCTTTCGAGGTTGTGGGTATGCAAGTGCTCGCCGCGCTCGACACGCGCGGTCATATGGCCGATGGGCGCGCCGTAGCGCACCACCTTTTCGTCTTTCGCCAGCGCGCGGCGGGCCACCTTGTGGCCCACGTCGATGGTCTTCGCGAGCGTGACGCGCTCGCCTTCTATATCCAGCTGCGTGCCCGCTTCCAGACGCGCCCCCGCAATCAGGCAGTTGTCCTCCGGGCTCAGCAGGATCAGCCGCGGGTCGGTAGGCAGTGGGCCGCTCAAGGGTTTCTCCGTGATGCTCGGGTGCGCTTTGGCTCTACGTTGGACATGAGTGCGTGAATTCATTAATGAATCTATTATTCATAGGCGAACCTATGGACGTCAAGGCAAGTGCACCGCACCATGCGTCCGTGTTTTCCCTGGCGGCGGCCTGACGCCTCGCCTCTACACTCACGCGCCGGGATAATCCGATGAGCAAGGCAACGGGAACGCAGCCGATGAACAACGGGGACGGGAAGGACAGCGAAGGCGCGGCAGAGCGGGATGAACGGGATCTGCCGGAGGAAAGGAACCAGCGGGACGAGCCGAAAGACGAGTCCGACCGCTACCGCGCGCCGGCGCTCGACAAAGGGCTCGACATACTGGAGCTGCTCTCGGACCAGCGCGGCGGTCTCACGCGCGCCGAGATCACGAAGCTGCTGGGCCGCAACGCGAGCGAGATGTATCGCATGCTCGAGCGGCTCGTGGCGCGCCAGTACGTGGTGCGATCCGAAGGCGGCGACCGCTATTCGCTTTCGCTCAAGCTCTTCGCGCTCGCGCACCGGCATCCGCCCATGGAGCGGCTGATCGCTTACGCGCAGCCGCTCATGCACCGCTTCGCGAACACGGCCGAGCAGTCGTGCCACCTCGCCGTCTACGATCGCGGCAACCTACTCGTGATCGCGCAGGTGGACGGCCCCGGCACGTGGGGCATCGCGGTGCGGCTCGGCTCGCGCGTGGGCCTCGTGGACACCGGCTCGGGCCGCACCATGCTCGCGTTTCAGGCGCCTGAGCAGCGCGCGCACATGCTCGCGGAGCACACCAAGGTGAAGGGCGAAGTGACCATCGATCACGACGCCCTGGAAGCCGCGTGCGAACGCGTGCGTGCCGCGGGCTTCCTGCGCAAGGAAAGCCAGCAGATCTTCGGCGTGACCGACGTGACGTTTCCGCTGCTCGGGCCTTCGGGCCAGGCCATTGCGGCGCTCACGTGCCCGTTCCTGAAGCGGATCGACGAATACGTGGCGCCCTCGCTCGACGACGCCACGAATCTGCTGCGCGAAACGGCCGAGGCGCTCTCGATGTTTCGCGAGCAGGACGCGCCGGCGGTAGGTTAGCGCGAGGCGCAGGGCCTGGCGTCGGGGCGTTCCGCTCGCCGCGCCCGGTCATCAGCAGCCTCGCCTGCGCCGCGCGCCGTTCCACGTCCCGGCACGCCATCGAATCCGGTTAGAATGTCGCCCCTCCCAAAACCGCGCCGCGCCGGGCAGCCTTGCCGGGCAGCGCGCCTCATCTCGTAAGACATGGCGAAACTTCTCACCGACCACGAATTCCAGCGCTTTTCCGAACTCCAGCAGAAACAGGCCAGCTTCACGATCACGCCCGAAGAGGCGGACGAGCTGCGCGACATCGTCGCCCGCGCGCAGAAGAAGCGTGACGACCGCGCCGCCGCGATGCAGGCCATCGAAACGTACATCCAGCAATTCGAGATCACGCCCGACGAACTCTTTTCACCCGAGCAGATCGGCGAGGCCGCGCGCACTTACGGCCTGATTCCGGCCGCGAAGAAGGAGCGCGTGCTGCCGCCTTCGCTCACGTTCAACGGCAAGCCGTATCAGTGGGTGCGCGCGTTGCCCGACGAAGTGCGCGAGCCGCTCTTCGAGGCGTTCAAGACGGGACAATCGGTGAAGTCGTTCATCGCCACGCCGAAGGACGGCGCGCGCTGCGCCGCGACCATCGCGCGTCTGGAGCGCGAAACGGGCGTCGAGTACGCCACGGCATGGCTCGAAGAACTGGCCATTACGCGCGGCCAGGTGAACGAAGCCGCGGCGAAGCTCGCGGCGTAATTCATGGCGTCATCCACGGCGCGATTTGCGGCACGATTCGCTGCGTAACTCACGGCGTAACCCAAGGCCGTAACGCGCGCCGCAATGTAAGCGGCCTCGGCCGCCCCCGCCACATTCACGCCGCTGGCTGGGCCGCCTGTTCCGGCTCGTCCAGCGGCAGTCTGAAGGCGACCACGCCGGGGTCGTCGGTGGATGTCACCGTGAAGCCCACCGCTTTCGCGAGCGCAATCATGCCGGTGTTCTCGCGCAGCGCCTCGCCCACAATCCAGTGCGTGCCGCGCGAGCGCACATAGGCAATCAGCCTTTCCATCAGCAGCCGGCCCAGCCCCTTGCCCTTCTGGTCCGAGCGCACCGCCACGGCAAATTCGGCCGTCTCGTTGTCGGGGTCGGCCACGGCGCGCGCCACGCCGAGTGTGCGTATCGAGCCGTCGGGCTTCGTCTCGGTGGCAATCAACGCCATCTCGCGGTCGTAGTCGATCTGCGTCATGCGGGCAAGCTGCGAGTGATCGAAGCTCCCCACCGCCGAAAAGAAACGCAGCCGCAAGTCTTCGGGCGTCATGGACTCCACGAACTCGCGATGCGCCGCCTCGTCTTCGGGACGAATGGGCCGCACCGTGAGGCGCTCGCCGTGCCAGTCGATAATCTCTTCCAGCCGCCGCGGATACGGCACGATAGCGAGGCGGCTGCGCTTGCCCGCCAGCACGATGCGCGGCGCCAGAATCACCGTGCGTTCGGGCAGCACGCGCAGCGTGAGTTGCAGACCGACGATCTCGCGCACGTCGCACACGGCCTGCGAAAGTCGCGTGAGCGCCGCGAGCGTGGGCTCCGGCGGCACGCGCTTCGCATATGGCGTGCGGGACACGATGTCGCGCGCCAGCACCGGATTCAGCGGCGGCAGGCCGTACACGCAGAGCGGCGGCGAGACGCCGTCGATGGAAGGCGTATCGAAGCGGAAGATGGGACCAAAGTTGTCGTCGTCGTGCAGGGAAACGGCCACGTCCACGATGGGCCTCGACGCACGCGATGTCGTGGCGTCGCGCGTGTTCTGTTGCGCTTCCCCGGAATCGGTGGCCTCCACGTCGAGGCCGAAGCAGCGCAGCAATGGCGCCGCGGCTGCGCCCGTCAGCTCCGTGGTGCCCGCGGCCAGCGCGGCGCGCGCTTCGCGCAGCGCGGCGTCCACTGCGCCCGGGTGGTGAATGGGTGCGCTCTCGGGCGTCTGCATGAGCAGCTCGCGGCCCAGCCGGTAATCCACGAGACGCGCGAACGCACGCGCGAGCCGCGCCGGCGTGCTGTGCACCGGAATGCCATGTGCGTGCAGCGCGTTGCGCGTGGCGGCATCCACGCCGCCGAAGAAGCACGCGAGCAGGCCGCAATAGGCGTGCCGCTGGTTCTCCATCAACGCCTGCGCCACCTGCGATGCCGGCGCGCTGTGCGTGGACGCATGCACGACGAACGCCGTGCCCGTCTCGCGATGCACGGCCAGCGCCTTGAGCGCGGCGCCGAAATGCTCGGGGCGCGCGTCGTTGCCAAGCACGAGCGGGTTGCCCGCGTTCGCGTGCGGAAGGACGTCGGCGATCGCGGCCCGCGCCGCCTCGGGCCAGCGCGCGAGCGTGCCGCCAGCGGCGGCGAAGGCATCGCAGGCGAGTGTGGCGACGCCGCTGTCGCTCGCGATCAACGTGGCCGTATCGCTCGCCGCCACGCGGCCCACGCCGAGCGTTTCGATTTCGTCGAGCAGGTCGTCGAGCGCATCCACGCGCACCATGCCGGCGCGGCGGAACGCGGAGGTGTACATCGCGTCTGCGGGATCGGCGCGGCCCGTGCGCAAGGCGAGCACGGGCTTGTTGCGCGCCGCCGCGCGCGCCGCCGACATGAACTTGCGCGCGGCGTGCACCGTGCCCAGTTCCAGCAGGATGGCGCGCGTGCCGGGGTCGCTCGCGAGGTAGTCGAGCACGTCGCCGGCATCCACGTCCGCTTCGCCGCCCAGCGCGATGGCGTGCGAGAAGCCGAGATCGCGCGCACGCGCCCAGCCCAGCACGCCGTTGGTGAGCGCGTTCGATTGCGAGACCCACGCCACGCCGCCCGCCTTCACCTGGCACGACGGCGCGCCCATGTGCGCGCCCAGCGCGGGAGACACGACGCCAAGGCTGCCTGGCCCGACGATACGCAAAAGGTGCGGACGCGCCGCAGCCAACGTGTGCCGCACGTGGACGCGGTCGTCGTCGGTGGTTGCTTCGCCTACGATGATCGCGGCGCGCGTGCCCATGCCGCCCAGCCGGTGCACGATGCCGGGCCACGTGGCGGGACGCGTGCAGATCACGGCCACCGTGGGCGCCTCCGGCAGGTCGCCGGCATCGGCGAACGCGGTATGGCCGCCCAGGCCCGCGCTGTCCGTGTATTTGGGATTGACGGGCCAGAGCGGCCCCGTGAAGCCGCCCTCGGAGACGCGCGTCCACACCATGGCACCCACGCTACCGGGCCGCAACGAAGCGCCGATCACGGCAATGGACTTCGGCCGGAAGACGGCATCGAGATTGCGTACAGTCACGGCCTCTCCTTGTCGCTGGCTGGCTCGATACGATGCCCGATCATGAGCCATCCGCCCTGTGGCGTACATACCCTTTCGCGGCCAGGGCGGCGAGCGTCAACAACGCAAATGCAGCGCCCGCATAAAAGGTGGCCTGCGGCCCCAGGCGGTCCCATAGCTCGCCCGCCACGACGCTGGCGATCAGCAGCGCGACGCCGCTCATCAGATTGAAGAAGCCGAACGCGGTGCCCTTCAGGTCCGCGGGCGCCGTCTGCGCGACCATGGTGGCGAGCAGCCCTTGCGTCATCGCCATATGCAGGCCCCACAACAGCACGCCGAAGAGCACCACGGGCCACTGCGTGCCGTGCGCGAGCACCATGTCCGCGGCGATCAGGACCAGCAACCCCCAGGCGAGCAGCTTCGTGTGGCTCATGGAATCGGCGAGCTTGCCGAACGGGTAGGCCGCCAACGCGTAGACGATGTTCATGGCCACCAGCACGAGCGGCACGAACGCGACCGGCACGCCGCTCTTCATGGCGCGCAACACGAGGAACGCTTCCGAAAAGCGCGCCAGCGCGAACGCGGCGCCGACGAAGACGACCCACCAGTACGCGCCGCCCAGTTTGGCGAGGCTGCTGCGCGCGAACGGATTGACGCGTGGCGCGCGCTGCGTGGCGGCCGGTTCCCGTATGCCGGCTGCGAGCAGCGCCACGGATGCCAGCGCCGGAATGCCGGCCAGCCAGAACGCGAGCCGGAAGTTGTCCGCCGATAGTTCCATGATGACCACGGCAAGCAACGGGCCGATGAACGCGCCGACGGTATCCAGCGCCTGGCGCAGTCCGTACGCGGCGCCGCGCAGATGCGGCGGCGTGATGTCGGCCACCAGCGCGTCGCGCGGCGCGCCGCGAATGCCCTTGCCGGTTCGGTCCGCGATGCGCGCTGCGAGCACCACGCCAGACGTGGGCGCCAGCGCGAAGAGCGGCTTGCTGAGCGCGCTCAGTCCGTAGCCCGCCACCGCGAGCCATTTGCGATGGCCAAGGTAGTCGCTCAGGAGGCCGGACAGCGTTTTCACGAGCGGCGTGAGCGCCTCGGCAATGCCGTCAATCACGCCCACGATGGTCGCGCTCGCACCCAGGCTGCCCACGAGGAACATCGGCAGCAGGGCGTGCACGAGTTCCGACGATGCGTCCATGAAAAGGCTCACGAAGCCGAGCGTCCAGATGGCGCGCGGCACGTGGCGCTGCAAGGGCGACGCTTGGGGCGACTCGGTGGCGGGGGGCGGCGGGTTCATCGGAAGGCGGTCCTCGTTGGGCGTGAACGGGAACGCGCAGTATCGCATTCCGGTGCTGCGGTTCTGGCGCCCGCGGTTCGCCCTGCGACGGAGTCGCGCAGCGGCTCAACTTTGTGCTGAAAGAGGCCGTTACCCCGGTTATCCGTCCTCGATGGACGCGCTCACGCGGGGTACTGCTCATGAAGGTTCGTACGTTCGTGCTTATGCTGGCTCTGGCGCCCGGTCTGGCCAGTGTGCCGTCCGCCTTTGCACAGACTCCGTCGCAGGCAGCAACGGCAACGGTCGACGCCGACGCCAGCGCCGGCGCCGACAGTCAGGCGCTATTCGGCGCAACGCGGCTTTCGGCCACGCAGGAAAGCGCGGGAAGTGCTACGTGGACCACGTGGAGCGAGCCAACGCTTGCCGCCGTGGGAGCCGACGCCCTGAGCCGCGTGAGCGGCAACGTCGGCGTGAACGTGGCAGCAGGTGCGCTCAATGTGCAGGCGAATCAGATCGCGCTGGTGTCGGGCCCGCAGGTCGAAGTGGATACGAAGCAGCAGACGCAAGCCGCTGTGCGGCTCGAACAGACGGCGGCGAAATCCGCGGCGTTGGCGGCTTCGCTCGGCGCGGGCGCGCTGGCGGGTGCGAGCGGCAACATCGGTGTGAACGTGGCCGCGGGTGGGGGGAACGTGCAGGTGAATCTGCTGGCGGTGCGCTGAAACGCACGCGGGCTGCGGCAGCAGACAGCGGCGGGCGGCGGCATGCCGCCGCCCGCAACGCGAGGCGCTCGCGCCTACATCGCCTTCCTGAACGGCGCGCCCGAGTGTTCGCGCAGCTCGTTGAACACGATCTTCGGCCACGCCTTCTGGGCCACCTCGATCTCTGAAACGTGCGACGCCAGATACGTGGGCGCGTTCGACGCATCGAATGCCATACGGGCCGCGTAGGCGTCCGTGAAGCGGCGCAATTCGCCGGCGTCCTCGCAGGTCACCCAGCGCGACATGCGGTAACGCGCCGGCATGATCCGCACGTCCACCTTGTACTCGGCCGAGAGCCGGTGTGACACCACCTCGAACTGCAGCTGGCCCACCGCGCCCAGGATCATCGACCCGCCGTGCAGCGGCCGGAACACCTGGATCGCGCCTTCTTCGCCCAGCTGCTTGAGCGCTTCGCCAAGCTGCTTCGCGCGCATCGGGTCAACCACTTCGATGGTCTGGAAAATTTCGGGCGCAAAGAACGGCAGACCGACGAACTGCAGGTCTTCGCCCTCAGTCAACGTGTCGCCCAGACTCAGCGTGCCGTGATTCGGAATGCCGATGATGTCGCCCGGATACGCCTCGGCCACCGTCTCGCGCCGCTGCGAAAGAAAGCTCACCACGTTGTTCGCGCGGAAGGTCTTGCCCGAACGCGTCACCTTGAGCGCCATGCCGCGCTCGAAGCGGCCCGAGCACACGCGGATGAACGCCACGCGGTCACGGTGCGCGAGATCCATGTTGGCCTGCACCTTGAACACCACGCCCGTGAACTTGGGTTCGCTCGGATCCACGGCGCGCTGCACCGTCATGCGGGCCGACGGCGGCGGCGCGAGGTCGACGAGCGCGTCCAGCACTTCCTTCACGCCGAAATTGTTGATCGCGGAGCCGAACAGCACAGGCGACTGCTGGCCGGCAAGGAACGCCTCGCGGTCGAACGCGGGCGTGGCGCCCGAGATCAGATCGATCTCTTCCTTCGCGCGGTTCCATGCAAAGCCGAAACGGCGCTCGCCTTCTTCGTTGCTGATGGCCTGCAGCGTTTCCACGGCGCCGCCCGCCGTGTCCTGGCCCGCGCGGAAGAGCCGCACCTGGTCGCGCTGAATGTCGTAGACGCCCTGGAATTCCTTGCCCATGCCGATGGGCCAGGTGAACGGCACGGCCGCCACGCCCAGGTGCTGCTCGATCTCGTCGAGCAGTTCGAGCGGCTCGCGCACCTCGCGGTCCAGCTTGTTGATGAACGTGACGATAGGCGTGCGGCGGCTGCGACAGACTTCGAGCAGTTTGAGCGTCTGCGCTTCGACGCCGTTCGCGCCGTCGATCACCATGACCGCCGCGTCCACGGCCGTCAGCACGCGGTACGTGTCTTCGGAAAAGTCTTCGTGGCCCGGCGTGTCGAGCAGGTTGATCACGGCGTCGCCGTACTCGAACTGCATCACGGAACTCGCCACCGAAATGCCGCGCTGCTTTTCGATTTCCATCCAGTCGGACGTCGCGTAGCGGTTGCTTTTGCGGCCTTTCACGGTGCCAGCAATCTGAATGGCGCCCGAAAACAACAGCAGCTTTTCTGTCAGCGTGGTTTTACCCGCGTCCGGGTGCGAAATGACCGCGAACGTGCGGCGACGTTTGAGTTCGGAGAGTGACATCGGCAAAGGAAGCGACGGGGGCGCGCTCGCGTCCGGTGCGCGGGCGGCCTTGGGCATCACGGGTTCTGGCGCAGGCTTCGCGAGCCTTGCGGCACAAGAGGCGGCGGCATGACCGGACGATGCCGCCAGCGGCGAAAATTCGCCGGAAAGGCGCGATGATACACGTCATTGGCCGCCGGTTCTGCAAAAACCATGGGCGCCTGAAGCCACAGCGCCGTGGGGCCGGAAAACGCATTTTGGGGAGCGAAGGCGGGGTCCGGGCACAAGCGCGGCGTGCCCATGTTCGTCGTGCCGCGGCACAGGCGCGACACCTCGAGGCCGGACCAGCCAGGACGAACGTATTTCATGAGGCGGTTTTCCTGATGCGGCGCGCGCAATGACGATAAACGGCGCCCAGCCGAAGGCGTCGCCAGCGCCCTGGCAAACGCCTTTGGCATGCCGGGCCATCGCGCGGTCCCACCAGCCCGTTGATAGGGGCGAGATTAGCGCCGGGCCCTTCAAATCCTTCGCCGATATAAAACTGCGTTTCCGTATTAGCGCTCATGGTCGTATCCGCAATTCAGAGGAATGCGCGGATTGTGCTATTCCCCCCTGAGCCCAGATGAATCGATGTTTTCTCGTCGCGTTATGAGGCGCGCTCATCACCGGGTTTGCCCGCAGCCATGCGAAAGGTGAGGGTTTGCGGGAGAGTGGCGCCTATACAGCGCATAGGGAAACGCCATACGAAATTCGGCCTGAAAATCAGCGCAAACTCCCCATGATCCGCATAAATGGCGCGGTGGAAAGGCGATGCGATATCACGAAAGAATTCGAAAGGTGAGAGTTTGCGGGAACCCAATCGGGGATTCCGCGCGCGCGGCCCGAATATGCTGAACGCCATCCGAGGCGCGCCGTTTGATGCTCAATCGACCATTACGTCGGTCAATCCGCCCGAAAGGAAAAGAATGAAATGGAAAGAATGGGTAAAAGAGGCAAGAAAACTACGCGAGATAACGGAAAACCCGCGAAAGACAGTCCGCCGCATTCGCTCGCCGAGCGGCGGACCTTCAAATCTGCTGACGAAAACCGGCAAGATTCGCTCGCAGGGCAATCATGCGAGTGAACCCGTCTCATGAAGACTATTCGATAAGGAAGCGATCGCGATTCTTGCCGACCAGCCACGCGGGGGCGCGGCCACGGCCGCTCCAGGTCTCGCCGGTCTTGGGATTGCGGTACTTGGCGGGCAGAGGGCGCTTGCGTGCCACCGAACGTTTGCCCGAAAAGCCAAGTTCTTCGGCAGTTATGCCATATTCCGCAATCTTTTCTTTGATTTCGGCAATGGCTTGCGCGAGTTCCTTTTCGCGTGCAACGGCAACTTCCTTATGGAGCTTTTCGAGTTGGGCGGTCAGTTGCTTATAGCTTGGCATGAGCATTTATCTCCGGTCTGCAAGGTAAGTGCCGCGATGCGTCGCACAAATGTACGCCATAAAGCGGCATGGACCGGATCGTAAACGATTAAGCGCCGCTAAGCCACCAATTGGCATGCGGTAGAACGCGCGTCAATCGTCGATTGCGTCGTAAAGGCGGCGTTCGAAGTCGGCGGCCATGGGAAACGGTTCGACCGTGCGCAACTGAATCAGCATCACGCCGATCATGTTCTCCACGGGATCGGCAAACCAGCTGGTGCCATAAGCGCCAGGCCAGCCGAAAGAGCCCGTGGAGCGATAACCGAGCGGCAACTGCTGAGCCGGATCGTCCACGACAGCGAGGCCCAGCCCGAACCCCTGGCCGGCCCAATGCACGTGCCCGAATGCGGGAATACGACGCTGGTCGCGCGTGAGGAAGTTCGAGCGCATCAGGTCCACGGAGCGATGCGAGAGCAGACGAATGTCGTCCACACGGCCGCGGTCCAGCAGCATGCGCGCAAACATCAGATAGTCCTGCGCCGTCGAAACGAGCCCACCGCCGGCGCTTTGAAAGCGCGCGGGGTTGGCCCAGCGGCTGCGCGACGGATGATCTTCAACGACGCGCCGCATCGTGCCCGGCGTGACGCCGTAAGCCGTGGCAAGGCGCGGCAGCTGCGTCTCGTGCACCCAGAACGAGGTATCGCGCATGCCGAGCGGCACGAAGATGCGTTCGCGCAGGAATGCCTCCAGCGTCGTGCCGCTCACGCGCTCGATCAGTACCCCGAGAATGTCTGTGGCGATGCTGTAGTTCCAGCGCGTGCCGGGATGAAAGATCAGCGGCAGCCGCGCGGCCTCGGCAAGCCATGCATCGGCATTCGCGAAGGCATCGCGGCGATCGAAGAGCGTCTTGTAGGCCTCGGAAAGCGGCCCCATCGACGTGAAGTGATAGGCGTAGCCCGCCCGGTGCGTGAGCAGGTCCAGCACGGTGACCGGCGTGCGCGCCGGTTCGGTGTTGTCGAGCGGGCCCGCGGGATCGCGCAACACCTGGGGCGACGCGAGTTCGGGCAGCCAGCGCGACACCGGATCGTCGAGCGCGAGCCGGTCTTCTTCCGCGAGCATCATCACGGCCGCGCTCGCGACCGGCTTCGTCATCGACGCGATACGAAACAGCGTGCTGTGCTCCATGGGCGCCTGCGACGATTCGTCGCGTGAGCCGCGCGCGTCGAACCACGCGGTTTCTCCATGCCGCCATGCGAGCGTGACGACACCGGCCACGTCGCCCCGGTCGACGTAGCCCTGCATGACCGTGCCGAGTTTTTCCAGTCGCGCAGCGGAAAATCCTGCTCGTCTCATCGAGGCCCCCTGAGTGTTCCAGTCGCCCGGCCCAAGGCCGGCATTTTCTTCAGTATGGCTGCGATGCTTGTCGGCCGTGCAGTCTTCAACGCCGCGCAGGTGGCACAGGTGCGCGGCGTGCCGGCCTATTTGGTTCGTGCTTCCAGCGCCTGCAGCGCCTCGTTCAGCCGCCGGATGCGGCTCGCCTGCGACGGCACGAGATCGGCCGACTGCACCCGCGCGAGACGATTGCGCCAGTAGGACAGCGGAATACGGTCTTCCGCCGAGATTCTTGCGATGACTTGCTCCAGATGCTCAATGTCTTTTTCGAGTTGATGGTGATTCATTGCTTTCCCCGGAATTGCAATCAAGACCGCTGCACACACGCTCACGTGCGTTCGTGAGGTTTCGGCCGTGCCCTCGTAGCGGAAAACTGTGCCGTTTTGTCCTTAGCCGCAACTGCGATGCGGAAAAACCTGCCCTCTCTGTGTTTGCCGGCGCACGTGTAAGCCACTATAAAACGGCGCCCCCGCGACAAACGTTGGCCTCCGCACCGAAATTCTCGTTTTCTCCGCCAAACTGGCCGGGAAATGTGCGGAAAGGAGCGGAGAGATTAACGGGCGGTAATTTCCTTGTATATTCCTCATTTGGGGAAAATATGAGCAGCACGGAATGCACGTGTTCGCCGGACCGCCATCAACATCGGGGGAACCGTGGAGCCAAGCGAGGTTGAATATGATCGCCTGCTGCACCGGATTTATGACACCGTAGGCCATCCACAGGCCTGGCAGGCGTTTTACGCGCAGCTTGCTGCGTTCGTTGACGCGACCACTATCCACGTGCTCGCATTTGACAAACGCCATCAGGCACTGTCATTCAGCGACGGATTTAACTTGCCGCCTGCCGGTGAAATCCTATATATCCAGCGATATCACCGAATCGATCCAAGACTCGAACTGTTCTGGTCGTATCCGGTCGGCAAATGGTTCCATTGTCATCAACATTTTGACGATGTATTCGTGCAGCAAAACCGGTTTTTTCAGGAATTCGTGATTCCGGTGGGACGGCGCTATGTCTCTGCTTGCAAAATCCTGGAAAATGAAACGGTAACTGTCATTTTCGCGTGTCTTCGTACAGCCGCGCAGGGACCCTTTCCTCCTGCAATGGCGGCATTTCTCGAACGGCTCACGCCGCATTTGGAGCGGGCAGCGCAATTGCAGGCCCAGCGCTATGTGTTTTCGACCGACGCGCTCGTGGGGCACGCTTTCGTCAACCGGTCGAGGCAGCCCGTCATATTGACTTCCACGGAAGGCGAACTCCTGCGCCACAACGAACCGGCGCAGCACCTGCTGCAAAGCACGTCCCTCGTGCGCATTGCCGGCCGGCGTATCGTGCTGCCCGAACCGTTCTATAGCCGCTTTCTGGAAGATTGCGCGGAAACCGAAAGGCGCGTGCGCAGCGGTGAGCCGCGCGCCTATGAAGACGCCGCCCACTATCGCGTCATGCGCATTCCCGGCGAAGCGGCGCCGCCGGCAAGACGCCAGGGCCACGGCCACGGCGCCATGACGAGCCAGGGCGGCACGGACGCCGCCAACAGTGGCCTGCCCGCCGTGGAGCCGGGCGCCGACAGCAGCGACATGCTCTACGTCTTCTACAACCTGATCGTGCCGGGCGAGGTGTCGGCCACCTTCGGGCTGCGCACCATCGCGATGCTGATCTTCTATCACCCTCGCTCGGCGCCCCCTGTCGACGAAGATCTGCTCGCCGCCGCCTTCGATCTGACGCCCGCGGAAAGCCGCATCGCGCACCTGCTCGCCGACGGCCTGACGCCCAAGGACATCGCCACGCGCGTGGGCGTGCAGCCCGACACGGTGCGCAAGCAGATGCAGTCCATCTACCAGAAGACGGGCACGAATCGCCAACCGGATCTCGTCCGGCTGCTGCTCCATCTGCCGGGCGCAAGCGCGGTCGGGTACGTGCAGGCCGCGCGTGACTGGAAACTATGACGAAAGCTTTGATACGACGCTCCGAACCGACGTCATGGCCCGAAGCGTTGACCGGAAGCTCTGAACTGAAACGCTGAAGAGGCTGAAGCGAAGCGCGCTATTTCGCCTGGCAGGCGAATACGAGCGTGCGCGTTTGGCCTTCGATGGAGCGGCCCAACGCGTCGAACGCGCCGCCACCGCAGCGGGCGCGGGCCTGCTGCTCGCACGAGTCCCAGGTACCCGTGCCCGAGCAGTCCACCTGCGTGGTGGGCCGGCCGTCCGAGAGGAAAAGCGGCGGACCGCTGCTGCACCCGGCAAGCAGGGCAAGGGTGCTCAGCGCCGCGGCAGTTGCCAATGCGCCAATCCTTGCAGTGGGCTTTCTCTTGATCCAGCTTGGGCAAAACGAACGATTGCGTGCCATATGTCAGACCCCGGTCTGCTCGTTGTTATTCGACGCAGATTTTGCCACGTTGTGCCCCGCGCGCACTGCACCGCATCATTCGGGCGCCGCCAGGGTTTTGTACGGCAGCGGGCCATTCGGGGTATCGGTCACGCGCATGAAGACCTGTTCGACGTCCGGTATGGCCTCGAGCTCGCGCTGTAGCGTTTGCCGGTCGAACGATGCTGGGGCGCAACCCTCCGCGTACACGAAGCGCCGCTGCACAGTGATCCAGACGCTCGTGCCCGCCAGCGAATGGGCCGCGGAGCCCTTGAAATAAGCGCGAACCGCGTCGGCAATGGGCGCGTCGTAGAGATAGGAGTTGGGCTTCGTGCACTTATGGGCAAGCCAGCACGTCGTGCCGCGTTCTACGCGGTAGTGCGCGTCGTCTTCGGCCTCCGCTTTGGTCATGAGCGGACCAAGCGGCAGAGGGCAACCACGCACGTCCTGGGAGAGCGCGAAGAATGGATCGTTGTACCAGTTCTTGCGCTCGGTGATGGACGGTGCCGACGAAGCGGACGCGTCGGAGGCAGCCGGTCCCGCCGAAACGCTGGAAATAGCGGCAGGCGTCTGAGGGGGCACCTGAGCAACCGCGGCAGACGCCGCCCACAGCATGCTCGCAACGATCGCCGCCGCGAGCATAGGTTTGGCTATTGCGTTCGCCACCGCGCCCGATCGTCGATGCCGCGCATGAGATCTCGCTCCGGATCGCTCAATCGCGCTCGCTTGCCCATTTCGTTGCAACGCCGCTGCTCGCCTCATCGCTGTCTCCCGATGGCGGCAAGGAAACGCCGCCGGTCACACCTCGATGCCGTATGCCGCAATCTTCTTGTAAAGCGTCGCGCGTCCCATGCCGATACGCGCGGCCGCGGCCGCGACGTGTCCGTCGCATGCCTCAAGCGCCTCGCCCAGAAAGCGCTTCTCGAAAGTCGCCATCGCGTCGGCCCATGACGGCTGGGCGGGCGCTTCGGCCGCGGCCGCGGCCGTTGCCGTTGCCGTTGCGGCGGCAGCATCGCGACCGCCAGCCGCCACATTAGCCGCGGCGGCCGGCGCGGCGCTCGCGCCATGCGAAGCGCCGGCCACGGCGATGAACGGCGCGAGCGCCCGCGCATCGATGCGCTCGCTGTCCGACAGCATCACCGCCCGCTCCAGCGTGTTGCGCAACTCGCGCACGTTACCGGGCCACGCGTGCGAGCACAACAGCCGCAACGCGTCCTCCTGCAGTTCGAAATGACCGCCGCGCCCCGCCGTGGAAAGGTCCTCCAGAATCGCGTAAGCGAGCGACTCGATATCCGACAACCGTTCGCGCAGCGGCGGCGCATGGATGGTCAGCACGTTGAGGCGATAGAAGAGATCGGCGCGAAAGCGTCCGGCCGTGACGAGCGCGGGCAAGTCGGCAGAAGTCGCCGCGATGATCCGCACGTCCGCGCGCACGATGCGATTCGAGCCGAGCGGTTCGAACTCGCGGTCCTGCAGCACGCGCAGCAGCTTGCCTTGCAGCGCCAACGGCATGTCGCCGATCTCGTCGAGAAACAGCGTGCCGCCGTCGGCAAGCTCGAACTTGCCGACGCGGCCCTTTCGATCCGCGCCGGTGTACGCGCCCGGCGCCGCGCCGAAGAATTCGACTTCGAGCAGCGTGTCCGGAATGGCGGCCACATTTACCGTGACGAGCGGCTTGTCGGCGCGCGACGACGCGCCGTGAATGGCATGCGCAAGCAGTTCCTTGCCCGTGCCGGTCTCGCCCAGCAGCAGAACCGGCGAGTCGACCTGCGCCGCCCGCCTCGCCTGACGCTTCACCTCGAGGCTCGCGGGGCTCGTGCCGACAAAGCTCGCGAACGTGTACTTGGCACGCCGCGCCTGGGCGAGCGACTGGCGCGTCGCGATCAACTCCTGCTGGACCCTCGAATAGTGGGAAAAGAGCGGCGTGAGCGCCTTGAGTTCGTCGAAGAGCGCAAAACCCACGGCGCCGATGGTCGTGCCCGCATCGTCCTTCAGCGGCAGACGCGTGACGACGAGCGGTTCGCGGTCCGTCTCGAGGATGTCGAGCAGAATCGGTTTGCCCGTGTTCACGACCTCGCGCATGAGGCTGTTGGGAATCACGGTCTCGCAGTCGAGGCCGATGGCCTGCTGCGGGTCCGCAAAACCGAAGCGCGCGGCGTAGCGCTTGTTGATCCACACGACGCGCGCGTCGGCATCCACGATGAACGTGCCTTCGCTGAAGTTTTCGAAGGTGCGGAAAAGCGAATCCATGGCGCGGCGCAACACATCGCCGTAGGTGGCGGGCAGGCCAGCCCAGTCGTTCATCATGCTGTCAGCGTCTCCCGGCATGCTGGATGTCCCGTTGTCTCCAGTTCGAGAAAATCGTATCCCGCAGCGGAGACAGGCAGCAAGCCCGTAAATACACGGATATCGGTGTAATCTGTGGCCCGCGTATGCTCCGCGGCGTCTCTCTATGGAGACAGCCTGGTACGGCCAGCGGATGTGACTCGCCGCTCGACGTGACGGGCGGCTCGCTGTGCCAAACACCGCACAGCCGCCTCAGACGGGGTGCCCGGACGGTACCCGATGCCAGCGGCACCGTTTACAGGCCGACAGGCACGGAACCTGCATACAGCGGCGCGCTTCATCGCGCCGCAACATGCCCCACCGCACCCGCGAAGCCGGCGCGTACACGTAAAACAACCAGGAGACTCAATGTCCTTTGTCATCGTCCTTGCCGCTCTGGCGTTTCTGATGTTCGCCGCCTACCGCGGCTACAGCGTGATTCTCTTCGCGCCCGTCGCGGCTCTCGCCGCCGTGCTGCTCACCGACCCCGCCGCCGTGGCGCCTGTGTTCTCCGGCATCTTCATGGAGAAGATGGTCGGCTTCGTGAAGCTGTATTTCCCCGTGTTTCTGCTCGGCGCCGTGTTCGGCAAGGTGATCGAACTGTCCGGGTTCTCCGAATCGATCGTGGCGGCCGCCATCCGGTACATCGGCCGCTCGCGCGCCAATGCCGTGATCGTCGCGGTGTGTGCGTTGCTGACCTATGGCGGCGTGTCGCTCTTCGTCGTGGTCTTTGCGGTGTACCCGTTCGCCGCGGAACTCTACCGCCAGAGCAACATTCCGAAGCGTTTGATGCCGGGCGCCATCGCGTTGGGCGCGTTCTCGTTCACGATGGACTCGCTGCCGGGCACGCCGCAGATCCAGAACATCATTCCGACCACGTTCTTCAAGACGACCGCCTGGGCCGCGCCCGCGCTCGGCGTGATCGGCTCGCTGTTCATCATCGTGGTGGGTCTTACCTATCTGGATTGGCGCCGCCGCAGCGCGATGGCCAAGGGCGAGGGTTACGGCACGGCGCTCGTGAACGAACCGGAGCGCGTGGAGACGGCGAGCCTGCCGCATCCGCTGCTGGCCGTCGCGCCGCTCGTGCTGGTGGGCGTGGCGAACTTCGCGCTCACGCGCCTGATTCCGCAGTGGTACGGCGCGGCTACCTACGCCGTGGCGCCGGAGGTATTGCCTGGCGTGCACGCGCCCGTTACGGCGACCATCAAGCAGGTCGTCGCCATCTGGTCCGTTGAAGGCGCGCTGCTGCTGGGCATTCTGCTGGTCGTGCTGACAGCGTTCAACCGCGTGCGCGACCGCTTCGCAACGGGTACGAAGGCCGCTGTGGCGGGCGCGTTGCTGGCGTCGATGAATACGGCGTCCGAATACGGCTTCGGCGGCGTGATCGCCGCGCTGCCGGGCTTCCTCGTGGTGGGCGACGCGCTGAAGAGCATTCCGAATCCGCTCGTGAACGCAGCGGTTTCGGTGAGTTCGCTGGCCGGCATCACGGGGTCGGCGTCGGGCGGCATGAGCATCGCGCTCGCGGCGATGTCCGACACCTTCATCAAGGGCGCCGAGGCCGCGCACATTCCGCTCGACGTCCTGCACCGCGTCGTGGCCATGGCCAGCGGCGGCATGGACACGCTGCCGCACAACGGCGCCGTTATCACGCTGCTCGCGGTGACAGGGCTCACGCACCGCGAGTCGTACCGCGATATTTTCGCGGTCACGGTCATCAAGACGCTCGCGGTGTTCTTCGTGATCGCTGTCTATTACATGACCGGGCTGGTCTGAGGCCGCGCCCGTTCAGACGTTCAGAACTTCGGATGGCACTCGAATCGCAGCACCGCGCCATGCTGCTGGAACGCTTCGATGCCGTCCGTTCGCTCGTAGGCCACGCTAGTCTGCATGCCGCGGCTTTCGCAGTAATCGTTGGCTTCGGTCACCGCGCGTTCATGGGCGCGTGCCCATGCAAGCCGCCCGCCCGTGGCCGAGGCCGACACGGTGTAGGTGCCCGGCTTGTCTGTCGCGCTCACGTCCGTGGCGGAGGCGCAGCCCGCCAGCACCGCACTCGCGGCCATCAATGAAACGACCAGCGGTCCCAACGATCGCGCAAGGCGACGCATGGGACCCGTCTCGCCGGTAGAACGAGCCGCCATCATGCACACGGCCCCGTCGCAACGTGCCGCCTCGTGAGGTCCCGGCATTCCAGCGCCGCGCGCAGCTTCACGTGATCGACGATCTTCTGGCTCGTCACCCGGCCCACCGCGCTCCGAATCCGTTGCGCCGTGCGCAGCAGCGGTTGCGTGTCGTCTGCGCGGTGCGCCCAGGCGCGGGCCGCGAACCAGCCGACAATCGTCCAGCCCAGCAGGATATTCACCATCGTGATGGCGAACGCGTCAGCGTGTTCGCGCGCGTCCGCTTCGATGGAAGGAATCAGGTACAGGCTCATTGCGGCAATCACCGCGGCCCCTTCCAGAATTTGCAGCATTGCATCACCTCGTGATCGAACGTCGTGTCTCGACGAAGCGGGCCGCACATGCGGCCCGCTCCTGTTGCTTCAGCGATCAATGGGCCTTGTAGACGTCGTTCGCAACCGAGGCCACGTGGCGCGCGCCGGACTGCGACGCGCCGTCCGCCACGCCGCCGAACGCTTCGGTAGCCGCGCCGGCCACGGCGTTTTGCTCAGACGCCACCGTTTGCGAGCTTTGTCCGCGTTGCGAAGCGGGCGCGCCGTCGGCGGGACGATAGAACGGAGCCGGGCCGTACCCGCTTGCGAACGCGGGAGCAGCAACAGCGGCGGAAACAGCGACGAGTACAGCGGCGATCAGCTTGGTCTTCATGACAACCTCCAAAAGGATTTTCGATTTCGAAACGCTGCGCCGTTCGGTGGCTCAAGCACTTCAGGCAGCAGCGACGTTGGAAGGGAGTTTAGAGCAGCTCTATCGAAAATTTATGCCGATAGACTGAAATCACAATTGCGACCGGATGAACAATCGTGGTCACGACGAGCGCGGGCGCAGCAGGCCCGCGCCTTGGGCGTTTACACGGGGTGCAGAAAGCGCGGCGTCAGCCGTAAACGAAGTAAGCAGCCGCCTGCCCGGGCGGTTCAGGCCTGCACAGACCGGTCCTTAGGGCCACGAAGGGTCACAAACAGGAAAGGCAACTCCATACACGAGGCCACAAAAAAGGGGGCCACGCAAACGGCCACCAGCAGGGGCCACACCATGTCCGACGGACTATCCATACTCGATTCCATCCTTGCCACACCACCGTGCGGCAAGACAACCGTCGCCGGCTCGATTCGCGCGTCGTTGCTCTCCACGTTGTTCGAAAACACGCAGCCGCTGCTGCTCTCGGGCATTGCAAGCACGTTCGTCGCGTGCGTTGCGCTCGCGCGCCTGCATCACTTGTGGGCCGCCCTCTGGATCGTCGCCGACCTCGCGATACTGGCCGCACGGTTCGCCATCATTCGCTGCTTCGCTGCGTGCAGCCGCAAGGAGGTCGTGGACCCAGCCCCGTGGGCGCGCTGGTACGCGCCCGCCGGGCTGGTGGCGTGCATTTCGTTCGGACTGGGAACCATGGCGTGCGTGATGTCCGGCGACGCCCAGCTCGCCACGCTCGCCATCATGGTGACGGCCGGCATTCTGGGCGGCATCGCGTCACGCAACGCGGCCGTCCCGCGCCTTGCCATTACGCAGCTATGCTTCGGCGCACTGCCTATCGGTCTGGGCGGCCTGCTCGCCTGGCGCGGCGGATGGTGGATTCTCGTGCCACCGCTCGGGCTCTATCTGGCGGCGATGGTGTCCGTGGTGCACCGCCATTACACCGGCCTCGTGGCGCTGATGACCGCGGAGCAGAAGCACGCCGAACTCGCCGCACGCTTCGACGCGGCGCTCGCTCACATGCCGCTCGGCCTGTGCACGCTCGACGACGCGAATCGCGTCGTGATCGCCAACCGTCGCACAGCCGAGCTGTTCGGCGCCACAGTGGAAGCGCTGAAACTCAACGTGCCACTGCCCGAGTTCATCGGGCACGTGGGCCTCGTGAGGTTCGGCGAAACGCTGCGACAGGAGCTCGTGAAGCGCTGCACCGCGTGGCTTGCGCGCGAAGCCGGTCCGCTCGACCTCGAACTCACCGACGGCCGCCAGCTCGAGATGACGCGCAACCCGGTGCCGGACGGCAGTTCGGTGATCATCATCGAAGACGTGACGCAGCGGCGCGAGGCGCAGGCCCAGATTCTCTACTGGGCCTCACACGATCCGCTGACCGGCCTGCTCAACCGGCGCGACCTCTGCGAGCAACTGGAACGCCTGCTGGGCGTGCGCGATCAGCCACCAGGCGTCACGGTGGCCGTGATGTACCTCGACCTGGACGGCTTCAAGCAGGTCAACGACGCGCTCGGCCATCACGCCGGCGACGAAGTGTTGCGAATGGTGTCCGAGCGGTTGCGCCGCCTGTTGCGGCAGGGCGAGATCGTGGCGCGCCTCGGCGGCGACGAATTCGCGATCGTGGTCGAGAGCGCCACACGCGCGCTCGGCGCGGCGCTGGCGCGTCGCATCATCCAGCAGATCTCGGGGCCGTACAGGCTGCAGAGCGGCACGTTGGCACGCATCGGCGTGAGCATCGGCATATCGTTCGCCGCGGCGGACGACACGATGGAAGTGCTGATGAAGCGCGCCGACGCCGCGCTCTACCACGCCAAGGAAGCCGGCAAAGGCACGTTCCGCTTCCACGTGCTCGACGCCGCCGAAGAGTCCGCCGCTGCGGACAACGTCGTCGGTCCGTGAGGCTTGTACGCTTCGCTGCGGGGCGCTTTGCACAAATGACGTGATGCATGGGGCGGCCTTGAGCGGCGTTGTATGCGGCCTCGTGCGAGGTCAGCGGCGCAGCATACCTTCGCCGCCACTGCTACCGCGCCCGCCGCAGACTTCAACATCGATCTCTTGATGGTGCTGCCTTTGAGCCACACCGCCCGACAGGCTGTGGCGCGGCGTGCGGCCCCGTATGGCGACGCGTCGAGCTTCAGAACGCGACCGTGGTGCGCAAACCGACGATGGCTTCGTTGCCGATGCGCTCCGCCGTGTTTTGCGGATTCGAAATGCCGCCCGAGGGTCGGAACACATACTGGAAGTCGGCCTGCACTTGCCACCAAGGCGCGATCTGATACTGGTACGTCGCCTCGACCACCGTTTCGGCACTGCGCGAAGGCGTGCCGGGCGTGAAGGCGGCGGCGTCGCTTGCCTCGCCCCGCGCATGCGAACCGATGTGCGCGTAGCCCACGGCGAGACCTGCCATGTCGTTGTCGCGTCCTTTGAACGGCGCCTTCAGCGTGACACCCGCGTTCATGCCGAAGTCGACGAGATTGCGGTCGCCGGGCGCACCCATGAGCCGCGCGAATACACCGATCGACCGCGGGCTGTCGGGCCCTGCGCGCCACACCATCTGGTCCGCGACGGCGTAAAAGCTGTAGTCGCCGCGATGCGACGCCGGTGTGCCCGTGCTCGCCGGGTTGGCGAGCGAAAGGCCGGTGTTGTCGAACCGCTGATCGTCGAAACGCTGCGTGTTGTACCAGAAGCCGAGCTTGTAGGTGCCCGGCAGGCCGGCGGGCTGCGGCGCGGAAGCATCCGACGACGGCTGGTTGATCGCGTACTGCACCTCGCCGATGAAGAGCGCGCCGTTGTGCAGGTTGAAGTTGGTGCCATGCGCGTTGAGCTTCTGGGCGTCGCCGGTGCCGTCGCCCGCCGGATTGCCGTCGAACACGCCCGCGAGCACCGTCACGGAATCCGACACGGCCGCACGCACGCGAACACCGAGCGACGAGAGCGGATAGGCCGGCCCGCCCGCGGGCATGTCGCTGGACGGCAGCACGGGCCAGCCGAACGTGGCGTTCATGAAGGTGTTGCCGTACTGCGTGGACATGAACTCCTGGTCGAGACTCTGCTGCCCCACCTTCACGTCCACCTTCCCGCCCAGCAGCGATTGCTGATACCAGAGTTCCCAAAGCCGCGTGGTGGCATCCGCTTCGATGCCCGTCGCGCTCTGCAGCGTCTGCAGATTGCGCGACGTGAGGTTGGTGCCGTGAATCTGGAACGCGGACACGTTGAAGGTGCCGCCCGGCAATCCGAAGGCCTTCTGCGTATCCAGCCCGAGGCTGAACTGCGTTACGCCCTGGTAGGCGCCGCCGCGTTTCACGCCGCCGGAGAGGTTGTTCAGGTACTCGCTCGTTTCCTGCAGCCCGAGCGTGATGCCGTAATTACCGAGCCACGGACGCAGACCGCCCATGTCGCCAAAGAGGTTCGAGCGGTCCCACAGCCCGGTGGGCGCGGCTGCGGCTTGTTCCGAGCCCGCTGTTGTGCCGCCGGCCGACGTGGCGGGCTGTGCAGGCGCGCCAGCCGCGGTGGAACCCGACGCCGCTGCGGCAGCGCCGTTGTTGTCGTCGGCCCATGCGCTGGGCACGAGACCCGCGCACAGCAGCACGCTCAGGCTCGCGGGAGCGCCCGCACGCAGCAGGCTCGTCTTGAGTTTGTTCTTCATGGTGTGATGGCAAGGTTATCCGCCGGCAACCCGGCAGGTTTCGATCAGACACGTTGCGTATGGCGCGGCCATGAAAACAGCAGCGGCTTGTGAGACGAGCGCGAGAGCGCCGTGATGAAGCGCGCTAACCCGACTGCGGCGAGCTAGCGGCAAAAGAGAAACCCTGCCCGCTATTTCGCGGTCATGCCGCCGGCCTCAGCCGACAAGGAACATCCACTACAGGAGCCTGCGTTCACGAGGACTTCCTTTCCGTTGAAAACGGGCCGGATTGTATGCGGGGCGCGAACGGGACAGCAAGCAAAAATGACGTAAACGCACGGCGGCGTGAATTATTCACCTGATCGCACTCATTTCATTTTGCTTTCGCGCTCGAACGTGCCCGGCGCCATGTGTGACGCGAGAAACAGAGCCGGCAAGATACCTTTGTTCTGCTTATCGAAGTCGTTGACTTGTTATTCGGCGGGCGCCTAAAATTCGAGCATCTTCACAAGCGGGGCGAATGCCTTGGATACCTGCAGTAGTCGATCTTCGAACAGATTCACTGCCTGACCGGCAGGACGTCCGCGCTCTCTTCTTCAAGCCGCCGTCTTGCCAGCAGGCAGACGGTGCGCGTCGCAGTCTCTTCCTTCGTGCACCCTTGTTCGCGCCATGTGGCGCGCCGCAACCTGCGTCTGCTCGTTGCGCGCATTCGCATGGCAGTTGCACCCGCGGCTCGCGCCGGGGGTGCCGTTCGTACGTGCCTTGCCGCCTCACTGCATATCGGGCGGCAGGCGCGAGCGTGAACCAATGCGTCCGTCGCGGGCGGTTTGAACCAGCGTGAAAGACGCAGTGATAAAGGAGCCGGAATGTCCGACAGCGACCCTGAACCCTTATGCCCGAATTGCCCCACATGCCCGCTATGGGCGCTTTCCTGTTTAGCTGAGGAAAGCGAGTAGACGCCCTTCACTGCGCGCGCAAAGCGCCTTTCTCCGTCTGCTGGCTTTCCGCCCAATGCGTCCCCTAAGACGCACGGAGAAACATCATGAACTTCGGCCTGCTCGTCTCCCAACTGCCGCGCGTGCGCGAATCGCACGCGCACTACGACACCCTGCTTTCGCTGCAACCCCGTGAATCGCGGCTGCTTGCACGGCTCTGGCTACGGCTCTGGCGCAGCCTCGTGAACCGCGTCGCCTAACGCGCGGCAAGCGCACATTCATCTCATTCGACAAACCGCTACTCGGGGAGAAAAACCAATGTCCACGCCAGCGAATGTTTCACCACCACGCAGCCTTCAGCGAAGCGCCGTTCTGGACGATGCCCACCTGGGCGACATCAAGGGCGCACTCGGCACCATCGCTCACCATGACACTGCGCCGCGCACGCATTGGGGTGCCCGGCTGCGCACGCTGCTCGCCATTCTGGGTCCCGGCCTCATCGTGATGGTAGGCGACAACGATGCAGGCGCATTCGGCACTTACACGCAGGCGGGGCAGAACTACGGCACCTCCTTGCTATGGACGATGCTGCTGCTCGTGCCGGTACTGTTCGTCAACCAGGAGATGGTATTGCGCCTCGGCGCAGTGACAGGCGTGGGCCACGCGCGCCTCATCTTCGAACGCTTCGGCAAGTTCTGGGGCGCCTTCAGCGTGATCGATCTGTTCTTGCTGAACGCACTCACCATCGTCACGGAATTCATCGGCATGACGTTCGTGCTCGACTTCTTCGGCGTGTCGAAGGTTGCGGGTGTCTGCATCGCGGCGGCGCTCACCATGGCCGCCGTCAGTACCGGAAATTTTCAGCGCTTCGAGCGTTTTGCGGTGTTCCTGTGCGCATTGAGCCTGTTGCTCGTGCCGGTGCTCGTGACCATTCATCCGCCCGTGAGCCAGATGACGCACGATTTCCTCGTGCCCGGCTGGCCCTCGCACGGCAAGCTCGCGGACGTGATGCTGCTCGTGATCGGCATCGTGGGCACGACCGTGGCGCCGTGGCAGTTGTTCTTCCAGCAGAGCTACGTGATCGACAAGCGCATCACGCCGCGTTTCATGAAGTACGAGAAGATCGATCTCTGGATCGGCATTGCGTTCGTACTGATCGGCGCCGTGGCGATGATGGCCTTCTGCGCGGCACTCTACGCAGGCAAGCCCGAAGCGGGCAACTTCACGGACGCAGGCGGCGTGATCGCGAGTCTCGAAAAGTACGCGGGCCGCACGCCAGCCGTGTTGTTCGCCATCGCGCTGTTCGATGCCGCCATCATCGGCGCCGCAGCCGTATCGCTCTCCACGGCCTATGCGATCGGTGACGTGTTCAAGATTCGCCACTCGCTGCATCGCGGCGTGTCGGACGCGAAAGGCTTCTATCTCGTCTATTTCGGCATCGTTGCCGCCGCTGCGGCGCTCGTGCTGATTCCCGGCAGTCCGCTCGGTCTGCTCACGGAAGCCGTGCAAACGCTGGCTGGCGTGCTGCTGCCCAGCGCCACGGTGTTCCTGCTTCTGCTATGCAACGACAAGGCCGTACTCGGACCGTGGGCGAACACGATGAAGCTGAATGTCTTCACCGCGGCCGTCATCTGGGTGCTCGTGATGTTGTCAGTCATCCTCACGGCATCGGTGATGTATCCGGACATCAGTGGTCACACGATCATCGCCGTGCTCGCAGGCGGCACACTGCTCGCAGTGGTGGGCGGTATCGCGACGGTCGGGTTGCGCTACGTTCGTCGTGAAGCGCTGGACACGGCAACGGCGAGCGCTACGGCGCACGAGCAATCGTCTCGCGACACCTGGCGCATGCCGCCGCTTCACGAATTGCCGCCGCCCAGCGTGACGCTTGCAAGCCGCGTATGGATGGCCGTGCTGCGCGGCTACCTCATGATTGCCGTAGGGCTCGTGGTCGTGAAGATCGTGCAGATGATGTTGCTCAAATAACAAAGGTCATACGAACGACACAGAGCACGCCCGTAGCAGAACGCAGCTTAAGGGATGCTTAAGAACGGCAGCGCGCGCATCGGAAAAGCGCGAAAAGTTCGTGGAACACCGAGGAAGAGAGCGTAAGCACTTGCACTAAGCAGGGTATGTTCCGCTTGTCGAACCCTGCTCCAAGCACGCATAATGCTTGCACACCGCGCGATTCCTGCGACAGGGCGTACGGTGCTCGGATGTAGTACGAGGATTTTGTACCGGCCACCTGGCCGGTATTTTTTTGGGCCTCGTGTCTGAGCTCGCAGAATACTTCGCAGTCCCACGAACAATCCCCTCTCAAGTTGTTCGATCCGGAGCCGATAACACGGACAGGTTGCTGGTCCACGGACCGACAAGTACATCGCCGGCAACCTAACTCGTTATCAAACGCACATCCGCACTCCAATCGAGGGGATTCATGCTTAATATCAATACCAACATCCTGTCGCTGACGACGCAGACGAACCTGTCCGGCTCGCAAAGCGCCCTGTCGCAGGCCATCAACCGTCTGTCGTCGGGCAAGCGCGTGAACACCGCCGCTGACGACGCCGCCGGCCTCGCGATCGCGACCAGCCAGACCGCCGCCATCAACGCACTGAATCAAGGCGTGATGAACGCGAACAACGGCATTTCGATGGTGCAGACCGCCTCGGGCGCGATCTCGTCGACCGTGGCCAACCTGCAGCGTATCCGCCAGCTGGCCGTGGAATCGGGCGACGGCTCGCTCGGCTCGGCAGCGCAAGCGAACCTGCAGACTGAAGTCACGACGCGTCTGACGGAAATCAACCGCGTTGAAACGCAAACGACGTTCAACGGTCAGAATGTGCTGGGTGGCCTCGGCAGCGTGGACTTCCAGATCGGCGCATCGGCCAACCAGACCATCACGGCGAACTTCGGTTCGACCACGTGGAATGCGTCGGGCCTCGGCGTTTCGGGCATCGACATCTCGACCACGTCGGGTGCACAGAACGCGATCACCGCAATCGACGCAGCCCTCTCGCAAGTCAACAACTTCCAGGCAACGCTGGGTGCAACGCAGAACACGTTCCAGTCCGCTATCAGCAACACGCAGACGGAATCGACCAACCTGAGCGCTGCCAAGTCGCAGATCGTCGATGCGGACTTCGCTTCGGAAACGGCGAACCTCTCGAAGGCACAAGTGCTGCAGCAAGCCGGTATCTCGGTGCTCGCGCAAGCGAACTCGCTGCCGCAGCAAGTGCTGAAGCTCCTGCAGTAAGCATCGAACGCGCGACGCGCTTATTGCTTGCGTCGCGCGATATTCAGCGCGTGGGGCCGCCCTGGGTGGCCGGCGTGCTGTCGAAGGTGGACGGTGAAAGCCGCCCACCTTTTTTCATGGGAGCGCGCTTCGATGATGTCTCGCGTGAAGCGAACGTATGCGTCGCGCCTCGGCTTCACTCCATACGCAACGCCGATACCTCGCTGTCGAGCAACGCGCGCAATTCGCTTTCATCGGGCTGCGTTCCCCAGTTGCGCGCGCCGGCCACCGATGCAATCGCGAACCACGAGTTGGGCGGAAACCATTCGTGAAGCAACGCGCCGTCGCGCAGGATGCGCAGGCGTCCCGTCTCTTCGCTGTACTCGGCACACATCTCCACGTTGTCGAATTGCGCGGTCACCGTCCGGTTCCTGGGTGGCAGCATGGGGCACTCCTGTCGGCTGATGGATCGTAGGCGTGGCGCGGCAAATGCGCGGCGCCATGCGACGTCCGGCCCGAGGGGCCGTGGACGGGAGTCTACGCATCGGAGCGTTTGACAGGTGCAACGTGTCTGCGAGTTTGGTAACGCCGGGTTACGGTATGCGCGAAAACGCACGCAGACAGGACTAGACGAGGGTCGGCTCGCCGCCGGTGACGTGCACGGCGACTTCGACCTGATGCTCACCGCCGCCCAGTATCATGCCGCGCAGCAGGGACACGTCGCTATAGTCGCGCCCCGTGGCAAGCGTGACGTGATCGAGATCGGCGAGCACGTCGTTGGTCGGATCGAGATCGATCCAGCCCACGCCCGGACAAAACACCGAAACCCACGCGTGCGACGCATCGGCGCCGATCAGACGCGGTGCGCCCTCGGGCGGGTCGGTGCGCAGATAGCCGCTCACATAACGCGCGGGCAAACCGAGCGTACGCAGGCAGCCGATCATCACCTGTGCGAAGTCCTGACACACGCCGTGCTTGAGTTCGAACGCGCGCGCAGCCGGGGTATCGAAGGTGGTCGCGGCGGGCTTGTACTTGAAGTCGGCGTAGATGCGATGCATGAGGTCGATCGCGCCCGCTGCAAGCGGCGTATCCGGCGTGAAACTGTGCTGTGCATAGGCACGCAGCTCGGGCAGAAGCGCGATGTTGGGCGATGCAAAGCAGAACTCGGTTTCGGGATGAAACGCGCCGCCCGCGCGAAAACGCAGCGCCTGCGCAACTTCTTCCCAAGACGGCGTGGCCTCGGGATCCAGCGACGCCCAGCGCGGCGACAGCAGCACGGTGGTCTCGCTCGTCATCTTGAGGTAGTCGTGCGGCGAGTCGAACGAGAAATAGAGCAGGTCGTTGCCGAACGCGTCCACGCGGCTCGTCCGATACGAAGGTTCGGGTTCGATGCGCTCGCTGTGCGCCATCACGCGCTGCCACGCACACGTGAGCGGGCGGATCGTCGCGAGATGCTGCGCGGTCTCCACGAGCGTGGAATAGCGGTACACGGTGTGATGCGAGACAGTCAGCACGACATCGCCGCTCATGGCGCCACCTGCTCGGCAAGCGAATTCGCGTGGCTGAAGTAACGCGCGCTGATCTCGTTCGAAGCCGCGGCAACGTAGGCGCCCAGCTGTTCGCACAGATCGAGCAGCATCGGAAAGCGGCCGTTCTCGCCAGGCTCGCACAACTGCTCGAGCGTGGGCAATGCCTCAACCGGCGGCATAAGTTCAGCGAACGGCGCGCGTCGCGTGCCACCTGCGGCCACGGCGATTTCATCGAGCTTCTTGCGCAGGCGGTCGTAGACGCCATAGAGGCCGCGCGGGTTGGTGGGGTCGATCACGAGCAGATCGAGCAGCGCCGGCACCTCGAAGCGCCCCGGATAAAGCGAGCGATACGTGAGCGTGCAATCGAACAGTTGCAGCAGCAGATCGAAGCCGGCGGGCGTAGCGAGCCGGCCTTCGCTCGCAATGACGTGCAGGAACGTCGTCATCGTGGCCACGCGCTCGATGTGACGACCAACGAAAAGCAGCCGCCACGCTTCGTCACGCGTCATGCGGTCGCCCTGCGCGCCGCTGATGGCCGAAAGCTGCGTGGCGAGGTCTTCCAGCGCCTTCATCAGCTTCATGCGGTCGTATGGCTCGTAGCGGTCGCGGGCGGTGCCATTGCCGCCATTGCCGCCGTTGGCGCCATTCCCACCGTTGCCGCTGCCGTTGCCCGAGCCGGGCCCGCCGCTCTCGAACATCTGACGCTGCCCGCCTGGCGCGAGCGACAGCCCGCTCAGCGCGTCGCGAAAGTCGTTGCGCGCCGCGAGGATGGTGCGCCAGTGGTCGTTGGAAAGCCGCCCTCGCACCTCGCCGCTCGCTCTTGCCTGGCTCGCGAGATTCTGGCCGATGCTCGCGTACCCCGCGTTCTCGTGCAGATTCGCAACGAGCACGCGCTCGAACGCGTGAGGCGAACTGTGCGCAAGCGTATCGACGGATGGAATCAGCCCGCACTGCGCCGCGAGTTCCGTTAGCGTTCCGAACATTTCATCGGCGTCGTTGCTTTCGAGCGACCCGAGTATCAGCCGGCACAGCCGCACGTTGTTTTCGGCGCGCTCGCCGTAGCGGCCGCCCCAAAACAGGTTTTCCGCCGCACGGCTCGATACCATGCGATGCCGGCGCGCAAGGTCGCCCGGCTTCATCGGCGACGGCAGCAGCGAGAAGGTGGAACCGGGCTGACTCGACAGCACCCAGGTGTCCACACTGCTGCCGCCGAACTGCATCGAAACCGACGTCTGGTGCTCCGCCGCAAGACGCGTGAAGCCGCCGGGCAGCATGTGCCAGTCGCCGTTCAGGTCGGCAATGGCGTAGACGCGCAGCACCGAGGGCCGGCCGCCCAGCGTGCCCTCCTCGTAGCGCGGCGTGTAGGAATACGGCAATGGCTGCTGGATGGTGAACGCGTCCGCGGCCTGTTCGATGCGCTCGGCCCAGTCCGCCAGGCGCTGTGGCCCGCGCGCCATGCCGGCCGGAATGTTCGGCGCGCCGGGACCCACGCGGCCTTGCATGCCCGGCCACGTGGGCACGAGAAACGCTTCGGAGAGCTGCGCGAACGCTTGCTGGCGCGCCGCTTCCTCGCCGCACCACCATGTGGGCACGCTGGGCAGCGCAAGCGGTTCATTGAGCACCGCCGCGGCAATGCCGGGCAGGAAGCCATGCAGCGCGGGCGACTCCACGAAGCCCGCGCCCGGCATGTTCGACACCATCACGTTGCCGGCGCGCATTACCTGGAGCAGTCCCGGCACGCCGATGGTGGAATCGGCCCGCAATTCCACCGGGTCGCAGAACGCGTCATCCAGCCGGCGCAGCAGGCCGTGCACGCGTTCCAGCCCGCCCAGCGTCTTCAGGTACAGCATGTCGTTGCGCACCGTGAGGTCTTTGCCCTCCACGAGCGTAAGGCCCAGGTAGCGCGCGAGAAACACGTGCTCGAAGTAGGTCTCGCTGAAGGGCCCAGGCGTGAGCAGCGCGATGTGCGGCGAGTCGCCCTTTGCCTTGCGCTCGTCTTCGCGCATCGTCGCGCGCGCCGCCTGGGCCAACGTGGCGATGAGCTGCGAATACATGGGCGCAAGGCGCCTCACGCGCAGCGAGCGGAATGCATCGGTAAAGAGGCTCGAGACGATCAGCCGGTTTTCCAGCGCATAACCCAGGCCCGAAGGCGCTTCGGTGCGCTGCGACATCACGGTCCATTCGCCCGTGGGCGCGCGCGCCAGGTCCACCGCCACAATCTGCAGATACTGGCCGCCCGGCGGCGTAAAACCCTTCACCGCGCGCAGATAGCCAGGGTGGCCGTACACCAGCGCGGGCGGCAACAGGCCGCGCTGCAGCAACGTCTGTTCGCCATAGACGTCGGCCACGATGGCGTTGAGCAGCTTCGCGCGCTGCGCCACACCGCGCTCGATCACCGCCCATTCGTCTTCGTCGATCAGAAACGGCAGCAGGTCGAGCGCCCATGGCCGCGGCTCGCCCTTGTCGGCATAGACGTTGTACGTGATGTCGTTGCCGCGGATCTGCTGCACGACCGACGTCGCCGCCTGTTCGAGCCCGGCCACACCGTCTTCGCCCAGCAGGCCGAAGAAGCGCCGCCACGGCTCGCGAATCGCGCCGGACGTATCGCGCAGTTCGTCCCAGTGCCCGCTGCGGGCAGGCAGGATGCGCAGCAGCGCGAGTGCTTCGGCGTGGTCCGCAGTGGACTCGAACGGCAGGGTCGATTGAAAAGCCAAGGTCTTGAGTGCGTTTGATCGCGTGTTGGAGCCAGTACGTCAGTCGGGTCAGGCGCGGCGAAGGTCCAGCGTGAACGGGAATTCGAGGCTGCGCGTGCACGGTTCGACTTTCATCGGCCCAGGCGTATGGCCGATGGTGAAGAAACGCGCGCGCCGTCGGCTTTCCGCCTCGTACGCGTTGACCGGAAACGTCTGATAGTTACGCCCGCCCGGATGAGCGACATGATACTGGCAACCGCCTACGGAACGCCCGCTCCACGTGTCCACGATGTCGAACGTGAGCGGTGCATGCACGCCGATAGTGGGATGCAGCGACGTCGCCTGAGACCACGCACGAAAGCGCACGCCGGCCACGTGCTCGCTCACGCGGCCCGTGGGTTGCAGCGGCAGCGGCTCGCCGTTCACGGTCACCACGTGGCGGCTTTCGTTGAGGCCGAGCACGCGCACTTCGAGCCGCTCCACCGACGAATCCACGTAACGCACCGTGCCCCCCATGGCGCCCTCTTCGCCCATCACGTGCCAGGGCTCCAACGCGTGGCGCACGGTCAGCGCGATGCCATTCGTGTCCAGTTCGCCGACCAGCGGAAAGCGGAACTCGAAATGCGGCGCGAACCATTCGCGCTCGAACGCGTAACCTTCTTCGCGCAGATCGGCGAGCACGTCGTCGAAATCCATCTGCACGAAGGTGCCCAGCATGAAGCGGTCGTGCAATTCCGTGCCCCAGCGCGTGAGGCGCGTGGTGTACGGTGTCTTCCAGAAACGCGCCACCAGCGCGCGCAACAGCAGTTGCTGGACAAGGCTCATGCGCGCATGTGGCGGCATTTCGAAGCCGCGCAGTTCGAGCAGGCCGAGGCGGCCGGTGGGACCGTCGGGCGAATAGAGCTTGTCGATGCAGAACTCCGCGCGGTGCGTGTTGCCCGTCACGTCGATCAGGATGTTGCGCAGCGTGCGGTCGATCAGCCACGGCGGCAGCCGCGTGCCCGATGCGTCGCCATACGTGCCGAGCAGATCGAGCTGATGCTGGATCTCGGCGAAGGCGATTTCGAGTTCGTAGACCTGATCGTTGCGCGCTTCGTCCACGCGCGGCGCCTGGCTCGTCGGTCCGATGAAAAGCCCTGAAAACAGGTACGAAAGCGACGGATGGTTGTGCCAGTAAGCCACGAGGCTCGCGAGCAGATCGGGACGGCGCAGGAACGGGCTGTCCGCAGGCGTCGCGCCGCCCAGCACGAAGTGATTGCCGCCGCCCGTACCGGTGTGGCGGCCGTCGACCATGAACTTCTCGGTGCACAGATACGATTCGTGCGCCACCTGGTACAGGTGCTCGGTGTGGTCCACGAGTTCATCCCAGTTCGAGGCGGGATGAATGTTCACCTCGATCACGCCGGGGTCCGGCGTGACTTGCAGCAGCTTCAGGCGCGGGTCGCGCGGCGGCGGATAGCCTTCGATCATGACCTTCATGCCCAGCTCGGCGGCGGTGGCCTCCACGGCGGCGAGCAGGTCGAGATAGTCGTCGAGCACGGTGAGCGGCGGCATGAAGACGTGCAGCAGCTTGCGGCCGCTGCCGAACGTGTCGTCTTCCACCTGGGGGCCCGCCGCGCGAGCCGGGTCGCGCGCTTCCACGCACAGCGCCGTGCGCGTGACCCACGCTGCCGATTCGCCGCGAGCCGGTAGTTGGCGAGGCGTGCCGTCTGCGGATGAGTCCCCATCGCCCAGGCCCGCGCCCCGCGCATAACGCGCGCCGCCTGCCGGACCGCCTTCTGCAAACACCGACAGTCGCTCAGCCAGCCCCATGTCTTCGAGCGCGACTTCATCGGCCAGCGCCAGCGCTTCGTCGCCGGTAGCGGCCACGCCCGCGTCCTGGTACTGCATGCGCAGTTCCGCCGCGGACCGCAGCGGCACCGGCGGCGCAAACGGATCGTGCGCGTGCTGCCACGGGTAATCGCTGGACGTGACCCACGGCAGCGAATCCAGCGGCAGACGGTAGCCCATCGGCGAGTCGCCGGGGATCAGGTACATGCGTTCGTCGCGGAAGAACCACGGCCCGCTCACCCAACGCGGACCTTGCAGCGACGGCTGGCCGCGCGCCGCCTCGCGTTCGCGCGCGAGCGGCAGCACGTAGCCCGTCACGGCCTGCAAACCGGCATCGAATACGCGGCGCAGGCGCATGCGCTCCAGCTCGTCGTCGAGACGCGAATCGAACGGATCGACGTTGACGGGCAGGCGTCGCTCGCGCCACAGGTAGTACCAGACGTCCTCGTAGCCGGGCTGGATGTATTGCGCGTCCAGCGCGAGCTTGCCCGCGAGGTGGTTGATGAACCGTTGGGCGTCGTCGGACGTGTAGTACGCCGGCTCGCGTTCGTCGGCGAACAGCGTGGGGTCTTGCCAGCACGGCTCACCGTCCGTGCGCCAGTAGAGCGACAGCGCCCAGCGCGGCAGTTGCTCGCCCGGATACCACTTGCCCTGACCCACGTGCAGAAAGCCCGCCGCGCCGTAGCGCGCGCGCAGCTTGTCCATCAGCGCCACGGCATAGCCGCGCTTGGTGGGGCCGAGCGCGTCCGTGTTCCATTCGGGCGCGTCGCGGTCGCGCACTGAGACGAAGGTCGGCTCGCCGCCCATCGTGAGGCGCACGTCCATTTCCGTGAGGTTCGCATCCACCTGCGCGCCCATCTTGAGCACGCCGTCCCAGCTTTCCTCGCTGTAGGGCTTCGTTACGCGCGGCGTTTCGAGCACGCGCTGGATCGACATGGTGTGCGAAAACTCCACCTCGCACTCGTCCACCGCGCCCGAAATGGGCGCCGCGCTGCCGGGCTCCGGCGTGCACGCCACGGGAATGTGGCCTTCGCCCGCGAGCAGCCCTGAAGTTGGGTCGAGCCCGATCCAGCCCGCGCCCGGCAAGAAGACTTCGCACCATGCGTGAAGGTCCGTGAAGTCCACTTCCGCACCGCTCGGGCCATCGAGCGATTTCGTATCGGGCTTCAACTGCAGCAGGTAGCCGGACACGAAGCGCGCCGCCAACCCCAACTGGCGAAGCGTTTCGACGAGCAGCCAGCCCGTGTCGCGGCACGAGCCGGAGGCATTTTGCAGCGTCTCTTCCGGCGTCTGCACGCCGGGCTCCATGCGGATCAGGTAGCGAATCTCGTGTTGCAGGCGCTGATTGAGGTCCACCAGAAAGTCGATGGTCTTGCGCGGCGAGCGGTCGATGCTCGCCACGAATTGCGCAAAACGCGGCGTCGGCTCGCGCTTCACGAGATACGGCGCAAGCTCTTGCATGAGTTCCGCCGGGTACGAGAACGGAAAATGCTCCGCATGGGGTTCGAGGAAGAAATCGAACGGGTTATAGACGGCCAGTTCGGCCACCAGATCCACCGTGACGCGGAATTCGCGTGTGCGCTCCGGAAACACGAGCCTTGCCTGGTAGTTGGCGAATGCGTCCTGCTGCCAGTTGATGAAGTGCTCGGCGGGCTCCACGCGCATCGAATACGAGACGATGGGCGTGCGGCAATGCGGCGCGGGCCGCAGCCGCACCACCTGCGGCGAGAGCCCGACGAGCCGGTCATAGCGATACTGCGTGACATGGTTCAACGCGACACGAATGGACACACCGGACTCCTCGATTGATTCCCGAATGAACCCCGCGAAGCGGGAAGAAACGAAAGCGGCGGCACCGGAGAAGGTCCATACCGCCGATAGCGACGAAGGCGATCACAGGCACGTGCGCATCGTGCAGCGGCACGATGATGCACGGCCAACGCGTGATTACCGTGACGCAAAGATGCGCCACACGGCCGGCGTGTGAAATGATTGCGACGACTGACCACGGAAGCCAAAGAATGAAAACGTTCCATTGCGACCGCTGCCAGCAGCTTGTTTTCTTCGAGAACGTTCGCTGCGAGCGATGCGCCGCGCTGCTCGGCTACGTGCCGCAAAGCGGCGAGATCAGCGCGTTCGAAGACGCGGGCGACGGGCTCTGGCGACGCCTCGGCGCCGGCCAACCCGGCGCATCGACCGCGCCGGGCGAGTCGGCCGAAACGAGCGACGGCCCGCTCTTTCGCCAATGCCACAACTACGCGGTGGAAAACGTCTGCAACTGGATGATCCCCGCCGATTCCCCCGACACACTGTGCCGCTCGTGCCGCTTCACGCGCACCATTCCGAACCTCGACCGGTCCGACAACCGGCTCTACTGGTATCGGCTGGAAGCGGCCAAGCGGCGCCTGCTCTACACGCTCATGGCGCTGAACCTGCCCGTACGCCCGCGCGCGGAAGACCCGAAGCGCGGGCTCGCCTTCGAGTTCCTCGAAGACACCGCCGAAGACAAGAAGGTCATGACCGGGCACAACCGCGGCGTCATCACGGTCAACATCGCCGAAGCGGACGACGCGCATCGCGAACAGACCCGCTCCGCGCTGGGCGAGCCGTACCGCACGCTGCTCGGCCACTTTCGCCACGAGACGGGCCACTACTTCTTCGACCGGCTCGTCACCGGCCGGCGCGGGCTCGCGCAGTTCCGCAAGCTCTTCGGCGACGAACGCGCCGACTATGGCGCGGCGCTCGCGGCGTACTATCGCGACGGTCCGCGCGCCGACTGGGCACAGTCGTACATCAGTGCATACGCCACCATGCACCCCTGGGAAGACTGGGCCGAAACGTGGGCGCATTATCTGCATATTGTGGACACGCTGGATACCGCTACCGCGTGCGGACTCGTGCTCATCCCCGAGCGTCCGCACGAACCCACTCTCACGGACCGCACGCCGGTGGACGAAGCGAGCTTCGACGACCTGATGGCGCGCTGGTTTCCGCTCACCTATGTGCTCAACAGCCTGAACCGCAGCCTCGGCATGCCGGACGGGTATCCGTTCACGCTGCCGCCGCCTGTCATCGACAAACTGCGCTTCGTGCATCGCGTCGTGGCTGCGGGCGCCGCGAGCACTGCGGCACCTGTTGCTTCGCGGCCCTGACTGCTCCTGTTGCACGCGTCACGCCGCCTGCTGCTGCTCCATTTCGGGCGCGAGCGGCACGAGGAAATCGCGGCTGATGCAGCTTGCCAGTTCGTTCACGCGCGCGAGGAAATCGACAAGCCATGCGTGCAGCCCGCCGCTCAGAATGTCGCCGATGCGCGAATCGCGCACGTCCGCGTAGAGCTGCGCGGCAAGCTGCTCGGTTTGCGCGGACCGCGCGTTGCGCACGCGGCCAAGAATCTGCTTCGTTTCTTCGAGGCTCGCGGCAAGCGAACGCGGCCAGTCGCCGAACAGAATCAGCAGACCCGCCACGCGCTCCGGCGTAATGACATCGCGATACACCTTGCGATAGACCTCGAAGCCCGACACCGAACGCAACACCGCCGCCCAGTGGTAGTAATCGAGCGAATGGGCAAACGACTGCGCGGCGGGTTGCGCGCTCGCACCACCCAACTGTTCCAGCTGCTCCAGCATCTCGAACTTCACGTCGAGAATGCGCGCGGTGTTGTCCGCGCGCTCGATGAACGTACCGAGTCGCAGGAAGCAGAACGCGTCGTCCTTCACCATGGTGCCGGCCTGCACGCCGCGCGAGAGATGCGAGCGGAATTTGACCCACTCGAAGAACTCGCACGGGTCGCGCTCCAGCACACCTTCGGCCAGCATGCGCTGCGCGTCGAGCCACGTCGTGTTGATGGTCTCCCATAGTTCCGTGGTGATGGAGCCGCGCACCGCGCGAGCGTTTTCGCGCGCCGCCCGCAGGCAACTGATGATCGACGAAAGATTGGCGAGATCAGCGGACATGAACGCAATGACGTCGCGGCTCTTCATGCCAGCGCCCTGGTGGGCAGCCGCGAAGTTGCCCGCGAGTTCCGAAATGGAAAGCATGGCGCGCCAGCCCAGCCCCGCGTACTCGTCCGATTGCGGCAGCAGCGACATCTGGTAATTCGCGTCCAGCATGCGCGCAGTGTTTTCGGCTCGCTCGGTATAGCGGGCCATCCAGAAGAGGTGGTCGGCGGTACGGCTCAGCATGGGTGCTCCTGAATGGCGTTGAATCGATCTGGCGAAGGTGCCGGAGGTATGACCGCCGGCGAGGGCAGGCGAGCGTTATCGCTCCAGCACCCAGGTATCTTTCGTACCGCCTCCCTGTGACGAATTGACGACAAGCGACCCTTCGCGCAGCGCAACGCGCGTGAGACCGCCCGGCACCATGCGCACTTCGTTGCCCGAGAGCACGAACGGACGCAGATCGATATGACGCGGCGCGATGCCGGCTTCCACGTAGGTGGGGCACGTGGAGAGCGAAAGCGTGGGTTGCGCGATGTACTTGTCAGGATGCGCGATGAGCGCGGCGCGGAACGCCTCGATTTCGGCGGTCGTGGACGCCGGGCCCACCAGCATGCCGTAGCCGCCCGCGCCGTGCGTTTCCTTCACCACGAGTTCGGGCAGATGGTCGAGCACGTACTGCAGGTCGCCTGGCTTGCGGCACATCCAGGTGGGCACGTTGTTGAGAATGGGCTCCTCGCCCAGGTAGAAGCGCACCATGTCCGGCACGTAGGGGTAGATCGACTTGTCGTCGGCCACGCCTGTGCCCACTGCGTTGCACAGCGTCACGTTGCCGGCGCGGTACACGTCGAGCAGACCGGCCGCGCCCAGTGTGGATTCCGGGCGGAACACGAGCGGGTCGAGGAAGTCGTCGTCCACGCGGCGATAGATCACGTCGATGCGCTGCGGCCCTTGCGTCGTGCGCATGTAGAGATGATGGTCGTCGACGAACAGGTCCTGGCCTTCCACCAGTTCCACGCCCATCTGCTGCGCGAGGAACGCGTGCTCGAAGTAGGCGGAGTTGTACATGCCCGGCGTGAGCACGACGATGGTGGGGTTGTCCGCGCCCTCGGGCGCCGCGGCGCGCAGCGTGTCGAGTAGCAAATCGGGATAGTGCGCCACGGGCGCCACGCGGTTGCGCGCAAAGAGGTCCGGGAAGAGCCGCATCATCATCTTGCGGTTCTCCAGCATGTACGAGACGCCCGAAGGCACGCGCAGGTTGTCTTCGAGCACGTAGAACTCGCCCTCGCCGGCCCGCACGATGTCGATGCCGGCCACGTGCGCGTAGATGTCGCGCGCCACCTTTACGCCCTGCATCTCCGGGCGATACTGCGCGTTGCCGACGATCTGCTCAGCCGGAATCACGCCTGCGCGCACGATCATCTGATCGTGATAGATGTCGTAGATGAAGCGGTTCAGCGCATTCACGCGCTGCCGCAGGCCGTTTTCGAGCGCAGCCCACTCGTGTGCGGGAAAAATGCGGGGAATGACGTCGAACGGAATGGTGCGTTCGGTGCCCACACCGGTTTCGTCTTTTGCGCCGTACACCGCGAACGTGATGCCGACGCGCCGGAAATTGAGATCCGCTTCGGCGCGCTTGTTGCGAATCTGCTGCTCGCTCTGCCCGGACATCCATGAGAAGAACTCGCGGTAGTGAGCCCGCGGGTCGCCTGCCTGCGGAAAGGCCGCTGCCGATACGCCGCGCACGTCGAGTTCGCTGCGTTCGAACATCTCGCTGAAGAAAGCTTGCGTCATAACCGGTCATCCAATCGTTGTGCCCGCCATGGTCCGGCCCGGTTGCGTCCGCGATTCAACCGCACCGCGACCGCTCTTCGCTCAAGCGCTTCTTCGATCGACGCAATAACACTGAACAGCGCTTGCGCTGCCCAGTATGGTGCAGCATGCGCGCATGCCGCCGCAATCTTTATCGCCCGATCGAGTAACCGCTATGCGGCGGCCCGCGTTCAATCGCAGTCCGAACCGCGTTTTCATCGCTTGCACCGTACATGGACGGGTTCCGTGCCGGCGCAAACCAGGCTCGCGATGATGGCAACCAGGCGTCGAGCCCATTCACGCAACTTCCATGCCGATTTAAGCGAGCGATAAGGAATCGCTAAAGACGCGCCGAATGCGCAGTTTGAGCCGCAACTGTTACTGCTAGCAGTCGGCTGCGTGCACTGCGTTGGTGCCCGATCGTTAAAGCGTGCCCCCGCACAGCACATGAGGCGGTTTGAGCTTCCCCAACTCGCGGCACGATTTAACAACACCGACATGCGATGCGCCTTCGCTGCCCATGGCATGGCTTGCACTGCCGCTTTGCAACCTTCGATGCGGTTCACGCGAGCCGCTTAAAGCGTCGCGTCTATGCATACCGCTTAAACCCATTGATTCACCTCGCACACTTATTAATTGCGACAAATCGTCGCAATATGGAACCGGTTCCAACTATAATCTTGCCCGGCGCGAGACGGCGAAGCATGGAGCACTTCATTCAGCCGGCTCGTTGCAGCCGCACGGCCTGTTTGCAGTTGCTTGCAGCCGTCGTTCTTGCTGCGCACTTCCCGACAGGCCGTCCCAGAGCACAACGCCAACTTGCGGATGCCCACCATGAAACTTCGCGCCTCAACCGCCGCCGTGCTGCTCGCAGCCACGCCCGCGGTGTATGCCCAAACCAGTGTCACGCTGTACGGCCGTGTGGACGGCGGCCTCGAATACCTGAATCACGTCGCCAACGCATCCGGCGGCACCTCAACGCGCTGGAGCGCCGAAGGCGGCGACTGGGGCACCAGCATGCTGGGGCTCAAGGGCGTCGAAGACCTGGGCGGCGGCCTCACGGCGCTGTTCGATCTGGAAACCGCTTTACAGATCATGAACGGCACCACCGGCGGCGGCCGCATGTTTTCGCGGCGCGCCTACGTCGGCTTGAGCGACGAACGCTGGGGCCGCGTGCAGATGGGCCGCAACCTCTTTATCGATAGCGACGGCGTCTGGGAATTCGATCCGCTCGTGCAGCAGGCCGTGTCGTCGGCGTCGCTCGTGCGCGGCCGCAACTGGCAGCAGACGAGCAACAACGTGGAGTACCACAGCCCGGTATTCGGCGGCTTCGACGTGCAAGGCCAGTACGCGTTCGGCAACCAGTCGCGCGGCTTCAATTACGGCGCGCCCGACGACTTCGGCCGCTCGGACGGCATCATGCTCACGTACCACTCGCCGCTCTTCGACGTGCGCGGCATCTACGACGAGTTGCGCGATCCGAACGGCCGTTTCAGCAATATCTTCACGGCGTCGCGCGAATATTTCGTGGGGGCCAACGTGCGTGTGTCGAAGTTCAAGTTCCAGGGCGCTTACACGCATTACGCGGCACCGGACACGCCCGCAGGTCTCGCCGACAGTGCAGACCACTACTGGCTTGGCGCAACGTATCAGGCGAACCAGGGCTGGGCCGTAACGGCCGCGGGCTTCTACATCAAGGTGGGCGAAGGCGCAGGCGATGCCGCGCACGACCCTTCAGGCCACGCCACGCTCTATGTGCTGGGCACGACCTACAACCTCAGCAAGCGAACGTTTCTTTACGGGACCGTGGCGTATCTGCGCAACAGCAGCCACGCAAACTTCTCGGTGTTCGCCACGCCGCGCGACGCGAATCCGAACACGAGTCCGCTCGCGGGCGAATCGCAGACGGGTGCTTACGTGGGGATGATGCATAACTTCTGACATAGCCGCGCGAGGCTGCTCGAATGCTGACGCATGTTGTGGCTTCTTGCGAGGGCGGGGTCGTTTTTTGCTACCGCCCGAATGCAATGCAGTGGATCCAAAGTTGGCTGCGGCGGCGATGTTTCATCGCGCCGTTCGTGCCTGTCATTACGCTTTCGTCATTACGTTTTTATTAACGCGGCCTTTGCCGGGCTTTCACCGGCACATCACGGCACATCCCTCAAAGGACGATCAATTGACACGAGATGAACCACCGATCGCCAGCAGCAGCGAAGCGTCCGCGTCCCCCGCGTCCGGTACGCACTACACGCGGCGCCATTGGCTGCAAGCCACGCTCGCTCTCGCCGCGGCGAGTCTGACCGGCTCCGCCACGCTCACAGCGCTCGCACAAAGCCCTGCCAGCGGCGCAGACAGCGGCCAGGCGCTCGACGCGTTCATGACGCTCTCGCAGTCGCTCACGGGCAAGAGCGGGCTGGACCGCGCAGTCGGTGCGCGGCTCGTCGCGGCCCTGCAAAAGAAGACGCCTGATCTCGCGCAGCGCGTGCCGCAGATTGCCGGCGCGCTCGCGTCCGGCTCGCTGAAGCCCGACGACGAAGCGCTCGCGCTGAAAATTCTCACGGCCTGGTACATGGGTGTGGTGGACGACACAGTCGTCACGTACGAGCAGGCGCTGATGTTCAGCGTGGTGTCGGACACGCTCGTCATTCGCACCTACTGCCCCAACAAGCCCGGCTTCTGGGCGTCGAAACCTGTCGAGAGGCAATCCTGACCATGGCCGACACACTACAAGCCGATATCGTCGTGGTGGGCTCGGGCGTGGCCGGCGCGCTCGTTGCGCATCAGCTCGCGCTCGCCGGCAAGTCGGTAATCATGCTCGAAGCCGGGCCGCGCCTGCCGCGCTGGGAAATTGTCGAACGCTTTCGCAACCAGTTCGACAAGATGGACTTCATGGCGCCGTACCCGTCCACACCGTGGGCGCCGCATCCCGAATATGGCCCGCCGAACAACTACCTCATCCTGAAGGGCGAGCACAAGTTCAACTCGCAATACATCCGCGCGGTGGGCGGCACTACGTGGCACTGGGCGGCTTCCGCGTGGCGCTTCATTCCGAACGACTTCAAGATGAAGACCGTCTACGGCGTAGCGCGCGACTGGCCCATCCAGTACGACGACCTCGAGCCGTGGTACTACCGCGCGGAGCAGGAGCTGGGCGTGTGGGGGCCCAACGACGAAGACCTCTATTCGCCGCGCAAAGCGCCGTATCCCATGGCGCCGCTGCCGCTCTCGTACAACGAGGCGACCATCAAGTCGAAGCTCAACGCCTACGACGCGGCCTATCACGTCGTGACGGAACCCGTGGCGCGCAACAGCGTGCCCTACGACGGCCGCCCCACCTGCTGCGGCAACAACAACTGCATGCCGATCTGCCCGATCGGCGCGATGTACAACGGCATCGTGCACGTCGAGAAAGCCGAGATGGCGGGCGCGAAGCTGATCGACAACGCCGTGGTCTACCGGCTCGAAGTGGGCTCGAACAAGCGCATCGTCGCGGCGCTGTACAAAGACCCTCAGGGCATTTCGCATCGCGTGGAAGGCAAGTATTTCGTGCTTGCGGCCAACGGCATCGAAACGCCGAAGATCATGCTCATGTCCACGAGCCACGATTTTCCGAACGGCGTGGGCAACAGCTCGGACATGGTGGGCCGCAATCTGATGGACCATCCCGGCACCGGCGTGTCGTTCTACGCGGACGAAAAACTCTGGCCCGGACGCGGGCCGCAGGAAATGACCTCGCTGATCGGCTTTCGCGACGGTGCATTCCGTTCGCAACAAGCGGCAAAGAAGATCCACCTGTCGAACCTCTCGCGTATCGACCAGGAGACGCAGAAGATCTTCGGGCAGAAGAAGTTGCTCAAGCCCGCCGATCTCGACGCGCAGATTCGCGACCGCTCGGCGCGCTACGTGCAGTTCGACTGCTTCCACGAAATCCTGCCGCAGCCGGAAAACCGCATCGTGCCGAGCCGCACGGAAACGGATGCCATCGGCATTCCCCGCCCCGAGATCACCTACGCCATCGGCGACTACGTGAAACGCGGGGCCGCTCACACGCGCGAGGTGTACGCCACCGCGGCGAAAGTGCTGGGCGGCACGGAGGTCGAATTCCACGACGACTTCGCGCCGAACAACCACATCACGGGCTCCGTCATCATGGGCAGCGACCCGCGCAATTCGGTGGTCGACAAGGATTGCCGCACCTTCGACCATCCGAACCTGTTCGTTTCGAGCAGCGCGACCATGCCCACCGTCGGCACCGTGAACGTGACCTTGACCATCGCGGCGCTCGCGCTGCGCATGGCGGACCAGCTCAAAAAGGAAGTCTGACGTGCTCAAGAAGACCCTGTTCCTGATGCTCGCGGGCGCCCTGGCGGTCTCCGGTATGGCGCGTGCGGACGACTCCGCGCAATCCCCGCCCGGCGGCGACGCCGCGCTCGTGAAGCGTGGCGAATATCTCGCCGTGGTGGGGGACTGCATGGCCTGCCACACCGCCGCAAAGGGCAAACCGTTCGCGGGCGGCCTGCCGCTCAAAGTGCCCATGCTGGGCACGATCTACTCCACCAACATCACGCCGGACAAGAACACCGGCATCGGCACGTGGTCGTATGAAGACTTCGAACGTGCGGTGCGCAAGGGCGTGGCCAAAGACGGCCACAACCTGTACCCGGCGATGCCCTACGTCTCGTACGCGAAGATCGGCGACGACGACATGAAAGCGCTCTATGCCTACTTCGAGCACGGCGTGCAGCCCATCGACCAGCCGCAGCGCGCAAGCGACATCCCGTGGCCACTCAACATGCGCTGGCCGCTCACCGTGTGGAACTGGGTCTTCCTGAAAGAAGGCTCGTATCAGCCTAAGCCCGGCAAGAGCGTGGAGTGGAATCGTGGCGCGTACCTCGTGCAGGGTCTCGCACACTGCGGCACGTGCCACACGCCGCGCGGCGTCACGATGCAGGAGAAAGCGCTCGACGAAACGGGCAGCGGCTTTCTTTCGGGATCCGTACTTTCGGGATGGGACGGCTACAACATCACATCGGATGCAAACAGCGGCATCGGATCATGGACCGACGCGCAGCTCACACAATATCTGCGCACGGGCAGCGTACCGGGCGTCGCGCAGGCCGCGGGCCCGATGGGCGAAGCCGTGGAGCACAGCTTCTCGCATATGACCGACGCGGACGTGAAGGCCGTGGCCACCTACATTCGCACGGTGCCCGCCGTGAGCGACGGCAGCACGAAGCCGCGCTACGCATGGGGCCAGCCCGTGGACGACGTCGCGACACTCCGCGGGGTCGGCTTCAACAACGCGACAGATCCGGCGCGGCTCTATCTGGGCAATTGCGCGACTTGCCACCAGGCTCACGGCGAAGGTTCGCCCGATAGCTACTACCCGTCGCTGATGCGCAACTCGACGGTAGGCGCACCGAACCCGAACAACCTCGTCCAGGTCATTCTGCACGGCGTACAGCGCAACGCGGCCGGCAACAACGTCAGCATGCCGGCGTTCGCGGCCGACCTGAACGACGCGCAGATCGCGGCCCTCACCAATTACGTGACGGCGCACTTCGGCAATCCAGCCGCGAAGGTGACGGAGAAGGACGTCGCGAAGCTGCGGTAATCGTTCGCGGTTACGCTGCCGGGTTCTCGCTTGCAGGATCGTACGGCAGCACCTTTTCCTGCTCGTCGGGCCGGTTGCGCGCAACGATCGCGCGCGCCGGCGCCGTGTCGCTGAGATTGAACGGCTGATGCGGTACGCCCGGCGGAACGAACAGAAAGTCCCCCGCTTCCGTGATGACGGACTGACGCAAGCCTGGCCCGTATCGTGTTTCCACGCGACCTTCCAGCACGTAGATGCCTGTCTCGTAGCCGCAATGCACGTGAGGCTCGGCGTGTCCGCCGGGCGGTACCACGACGAGGTGCATCGAAAGCCCGCGCGTGCCCGCGGTCACTGCCGAGAGGCCGACGAAGTAAGGCAGGCGCTGCACCGTGCTGATCTCTCTGTCGGCATGTACCACGACGAGGGGCGCGTTGGCGTCGTCGATATCGTCTTGCATGAACACTCCTTTTTCTGCCGTTGCAAAGGGTTCATCACGAGAGCGGCCGCACGAGGTGCAACAAACCCGCATTCCTGTGCAATGCCGCGAAGCGCCGCCTCCAACTAGTGCCTCTCGTCTAATCCAACGTATTTCGTTAGATGTACTGCGCTCTTTCACGGGACATACTCTATGCTCCCTCTTCATCTATCGGCATCGGGATAGTCCTGTACGAAGCCCGCCGATCGAACAACAACTCGAAATGGAGGGAGACAAACATGAAGCGTTCAATACGTTCCCGATTCGCTGCGGGCGCATTTGCCTGGGCCTTGACCGGTGCCTCGCTCGCAGGATGGACAGCACTGCTCGCCATTAGCTCGACCCCGCCGGTACACGCCCAGACCGCCCCCACCAGCGACTATGCGGCCACGCGCTATCCGATCATCCTCGTGCACGGTCTCTCCGGCACGGACAAATACCTCGGTGTACTGGATTACTGGTACGGCGTGCAGCAAGACCTGCAAAGCCGTGGCGCCACCGTCTACGTCGCCAATCTCTCAGGGTTCCAGAGCGACACGGGACCCAACGGACGCGGCGAGCAGTTGCTGGCTTACGTGAAGCAGGTGCTCGCGGCAACAGGTGCAAGCAAGGTCAATCTGATCGGTCACAGCCAAGGCGGGCTGACCTCACGTTATGTCGCAGCGGTCGCGCCGGATCTTGTTGCATCCGTCACGACCATCGGCACGCCGCATCGCGGCTCCGAATTCGCCGACTTCGTGAAGAACCTGCTGGCCACCGACCCCACCGGCCTCTCCAGCGTCGCGGCGGCACAATTCTTCAACCTCTTCGGTACGCTTACCAACAGCACCAACAATTCCAATCAGGACGCGTTAGCCGCGCTCAACACGCTGACCACCACCAGCGCCGCTGCATTCAACACACAGTACCCGAGCGCCGGGCTCGGCGCACCGGGTTCATGCCAGACAGGCGCACCCACGGAGACGGTAGGCGGCAACACACACCTGCTGTATTCGTGGGCGGGCACGAATGTCCAATCGGCAGGCACGTTGTTCGGCGCAACAGCCACACGCGACGCGAGCACGATTCCGCTTGTCGATCCGGCCAATGCGCTCGACCCGTCCACGCTCGTTCTGCTCGGCACGGGCACTGTGATGATGAATCGCAATTCAGGTCCGAACGACGGTCTCGTCTCGATGTGCAGCTCGCTGTACGGCAGCGTGCTGAGCACGAGCTACAAGTGGAATCACCTCGACGAAATCAACCAGCTGCTCGGCGTGCGCGGCGCGTATGCGGAAGATCCGCTCGCCGTGATTCGCACGCACGCGAATCGCCTGAAACTGGCCGGCGTGTAACCATGCCCCTGCGTTCGCGCAGTACGCCGCGTAGGCGGCGCATCAGGTCGGTCACGGCAATCGGGCTCGCCGTCTGCGTCGTCTTCGGGCTCGCAGCGGCGGGCGTGGCGTGGTACGGGACGACAGCCGCAAACGAAAGCGCCAATCGCGCTTCCAACGGCAACTCGTCCGGTCCCGCCCACGCCGCCGTCGCGCAGATGCGCAATGCCGCGGCACAGCTGCCGAATCTGCCCACGTCCCTCGCGGGTTCTTCCGCGCCGCGTTTGCCGCTTGATGCCGGCGGCCATCTCGCGAAGTCGCGCGCGGTGCGCGACTTCTTCGACTATTGCCTGAGCGCACAAAGCGATCTCAGTTCGGGTGCGCTCGACGCACTGGTAAAGCGCGAAATCGCGGCGCAACTCGACGGCACGGCCGCGCAGGCTGAAGCGCTCGACGTGTGGCAGCGGTATCGCGCGTATCTGGCTGCGCTCGCGTCGCTACCGGATGGCGGCGCAGATTCTGCCGGCAAGCTCGATATCGCTTCCGTTCAACTCGCGCTCGATCAACGCGAAGCCATTGCGAGCCGCACGCTCGGCGAATGGAGCGCGCCCTTCTTCGGCGCCGAACTGCAGCACCAGCGCTACGAGCTTTCACGGCTGAAGATTGCACGGAACTCCACGTTGACGGAGGCACAGAAGGCGCAGCAACTCGCGGCGCTCGATCAATCGCTATCGCCCGAGGAACGCCCCACGAAGGAACGCGTACAACGACAACAGGCGGCCATCTCGCAGATCGCGCAATTGCAGGAGTCGGGCGCCTCGCCCGAAGAAACGCGCGCGCAACTCACGCAAACACTCGGGCCCGACGCCGCCCAGCGAGTGGTCCAGATGGAGCAGGAAGAGACCGACTGGCGCGACCGCTACGCGAGCTACGCTGCGCAGCGCGCGCAGATCGAAGCCCAAGGGCTGGCGCCGCAGGTCCGCGATGCCCAGATCGCCCAACTGCGGCAGCGCGTGTTCACGAAGCCCGGCGAGGCGCTGCGAGCCGCATCGCTCGATGGCGGCGGCGGTTCCCACTGATGGCTTCGCGCGGAACCGGCGGCCGCCGGCGTGAACCACGTAGCAGTTATCCCCACATTTTGTTCGCAAGCTTGTGAACAACCTTTGCACAAATCCGCCAAGGCGTTGAGCGGAAAGGCCTATTCGTCGCGGCGGCAAATTGCGTCACGACGCCCTGCGGGCAATGGACCACCACTTGCCATCATTTGCGCCGACACACGCGAAGCGCCATGCCCCACTCAAGCCAAAAGCGAAGTCGTCAGACGTCTTGTCACGATGTTATGCAAAAACATGTGCATGAAATGTAAACATGATGGCAATCAAACATGCATCGTGAACGCCGCCTTATTACCCTGGTAGATTGCCTGGATTTCCCTCAAGTCGATGGGGTTAATGCCGTTAAGACCTGTAGCGATGAACAGGACGTGCGTTTTGCCCGCGTCCTCAATGCAAGGAACGACATGCGCAACAACCAGCCCATCACCCAGCAGGAATACGATTACTCCGCGTCGCAAATGCTCGTCTCCGCGACCGATCTCAAAGGCCGCATCCAGTACTGCAACCCGGCGTTCATCGCGGTTTCCGGCTATACGAAAGAGGAGCTGATCGGCAAGCCGCACAACCTGATCCGCCATCCCGACATGCCCGCCGAGGCATTCGCAGACCTGTGGACGACGATTCAGGCCGGCCGCCCCTGGACGGCCCTCGTCAAAAACCGACGCAAGAACGGCGATCACTATTGGGTCGCGGCCAACGTCACGCCGGTGACGGAGCGCGGTCAGGTGGTGGGGTATCTCAGCGTGCGCACGAAGCCGTCGCGCGATGAAATCCGCGAAGCCGATGCGCTCTACGCGCAGATGCGCGAAGGCACGCTGCGCGGCCGCAAGCTGCGGCGCGGGCTCGTGGTTCGCACGGGACTGCTGGGGCTCGTCGACGCGGTCATGCGCGTGCCGGTCGCGAAGCGCGCCGTGCTGGGCTACGGCGCCGGTCCCGGCGCGCTGCTCGCGGCAGGCGTTGCCGCGTGGCAAGGCATTCCGCCCACGCCGTTCTGGATGGCGTTCGCGGCCAGCTGCCTCGCAAGCCTTGTCACGTGGCGCGTGCTCGTGAGCCATGTCGGCAAACCTATCGACGAGATGAAGCGCGTTTCGGCCCAGGTGGCCGCGGGCGACCTGACCGCGGACGTCCAGGTCATTCGCCACGACGATCTGGGCGAAGTGCTGCTCGCCCTGAACCAGCTGAAGGCGAATCTCACGGCGATCGTGCTGGACGTGCGCCAGCAGATCGACGGCATGCTCGACGCCGCCCGCGAAATCTCGACCGGCAACCTCGATCTCTCGCGGCGCACGGAGCTGCAGGCGGCATCGCTCGAAGAAACCGCCGCCACGATGGACCAGCTGACCACCACCGTGCAAGCCAATGCCGAAGCCAGCGCACGAGCGCTCGACCTCGCGCGCGAAGCGCAGGCGACGGCCGCCGAAGGCGGCGCGATGGCAGGCCAGGTGGAACGCACCATGGCCAGCATCACCGACGCATCGAAGCGGATTACCGATATCACGGGCGTGATCGACGGCATCGCGTTCCAGACCAACATCCTCGCGCTCAACGCCGCCGTGGAAGCGGCGCGGGCAGGCGAAGCCGGGCGTTCGTTCGCCGTGGTGGCGGGCGAAGTGCGGATGCTGGCGCAACGTTGCGCGGCATCGGCGAAGGAAATCAAGGAAGTGGTGGAAGCGAGCGTGAACGAAGTGGCTCAGGGCACGCAGCTTGTCGCGCGCACCACGGCGCAGATGCGCTCCATCGACGAAGCCGTGGCCCGCGTCTCCTCGATCATCATGGAAGTCGCCAACGCGAGCGGCGAGCAGGCCGAGGGCATCCGCCAGGTGAATCAGGCCGTCTCGCATCTGGACAGCGCCACGCAACAGAACGCCGCGCTCGTCGAGCAGGCCGCGGCGACGGCCACGCGCCTCGTGGAGCAGGCGGACGTGCTCGACGAAGCCGTGCGTCTCTTCACGCTTCCGAATGTGGCCAGCAACGGCAAACCGACAACGTCGGGCAGTGCGTTCCGTGCTAAGAAGGTCGAAGCACAGCGCGAAAAGGCGCCCGAGGCAGAGGAAATTCCGGCCTGACCGGCTGACCTCGATCCACTGAGCCCGGCGGCTGAACGCGGCGGCCGGCCCGATTGATCTGAAAGATCGGCGTAAGTCCCATCTCGACAGGGTAGGTCAATCGGGTCAGGATGCGATTGTCAGGGCCCGGCACGCGGGCTGGCTGACCCGAGTAACAACGGCGTTTGAACGGCCCATCCGGCGAAAACGGACGGGCCGTTTTTTTGTCCCATAGCGCCAGCCTGACGTTGCTGCCGCTCACGTCCCGCCGAACAGGTTCATCTGGCGCGCCGCCGGCTGTTCGTTACCTTCCAGCGCAAGCAACGCCTCCTTGCGCTCGATGCCGCCGGCATAGCCGGTCAGCTCTCCATTGCCGCCAATCACACGATGGCACGGCACGATGATGGCGATCGGATTGCGTCCGTTGGCGGCGCCCACGGCGCGTGCCGCGCCCAGCCCCAGGCCGAGGCGGTCGGCAATACGTCCATAGCTCTCCATCTGTCCATAGGGAATTTTCACGAGCTCGTCCCAGACGCTGCGCTGGAACGCCGTGCCGTGCGCGCGCAGCGGCACGGTGAAGCGCCGCCGTGTGCCCGCGAAATACTCGCCGATTTCGTCGCGCGCCTGCAGCAGCACGCGCAGCGTGGGCACGGGCGAATCGGCTGAGCCCATGGCCGGATCGGACGGTGCGTACTTTTGACCGACGAAGAACACGCCTGTCAGCGCGTCGTGCGCCGCGCGCAACAGGACGTTGCCGAGCGGGCTCGGCATGGTGAGCCAATGCGCTTCGCTATCCAATGTCATGCGGCTCCCGGGGCGCTGCCGCCCAATCCGGTCCAGATCTTTCAGATGATAGGCGCCTTTTGCGCGGGGAGCGCCTGGCTATGGCGCCCGGCTGGCAACCGCCGGACGGCACGCGGCAATGACACCGCCATGACATGGCGGCGGAAAACGACCACCGTCGCGTGCACCGTCGCGGGGCACGCAAAAATGCGGCAGTTGCGCGAAGACTCGCGTTACACTGCTTCGACAACGCGGCGCGGCAGTCACCGCGCGGTTCACGGCGGGCCGGCCCGAACGTCAGTCAGGCGCGCCGCGGGCGGGCAAACGCGAGCGATACGTGTATGCGCGGTCGCATACACAAGGTGCGATGGCCAACCCGCACAATGAATCGATCAACAACGGAAGAGGACAACAGCAATGCGCACGACCGGGTCTTCCGGGGCCATGACCCTGCTAACCGAACACGACGACGCGACGGGGCGCGAGGTACGCACGCTGCGGCTCGAATCGTCGGAAGACGGCAAGAGCATTCTTCTCATCGAGGTCGATGAACGCAAGCCGGGCGTGCACCGCGAAGTGCGTTACGAGATCACGCCGGCCGAGCTGATTGCCGCTATCCGCGCCCAGGGCGCCGAACTGCCCGGCGAATCGCACAGCCGCTAAGCGCACGAGGAGCATGCCATCCCGCTGGCGGCGCGCCACCCATGCCGCCAACCGTCGCTAACTGTCGCTAATCGTCCAACCCCAACACGCTTTCCGTTCGCTTCCTGCATGCTGCGCCGCACTTGAATTTCCGGCGCAGCGATCGCATTTCAGGGGACATTTTCATACCTCGAAAATGCGTCCATAATTCTTGACTCCCCTACCCGCTTCCCGCCCGAAAGGCTCAGGAAGTAAGCCGATGCTACATGACCTCGTCGCGCAGTACGGGCCTGCCATCGTCTTCGCCAATGTGCTCGCCGCTTCGCTCGGGTTGCCCGTGCCCGCGCTGCCCACCCTCATCCTGTTCGGTGCCATGGCGGCCATGCATCCCGGATCGGTCGGCACGCAGGTGATTCCCGTGCTCGTGCTGTCCGTATTCGCCACGCTGATCGGCGACAGCGCCTGGTTCCTGGCGGGCCGCATCTACGGCGGCAACACGCTGAAGACCATTTGCCGGCTGTCGCTCTCGCGCGATACCTGTGTGAAAAAGACCGAGCGTTTCTTTGGCCGCTGGGGCGTGCGCGTGCTCGCGGTATCGAAATTCGTGCCGGGGCTTTCCATTGTGTCCGTGCCGATGGCCGGGGCAATGGGCACGCCGTACCGCGCCTTTCTCGCGTTCGACAGCATAGGCGCCGTGCTGTGGGCCGGTCTCGGGCTGATCATCGGCGTGGTGTTTGCGCAGCAGATCGACATGCTGTTCGCGGGCGCGGGGCGCCTCGGGCGCATGGCGGGCGTCGTGGTGGCCGTGCTGCTCCTGCTGTATGCGTCGTACCGCTGGTATCGCCGTCGTCAGCTGCTCAAGAAGCTCGCGGCTGCGCGCATCGAAGTGAACGAGCTGGGCAACCTCATCCAGGCCGGGACTTCGCCGGTGTTGTTCGATATCCGCTCGGATGAAAAGCGCAAGCTCGACCCGTACGTCATTCCGGGGTCGGTGTTCGCGGACGAGCGCCAGCTGGACGACATCATCCAGCGGTATCCGCGTGACCAGAAGCTCGTTATCTATTGCTCGTGTCCGAACGAAATTTCGGCGGCGTGGATGGCGAAACAGCTCAACGAAGCAGGTTTCAACGACGTGCTGCCGCTGCGCGGCGGGCTCGACGCCTGGCGCGATGCGGGCCAAACGCTCGAGCCGCTTGCCACGCCGCCGGCCGAACCAATGGCGGACGTCGGCATCGAGCCGAAACCGGTCTAGCCGCATCGCCCACGTGCGGGCGCAAGCCACTGGCGGCCCGCGCAGGCACCGCGAGGGGCGCTCCGGCGTGCGCGCTGCGGCGGTCCTGCCGAACGAACAAGGAGCGCAGTCTGATGAGTTCCATCGAGGAAGTGGAAGTACGCAACGACTCCGCCCCCGTGGTCGCCGAGGCACCGTTCTCGTCGCTCGCCACGCGGCGTCACCAGATGTTTCCGCAGCTCACCTGCGAAGAGATCGACCGGCTGCGCCGCTTCGGCGAAGTCCTGCATTGGGAAGCGGGCGAGACATTGTTTCGCACCGGCGAGCCGGGGCCCGGCATGTTCGTGGTGCTCAAAGGCTCCGTCAAGGTCTTTCAGCGCGATGGTCTCGGGCGCGAGCGGCTCATCAACGAACACCGTGAGGGCAACTTTCTGGCCGAGGTCGGCCAATTGTCCGGGCGGCCGGCGCTCGTGGACGGCATGGCGCTCGAGCACGTCGAGGCGCTGCTGATTCCGCCCGACCGTCTGCGCGCGCTGATCGTGGCCGAAGCGGAACTGGGCGAGCGCATCATGCGCGCGCTGATCCTGCGGCGCGTGGCGCTGATCGAAAAGGGCGCGGGCGGCCCGATTCTCGTGGGTAAGCGCCACGATCCGCGGCTGGTCGGCCTGCAAGGTTTCCTCACGCGCAACAGCCACCCGCATTCGGTCATCGACGAAAGCGACGAAGACGCGTTGCATCTCATCGAGCAGTTCGCCGCACGCCCCGAAGACCTGCCCATTGCAATCTGCCCCGACGGTTCCGTGCTGCATCACCCGAGCGCGCCGGAACTCGCCACCTGCCTCGGTCTGCTGCCCGATCTCAACGACTCGCCCGTGTACGACGTGGCCGTCGTGGGCGCCGGCCCGGCTGGGCTCGCCACCGCGGTGTACGCGGCGTCCGAAGGACTTTCCGTCATCGTGCTCGACGCCCGCGCGCCGGGCGGCCAGGCGGGCGCCAGCTCGCGCATCGAAAACTATCTCGGCTTTCCGACCGGCATCTCGGGCCAGGCGCTCGCGGGACGCGCGTTCGTGCAGGCGCAGAAGTTCGGCGCGCACGTGGCGATTCCCGTGAAGGTGAAGCGGCTGCATTGCGACGAGCTTCCGCATCGGCTGGAAACATGCAGCGGCAACGTGGCCGCGCGCGCCATCGTGATTGCGAGCGGCGCGGTGTACCGGCGGCCCGCCATCGAAGGGCTCGACCGCTACGACGGGCGCGGCGTGTATTACTGGGCGTCGCCCGTGGAAGCCAAGCTCTGCAAGCGCGAAGAGATCGTGCTGGTGGGCGGCGGCAATTCCGCGGGGCAGGCCGTGGTCTACCTCGCCACGCACGCGAAGCACGTACACGTGCTCATTCGCCGAAGCGGCTTCGAAGCCACGATGTCGCGCTACCTGATCGACCGCATCGCGTCGCTGCCCAACGTGACCGTGCATCCGCATACGGAAATCGCGCGGCTCGAGGGCGACGAAGCCGGGCTTTCGTCGGTGTGGCTGAAGTCGCCGCTGCGCGACGGCACCGATCACTTCGATTCGCGCCACCTGTTCCTCTTCACGGGTGCCGATCCGAACACGGAGTGGCTGCATACCTGTGGCGTGGAGCTCGATCCGAAGGGCTTCGTGCTGACCGGCGCAGAGGCCGATCCCGGCGGTTCGGCATGCGATCTCTCCACGTCGGTTGAAGGCGTCTATGCCATTGGCGATGCGCGCGCCGGCTCCACCAAGCGCGTAGCCGCTGCGGTGGGAGAAGGTGCGCAGGTGGTCGCGCAGATCCATCAGATGCTGGCCGTGCTTGCAGGCGAAGCGGTGCCGGCCGCTGCATAGGCACGCATCGGCACATAAGCGCAAAGCGGTCGCGCCGGCTTCACGGCGCGGCCGCGGCATACAACTGCTTACAAACCTCACACATTCCGCGTGCACCGCACGCGGTCTCCACGCGTTTTTGCGAGCACCTACCCATGGAGCTTGCTATGAGCGCAAACCTCACCCCCGACGTCCCGCAACGCAATCGCCTGCACCCGCTGGTCGCGGGGGCGGCTGTCTCCGTGATTCTCGCGAGCGCCGCCGGCGTCGCGGCCATGACGGGCATCCTGCCGCTTTCGAAGGCGAGCACCGCCGAACCGGCAGCCATGCAAAGCGCCAGCGCGCCGGTTGTCGGCGCCGCGTCGACGACTGCGTCCGCCGTCCAGGCCGCACAACCCGCGCCGACGTACGCGCAGACCGCACCTCGCACTGCACCCGAGCAGGCGCCGGCACGGCCGAAGCCGCATCACTATCGCGCGCCGCAAACCACCTACTCGAACGGCGGCGAGGCCCAGCCCTATGCACAGCAGCGTCAGCCTGCAATCGACCCGTACGTGGGTGAGGTCGCCTCCATCACGCCGGTGCAGACAGCCGAGCCGACCACGGGACTCGGCGCACTCGGCGGCGCCGTGGCGGGCGGTTTGATCGGCAACCAGATCGGCAACGGACGCGGCCGCACGGTAGCGACCATCGCCGGCGCGCTCGGCGGCGGCCTCGCGGGCAACGGCATCGAGCATGCGGTGCGCAAGGCCACGACGTATCAGGTGCAGGTGCGCATGCAGGACGGCAGCTATCGCAACTTTACGTATCAAACGCCGCCTTCGGTCCAGGTGGGCGAGCGCGTACGCGTGGAAGGCGATTCGCTGGTCGGCGCCTGATCGTTCTAGCTATACGACACGTGCCTCGTCGCGCGGGCCGCTCTTCATGAGGGACCCGCGCGCACGCTTCAGAAGCGCAGGCAGCGGACAAGCGGCAATCGGGCTACAGTAACGCCAGCCCGCGCCTCGCCGCCCCGCACTGATGCACCTGGACACAGCCGGCACCGCGGTTTTCAACGACAAGAACGAATACCCGCGTGAAGCCGCTCCCGCTCTCCGCCGCCCGCACCCTGCATCTGGCCGCTCAAGGTCTCGCCACGCCGCCCCGCCGCAAGGCCACCAAGGACGACGTGCTTGCCGCCATCCGACGCATGGCGCAGTTGCAGATCGACACGATTCACGTCGTGGCGCGCAGCCCCTACCTCGTGCTGTTCAGCCGGCTCGGCCCTTACCTGCCGCAGTGGCTCGACGAACATCTGGCCGAACGACGGCTCTTCGAATACTGGTCGCACGAGGCGTGCTTCGTGCCCATCGAGGACTACGGGCTGCTGCGTCATCGCATGCTCGACCCGGCCGGCATGGGCTGGAAATACGCGGCCGAGTGGCACGACAAGCATCGCAACGAGATCGCGAATCTGCTCGAACACATTCGTGCGAGCGGTCCGGTGCGGTCCGCGGACTTCGCCCGCGAAGGCGGCAAAGGCAACGGCTGGTGGGACTGGAAGCCGGAGAAGCGGCATCTGGAGGTGCTCTTCACCACGGGCGAGCTGATGGTCGCCGAGCGCCGCAACTTCCAGCGCGTCTACGATCTGGCCGAGCGCGTGCTGCCCGAATGGAACGATGCGCGCGACTTGCCGTTGCGTGAAAGCGCCGAACGCGAACTTCTGCGGCGCACCTGCCGCGCGCTCGGCGTCGTGCGAGCCGATTGGGCCGCCGACTATTACCGGCTGCCAAAGCGCCCTTATGCAAACGACCTGCACGCCCTCGCCGACGAAGGCGAACTCGTGCCGGTGCGCGTGGACGGCTGGAAGCAGGACACCTTCGTGCATCGCGACGTGGCCCCGCTCATGGACGACGCCTCGCAAGGCAGCGTTGCGTCGACGGTGACCACGGTGCTTTCGCCATTCGATCCGGTGGTGTGGGACCGCAAACGCGCGCTGGCGTTATTCGATTTCGATTACGCGATTGAATGCTATGTGCCGGCGGCGAAGCGCAAGTATGGCTACTTCGTGCTGCCACTGTTGAGCCGGGGGAAGCTCGTGGGTCGGGTGGACGCCAAGGCTCATCGGGCGGAAGGGGTGTTCGAACTGAAGTCGGTACATCTGGAACCGGGCGTACGCGTAAGCGGCCGGCTCACCGACGACCTGCGGCGTGCCCTGCAGCGCTGCGCCGACTGGCATGGCACACCGCAGCTTCAGGTGACGGCCGGCCCGCGCGAACTCGTGAAGGCGTTGCGCGCGAGCGGCTGAATTGTGGGTTCGCCGCTCGCCGGCTCACGCTACGCGCTCAACGATCGATCTTCACGCGCAGCTCGCGCGCCGTCTCGAGCAGGCCTTCGTATCCGGACCGCGCGTGCTCGGGTAGATCCGGATCTCCCACCAGCGCGCCCAGCGTTTCGATCAGGCTGTACAGGATGCCCTTCGCGGCGCCCGCCGCCATGCTGCCCGACTTCACGCCTTCATCCACGTGAGAAAGTGCGGCGTCTAGATGCTCGAAATCGGCCGGCGTCGTGCCGCGCTTGTCTTGCGTCTTGTCCTGAATGTCGTGCTTTTGCGAACCATCGCTCGTCATGATGAACTGCCTCTCGTTGCTGTGAACCGGTATGCGGATGAACGGCCGTAAGCCGATCGGTAATGTCGGTTATATACCGATCGGCTTCGGCCGTCCATTCGGTAGCGCAAGACGCGCGATGGTTCGCACGGCGATCTGGGTGCGCGCTTTCCGGGTCCCGAAAATTCTCACCTTTGCGTGTTGAGGCGATTACGCTTACCACGTGATGGGCGTTGATTGCCATGTTCGACGCTATCGCTCGTCGTGCTGAAATGCCTTGAAAAACAGGGGTCTTCGCATTAAGCGACGCAATGCGAAGGTGAGCGCCCGGCGTACGTATCCCTCTCGAAGCGGTCTTGCATCGGCGGTCCTGAAAACGCTCACCTTTCGCGCACACGCGCTTCGAGCCGCCCGTGCCTCCGCTCGATTGCAGACTCCGCTTGCCGCACCAGCGGCGCCGTCGGACCAATGGCCAGGCTTGCATCGAACGATGCCCCACCTCGCTCGCTCCTTTCCGGATTATCGAGAATACCCCTTGAAATCAAGGCTCTTTTGAGCAGCGGACGTGTGGCATCGGCTGCGGTCCATGTTCCGCCACGCGACGAAGCACAGCATCGCTGTTGCGCGTGAGGCAAGCAGCAAGCTCGTTCGCATTGCTACTAACCGCAGCACAGCGCACCGTGATGCGAGCCATCGCGCACCCCCCGAAAATCCTCACCTTTCGTCGTTCGTAGGTCAACCGCAAGGCGCCGAAACGAGCGGTAAACACCGTCTGTGTCCGGTCGCTTGACGCTCCCTCATGCCGGTTTCAGACTGGACGCCCTTCCCCGCACACGCTCTCATCGCCATGCCGTCCACCATCCCGTTTGTCCCCGGCCGCTTTCACGATGCCGCCGCGCATTACCTGGCGGGGCGGCCCGCCTATTCGCCAGGCTTGATCCGCCGCGTCGCGCAGGCGCGTCGGCTGGACGGCACGCAGCGGCTACTCGACCTGGGCTGCGGTCCCGGTCAGCTATCGCTCGCGTTTTCGACATGGGTGGCAAGCGCAGTCGCCATCGACCCCGAGCCCGCCATGCTCGACATGGCCACGCAACTCACGGCGGGCGTTGCGCCCAACATCGAATATCGCCAGGGAAGCTCCTACGATCTCTCGCCTGAGTTGGGCCGTTTCCAGATCACGGTGATCGGCCGCGCGTTTCACTGGATGGATCGCGCCGATACCCTCGCGCGTCTCGATGGTCTGATGGATGCGAGCGGCGCCGTCGTGCTGTTCAACACGTCGATACTCGACGACCCGCTGAACTCGTGGTCGGCGCAGTACCGGGCGCTGCTGGATCAATACGCGAACCGCGACCCCGCGCGTGCGCAGCGCCGCTCGGAGGATTGGGAAAGCCACGACGACGTGCTCTCGCAATCGCCGTTCGCATCGCTTGAACGGATATCGGTGGTGGAGCGAAGACGGGTCTCGGTGGAGCAGTTGAAGGCGCGTCCGCTTTCCATGTCGAGCCTCTCGCGCGAGCGGCTGGGCGAAGCGCAAGACGAACTGCTGAACGCCATCGACGAACTTCTGCGCGAGCACGCAAACGTTGGCTGGCTCACGGAGCGCGTCGAGTCGACGGCTCATATCGCGACGCGATAGTCAGCCGAAGCGCGGTCTGTACGTTGCGCAGCCAGTTGCAGACCGCGTTCGTCCAGCGGCTTGCCGCTAGAAGAGTCGCGGCGTGCCCACCCACACGAGCACGGCTTCTTCGTTGCCCGTGTTCGTCCAGCTATGCGGCACCGTGGATTCGTAGTGCGCGCTGTCGCCGGCTTGCAGCACGAAGGTCTTGCCTTCGAGCGTGAGCGACATCTCGCCGGAAATCACGTACAGGAACTCTTCGCCCGCGTGCGTCGTGACCTCGGACTCGTGCTGCCCCGTGGGCATGCGCACCAGAATGGCTTCCAGCTGCCGCCCGCCCGTGACGTTCGTCATGCGGGCGAACAGGTCGGCCGAATCGGCAAAGCCGAAGAACTTGAGGTCTTCCTTGCGGCACACCGAACGTTCTTCGCTGGGCGTATCGACGAAGTACTGCACCTTCACGCCGAGCGCCGAGGCGATACCGACCAGCGACGTAATAGAAGGTGTCGCAAGGCCACGCTCCACCTGCGACAGGAACGGCTTTGAAATCCCCGCGGCCGTTGCCGTTTCATCCAGCGTGCGTCGCAACCTGAGCCTTAACGAACGGATCTTGCTACCCAGTTCGACGGCTGGGCCCATCTTTTCGCTACTTGAAGCCATGGCAGGACGAGAAGCGCCGTAAAAATAGTTTGGTCTTGGTTAATCAAGTTTGATATTGAGCGCCCCGCGCTTCACGCGTTTTGATCGAGACGAACCTGCTATCTTGCCAGAAAGCCAACCTGAATTGGCTTCACAAAAAGGTAGTGCAAGCCCCTGGTTCGGCCCGTTTCAGCGCAGGACGGATGGCCAGATCAGCGCTGTTTCTACCGGACCGGCCGCTCCTGGGTTCCCGTAAATCCTCACCTTTCAGCCTTTCAGGACAAGGACGTCATCATGGCAAAGATCGGTTTCATCGGACTCGGCATCATGGGCGCGCCCATGGCGCTCAACCTTCAGAAGGGCGGCCACACGCTATTCGTCTACAAGCGCAGCGGCGAATTGCCGGCCGGTCTCGCGCAAGGCGGGGCAACGCGCTGCAAGTCGTCGAAGGAAGTCGCGCAAGAGGGCGAGTTCATCATCACGATGCTGCCGGATACGCCCGACGTGGAAGCCGTGCTGTTCGGCGCCGACGGCGTGGCAGATGGGCTCGCGCCCGGCAAGACGGTGATCGACATGAGTTCCATCGCGCCGCTGCAAACGAAGGCGTTCGCGCAAAAGATCGCGGCGCTCGGTTGCGATTATCTCGATGCGCCGGTGTCGGGCGGCGAAGTGGGTGCCAAGGCCGCCACGCTCACCATCATGGTGGGTGGAAGCGACACTGCCTTTCAGCGCGCAAAGCCACTCTTCGATTTGATGGGCAAGAACGTCACGCTGGTAGGCGAGAGCGGCGCGGGACAGACCTGCAAGGTGGCCAATCAGATCATCGTTGCGCTCACCATCGAGGCGGTGGGGGAGGCGCTGCTGTTCGCCTCGAAGGCCGGCGCCGACCCCGCACGCGTGCGCGAGGCGCTGATGGGCGGCTTCGCGTCGTCGCGAATTCTGGAAGTACACGGCGAGCGCATGATCAAGCGAACTTTCGACCCGGGCTTTCGCATCGAGCTGCATCGCAAGGACCTGGGGCTCGCGCTCGAAGGCGGCAAGGCAATGGGCGTGCCGCTGCCGAACACGGCAACGTGTCAGCAGCTTTTCAGCCTGTGTCACGCGCACGGCACGGGGCAGCTCGACCACTCGGCGCTCGTGCGGGCGCTCGAAATCATGGCGAATCACACCGTGGCGTGATGCGGCGCCACGGCGGCGTTGAAGTCGCGTGTCGCGATGCGTGCCTCGCACGGGCGCAAGGCCTCGCAGGAACTCACACGCAACGCGATGTAAGGCACGCCGTCAATCAAACCGGTGCGGCGCCCCGAAGACCGGGCGCCGCACCGCGTTGAACCACTCCGTTCAGCGTCAGCGAAACATTACTTCGCCAACGCACCACGCAACGCCGCGTTCGCCTGGCTTACCGCGCCACGCGCCGCCGGCGTATTGGCCAGCGCGTTCAGCATCACGAAGTCGTGAATCGTGCCGTTGTATCGCACCGACGTGACCGGCACGCCCGCTTGCGTCAGCTTGCGTGCATACGCTTCGCCTTCGTCGCGCAGCACGTCGTTTTCGTCGGTGATCACGAGCGCGGGCGGCAGGCCCTTGAGATCGTCCAGGCTCGCGCGCAGCGGCGACGCCGTGATCTTCGCGCGGTCAGCTTCGTTGGGCGCGTACGCGTCCCAGAACCACTTCATCGCGGCCTTCGTCAGCCACGGGCCGTTCGCGAATTCGTTATACGAGCCGTCGTCGAAGTTGGCGTCCGTCACCGGATAGAACAGCACCTGGTAGCGCAGCTTCGGACCACCGCGCTCCTTCGCCAGCAGCGTGACCGCCGCCGTCATGTTGCCGCCCACGCTGTCGCCAGCCACGGCAATACGGTTTGCGTCGATGCCGAATTCCGCCGGATGCTTCGCCACGTACGCCGTCGCGGCATACGCCTGCTCGATGGGCACGGGGTACTGTGCTTCGGGCGAACGGTCGTAGTCGACGAAGATTACGGCCACGTGCGCGCCGTTGGCGATCTCGCGAATCAGACGGTCGTGCGTGTTCTTGTCGCCCAGCACCCAGCCGCCGCCGTGGAAGTACACCACCGCGGGCAGCACGCCCTTCGCGCCCTTCGGCTTCACGATGCGCACCGCGACTTTGCCGGTGGGACCTACGGGCAGCACGCGGTCTTCCTCTTGCGCCGGCAGCTTCGCCACGGGCTGCGACTGCGCGCCCGCCAGCACGTTGCGGGCGTCGGCCGGCGAGAGCGTGTAGATGGGCGGGCCTGCGTGCGCGGCAAGGCTGTCGATGAAAGCCTGTGTGGTGGGCTCGAGCACCGGCGCGGCCTGCGCGGCGGTCGAAGCGACGGCCGCGCCGAGCGCGGCTGCAATGGCGAGTTTCTTGAAGGCGACCACGATGTTGCTCCTTGTTCGAACGGGCGATGACGGCGGGCCTACGCGTTGTCGTTGAGCGCGGCGTCACCGCGTCATCGCTCGAAGCTATCTACCAATAGGTAGAATGAGTGATCCAAAAAAAGGCCCTTCCCTGCAGCTCCGGAAGAACCCTCCAGATTTCGTGCGGCTACGTCAGCGCTCGGCGCGAGCCTTAGAGCACAACGAGCTTCACGTCGATGTTGCCGCGCGTCGCGTTCGAGTACGGGCACACGATATGAGCCGCTTCGACGATACGTTCCGCGGTTTCACGCGCGAGACCAGGCAGAGAGATGCGCAGTTCCACCTCGATGCCGAAGCCCGTCGGAATCGCGCCGATACCCACGCTGCCTTCAACGGAGCCGTCGGCCGGGAATGCGACCTTCTCGTGCGCCGCAACGAACTTCATGGCGCCGAGGAAACACGCCGAGTAGCCCGCAGCGAACAGTTGCTCGGGGTTCGTGCCTTCGCCGCCCGCGCCGCCCAGTTCCCGCGGCGTGGTGAGCTTCACATCCAGCACGCCGTCCGACGACGTTGAACGGCCATCGCGGCCACCGGTTGCACGGGCATGAGCGCGGTACAGCACTTTTTCGATCGACATGATTGACTCCTGAGTTGAGAAGAGAACGTCCACTGTGCTTCGATTCGACTAAAAACTATCTACTACTAGATAGACAACAGAACACAAAAACACTCGTCATCGGCGCCTGCCAAGATCTTTGTCTTGCGTGCGCCCCCTACGCATTCGTCATGCAATCTTCACAGCATTGACCACGTCGTCGAGCCGCGCCTTCGAGTGAAACAGGCGGCTTGCCAACACGCTGCCCTGGAACGACGCATACAACGCACGCGCTGCGCTTTCCACCTTGCCGTTCACGCGCAGCGTGCCGCGTGCTTCGCCTTCGGCCAGGACACCGGCCAGCCAGGCTTCGTTCGTCTTGAAGAACGCCTGCACCGCCTGGCGCACGTTGTCGGGCAGCGACTCGATGTCCGCGGCCAGCATGCCGCACAGGCAGATCTGATCGCCGTTGCCCATCACGAGGCCGAACTGCTTCGCGTAACGCTCCAGCTTCTTTTCGGGCGGCAGCGCTTCGTCGATACCGCGCAACGCGGAAAGCACTTCCGAGCTGTACACGTTCACCGCTTCGAGCACCAGGTCTTCCTTCGTCGGGAAGTAGTAGTGAATGCTCGACGTCTTCACGCCCACCAGGTCCGCAAGGTCGCGATAGCTGAAGCCGTTGTAGCCCCGCGTCATCAGTAATGACTGGGCGTGCTGCAGAACCTGATCGCGGACAGTTGGCGTTTCCATGGGTCGAACTATATCTATCGATTAGTAGATAGTCAAGTAGAAATTTTCGGTAACGCGAGCGAGGCACCTGTCCCTCATTCGCAGCGCCGCGTCAGGCGGTCGATCTCGCGCAGGAAAACCCTGGAAGCGAGGTGGCGGCACTCAAGTGATTTCAGGCCCTTGCCGTTAATGCCGGCCATATACCTCCGCGTTGCGAACCGGCGCTGCTCACCCGCGCCGTGCACCGCACGAGCGTTCGAACTTACCCACAGACACAAGCCCATCATGTTTTCACGTCTCTCCATCACGGCGCGCCTGTTCGCCACATTGGGGCTGGTCGGCATGCTCACCATCGCGACCGGGCTGCTGGGCCAGGTCGGCATGCGCAGCTCCAACGAGGCGCTCAAGGAAGCGTATTCGCACCAACTGGCATCGTCGATTGCCATTGGCAAAGCGAACCTGAATCTCACGATCGTTCGCACGACGTTGGACCGCGTGCTGCTCCATCCGGACTCGCCCGACCGTTCCGCGCTGATCGACAAGGCGCTCAACTACCTTGCGGTTTCCGACCGCGCCTGGGCCGACTACCAGCACGTTCAGCGCGGGCCGGACGAACAGGCGCTCGCCGACGCCGTGAGCAACGCGCGCAGCACGTTCCTTCAGCAAGCCATCCTGCCGATGATCGACGCGATGAAGCGCGGCGACCACGACGCAGCGGACAAAATCGCGATGACCGTCGTGCCGCCGTTTTCGGTTGCGCTCACGAAGTCGTCCGACGCCCTGGCGGCCTGGCAGCTCAAGGCCGGTCAGGACGCCTTCGATTCGGCCCAGCAGCAGTCCGCCACGCTGCGCGGCGCCGGCATCGCGCTGATCGTGCTGGGGCTCGTGATGTGCGTGGTGTGCGCAATCGGCCTGCAGCGCTCCATCTCGCGGCCGCTTTCGGAAGTGCTCGCGCACCTTCAGCGCATTGCGCGCGGCGACCTCACGAACCGGCTGGAAGCGCGTTCGCACGACGAGATGGGCCAACTCGTGAAGGGGCTCGGCGCGATGCAGTCCGGCCTCGTGGAGACGGTGCAGCAGGTCATGCGCGGCTCCGAATCGATCACGCAGTCCACGCGCGAGATCGCCGCCGGCAACAACGACCTCTCGCAACGCACCGAAGAACAGGCCGCGTCGCTGCAGGAAACCGCGGCCAGCATGGAGCAGCTCACGTCCACCGTGAAGCAGAACGCCGACAACGCGCGACAGGCGCACGGCCTCGCCGAACAGGCGTCGCAGATCACGGCGCGCGGCGCGACCGTGGTGAGCGACGTGATCGGCACCATGAGCGACATCGACCGCAGTTCGCAGCGCATCGTCGACATCATTGGCGTCATCGAGGGCATCGCGTTCCAGACCAACATCCTCGCGCTGAATGCGGCCGTGGAAGCGGCGCGCGCCGGCGAACAGGGCCGCGGCTTCGCCGTGGTGGCGAGCGAAGTGCGCTCGCTCGCACAGCGCTCGGCGGTGGCCGCCAAGGAGATCAAGGAACTGATCGGCGATTCGGTGGACCGCGTCACCGCAGGCTCGCGGCTCGTGGGCACGGCCGGCGAAACGATGGAGGAAATCCGGCGCGCTATCGCGCAGGTGGCGGGCATCATGAACGAGATCTCCGCGGCATCCAACGAGCAGAGCGACGGCATCGAGCAGGTCAATGTCGCGGTCTCGCAGATGGACCAGGTGTCGCAGCAGAACGCGGCGCTGGTCGAACAGGCGTCGGCTGCGGCGATGTCGCTGGAGGAACAGGCGAGCGCGCTGCAGCAGGCGGTGTCGAAGTTCCGGCTCGCTTACTGATCCGCGCATTGAGCGCCCGCACGGAGGGGTGCACCGAAGGAGCACTGAAAGCCCGTGCGCTGAAGCATGGGCAGCGTTGCGGTATCGTAGTTCTTCCTATCCGTCAGAGGAGCAACGATGGCAACAACCCCCTACGCAAAGACCGCGCCCTCGCGCGAAGACGTGGCGGCGCTGCCCGGCGCCGCGGTCGTGGAGTTCGGCACCGACTGGTGCGGCTACTGCCAGGGCGCACAGCCGCTCATTTCGCAGGCCTTCGCCCAACACGAAGGCGTGCAGCATCTGAAAGTGGAAGACGGGCCTGGCAGGCCGCTCGGCCGCTCGTTCAAGGTCAAGCTGTGGCCCACGCTGATCTTCCTGCGCGACGGCAACGAAGTGGCGCGCGTGGTGCGTCCGAACAATGTCGATGAGATCGAAGAGGCGTTTGGAGCCCTGAACTGACGCCGCACGCCTCCCGAAAACCTTCACCTTTGATACCGCCGAAGGGCTTGTACAACGAGGGTGAAGACCCTGCAGACCTAACGGCAGGCCGTCGAAACGTCCCGAAAACCCTCACCTTTGGGTCGAAACGGCGGCATCTGGGAGCGAACGGCGTCGCGCCACCTCACCGTTGGGCCCGCTCCCGAAAACCCTCACCTGTGTGCTGCGCAGGGGCTTGCCTGGCACTGGTGTTGCAGGCTTTTTCCGGGAACGACGCTTCCAGATAGACCGCAAACACGAGGCACGACAAGCCGGAAAGCCCTTGTTTTAGGGCACTTTGTGCGTTTTCCTGCGTGGAAACCGGCTCGGGCCGCGCCGGTCGTGCCTCGTGATGGCACCGACCTGCCCCGGGCGACGGCGGGTACCTGCATGGCTTCCATGACGGGCGAGGGTCGCGTGTTTAGTCTTCGATGAACCTGAGATGCAGCGGTCCGCAGCAGCCGTCCCCCCGTAAATCCTCACCTCACGCGGCCCACGTCCCGAAAACCCTCACCTTTGCCGACGCCGCGGCGCTTTCTACCTCAACTTCACCGAAACAAAGCTGCGCGCGTTGTTCCGCTGAATCAGCAGCGAAACGAGCTTGCCTGAGCGCGCCACGATCTCGTTGGCCTGGTCCTGCGTTTCCACCAGCGTCTCGTTGAGCGAGAGCACCACGTCGCCGCGCCGAACCCCTGCTTTCGCGGCCGGATTCCGTACGTCGTCCACCATGAGGCCCACGGGCAAGCCGGTCGAGCGCCGCTCGCTCTCGCTCAATGCGTGCATGACGAGGCCGAGGCGCTCGGTGCCTGCCGCAGCCGGCGCGGCGAGACGCACCGGCACGGGGCCCGCCGCCGCGGCGCGCCCCGAAGCGAAGGCGCCATCGGCTACCGGCCCCGCGCCGGAGTCGTCTGCAACTTGCGCGGCCACTGGCGTGACGCCCGCTGCATCGTTCCCGCTCTCAGCCGTCGCGGCCGCGGCGGCGGCCAGCGTCGTGGTCATCCACCTGCGATTGCGGATCAGCTTCAACGGCGCCTTCGCACCGGGCGGCAGCGCGGCGGCTTCGTTCACGAATTCCGCCGCGCGGTCGATCGGCCTCTCGCCGATACGCACGATCACGTCGCCCGCCTTGAGTCCGCTCGCCGCCGCAGGCGAGCCCGCCTCCACGGTATCCACGAGCGCGCCCGCCGCGCGCGGCAATCCGACCGCCGCCGCAAGCCCGGGGCTCACGTCCTCCACGTCCACGCCGAGTCCGTTTCCCGACGGCGGCTTTTGCGCCTGCGCCTGCAACTGCGTGCGCACCTTGTTCGCCGTGTTGATCGGAATGGCGAAGGTCAGGCTGTTGTAGCCGTCGGCATCCGCGTAGACCTGCACGTCGATGCCCACCACCTCGCCTGCACGGTTGAAGATGGGGCCGCCCGAGTTGTCGGGATTGAGGGCCACGTCGGTCTGGAAGAACGGAAAGCTGCTGCCGTCGGGCAGCACACGCGACGTCGTGCTGACAATGCCGGCCGTCACCGCGTTGTCGACGCCGTCCGGCGAACCGATGGTCAGCACCGGCTCGCCAGGCCGCACGTGCGACGAGTCGCCCAGCTTCACGGCGGGCAGCTTCGTGGCGTCGATCTGCAACACGGCTACGCCGCTCGGCACGTCCACCGCGAGCACTTTCGCCTTGAACTCGCGCTTGTCGGTGAGGCGGACGGTGACCTCGTCGGCATCGTCCACGACGTGCGCGGCCGTGAGGATCAACCCATCCGGGCTGACGATGAAACCCGAACCCGTGCCGATGATGGCGCGCGGTCCGTCCTGGTTTTGCCCCTGCCCTTGCCCCGGCTTCGGCGGCCGCGCGAAAAAAGCAGCGAACGGGTCCGCCGCATCCAGTGGATCCGCCGATGCCGCTTGTGCCTGCCGCGCGTCGCCGCTTGCCACGATGTTGACCACCGCAGGCCCGTATCGCTCGACGATGGAGGGAAAGTCGATTGCAGCCGTGCTGCTGCCGGCAGCGGCAGGCGCTACGCGTTTGGGCACTGGCGGCAGCCGCACCGCGTTCGCCGCGACGGCGAGCGGTGGCGCAGATGCACAGGCAACGAGGATGGCGGCGATCGCCGAGGAGCGAAGGACGGTGCGCGAGAGAGACAGGCGGGACACGGCGCACCTCCGGGTGCGATCGTTGTGGCCACGGCATTGGCGCAAGGCCTGCAAGCCGGGGCGTGTTTTTAATTCTATGTCGCGGCCCGAAAAAGCCGCCCCGGAAAAACACTACCTCGCCATTTGCGAAGTGCCTTGCGCGCGGCGCTCCTCATTTGTTCCGTGCGCTGGCCCACGCATGTCCGCACATCGCCCCGCCGCGCACGTGAACCGGCGCACGTTCACGGATTACCCGCGCCGCCCGACTCGCGCTCTCCTCATGAACGTGCCGTGTCACATCGCTCGACCGCGCCGAAGCGAATTCCACATAGACAGAAACGTGCGCGAATTCCGCGGGCGTGCCGGGCAAGCGAAATTCCCGTGTGCGAGGGGGTGACGGGATAAAGCTAGCGCAGCCTTCGCAAAGGCACGGACGTGAACGGGCATGAGACGCAGAGCGTCTGCAATTCTTGCCCGCCGGTTGCAACTGTTCCCGGCCGGCCGCTTGTCGATGCCGGCGCCTGGACCGGTTCCGCTTCACGCCGCTTCACTCCGCTTCGTGCCGCCTCACTCCGGCGGCTCTTCTTCGGGTGCGAAAGGCTGTTCGATGTGGTCGGGCTGGATGTCCGCGTCCTCTTCGAGCGTGGAATCGCCATCCGCAGAGGCGCGCTCGCCCGTGCCGGATTCATCGGTATCGCTTTGGCGCGCTGCCTCGCCGGTTTCCAGCGCGTGGCTGTCCAGCTCCGTATCGACATCGAACTCGTGACGCTTCGCGCCTGCGATATCGCTACCCGTATCGGACGAATCGCTCGGGCCCAGCGCGCCGGTGTCGTCGCCGTGGCGACCTTCGTCGGCCGGTTCGGGCAGATCGTTGTCGGGATTCAACGTACTCATGGCGGGTTCCTCGGTAATCGGCTATGTCGTGTGCCTTGCATGACGAGCAACGCGCGTTCCGCGCGCGGACGCCACGCGCCGAACCGTGGCGGCGGCATGGCCGTTGCTGTTCTTTCAAGGCATCCATTGCAACCTTCAAGGAGATCCAGCCATGCCCGACACCCGTCAATCCAACACCGCTCCCGCGAACCCGCAAAAGAGCCGCGATCACGGGCAACAGCAGCAGAACCAGCAAAAGCAGCCGCAACACCAGGGCGGGCAGCGCCAGCCATAGCCGCGCACGCGGCATTCATCGTGGGCGTGCAGAAGCGAATGCGCAGCCCGCGACGCTCGCCCGACACCCGGGCCACACCCACACGACATTCGCCAACTCAGACACAGGAGCCGCATCCATGTCACCCACAAGCCGCCCCGACGCGCCGCTTCCCGAACAGGAACAGCGCAACGTTCCCGGCCATACCGGCCCCATGGACCCCAAGCCCGATCACGGCGAGCGCAGCTACAAGGGATCGGCACGTCTTGCAGGCAAGGCCGCCATCATCACCGGAGCCGACAGCGGCATCGGCCGCGCCGTGGCCATCGCATTTGCGCGCGAGGGCGCGGACGTCCTGATCGCGTATCTCGACGAGCACGACGACGCGAAGGAAACGGCACGCTGGGTGGAAGAAGCCGGCCGCAAGGCCGTGCTCGTGGCGGGAGACGTGGCGGACCGCGAGCACTGCCGCGAGATCGTGCGGCGCGCGGTGGAGGCGTTCTCGCGCATCGACGTGCTGGTCAACAACGCGGCCTACCAGATGACGCACGAAACGCTCGAAGAAGTCACCGACGACGAATGGGACCGCACCTTCGATACGAACATCGGCGCAATGTTTCGGATCACTAAAGCTGCGCTGCCGCATATGAAACCCGGGGCCGCCATCGTCAACACGGCGTCCGTGAATGCCGACAAGCCGCGCCCCACGCTGCTGCCCTACGCCACCACGAAGGGGGCCATCCAGAACTTCACGGGCGGCCTTGCGCAACTGCTGGCCGAGCGCGGCATTCGCGCCAACTGCGTGGCGCCGGGGCCTATCTGGACGCCGCTGATTCCGTCGACCATGCCGCCCGAGCAGGTGAAGCAGTTCGGCGCCAACGTGCCGATGAAGCGGCCTGGGCAGCCTGCCGAACTCGCGCCCGTGTATGTGATGCTCGCCTCGAACGAAGCGAGCTACGTGTCGGGCGCGACCGTGGCAGTCACGGGCGGCGTGCCGATCATCTGATCCTCCGATCCAGATTCAGGGCGGCGCTGCCGGTTAGCGCCGGTCTGTGCCGGTCAGCCGCCGCCCTTGCGATCGGCGCGCGTGTCGCCTTCGGTGCGCGCAGTTGCCTCACCCGCGCCGCGCACCGGTTCATCGTCCCGCGATCTCACGCCGTTCACGTTCAGATATGGCGCGGCCTCTTCGGCGTTCTGCGCCGCCTGCCCGCCCTGGCCCGGCAACTCCGGCATGTCGCCGGAGCCCAGCGGCACCTCGGCGGTCTGATGCGGATGCTGATTGCCGCGCGGCGGCATCAAGTCTTCTCTCGGCGTGGGTTGATCGAAGCTGCCCGGGGTGCCGCGCGCACGCGGCTCTGCCTGGTCGCTCGACGTCGTTTGGGTTTGTGAAGATGCGCGAGGCGCTTTCGATGCGGTCTCCTGCTGCGAAACAGCCCGCGAAGTAGCGGTAGCAGCGCGGTCGCCGCGTTCCCGTTGGGACGGCGCGCCCGCGGCCCGCGTGGTGAGATTCGTCATGGTGGCTCCTTCGTGGCCACGGCGGCACAGCGGAACGCGAGGCTCGCCGCCGCACTGACCTGCGCGGCGGCGAGCGCGTGCCCTCAGCCTCATGCCGGCCGTGGCGGTTTGCTGCCGTTCATTGCTTCAGCTCATTACTTCCAGTTCATTGCCTCAGCTCACTCGCAAGGCTCATTGCCCCTTCGTGTCGCTGCTCGCGTCGGCGCCGGGCATGTTGGTGCGATCCGTCATCGGCTTCTTCGCGTGATGCTTCTTCATCGTGCGCTTGTGAGTCGAGGTGGAGTTCATGCTCGTGCCCGTGCTGGCGGTGGGACCGGCCACTGCGTTGGCCGGCGTGTTCGGTCCGTTCGCGTTGCCGCCTGCTGAACCACCGCCGCCGTTCGCGCCGCCCGCGGCAGCGGTACCGCCTCCGCCCGCCGAACCTTGTGCGAACGCCGCGCCGCCCGCGCTCGTCACTGCCAGCAGAATCGAAATGAAGATCGCCTTCGTGTATTTCATGACATGTCCTCCGTAGTTGGAAAGGCCTGGAACGGGCCAGGAGACGGCCTGAAAAAAGCAGCCGTAGCGGCCGCGAGGCAAAACCATCGCCCTCCCAGCAACTCAGCAATGCATGTGCCGCGCGAACCGCGCCGCACATTCGTCCCTCGCGGCATGACCCGGTAGCGCCCCTATCGCAATACCGCAATACGGCCGGGCACGCGCGTTGCAACGGACAAGCAGTCCGCACTCGTGCAGAAGGGAGGTAACCATGGCAGCCCAGTCGAAAGAAAAGATCGAGCATCCGAATGAAGACCGCAGCGAAAAGCAGATCGACGAATCCGTCGAGCACACCTTCCCGGCAAGCGATCCGCCGGCTACCGGCGGCACGACGCGCATCGTTCCCGACGACGATGACGGGCTCGACGATTCGCCCATGGAGTCGCCCACTGCCCCCGCACAGCCGCGCACCGGCGGCACGAAGTAGCGGGGTAGCCGGAAGATGGCGACACACCATCGGCATGCCGTCGACATGCATAAGGCGCGTCCACAATGAGCGGAGGCGACGAACCGCGTGCGCACGGCAGCGGCGCGAATGACGCAAGCGACCCCACTCGCGCCGCCGCGCCGCGCGAGCCCGACAACGCGCACGGCAAAGATGCCGGCAAAGACGCCGAAAAGAACGCGGGCAACGAGTCGCGCAACAGCAGCGAAGGCAATGACGGGACCGGCAACAACGGCGACCACGACCGCGACCGAAGCGACAAAGGCAACAGCAAACGCAACAGCAACGAAGGCCAGGGCGAAAACAAGCCCGGCCGCCGCTCGCGCAAGCCCTTGCTGATTCTCGGCGCCGTGATCGTGGTGCTCGGTATCGTCGCGTTCGGCTGGTGGTTTGCCACGCGCAACCAGGAAAGCACGGACGACGCCTACACCGACGGCAACGCCATCACGATTGCCCCGAAGGTGTCGGGCTACGTCGTGCGGCTCGCCATCAACGACAACGTCTACGTCCATCAGGGCGACCTGCTGGTTCAGATCGACCCGCGCGACTACCAGGCCCAGGTGGATGCGGCACAGGCGCAGCTTGGTCTCGCACGCGCGCAGTTGAATGCCGCGCAGGTGCAACTGGACATTGCGCGCGTGCAGTACCCCGCGCAATACGCGCAGGCCCGTGCGCAGATCGCATCGGCCGAGGCGAACCTGAAGCAGGCGCAGGCCGCGTACGAACGCCAGCACGCCGTGGACGTGCGCGCCACCTCGCAGCAGAACATCGACATGGCCGACGCCCAGCGCCAGACCGCCGACGCAAACGTCGCCCAGGCACGCGCGCAATTACAGACGGCGAAGCTCGTACCGCAGCAGATCCGCCAGGCCGCCGCCGCCGTGGAAGAGCGCTTGCAGCAGGTGCGGCAGGCAGAGGCGCAGGTCGAGCAGGCAAAGCTGAACCTGGCGTGGTGCGAGGTGCGCGCGCCATCGGACGGCTGGGTCACGCGTCGCAACGTGCAGTACGGCACCTTCCTGCAGGCAGGCACGACGATGTTCTCGCTCGTCACGCCGCAGGTGTGGATCACCGCGAATTTCAAGGAATCGCAACTGGACCGCATGCGCGCGGGCGATCGCGTGAAGATTGGCGTGGACGCTTATCCGCAACTCGAGTTGCACGGGCACGTGGATAGCGTGCAGCTGGGCAGCGGCTCGCGCTTCTCGGCGTTTCCCGCCGAAAACGCAACCGGCAACTTCGTGAAGATCGTGCAACGCGTGCCGGTGAAGATCGTGATCGACAGCGGCGTGCCGCGCGATCACAGCTTGCCGCTGGGGCTTTCCGTTACGCCGACGGTTTATCTGAAGTAGACGAAGCGAGCTTTCGACCAAGGGCGGGCACATGAAATGCGCCCTCGGCGAGATCGCGCAAAGCGGGACGTCTCACCTCAAGGCCACGACGTCTCGCGCATCGGCAGCACCATCACTTCAGGAATCACCGTCTCCGGCGGCTGACGCAGCACGAACAGGACGGATTCGGCCACGTTCGCGGGGTCCTGCAACGTCGATGTATCAATGCCCGGAAAGCGGTCCAGCAGGAACGGCGTGCGCATGCCGCCCGCCACTACGGCCGACACCTTGATGCCGAACGGCCGCAGCTCCGCATGCAGGCTGTGCGAGAGCCCGAGCAGCCCCCATTTGCTCGCGTGATACGCGGCGGCATTCGGCCATGCGCGCTTCGCCGCCGTCGATGCAATGTTCACGATGTGTCCGCCGCCTGCGGTCTTCATGTGCATGACCGCGTGACGCGACACCACGAACGGCCCCGTCAGATTGGTCTGCAACACGCGCTGCCACTCGGCCACGGTGAGCACGTCGATGGGCTCGGTCACATCCACCGCGGCGTTGTTGACCACCACGTCGAGGCGGCCATGCCGCTGCACGATGCGCCCCACCGCGTCGGCCACCGCGTTGCTGTCCGTCACGTCGAGCGCAATCGCTTCGCAGCGGCCTGCGTCGTCTTTGCCGCCCGTGCTGCGCTCTGCAATGGTGGCGGCGGTACGCTCGGCACCTTCAAGTTTCAGGTCCGCGGCAATCACGTGCACGCCTTCGCGGGCGAGGCTCATGCAGATCTGTGCGCCAAGGCCGCTGCCGCCGCCCGTCACCAGGGCAATGCGTCCGTGCAGGTCGTGCCACGAGGGCGGGGTGGAACGCGTTTGTGCCATCTCGAACTCCATGCTGTAGGGATTGAAGGGAAGTCAAAGCGCACGGACGAACGCCGCGCGCGTACTGAACAAAGCGAAGGAAAGCGGGATAAAAGCCGCTCAGGCGACCGTCGTGGATTCAGGATCGCGCCGCGCGGCACGCGCCTTGGCAAGCGCGCGATACGCCACGGCCACCATCGAGGCAAACGCTTCGTCATACCAGGGATGCGCGCCGCTCACGGCCACCACAATCCCGTCTATCGCGACACTGCCCCACAGCGCGGTGTCGCCGCTCACGAGCAGATGGGGGCGCAGCGTCTGAAGCTCGTGCGAGCCCATGCCGGTGCGCCACGACAGACGCGCCTTGTCGAGCGCGAAGGCACGGTAGTCGGCGTCCCAGGCCGACACGTCGCCTTCCGAATGCTCGCCCACGATGGCCTCTTCGAACGACTGATCGCGCGGGTCCAGCGTGGGCGACATCACGACGATGTGAAGAAAACCGGCGCCGCATATCTCGCGGTCGGCGATAGCGGCGCGCACGGCAGGCAAAGCCAGTTCGACGGCGCGCCGCGCGAGTTCGCGCTCCACGGCGCGTGTGGATTCACGAGAAGTAGCGCAAACAAGAGAGGATGGCGTGGTCAAGCGAGTCTCCTTGGCCTCGATGGGCGGCAAGCGTTGGGGGTCACGCGTGGGTGTCACGCGGGGTGTCACGTGTTGAGTGCACCCGTCATGTCACGCAGCTCGCCTCAGCAAGGCGTGTTCCCTGCGTACCTCCCGGACCGTCTTCACGACCCCACGTGCTGTGCCGAATGCACGCCTGGGCCGTATCCAGGCAATGCCCGCGCTTCATCGTCTCGCGACACCTTCAGTGCCTGCGCCAGCGCCATTGCGAACCCCGCGATCGTGCCCAGGTTGCTGGGGTTACGCCTCACACCCACCCGCAGCACAGCGCATACCCGCGCCTGCCCGCCCCGCATGCGAGGAACGCCCCTTGCAACGCGCGCTTTATCTGAACCCCAACGGAACCCTTCGACGGACCCCTCTGGAGCCTTCATGCCCTCGTTGTTGCAGCCCGGCACGACCTGCCGTTGCATTCGCCGCGCGCACCGCCTGCGCGTGCTCGTGGACGCCGCCGCGTATTTCGCCGCCGTGCGGCACGCCATTGCGCGTGCAGAGCACAGCGTCTTTATCGTCGGCTGGGACATCGATAGCCGATTGCAACTTGTGCCGTGCAACGGCCACGAACAACCGCCCGACGGTCTGCCCGCGCCGCTCGCCGACTTCCTCTGTGCGGTTGCGCAGCGCAATCCGCACGTGCGCATCCACGTGCTCGCCTGGGACTTCGCGATGCTCTATGCGCTGGAGCGCGAGTGGCTGCCGTCGTACCGGCTCGGCTGGCGCACGCATGCGCGCGTACGGTTCCGGCTGGACGGGCAGCATCCCGTGGGCGGCTCGCATCATCAGAAGATCGTCGTGGTGGACGACCGGCTCGCGTTTGTGGGCGGCATCGACCTCACGCGTTCGCGCTGGGACACACCCGCCCACGCGCCGGACGAACCGTTGCGCCGCAACGCCCATAGCGGACGCAAAGGCCGCCAACGGCGCGCGCAACCCTACGCGCCCTTCCACGACATTCACACCATGTTCGACGGCGAAGCGGCAGAAGCCATTGCTGAACTGGTGCGCGAACGCTGGCTGCGCGCCTTCGGTAAAACGAAGGCGCAGGCGGCAGCACCAGATTCGCCGGCCGTCGCACGCGCGTCTGCGCACACGCCGCAGCAACCCGATGCGTCGACCAACGCCTGGCCGCCCTTCGAGCCCGCCGACTTCGAGAACGTGGACATCGGCATCGCCCTCACCGAACCCGCGTTCAGCGGCCGCGCGCCGGTGGGAGACATTCGCGCGCTCTATCTCGCGGCCATCGCTGCTGCGCGCGAGAACATCTACATCGAGAACCAGTACTTCACGGCGAGCCCCGTGGGCACGTCACTGGTCGCACGGCTCACGCAACCCGAAGGGCCGGACGTGGCTGTCGTCGCACCGCGCGCGCAGACCGGCTGGCTTCAAACCATGACGATGGGCGTGCTGCGCGCGCGGCTCTACCGCATGGTGAAGCGCGCCGACGACCACGGCCGCCTGCGCCTCTACTACCCGCACGTCGACGGCCTGGGCGACGGCTTCGTCAACGTGCACAGCAAGCTCATGACCGTGGACGACGAACTGCTCTTCGTGGGCAGCGCGAATCTCAACAACCGGTCCATGGTGCTCGACACCGAATGCAACATCGCGCTCGAAGCACGCGGCGACCCGCGCACTCGCGCCGCCATCGCGCAGGTGCGCAACCGGCTGCTTGCCGAACACCTCGACGTGTCTCTCGCCGACGTCGAGCGCGCCTTCCAGACGCACGGCCGCCTGCACGCGGTAATCGAAGCGCTGCGCCACGAAGGGCGCGCGCTCGTGCCGTTCGACCCGGAAGTGGAGCCCGAGATAGACCGCCTCGTGCCCGAAGAAGCGCTCATCGACCCCGAAAAACCGGCCTCGCCCGACGAACTCATGCGCGAGTTCGTGCCCGGCGGCCAGAGCCGTTCGCTCTCCGCGCGCCTCTTGATTCTGGGCAGCCTCGCGCTCGGCGTCGTGGCGCTCGCGCTGTTGTGGCACTTCACGTCGCTGCGTCATGACCTCAACTTCACGGCGCTCACGCAGACCGCCACGGCCATCGGAGACTCGCGCTTCGGCCCCGTGCTGATCGTGGGCGCGTATGCGCTGGCGGCCATTGTGTCAGTGCCCATCACGGTGCTGATCGCGCTGGCCGGTTTCGTGTTCGGTCCCGGCGCGGGCAGCGCCTATGCGCTGACGGGCACGCTGATCGCCGCGCTCGTTACCTACGGCGCAGGCGTCTGGCTGGGGCGCGACGCGGTGCGGCGACTCGCGGGCGCGCGGCTCAACCGGCTCTCGGAACGGCTGGGGCGCCAGGGGCTGGTCGCGGTCGTGATCCTGCGCGTGCTGCCGCTTGCGCCGTTCACGCTGGTGAACCTGGCCGCGGGCGCCTCGCACATCGGCCTGCGCGATTTTCTGGTGGGCACCGCACTCGGCATGGGGCCGGGCATCGTGCTCGCAACCTCGTTCGCGCATCAGCTGGTGGCCACCGTGCGGCATCCCAGCGCGGGCTCCATCGGGCTGCTCGCGGCCATAGGCGTGGTGCTGGTGGCGCTTTCGTTCGCGCTGCAGCGCTTCTTCACGAGGGGCCGATGAAAGCCGGCACGAAATCGACCCCGCCCGCTGCACCCATGCGCGACGATCCCGCCTCGCTCGCGGGCAACGACGACCACGCACGCGCCGCCGAACTGCGCATCGCCACCTGGAACATCCACGGCGCGACCGGCGCGGACCGCGTGCAGTCGGCCGAGCGCATCGCGGCTGTGATCGGCGAACTGGACGCGGACATCGTCGCGCTGCAGGAAGTGCCGCTCGGCGACGCCAGGGCGCCGAACGCGCTCGACGTATTGCGCGCCGCCACGGGCCTCAACGCGGTGGAGGGGCCGACGCTCGACACACCGCGCCGCCGCTTCGGCAATGCCGTGCTTTCGCGGCTGCCGGTGCACGCCGCACGCACGCTGGATCTCTCGTTCGGGCAGCGCGAGCCGCGCGGCGCACTTGATGTGGACCTGCGCCATCGTGGCGAAACGCTTCGCGTGGTGGCCACGCACCTGGGCCTCTCGGCGCGCGAGCGGCGCGCGCAGATCCACCGTCTGCTGTCCGTGTTCGATCGCCCCGACCTGCCCGTCATCCTGCTGGGCGACATCAACGAATGGTTCGTGTGGGGCCGCGCGCTTCGCATGCTGGTGGAGCACTTCCGCGCCGCGCACGCGCCGCGCACGTTTCCGGCGCGTTGGCCCGTGTTCGCACTGGACCGTATCTGGATGCACCCGGGCGAACGGCTCATCGACGTGCGCGTGCATGCCAGCCCGCTCGCGCGCATTGCGTCGGACCATCTGCCGCTCGTTGCACGCATCGCGGCAAGCCCGGCGCGCTCGGCTAAGCAACCCGACGAAGCCGGGCGCGCCGCTTGCTGATGCAACGTCGGGCTTCATTCGTAGACCCGTTCATTTGAAGGAGCGCTGTCATGGCCAATCGCCAATCGAAAGCTGACGAAAACGCACCGCTGCAACCCGGCACCGACAAACAGACCGGCACGGGCACGTTCAAGACCGACGTCTCCGAAACGGACGACGAAGGCACGAACGTGCGCGAAGCCGAAGTGCGCGAGGACGATCTCTCCGAAGTCCGCCCCTCTGAAGGCGAACGCGACGGCGGATCGAGCCAGTCGCATTGAGGCGGCTTGTGATCTCGCGCTAGTTAGAGCGGATGAGTGACGAGCACAACCCTGGACAAAACCAGGGCCACGACGCATGGCGACCCGCTGCGAACCCGTGGGTGATCGCCATCGTCGTCACGCTTGCGGCGTTCATGGAGGTGCTGGACACGACCATCGTGAACGTCGCGCTGCCGCACATTGCGGGCACGATGTCGGCGAGCTACGACGAGGCCACGTGGACGCTCACCTCGTACCTCGTCGCCAACGGCATCGTGCTGCCCATTTCGGCGTTCTTTGCGCGGCTGCTCGGCAGAAAGCGCTACTTCCTGATCTGCATTGCGGCCTTCACGGTGTGCTCGTTCCTGTGCGGCATCGCGACGAACCTGGGTCAGCTGATCGTCTTTCGCGTCTTGCAGGGCTTCTTCGGCGGCGGACTACAACCGAACCAGCAGTCCATCATTCTCGACACGTTTCCCCCCGAAAAACGCGGGCGGGCGTTCTCGATCTCGGCGGTGGCCATCGTCGTCGCGCCGGTGCTGGGGCCGACGCTGGGCGGCTGGATTACGGACAACTTCTCGTGGCGCTGGGTGTTTCTGCTCAACGTGCCGGTGGGCATTCTCACGACGCTCGGCGTCATGCAACTCGTGGAAGACCCGCCGTGGGAGCGGCGCGCAAGCGGCCGGCTCAGCATCGACTACATCGGCATCGGGCTCATTGCGATTGGCTTGGGGTGCCTGCAAGTCATGCTGGACCGCGGCGAAGACGACGACTGGTTCAGTTCGCCGTTCATTCGCATCTTCGCGGCGCTGGCGGCGGCCGGCATGGCGGGCGCGGTGGCGTGGCTCATGTACACGAAGAAACCGGTGGTGAACCTGGCCTGCCTGCGCGACCGCAACTTCGCGCTGGGCTGCGCGACGATTGCGGCTTTCGCCATGGTGCTCTACGGCAGCGCCGTGCTGGTGCCGCAACTCGCGCAACAGCAGTTGGGTTACACGGCCACGCTTGCGGGCCTCGTGCTCTCGCCGGGCGCGCTGCTCATCACGATGGAGATACCCATCATCAGCCGCCTCATGCCGCACATCCAGACGCGCTGGCTGATCGCAACCGGCTTTCTGTTGCTCACGGTGGCGCTCGCGTATTCGCACATGCTCGTGCCGAACGTGGACTACGCCACGCTCGTGAAGATGCGCAGCGCGCAGTCCATTGCCATCGGCTTTCTGTTCGTGCCCATCACGACGCTCGCGTATCAGACCGTGCCGCGCGAACTCAACAACGACGCCTCCGCGCTGCTCACCATGTTCCGCAACGTGGCGGGGTCCATCGGCATTTCGCTTTCCACGGCAATGATCCGCGAGCGGGCGCAGGCGCGAATGGCGCATCTTTCTGAACATCTCTCGCCGTTCTCGCAGAACTACCAGGACGCCCTGCAGCGCTCGGCCCACACGATCACGGACCTCACGGGCCAGCCTCCTGCTCAGGCGCTGCAAACCGCCACGGGCCGCCTTTACGAGACGTTCGTTTCGCAGGCCACGATCCTCGCGTACCTCGACGTCTTCGCGATGCTCGCCGTGTTCTGCCTGCTGTGCCTGCCGCTGTCGTTCTTCTTCTCGCCGGTGAAAGCCGCCGGCGGGGCGGGTGGGCACTGACATGACGCGGCACCGTTCTTTCAGCGGACAACGAGCGCGGACAGGCGCAGCGGCATGCACGCTTGCAGTTGCCACGTTGCTGCTCGTGAGCGCCTGCACGGTGGGCCCCGACTTCAAATCGCCAACAGCCAACGTGCCCGGCCAGTGGCACGACGTGCAGCGCGAGGCGTCTGCTACGTCTGCGGCTTCAGCAACAGCGCCAACCTCGCAGACACCCACCCCGCCGCACGTCGAAGGCGCGCATCCCCATTCGTCGCCCACCACGGATTCGGACCCCGACCCGCGCTGGTGGCACACCTTCCAGGACCCGACGCTCGACGCGCTGATCGATCGCGCTGTCCGCGACAACCCCGACCTCCAGCAAGCCGTGTTGCGCATTGCAGAGGCGCGCTCGCAAGCGCAGTCCGCAGCGGCCCAGGGCCTGCCGAACGTACGCGCAACGGCCAGCTACACGCGCGAACAACTCGGCATCAAAGGCCTGCTCGAAGAACAGAACGCCTACAGCGCCGTGAACCGACTCGGGCAGCGCGGCGGCCCTTCGGTGCAACGCGGCGCGAACCAGTTCCTCGATCAGCTCACGTCGCCGGTGAATCTCTGGCAGGCGGGCTTCGACGCCTCGTGGGAAGTGGACCTGTTCGGCCGCGTGCGGCGGTCTGTGGAAGCCGCGAACGCGCAGACCGAAGCCGCGATGGAAAGCCACAACGACGCGCTCGTTTCGCTCGAAGCCGAAGTCGCGCAAACCTACGCGCAGTTGCGCGGCGCGCAACAGCTTCGGCAGATCACGAGCGACCTCGTGAACCAGCAGCGCGAAATCGTGACGCTCGTGCAGAGCCAGGCGAGCGTGGGCATCACGAGCCAGATGGATGTGCAGAACGCTTCGGCACAACTGGCGCAGACCGCAGCGCAATTGCCGCTCTACGACCAGCAGATTGCGCAGGCGCTCAACGGTCTCGCGTATCTGGCGGGCGAGGCGCCGGGCGCGCTCGATGCCGAATTGCAGACGCCCGGCGCGGTGCCGCCCGTGCCGCCCACGGTGCCGGTCGGCCTGCCCTCTACGCTCGCGCGCCGCCGCCCCGACGTGCGCCGCGCCGAAGCCGAATTGCACGCCGCCACCGCGGACGTCGGCGTGGCCGTCGCGCAGTTCTACCCCGACATTTCGCTCACCGGCCAGGTGGGCACGCGCGCGGGCCACGCGGACAACCTCGCCCGCTGGTCGCATCTGTTCTATTCGTTCGGACCGGCCATTTCGCTGCCTATCTTCGAAGGCGGGCAGCTCGTGTCGAACCTGCGACTGAGCGAGGCGCGCCAGGCAGAAGCGGCACTCGCCTGGCGCAGCGCCGTGCTCGTGGCGCTGCGCGACGTGGACAACGCACTCGCCGTCTATCGCACCGACCAGGCGCGCCGCGACTCGCTCAACGACAGCGTGGCGTCTCAGCAAGCCGCATTCGACCTGGCGCGCGACAGCTATCGCAAAGGTCTGGTCACGTTCATCAACGTGCTGGACGCGGAACGCCAGCTCGCCCAGGGCAGGCAGCAGGCCGCTCAACAAACCATGCAGGTGACGACGGATCTCGTCGCGCTGTACAAGGCGCTCGGGGGCGGGTGGCAGACGGCGGCGTCCGCGGGTTCGGCGGCGTCAGCAGATCCGGTGCCGTCAGCGCACGCGCCGCAACCAGCGGGCTCGCCGCGGTCTTCGCTCTCCGCTTCGCCGCAGCAGGCAGCACAGCCTCCACGCTTCGCGCGATCCATGCCGTCCACGCCGTCCACGCAGTCCACGCCATCCGCACCGTCTCTCGCATCGAAACCGCAGCCATGACCCTGCCTTCTCCCTCAACGTCGTCCGTGCCGCGCATCACGGTGGTCGTGCTCACGCACAACCGCGTGCACGAAGTGACGGAAACCGTGGCGCGGCTGCTTGCGCTGCCCGAACGTCCGCCCGTGATCGTCGCGGACAACGGCTCCACGGACGCCACCGTCGAAACCCTGTGCGCACGCTTTCCCTCCGTGCGAGTCGTTGAGTGCGGCGCGAATCTGGGCGCCGCGGGCCGCAATCACGCCGTGGCCGTCGCCGAAACCGAATACGTCGCCTTCAGCGACGACGACACCTGGTGGGAACCGGGCTCGCTCGCCCACGCGGTGCGCGTGCTGGACGAATCGCCGCAGGTGGCCGTGCTCAACGCACGCGTGGTGGTGGGCGAAAACGAACACGCCGACGCCACCTGCGAGCGCATGAGCGCGAGCCCGCTCGGCAGCACGGGCTTACCCGGTCCGCTGCTGACGGGCTACATGGCGGGTGCCTGTGTGTTCCGGCGCGCGGCGTTTCTCGAAGTGGGCGGTTATGAGCCGCGGCTTTTCATCGGCGGCGAAGAAGAACTCGTCTCGCTCGATCTACTCGTGCGCGGACACGCCATGGTCTATTGCGACCGGCTCGTGGTGCATCACCATCCGTCGCCGGCACGCGATGCGGGTTTGCGGCGCCGCATGCTGGCGCGCAACGCGGCGTGGGTGGCCTGGCTGCGCCTGCCGCTCCCGATAGCGCTCAAGGCCATGCTGAAGGCGCTGCGCGTGCTGCTGCACGAGCGGGCGTTGTGGCGCGATGCGCCGCGGCTCGTGAGCGGCATTGCGTGGGCATGCAGCCGCCGACGCGTGGTGCCGCCCCACGTGCTCGCCATGCGGCGCGCAGTGCGCAACGCCGAACGCACTGCGGACTGGCTCGCGAACCGCAACGCGGCGTGGCTGCGCACGCGCCGCGTTGCGGGCGGAGGCGCTTCGGGCACTTCGGGCACTTCGAGCACTTCGAGCACTTCGAGCACTTCGAGCACTTCGAGCACTTCGAGCACTTCGAGCACTTCGAGCACTTCGAGCACTCCGAGCACTCCGGGCGCTCCGGGCGCTCCCAGCACTCCGAGCCATTCGGGCACTTCGACCGCCCCGCACCGGCGCGCCTGACGCCGCACGTGGTCAGCGCTACGACGCCTCTTCGCCCTTTCGAATCACGCTGAGCTGGCCGTTACGTTCCAGGATCGCGGCCTCCACGCGCGCGAGGTCGCGTGCGCCGAGCGACTGTCGCACGCTCTCGTAGATATCGGTTTCCGTGATGAGCGCCGCGCCCATCTGCTTCTCGTCGAAGCGCCCCTGGTGGAACACCTCGCGCTCGATGCCTACCACCAACCGCTCCAACGCACGCGAATGCACGCACAGCCAGGCCAGCACGCGATGCAGCACCACGATCACGAGCGATGCCACCGCGGTGGGCACGAACGGCGACGCGCCCACCACGGCGCGGCTCAGAATGGCGCCCAGCAGAATGCCCACCACGTAATCGAACGGCGAGCGCTGGCCGAACGAGCGACGGCCCGAAATGCGCACGAGCACGAGCGCCAGCACGAACACGACGAGCGAGCGCATGCCCATCTGCAACGCGTCGAGATTCCGGCCCTCGCCGAACAACGCCACAAGCGTATTCATATGCCGCCTCCCTTTGCCTCGTTCGAATGGGGTTGCGTGCGTGCTGAGCCGGCACGCTACGCGGAATGCGATACGGGGCGTGCGGTGTGTGCGACGCGCCGTATCGCCTCGATGAGCTGATCCGCGGGCACGGGCTTGGTGAGGTGCGCCGCGAAGCCGGCAGCAACGGCGTTGTCGTTCGGCGTGCCATTCGGCGGCGCATTCTGCGAGCCATTCGGCGAGCCGTTCTGCGTGCCATTCGATGCGCCATTCCGTGTGCCGTTCGACCCCATGCCCTTCGATGCCATGCCATTCGATGCCGCGCCATGCCCCGCCGTACCCTGCGTACGCGCCGCCATCCCGGCACCAGGAAGCGGCACGGGTGCCTGCACCGCGCCGTCTTCCGTGAGCGTATAGCCCGTTAGCGCGATAGCTGGCAGGCGAGCACCGGGGCGCAGTCCGCGCCGCGCTTCGAGTTCGCGCACGCGGCGCAGCACGTCGAAGCCGTCTTCCCGTTCGAGCACGATGTCGCAGACCAGCACGTCGGGCCATGCGTCCATGTCCTCGCCTTCGAGCATCGCGAGCGTATCGTCGCCGCCCTGCGCCGTCTGCACGCGCGCGCCCATCGAGGAAAGCATGGCCTCCAGTGCGTCGCGCGTCTCTTCCTGGTCGTCGATGGCGAGTACCGCAATACCCTCCAGGGGCTGGGCATCGAGATGCCGAGCCGATCCCGAAGGCGCGGATGGTGCCGCCGCCGTGCCCGGAACGCCCGGCACGGCTGTCGAAACTGACGAAGCCGATGAAGCAGACGAAGCCGGCACACCGCCCTGCACGACCGAACCAACCGAAGCCGCCGAACCAACCGAGGTAGCCGACGCCGACGAAATCACCGGCACATCCACCACCGGCCGCAACGGCAACGTGACCACGTAGGCCAGCCGCGTCTGCACCGGCATCACCGTAAACCCGCCGCCTGCCGAGACGATGGTGGCTTCCAGCTTCCGCGCGCGCTCCTGCGAAAGCTCCGCGGGCCGATCGCCCGCACCCACCACCGTGAGCCACGCCTCGTTGCCGAAGTGGTCCGCGCGCAGTTGCACCCGGCCGCCGCGCGGCGCGTGAGTCAGCTCGTTGCGGCACAGTTCGGCCACCACGCCCGCCAGCTTGTCGCGCTCGCCGGTAATGAAAAGGCCCGGCTCCGCCACGAGCGTCGTGAAGTCGGCGCGCTGGCGTGCGGCGTCGGTGCGCACCATCGCCGCCACGTGGGCCACCAGTTCGTCCAGTTCCACCGGCTGCGCCACGAGCCTGCGTTGCGCGCGCTCCAGTTCGCCTTGTTGCTGTTGCAGCGACCACATCTTCATGTACACGCCTTCGCGCGCGAGCAGTGCCTCGTGCGTGCCCTGCTCCACGATATGGCCGTGCTCCATCACGAGAATGGTGTCCGCATCCACCACGGTGGAAAGGCGGTGCGCAATCGTGATCGACGTGCGCCCCTGCGCGAGGCGCTGCAATTCCAGCTGGATGGCGCGTTCGGAGCGCGTGTCGAGCGCCGAGGTGGCCTCGTCGAACACGATGATGCGCGGGTCTTTCAGAATGGCGCGCGCAATGGCAATGCGCTGGCGCTCGCCGCCCGAAAGCCGCACGCCGCGCTCGCCCACCTGGGTGTCGTAGTGATCGGGCAGCCGTTCGATGAAGCCGTCCAGCTGCGCCGCACGCGCGGCGCGCACCACGTCCGCGCGCGTGGCGCCGGGCCGGCCGTAGGCGATGTTGTAGGCGATCGTGTCGTTGAAGAGCACCGTGTCCTGCGGCACGATGCCAATCGCCTCACGCAGGCTGGTCTGCGTGACGTAGCGCAGATCCTGGCCGTCAATACGCACCGTGCCCAACGTGGGCTGATACAGCCGGAACAGCAGCTTCACGAGCGTGGACTTGCCCGATCCGCTGCCGCCTACCACCGCTACGGACGTCCCGGCCCGCACGCGAAAATCGATGTCGTGCAGCACCTGGCGCTGCGGGTCGTAGCCGAAATCCACGTGGTCGTAGGCGATCTCGCCCGCGTGTATGGCAAGCGGCTGCGCGCCCGGTTCGTCCAGGTCTTCGCCCACGCGCCCTTGCGCCGCGAGAATGCCGAACATGCGCTCCACGTTCACCATCGCGTCGTTGGTCTCGCGAAACACGAAGCCCAGCGAATTGAGCGGCAGACACACCTGGATGATGTACGCGTTCACGAGCACAAGGTCGCCCACGCTCATGCGCCCCACCATCACGTACTGCACGGCGAGCAGCATCACAGAAGCCACGCCGAACGCAATCACCGCGCTCTGCCCGATATGCAGCGTGGAAAGCGCGCGCTGGTTCGCCATGCGCGCCGTAATCCAGTGGCCCAGAATGCCCGAGAGCCGCCGCGTCTCCAGCGCTTCCGTAGCGAAGTATTTGACCGTGTCGTAGTTGAGCATGCTGTCCACGAAACGGCTGTCTGTCTGCGCTTCCAGCCGGTTCACGGCGCGCTGATGCACGAGCCGCCGCCGCGTGAAGATCACCGTATAGATCGCGTAGACCACGAACGTCATACCGATGATGGCCGTGAACGTCGCGGCATAGCTCGCCATCATGATCGCGATCACAGAGCCGATTTCGATCAGCGTGGGCACGATCGTGAAGATGGCAATGCCGAGCAGATAGCCGATGCCGTCCGTGCCCTTCTGCACGTCGCGCACCACGGCGCCCGTCTCGCGCGTGGCATGAAAGCGTGCACCCAACCGATGCAGATGCGCGAAGGTGCGCTCCGTGAACGACGCCACCGTGCGCTGCGTCACCACGCTGAACACCACGTCGCGCACTTCGTTCAGCGCGCCGCTGACGAAACGCAGAATCGCGTACGCCAGCACAAGAAAGACGGGAAAAAGCGCAAGCGGCGACGGATGACTGACCTCGTCCACGATGCGCTTGAGCACGAGCGGCACGCCCACCGCGGCGAGCTTCGCCGCGACCATGAGCGCGACGGAAACCAGCGTGACGTTGCGGTACTGCCAGATGGCGCGGCTGAGGTCCACGAAGATGCGGCGGCGCAGGTCGCGCTCCTGCGAGAGCGTGCGCTGCGCCGCCGCGGCGAGCCCCGGGGTGGGGCCCGGCTGAGGAGGGGTGCGCGTGCTGTCGCTCGCCATGCCGTCGTCCCGCGCCGGCGTCAGCTGTCGCCGTTATCCTTGTGCCCCGGCAGCACTGAGGCCAGCACCTGCCTGGCCGTGCCCGCAATCACGCTGGCCTCGCGCGGGTCGCCCTTCAGCAGCGTGTGCGCGAAGTGGCGCGCCTGTTCCAGCGTGACGTGCGGCGGCAGCGGCGGCACCTCGGGGTCGCTCTTCACTTCGAGCACCACGGGCCGGTTCGACGCGAGCGCCTCTTCCCAGGCGGGCGCGATCTGGTCGGGCTCCGAAACGTAAATGCCTTTCAGACCAATCAGCTCCGCGAAGCGGTGATACGGCACGTTCGGCACCTGCTGCGAAGCGTCGAACTTCGGGTCGCCTTCCATCACGCGCTGCTCCCACGTGACCTGGTTGAGGTCTTCGTTGTTGAGCACCATGCAGATCCAGCGCGGGTCGGCCCACTGCTGCCAGTACTTCGCCACCGTGATGAGTTCCGCCATGTTGTTCATCTGCATGGCGCCGTCGCCCACCAGCGCGATGACGGGCCGCGACGGATGCGCGAACTTCGCCGCAATCGCGTAGGGCACGGCGGCGCCCATCGACGCGAGGCCGCCCGAAAGCGAGCACATCATGCCGCGGCGAATCTTCAGGTCGCGTGCGTACCAGTTTGCACAGGATCCCGAATCGCTCGTGATGATGGCCTGATCGGGCAGGCGCGGCGAAAGCTCGGTGAAGGCGCGCTGCGGGTTCACGCCGCGGCTCGACTTCGCCGGTTCCAGCGCGCGCTTGTGCAGCGTCTTCCACCACGAGTCGGTCCAGCGTTCGATGCGCTTGCGCCACGTCGTGTCGTCGCGCTCATGCAGGAGCGGCAGCAGCGCGCGCAGCGTTTCGGCCGTGTCGCCCACCAGGTTGACCTCCATCGGGTAACGCAGGCTCAGCATGTCGGCCTTGATGTCGATCTGCACGCCGCGCGCCTGGCCTTCTTTCGGCAAGAACTCGGAGTACGGGAAGCCCGAGCCGACCATTAGCAGCGTGTCGCAGTCGGTCATCATGTCGTAGCTCGGCAACGTGCCGAGCAACCCGATGGGACCCGTGACCCACGGCAACTCGTCGGGCAATACCGCCTTGCCTAGCAGCGCCTTCGCCACGCCCGCGCCCAGGCGGTCCGCCACGGCGATCACTTCGTCCGTGGCGCCCAATGCGCCTGCGCCCACCAGCATCGCCACTTTCTTACCGGCATTGAGCACGTCCGCCGCGCGTTGCAGGTCGTCTTGTTGCGGCACGACCTTGGGCCGCGAATAGCCCACGCCCGAATGTACCGTTCCGTGCTTGCGGCCCGGTGGCTCGTACGGCAATTCCTGCAGATCGTTCGGCAGCACGAGCGCGGTCACGCGCCGCTCGGCCACTGCGATGCGCACGGCACGGTCCACGAGGTGCCGCACCTGGCCCGGCACCGTGGCGAGTTGCACGTAGGAGCCCGCCACGTCCTTGAACATCGACACCAGATCCAGCTCCTGCTGGTAGTGCCCGCCCAGCGACGCGCGCGCCTGTTGCCCGGTAATGGCGAGCACGGGCATGTGGTCCATGCGCGCGTCGTAGAGACCGGTGATGAGGTGCGCGGCGCCCGGGCCCGACGTGGCGATGCACACGCCCAGTTCGCCGGTAAATTTCGCGTGCGCGCAGGCCATGAATGCGGCCATTTCTTCGTGTCGCGCCTGAATGAATTCGATCTTCCCGCCCGCGCGATTCAATGCACCGAACACGCCGTTGATGCCGTCGCCGGGATACCCGTAGATGCGGCGCACGCCCCAGTGATAAAGCCGGTCGACGATGAAGTCACCCACAGTAGCAGCCATGAAACGCCTCCTTTGCCTGACCCAAGCGGCGGGGCAAGAAGCGCTCCCGGTCCTCGCGCGGCATGGCGGGCGCACGGCGGGCGCGCGTGTTTTCGCGGTCGGACAAAACCGGTACGCCGCCCGCTCCTTATTTACACGTGGCGTGTAAGAAGCTCAGCGGCGCAACACGCGCGGTGGAGAAAAACAGGGTGAACCGGCGATTGCCTGCGTAGTACTTCGCAGTGACATGCAGGCATACCGCGTTCATGCCTTCGCGTTCACGCCTTCGCCAGGCCGCGATGGGCACACGGCGTGCTGAATCCCTGGTTCATACACGGCCGTCGATTTCCCTACGCGCGGCGCCGAGCCAAACGTCCCAAACGTCCAAATAAGGCCCGGCCCGCGCGCTCAAAGCCGGTCCCGTTCGAACACAAGAGAGCCATCCGCGAAGGAGATTCGATGAAAGTCGCCCTCATCAGTGAACACGCTTCTCCGCTCGCCGTAGCCGGCGGTGTCGATAGCGGCGGTCAGAACATCTACGTCGCACACGTGGCCCGCCAGCTTCACAAGGCCGGCCACCAGGTTGACGTGTTCACGCGCCGCGACCGAGCCCTGCTGCCGCTCGTCTCGAATATGGACGGCGTGCGCGTCGTGCACGTGCCGGCCGGGCCGCCCATGCAGTTGCCGAAGGAAGAACTGCTGCCGTGGATGGGCGAATTCGCCGATTTCCTCACAGGTTTCTGCCGCGGCGAGAGCCGGCCTTACGACGTGCTGCACGCGAATTTCTTCATGTCAGGCCTCGCCGCGCTGAAGACAAAGGCCGCGCTCGGCATACCGCTCGTCATGACGTTCCATGCGCTGGGCCGCGTGCGCCGCCTGCATCAAGGCGCGGACGACGGCTTTCCCGACGAGCGCTTCGCCATTGAAGACGAACTCGTGCGCGAGGCGGACACGATCATCGCCGAATGCCCGCAGGACGAGGCCGACCTGATCGACCTCTACGGCGCAGACCCGCAACGCATCGACGTGATTCCGTGCGGCTTCGACACCGCCGAGTTGCGGCCGGTATCGCGCCGCGCCGCGCGCGAAGCGCTGGGCTGGCCGCAGGACCGCTTCACGGTGCTGCAACTGGGACGGCTCGTGCCGCGCAAGGGCATCGAAAACGTGGTGCGCGGCATGGGCGTGCTGCGCCAGCGTTATGAATCGGACGCGCACCTCTACGTGGTGGGCGGCAACGCGGATGCGCCCAACGAAATCGCGACGCCGGAAATCGCGCGGCTGCGCGGCATTGCGCACCAATGCGGCGTGGAAGACCGCACGACCTTTGTGGGCCGGCGCGGACGCGCGCAACTGCGCTACTTCTATAGCGCCGCGGATGTCTTCGTCACCACGCCGTGGTACGAGCCGTTCGGCATTACGCCCGTGGAGGCGATGGCCTGCGGCACGCCGGTGATCGGTGCGGACGTGGGCGGCATCCGCTCCACCGTGCTCGACGGCGAAACCGGCTTCCTCGTACCGCCACGCGACCCCGATGCGCTCGCGGCACGCATCCATACGCTCGTGCGCAACCCGGCGCTCGCGCGGCGCATGGGCGAAGCCGGCATGGCGCGCGCCAAGACGCAATTCACCTGGCGCGGCGTGAGCGAGGCGCTGCTGCGCGTGTACCGCCGCGTGGCCGAACTGTCCGGCGAAGCCGAGCACGTCGGGGCGTCGCGCGAAACGGCCACTCGGGCTATGGCCCAGGCTATGACCCAGGCTGCCAGCGGAGGCTCATTCGCGTGAACGGACTCGATACACGCCACGCGGCGGTGTTTCTCGACAAGGACGGCACGCTGCTGGAAGACGTGCCGTACAACGTCGATCCGTCGCACATGCGCTTTACCAGCGGCACGCGCGAAGCACTCGCGCTGCTCGCCGCGCATGGGTTCAAGCTGATCGTCGTCAGCAACCAGCCCGGCGTGGCGCACGGCATGTTTGCCCTCACGGCGCTGCGCGGCGTGCAGATGCAGCTGGCCCGCATGTTCGGCACCTGCGGCGCGGAACTCACGGCCGCGTACTGGTGCCCGCATCATCCCGACGGCATCGTCGCGCGCTACACGCGCCACTGCCGTTGCCGCAAGCCCGCGCCGGGCATGTTGCTGCGGGCCGCGCGCGAGCACGCCATCGACCTTGCCTCGAGCTGGTTCGTGGGCGACATCCTGGACGACGTGGAGGCCGGCAATCGCGCGGGGTGCCGTTCCATCCTGCTCGACAACGGCCACGAAACCGAGTGGCGGCCTGGCCCTCACCGCGTGCCGCATGCCCGCACCCGCGACCTCTACGGCGCCGCACTCACCATCGTGGAAGCACGCGCCCGCCAGGAACGCATGGCACCGCTTGCAGACGTAGCGGACCGCGGGCTGAGCCTGGGGAGCGTGGGATGAACCGCGCGAAGACGTTCACGTTTTCCGTGCTGCCCACCGCGCCGCACGCCTTCGTGCCCGCAGCGCGGCCAGCTGCCGTCTGGGGGCCAGAGGTGCGGCGCATTCTGTGTGTGCGGCTCGACAACCTGGGCGACGTGCTCATGACCACCCCGGCCATGCGCGCGTTGCGCGAGGCCGGGCCGGGGCGGCAGCTCACGCTGCTGGCGTCGTCGGCAGGCGCGCAGATGGCGCCGTATCTGCCCGACGTGGACGAAGTGATCCGCTACGACGCGCCCTGGGTGAGCGGCCAGGCCGAGCCTTCTGCGCAGACGGACCTGCAGATGCGCCGCGCGCTGGAAGCCGGCCGCTTCGACGCCGCCGTGATCTTCACCGTCTATAGCCAGAACCCGTTGCCGGCCGCGCTGATGTGCTACCTCGCGGGCATTCCGCGGCGGCTCGCCTGGTGCCGTGAAAACCCCTACCACCTGCTCACGGATTGGGCCCAGGAGAAAGAACCCCAGCAGCACGTGCGCCACGAAGTGGAGCGGCAACTCGCGCTGGTCGAGCACGTGGGCGCAAGGGCCGCCACCGCCGCCACCACCGCCGACACGCGCATGCGCTTCGCCGTAGCGGACGAAGACCGTCACGCGCTCGATGCCCTGCTCGCCACGCACGGCGTGCGTCCCGGCACGCCGTGCGTCGTGCTGCATGCGGGCGCGAGCAGCGCCTCGCGTCGGTATCCGCCGGAGCGTTTCGGCGAAGTGGCCTCGCACATCGCGGCGCAACTGCGCTGCCCTGTTCTGCTCACGGGCGGCGTGGAAGAACGCGAGACGGTGCAGCGCGTGGCGAGCGCCACGCGCGCAAGCGTGCGCCGCTATCTCTGCGATCTCTCGGGCCTGCTCACGCTCGGCCAGCTTGCGGCGCTGCTGGAACGCGCCGCCGTGCTGGTCTCGAACAACACGGGGCCCGTGCATATCGCCGCGGCACTCGGCACGCCGGTGGTGGATCTCTACGCGCTCACGAATCCGCAGCACACGCCATGGCAAACGCCGAGCCGCGTGCTGTTCCATGACGTGGCGTGCCGCTGGTGCTATCGCAGCGTCTGCCCCGAGGGACACCATGCGTGCCTGCTCGGCGTGCCCGCCGCCGAAGTGGCCGAAGCGGCGTTGCAGCTTGCGGCGCCGCGTCTCTCCCCTCCGTCGCTGGCTTCGGCTGCGCGCCCCGCGCCGCGCGACACCACCGGGCCGCTGCCCGTCAAAGCCACCCGCTGGCCCGGCGAAGCCGCCGTGCTGGCCCGGTTCCCGAAAACCTCCTGAACGTCCGGACTCGCGCCATGTACACACTCGGAATCAATGCCGTCTATCACGACAGCGCCGCTGCGTTGCTGCGCGACGGCGTCGTGCTCGCCGCCGCCGAGGACGAGCGCTTCACCCACGTGAAGCATGCCAAGCGCCCGGTGCCTTTCTCGACGTGGCAATTGCCCTACGACGCCATCGACTTCAGCCTCAAGGACGCCGGCATCACGCTCGCCGACGTCGATCACGTGGCGTACTCGTACGACCCCTCGCTCTTTCCCGGCATGCCGAAGCACGAGGCGCTCACCATCGAGCTGCCGTTTCACCCCACGAAGCGCAAGCTCACGAACTCGTCGGAGTCCCCGTGGGACCCGCTGTTTCTGAGCTACATCGTGAATGCGAAGGCGCAATTGCTCGACGGCGCGCCGCATCACCTCATGAAGCGCTTCAAGGGCGTGGACCGCGAGAACGGCTTCCAGTGGCACTTCGTGGAACACCACCTCGCGCACGAGGCGAGCGCATTTCTCGCCGCGCCCTTCGAAGACTCCGCCGTGCTCACCATGGACGGCCGCGGCGAAGGCGTCACCACGAGTCTCGGCAAATTCGTGGACGGCGAATACACGCGTCTGCGGCAGGTGGAGTTGCCTCACTCGCTGGGGCTGCTCTATGAAGCGGTCACGAGTTGGCTCGGCTTTCTGCACTCGTCGGACGAGTACAAGGTGATGGCGCTCGCCGCCTACGGAAAGCCCGCCTATGTGGACTATTTCCGCGGCATCGTGCGTTACCGCAGCGACGGCACGTACACCGTGGACGCGCCGCGCCTCGTCGACCGCTTCGGCCCAGCGCGCGAGCGCGGCGGCCCGCTCGAGCAACGCCACTTCGACATTGCGTGCTCGTTGCAGCGCGTGCTCGAAGAGACCGTATTGCAGCTTGCGAACTGGCTGCATCAACAGACCGGTTTGCCGAATCTCTGCATGGCGGGCGGCGTGGCGCTCAACTGCGTCATGAATTCGAAGGTGCGCGACCAGGGTCCGTTCAAGGAAGTCTGGGTGCAGCCCGCGGCGGGCGACGCCGGCACGGCGCTGGGTGCGGCGCTCTGGACCGACTGGCGCGAACGCGCCGGCAAGGGGAACGCTGGCGGCGCGGGAAGCGAGCGCCGCCACTGGCGCATGGATCACGCGTACCTGGGGCCTGCATGGCCCGACGACGAGATCGAACAGTTTCTGCGCTGGAGCAAGCTGCCGTTCCGCCGCCTCGATGACATCGCGGGTGAAACCGCCGCATTGCTCGCGGACGGCAACGTGATCGGCTGGTATCAGGGCCGCACGGAATTCGGGCCGCGCGCGCTGGGCGCGCGCTCCATTCTGGCTTCGCCGCTCGACCCCGGCATGCAGGCCAAACTCAACGAGATCAAAGACCGCGAAGACTTCCGCCCCGTGGCGCCCGTCGTGATGGAAGAGCACGCGGCGGACTGGTTCGTGGGCGCGCGCGTGGCGCCGTTCATGCTGTTCGTGTTCGACATCCGGCCCGACCGCGCCGACCGCATTCCCGCCGTGCGCCACGTGGACGGCACGGCGCGCGTGCAGACCATCAACCGCCGCCAGCATCCGCTCTATTACGACCTGCTCGACGCGTTCCGTCAGCGCACCGGCGCGCCCGTGCTCGTCAACACGTCGTTCAACACGCGGGGCGAGCCGATGGTGAATTCGCCGCGCGATGCGGTCGAATCGTTCTGGACGTCGCCGCTGGATGCGCTTGTGATCGGTCCATTCCTTGTTACCAAGAACGGAGGCCAACGATGACGCCGCCCGCACGCGGCGGCGTCGCGCCGGTTCAGTTGCGGGCGGTGGAGGCCGAGGTTCAGCCCGAGGTTCCGCCCGGCGTTCGTGCCGAAGCTGGAGCCACAGCCGAGACGGTGCCCACGGCAACGTCGCATGACGCGGCCGGGACGCTTGCAGCCGAGATGCTTGCAGCCCCAACGCCCGCCGCCACCGCAGAACCCCTGCGCCCCGCCGCGCAGGCCATGCCCGCGCGGCCCGACCTCTCGGTGGTCGTGCCCACCTACAGGCGCGCGGCGTTGCTCGAAAACTGCCTCAACGCGCTCGTGGCGCAGGACTACGATCCCACGCGCTACGAGATCATCGTCTGCGACGATGGGCCGGACGACGACACGCGCGCGCTCGTCGAACGCACCGCCGACACGGCTCGTGCGCGCGGCCTCGTGGTGCGCTACGTGCCGGTCACGCGAACCCAGGGCCCGGCGGGCGCCCGCAACGCGGGCTGGCGCGCGGCGCACGCCCCGCTCATCGCCTTCACCGACGACGACACCGTGCCCGACCCGCACTGGCTTTCGGCGGGCCGCGAAGCCATGTCCGCGAGCGGCGCGGCGGCTGCCTGCGGCGACATCGTGGTGCCGCTGCCCACGCGCCCCACCGACTACGAAGCGGACGCAGCCGGCCTCACCGTGGCCGAGTTCGCCACGGCCAACGCGTTCGTTACGCGTGCGTTCCTTCATCAAACCGGCGGCTTCGACGAACGTTTCACGCAGGCCTGGCGCGAAGACTCGGACCTGCAGTTTTCGATCATGCGCGCGGGCGGGCGCGTTGAGCATGCGCGCGGCGCCGTGGTCGTGCATCCCGTGCGGCCCGCGCCCTGGGGCGTGAGCATCGCGCAGCAGCGCAAGGCGCAGTTCGAAGCGCTGCTGTACAGCAAGCATCCGGAGCTATACCGGCAGCGCATTCGCCGCTGGCCGCCGCTGCATTACTACGCGATTGCCGCGGGCGCATGGCTCGCCCTGGCGGGCGCGCTGGCAGGCGTCGTGGAATTGGCGGCTTGCGGCGCCGCCGTGTGGTTCGCGTTCACGCTCACGTTCTTCGTGCGTCGGATGAACGGCACGAGCCACCGCTGGCGCCACATCGCTGAAATGGCGTGGACGTCCGTGCTCATTCCGTTCCTCTCCCTCTATTGGCGCTTGTACGGCGCGTTCAGGTACCGCGTATGGTTTCTCTGACTCCGCCTGGCTCTTATCGCTCCAGCGCGCAAGCCTCCAGAACGCTCGCGCTGCGTGCTGTTGCACCGCGCCGCGTGGCGGTGTTTCGCGCGCTGCAACTGGGCGACATGCTGTGTGCCGTGCCCGCGCTGCGCGCCATGCGGCGCGCGTGGCCTTCTGCGCAGATCACGCTGATCGGCCTGCCGTGGGCGCGTGCGTTTGCCTCGCGCTACGCGGAACTCGTCGATGAATTCGTGCCGTTTCCGGGCGCGCCCGGCTTCGTCGAACAGGAGCAGACCAGCACCGCGCTGCCCGTCTTCTACGCGCAGATGCGCGCGCGCCACTTCGATCTGGCCATCCAGTTGCACGGCAGCGGCAGCCGCTCGAACGGCGTCGTATTCAATCTGGGCGCTGCCGCGTGCGCGGGCTTCGTGCCGCCCGAAGAAACGCATCAGCTGGCCGGCTGCTTCATTCCGTGGCCCGAGCAGTTGCCGGAGCCGCTGCGTTATCTCGCGCTCATGCACGCGCTCGGCCTGCCCGCCGACGACGCCGCGCTCTCCATTCCCGTGACGCACGCCGACCGCGACGAATACGCGGCGCTGGCCGCAAGCTGCCACATCGAGCCCGAGCGGCTCGTGCTGATTCATCCCGGCGCACAGTTGCCGTCGCGGCGCTGGCCCGCCGTACGCTTCGCCGCGGTGGCCGATGCGCTGGCCGACGCCGGCTACCAGGTGGCCATCACGGGCAGCGAAGCCGAATTGCCGCTCACGGGCGCCGTGCTCGGCGCGATGACGGCGCCCGCGCTGCATCTGGCGGGCAAAACGTCGCTCGGTGGTCTCGCTGTGCTGGTGTCGCGCGCGCGACTCGTGGTGTGCAACGACACGGGCATCTCGCACGTGGCCGCGGCGATGAAAACCGCGAGCGTGGTCGTGGCGTCGGGCAGCGATACGCGGCGCTGGGCGCCGCTCGACAGCGAACGCCATCGCGTGCTCGCGGACTGGCCTGCCTGCCGGCCCTGCATGTATCGCGACTGCCCGTACGGTCATCCGTGTGCGCTCAATGTTTCGGTGGAGAACGTGGTGGATGCGGCGCGCGAACAGCTTGCGCGAGCGGCGCAGGCGCTGGCGCAAGCGGGCGATGCATGGCCCGACGCCGCTGACGCGCAGGATACGGGCGACGATGCAGCGAACGCAGCGACTCCCGCCACCTGCGCCCCGGCATGCGATGCATCCAAGCCGGCGACCGAGCGGCTGCACGCGGGCTCGCTGCGCGCAACGTCCACCGCGCTCGTTTCAGCGGCGTCGCCCGCCCCCACGAAGGAAGCCCGCCATGTCCGATAACAGCGTTCACCGCGCCGAAAGAAGGCTGCGCGTGCTGACCTGGCACGTGCACGGCAACTACCTCTACTACCTCACACAGGCGCCGCACGACTTCTATCTCGTGACGAAGCCGGGCAACCCGCCCGGCTACGCGGGCCGCGTGGGCGTGCTGCCGTGGGGCCCGAACGTGCACGAGGTGCCGGCCGGCGAAGTGGCGGCCCATCGCTTCGACGTGGTGCTCTACCAGCATCGGCTGCACTGGCAAGACGATCGGCACGCGCTGCTTTCGGGCGAGCAGCAGGCGCTGCCGCGCATCTATCTGGAACACGATCCGCCGCAGACGAACCCGTTCCAGCAGCCGCATTGGGTGGACGATCCGGGCACGCTGCTCGTGCACGTCACGCACTTCAACCGGCTCATGTGGGACAGCGGCAGAACGCCCGCGCGCGTGATCGAGCACGGCGTCGTGGTGCCGCCGCACGTGCGCTACAGCGGCGAGCGCGCGCGCGGCATCGTGGTGGTGAACCATCTCGCGAAGCGCGGGCGGCGCCTCGGCGCAGACGTGTACGCCGCGTTGCGCGAGGAGGTGCCGCTCGACCTGGTGGGCATGCAGTCCGACGAACTGGGTGGCCTGGGCGAGATCGGCAACCTCGATCTGGCGGCCACCATTGCGCCCTATCGCTTCTTCTTCAACCCCATCCGCTGGACGAGCCTGGGCCTTTCCGTCGTGGAGGCCATGACGATCGGCATGCCCGTGATCGGCCTTGCCACCACGGAGCTTGCCAGCGTGATTCGCAACGGGGAGAACGGCTTCGTGCACACCGACCCCACGCAGCTCGTGCAGGCCATGCGCGTGCTGCTGCACGACCCGGCCGAAGCGAAGCGGCTGGGCGACGGCGCGCGTCACACGGCGCTGGAGCGCTTTTCCATTGAACGCTTCGCGCGCGACTGGGACGAGGCGCTGCGCGCCGTGGCGGCGTAGAAGCGGCTCGCTTTAGCGAGAGAAGGCACACACGCGGCGCGTGCCGCGAGCAAGGAGCATGTCGATGAAAGATCCGTTGCGCAAACGCATTCTGGTCACGGGCGGGGCCGGGTTTCTCGGCTCGCATTTGTGCGAAAAGCTTGTGACGCAAGGCCACGACGTGCTCTGCGTCGACAACTTCTACACGGGCACGCGCGAAAACGTGGCGCATCTGCTGGACTGCCCGAATTTCGAATTGATGCGCCACGACATCACGTTCCCGCTCTACGTGGAGGTGGACGAGATCTACAACCTGGCGTGCCCGGCCTCGCCGGTGCATTACCAGCACGACCCGGTGCAGACCACCAAGACCAGCGTGCACGGCTCCATCAACATGCTGGGGCTCGCCAAGCGCGTGAAGGCGAAGATTTTTCAGGCATCCACGAGCGAGGTGTACGGCGACGCACGCGTGCATCCGCAGACGGAAGACTACTGGGGCCACGTGAATCCCATCGGCCCGCGCTCGTGCTACGACGAAGGCAAGCGCTGCGCGGAGACGCTCTTCTTCGACTATCACCGCCAGCACGGGCTCTCCATTCGCGTGGCGCGCATCTTCAACACGTACGGGCCGCGCATGCATCCCGCGGATGGCCGCGTGGTCTCGAACTTCATGATGCAGGCGCTGGCAGGCGTTCCGCTCACGGTGTACGGCGACGGATCGCAGACGCGCTCGCTCTGCTACGTGGACGACATGGTGGACGCGTTCATCCGGTTCATGAATGCACCCGACGACCTGTGCGGCCCGGTGAACCTCGGCAATCCCGAAGAGATCACGATGCTGCTGCTGGCCAGACGCGTGATCGCGGCGACAGGGTCCACGTCGAAGATCGTCTACCGTCCGCTGCCGGCCGACGACCCGTGGCATCGCCAGCCCGACATCTCGCTTGCTGCCGCGAAGCTCGGCTGGCAGCCATCGACGTCGCTCGAAGACGGCCTGGGTGCGACGGCGCGCTATTTCCGGGCGTGCATCGAAGCGGCACGGGAGATCGGGTCGCACGTGGTTTAAGCGATGGGTCTGGACGTTACTTATGAATCGCCGCCCGCACGGAACGCACGTCGTGCGGCGTTACGGGCGGCGCGTCGTTACCCCACGCGGTGCGCACGAACGTGAGCACGCGGGCCATCTCTGTGCTCGTGAGGTGTCCGGCGAACGACGGCATGCGGTGCGGCTGCGGACCCTCTTGCGTGTCCGGGCTGCGTCCGCCTTCCACGAGCAGCCGCACAAGTGACGTCACGTGCGGCGACAACACGACCGGGTTGCCCGCAAGCCGCGGATACTTGTTCGCCACGCCCACGCCGTCCGCCTGGTGGCAGCGCGCGCAGTACGACTGATAGAGGCCTGCGCCGGGCCGCTCGATCTCGCCCGTCTTCAGTGCGCGCACCGACTGCTGCGCGGCGATCGACTGCGGGCTGTAGCGGCCATAAGGCTGCCGTGCGGGCAGGCTCTTCAGATACGCGGCAATCGCGTCGAGGTCTTCGTCGTCGAGGTACTGCGTGCTGTCTTCCACCACCTGCACCATGCTGCCGAAGGGCGATAGCCCACCGCCGTGGCCTGCTTTCAGAAACGCCGCGATCTGCTCGCGGCTCACGCGGCCCAGCCCGGAGCCCGGGTCGCCCGTGAGGTTCGGCGCGAACCAGTTGTCGTTGGTGCCGCCCGTGAGGTACAGCGGATCGCCTTCGTTGTAGCCGCGTTCCTCGTAAGCCGGTCCGCGCGGCGTGTGGCACGCGCCGCAGTGACCGAGCGTCTGCACGAGATACGCGCCACGGTTCACGAGCGCATCGCGTTGCGGTTGCGGCGCGAAGCGCGAACGCGGCGCAAAGGCCCACGACCACAAACCGAGCGCCCAGCGTTGATTGAACGGAAACGGCAGGCGCGTTGCGGGCGCGGGTAGGGAAACAGGCTGCACGCCGTGCATGAAGTAGGCGTAGAGCGCGTGCATGTCCTCATCGTTGATGCCCGAGAACGAGGGGAACGGCATGGCGGGATAGAGCCGCTTGCCGCCCGGCGCCACGCCTTCGCGCACGGCGCGGGCGAAGTCGTCGTAGGTGTAGCGGCCAATGCCCGCGTTCGGGTCTGGCGTGATGTTGGACGAATAGATCGTGCCGAACGGCGAGGCCATGCCGAGGCCGCCTGCGAACGGGACGGGCTGCGCGGGCGCGTGGCCGTGCTGTGCGGGCGCTTTGCCCGGCGGCGCGGTGTGGCAGCCGGCGCAGTCGGCGGCTTTGGCGAGATAGGCGCCGCGGGCGATCAGTCTGGTGTTGGCGTCGTCGGCTGGAGCGGACGCTGGGAGAGATGCGGTGGCGGCTGAAGCGGTTGAAATGGCTGTCAGGACTGCGGATGCATGAGTTGAAGTGTTCTGCGCGGCATCGGCATGGGGCGCTACGGTCGTCGTGAATCCGATCGCCACAACCGCAGCCGCCCGCGCCATCGCACTGCCGCTGTGGCGCAGTGCATCCACAGTCACGCACGGCAATCCGACACCCTTCGATGAGCACCCACCGCGCGAACGCTGCCGCACGTCGCATGTGCCGCCCGCGCCCATACGGCGCCGCGTGCCCTCGCCGGGGTTGCCGGGGTTGTGATTACGCGCCCGCTCTACCACGTCCTGCATGGCGCAACCACCACAACGGCAACGTCTGTCGCTATCAGCGCGAACAGAAACAGCGTGCTCGACAGCGCGCCCACGCGCGCAAGGAACCAGTCGCGCTCGGCCCAACGCGGCGGCATGACGCGGCCCGCGTCGCTGCCGCTCGTCGGGGTCGACGGCGCTGTCGCATATCGCACGGCGTCGTTGTTACGCCGCCAGTTTCGCCACGCCACGAAGGTGCCCACTGCGCCGAGGACGAAACACACCACGCTCAGCACCACGACCGCGGCCGACGCCCACCGCATCGACGACGCCACGCCCAGCCCGCCCGTGTAGGGATCGCAGCCCTGCGCCGCGAGCGCCTCGGAAATGCAGGTCTGTCCCACCCACGCCAGTGGCGCTGCGAAGATGCCGACCAGCCACGCGAGCAGGCCGGTGCCGCGCTGTTCACGCGGTGCGCCGCGGCGAGGTTCGTGCCGTTCGCCGCCTGTCATGCCGCTACCCTGCGTTTGCGTTTGCGTCTGCGCAGCCCCAAGTCTCGCCTTGCCGTTCTGCCGTGGTGGAAACAGGCTGGAGCCGTAAGAACCGGTCTTGTCCGACATCACCGTCCCTCCTCCGTGGATGCACCGGCCGCCGCGTGCGGCGCGTCAATGCGCAAATGAAATGCTTGCGGACCGTTCATGTCGCCCCCCTGAACAGATATGGCGTGAGATAGATCGTGCTGAAGATGAAGAGCCACACGGCATCCACGAAGTGCCAGTACAGCGAACCGATGGTGAGCGGCGCGCAACGCGCGTCGTCGAAATAGCCGCGCGCCGTCCACAGCAGCAGGAATGCCAGCACCACGATGCCCACCACCACGTGTGCCATGTGAAAGCCCGTGAGCGTGAAATAGAGCGAGCCGTAAAGGTGCGTGGTGAGTCCGTACGGATGGTCGTGCCACTCCTTCAACTGAATGCCCGTGAAGACGAGGCCCAGCACCACCGCCACGCCGAGCAGCACGCTGCCCGTTCGCGGACGTCGGCGCCGCACGCAGCGCTCGGCGAACCACACCACACCGCTGCTCGCGAGCAGGATGACCGTGTTCAGGCTGCCAAGGCCGAGCTTCGGCAGGCCCTCGGGCGGCCACGGTCCTTTGTCCAGCACCGCGAGATAGAGATACGAAAAGATCAGATAGCCGAAGAGCGACGCCTCGGTCACGATCATCGTGAGGCAGCCCCACCAGCCGCTCGCGCGCGTGCCGGCGCTGCCCACGGGCAACGTGAGCGGCACGGGAGGCTCGGGCGCGTGCGTGTGCGCGTCTTGCAGCGTGTCGCTCATATCGCGCTCCCGCCGCTGCCTGCGCCCATGACGCGATACGGCTCGCGCTGCACGAGTTGCCGGCGCGGCCACAGCCACACGACGATGGAGACCGCACAGCCCAGCGCCATCAGCCCCGTGAACACCCACGCGCGGAACCCCATGCCCGCGAACACGAGCGCGACGAACACGCCCAGCGCAAACGGCGCGTACGAGTCTTCAGGCATCTTGAGGATCACGTCGGGCTGGGCGTCGAGCGCTGTCGTGCCCAGCGCCTCGCGTCCCTCGGAGAGCACGTAGCCGGTTTCGAGTTGCGAGCGTGCATGACGCGCGTCCGGTTCGTCCATGCGGCTTTCCCACAGCGGATGCCGGCTCGCCACGAAGGGCAGCACCGCGAAGTTGTACGGCGGCGGCGGCGAGGTCACGCTCCATTCGAGCGTGGGCGCGTCCCAGGGGTTGTTGCCCGCGCGCTGGCCGTGACGCAGGCTCACGAATACGTCGATGAGAAAAAGCAGCACGCCCGCTGCGAACAGGAACGCGCCGAGCGACGTGATGAGGTTCACGGTGTTCCAGCCCATGTCCGGCGCGTAGGTGTAGATGCGCCGCGGCATGCCGAGCAGCCCCGCCAGATGCATCGGGAAGAACGCGATGTTGAAGCCCGCGAAGAGCGTCCAGAAACCCCAGCGCCCCAGCCGCTCGCTCATCATGCGGCCCGTGAATTTCGGAAACCAGAAATAGAGGCCGCCGATCACCGGAAACACGTTGATGCCCAGCAGCACGTAGTGCAGATGCGCGACCACGAAGTAGGTGTCCGTGAGTTGCCAGTCGAGCGGCACGGCCGCGGTGAGCACGCCCGATACGCCGCCCACCACGAACAGGAACACGAAGCCCGCGAAATACAGGAACGGCACGCGAAACACGGGGCGGCCGGTCCAGATGGTCGCGATCCACGCGAAGGTCGCCACCGCGCTCGGAATGGAGATCACCATGCTCGCCGTGCCGAAGAACGACAGCGCGAGCGGCGCGATGCCCGTGGCGAACATATGATGAATCCACACGACGAAGCCGATCACCATCGTGATGACGGTGGAAAGCGCGACCGGCGTGTAGCCCACGAGCGGGCGGCGACAGAACACGGGCAGCGCGTCCGAGACGATGCCCATGGCGGGCAGCACCACCACATACACCCACGGATGCGCGAACACCCAGAACAGGTGTTGCCACAAGAGCGCGTGGCCGCCGTTCAACACGTCGAAGAAATGCGTGCCGATGCGGCGGTCCATCCAGAGCATGAAAAACGCGAGGCTCACCGACGGCACCGCGAGCAGGTTGCCCGCCGACGCCGTCAACGTGCCCCACACGAGCACCGGTATGCGGTTGAGCGACATGCCGTGCGCGCGCATTCGCATGAGCGTGACCACGAAGTTCGCGGCGCCCACCGTCGTGGAGATGCCGAGCAGCACCATGCCGAGCGCGTAGACGTCGATGTTCGGGCCGCTTGCGTATTCGAGCCCGGAGAGCGGCACGTAGTTGAACCAGCCGGCGTCCGGAGCCTGGCCTAGCGGGAAGCTCGAATAGAGGAAGAGGCCCGCGAAGAGATACAGCCAGTAGGAGAGCGCGTTGAGCCGCGGAAACGCCATGTCGCGCGCGCCCAGCACGAGCGGCCACAGGTAGTTGGAGAAACCGGAGAGCACGGGCGACGCGTAGAGAAAGATCATCGTCACGCCATGCATCGTGAAAAGCTGGTTGTATTGCTCCGGCGTGAGCACGTGCATGTTGGGCTGCGCCAGTTGAACGCGCATGACGAGCGCCTCCACGCCGCCCAGCAGCAGGAACACGAACGCCGTCACGATGTAACGCAGACCGATGGTCTTGTGATCGACGGTGGAAAGCCAGCCGCGCCAGCCGGGCCGCGTTTCCCAGAGTTCAAGCAGACGCTTCTCGCCTGCGCTGCCCGCCTCGATGCGTCCGCGCAGCAGCGGACGCTCGAGCACGGGCGCCGACGTGGCGGCGAACACCGTGGCGCGAGACGCGTGATCGGGCGGGTTTGGCATCGTGTTGCGGCTCCTTCGGTGTGTGTTTCGTGTTGCTTCGGTTTTGCGTCAGTTGGGTGCCGGTTACCTGCGTCGTTCGTCATTGCAGCGTGGCGAGATACGCCGAGAGCGCCTCGGCCTCCTGCGCATTGAGCGCGATGGAAGGCATGAGCCCGTCCGGCTTGATGCGCTGCGCGTGGCGTATCCAGTCCAGTTGATGCTCGGGCGTGTTGCTCAACGCACCCGCGGCGATGAGCCGCCGCGAACCGAGGTGCGTCAGGTCCGGCGCCTGCGCGCCCGCTGAGGGTGTACCGCGCACCGTATGGCAGCCGGCACAGCGAGCCTCGAAGAGGCGCGCGCCCGCGCGGGCCGCCGTGCTCGTTGCCGCGGCGTGCGGCGCGGCTTGTGCGGACCACCAGGCGTCGAACGCCGCGCGATCTTCGGCCACCACTTCGAACGCCATGTGCGCGTGCTGCGCGCCGCAGAACTGCGAGCACTGGCCGCGATAAACGCCGGGCGCATCGGCTTCGATCCACTGCTCGTTGAGACGGCCCGGAATCGTTTGGGTCTTGCCTGCGAGTTGCGGCACCCAGAACGCGTGGATCACGTCGGCGCTGCGTAGCTCGATCTTCACGGGCTCGCCCACCGGTATGTGGATTTCGTTCGCCGTCGCGAAGTCGCGCGCCGGGTTGGCGGGGTCGCGGTAGTCGACCTTCCACCACCAGTCGTAGGCGGTGACCGAGACGGTGAGCGCGGGCGGGCGCGACGGCGCGGCCACGGAATCGAGCGTCACGAGCATGTAGACGAGCGCGCCGAACAGCGCCACAGCCGAGATGCCGGTGCCGATATAGATCCATTGCATGCCGCCCGCGTCGGGTGGCAAGCGGTTGTTCGCGGCGGGCGCGCGGCGTTTTGCAACGCCGACGACGAGCAGCGCGGCCACAATGACCATCACCGCGGTGACGAGCGCCGCCAGCGCCCAGCCGAGGTACATCGTCGGTCGCGCCGCCGGGCCTGCCGCGTGCAGAAAATAGTTGAGCGGGGCCGCTCGCGCATCGCGTGCGGCCGTCATGCACAGTGCGCTGATTGCGGCGGCAGCAGCGGGCGTTGTGGCCGCCGCAGCCGTTGCGAGCGTCACAGGCAGTCTGCGTGGCTTGCGACGCACGCGGCGCACCACTGCGAAGCCACGCACGAAAGCGATGCAGCGCAGCCGCTGCGCACCGCCGTCGCATGCCGCTGCCGTGTTGCCCGTTTGCTTCACTCGCTCCTTCATGCCGCAGCGCCCTCAAGCTTGCACCTCGCTTGCTGCGTTCGGCTCGACGGGGCAGCGCGCATCGCGGCGTGCCGCCGCGTGCCGCCTCTTCATTGCAGCAATTCCCGATGGCAGAGCAAGATTCGGCCCACGGTTGTTGCGCGGCGCGAAGACGAACCGAAGTCCCGCGCGACTCCAGAATTCCCTGTGGCTTGCCGCGCCAACCGGCCGATTTTTCTCGCACTTTTTCTCGCACTTGCCCGGCGAGGCGCACGGAAGGATTTGCAAACGGGCAGTACGCGTTACGCGGCCTGCCCGCTTGCGCTTGCCCGGGCTGTCACGGCTCCAGCTTCACCTTGATCCAGCCGGGCTCGCGCACGTCGAAGGCGCGATAGGCATCGATGGCATTCAGTATCGGCTCGCGCTGCGTGAGCACGCTCACGGGGTCGATGCTGCCGTTGCGCACCAGCTCCACGAGATGCGGCGTCACCGTGCGATGGTTGCAGTTACCCATGCGCACCGTGAGATTGCGGTTCATCGCCTCGCCGACAGGAAAGAAGCGGTCCGAAGGCGGATACACGCCGATGATGGCCACCGTGCCCGCCTTCGCCACAGACGACACCGCCCACACCAGCACCTGCGACGGTCCGCTGCCCGGCTGCCATTGGCGCTTTTCATCTTCCTCACCGTTCTCACGCCGGGCGGACGCACGCTGCGGCGCGATCTCGTGCACTTCCTCGTCGAACTCCAGCGCGCGGTCGCGTTGCGCTTCGGCGGCCGGGCCCTTCTGCGCGCGTTCGGCATCCACGCCTACCGCGTCGATCACGCGGTCCACGCCGATGCCGCCCGTCAGTTCGCGAATCATCTCCACGGGGTTCTCGTTGTCGAAGTTGATCACTTCCGCGCCCTGCGCCCGCGCCATGTCGAGCCGCGATTCGATGCGGTCCACCGCGATCACGCGGCCCGCGCCCATCAGCCTCGCGCTCGCAATCGCGAACTGGCCGACAGGGCCCGCGCCGAATACCGCGACCGTATCGCCGGGACGCACGCCCGCCAGTTCCGCGCCGAAGTAGCCGGTGGGGAAGATGTCGGACATGAGAATGGCGCGGTCGTCGTCGATGTCGTCGGGCAGGCGGATCAGGCTTGCGTGCGCGAGCGGCGTGCGCGCGTATTGCGCCTGCAGCCCCTGGAACGGACCCGTGGTTTTCGGGCCGCCGAAAAATGCGGTGCCCGCGAGGCGTCCGTTCGGATTCGCGTTGTCGCACTGCGCCGTGTAGCCCGAGCGGCAGTACGAGCAATAGCCGCACGAGATGGTGGACGGAATCAGCACGCGGTCACCTCTGCGCAGGTTGCGCGCGCCGCTGCCCACTTCCTCCACGATGCCTACGCCCTCGTGGCCCAGGATCGTGCCCGGCTGCATGCCGCTGAAAGTGCCGCGCACCATGTGCAAGTCCGTGCCGCAGATGGCGCTCGACGTGAGCCGCACGATGGCGTCCGTGGGTTGCTGCATGCCGGGGTCCGGCACGGTATCCAGCCGGATGTCGCCTATGCCGTGAAATACCACTGCTTTCATGATCGTTCCTCCTCGTGAGTGCGGGGTGGTGCATGTTTCGGGTGCAGGTTTCGTGGTGAGGCGAGCAAGCGCGGCTCCTGAAAGCATTGCAACGGGAAGGCGGTTTTGTACCGGCATGGGTGCGCTTCTGTGGCCGCATCAGTCGTCTCTTCAGTGGCCCCCTCAATGGCGGCTTCGGTGCGCGCGCGAGGTCCTCGTGCAAGGCACGCCCGTTGCTGGACACAGGGTGAGTCCGTCAACTCGACACAAGGAGGCAAGCATGTCCCAACACCCGGCTCAATCGCAGGATCATCGCCACCCCGGACGGCCCAGCCCGATCGCGGTACAGAAAGCGCTTGGCGGCATCGACTACCCCACCACGCGCGAGAAGCTCGTCGAGACGGCCCGGCACCACGGCGCAGGGCAGGACGTGATGGACCTGATCAGCCGTCTGCCGGATCGCAACTACGACAGCCCGGCGTCGGTATCGAAAGAGATTGCGCGGCTGCATTGAAGCCGCAGCCCAGCGAGTACGAAGGGACGAGGTCCAGTGCGGTGCGGCATCACCGCAGCACAGGCGCAGACCCGCAACGTAAGGAGGACATCATGAGCACACTCAATCCACGCGGAACCCACGACGGACCGGGCGCACGCATTGTCGGCAAGGGCAGCGAAACGGCGGAAGGCCCGGGCCCGGAAGTCATGGCCGCCGACACGCTGGAAGGCAACAAGGTCATTAGTTCGGATGGCGAAGATGTGGGCAAGGTGAAGGACATCATGCTGGACGTGCGCAGCGGGCGCATTGCCTATGCGGTGATGTCGAGTGGGGGCTTTCTCGGCATCGGCGACAAGCTGCTCGCCATTCCTTGGAACGCGTTGACGCTCGACACGGACAGCAAGTGCTTCCAGCTCGCCATGCCCGCAGAGCGCGTGAAGAACGCGCCTGGCTTCGACAAGGACCACTGGCCTTCCATGGCTGACCGCAGCTGGGCGAGCTCGGTACATCAGTTCTACGGCCGCGAACCGTACTGGAGCGGTTATGGCGGCTACGGAGGTGTAGGCTCGGACGCCCTCGGCACGGGCGATCTCGGACCGGGTTCGTCGGACGCACCGGAAGCAGGCGGGGTGAAGCTGTAACCGGTGGCGGGCGCCGGCCGGGCTGCGCACGTGGGGTCGTGTGCAGCCGGCCGGCGCTTCTTTACGTGCGTGCGGCCCGCGCCGCGCGCTTACCCCGCATATGCACGAAACAGTCTGGTTTCTGATTGTGGGCGGCGTGCTCGTGTTCATGGGCATCGCGACGTCCACGCTCAAACGTCTGCCTGTCAGCGCGGCGATGGTCTACCTGCTGATCGGCTTTCTGCTCGGCCCGCCCGGCATCAATCTGCTGCAACTCGATATCGTGCGCGACGCGCATGTGCTGCGCGTGCTCACGGAGATCGCGTTGCTCGTGTCGCTGTTCGCTATCGGCCTGAGACTGCGCGTGCCGTTCAACAGCGCCATGTGGGTCCTGCCGTTGCGGCTCGGGCTGATCGCGATGATCGTCACGGTGCCGCTGCTCGCGTGGTTCGGCGTACAGGTGCTGAACCTGGCATGGGGACCGGCGCTGCTGCTGGGCGCCATGCTGGCCCCCACCGACCCCGTGCTCGCGCACGACGTGCAAGTGCACAACCCAGGCGACCTGGACCGCGTGCGCTTCTCGCTCTCGGGCGAAGGCGGCGTGAACGACGGCGTCGCGCTGCCGTTTGCACTGGCCGGTCTCGCGCTGTGCGAAGCCGGCGGCGTGCAGCGGCATGCGCTGCCTTCCATGCCGTTGCTGGTGGGCGTTGCGTTGTGGGGCGTGGCTGGCGCGGTGGTGACAGGCGGCGTGCTGGCGTGGGCGACCATGCATACGGTGGCGTGGCTGCGCACGCGCTACGCCAAAGCGCTGGGCCTGGAAGGCTTCTTCGCGCTGGGGCTGATCGAACTCGCTTACGGCGCCGCGCAGCTTGCGCACACGTATGGCTTCATCGCCGTGTTCGCGGCAGGCGTGACCATGCGGCGCGTCGAGCACCGTGCCAGCGGCGAGCGGCCGCCGCGCGAAGCGATCGGCGCAGTGGATTCGGACGACGTGGATGCCACGGCATCGGACCCGCAGAAAGCGCATGCGTACATGGCCGAATCGGTGCTGGGCTTCACGATCGAAATGGAGCGCATCGCGGAAGTGTTCGTGATGACGGTGGTGGGCAACGTGGTGGCCAACCTGCGCGAGCCGCTCTTCACGTGGCCGTGCCTCGCCATCGTGGCGGCGCTGTTTTTCGTGGTGCGGCCGCTCGCGGTCACGCTCTCGCTCGCAGGCGCCAAGGCCACGCCCGCGCAACGCCGCTTGATGGGCTGGTTCGGCATACGCGGCGTGGGGTCGTTCTATTACCTTGCGTATTCGCTGGAGCAAGGGCCGGTCAAAACCATTCTGCCGCTCGTGCCGTTCGTGATCGCCACCATCGTGGCTTCGGTGATCGTGCATGGCATATCGGCGACGCCGTTGATGAACTGGTATCGACGGTTGCGGCATGCGTCGCGTTGACGTGCCCGCAAGCGCCTGAATGGCGCGTGGCGGGCGCTTGCGTCACTTTTTCAAAGGCGCTGCAAAGATTCTCAGGACCGGGACGCACGTCATGGCGCAGGCACGCCATCCTGCATGCCGTTGCCGTCACCGGGCGGCGCAGTGGCGCATTCCAGCACGCGCAGCAGAAGGCCCGGCGTAAGGGGCTTCGCGCAATGCGCGTCGAAGCCGGCAGCGCGGGCGCGGAAGCGATCTTCGCTCGATGCGAACGCACTGAAGGCGATCAGCAGCATGTGCCCCGTTTCAGGGTGCGCCCGCAGCCGGCGCGCGAGTTCCAGGCCGTCGAGGCCCGGCATCGCGATGTCCAGCACGACGGCGAACGGCTGCCAGTTCGCCGCGATATCGCAGACGCTCAAGGGGTCCGTTACGGCGCGGCATTCGAAGCCGTCCGCGTCGAGCAGCATTTGCAGCGCGTCTGCCGCCTCGCGGTAGTCGTCCACGACGAGCACGCGGCGATGGCTCGCCATGGCCGGACGAAACGCCCGCCACAGAACGACGTCCTCGCCTGCGGCTCTCGCGTGCCCTGGCTGCCGGGTATCCCTCGTGTCTCCTGCCTCTCTTGCGTCTCTTGCCCCGGGGTCGTTCACCTTGGGTCTCCTGCCGGACGGCGTCCGGTTGCTTGTGCGGCAGGCGGCACCGCGTGCCGCTCCGATCGCGTCGGCCTGGTTGCGCAAGCGCCGCGCCCGCGCGAAGAGAGGGCCCGTGCGGTACGACGCTTGCTGTTGCTCATATCGAAGCGCCGCGCGGCTGCTGCGTGTCTGCGGCTCGCCTGCCGTTTTCGACACGCTGCCGTGCCGGCCGTCTGATCACCTCTCTCGACTCTTAACGCTTACCGCAGGAGGACTCATGAAGCGTCACCTCGCTCTCGCCGCCGTCGCCGCCATATGCGCTACCCCCGTGCTGCTCGACGCCACGCCGGCCTGGTCGCAGACCACCCAGGCGGCATCCACCACGGCCGCCAATCCGCTGCCCGAACCAGACCAGCGCTTCGTGCAGGCGGCCACCATGTCCAGCTCGACTGAAATCGACGCAGCCAAGCTCGCTTCGGACCAAAGCCAGAACAAGGACGTGAAGTCGTTCGCACGCCACATGCGCCTCGACCATACGAAGCTCACAGTGCAGCTGAAGATGGCGGCACCGCATGGCGTGCAGGTTCCGAAGGACAACAGCGATACGTCCATTCTCGACAGCCTGAAACCGCTGAAGGGCGCGGAGTTCGACAAGGCATACGTGGAGAAGGTTGGCCTGGAAGGACACAAGCAAACCATTGCGGCCTTCAAGGACGAAATCGCGAACGGCCAGAACGCGGACCTGAAGCGCGCGGCACAAAAGGCGCTGCCGACCATCGAGCGACACTACAAGATGGCGCAGGATCTCGCGCAGAAGCTGGGCGTTTCGACGGCGTCGGCACAATGAGCCGCAAACGGCCGCAGGCCGGTTCGCGAACGAGGGGCGTTTGTGCCGTGGATGCGCTCATAGATCGTGGCGGTGGGGACAACCTCGCGAGCGGTACGAGCGGCTTGGGCCGCCTGGCCAGACCCTGAAACATGGCCTCCGGCAACGATGGACCCAAGCCCGCGCAACGTGCTGCGCGCAGCGGCGTGCAAGTGGATCGCGAGCAGCAGCCCGATACGCTCGATGCATGCCGCCGCTGCGCGCTCTGGCACGACGCCACGCAGCCCGTGCCGGGCGCCGGACCCGCTCACGCGCCCATCATGCTGGTGGGCGAGCAGCCCGGCGACAAGGAAGACCAGCAGGGCATGCCCTTCGTGGGCCCGGCCGGCGCGCTGCTGGACGATGCGCTACAGGCGGCCGGCGTGGCGCGCGACACGGTCTATGTGACCAACGCAGTGAAGCATTTCAAATGGGAACTGCGCGGCAAGCGGCGCATGCACAAGACGCCGGCGCAGCGCGAAGTGGAGGCGTGTCACTACTGGCTGAAAAGAGAACTCGCCGACGTGAAGCCGGCCGTGCTGGTGGCGCTTGGCGCAACGGCCCTCTCCGCGCTGATGCAGAACGCACACATGCGGCTGCAGGATGCGTTCGGCCGCGTGATGGAGCACGACGGGAAGCTCTTGATCGCGACGTGGCACCCGTCGTATGCCCTGCGCGCGCCAGACCCGGCGACTCGCAAGCGTGCATTCGACGACATCGTGGAAGCGCTGGCGAAGGCGGGCAAGCTGGCGGCACAGGCGAAGGACCAAGGCAAGGGCAGCCGATGAAGGGGCCGCCTTCGGCGCGTTGCATGCGGTTTGCACGCGTGTCCGGCGGCAGGCATCCAGGTCCAAAAATCCGGCATCCCGAAAACTCTCACCTCTAGCGTCCGGGCGACCCGGTTTGAACACGGCTCAGGCCCGCCGCGCAAGGCTGTGCGGCGCTCACCTCCTGGAACGGCTCACCGGTCCCGAAAACCTTCACCTTTGCCGCCAACAGGGCTTCGGCGTCACCCACGAAATTTACGGGGGAAAGAACGCGTAAGGCTGTACCGATTCGCCGCTCTTTTCGGCTGACGGTGCGCCGCGCGGCGGGCCTACTCTGCTGAAGCGCGGCTTTGCCCGTTCACCCGCAATGCGGGCATCCACCCGCTTTCGCAACACGCCTCATGGAGATGTCATGCGCCGACTCGTCATTGTTCTGACGTTCGCGGGCCTCACGCAGCTGCAAGCCTGTGCGAGCACCGTGGGCAACCTCGCGTTGGGCGCGGGCATTGGGGCAGTCGCCGCGGTTTCGGCCATGGTGTGCGCCATCGGTTGCCATTGACCTGGCTGTCGACGCACAAAAGAGAACGGGTGCCGGCCGAATCGCCACACCTGTTTCGATCACGCTTCAGGACGCCACCGCGTTCGCTCCGGCGTCACGACGCCCTGAACGATGACGCGCTTCGGAAGCGCACGCGTCTGCATGCCGCCGCCTGTGGCGCACGCTGATCGACGCAATTCGCACAGGGCGAAGCCAGGAAGCGCGGCACACACAGCGCGCCTCCCGAAAACGCTCACCTTTGCTTCTCTCTCAGGTTCTTCTCGCCGTGCTGGGTGACGCCATGGCGGTGTGTGCGTGCTCTTCGGTTCCTTCGTTCAGGGCGCGGTCGGTACGGTCAGCGTGGTCCGTGCGACGCAGCGTGTGCGGCAGGCCGTACAGCACGATGCCCGCGCAGACAAGGCTCATTGCGCCGATCACATAGAGCGCCGGTGTGGTGCTGCCGGTGAGATCGCGCACGCGGCCCACCATCACCGGACTCACGATGCCGCCCAACTGCCCCAGCGTGTTGATGAGCGCAATGCCGCCTGCGGCGCCCGCGCCCGTCACGAGCCTGGGCGGCAAGGCCCAGAACGCGGGAATGGAAGCGATCACACCCGCGCCCAGCACAGCAAGCGCCGCGACGAGCAACGCAGTCTGGTGATCGAAGAAGCCCGCCGCGAAAAATCCCACCCCCGACATGGCAAGCAACGCCGCCACGAACTTGTGGCGTTCGCCGCTCACGTCCGAAAGACGCCCCACGATCACCATGCACGCCGCGCCGCAAATGTACGGCACCGCTGTCAGCAGACCGATGAGCGTGGGGTTGTGCGTGCCCGCGCTGCGAATCAGATGCGGCGCCCAGAAGTTGAGCCCATACGACGCCACCTGAATCAGGAAATAGACGAAGGCCAGCGTGAGAAAGCCCGGCGTGCGGATAGCCCCAAGCAGCGAATGACCGCCGCTGCCGGGCTGGCGCTGCTGCGCGATGGCCTCGGCGAGTTGTGTCTTTTCGGTGGGCGAGAGCCAGCTTGCATCATCGATACGATCCTTCAGCACGCGCAGCACGAGAAGGCCCAGCGCGATGCAAGGCAAGCCACCCAGCAGAAAGAGCCAATGCCAGCCGCGTACGTTCAGCACACCGTCCATGTGACCCAGCACGAGGCCCGACAGCGGCGCGCCCACCAGCCCTGAAAACGCGGAAGCGAGAAACAGCAGCGACGTGATGCGTCCGCGATGGCTCGCCGGAAACCACAGCGTCAGGTAATACAGCACGCCGGGCGCGAAGCCCGCTTCCATGGCGCCGATAACGAACCGCAAACCGTAGAACTGCCACTCGTTGCTCACGAACACCATGGCCGCCGTTGCAAGACCCCACGAAATCATGATGCGGGCAATCCATCGGCGCGCGCCCACCTTGTAGAGCAGCATGTTGCTCGGCACCTCGAAGAGCACGTAGCCAATCACGAAGAGACTTGCGCCGAGCCCATACGCGGTGTCGGACAAAGCGAGGTCCGTCTGCAGCTGGAACTTCGCAAAGCTGATGTTGATGCGGTCGAAGAATGCGAACAGGTAGCAGAGCATGATGAGCGGCATCAGCCGCCATGCCGCCTTTCTGACGATGTCTGCTATGGCTTTTGCGTGGTGGTCGACGCTGTGCGCGGCAACCGGGCTGGAATGATTCATGGTGTCTCCTTGCCGTACCCCGCGATGCGGGGCGGCTATGCGTGTCGTTATCGGAAAGCGTGTGATGCGTCGTGGTCTCCCGCTGCGGCCTTCTTCAAGCGGGCACGGCGTGTGGAACGGGATGCAGGTCGCAGTTGCGGCCGGCCTTTGCGACCTGGCCCGGCACGTCATGCCCGAGCAGCGCAGGCAAGGTGCGAGACAGGGCGATCAGCTTCGGAAGATCGATGCCGGTTGGAATGCCCATCTGCTCGCACATGTTCACGAGGTCTTCGGTGCAGATGTTGCCCGACGCACCCGGTGCAAACGGACAACCGCCCAGGCCGCCGAGCGCGGCATCGAAGCGGCGCGCGCCCGCCTCGTAGGCCGCGAGCACATTGGCGAGGCCCAACCCGCGCGTGTTGTGGAAGTGCAGCGTCAGCGCGTGGGGAGGCAACCGGTCGAGCGCGCGTCGCACCATGCGCGCGACCTGGCGCGGGTTCGCCATGCCGGTGGTGTCGGCCAGCGTCACGCCTTCGATGCCCATCTCGCGATACGCATCGACAATCGCGAATACGCGCGCTTCGTCTATCGAACCCTCGAACGGACAGCCGAACGCCGTGGCCACGGTCGCGTTCAGACGCACGCCGGAGCGCTTTGCGAGCGCCACGATGTCGCCGAATGCTTCGAGCGACGCTTCGCAGCTCATGCGCATGTTGGCGCGGTTGTGCGTCTGGCTTGCGGACATGACGAGATTGAGTTCGTCGGCGCCTGATGCCAGCGCACGTTCGGCGCCCTTGAGGTTCGGCACCAGCGCCACGAAAATCACGCCGCTATGCCGCCGGATGCCCTGAAACACGGCCTCGCCGTCACGCAATGCCGGCACGGCCTTGGGCGATACGAACGAGCCCGCCTCGATGCGCGTGAAGCCCGCAGTGGAAAGCGCGTCGATGAGCGCAATCTTGTCGGCTGTTTCAACCCATGTGGGCTCGATCTGCAGACCGTCGCGCGGTGCGACTTCCTGCACGATCAGCGTGTCGTATTGCGCGCTTTCGTGGGCGTTCATTGCACGGCTCCTTCGCGGCGCAGCCGCTCGATGTCTTCCTGCGCGAAACCGAGGCCCGCCAGCACGCTTTGGGTGTGCTCGCCAAGCGACGGTCCGCTCCAGCGTACTTCGCCCGGCGTGTCGGAAAGCTTCGGCACGATGCCGGGCATTCTCACCGTGGCGCCGCCCGGCAGCGTCGTGTCCAGCAACATGCCGCGCGCCTGATAGTGCGGATCGCTAACGATATCGGCTACGGAATAGATGCGGCCCGCCGGTACCTCGGCGCGTTCCAGCACGGCGAGCACGTCGGCAATCGAGTGATGCGAAGTCCACGCGACGATCGCGGCATCCAGTTCGGCGCTGCGTGCCACGCGTCCGTCGTTGCGGGCGAGTGCGGGGTCGTCGGCGAGATCGGGTCGACCGATGGCGTTCATCAGCCGCTTGAAGATGGGATCGCTGTTGCCGGCGATCACGACGAATGCGCCGTCTTCGGTGCGATACGTGTTCGACGGTGCGATGCCGGGCAGTGCGCCGCCGCTGCGCTCGCGCACGTGGCCGAGCAGATCGTATTCGGGCACGAGGCTTTCCATCAGATTGAACACGCTTTCCACAAGCGACACGTCCACCACCTGCCCGTCGCCCTGCCCTGTCTTCACGCGCAGCACCGACATCAGCGCGCCGATCACGCCATGCAACGACGCGAGCGAATCGCCCAGGCTCACGCCCGCGCGGGCCGGTGCACCGTCCGCGTCGCCGGTGGTGTAGCGGATGCCGCCCATCGCCTCGCCAATGGCGCCGAATCCGGGACGGTCGCGGTACGGGCCTGTCTGACCGTAGCCGGAGATGCGCACCATGGTGAGCTGCGGATTGAGCGCGTGTAGCACGTCCCAGCCGAGCCCGAGCTTTTCGAGCGCGCCAGGACGCAGGTTTTCCACGAGGACGTCCGCATCGGCAAGCAGGCGCTTGACCACCTCGACGCCATCGTCGGACTTCAGGTTCACGCAGATCGACTTCTTGTTGCGTGACTGCAGGTACCACCAGAGCGAGGTGCCCTCGTGCAGCTTGCGCCACTTGCGCAGCGGGTCGCCGCCATCCGGGGCTTCTATCTTGACGACCTCCGCGCCGAATTCGGCGAAGAGGCGCGCGGCGAACGGTGCCGCGATGAGCGTGCCGATTTCGACTACGCGTATGCCGTGCAACGGACCGGCCATGTTGCTGTCTCCCGTGTTTCATCGATGTTGGGAGAGAGACTAGAAGCGCGGCGCGGGTGTGTCCAACCGCAATTCGGCAACGGGCTTTCGCGTTTGACGAACGCTCAGTGGGCGTTCGGACCTGCGTTGGCCTCCACGGTGCGCAGATGGTCGTACAGCGCGCGAGCCACGGGCGAAAGCCCCGCTTCGTCGCGCACCACGAGAACGAGTTCGCGCTTTGCCCATTCGTCGCTGAGCATGACGGCCGTGAGACCCAGCGGCCGGCCCATGATGCCGTACACGTTCGCCGGCAACACGCCCACGCCCATGCCGGCCTGCACCATCCGGCAGACTGCATCGAAGCCCGGCACGTGAATGCGCAGCTTCAGTGGCTTGCCGCACGCACGCGCCGCGGCATGCGTGCGCGCGTTGATGGAACTCGCGGAATGCAGGCCGACGTGGTCGCTCTCGAGCGTATCGGCGAATGCAATGCGTTCCAGTCCCGCAAGCGGATGGTCTTGCCGCATCACCACGCAAAGTTCGTCGTGGCGGTAGTGCGTGGTGTGAAGTCCGCGCGCATCGGTCTCGCCCGCGCAAATGCCGAGATCGACCAGACTGTCGGCCACTGCTTCTACAACGCCTGCACTGGGGCGCTCCTCCAGATCGATCTTGACCTGCTCGTTGAGCGCCAGAAAGGCGCGCAGATCTTCGGGAAGGAATTCGACGATGGCCGAGAGGTTGGCCATCATCCGCACGTAGCCGCGCACGCCGCTCGCATAGCCGGCCAGTTCGATGCCGATGTTCTCGATGCCTCTCATGACGAGACGCGCGTGGTGCAGCAGCGTCTCGCCGGCGGGCGTGAGCGTCATGCCGCGCGCGGTGCGCTGGAACAGCGTCGAGCCGACTGCCTGTTCCAGTTCGAGCAGCCGCTTGCTGGCGGCGGAGACCGCGATGGCTTCGCGGTCCGCCGCACGTGTGAGGGTGCCTTCCTCATACACGGCAATGAAGAGTTGCAGCGTGGTGAGGTCGAGCCGCTTCAACAGGTTCTTGGGCGCCATGGCGGTATGGATGCGCAACGCGCTTCGGTTCGGACGATGACGCGCATTGTGCACCGGGTTGCCGGCACGGGTGGATGGAGTGGCGCGGTGGTGCGCGTTCAGAACCGCACTCAGGCTCGCGTGCACATCGCGATGAGGCTCGATTCGCGGGTCCCGAAAAGCCTCACCATTCGATGAGATTCAGGACGTGCCGGCGCGCGTGAATGGTATGGAAGAGAGTGCGTTAACCCCTGAATTTCCAGGGGTTTTCATTGCGGCATGCCGTTGAGGTGAACGCATTTCAGGGCGCGCACCGCACGCTCCCGAAAACTCTCACCTCTTGCCGAAACGGCGCGGGGCACGCGCCGTTGTCGAGATCAATGCCCCAACGACTCCACTTCGCGCGGAGCCGCTTCGATGGCATGCGGCCGCGCCATCTGTTTGATCAGCAATGCTGCACATGCCAGCAGGCCGGCCGCTGCGATGGTGGCGAACACCCCGGCGAACGTGAAGTGCCGGCGCGTGAGTTCGGCCACGAGAAACGAGCCCGCAATGCCGCCGAAGCGGCCCACGCCCAGCATCCAGGCCACGCCGGTGCCGCGTCCTTCGGTGGGATAGAAGGCGGCGGCGAGCGCGGGCATAGACGATTGCGCGGTGTTCATCAGCACGCCGGCTACGAACACAACCAGCACGAGCAGCCCGATATTGCCCACGGCCTGGCCGATGCAATACACGCTCACAGCCGTGAGCGCATAACAGGCGGCAACCATCCGGTTCGGATTGAAGCGGTCCATCAACACGCCGAGCAGCACCGCGCCCACACCGCCCAGCGGGAACAGCGCCGAAATGAGCGTCGCACTCCTGGGCGTGAGGCCGGCGTCCTTGAGCAGGATCGGCATCCAGTTGATCGACGCGTAGAAGATGACGAGGCCCATGAAGTAAGCGAGCCACAGCATCACGGACCCAAGCAGGTACGAGCGCGAGAGCACGACGCCCAGGCCCTTGCCGCCCGTTTGCGGCGCCGCTTCGGTCATCACGAACGACGAGGCGTGCAGCGCATCCGGCGAAATGCGGGCCAGCGCTGCCCGAATGCGTTCGGCAGGACGCCGGTTCGCCACCATGAAGCGCACCGACTCCGGCATCTTGAGCATGAGCGCAACCGCGAGCAGCAGCGGCGCCACGCCGCCCAGCACGAGCACACTGCGCCAGCCGAATTGCGGAATCATCCATGCGGCGAGAAAGCCGCCCAGCGCGGCGCCGAGCGGGAAGCCGCAAAACATCAGGTTGATGACGGTGGCGCGCCGGCGATCGGGACAAAACTCGCCCATCATCGTGACCGCATTCGGCATGGCCGCCCCCAGGCCGACGCCGGTGATGAAGCGCAGCACCGTGAGTTGTCCGATGCCGGACGAAAACGCCGAGGCAAGGCAGACGAGGCCGAACACGCACACCGAACCGAGCAGCAGCGCCCGGCGCCCGAGGCGGTCCGACAGCGGACCCGAAACGAGCGCGCCGCAGGCGAGGCCGAACAGCGCGGCGCTCAGGACGGGCGCGAGGTCCGGTTTGGTCAGGTGCCACTCGGTGAGCAGCGCAGGTGCAATGAAGCCGATGGCCGCGGTGTCGAAACCGTCCAGCAGGACGATCACGAAACACATGAGGAAGATGAGCCACTGAAACCGGCCGAACGGCTGCTCGTTGATGAAGGTCTGTACGTTGACGACCGAGGTGCGATTCATCGCGTGTCTCCCGCTATAGTCGGCGCGGCGGGGCTGCCGCGTCCTTTTTGTGACTTCGCATCAAGATCCGCGTTGCGCGGATTTGATCAGCGTCAAAGTCTCGCATCGGCCGCGGTCTGGAGCAACGGGAAAGCCCGGATAGGGCCTATCCGGAAAAGCGATAGTGCGTGCGCGGTGGCTCTAGAACTTCACCCTCAACTGGAAGCCGAGGGTAAACGGCAGGTCGTCCGAGGGAATGGGCGGAATCACGATGACGTTGGCGCCCACACGCCGGTATTCGAACATCAGCAGCGGCGCCACCACCGGGCCGATGGTGTGGTCGCGCCCCAGCCCCCAGTTGCCGTAGTTGTAGCCGGAGATGATGCCGCCCATCACGGCGACGCGCACGAAACCCCAATGCGCGAACTCCGGCGCCCAGACAGCGCCGCCGTACCACGACGGGCGACGCAGCGAGTTGCGAAAGCCGCCTGCGGTGAGCGCCCATTGCTGCCCGGGCCAGCATTCGATGCCGAGCCCGGGGTTGAAGTCCTCGAAATGCTTGTCGGGGTTGATGTGGTAGGAGCCCACCATTGCATCTACCCAGAGGCCGTTCGCGCACCAGCTGGCCGCGCGGGCGCCGCTCGCGGCCAGCAGCAACGTAGCGGCCAGCGCGGCGGCGAAGTAGGTGGGCTTCTTGTTGTTCCGCCTCGAGAGCATGTCTTCTCCATCGCCGGTCTGGTGCCGGCGCGATTCGTTTGTTGTCCGTCAGGGTTCTGTGCCCGAAAAAGAAGGGCGCCAGCTAGCCCGAGTCGCGAACTGTACCGCAACAGGCGGAAAACGCAGTGGAAGACGTGCTCGGGCAAAGCGGCACGCGCGTTGCGCGGCGGTACAGACCTGGGCGCAACCATAAGGGAAAGCGGCGTCAGTTCCGTGAAAATCGCTGCGCCGCAACGTGGTGTGCTGCCGGGATGCGAGGAAAGCCGCGCGCGGATGAGGCGCGCGCGGAGGCAGCGTTACAGCCCCAGGTCCGACAAACCGGGGTGGTCGTCGGGGCGACGGCCGAGCGGCCAGTGATAGAGCCGCTCGCTCTCGCGAATGGGCAGGTCGTTGATGCTCGCGTGGCGACGCGCCATGAGGCCGTTTTCGTCGAACTCCCAGTTCTCGTTGCCGTACGAGCGGAACCAGTGGCCGGAATCGTCGTGCCATTCGTAGGCGAAGCGCACGGCAATGCGGTTGCCGCCGAACGCCCACAGTTCCTTGATGAGCCGGTAATCCAGCTCGCGCGCCCATTTGCGACGCAAGAGTCCCACGATCTGCTCGCGGCCCGTCACGAACTCGGCGCGGTTGCGCCAGACGCTTTGCGGCGTGTAAGCGAGCGAGACGCGCTCGGGGTCGCGCGTGTTCCACCCGTCTTCCGCGGCGCGGACTTTCTGGATGGCGGTCTCCAGCGTGAAGGGCGGAACGGGCGGGCGAGTTTCGGCGGACTGGGTCATGGCGTTTCCTTAGGGGAGGTGGAACGGGCAAGCCGCCGCGACGACGGCTTCGATGGACGTGCGGAACTCGTACTGGTGTCGAGCAGACGTTCGGCGGCGGCACGGGCGTCGAGCGCCGTGTCGGCGTCGCCGCTCACAAGCGCCACGCCGATTGCGCCGTCGATCAGGATCAGCCATTGGCGCGCAAGGCGCGCCGCATGCCGACGGTCTCCTGCAATGGCTGCGAAGTAATCGTCGCATTGCTCGTGCACGAAACGCAGTAAGCGCTCCTTGTGATCGCGCGCGACGACGCGGATGGGATCGTCCGGCGAGCTGATTTCTCCGGCCGCATTCAGGAACGCGCAGCCGTGGAAGTCCGGCGAAGCAAACCATTCGCGCAGCACGTCGAACATGGCGAGCAGCCGCGTGCGGGGCGTGCGCGCACGGCTCAGCGTGCCGTCCACGAACCAGCGCATCCAGCGCTCGTCGCGCCGCGCGAGCGCGGCGGCCACCAGCGCGTCTTTCGATTCGAAATGCGTGTAGAAGCTTTTGCGCGCCGTGCCGGACTCGCGCACGATCGCATCGACGCCCGTGGCGTGAATGCCGCCGGCGTAGATCAGCGCCTCGGCTGCATCCAGAAGGCGCTCGCGAGCGCCTGCCTGGGATGCTGCGGATGGGTCATCGAGCGGTGCGGCTGGCATCTGTGGGTCCTTGCAAGTGTTTCGCTTTCTTGATTCGCCACCTTGTTTCGCTACCTTGCATTTCAGGTGGAACGATCATTCTCCGTCTACGTAATGTAGAACGATCATTCTCCCGCGTCAAGTACCTTGAATGAGGAAGGGGATGGGACGGGGTGGTGGCCACGCGGGCGGGCGTCGAGCAGTTGCGCTATGGTGTTGCCCATCACGTCGTTCATAACCGGGATGGAGAAAGGAATGGACCGAACTGTCGCTGCCGGGGCCGCAAGACTCGTTGCGCGCGGCGCACTGGCGCTCGCGTTGACGGCGCCCGTCGTCGTGCTGGACGCCTGCACACCGCTGAGGGTGGTGACGCATAGCGTGAGCACGAAGGAAGCCAGCGTGCCTGCAGGACGCTACCAACTGGACCCGCATCACTGGAATGTGTCGTTCGATGTCGATCACTTCCATTACTCGCACTTTACGATGCGCTTCGACAAGGTGACGGCGCAGCTCGATTGGCGTCCCGATGGACTCGCCGGCAGCAGCGTGGCGGCCACAATAGACGCCGCGAGCGTGGATACGAACGTGCCGGTGCTCGACAGAATGGTGAAGGGTACGGATATGTTCGACGTGGCTCGCTATCCGCAAATCCGCTTCGTCAGCACGCGTTTCGAACGAACGGGCGGGTCGGACGGATCGGGCGAGTCGCGCGGCACGCTCACGGGCGACCTCACCATTCATGGCGTAACGCAGCCCGTGACGCTCGATGTGACGTTCAACGGCTACGCGCCGAATCCGCTCACCAAGGAAGCCACGCTAGGTTTCTCTGCACAGGGGCACTTCAGTCGCGCGAAGTTTGGCTTGTCGACGTGGTATCCCGCAGTGGGGGACGACGTGCGCGTTCGCATCGAGGCGGAGTTCGTGAAGCCGGCCGCGGCGGCCGGAAGCTGAATAGCGGAAGAGAGCGGGCCAGTGCGGCCCGCGCAGGATCAGATCGGATCACTCGGTCCAGTCGAGAATCACCTTGCCGCTTTCGCCGGAGAGCATGGCGGCAAAGCCTTTTTCGTAGTCGTCCACGGCGAAGCGGTGAGTAATGATGGGCGACAGGTCGAGGCCGCTTTGCAGCATGGCGACCATCTTGTACCAGGTCTCGAACATCTCGCGGCCATAAATGCCCTTGATTTCCAGCCCTTTGAAGATAACCTGATTCCAGTCGATGGCCGTTTGCGCGGGCGGAATGCCGAGCAGCGCCACCTTGCCGCCGTGGTTCATCGCTTCAAGCAATGCCGTGAATGCGCTCGGCACACCCGACATTTCGAGTCCCACGTCGAAGCCTTCGGTCATGTGCAGTTCGCTCATCACGTCGCGCAGCGACTCGCGCGATACGTTTACCGCGCGCGTCGCGCCCATCTTGCGAGCAAGATCGAGCCGGTAGTCGTTGATGTCCGTGATAACGACGTTGCGCGCGCCCACGTGCTTCGCGATGGCCACCGCCATGATGCCGATAGGACCCGCGCCCGTAATCAGCACGTCCTCGCCAACCAGGTTGAACGAAAGCGCGGTGTGCGTCGCGTTGCCGAACGGGTCGAAGATTGCGGCGAGATCGTCGGAAATTTCAGGCGGAATCTTGAACGCATTGAAGGCCGGAATGACGAGATACTCCGCGAACGCGCCTTCGCGATTCACGCCCACGCCCACGGTATTGCGGCACAGGTGCCGGCGCCCCGCGCGGCAATTGCGGCAGAACCCGCACGTGATGTGTCCTTCGCCGGACACGCGGTCGCCTATCGCGAAGCCGCGCACCTCCTGGCCCATCTCGACGATTTCGCCAACGTACTCGTGGCCCACGTGCATGGGCACCGGAATCGTCTTCTGGGCCCAGTCGTCCCACTTCCAGATGTGAATGTCCGTGCCGCAGATCGCGGTGCGGCGAATGCGGATCATCACGTCGTTGTGGCCCACTTCAGGCTTTTTTACGCGTGTGAGCGTGAGGCCCGGTGCGCGTTCGAGTTTTGCGAGTGCTTTCATGTGCGTTCGGTCCCGTGTCAAACAATGCCCAGCGACTTGCCGACGCGCGCGAAGGCATCGACGGCACGATCGATCTGCTCCGGCGTGTGCGCCGCGCTCATTTGCGTGCGAATGCGCGCGCGGCCCTTCGGCACCACCGGATACGAGAAGCCGATCACGTAGACACCTTCTTTCAGCAAGGCATCCGCCATGCTCGACGCGATCTGCGCGTCGCCGAGCATCACCGGAATGATGGGATGCTCGCCGGGCACGAGCGTGAAGCCGAGTTCGGTCATGGCGCGACGGAAGTGCGCACCGTTGGCCCGTACGCGCTCTCGCAGTTGCGCGCCTTCTGCGCTTTGAACCAGTTCGAGCACCTTCAGCGACGCAGCGGCAATGCTCGGCGTGAGCGTGTTGGAGAACAGATAGGGACGCGAGCGCTGGCGCAACAGTTCGACGATCTCCTTGCGCGCGGCGACGTAGCCGCCCGATGCGCCACCCAGTGCCTTGCCGAGCGTGCCGGTAATGATGTCGATGCGGCCCGCCACGCCGCAATGCTCGGGCGTGCCGCGGCCGTGCTCGCCGATGAAGCCTACTGCGTGCGAGTCGTCGACCATCACCAGCGCGCCGTATCGGTCGGCCAGATCGCAGATGCCGGCCAGGTTGGCGATGATGCCGTCCATCGAGAACACGCCGTCCGTCGCAATCAGCTTGAAGCGCGCGCCGGCGGCATCGGCTTCACGCAGCTTCGCTTCGAGGTCGGCGAGATCGTTGTTGCGGTAGCGATAGCGCTTCGCCTTGCATAGCCGCACGCCGTCGATGATGCTGGCATGGTTGAGTTCGTCGCTGATCACGGCGTCGGACTCATCGAGCAGTGTCTCGAAGAGGCCGCCGTTCGCATCGAAACAGCTGGAATACAGGATGCAATCGTCAGTCTGCAGGAATGCGGCCAGCGCGCTTTCCAACTGCTTGTGCACCGTCTGCGTGCCGCAGATGAAGCGTACCGAGGCCATGCCGAAGCCGTCGTTGTCGAGGCCTTCTTTCGCTGCTGCAATCAAACGCGGATCGTCCGCAAGGCCGAGATAGTTGTTCGCACAGAAGTTCAGCACGTCGGCGCCGCTGGCAAGCCGGATGTCCGAAGACTGCGGGCTTGCGATGACGCGTTCGGTCTTGTAGAAACCGTCCGCGCGAATCTGGTCGAGCGTGGTGCGCAAATGGGCGAGGTAGGGTTCACGCATGGGCGAAGCTCCTGACAGGATCGCGCCGCGCGAGACTCGTGGCCCCGGCGGCAGTTACCGGCCGGCCGACTATCCAGCGGCGTAGCGCGCTGCTATAGTCGCCGTCAGTCTTACCGGAAATTTTCGTTTTTCCGAACTATAGTTCGGTATATCGAACAACTCTAAACGATGGGGCATTAAATGGCAAGCTCGGGCAACCGGCGCACGTCCGCGCTTTCAAAGTCATCTGCACCGGCCGCTACAGTGGCACCGGCTACGCCGGCCGTCGCTGCGCCGCCGCGTGTGGGCGAACAGATCCAGCGGCTGCGCAGCGAGCGGCACATGACGCTCGACGATCTGTCGCGGGCCGCGGGCGTATCGAAGTCGATGCTATCGGAAATCGAGCGCGACAAGGCGAACCCGACAATCGCTGTCGCGTGGCGGCTTACCAATGCGCTCGGCGTCAATCTCGACTCGCTCTTTGCGCAGCAAAAGGCGCCGGAGGCCATTGCCGTGGCCGGGCCGCACGACATTCCCACGCTGAATGGCCACGACGCCGGCTATCAGTTGCGCGTGTGGGGACCGATCGAACTCGCGGGCCGCTTCGAGTGGTACGAACTGACTTTGCAGCCGGGCGGCGCACTCGTTTCGAGTGCGCACGAGCCCGGCACGCGCGAACATCTCACGGTTCTGCAAGGCACGATGGAAGTCGAAGCGGCTGGCACGAAGCGGCGGCTCAAGTCCTCGGAAACCGCACGATACGTGGCCGATCAGCCGCACGCCATTCGCAACGCCGGCAAGGCGGACGCACGGGCGCTGCTCGTGGTCATTCACGGGTGAGGGAACTGGGGGAGCGTTCCGAACGGTGCGTTGCGCAGGACGGCCGTTCGCACCTGAGCGCCGAGGTTGCGCCCAATACTGTATGTTTGTACAGTATTGGGCGATCGACCGGAGCAGAACATGAATACCCCGAACGACCACGACCTTGCCGCGCTGCGCTTCCAGTTCGCGGCGCGCGATCTCAACAACATCGTGCGACGTATCGCGTCGCGCTATATCGTCCAGCGCGTACCGCTCACGTGGCGGCTGCTGCACGCCATCGAGGCTGAAGCGCTCGCCGACCTGGGCTTCGCCAGCCGCCATGACGAGGCGATGCTGAGCCTCTTTCAACGTCCGAATGGCCTGTCTTATCCGGAGACTGACGACATAGTCGACTTCGGCGCATCCAACGCGTTGCCGCCAGTGTTCGCATTTGCCGTCGCGGCGTACGAGCGAGCACTTGAAAGTGTGGATCCGTCCGCTTCCACACGGTCGTCGGCAGCCGGTTCCGCGCGGCGGTTGCGCGCATGGGGCGACTGAGTCCCGTCGATTGGCTTGCAGGGGCGGCAGTTGCCGGTCTCAATATCGAATGCAACTAATGGGAGATAGCCGATGTCTGCACCGTCCCGTTCTCCAGCTGTAACGCGCGATGTGCAACGTAGCGATCTCTTCGACCCGCACCGTGAAGACTGGCGCCGCGATCCGCACGCCGCATTCGATGCGTGGCTAGCGGGGCAAAACTTCCGCGCTTCATCCGCCGACATTTACCGCGCGCAATGGAGTCAGTTCGTCGACTGGCTCCAGTCCAGAAGCATGAATCTCCACACGGTCGACATGCAGACCATCGCGGACTTCGTCGCGGAACGCTCCATCCGAAAGACACAAAAAGCCCGCTATTTAAGGCTCATCGAACGCGTGCTGGATCATGTCCGCCAGATCGAACATGCATCGACAAACCCGGCGCGGTTCATTGCTCAGGATGCCGATGCAGTATGGCGAACCGCACGCGACAACGAGCCGACCAGTTTTCTCACGGTGGCCGAGCGCGCCGCGCTGGTGGCGTACCTGTTCACGCCGCTTTCCAGCGCCTCCGCGGCGCAACGCTGGCGCGAGCGCCGTGATCGCGCGCTGGTGGCGGTATTCCTGGGCGGTGGACTGAAAACGGGCGAGGCGATGGAACTTTCCATTAGTTGCGTCACGCGCGGCGCGCCATGGGTCGTGATCGAAGCGGGCAACCCGGAATTCACACGCCGTACACGGCTGTCGCCGTTCAGCGTCGCCGTGCTCGACGCGTGGCTGACTGAGCGCTCGGATGCTCGCCTGCCGGGGCATCTGGTGTTTCCGGCGTCGCCGTCCGGGCGGCCGATGCATAAGGCGACGGTGCTGCGGGCGGTCGACGCTATCGTCGAAACGGCCGGGCTCGCAAACACGCGAGAGGACCGGGCCAGTCCGCAAACGCTGCGCAATACGTTTGCCGCCGATCTGTTCGAAAGCGGCGTGAGCCCCGAACTCGTTGGACAGTGGCTCGGATTTGCGCAGGTGTTGTCGGCGAACCGGCTGCATCGAGCGTGGAAGGCCTGGGTGGATCGAATCGAAGTGGGGACAAGGCGTGCCGATGAGCCCTCGGGGAACCACCGGGGCGCGCCTGGGCGATAGGTGTGCGGAAGCACTGAACGTCGTCAGCGGCCTATGTTGTTAAGGGGCTACGTGTGCGGAGTCCCGAAAACGCTCACCCTTTTATTATCAGTGGCTCCCGCATCGGCTCACCAATGAGGGCTCGGCGTACGCGCGCGAAAAGCGCGTGGCCGCGCCGTTCAGGGCAGCAGTGATGTTAGGTCGAAGTGGCATGCGCACCGACAGCCATGAATCGCGTGACGGCTTGCAGCCTTGACGCGCCCATGCCCGACGAGTGATCGCATTCAGGACACGACAGCTCGAACTGGTGATCGACCTCGGAAAGCTCGGGTTCACCGTCCTCGCACTTCGGGCAATGAGATGGCAGGGTGACGTGGCCATCCAGCATCGTTCCGACGTCCGCGAGTTCGTCCGTTGTCAGCCGGCCGGCGGTGGCCAGCGTACAAAGAAGCGAGGCAACGCGCGGATCCACGCCGTTCTGCGAGCGCAAGGCGGTCAATTCGCGCGTAAGGGCATCGATTTCGTCCGATTGTTCGCGAAGCTGGGCGTCCAGTCTGTCGGCTCGCGCCTTGGCCGCAGAGAGTTGCTGGATGAAGTCGAATTCCTTGCGGCTCGCGTCGCGCTGCGCGGTCTGCCAGGTGGCCGCCATCGATCGCAGCGAGTCGAGTTCCACCAGCATCGGCTTGACGCGCCGCTCGGCTTCGGCCACCGCGTCCTTGATCTGCTGCGCGTAGTGCTCGGTGCTTTCGCGGAGGTCGGCATGGAGGGCGTCGATCCGGTCGCGTAGGGTCGCGTTGGTCGCTTGTTCGGTATCGACCCGCTTACGCAGCGCCTCGTTTTCCGCCTCCAGGCGCCGCGTCGTGCTTTGCAGGTTTTCCTGGTGCGCCGCACCGTGCGTGGTAGAGGCCGCCAGTTGGGCCTCGAGTTCGCGCACACGTGTCCATGCGGCTTCGGCGCGTGCTTCGCTGCGATGAACGTGATCGTCAGCGGCCGCACGTAGAAGGTCCGCCTCGCGAACTTTCTGCTCCGCCGCCGCAAGCACCTGTTGGATCTCGGCGCGCTCACCTTCGAGCAGCGTCTTGGCATGCGAAATCGCTTCCTCGAACAGTGAGCCGAGCAGCTCGCCTGCCCGGTCCTCAAGCGCTTTCGGAATGACACCGGAGCCCACGCGGACACGGGACGCGGTCCGGATGCGTTCCCAGAACACGTCGATGTCTTTGGGGATGTCGCTCGCACTGCCGGTCTGGGTCAGGTCGCGGACGGCGGCCATCGAGGGACGAATGCCCAGGTCGAAGAAGAGTCGTTTGCAAGCGTGTAGGGACAATTCCTGCCGGCGCGCACCGCTCGCCCGCATGGTTTCTAGCTCCTGGCGTATTGCTAAACGTTCTTGGTCTAGATTCATCCGCGTCTCTGGAAGTCAGATCGTGTAAATCATAACAAATTACGTATCGAATGGTACGGTTTTGCGGCTGAGAAGGGCCTGAGGCACCTTGCAGCCGCTTTTGGATGCTGCGATCGTGCCTCAGGTCGGTGCCTGGCAGCGTTTCCGTGAAACAAAGCTAAGATTAGCGCATAACCAATTGTTTTCAAAAGAAAACTACAGAGGCTTCATTGTTTTGTCACTGTTTCACGAGACGGGCGATCGTTGGCTGTGTCTTTGACGGCGATTGTTCAGAAGGCTCACAGCTTTTAGCTTGAGAGATATAAAAGTAAACACCCTTGAACCAAGTTAAAAACGTTAACGCCACGGCAAAGGCTTATTGGACAAGGGTTTCCGGGCAATCAGGTGAGATGCTGCGGGACGCCTGGTGAGACAGTACGGGATAAGCCGGTGACGGGGTTCGGGGACGGTGGTGAGGAACTGCGGGAAACGAAGTGAGCGGGTTCGGGAAGGCATCCATTCTAGCTGTTCTACATAGGTGAGACGTTACGGGATCACAATCCGCGGGCGGCCTTTTAGCACCTGAACAGCGATCTGCGATGTGTATCGCAACGAGGTGAGCCTATTCGGGAGTGCGTGCTAACAAGAAAACCGCCGTTCTCGGGACCTCCGCGGGTGGGAAGGTGAAGGATCCCGGGAAGAAACGGACGGCAGAAGTGAGATTTTTCAGGAACAACCCCAGTTTTTGCACAAATATTGGGCATTCTCAGGGTAATGGTGAGCGTTTTCGGGAGTGCTGTGCTGTGTGCGTTGCGCGCCCTCTCGGTGTTGATTTGCGGCGGGCGGCACAACGGTGAGGTCTTACGGGATGGCATGAAAGCCCTTGCGATTATCGTCGCTTCCTGGCCTGACCGGATGTTTGGTGAGCGTTTTCGGGAGTACTTCCAGTGGTAGTGGCATGGTGAGGTGAGATTTTTCGGGAGAAAACTCCGCTGCGATTGCCGCAAAGGCCCGGATGATGGGCGCTTGCGGACCTGTACTTCGTGCTGTCACGCAAGCAAAAGGTGAGACAGTTCGGGGACCGCCAGTCGCTGGTTGGAACGTGGGCGGAGCAATAGGAAACTGGAAACAGGTGAGCGTTTTCGGGAGTGCGGCAGTGGCGCTGGAGTGCTCTCGACGCTGCTAAGTACCCGCCAGGATTAGGGATTTCTCCAGGAAAGCCGAGAGGTGAGCGTTTTCGGGATTGATGTCGATGGTGCTTTGCCGAGGATGCAGTTCCTCCTGGAGCGGCTCCAAAGTGAGGCTTTTCGGGAGCATCGGGACAGTCTTGACGATGTGGGGCGAGCGCAGAGCGCGACTGGGCGCCGCTTCGCTGGACGCTAATGGTGAGACTTTTCGGGACGTGTTTGGAGTGCTGGTGCGCGATTCTGGCCCGCTTTTAGGCTCGCTGCGCGCAGGACAGGGTTGTGAAGTAGCGCGGAGTCCGCAGAAATCTCTTTGCACATCGCAGCGAGTGTCGTGCTGCTCAACGTCCGATGAGCGGACTGGCCTGTTTTGCGTCCGCCAGGTGGTGGGTGGCGTCTGCCAGTCTTCTTCCCGGTGACGGATATATCAGCCCCTTCATGTAGGCTCATCCTCGACCGTCGGTCGGTCTTTCCGCCACGCTTCGGTGCGTCGCAGGGCGGCACGGAGCCGATTCAGACGGAAGTATCGGCGGCGGGGCAGACGAGCGGCCGTTAAGGCGTTTAGACCGCCTGGCGGCGTCGCGTCCGATGGTTGGGAGCGAAGGGGTTGTCAGAGTCCAATTCGGCCGTGGATGGTCGGACGTCGCGCCGGTATTGGATAAATACGGCCCAAGGCGCGAGCGACGCGGCGGCTCGTGCGAGGCCTTTTGCCGGCGGCATTTCTATCAGGTATCGCGTCGCGAAATTGCCACAGTCTCCAGGGTGAGCGGATACGGGAAGTGAAGGCGTCCGTTTGGCTCACCGTTTAGCCGGCAGGCTTACGCCTGACCCACGAGGCTCATAGCGGCCACGAAACGATCGACTGGATTGAAGGTGAGCGTTTTCGGGACATACTCGCGGTGAGTCGCGGTTCGTAAACGCAGTTCACCGGCAATGGTGAGAGAGGCCCTATGGACGCATATCACCCGTGACGGTATGCTGTCGCGAAAATCTCTCATCGACCCGACGCATGGCCACGAAGCGCGCGAAGAAAACCGATGTGGTGAGCCCCAGCTCAGCCGAATTGCGCAAAGCCGTCGAGGCGATTGCGATCCAGCCCAAGAGCGGCAAGATTACCCTGCTCACCCGCAAGCTGTTCAACGTGTTGCTGGCTGTGGCCCAGCAGGCCGACGAGTCGGGCGACACGTACCGCGCGCTGCTGTCCGACATCGTGGCCAATTCGGCGTTCGATTCCAACGACACTGCGCTGGTGAAGGAACACCTTCGGCGGATGGTTTCCGTTCAGGTGGAGTGGAGTCAAGGCACGTCAAGCCAGAAGCCGGGCCGCAAGTGGGGCATCTCCACGCTTATCGCCGACGCGGAAATCCTGGAAGACCCGCAGACACGTCGTGTGTGGGTCGAATTTTCGTTCGCGCCGAAGATCAAGAAAAAGCTCCTCGATCCGGTCCAATACGCCCGACTGAGCCTCCAGTTCCAGAGCCAGCTGCGTAGCAGCGCAGGGCTGGCGCTGTACGAGATCTGCGTCCGTTACCTCACCAATCCGAGTCATCTGACGATGCGCGAGCCGTGGGAATGGTGGCGTCCCATTCTCTCCGGTACGCCGGACACCGAGGCCGGCGATGAAGCCAAGCGCGAATACAAATACTTCAAGCGCGATTATTTGCGTCCGGCGATTGCCGAGGTGAACGCGGTCACCAACATCTTCGTCGAGTTGATCGAGCACCGGGAAGGCCGGCGCGTGGCGGAGATCCAGTTCCGTGTCACCGAGCGCAAGCAACCCATGCTCGCGCTCGACGAGCATCCCAATGTGTTCGACAGCACGCTGGTCGATCGCATGGTGAAGCTCGGCATTCCGCTCAAGGAAGCCCAATCGCTATATGCCGATAGCGAGGAAAACCGGATTCGCGCGGCGTTGCAGATGACCGAACAGCGCATGCGGAGCACCACGTTGCCGCCGGTGCGCAGCGCGGCGGCACTCTTCAAGGACGCCCTGAAGAAGGGTTACGCGCCGCCAGTGGATGCGCTGCCGTCCGCCGGTGGCAAGTCCTCCGGTGGAGCGACGGTGCCGGCCGACGATCTGAAGGCTCGCCTGTTGAGCGAATACGCCGCGTATCGACGTAAGGAGGCTCAGGCGCTCTATGAGGAGCAGGGCTCGGTCGAGCAGGGCCTCGCGCGCGAGACGTTCGAATCAGACGAACTGCCCGGTCTGGGTTCGCATCTTCGTGACGACTGGCGTCGACGCGGGCTGGAATCAAAGCTGGCTGAAACGGCGTTTTTCGATTGGCTCGCTCGCAAGACGTGGGGCGAGCCGACGGATGGCGATCTGCTTTCGTTCACCTTGAGCCAGTCGAGAGCCGCTTGATGTGGTGACGCTGGTTCTTGCGTCGATGATATTTATCGACGCTCGCGTTCATAACCACTGTTGAGCGCCGACACGCAGGCGCAACGGGCGCCATGAAGGCGCCCGCCGAAGAGTTTGCTTTTACTTCTGCGCCAGGATTTGTTCGATCTGCCGCAGGATGTCGTCGCGCTTCTCTCTAGCCAGACCGCGCAGCCTCAGTTCGAGTCTGTCGTCCCCATACGATTTCAGATCGCCGACCGATACGCCATCCAGCTTCACTTCGAGGCGTTGCGCGTAGCGTTGACGCCCTGCCGGCTTTTGAGTCTCTTGCGCGCTTGCCCTGCCCTTTACGATGTCCGCCACCTGGCGCGTACTGAGGTCGTCGGCGAGGATCCGGTTGATGAGGCGTAGTGTGGAGTCAGTTCCGCGTGCCGTGTGATAGCGGCCCACCTGATACGCCATGTTCGAGCCAAAGCGATCGGGTCGCGCCACCATTTCGTGCATGACCGGCTCGGGCAGTTTCGCGATGGACAGTGCGACGGCCACCGTGGACTCATCGAGTCCAAGATGTTCGGCGAGTTCTTTCTGACTCTGGAAATGCTTCTCCTCGATGAAGCGCTTCCATACGACGGCGTTGTCGAAGACGGTTTGCGAATCACGCTGTACGTTGAGGTCGTAGCCGAGCTTGTAACTCTGAATTCCGATCGGCAGATCGATGACGACTGCCTTTACCGTTTCCTTGTTCGCTTCCTTCAATGCACGCACGCGTCGCCCGCCGTCGCTGACGAAGTACGTGCCGGGATTGTCGTAATCCGGAATGACGTGAATCGGCTGTTGTTGACCTTGCTTCGCCAGATTCACGGCTAGCTCGGCGATGGACGATTTCAGATAGAAGTATCGCGGGTTGAAGGGGCTCGGCTTGATCGACTTGAGCGCAAGTTCGATGACCTGCCCGGGGCGGTATCCCTGTGCCATGCGCCACGCGCGATACTGCGTTGACTCGCTCGCAATATCCACCTGTTCCGGGTCGTCGGCGACTGGCTTTAGGACAGGCTGACTTGCCCTGCCGACTGATTCGCCGGGTTTCGATTTGTTCTGTACGAGGCCATCGATTGCATTGAGGCGATCGAGCGCAGTGCGCTTTTCGCTACTGGTCGTGTCTGGCCGCGCCTGGAAGCCTTTTGCGAACTGGGATGATTTCATTCAGGGTCCTTTATGCGCATAAAGTCAGGGAAGCATGCTGGCGATTTCGTCCGCACATGCCCGTATTTCGATGCTTGCCAGCTTTGCGCCGCGATCGTTCATTTGCAGGACGGTTTGTCCTAACGCCATCGCCTGCTTGTAGGCCTCGCGCGTGGGGATTTGTGTTTTGAGTAAAGGAAAGCCGAGTTCTTCCAGCGCGCGCTTCAGCTCGCGCGTCAGCATGCGTTTCTCTTCGGTTTTATTGAGCAGGAAGACCGCCCGAAGGTCTTCGTTCATCACCTGTGCCTGCTGGATGAGCTTCACCAAACCAACACTCGACCAATAGTCAGCTGGCGACGACGAGGTGGGTATGACGGCGACGGTCGCGGCCAGGAGCACAACGCCTGAGACTTTTTCGGTGATGGAGGGCGGGCAGTCGACCACGATGATGTCGTAGTCGCCAATGAACTTCTTTATCTCACGGTGGATTTGGCCACCGGCCTCCGAGAGGTTGACCACGGGGAACGGGATGCCCGTCTCGCCTTCGGCCGACGCGCTCGCCCAGTGAACCAAGGTGTTCTGCCCGTCAGCATCGACGACCAAAACTCGCTTGCCCCTTTCATGGAACGCAGCGCCGAGATGCATGGCGATCGTGCTTTTTCCGACCCCGCCCTTTTGCTGAGTGACCGCGATAATTTCAGCCGCCAATTCTTACCTCCTTTTCGATGCCGCTGAATTTTACCTTGAAGAAATTTATTTTCAATGACTTTGTCACGCTGATGAGGCGGATTAGCCATTTGGACGAGGGTTTATGCGCATAAACGGTGGGGCGAGGCAGGCACTAAAGCGGAACCTCGTGGGGCGGATAAGTGGCGTTTATGTCGAAAAGCCCTCCCGTGCGATGGTCGCGTATGGTGGGCGCAGCGGGTAAGCTGCAGGCCGTCCGGGCGAGAACTCGTCGTGCGGGCGCGAACTGGGCACAGCTCCGGCGGCGTTGCGCCTTCCCGCGAAGCGGCTGCCGTAATCCCGCCGCTGCCTAATACCGGGAGGGTCGTGGCTCGTGGCGGTCAACTGTGGGACGCGTCCCTGTCGCCAGCGACTGGTCGAGGCCTTGACGCGGCCTCCGAGCGCCTCGCTTTATGCGCATAAACCAAGCCATGAGGAAGAAACGATCTGCGTTTGGAATGGCGTTGGGTCGAGGACAGCCTGCGAGGTATAGGCGCGCGTGAGAAATAAGTCGAATAACAAAAGATGGAGTTACAAGATGAGATACGACGAAGCCCATGAAGAATGTGCGCAAGACAGTGCCTCTTCGGCCAGCTGCCTTTTCCTTGCCCTCTCCGAATCAGGCGAAAGCCTCCACGCATTGACTCCAACGCGGCAAGCTAGAATTCCGGCACACGAGGCCGCGCGTTAGCACCTCTTATCCCATCGCTCACGACAATGCCGCGGAACGATCAGCGGCCCGATAGCCGTTGCCCTACCGAGGCCAATCCGATCGCCCCTCGCACGCCATCCAGACTCGTCTCAACATCAATCGACCCATGATCACCATCTACCACAACCCCCGCTGCTCGAAATCTCGCGGCGCCTACGAACTCGTTGCCGGTCTCAGCAACGGCGCACACGAAAAAGTCGAGATCATCGAATACTTGAAACATCCGCTGTCAGTCGTTCAGTTGAAAGAACTGAACCGCTTGCTCGCCTGTCCGGTACGCGACATGGTGCGGACTGCCGAATCCGAGTACAAGGCGCTGAGTCTTGACCGGGAAGGCGTAACCGACGACGAGCTGTATGACGCGCTCGCGAAACATCCTGTGCTGCTGCAGCGGCCCATCATCGTTCGTAATGGCCGGGCTGTGATCGGCCGTCCGCCGGAGAGCGTCAGCGCGCTTTTCGATTGAGCGGGCTTTGACTGAGCGACGACGGTACCCGACGCTCGCAGCTGGCGGAATTCGAGGCCTAAATGGCAGGGGCGCCAAAGAGGCGCTCACTAGACTTGCAGACTTACTGGCAGGGGCTGGGGAGGCGACCGGGGCAAATCGGTTCGAACAAGGTCACCGCTAAAAATGCCGTGATTCTCGCGATCGATTAACGGCGCCACCGCCTCTTCACACGACTACCGGCGCAACCGCCGATCCCCGCGTGCACTAAAAAAGACCGCGTCCAGTGCCCCATCTACCTGTAGAAACGCGAATGCTCGAACTCCGACCATCCTGTGAAGCATGTGGCAAGGCGTTGCCACCCGACTCATCCGACGCGATGATTTGCAGCTTCGAGTGCACGTTTTGCGAAGCGTGTGCGACCACGACGTTACGTAATGTCTGTCCGAACTGCGGCGGCGGCTTTGAACATCGGCCCGTCCGTCCGCGGGTCATGCTCGCGAAGTATCCGGCGAGCACGGAGCGTCGCGATGCGAACGTCGACCGCGACTCTCATGCTCGTTATCTTCAGCAGTACGCAGCAAAGCCTCCGTCGCAGCGCTGATCGTCACTCTCTGCGCCCAGACGACTCATGGTCCGCCATGCCGCTCATTTCATGCGCGGCCGTACGAAGCAGCGCAATGTGCAGCCGATAGTTGCGGCACCCGCTGCACGTGGGCAGGTGCATACGGACGGCCAGCCATTCGCCTGCCGTGAGCCGCCTGTCGAGCGCGTCAGAAAGTAGTCGGGTGATGTTTTTACACTTGCCCATGCGCGTCCTCGCCTGAAAGGCCCTTTTCGGTCAGGCACGTCCGCAAGCGCAGCCGTGCGCGGTAGATGAGCACGCTGCAGTGGTTGGCGGTCAGCTCCAGTTCGGCGCAGATCTCGGCAATGTCGAGGTCGAGAAACTCTCGCATCATGAAGACGCGCCCGATGTGCTCGGGCAGATGGTCGAGGCATATCTCGAAGAGCTGCCAGAACTGCTGCTGTTGCAGCACGATCTCCGGCGTCGGCCACGGACGCGGTTTCGCATAGGCCGTCCAGTGTCCGTTGTCCTTGAACAGCTCGCGATCGAGAACGGTATCTTCGTCCAGTTCGGTTTCGAGCGAAGACACGTTCACCGTGCGCTGGCGCACGCGCAACGTATCCACCAGCTTGTGCCGCAGGATGCCGAAGACCCACGTCTTGTGCTCGGACTGCGCGGAGAAGCGGTCCGCGTGCATCCACGCTGCGGTCAGCGCTTCCTGAACGGCGTCTTCCGCAGCGGCCGCGTCTCGCAACTGCAACCGCGCGAAGCGGAGCAGGTCGCGTCGCAACTGGGCGAGGTAGACCGGATCGTCCGGCGCCGGCCGAGCGGCAACGGCGGTCATGCGACGTCCCCCACCGGGCGTACCGCGGGCCGCGTGCCTGTTGCCGTGCGGCGCAACGCGGTCCAACGGACAGGCTGCGCGGCCGCCCCCAGGCCGCTGCCATGGGCTCCCTCGCATGGGATGGCCGGCAAGACTCGATGCATCTCGTGCTTTGTCATGTCGAGGAATGTGATTGGCGATTGTCGGCCGGGACAGCGCGCTGACGCATCGGCTGCCGGCCGCCCCATGCCGCGCGACAAGCGCCGATGAGGCCCTGCTGTGTATTGCAGGGCGATCTGGCGTTATGACCCGTCGGACCCGGAGCGCATTTTCTCTCACATTCCGCACCTTATGTGATCCGCGCCCGCATGGGCGCAGTTCCTCAGGGCTATGTCGGCACAGACGCCTTCAAATGACAGATGCATGACGAAGTTGCGCGAGCCCTCTCGCAGCACTTACAACTGCGGAAATACATCGTTGCAAAACCTGAAACGATGGAGCCGTGCAAGCTGGTGCCGATGCTATTGGCGTGCCTCAATTTCCACGCGGCAAAGCGCGTAGACCCTTGCCCATTGGACTTATCCAGCCGGTCCACTTCGTACGGCCAAACAAGCAGTACTCAGGGACAAAAATCCCATCAATCCCGTCGGCGGCCACTATTGCAATTGTCGAGAAAATGTCTTTTCCGCTGGCATGTTTTTAGGTGAACGCTCCGTCGCTATTCTCCAGCCACCGATCAACGTTGATCGACCTAAATCAGGAGCGACACCATGAAACGCATTCTTCTCGCAATCATCTCGTCGGCCGCATTGCTCGCGACGGCAACCGGCGCGGCTCATGCTGCTCAAGCAACGACGCAGAACAATGCGTCGACGTGCCAAGGCCCGGCTTCGTACTGCAACGTGTTTTTCGGGCAGTAACCCAGGTTTTCACCGGGCGGGGATGGCCCATTGATGGCCACCCCACTCGGACCGGCATGGTCGGGTGTCAGGTGAGACCGCCGCCGTCTATGCCATTTCCCGTCCGCCATATCTGCTTGCCGCGCTCCGACAACTCGCCGCAGCTGTGTTCGGCGTCCGCTTCGGTGCCTTCCACAGCCATTTCCCCTCCGGCTTGCTCCTGCGATTTCTGCTTGTGATGCTTGCGGGCAGCCACCCTCTCATCCTGCGATTTGCCGGCGTAATGCCGGGGTGATCCGGAAGCCATCGTCGGTCCTCCATCGGTTAGGGTTTGCGTCTCGGCCGGTATTTCTGCCCCTTCTTCGCCACGTCAGACGAAGCGGTTGCCGAAGCACCAGCAGGACAACAGCGTCGCAAGCCGCGTTCCGAACGTTTCCCCACATCACAACGCCCGGTCAGCATCCGTTGTCGCATCGGACTGACGCCTCGCCCAGAAGGCCGACGTAAACCCCCATAGGACAAGCCCCTAGCCAAACTTGTCCACAAAGTTATTCAGTGAATCTGTGAATATCTTTCCGTCATGGCGGGTTATCCACCGATAGCTGGCAAATCCTGCGGGGCGGCGCCCCCAGACGGCCACACGAAAAAGACGCGCCGCACCTCACCGCCTATGATTGAGAGGCATCCACGTCGCCACTTGTCCCGCTTGTCGGGACCACCCGGGAGGATCTCAACATGGCTTGTCACATTGCAGTGCTGGTCGGTAGCCTTCGTCAGGACTCGTTCAACCGCCAGCTGGCACGCGCCGTCACTTCGCTTTTGCCCCAGGACTTCACGGCGGAATTCGTCGACATCGGCACGTTGCCGCTTTACAGCCAGGATTACGACGCCGACCTGCCCGAGCCCGCGCGTCAATTCAAGGCGCGCATTGAAGCCGCCGACGCGCTGCTGTTCGTGACGCCCGAGTACAACCGTTCGATCCCGGGCGTACTCAAGAATGCGCTCGACTGGGGCTCGCGTCCGTGGGGCAAGAATTCGTGGGCCGGCAAGCCCGGCGCGGTGCTGGGGACGTCGCCCGGGGCCACCGGCACGGCGCTCGCGCAGCAGCATCTACGCAACGTGCTGTCTTATCTGGACGTGGCGCTACTCGGTCAGCCGGAGATGTTCATCAAACACGACGCGAGTCGCATCGACGCCAACGGCAACATCGTCAATGAGGACACGCGCAAGTTCCTGCAGGGATTCGTCGATCGCTACGTGGACTGGACCACGCGACTGCGCCGCGGTTGAAGCCAGGGGCCTGCGCGCCGCGCAGGCCCCTGACGTTCCCACCGTCCTGACCCGTCTGTCGCCCCCGTTACACTGCGCGATTCCCACCGGCACGCTCCCATCCGTGCCGTACCGCGCTGCGGATTTTGTCCCAGGCATCGGCCGGGAAAGTCGTTTCCCAGCCGTGCCGGGCGTCCGCTTCGATTTCGTCCCACGACCGGCCGACGTATCTCACATCCCGCGCGATCATCACGCCGTAGCGATACGCGCTCTCGTAGTCCTCGAACGGCTGGCTTTCGCGCTCCACCTGCCCGGCGTGGTGGCCGCGAAAGTCTTCCTCGTATTCGACGTACTCGTCCGGTATGGGCGGGGCCGCCTTGTCCGGCGCGGGGCGCATTCCTGGCGGCGGTGCGGCTTCGTATCCCGCCGGCGGTTCCTCTTCACGGGCTAGCTGCGTACCGCCGGGCAATTCGCTGGCGGGCGCGGCGGCCGGGGGCGCGGTCGGAAAAACGGCGCCGCACCCCGGCGCACTGGCCGACGCGATAGCGGTGGCCGCCGCGTCGTCGCTCATTCGCACGGTGCCCTCCGGCGGCACGGCAGCGGCTGCCGCTTCGGCTGGCGAACCCGCTTGAGGCTCAGGCGGCGCGGGCGACACGGCTTCACCGTGGGGCGACGTTGCGTGCACCGATTGCTGACGCGGCACTGCAACCGGCCGCAGACCCAGCTCGTCGAGCACCGAGTGCTCGCGCGCCGTGGCGGGGGCCACCGCGCGCTCCGTTCGCTCCTCCCAACCCGGCGGACGCTCCACGACCTCCAGCGCACCGAGCCCCGCCAGGGTATGGGCGGCGAGTTGCGCCTGCGCTTCGCTGTCCGCCTCCACACGAACCAGCACGGCGCCGCGCCGCAGCGCCTCGCGCACCGCTTCGGGCTGCTCGGGGTGGTCGCCGCCGTCGTAGCGTTGGGCACCGGTGGCGAACAGGCTCGCCACGAATCGTTCGATGTTGGCGAGCAGGCCGCCTTCGCCCGCCACGCCGATGCTTTGCGTATCGGCCGCAGCCGGTCCGCGCAGGCCGATGTCCGTTGCCGCGAAGCCGACCTGCAGCAGTGCGTTGCGCGCCGTTTCGGCTTCGCCGAAGGTCTGGAACAGACTCGTCACGGTGTGTCGCATCGTTTTCTCCTCGGCATGGCGTTATCGGCAGGCGGCACGTGGCCGTCTTGCAGCATGGACTTTCGCAGCATGAACAGAACACATCACAGAAAAAGCATAGGCAACCGATGTGCCGCGTTCCATGAATTGCGCCGCGACTGCGTCAATGCTGCGGGAACAGGAGAAAGCCGGCCGTATCGGCGGCGCGAAAAATTTCCCAGAAACGCCGCCGCCGTTGCGCATTTTTACAAGCACGGCGCGGTCGCAACGTCGCGCACCAACACCGGCCGGCATTTCAGTCCGCCGCGTGCGTATGCGACGGCAACTCGCGCTGGATTTCGCGCAGCATTTTCTCGAGCAGTGCGATGTCGAAGGGCTTCGCGAGCAGCCGCGCATCCACGTGACGGGCCCGCTCCAGTTCTTCGGCGTAACCGGTCACGAGGATCACCGGCAACTTCAGCATGCGTTGCTGCACGGTTTCGGCCAGGTCGATGCCGTTCATCGTGCCCGGCATGTGGATGTCGGAAATCAACAGGTCGAAGGGCAGGTGTCCGCCCGTTCGAACCGCGTTGGCCTCGGCTTCGTTGATCAGCTTCAGCGCCTCGTCGGCCTGGCGCGCGCATTGCACGTGGTGGCCCATCATCTGCAGCAGCGCTTCGGTGCCGGCCGCCACTTCGTCGTTGTCTTCCACGAGCAGTACGCGCAGCCCGTGCGCCGCCGCAGCTTCTTCCACGCCCGGCTCGGCGGGCCGCTCGATGTGCGGCAATCCCGAGGCGCGCGGCAGGTAAAGATGCACGGACGTGCCCGCGCCGATCGCGCTGTCGATGGCCGCGAGGCCGCCCGATCGTTCGCAAAAGGCGAACACCTGCGGCAGTCCCAGCCCCGTTCCCATGCCCTTGGGCTTGGTGGTGAAGAGCGGTTCGAACGCGCGCGAGAGCACGTCCGGCGGCATGCCGACCCCCGTGTCCTCCAGCGAAAGCTGTACGAAGTCGCCTGTGAGCGGAAAGCCCTCGCCGGGCCGGAAACTGATGTTGCGTGCCCGCACGGTGAGGCGACCGCCGTTCGGCATGGCGTCGCGTGCGTTCACGGCGATGTTGATGAGCGCGAGTTCGAGTTCGGCGACGTCGACTTCCATGGGCCAGACGTGCTCGTCGATGTCCATCACGAGCGACGCCTTCGCCCCAAGCGACGCCTTCAGCAACGCCCGGCACGCCGGCAGCCAGCGCGCCACGGCAATCGTCTCGCTGTGCAACGGCTGTTTGCGCGCGACGCCCAGCAGTTGCCGCGTGAGCGACTGGCCGCTCTTCAACGCGCGCTCCATCGCCGAGAGTTCGTGTTCGATGCCCGGCACACCGCGCCGCCGTGCAATCTGCACGTTGGCCGAGATGATCATCAGCAGGTTGTTGAAGTCGTGCGCGACGCTGCCCACGAGGTTGCCGAGCGCCTCCATCTTGCGCGACTGCCGCCAGGCCGATTCGATCGAGCGGCGCATGGCCGCTTCCGCCTGCCAGCGCTCCCAGGCTTCCTCTTCCGCCGCGAGGCGTTTCAGCGAGAGCCAGATCACGCACCACAGCGCAATCGAGGGCGTGAACATCGAGAGCAGCAGCACGCTCAGGTGGCGGTACCACTGCGCCCAGATGGCCGAGGTGCGATAACCGCACGCCACGTACACGGGATACGCGCCCACGCGCCGATAGGCGAGGATCAGGCTGTCGTGGTCCTCGGGCGAGCGCATGCGCACCACGCCGGACGTGCTGCCGCGCGCCAGCGCTTCGCCGAGCGGCGATTTTGCGTCGACGGCGTCGTGCGCGTGCGTCGTAGCGGGATAACCGACGAGCGCGGCGCCATCGGAGCGCACGAGGCTCATCGTCATGGGCGATTTGCCGAGCAGTTCGCGGTAGAACGTGTCGAAGTAGGAGGGCCGCATGGCGACCGAAACGATGCCGTCGAAGCCGCCCGATGCGTCCTTGCGCGCGATTCCGGTGTTGAACACCGCTTCGCCGCTCACCGCACCCTGCATGATTTTGGAGACGTGATCGAGCACCGTGCCGTCGCGAATGCCGACGAAGTCCGGCCGGTTCGCGATGGAAACCTCGGGTGTCGGCCAGAAGGCGCTGGTGGCGAGCAGCGTGCCGTCGCCGCCGAAGATGGAGACGGCGGCCACTTGCGGGTAGCCGCCGCCAATCGATTTGAGCTTCTCGTGAATCCAGGCGCCGCGCGCACGGACGCCCGCGTCGTCCAACCCTTGAACGAGGTCCACCACGCGGGCATCGAGCGTCTCGTTCATGTCGAACACCTTGATCGCGTGTTCTTCCGCGACGCGCGCAGTGCGTTCGGTGACGTCGGAGGCGTCGGCCTCGCGGCTGCGCAGGTCGTCGTAGGCCATGGTGGCTACGTAGATGCAAGGCAGCACGATTGCGGCGACAAGCAGCGCGATGAGCGTGATGCGGCGCATCGCGAAGTCGTGCTCGGGAACGGCGGGGAAGAGCGGGGCGTCATCTCCTTCCGCCGTGGCGCCCGGACGACCTGCGGGCGTGACGGATGGGTCTGGGGTCATCGTGCGGCGGACCAAAATCGTACCGGAATCGGGTTGAACGTCATCATAAACGAGAAGAAGTATGTGTCTGGCATGACTGGCAAAAGCAAGGCGCGTGCACAGGCCTTGGCCGGCAGTTTTACCGCGCTTTCACGCGAATCAGCGAAAAATCGCGAAGCGCAAACGTACACAAAAGGATAAAACTTAACCGTATGACAAAAGTGCGGCACAAATCTTTTGGAAAACAGGAAAATCGGGTTGTTTTTGTTTGTCAGATGCTTATTGGCGAGTTGCATTCTCGCCGCTTTAATTTGAAAATCGGCCCCACGATAAAAAACGAACGCGTCCACAACGTCTGGACGCAAGATGCCGCGAGGGCCAGCCCAAAACCACCCGCACCAGCACGGGAAGGCAAGGCAGACGCGGACATTCCGGCGCGGCGCCTCGTGATACGCCGCAGCCGTTCGCGTACAGGTTCCTTACGGGGTTGGCATTCGAACATGCAGGGCGTCGTCTTCCATTGCGGATTCGCAAGCTGCGAACCGTGGGCCGTGTCCCACCTGGCGTCGCGGCGTGCGTGCAGCCTGCGCGATGCGTCCGCGGGCCTTGCAGCCACCTTTCCCCAGCCGTGTACCTATGCGTGGCGACTAAAGAACGGCCGTTAGTCGCCGTTAACTCGCCCGAACTCATTCCGCATTTGCATTCAAGTCCGCCATGTCCCTCCCCATCGTGATCGCCGACGATTCGCTGCTTGCCCGCAAGGTGCTCACCAAGGCCTTGCCGGAGGACTGGGATGTGGACATCACCTATGCGTCAAATGGTCGCGAGGCGCTTGCGGCGTACCGCGCGGGCAAGGCGTCGGTGATGTTTCTGGACCTCACGATGCCGGACATGACGGGCTATCAGGTTCTGGAGGCGCTTCAGCACGAGGATCTGAATACGTTTGTGATTGTCGTGTCCGCCGACGTCCAGCCGATGGCCCAGGAGCGCGTGCGCACGCTCGGCGCGGCCGCGTTCGTTGCGAAGCCGGTCACGCCCGAAGCGCTGTTGCCGATCCTGAAGGAGTACGGGTTGTATGCCTGAGCCAGTCCTCACCGAAGACCAGCGCGACGCGCTGCAGGAGGTCGCCAATCTGGCGATGGGGCAGGCCGCGACCCGGCTCGCGGTGCTGCTCGACACGTTCATCGAGCTTTCGGTACCGCGCGTGCGCGTGGTCGACGTGAGCGAAGCGGCCGAGGCGCTGCGCGAGATGACGGGTATAGAAGATGCGGTAACGGCGGTGCGCCAGGGCTTCCGCTCGGAGATTCGCGGCGAGGCGCTCGTGATCTGCCGCAGCGGCGAGGTGAGCGACCTGTGCTCGCTGGTTCAGGACCCGTACGCCAAGTCCGCCTACGAAGCGACGAGCGAAGAAGAACTGGTGTTCGACGTGGCCAACGTGCTGACGGGTGCGTGCGTGTCGTCGATCCTCGACCAGCTCGGGCGTCAGCCCGTGTTTTCGCCACCCGGGCTGCTCGGCGAGGCGATCTCGCTCGAAGAAGTCTTCCAGCCGAACGTGCTGGCGTGGGAAGTGGCGCTGCTCATCGAGGTCAACTTCGCGCTCGAAGACCAGCGCTTCCGCGCGCATCTCGTCATGCTGATGGCCGAGGAATCGATTCGCCACATGAGCGAAGCGCTTGATGCCCTGCTTTCCAGCTTATGAATACGCCTGTAGTCACGCCGTCTTTGTCCGACCTCGTCGTAGAGCGGGTCGGATTCGGCATTTTCGTGCTCGACCGCGACATGAACGTGCTGATGTGGAACCGGTTCATGCAGGACCACAGCGGCCTGCGGCCCGAGCAGGTGATCGGCCGCTCGATCTTTTCGAGCTTTCCCGAACTGCCCCGCGTATGGCTTACGCGCAAGGTGGAAAGCGTCTTCCAGCTGGGCAGCTTCGCGTTCAGCTCGTGGGAGCAGCGGCCTTATCTTTTCAAGTTCGACCATGACCGGCCCATCACGGGCGGCGTGGACTACATGCAGCAGGACTGCACGTTCATGCCGCTCATGCGCGAGCGCGAGGTGGTGGCCGTTTGCGTGACCGTCTCCGACGTGACCCACGTGAGCATTGTGCAGCGCGAACGCGAGGAAGCCGTCGCCAAGCTCCAGGAATACGCGGACCGCGACGGGCTGACCGGCATTGCCAACCGGCGCTGCTTCGAAATGCGTCTGCGCGACGAGTTCTCGCGCTGGCAGCGTTACGGCGGCGACCTTTCGGTGCTGCTGTTCGATCTGGACCACTTCAAGAAGATCAACGACCAGTTCGGCCATATGGTGGGCGACACCGTGCTGCGCGTGATGGCGCAGCGCGTGGCGGGCGTCGTGCGCGTGCAGGACACGTTCGGGCGCTTTGGCGGCGAGGAATTCGCGCTGCTGCTGCCGTGCACGCCGCTGGAAGATGCCATGCGCGTGGCCGAAAAGATCCGTCAGACGATCTGCGATACGCCCGTGGACGTGCAGGGCGACCCGGTGCCCGTGACGGCGAGCGTGGGCGGCGCGGCGGCGCGCAGCGGTGTGTCGGCCTATGAGGCGCTCATCAACGAAGCGGACGCCGCGCTCTACAGCGCGAAACGGCAAGGCCGCAACCGGTCGGTCGCATTCACATAGGCGTTGCTCGAGTGTGCCGCGAGCGCGCGGAACGACGCCGAGGCGCGATCTGGCGACCGGCTTCACGACGGCATTTCACGATCCGTCCCCGGACCCGTCCGCCCAGCGGCCCGCGATGCCCGTTAAAGGTTGTTATACTTTGGCCCGTTTCCGGCCTGGCTGCCGGTGCCTCGCGCGTGTCCGCGCGCGCGGGCGACCCGCTCCACGATCGCTGTGCTGCGGGCCCGAATTCCTGACCGCCCCTCGCGGGCGCCCCAGCGGAGATCGTCTTGGCCGTTTCCAATCTCGTCGTGGACGATACAGCAACCGATGCCGCTGCCATGTCGTCCGGCAGCTCGTTCTATCTGGCAATGCGCATCCTGCCTGCGGCACAGCGCGATGCCATGTACCAGGTCTACGCGTTCTGCCGCGCCGTTGACGACATCGCCGACAGCGAGCGCCCGCGCGCCGAACGCGCAGCCGCACTCGAAGCGTGGCGCGCCGACATCGACGCCTGCTACGCCGGCACGCCGCGCGCTTCGCTCGCCGCGCTCACGCGGCATATCCACACCTTCGGACTCAAGCGCGAAGACTTTCACGCGATGATCGACGGCATGGCCATGGACGCCGCCGCCGACATCTGCGCTCCCGACGAAGCCACGCTCGACCTCTACTGCGATCGCGTCGCGAGCGCCGCCGGCCGCCTGTCGGTGAGGATTTTCGGGATGGAGGAAGAGCCTGGGCGGCAGCTCGCGCATCACCTCGGCCGTGCGCTGCAACTCACGAACATCCTGCGCGACATCGACGAAGATGCCGCCATTCACCGCTGCTATCTGCCGCGCGAATTGCTGGCGCGCGAAGGCATTGCGGTGAGCAGCCCGGCCGCCATCGCGGACGACCCCTCGCTGCCGCGCGTCTGCATGACGCTCGCCGAGCGCGCCAAAGAGCACTTTGCCGCCGCCGACGCGATCATGGACACCGCGCCGCGCGCCCAGGTAAAGGCGCCGCGCATCATGTCGGGCGTCTACCGTTGCCTGCTGGACCGCACGCTGGATCGCGGCTTCGACATTCCGCGCACGCGGGTCAGGAAGCCGCGCGCGCGGCTCCTGTGGATCGTGGCGCGCTACGCATTGTTCTGATGCCGAGGCTTGTCCACGTGATCGGCGCGGGCCTGGCCGGTCTGGCCGCTGCGGTCCAGTTGCAGCGGCGTGGCGCGCGGGTGGTGCTGCACGAAGCGGCGGCGCAGGCGGGCGGGCGTTGCCGCTCTTACTACGACGAAGCGCTCGGCGCCACCATCGACAACGGCAACCACATCGTGCTGTCCGGCCATCACGCCACGCTCAACTACGCGCGCGTGATCGGCTCGAGCGACGAACTGGAAGGGCCGCACCGTCCTGAATTCGCGTTCGTGGATCTTGCCGCACGCACACGCTGGACGGCGCAGTTTTCGTCGGGCTGGCTGGTGCGCTGGATCTTCAATGCTGAGGCGCGCGTGCCCGGCGCGCGTCCGCTGGATTTCGTGCGGTTCGTGCCGCTGCTGCTGGCGAAGCCGGGCCGCACGGTGGCGCAGACGCTGCGCTGCGACGGCGCCTTCTGGACGCGCCTCGTCGAACCGCTGCTGTTCGCCATGCTCAATGCCGAGCCGCGCGACGCGACCGCGCAACTCGCAGGCGCACTCGTGCGGGAAACCTTCGCGGCAGGCGGCGACGCGTGCCGGCCACTCGTGGCGCGCGACGGACTGGCGAGCGCGTTCGTCGATCCGGCGCTGCGGCTCTTGCAGCACGGCGGCGCAGTGATCCGGCTCGGCTCGCGGCTGCAGTCGATGGCATTCGACGACCGCCCGGCCACGGCAAGCGGCATGGCTGCCGCGCGCGTGAGCGCGCTGAATTTCGGCGAGGAGATCATCTCGCTCGGCGAAACGGATGCCGCCATCCTCGCCGTCCCGCCGGATGCGGCTCGCGCGTTGGTGCCCGGCATTCAGACGCCGCAGCGGTCCAGCGCCGTGGTGAGCGCGCATTTCGCGGTGGAGCCGCCGTTCGGCACGCCTGCGGCCACGAGTCTGCTGAACGGCACGGCGCAATGGATGGTGGCCTCAGACGGCAGGCTCTCCGCGACCGTCTACGCTGCGGACCGCCTGCTCGCGATGCCGCGCGAGGCGCTGGCGAGAGCAATCTGGGCCGACGTCGCGCAGGCCGCGTCGCTGCCCGTGGGGCCGATGCCAGCCTGGCAGATCGTGACGGAAGCCCGCGCCACATTTGCCGCCCGGCCGGAAGAAGAGACGCGCCGGCCCGGCACGCGCACACGCTGGAACAACCTGATGCTGGCGGGCGACTGGACGGCCACCGGTCTGCCCCCAACGATTGAAGGAGCGATCCGCTCGGGCCAGAAGGCCGCGGACCTCCTGCTTGACGTACCGATTGCACCGATGGAGCGCCGATGAACGATTTGACCCAAGCCCTGCCAATGGACGACTCCGCGGCGGATGCCGCGACCTTGCCGGCAGGTGACGCTGCAAATGAGGCAGCGAACGACGCGGTGAACGACGCCCGCGCGTTGCCGCTTGAAGCCCACGCGCCCGCGCTGGCGTCGCTCGATGCGAGCGTGGCGCGCGCCACCGACGCGATCCTTGCCGCACAGAAGCCCGACGGCCACTGGGTCTACGAACTCGAAGCCGACGCCACGATCCCCGCCGAATACGTGCTGCTCGTGCACTATCTGGGCGAGACGGCCGACGTCGAACTGGAGCGCAAGATCGGCCGCTACCTGCGCCGCATCCAGCTGGCCGATGGCGGCTGGCCGCTTTTCACCGACGGCGCGATGGACGTGAGCGCCAGCGTGAAGGCGTACTTCGCGCTGAAGATGATCGGCGACGCCGAAGACGCCGAGCACATGGTCCGCGCGCGCAATGCGATTCTGGCGGCGGGCGGCGCGGAAGCCGTGAACGTGTTCACGCGCATCCTGCTCGCGCTCTACGGCGTCATCACCTGGTACGCGGTGCCGATGATGCCGGTCGAGATCACGCTGCTGCCCAAGTGGTTTCCGTTCCATCTTTCGAAGGTGTCGTACTGGGCGCGCACGGTCATCGTGCCGCTGCTCGTGCTCAACGCGAAGCGGCCGCGCGCGCGTAACCCGCGCGGCGTGCGTATCGACGAACTGTTCCGCGGCGCGGCCGTCACCACGGGCCTGTTGCCGCGCGCGCCGCACCAGAACGAAGGCTGGTTCGCGTTCTTCCGCGCCGTGGACGGCATTCTGCGCATCGTCGATCCGCTCTTTCCGGGCTATCTGCGCCAGCGCGCCATCGACGCCGCCGTCGCCTTCGTCGACGAGCGCCTGAACGGCGAAGACGGCCTCGGCGCGATCTTCCCCGCCATGGCCAACGCCGTGATGATGTACGACGTGCTCGGCTATCCCGCGGATCATCCGAACCGCGCGATTGCCCGCCGTTCCATCGACAAGCTGCTCGTCATTCACGAGGACGAAGACGAGGCGTATTGCCAGCCGTGTCTCTCGCCCGTGTGGGACACGTCACTCGTGGCGCACGCGCTGCTGGAGACCGGCGATGCGCAGGCCCGGCAAGCGGCATTGCGCGGCCTGGAATGGCTGCGCCCGCTGCAGGAGCTCGAGGTGCGCGGCGACTGGATCTCGCGCCGTCCCGACGTGCGGCCCGGCGGCTGGGCGTTCCAGTACGCGAACGCGTATTACCCCGACGTGGACGACACCGCCGTCGTGGTGATGGCCATGCATCGCGCGGCGGGACTCACGCAGTCGGACGTCGATAGCGAAGCCATTGCGCGTGCGCGCGAATGGATTGTCGGCATGCAGAGCAGCGACGGCGGCTGGGGTGCATTTGAGCCTGAAAACACGCAGTACTACCTCAACAACATCCCGTTCTCCGACCACGGCGCGCTGCTCGATCCGCCCACTGCGGACGTGTCCGGCCGTTGCCTTTCGATGCTCGCGCAGCTGGGCGAGATGCCGGGCACGAGCGAGCCGTCGCGTCGCGCCTACGACTATCTGCTGAAAGAGCAGGAGTCGGATGGCAGCTGGTACGGCCGCTGGGGCATGAACTACATCTACGGCACGTGGACGGCGCTGTGCGCGCTCAACGCGGCGGGGCTATCGCACAGCGACGCGCACATGACGCGCGCCGTGCAATGGCTCGTGTCGATCCAGAACGACGACGGCGGCTGGGGCGAGGGCGGCGAGAGCTACAAGCTCGACTATCGCGGCTACGAACGCGCACCGAGCACGGCGTCGCAGACCGCCTGGGCCGTGCTGGGCCTGATGGCCGCGGGCGCCGTGGATCATCCCGCCGTTGCGCGCGGCATCGCCTACCTTCAGGCGAACCAGCAGGAACACGGGCTGTGGGACGAAACGCGTTTCACGGCGACGGGCTTCCCGCGCGTGTTCTATCTGCGCTACCACGGCTATCGCAAGTTCTTCCCGCTGTGGGCGCTTGCCCGCTATCGCAATCTCAAGCGCGACGGCGTTGCTCGCGTCGCGGTTGGAATGTGACGCCGATGCGCGCACCAACGGTTGCCGCGCCCCAAGAGTCGGCGGGCCTGCCCGTCATCGTGGTGGCCGGCATGGCGTTCGAAGCGCAGATCGCGCGGGGAGAGGGCGTGGAGGCGGTCTATGCGGCGCGCGCCGATCTGCTCGAACGCGCGCTGCGCGACGCGGTGCAGCGCGGCTGCGCAGGCATTCTGAGTTTCGGCACGGCGGGTGGGCTCGCGCCCGAACTCACGCCCGGCACGATCGTCGTGGCGGATGCCGTGGACGGCCCGCTCGGCCGCGTGATGACCGACACCGCGTGGACCCAGCGGCTCGCGGCGGCGCTGGCGGGCTCGCCGCTGGCAGCGCGCTTGCGGCGCGGCATCCAGGCGGCCGTGTCGGCGCCGCTCACGACGGCAGCGGACAAGCAGGCGCTCTACCGGTCCACGGGCGCGCTCGCGGTGGATATGGAATCGCACATCGCAGGCGCTATTGCCGCAGCGCACGGCGTGCCGTTCGCGGTGTGCCGCGCGGTGGTGGACCCGGCGTGGCGCTCGCTGCCGCCCGCCGCCATGGCGGGGTTGCGCGACGACGGCAGCACGGCGGTGCTGCCCGTGCTGCGCGAACTGGCGCGGCGGCCGACGCAGCTCGGCCCGCTTCTGCAGGTGGCCGCCGACGCCCGCGCGGCACGTGTCTCTCTCGTGCGGGCGCGGCAGGTGCTCGAACGCGCTCGGGTGCTGCGGCCGGTTTCGGTGGGTAGCGTCCGCTGACGGCACGCGGGACAGCGAATGGTGAACGCGTCTTGCCGGTCAGCTGTGCCGCGCCATCGACGCAGATAGCGCGTTTGTGGCGGCCCGCGCAGGGCGGCCCGCGGCAGGGCAACCCTTGTAAGGCGACCCACGCCAGGACGCCCCATGTGCCGCGCACGCGCCTGACCGGCCCGCTATATCATCGCTTTTCGCCGTCGCCTGGCGGCGCGGATGCCGCGGCAAGGCTTGTTTCGCAGAGGCGTGGAGCGAAGCGAAGGGGAATCGGATGAAGGCAGCAGGAGAAGGGGCCGAAATCGCAGTCGGGACCGAGGCGCGCGCCGAGCCGCGAGTGCAGCCGCAGCGGCCTCATACCGACTGGATCCACCGTGCGCACCAGGGCGACATCGAACGCATCGAAGCCTTTTTTCACGCGCACGCCTACGACATGCACCGGCACGACACCTACGCGATCGGCCGCACGCTGTCGGGCGTCCAGTCGTTCCACTATCGACGCCATTTCGTGCACAGCCAGCCGGGCCGCACGATCGTGATTCACCCCGACGAGCCGCACGACGGCGAGGCCGGCTCCGAGCACGGCTTCCGCTATCGCATGGTCTACGTCGAGCCGGCGCTGTTTCAGCAGGCGCTAGGCGGCCGGCCCCTGCCGTTCGTGGAGGGCGGCATTTCCGACGACCCGCGTCTGTATGCAGCCACCAACGTGCTCCTGCGCGGCATGGATTACCCGCTCGATCCGCTCGAGCGCGACGACGCGATTCTCGATCTGGCACTGGCGCTCGACGCCGTTTCAGGCGCGCGCCGCCTGCGCCAGACGGCGGATTACCACGCGGCGCGGCGGGCTCGCGAATATCTGCACGATGCGCTCGACTGCGCCGTGAGCCTCGATGATCTGGCCGTCGCGACGGGCCGCGATCGCTGGAGCCTGTCGCGCGATTTCCGCGCATTCTTCGGCACAAGCCCGTACCGCTATCTGACGATGCGCCGGCTCGACCGCGTGCGGCAACTGATGCTGCTGGGCCGTCCGCTCGCCGAGGCGGCCGCCGCTGCCGGCTTCGCCGATCAGAGCCACATGACGCGCCACTTTACGAAGACGTATGGCCTGTCGCCGTCGCGCTGGCTGAAGACGCTCGCCGGCATGGGGCGCTGAGCGGGCCTGAAGCGGGCCCGATCGAGCGGATCAGGCGGATCGGCTGGCTTCGCCGGGCCTCACCGGCTCGCTTGCACAATCGTTCAAGACGCGTTGCGCTCGCACCGTCTACGCTCGTCCTTCGTCGCATCTGACGAAGGAGACGCACATGACACCCACCGAACACCACGCCCCGGGCAAGGCGGCCTACGCGCCGATCAACCTGGCGGCCAAGCTCGCGCTTATCCATGACCAGTGGCAGCAGCGCGTAGTTGCCGAAATGAACGACTACCAGTTCAAGCTGGTGAAGATTCAGGGCGATTTCCTCTGGCACGACCATCCCGACACCGACGAGACCTTCATCGTGATCGAAGGCACGCTGCGCATCGATTTCCGCGACGGCAGCGTTCACATCGGCGCGGGCGAGATGTTCGTGGTGCCGAAGGGCACGGAGCACAAGCCGTTCGCCGAGGGCGAGGTCCAGATGATGGTGATCGAGCCGCGCGGCGTGCTCAACACCGGCCGCGAAACCAACGAACGCACGGCGAGGAACGACGTATGGATCTGACGAACGAAGATACGGCTGCTAATCCGGCTTCGGCTTCGTCGGTTAGCTCATCGGCGGACCCGGCCGCGCCGGCGCGGGTGATTTTCGATACCAAGATTGCCGTGATTCTCCGGGACGACCTGCCGGTCTGGAAGAAGCTGAACGTCACGGCGTTCATCGTGAGCGGCATTGCGGCGACCGTTGAAGGCGTGGTGGGGCCGCGCTACGTGGACGGGTCGGGCAAGTCGTATCTGCCGATGTTCCGCCAGCCGGTGCTCGTCTACGCCGCCCGCGACGAAGAACTGCGCCGCGCGTTCAACCGGGTGTCCGAACGCGAACTCGACATGTCCATCTTCACGGAAGACCTGTTCGACACGGGCCACGACGACGACAACCGCGCCGCCGTGGCCGCGGTACCCACGGACGAACTGCGGCTGGTCGGCATCGCCGTGCGCGGCGAGAAGGGACGCGTGGACAAGGCGCTCAAGGGTTTGCGGCTACATCGCTAGAGACGGGCGCGGCGAACCTCGCACGGCTCAACGGACGGTTCACCGCAACACGATCGGGGTGGGCTTGTATTGACTAGGGTAAACCCTTATATCTGTTATGATTTAAGTATTACCCTAATTTGACCCCGAGCATGTGGGGCCGGACCGCTCTGATCGAGGAATGCCAGATGATGAATTTCCACACCCGCAAATGGGTCAAGCCCGAAGACCTGAATCCGAACGGCACGCTGTTCGGCGGCAGCCTGCTGCGCTGGATCGACGAAGAAGCCGCGATTTACGCGATTTGCCAGCTCGACAACCAGCGCGTCGTGACGAAGTTCATGTCGGAAATCAACTTCGTCAGCTCGGCGCGCCAGGGCGACATCATCGAACTGGGCATGACGGCGACGCACTTCGGCCGCACGTCCATCACGTTGCGCTGTGAGGTACGCAACAAGATCACGCGCAAGAGCATCTTGACCATCGAGAAGATGGTGTTCGTGAATCTCGACGAGCAGGGCAATCCGGCGCCGCACGGTCGCGATCGCATCCGCTACGCCGACGAAGCGTTTGCTCGCCAGCTTGAACGGTCGCAGATTGCGGCTCGTGCCGTAGCGTCGGCGCCCGGCGCGCTGCTGGAAGGCGGCGAAGAGGCGGATCACGAGCACGAAGCGCAAGAGGAAGCGGCGCACTGACGGCGCGTGGCGGCGGGCAAGATGACCGCTGCTTGCGCAGGCTCTTTCCGCTGAGGTGTTCCGAGGTTTGGTGAAGGTGAAGGCGAAGACGCCTGAAGTTGCACACAAGACAAAGCCCTGCAAGACATAAAGCCTTGCAGGGCTTTTTGTTGCGTCGCGCGGCCGGGCCGCGCGGCGAATTCGCTGACGCTAGGGCTGGAGCCGGAGCGGCTGCAGTCGGCCGCACTCCCGGCCAGGCTTCCCGCGTCGCGCTCCGTGCCTTTATTGCCCGGCCGGCGCGCTGGCGGGTGTCGCTGCGCCATCGGAGGCCGCAGCCGGAGCCGCAGTCTCATTCGACCCGGACGCGGCCTTGGCCGGCGCCGCCGTTCCGGCCTTGCCGCTCACGCCTGCCCCGGGCGCGCCAGCGGCGCCCGCTGCCGCGCCGTTGTCTGCTGCCCCTGCTGCTGGAGCGCTTTCCGCCGCCGCGCCACTAGCCGCAGTACCGCCAGCCGCGGCACCGCTAGCAGCACTCACATCAGCCGCACCGCCAGCCGCACTCCCCGCACCAGCCGCAGCACCCGTATCGCCATCATCCGAGGCGCCCGGGTCGCCGTAATCCGGCAGCGCAGGCGGTGCCGACGAGCCCTTCAGCAGCGACTTGCGCTGCTGCGTATAGGCGTCGCGCACGAACGAGTACTTGTCGAGCGCGGCCTGTTCCAGCAGGCTCGACGCGCCGAGCAGGTCGGAGCGCACGCTCACGAACTGCGCGCCATACATCGGGTTGCGTACCGCCGGCTCCATGTAGTTCATCGGATTGAAGCGCACGTCCACGGCAAGGCCCACGCTGTCGCGGAACGAGCTTGGACCGAAGATGGGCAGCACCAGGTACGGACCCGACGGAATGCCCCAGCGGCCGAGCGTCAGCCCGAAGTCCTGCTTGTGCTTTGGCAGTCCCGCCGGCGTCGCCCAGTCGAGCAGGCCGCCCAGGCCGAAGGTGGAGTTGAACGCCACGCGCATGAGGTCTTCGGTGGCGTCCGTGATCTTCAGTTGCAGCAGGTCGTTGGCGAAGTTGCTGATGTCGCCGAGGTTCGAGAAGAAGTTGCTCACCGCCGTGCGAAACGGCTGCGGCGTCACCTTCTGGTAGCCCTTCGCGATGGGCACGGCGATGGCCTGGTCCACCGTGTCGTTGAACTTGAAGATGGCGCGGTTCATCGGCTCGAGCGGATCGCCGGGTTTGCGCTCCGGGCCGGTTGCGCAGCCTGCCGTCAGGGCGGTTGCGCCTACGGCTGCAAGCACCAGTGCGGCGTTTCGCTTCTTCATTGATCGATTCCCTGGAGTTGTTTTGTTTTGCGCGCGCGCTCCACGCGAGGCCTGCCCATCAGCACCGGCTGGAACACCACGGCGCCGATCAGCGTGCAGAAGAGCGCAAGCGCGAGCAGCCGTCCCATGCTCGAGGTGCCGGGGTGATGCGAAAGCCACAGGCTGCCGAACGCCGTCGCCGTGGTGGCGGCGCTGAACATCACCGCGTGCGTGAGGCTCGATTGGAGCAGCCCCGTCTGGCCGGAACGCCACGCCATCACGAAGTAGATCTTGAAGGCGACGCCCACGCCCAGCATCAGCGGAAGCGCGATGATATTCGCAAAGTTGAGAGGCATGCCGAAAACCACGCAAAGCTCGAGCGTCACCACGGCCGATACCAGCAGCGGAATCAGCGTGCGCAGCACGTCGGCGAAGCGCCGCAACGCGAGCCACAGCAGGACCGTGATGGAGAGCACAGCCCACGCGGCGGCTTGCAGGAATGCCTTGATGATGGTGTTGGCCGAATGGAGGATCGAGATCGGACCGCCAATCGCGCCGGGCTCGGCGGCCTTCACGGCTTGCGCGAAGTTGCGCAGCATGACGTCGTCGTTCGGGTCCACGCCGGGCGGCACTTTGGGCGCGACGTCCACGAGCGCGTGGCCGTCCGGCGCCACCCAGTCGCGCACGATGCCGGGCGGCAGCGTGGCGCGCGTGATCTCGGTGGGCTGCAGCAGGTTGGCGAGCTGGCCGAGCGCGAGCCTCAGCGGCTCGGCAATGGCCTTTTCGGCGCGGTCGCGCGTGGCGGCGTCCGCGTTGGCGAGCTTCGTCAGCGTGGCCGAGAGGTGCTTCGCTTCGGCAGCGCCCGCGCCCGGGTGTTCGTCGGCGGCGAGCGACAACTGGTTCGCCGCGCGCTTGAGCGCCGCGACGCGCACTGCGTCGGTGACGGCCGGGGCCGGCGCTTGCGTGAGCGCGGGCAGAAGCTGTTGGGCGGCGCTCGCGACAAGCATCATCTTCTGCTGCTGGTCGCCGGGAATGAAGCTGGAGAGCGTCGTCGTGCGGCCCACCTGAGGCAGCTTCGAGAGGTGCGCCGCGATGCGGTCCGCGTCCGCGAGCGACGCGCCCAGCACGCTCACGTCGTTGACGGAGATGACCGGCGAGTTCTTCAGTGCGAGCAGCGTGGCCATCGACTCCGTATGCGGATCTTTCAGGTGCAGCGGATTGAAGTCGAACTGAAGACGCGCGAGCAGCGGCGAAGCGCCCACCACCACGACGAGCGTGCCGATCAGCACCGGCTTGCGGTGGCGGTCCAGAAACGCGTCGACGGGCGCAAGTTGCTTGAAGCCTGGCGGCGTGGCCTCGCCCGGCGGCGCGAGCATTTTGATGAGCGCCGGCAGCAGCGTCATGCTGGCGAAATAGGCGACGAACATGCCGACGCCCGCAATACGGCCCAGTTCGGATACACCACGGTAGGCCGTGGGCAGGAACGAAAAGAAGCTCTCGGCCACAGCCACGGCGGCGAGCGTGAGCGGCACGCCCACGGTGCGGCCGGTGTTGACGAGCGCGGCCTCGATGCGGTCTTCGTGGTAGCGCTCCTCGCGGTACTTCACGCCGAACTGCACGCCGAAGTCCACCCCGAGCCCCACGAACAGCACCATGAACGCCACGGAGATCATGTTGAGCGCGCTCACCATCATCAGCCCGAGCGCGGCCGTCACGGCGAGGCCGATCGCGAGCGTCACGAGCACCGCGACGATCATGCGGCCCGAACGCAGCGCGAGCCACAGAATGCCGAGCACCACGAGCAGCGTGATGGCGCCGTTCAGCGCGGCGCCGTCTTCGACGGAGGCGAATTCCTCGTCGGCGAGTGGCTGTTCGCCCGTGAGCCGCACCTTCGCGCCGTAGCGCGTGTCGAGGTGCAGCGCGGCGGCCTGGGCGCGAATGGCCGCCGAGGCGCTCGCGCCCGCGCGCAGCTTCGCGTAGTTGAGCACGGGCTGCACGGTGACGAACGCGTAAGCGGGCTTCGCGGCGGCGTCTTTATCGACGAGCCCGCGCCACGAGAACGCCGGCTGCTGGCCGGCCAGCACGCGGTCCAGCACGTCGGCGCTCTGCGAGAGCAGATGCGCCATGTTGGGCAGCTTCACCTGGCCGATCTGCAGCGGCAGCATCAGGCTCGTCGTGAGCACGCCGGCAAGGCCGGTCAGGCTCGGATCCTGCGCAAGGGCATTCACCAGCGGACGCGCCTGCACGAGCTGGCCGGTGGTGTTGAGCACGTCGTTCACCGGCAGGAAGAGTAGGCCGTTGTGCTGGAAAAAGGGACCGCCTGCGGGCTGCGTGACCGAGCTGAACTCGCTCGTATCTTTCCTGAGGCTGGCCGCCAGTTCGTCGGCGGCGGTGTCGGCAAATTCGGGGGCGTCCGCTTCCACCACGACCAGCACGGTCTGGGTACGTTGCGGGAAGGCCTGGTCGATGGCGTCGCCGAGCGCAGCCCAGTCCTTGTCGTTTTCGATCAGCTGGCTGACGTCGGTATTGATGCGGAAGTGCTGGACAACGTAGATGCTGCTCAGAACGGCGAGTAGCAGGGAGACGGCGATGACCCACGCCGGACGGCGTACGGACCAGGCGACGAGGCGGACGATAAATGGCTTCAGCATATACAGGCGGGGGCCCTGTCGATGGCGGGTTTTCTGGAAAGAGCGCACAAGTATACCGACCCTGCTCCGGCGGGCGCGGCAGCGCGGCACACCGGGCGGTTCGACCAAACTCGGTATACTGGCCCGTTGCGGGTCGCGGTCGACGCGATCCGCACCTCTTTTTAAGTCCGGAACAGCAATGAAACGTTATTTGTCAGCTTTTGTGGCAGCTTTCGTGGTCTCCACCTCGGCTTTTGCCCAGGCCACGCCGGATGCCGTGGTGAAGAACGCCGTGGAAGGCACCGTGACGGCGATGAAGGCCGACCCGCAGGCGCGCGGCGGCGACATGGGCAAGATCACGCAGGTGGTGCAGACGCACTTCGTGCCGTACACGAACTTCCAGCGCACGGCGCGCATCGCGGTCGGCAAGGCATGGGCGACCGCAACCCCTGAGCAGCAGCAACAGCTGTACCAGCAATTCCAGACGCTGCTCGTGCGCACCTACGCGGAATCGCTCTCGCAGCTGCGTAATCAGGACGTCACGTTCAAGTTCCTGCCTTCCAGCACGGCATCGGCGTCCAAAGATACCGTCGTGCAGTCGCATGTAATCAGCAACGGCGGCGACGACGCCATCGACTACCGCCTGGAAAAAACGGCATCGGGCTGGAAGATTTACGACATCAACATGATGGGCGCGTGGCTGATCCAGGTGTATCAGACGCAGTTTGCCGATCAGATCGCCAAGGGCGGCATCGAAGGGCTCATCAAGTTCCTGGTCGAACACAACGCCCGAACGGCGGGCTGAGCCCCGGGGTCACCGCTTGCGGTCAGCCCCGCGGCGGTGCTCCACGGCGAACTTGATCAGTTCGGCCTGCCCTTCGATATCCAGCTTGCGTTTCAGGTTGAGCCGGTGCGTTTCCACCGTGCGCACCGAGAGGCCGCACTGCTGTGCGATCTGCTTGCTCGACAGCCCAAGCGCGAGCGCATCCAGAATGTCGCGCTCGCGCGGCGTGAGCCGTTCCACCGGCGTCTGCATGGCGGACGCATGAATCATCTTCTTCGCGATGCCCGCGCTGAAGAACGTCTGCCCCGCGAGCACGGCCTCGATGGCGTGCACGATCTCGGTTGCGGGCGAATCCTTCAGCACGTAGCCGCCCGCACCCGCGCGCACCGCCTGCGTCACATATTCGATGTTGTCGTGCATGGAAAGCATCAGCACGCGGATGCCCGGAAAGCGCTCGTGAAACAGGCTGGCCAACGCGATGCCGTTCATGCCGTTCATCCCCACGTCCATCAGCACGAGGTCCGGTTCGATGGATCCGGCGAGCGCCAGCGCTTCGTCGGCGTTGCCGGCTTCGCCCGCCACCTGCAGGTTGGGCACGGCTTCGAGCCGCGCGCGCAGGCCGTCGCGCACGAGCGGATGATCGTCGACGAGCACGATGCGGGCGGGGGAAGCGGTGTGGTTCATGTCGAAGTCCCGGTGCGGGAGGGCGGCACAGGCAGGCTCGTGGCCGGTGCTGCGGCATAAGCCGTGGCGGTCGTCGCGGCGGGCTCGCTGTTGGTGTGCCGTGGCGGCTGTGATGACGCAAGAGGTCGTCCGCTGGACCGTTGTTCAGCGGCGGCGCTCACGGGCACGCGCGCGCTGATGATCGTGTGGCCCGGCTGCGAAGCGACGGCGAGCGTGCCGCCCAGCGTTTCGAGCCGCTCGCGCATGTTGCGCAGGCCGATGCCGGCGCGCGGGTCGGCGAGCGCACGCTCCACGTCGAAGCCTCGACCGTTGTCGGCAACCGTCAGCGTGACGGCGCTCGATGCCACGTCCAGCGTCAACGCCGCGCGCTTCGCCTCGGCGTGGCGCACGATGTTCGTGAGCGCCTCCTGTGCGATCCGGAAGAGCACCGTGTTCACGGCGTCGGGCAAGGCCGCCGCGTGCGTGTGCGCGATCTGCGTGAAACCGATCTCGATGCCCGTCTCTTCCCCCATCTCTCGGCTTAGCTGTTCGAGCGCGGCGGCGAGGCCCAGGTCGTCGAGCATCGCGGGGCGCAGCGCGTGCGAGATGCGGCGCACTTCGCGCAGCGTGTCGCCGAGCCGCGTGAGGCTCGTGGCCAGCGCCGTTTCGGCGGCGGGCACGCGTGTCTCGCCGCGTTCCAGCCGCGCGAGCGCCGATTCGAGCAGCAGTTTCGCCGACACCATCATCTGGCTGATGCCGTCGTGCAGCTCGCGCGAAAGACGCGCCCGCTCGTTTTCCTGCGACTCGACCACCTGCTGCGCGAGGCGCTTGAGCTTTGCGTCCGCGCTGCGGTACTCGCTCACGTTCAGCACCAGCGCGCAGATGGCGATTACCGCCACGCCCGCCAGCGCGATGCCGGCGATCCACGTCATCGTGCGTTCGATGTTGGCCGACGCGTGTTCGTCGATGCCGGCAAGCGTCGCGTTCACGTCGTCCAGATAGATGCCGGTGCCGATCATCCAGCCCCAGCGCGGCAGCGGCACGACGTAGCCGAGCTTCGGCGCGAGCTTGCCCGTGGACGGCCGGTGCCACATGTAGCGCACATAGCCGCCACCGCTGGAGGCGGCCGCGATGAGCCGCTGGATGGTGAGCGTGCCCCCGGGGTCGCGCAGGTCCCAGAGGTCGTGGCCCACCAGATTGGGTTCGCGCGGATGCATGAGCGAGCGGCCATGCATGTCGTAGACGAAGAAGTAGCCGTCTTTGCCGAAGTCCATCTTTTCGAGCCGCTCCAGCGCCCGGGCGCGCTGCGTGGCGTCGTCGCGCGCGTCGTCCGTCGCGTTGTCGTAGAGCGGCGCAATAGCGCTGGTGGCCAGGTCGACGTAATGCTTGAGCTCGATTTCCTTGCTGGAGAGGTACGCCGCTTCCATGGTGGCGTGCTGCGTGCGGGCGAGCGCGGTCGCCTGCTGGCGCACGCCAATGCCGATTCCCGCAATTGCCACGAGAAACGGCACCACGGCTAGCAGGAAGATCCTCGTCTTCAGATTCATCGTAGGAAAACACGGCGGCCGCTACGGGGAATCCGGTAGCGGCCTTACGCTGTCACGCGCGTGTAGCAAGGGGAAAGCGAATACTACACCGCCGTGCGCCTGCGGCTGGGCAGCAGTTTTACTAGTGAGTGGAGCCCGTCGATTCGCGCTCTTGCAGGCCATTTGCGCCGGCTAGCGAGTCCCATCGCACGACGAGCCCTTCGGCCATGACGCCGACGCGGTCGGCGAAAGCGAATGACGGCATAGGCTCGCGCGTGGCGACCAGCGCGGTCTGGCCCGTGGCTTTGAGGATGCGCCGCAAGTCTTGCGCGAAGGCCTCGCGGGCGTCGGGGTCGAGCGGCGCGAACGGTTCGTCCAGCAGCAGCAGTTCGGGTGACGGCGCCATGGCGCGCGCAAGCAGCACGCGCTGCACCTGGGCCGGCGTGAGCGCCTCGGGCAGCGCTTCGGCCAGGTCCGCTATGCCCACCTGGGCCAGCACTTCCGTCGCACGCGGTCCCTGTTGGTCGCCGCCCAGCGCGCCGAGCGCGAGCGCGACGTTCCGCGCGACGCTGCGGTCCGGAAACAGGGTGTCGTCCTGAACCATCATGCCGATACGGCGCCTGTACGGCGGAAGCGCCATGCTTTTCGAGGCGACGGCGTTGCCGTTGATGGCGATAGTGCCGCCGTGGAGCGACTCGAAGCCGGCGATAGCGCGCAGCAATCTCGTCTTTGCGGCGCCGGGTGCGCCCGTGATGCAGCCAATCTCGCCGCGTGCGAGCGTGAGATTGAAGCCGTTGGCATCAGGGCGCAATTTCCTGTGCTCAGGGCAGTTGGTTCCAATGGCGAGTTTTACGGCATTCAGTTCGAGCAGCATGGTCATGGCGTTCAGGGTTTCGGCGGGTAATACGCGATGCATTACCTCAAACGAGACGATTATTTCAAATCGAGAGAAAGCAAATTGTAATGCGTATGGAAAGACCGACCAACTGCTACGAGAGCGAATACTGATCCGACGCGCTGAAATAACGGTTCCGGCAGCGTGCGCTAATGCGTATGAGTTATTCACGCCGCGCCGTATAAATCCATCCGCATAAAACAGGAAGGGCGTAACGGCATGAGCCGTTACGCCCTTCAGCAGCCAATCCGGGTAGCGAAAGCGCCCGCGGGAACGCGCGCCAACGCGGTGAAGCGCGAACTCAGTGCGCGGCGACCGTCGCCGGCTTCTTCGTTTGCGCAGCGTGCTGGATTTCCTCGAGCTTGATTTCGACGTGCCGCGAGAACACGTATTCAGCGGGACGCTGGCGATCGAGCGGGATGTCGCGTGCGAACGCACCTTCCGTCTTCGGGCCCTTGAGGCTCACCTTGAGCGCCTTCAGCGGATGCGCGACGGTGTCCATCACCGCCGTTGCTTCGAAGCCGCTGTGCACCATGCAGTCCGCGCACTTTTCATAGTTGCCGGTGCCGTACTTTTCCCACTCGGTGGTTTCCATCAGCTCCTTGAAGGTCTTCGCGTAGCCTTCGCCCACCAGATAGCAGGGACGCTGCCAGCCGAACACCGTGCGCGCCGGGTTGCCCCACGGCGTGCAGTGATAGGTCTGGTTGCCCGCGAGGAAATCGAGGAACAGGCTCGACTGGCTGAACGACCACTTCTTGCCGTTATTGCCGCGCTTGAAGATTTCGCGGAACAGATGCTTGGTCTTGTCGCGGTTCAGGAAGTGCTGCTGGTCCGGCGCGCGCTCGTAGGCGTAGCCCGGCGAGACGGTGATGCCGTCCACGCCGATGGGGCCGAGCGTGTCGAAGAACGCGGCCACGCGCTCAGGAATCGCGTCGTTGAACAGCGTGCAGTTGATGTTGACGCGAAAGCCGCGGCGCTTCGCTTCGCGGATCGCGGCGACGGCCTTCTCGTACACGCCTTCCTGCGACACCGAGTGATCGTGCATGTCCTTGTCGCCGTCCAGGTGGACCGACCACACGAAATACGGGCTCGGCTGATAGTCGTCCATCTTCTTTTCCATCAGCAGCGCGTTCGTGCACAGGTACACGAACTTCTTGCGGCTGATGATGCCCTTCACGATCTGCGGCATTTCCTTGTGCAGCAGCGGTTCGCCGCCTGCAATGGACACCACCGGCGCGCCGCATTCGTCCACGGCTTGCAGACATTCCTCGAGCGAGAGGCGCTGGTTCAGGATGGGGTCCGGATAGTCGATCTTGCCGCAGCCGTTGCAGGCAAGGTTGCAGCGAAACAGCGGTTCGAGCATGAGCGCGAGCGGATAGCGCTTGTTGCCCCGGAGATGCTGGCGCGCAATGTAGGCGCCAACGCGGACTTGTTGCAGCAGCGGAATAGACAAGAGATGTCCTCCTTAAACTTCGCGCGCGGCGAGCGGTTGCAGCAGCTTCGACGGCAGCTTGAATTCGACTTTTTCTTCCTGACCCGTCATCGTCGACACCTCGACAGGCCCCAACGCGCGCAGCGCGTCGATTACGTTTTCCACCATTTCTTCCGGCGCCGATGCACCTGCCGTGATGCCCACAGCCTGCGCATTCGCAAACCATTCGGGCTGCACTTCGGAGCCATCGGCGACGAGGTAGCTCGGCACACCCGTTTCGCTGCCGATCTCGCGCAGCCGGTTCGAGTTCGAGCTGTTCGTTGCGCCCACCACGAGCAGCACGTCCACTAGCGTTGAGAGTTCGCGCACCGCAGCCTGACGGTTCTGCGTGGCATAGCAGATGTCGCGCGTGTCCGGGCCCACGATGTCGCTGAAGCGGTTGAGCAGCGCATCGATGATGCCGCGCGTGTCGTCCACCGAAAGCGTGGTCTGCGTGACGTAGGCAAGCGGTGCGTCGAGGGGCAGGTCGAGCCTCGCGACGTCGGCTTCGCTCTGCACGAGCAGCACCTTGCCGGGAATCTGGCCGATCGTGCCTTCCACTTCGGGATGGCCCGCGTGGCCGATCAGGATCAGCGTGCGTCCCGCTGCCACATACTGACGGCCCTGCACATGAACCTTGGTAACGAGCGGGCAGGTGGCGTCCAGCACGTCGAGGTCGCGTTCTTGCGCGGCCACCTCGACGCTCTTTGCCACGCCGTGCGCGCTGAAAATGGCCACGGCGCCGTGCGGCACCTCATCGAGTTCCTCGACGAAACGTGCGCCCTTGTTGCGCAGATTTTCAACCACATGCCGGTTGTGGACGATTTCGTGGCGCACGTAGACGGGTGCGCCATGTTTCTGCAGGGCGCGGTCGACAATTTCGATCGCGCGAACGACCCCCGCACAAAAGCCGCGGGGTTGGGCAAGGATGACTCGCATAGGGTGGCGAACTCCGACTGACGCGGGTTTCGAAGAAGCCGTTTGAGCCACGCCTGAGCCATGCTCGAACCGGGCTTAAACGGCTTTATCGCCGCGACCATCATATTAATTGGTGTTTCTGAAAACCGGCAGAACGCCGGCACACCTGGGCCAAACGCGCATTCTAACCTCATCACGCCCGCTTTGCTTCGCGCGCGACATGGCCGGAAATATGCCGCAAGACCGTCGGCGGGCGGTGCTGGCGCGGTGCAACAGGCGAGCGGAACCCTTAAACTATGCCGCCCTGTGCGCTGTCGTTCATGGGGCGCGGTATGGGCCTGCGTGACCATGCACCTTACGTCGGCATTACAGGCGAAATTCGGGCGAAATTTCGCGCTCCGGAATTCGGTGTGGCGTGCGGCTCATGCCGCGCATCGGGCCCGCGGACCACGCGAGCCGCGCTGGGCCACGTTAGGGCCTCCTGATCCATCATTCGAGGGCAATGCCGGATGGCTGTTCTATTTGTGTTGTCGTGCATCTCGCTCCTGATCTGGTGCGTGCTGCTCTTCGCGCGCGGCGGTTTCTGGCGCGAGCGTCCCGCCGCGCCGTTGCCCGTCGCGGAACCGGCCGGCGGCTGGCCCGCCGTGGTGGCGGTCGTGCCCGCGCGCAATGAGGCCGACGTCATCGCGAAGGCGGTCACGTCCCTGCTGACGCAGGACTACGCGGGCGCGTTTCACGTGATCGTCGTCGATGATCACAGCACCGACGGCACCGCGGACGCCGCCCGCGCCGCTGCCTTGCAGCTCCAGTGTCCGGACCGGCTCACCGTGATCGGCGCGAAGCCGCTGCCCTCGGGCTGGTCGGGCAAGGTGTGGGCGCAGTCGCAGGGCATCGAGGCGGTGCAAACGCTGGGTCTGCCTGCCGACTACCTGCTGCTCACCGACGCCGACATCGGCCATCCGCCCGAGGCGCTCACGCAGCTCGTGATGCGCGCGACGGTGGAAAAGCGCGATCTCGTTTCCCTGATGGTGCGTCTGCGCTGCGACACGCTGCAGGAAAAGGCGCTGATTCCCGCGTTCGTTTTCTTCTTCGCGAAGCTCTATCCGTTCGCGTGGGTCAACAATCCGCGCAACAAGACTGCGGCGGCGGCGGGCGGCTGCATGCTGGTGCGGCGCGAGGCGCTGGAAGAAGCGGGCGGCATCGAATCGATTCGCGGCGAACTGATCGACGATTGCAGTCTTGCGGCGCGCATCAAGCATCGCGGCGAGGGGCGTCACGCGATCCGGCTCGACGTGGCGGCGCGCAGCGTATCGCTGCGTCCCTACGAAAGCTGGCGCGAGATCTGGAACATGATCGCCCGCACTGCATTCACGCAACTGCGTTATTCGCCCTGGCTGCTGGCCGGGACGATGGCGGGCATGGCCATCATCTATCTCGTGCCGCCCGTCGTGGCGCTCGCGCTGGGCGCGGCGGCGTGGCCCGCGTGGCTCGCCTGGGCCGCCATGTGCTGCGCCTATGCGCCGATGCTGCTCTATTACCGTCGCTCGATGTTGTGGGCGCCGGTGTTGCCGCTCATCGCGCTGTTCTATGTGGGCGCCACGTTCGCGTCGGCATGGCGCTACTGGCGCGGCAAGGGCGGGCAGTGGAAGGCGCGCGTGCAGGCGCCGGCCCAGGAGCGCTGAAGCGGGGCGGTGCGGGCGCGGCGACGATGACGCGGCTCAAGGCCCATTGCACCGCTCGCTGCCGTTGAACGACTCGGGTTGAATGACTCGGGAAAAGAAGGGCCGGCAACATCGGCACGCGTGAACCGGCGACAAACCCGGCAACCCTGGGAAGGCGCGCGCACCGGCCCCTGACGCCTCAACGCTGCGTCAACATCATGTACATCTGGATGACCATGTCCGGCGAGAACGTGAATGGCACCCAGCCGTGGCCGGTATGGCGCATCACGAGCAGGCGGTCGCCATTCGACTGTTTCTGCACGGCCATCACGGGGTTCTTCGTCGATACGAACCGCCAGCCCGGCGGTAGACCCGCGGGTGGTTCCGGCGTCATCGAAGCGCGCGCATTCGAAAGCTCTTCTATCAGCTGACCGATCTCCTCGGGACGCAGCGTGACCGTCTGGCCCGCAATCGTCATCGTGATTTCGTTCTGGCTGGGGCGCGCAATTTCGAGCGTCGGCTTTTGCGCGGCGGGCTCGTGGGCCGTAGCCTCGGCTGCTTCGGCCTCGGCGTTCTGCTCGACCGCAGCGGCTGCAGAGGCCGAAGCGCTTGCAGCGACCGATTCGGCGGTCTGCGCGGGAGCCGTGTCGTCGTGAGTGGCGGGCGGCACGGTTGCCGCCTCGGCGGGGCGTGTGGCGCGTGCGGCCGCCACGGCTTGAATGAGCTGATCGACGCCCGTGTCGAGCGCGCCGATCTGGTCTTGAAGGTTCATGCGGAGCTTCTCAGGTAAGACCCGCGATTTTAACTGCTGCGCGCAGGCCGTGACCCGCCACGCGTCGCCCGACGTTGTAACAGTCGTGTAACAGCACGCCGATGCGAGCGGCCCTGGTTGCCCGTCAAGCCGCCCTTCACTTGTCGCGCGTCACTTACCGCTCAGATACCCCGCCTCGCGGAACCAGTCGAGCGCGTCCTTCAGTCCCTCGCGATAAGGCCGCGCACGATAGCCGAGTTCGCGTTCGGCCTTCGCCGAACTGAAGTACATCTTGTTCTTCGACATCCTGAGGCCGTCCACGGTCACGAACGGCTCGCGCTTCGTGAAACGCGCCACGGCCTCCGCGCCCACGGCGAGCGGATAGAGCGGCCAGCGCGGCAGCGCGAGCGTGGGCGCTTTGCGTCCCGTGAGGCTCGCAATGTCGGCCAGCATCTGTTGCAGCGGCAGATTCTCGCCGCCCAGGATGTAGCGCTCGCCCACCTTGCCACGTTCGAGCGCGAGGAAATGACCCGCGGCCACGTCGTCGACGTGCACGAGGTTGAGCCCTGTATCGACGAAAGCCGGAATCTTGCCGAGCGCCGCTTCGACAATGATGCGGCCCGTAGGGGTCGGCTTCACGTCGCGCGGACCAATGGGCGTAGACGGGTTCACGATCACGGCAGGCAGCTTGTCGTTCGCGATCATGCGTTCCACCGCGCGCTCGGCAAGCACCTTGCTGCGCTTGTAGACGCCGATGGCCTGGTCTGCCGTGAGCGGCGAGGTTTCGTCGGCGGATTGGCCTGAACTCGTGACCTTCAGCGTGGCGACGCTGCTCGTGTAGACGATGCGTTCCACGCCTTCGTGCAGCGCCGCGCGCATGGTGGCTTCGGCGCCTTCCAGATTCGCGCGTTCGATGTCGGCCGGGTCCGGCGCCCAAAGCCGATAGTCGGCGGCGACGTGAAACAGGTAGCGCACGCCGCGCAGCGCGGCACGCATCGAAGCGACGTCGCGCATGTCGCCCACGACGATGTCGGCGTCGAGCGCTTCGAGGTTCTTGCGCGGGCTCGACGCGCGCACGAGCACGCGTACCGCGAAGCCTTTTTGTTGCGCGATGCGCGCGACAGCCGAGCCGACGAAGCCCGATGCGCCGGTCACCAGCACGAGGTCGCGATGTTGATCGCTCATTCGGTAGTCGATTCCTGATGGGTGAAGAGAAGGCGGCAGCACCGCCGTGTCATGCACGAGCGCAGAAGCGCCGATGCCGTGCGACCGCGAGTGCCCGCGGGTGCCCGCGATTGTACGGCCTTGCGGGCGCGCGACTACAATGCCGGCGTGAAAGGATACAGGAGGCGATGCGATGACCAGTACGGACCTGGATTCGCGAATCGAAACGTACTACGTGCGGGTGCGCGGCGTCGTGCAGGGCGTCGGCTTTCGGCATGCCACGGTGCGTCAGGCGCACGCGCTCGGCATCCGCGGTTATGTGGCCAATCTCGATGACGGGTCGGTGGAGGCGGTCGTGCAGGGGTCGGCGAATCAGGTGGACAGGATGCTCTCGTGGCTGCGTCGCGGACCGCCGTCGGCGCGCGTGACGGAAGTGGCAAGCGAAGAGCGTTACACCGAAAAGCGCTACGAGCGCTTCGAGCAGCACTGAGGAGCGCGAAGGTCAAGCGCGGCAACCGCGCAGAAGCAGAAGCAGAGCAAGAGGCGCACGCGCGCCACGCCCCCGCCCGCATTGCGATCCCTCTCGTCGGGTTACGACACCACGAGCAGGCTCTCTGCAAATCCCCAGTCGCGCTCTATCCACTGACGCCGGCACGTAAAGCCCGCATCGCCCGCAATGGCCGGCACTTCGTCGGCCAGGTACTTGTGGCTGCTCTCCGTCCAGATCGTTTCGCCGGGAGCCATCGTCACGGCGAGGTCCGCCGCGCGCACGTGAGCCGTAACGGGGCGTGTGGCGCGCAGATGCATTTCCACGCTGCGCGCGTCGGCATTGAAACGCGCGACGTGCTCGAACGCGTCGAGCGGAAAGTCGCCGCCCAGTTCGCGATTGATCCGCGCAAGCAGATTCAGGTCGAATGCCGCGGTTACGCCGATGGGGTCGTCATACGCGGCGAGCAACGTATCCACGGGCTTCACGAGGTCGGTCCCGAGCAGCAGCGCGTCGCCGGGTTTCAGCATGGCGCGGATGTCGCGCAGAAAGCGCGTGGCCGCGAGTCGTGCAAAGTTGCCGATCGTGCTGCCCAGAAACAGCACCAGCAGTTGCTCGTTTTCGGCACGGCGCTTGCTCACTTCGGCGAGCCCTGCGAGGTAATCGCGCTCGTAACCCACAATCGAAATGCGCTCGATGTCGCCCAGTTCGCGGCGACATAATTGCAACGCGGTGCGCGAAATTTCAATCGGACAGTACGCGGTAGGGCGCTTGCGGCACAGCGCTTCCAGAATGCGGCGCGTCTTGCGGCCGCTGCCGCTTCCCAGTTCCGCGACCGTCACGCCCGCAGGCAGTTGCGCCACGATGTCGGTGGCGTGCTGCGTGAGCAGGCGTTCTTCGGCGCGCGTCACGCCGTACTCGGGCAGCGTCGTAATGGCTTCGAACAGCGATGAACCCACTTCGTCATACAGATACTTCGACGGCAATTCCTTTTGCGGGCGGCGCGTGAGTCCGGCGCGAACGTTGGCGGCGAAGGCAGCGGAGAAATCTTGCGATAGCGCGGGCAGAGTCATGAGGGCTCCAGTCGGGCGGTGTGCAATGGGTGGCGAAGTTCGTGCGGCTGCGCGTTGCGTGTCGCGCGATGTGGGCGGCAACGGCAGCAGAGTGAGCAGGTGAAGCAAAGCAGGTGAAGCAAGATTCGCGCTTGGGGTCTCCGCCATGCAACGCACGCAGCGGATCAGCGAAAACCAGGCGAACCCCGGGCAGACGTTCTGACGCGGGATGAGAGTGGCAGGACTTACGTTCTAGTGCATGACGCTTGCGAAGTCCATGCAACGTGCACGAAGCCCTACGTTTCGTGGGGGATTGATGTTGCGCGGGCTGCGCTAGATAGCGGCGCTAATCGGTTCGAGCGACGGACGCCCCCGCCGTCAGTTCCACGATGTCCGAGGTGATCTCGTCTTGCCGCACGAGCCGGTAGCGCTGCGTGAGCGCGTCGAGGCGGTCTTTCAGGTTCGCGTGCGCGGACATCATGGCTCGCACGCGCGCTTCGTTCTCCGCCGCCAGCGAGAGCGCAGCGGCCTCGCACAGTTCCGTGTAGACATAGGCTTCGGCAAGACCTGTCAGCAGCTTGTCGGCAGGAAGTGTCAGCAGCGGAGGCTGTTTGCGCGACGCCACATGGAAGCGCGCGAAGTCGAACGGAATCAGTTGGTGCTGCACGACTTCCGTCTGCGTGGCGAGCGCCGGCCGCGCGTGAATGATCGACACGCGCGTAATGAGCGAATCTTCGAGGCGACGGTAAAGCTCGTCGGTCACATTGCTCGCGAAGCCGGGTACGTCGTCGGCATGCGTGACCATCGGCGTGGACCAGGCGATGGACAAGCCGCGTTCCTCGGCTGTCGTTGCGCCGCGCGTGCCTGTCACGATCAATTCACACGGACCGGACTGAAGCACGCGCGTGGCCGCATCGAGAATCGGTTCGTTGAACATGCCGACGAAGCCCTGTTCGGAGCCCATCGCGATCACGAGGTGCCGAGCGTGCGATCGTGCTTTGCCGCCTGCTTCGTCGGGTGCTGCAGCGGCGCGTCCGTCCGGCTCCACGCGCAGCACTTCGCCGATGGCCGCCGCCACCGTCGCCGCCGTGGACCGTATGCCCGCCAGGCGGCCCTCCGCCTCGCGAGCGCGTGCCGCCGCGATACCGCGCATGGCCGACACCACCGCCTGCAATTGCTGCGCCGTGCCGATCTGCGCTTCGAGCGCGCCGAGCTTGCCGCTCATGCCGCCGCTCCCACCGCTTGCGGCGCAGCGTGTTCGCTCACGAGCGCACGCACCGCTTCGACGAGCCGCTCGCGCGTGGCGGCATCCAGCGCCGCTGAAGCCACGTTCGCCCCTTCTGCATCGATACGGCCGTTGCCCGATGCCGCGAGCGTCTGCCGTACGCGCGCGGCCACTTCGGCCGGTACGTCGTCGAATACGCCGTCGGCGAGCGCGGCGAGAAGCGCTACTTCGTCCACCGTGCGCAGCGGGCTGAAGCGCGGCTGGGCGATGAGCGCGCGAATGCGTTTGCCGCGTTCGATCTGCGCCTTCACGCGCGCGTCCGTAAGGCCGCCGAAGCGCGTGAACATTTCGAGTTCGAGGAACTGCGCGTACTCCAGCCGCAACCGTCCCGACACGTCGCGCAATGCCGCGGACTGCGCTTTGCCGCCCACGCGGCTCACGCTCAGGCCCACGTCGACGGCGGGCCGCTGGTTCGCGGCGAAGAGCGACGAGTCGAGCACGAGCTGACCGTCGGTGATCGAAATCAGATTGGTGGGAATGTACGCGGCCAGATTGCCCGCGTCCGTTTCGGCGATCGGCAAGGCCGTGAGCGAGCCGTCGCCATGCGCGGCCGAAAGCTTCGCGGCGCGTTCCAGCATGCGTGCATGCACGTAGAAGATGTCGCCGGGATACGCCTCGCGCCCCGGCGGCTCGCGCGTGAGCAACGCGAGTTCGCGGTGCGTGGCGGCGTGCTTCGTGAGGTCGTCGATGACGATGAGCGCGTGCTGGCCGCGGTCGCGAAAGTATTCGGCAATCGAAAAGCCTGCGAACGGTGCGATCCATTGCAACCCCGGCGCCGACGCCGCGGACGCCACCACGAACACGCAGCGTTCGGGCGCGCCATGCTCGCGCACGGCTTCGATCACGCGTTGCACGGCGGCGGCGCGCTGTCCCACTGCCACGTACACGCAGATCATGTCCGTGTGCTTCTGGTTGACGATGGTGTCCACCGCGAGCGAAGTCTTGCCCGTCGCGCGGTCGCCGATGATGAGTTCGCGCTGGCCGCGCCCCACGGCGAAGAGCGCATCCACGAGCAGCACGCCGGTCTCCACGGGCTCGCTCACGAGATCGCGGTCCGTAATGGAGGGCGCGTTGCGTTCAATGGGATAACGCGTTGCCGCAACAACGGGTTCGTCGCGATCCAGCGGCACGCCAAGCGGATCGACCACGCGCCCCAGCAAGCCTTCGCCTACGGGCACGTCGAGCACGGAGCCGGTGCGCGCCACCCATGTGCCCGCATGCACGCTCTCGATGTTTTCGAGCAGCACCACGCTGATCGTGTCTTCATCCAGCGTATGCGCGAAGCCCTTGGCGCCGCCGTCGAAGTCGAGCAATTCGTAGAGCGCGGCATCCGGCAGGCCGGAGACGAACGCGATGCCGTCCGCGATGCGCTCTACGCGCCCCAGCGCCTGCGCGTGCGGGCCCAGGCGTGCAGCCGAAAGGGCCTCGCGCTGTTGATCGAGCCACGCGCTATCGGCGGCGCCGGGCATGTCGTCAGGAAGCGTTTTCATCGTGAACGGACCGTAGGGTGGTCATGATCGAAGCGAGGTCGTGGCGAAAACTGTTGCGCACCGTGGCGTGCGGCGCCGTGAGTTCCAGCCCCGCGATGAGCGCCGGGTCTTCACGCACGGCGATGACCACCGGGCGACCGAGTGCCACAGAGAGCGCGGCTTCACACGCGTGCTGCTCATCGGCGGACAGTGCGCGCGGCGCGGCGATATCGAGCGGCGCGCCATGTGCGCCCAGTTCCGCGCGAATGGGCTCGGGCAGCGCTTTCACGCCATCCACGATGCCGCCGATGAAGCCTTCGATGCGCGCAGCAGCGGGCAAGCGGTCGAGCAGACGGCTCGCGATATCCACCGCCAGTTCCGCCGCCCGGCCCGCAGCCGCGCTTTCCTGCACGACGCGCGCGCGTGCCATGTCGGCTTGCGCGTCGGCGCGCAGGCGATCGGCATCCGCATGGGCCGCGGCGAGCAGCGCGGTTTTCTGCGCGGCCACTTCGGTGTCGATGGCATGCAACGCCTCTGCGCGTGTTTGCGCGAGCTGCGTGGCGGCTTCGCGTGCGGCGTCGCGCTCGGCTTCGGCGTCGTTCTTTGCCGCGTTGGCGTCGTCCATCAGGGCCTGCGCTGCCTTCTGCCGCTGCGCGATGATGTCGGCCACCGGGCGAAACAGAAAACGCGCGAGCAGCCACACCAGAATGACCGCGTTGACGGTCTGCAGCGCGAGCGTCGTCCAGTCTATCCGCATGACGTGCTGTCTCCGGAGCGGTTCGCCGTCACTTCACGAACGGGTTGGCGAACAGCAGAAGCAGCGCGATGACGAGGCAGTAAATGGCCATCGTCTCGATCATCGCGAGCCCGACGAACAGCGTGCGCGACACGGTGCCGGCGGAGTCGGGCTGGCGCGCGATGGCGTCCATGGCGGCGGCCACCGCGCGCCCTTCCGCAAGCGCGGGGCCAATGGCGCCGAACGAAACGGCGAGCGCCGCCGCTGCAATGCTGACGATTTCGATGAGGTTCATGCGTGTCCTTCCTTGTCGTGATTGCCGTGATTGTCGTGACGAAGCGGGGAATGAGGCGGCTCAGACGGCTTGTGAGCGGATTCGCTCACGGCCGCGCCGATGAACACCGTAGCGAGCACCGCGAAGATGTACGCCTGCACGGCGCCGGTGAGAAGGTCGAGCGCCATGAGCGGAATGGGCACGATGAGCCCCGCGAGCGAGAGCACGATGCCGATCACGAACACGCCGCTCATCACGTTGCCGAACAAACGCACCACGAGCGAAAACGTGCGCGTGATCTGCTCCACCACGTTGAGCGGAATCATCACCCACGTGGGCTCCGCAAACGTGGCCATGTAGCCGCGCAAGCCGCGCGTGCGAACGCCGTAGTAGAGCGTGGCGAGCAGCACGAGCAACGCGAGCGCGGCGTCCGTTTCGAGGCGCGCCGTAGGTGGTTCGACACCGGGCACGAGAGACGACCAGTTGGCCACCAGCACGAAGATGAACAACGTGCCGATGAGCGGACGATAAGGCGCCGGGTCCACCTGCATGGTGTCGCGAATCTGCCCATCGAGCGTGCTGACGACGAGTTCCACGCACGTCTGCCATTTCGACGGCACAAGCGAAAGGCGCCGCGTCACGAGCAGCGAGAGCACGACGAGCAACGCCATGATGGCCCACGTCACGAGCACGGCAGACGTGATCGGCACCGGTCCGATATGCAGCACCGGCACGGATTCGAGCGGCGAGCGCATGCTCATGTCACGCTCCGCGCCGGTAGAGCGGCCACATCATGGCCTGGCGTGCCAGCAGGAATGCCGCCGCGCCCGAGAGAAACGCCGCGGCGCCGGCGCGAGCGAGCACGAACAGAATCGCGCACGCCAGCGCGATGCGCGCCACCTGCACGCCGAACGCCGCCGCCATCCTGCCCGCGGCGAAGAGCCGCCCGTTCCAGTGCAGCGACGCGAAGTGCAGCACGCCCGCGCCAAACCCCACAGCGGCGCCCGCGATCAGCCAGAAAACGAAGCTAGTCATGATGGTTTCCCTGTTGCCGATGCATCCACTTCCACGCGGACCACAAGCCCGCCGCCGCGCCGATCATCAGCAGCGGCGCGGAGAAGAACACGCGCGTGGCGAAGAAGCGATCGAGCCAGCGTCCGATGAGCAAGCCGAGCAATGTGGGCACGACGATGGTCCAGCCCAGAATGCCGATCTGGCCGAGACGGCTTGCCAGCGACGGTTCCGGTTCCGCGCGGCCGCGTGCCTCGCGGTTCGCCGCGCTTTTTGCGGCGCGCGCCACGCGGTCTTCGGCGTCGTCTTTGTTGGCGGGCGGCATGTCGTGAGCGTCGCGAGGGTCGCGAGGATCGTGAGCGTCGGGGGCGGTCATTCAGAGGTCTCCTCGCGAACGGGAATGCCGCCTTCCCCCGACGCACCCGGCCGCAGGAAGCGCACCATCTGGCGCACGGCGCGCGCATGCAGTCGCAGTTCATCGACGCGCGCACGGCGGCGCGCTTCGAGCTGCGCCGCGCGCGTGGCTTGCACGTCCGCTTCCAGTCGTTCGAGCGACTCGCCGGGAATGGCCTCGCGGCAAGCGATCTGGATGCGGCTACCGTTGTCGGAGACGATCAGCACGCCGCCGTCCACGGCGCAGAAGTGCTGGACGTCGTCGGCGGTGCGCCAGCGCACGACGGACGCGCGCAGCAGCGTGACGAAGTCCGCGTGGCCCACACGAATGCCGAAGCTGCCGCTGCCGTCTTCGGCGCGCAGCGAGACGATGCCGAGACGATCCACGAGCACGCCCGCGGGCGTGGCGATGGTGAGCGCCAGGGCCGGTGTATCGGTGTTCATGGCGGTGCTCACGACGCGGCCTGTCGAGTCTGTGGAGACGGTGTGCTTGCGGCGGCGCGTGCTTCCTTTTCACGCGCTTCTTCGAGCGTGCCCACCATGTAGAACGAGCTTTCCTGCCACGTGTCGCAGTCGCCCGCGAGAATCGCCTTGCAGCCGGCAATCGTGTCCGCAATCGGCACGGAGCGGCCGGGCTGGCCCGTGAAGGCCTCGGTGACGGCGAAAGGCTGGGTGAGAAAGCGTTGCAGGCGGCGCGCGCGCTGCACGCGCACACGGTCTTCCGCGCCCAGTTCTTCAATGCCGAGCAGCGCGATCACGTCCTGCAACTCGCGATGATGTTCGATGATCCGCCGCACTTCCGTCGCCACCGCGGCGTGCTCCTCGCCCACCACGAGCGGATCGAGCAGGATGGACGACGACGCGATGGGATCGATGGCCGGGTACATGCCCTCGGCGGCCATGGCGCGAGAGAGCACGACCATGCTGTCCACGTGGGCCGCGATGGTGGTGACGGCGGGGTCGGTGAAGTCGTCGGCGGGCACGTAGACGGCTTCGATCGCGGTGACGGATACATTGCCCACGGAGACGATGCGCTCTTGCAACGCAGCCACTTCGCTCGCGAGCGTGGGCTGATAACCCACGCGCGACGGCATGCGCCCGAGCAGGCCCGACACCTCGGCGCCGGCCTGCACGAAGCGAAACACGTTGTCCATCAGCAGCAGGACGTTCTGGTGATGCTCGTCGCGAAAATATTCAGCGATGGTGAGTGCCGTGAGCGGCACGCGCCAGCGCGCGCCGGGCGGCTCGTTCATCTGGCCGTAGACCAGCACGGTGCGCGGCAACACGCCGGAGGTGCGCATGTCGAGCAGCATCTCGTGCCCTTCGCGCGAACGCTCGCCCACGCCCGCGAACACGGAGATGCCCTGGTACTGCTCGACCATCGCGTGAATCAGCTCCATCACGAGCACGGTCTTGCCCACGCCCGCGCCGCCGAACATCGCGGCCTTGCCGCCTTGCGCGAGCGGCGCGAGCAGATCGATGACCTTGATGCCGGTGGTGAAGAGGCGCGGCGCGCCAGATTGCGCGGCCAGCGGCGGCGCGTTGCGATGAATGGGACGGCGTGGCGTGTCGGCACCGGGGCGCTCGCCGCCGTCGCGCGTTTCGCCGAGCACGTCGACAAGACGGCCCAGCACGGCGTCGCCCACGGGCACTTCGATGGGGCCGCCTTGCGTTCGAACTTCGGCACCGCGCTTCAGGCCCGAGGTGGATTGCAGCGCGAGCGCCCGAACCGCACTGCTGTTCAAATGCGCCTGGACTTCCGCGATGACGGGCTCGGCGCCGCCCGTGTCGATGGAAAGGGCGGAGTCGATGGGCGGCAGCGCTTCAGCGGGGAACGCGACGTCGATCACCGCGCCGCGCACGGCCAGTACATGGCCTGTGGCGGCGGCTGCGTTGACGGTGGGTTCGTCGGACTGCGCTGCGACTGTATTGGATTCGACCGGCACGAAGCTGCCTCGCGAAGACGTCAGGGAATGCTCTGACGATAGCCGCGGTGCCGCCTGGCCGGCTGATCTTCATCAAAGATTGCAGGGGCGCTGCCGGCTGAACCGTCTGGCGCCGCTTTCAGTTGCCTTGCCGCGTTAGGCTTCAGCGCTGCCCGTTCAGTGCCCGTGGCGAGCGGCCTGCCCGCGCGGCGGGTTGATGTGCGTGGGGCCGACCCGGGCTTCGATGTCGGCTTGCAGCGAAGGGCGCCATCCGAAGCCGAACAGCGCTTCGGCCAGCACGAACAGGGGACCGATCAAGAGGCCGATCACGTCGTCAGCGAAAGCCGGCTTGCGATGTTCGTAAGCAACGTGGCCGACGAACTGGAAGATCCAGCCCACCACGAAGAGACCGGCACCGACCGCGAGCCACACAAGCATGGTCTGCTGGGCGACCCACTGCCCGAAGGCGACGCATGCAGCCGAGAACACGGCCATCATCACGCCGAGCGACACGTCGAGCACGAGGTAATAGAGCGTGGCCGCACCGAACAGGGCCCACGCGGGAGACACGGTCATCGGCAGAACGCCGAGGTTCGACGCGGGCCGCGCGAGCAGAACGGCGAGCGCGACCACGATCATGGGAATGCCCACGAAGTGGGTCGCAATATTGCGGCGGTCGCGATGATAGGCCGCGTATTGAGCGAGTTGCTGGGTCAGCGTCTTCACGGGTGTCTCCCTTATGTGCAAGTTCGCTATGATCCCGGGCAGTCATGCAACAGACCTTCGGGTAGCCGACATTTCAGCGCATCTGCCATGAACTTGCCTACCGATTCGAATGATCCCTCGAATGCGTCCACGCCGAACCAGGCGCTGGCTACGGCGCTCGGGCGCAGCCTGTGGTTCCGCTCGGCGCCACAAGCGTTGCAGTCGGCGCTGCTCGCCGCGGGGCGCGAGGTGCGTTTGCTCGCGGGCGAGCGGCTTTTCATGCGCGGCGACGCGGACAGTGGTCTGTATTGCGTGATCGATGGGCTCGTGCGGATCGGCGCGGCCAGCTTCGCGGGGAAAGAAGCGTTGCTTGCCGTGATCGAGCCCGTGAACTGGTTCGGCGAGATCGCGCTGTTCGACGACCGTGCCCGCACGCACGATGCCTACGCCGAGCGCGATTCGACGCTCTTTCATGTGCCTCGCACCGCGTTGCTTGCGCTGCTCGAGGCAACGCCTGCGTGGTGGCATACGTTCGGTTTGCTGCTCACGCAGAAACTGCGCCTCGCCTTTGAAGCCATAGAAGAAGCGGCGCTGTTGCCCGCGGCCCAGCGCGTAGCGCGGCGGTTGATGCTAATGGCAGGCGGCTTCGACAGCACACAAGCCGAGACTGCGCAGCCCACGCGCGTCGTCAAGGTGCCGCAGGAAGACCTGGCCATGATGCTCGCGCTCTCGCGGCAGACCATCAACCAGATTCTTCGTCAGTTCGAGATGCAGGGTGCGTTGAAGCTGCGCTACGCGGAGATTGAAATCGTGGACGCGAAAAAGCTTGCGGCCCTTGCCGACGTGAACGAATCAGACGGGACCGAATCGAAAAAAGGGCGAGCCTGAGCCCGCCCTTCCAACGCCGCAATGGTCTCGTGCTGCAACCGTGCGGCGCATGCTACATACAACTGTCGTTGTTATTCCGTAGCGTTGGTCTTCGTATCGCCACCGGCCTTGGCCGTTGCGCCGGCCTGCACGTTGGCCGATGTACCTTCCGCGGCCGGCTCGGTGGTCTTGCTGGTCTTCTCTTCGACCTTCGCCTTGGTCGCGTGAACCTTCTTCGCTGCGACCTTCTTCACTGCGTGAGCCTTCTTCGTGACGTTCTTGCCTGCTTCGCTGGTCTTTTCTTCGACCTTGGCGGCACCGTCTTGCGCCGTGGTCTTCACGTCGGATGCCGCTTGCGTGAGGGACGGCGTGGCCTTCAGGTTCGCCTGGGCGCCCGCCGATACGGGCGCGGAAGCTTGCGCGAAAGCAGTCGAAACGAGCAGGGCGGATGCGAGCGCAGCGAAAATCGTCTTCATACTTGACTCCTTTTGTTGGCAGCTGAAAAAGGTCAGCGCTGCCCATTCAACGCAAGCGTGGACACGCGAGTTGACCCTCATGCAGTGACAAAACGTAAGCGAGGCAAGCATTCGTTTCGTAGCGAAAGCGCACGGCTCCAGCAATAAACAGGGATCCTGCCTATTTGAACGGGTTGTTGACCACGCCCGGTTTCGCATCGGGCTCGTCGCCGATCTTTTCCGGCAAGTCCGATTGCGCCTGCAGTGTCTCCACCACGCTATCGAGCGCCTGTTTCAATGCGAGCGCTGCTTTGAGGCCGCGCTTGTCACGCGTAATTTCCAGCGTGCCCGACACGACGACGCGCGTCGTGCCGTTCTCTACCGTGAGTGCGTCGCCTTGAACGTTGAGCACGTCGTCGTCGTTTGCGTATGCCTTAAACACCTTTGAGTCCTCCCGGACGTTGGTCCTTCAGATTCTCCGGAATGCCAGGAAACCGGATGCCGCTCGCCGCTTCAATATCGTGTACGGAGCGAATCTCGTAGCGGTTCGTTGCCACGTTCTGCGTCACGATGGCGAAGGCCATGTCGCGCGACGGCAGGTACACCACCTTGAACAACTCGGTGGGTACGAAGACGCGCGACGGGCCAATAGTCTGCAACTGCGCGCCCGTGAAGAGCGGACCTGTGACCACGTACGCTTCGCCATAGCGGCTCGCGAGCTTGCGCACCGTCGATTCGATGCGCGCCCACAGCCGTTCGTTGTTCTGCCGGTTCTGCGGCACGATGTTGGCGAGCGAGAACGATTCTGCCATTGCCTGCGGATTCCAGCGGTTGCCGGCGGGGCTCATGTGACCGCGGTCGAAGCCGCTGCGCTTATAGTCGGCAAGCGTGGCGCCTTCGCCGGCAGGCAGGCGGTCGTCTTCGAAGAAGCGGTTGGTGCGCGTCATGTCCTGCGCGTCGGCAATGTGCTCGCGCGTGAGATGTTCTGCGGACCAGAGCGGCCCGTGCGTGATACCGGAGTGCAGCACGACGAAATCCGAGTAGCACAAGAGCCGTGTTCTTGGCTCCATCTTCGGATTGGTGAGCCGCGGGAACTGACCTTCGGGAACGAACTGCGTGCAGGGTGAGGACGAAGCGGAGGGCGAGGCAGCGGCGTGAGCCGCAATGGAGAGCAGCAGGCAGGCGAGCAGCTTCTTCATGAGTGGCAGTATCGATGAACGGGGCCGCAAGTATAACGGCGATCATTGGCTGCGCAGCGCGCTGAAACGGTCTGTTTCGTTTGCATGCGGCGAGGCGCTGGAAGGGCTCTTCGACACGCCCGCGCATCGCTGTTCAGGCGCGCTTCGTTGCGCTTGATCGCGACTTGCGCCGTTGCAATGACGGCGAGCGTTCGGTGAGATCGACTGTCGCTGCAGCCGCTGTTTTGCCGCTCGCAAACTGACTTCGCCACGAGGCGGGCGTGGTGCCCTTCATCGATTTGAACTGGCGGTTGAAGTGAGAGACGTTGGGAAAGCCTGAGCGCAACGCAATGACCGAAACGGGCAGCGACGTGTCGGCGAGCATGCGGGCTGCGTGTCCGATTCGCACGCGCGTGACGTAGCGGCCCACGCTCTCGCCCAGGTGCTGCACGAACCAGCGGTTAAGCGACCGCTCCGAGAGGCTGGCCGCCGCGCTCAATTCGCCGAGCCGCAACGGCTCGGCGAATCTTGCGTCGATCAATGCGAGCACACGATTAATGCGTTCGGGCTCGTGGCCGCTCGGCATGCCTGCTCGACCGGACGCTTGCGACGACGCAAACGCATGCGGTGACGCGAGCGGCTCGCCATCGGCATCCGCAAGCAGACAGAGCACGTCGAGCGTAGCGGCGAGGCGTGTGCGCGCATCAGTCGAAAGCAGCGCATCGAGGCGTTCACGCATGGCGGCGGCAGCGTTGCTCGCGAAGGCGAGGCCGCTTGCCGAGCGACGCAGCAGGCGACGCAGCGGCTCGTATTCGCGGCAGCAGTCGGCCATGCGCCGCGCCCAGTCGCCGTCGAACCAGATCACGATGGCGACCTGCGGCAGCGAGGCATCGATGGACCGATTCGACGCCCACGTATGCGGCAGATCCGGCGGCACGAGCACGAGGTCGTCTGCGCCGTATTCGCTCACGCTGTCGCCGATGTAGCGCTTGCCGCGGCTGTTCATCGTGAGCGTCAGCTCGTACTCGGGATGGTGGTGCCATTCGAAGGGAATCTTCGGCAGGCGCCGGTGATAGACCCGAATCGAACAATGCTCGCCGAAATCCACGCGTTCGTAGGCCGGTTTCATGTCTGAATCCGCAAAGTCATTGGCCGGATCGTATCACCGCCCGCGCCGTGCGGCGCCTATGCTCGTCGCACCCATCTCAACGAGATTCATGAAGGAGACAACCATGACGTCCGTGACGACGCCCCTGAGCATCGACGACCTGCCGGCCGCCATCCGCGAAGCCAAACGCGAATTGAAGGCGGCCCTGCCGAACTACCGCGAGGTGTTCGCCGAGGTTGAGGCGGAAATGATCCGCGAGGCGAATGCAATCGAGGTCCAACGTGCAGCCGGCGAGGCCGTGATTCCGGAGATCGATTTCGCGGACATTGCCGCGGGCCGCGTGCGCGACGAGCAGACTGCGCGCGTGAAGTCGCGCGGCGCGTGCGTGATTCGAGGCGTGTTCGACGCCAGGCTCGTCGAGCAGTGGGACGACGAGATCGCGCGGTACGTGGAGCGCAACCGTCTGGACGAGCGCCTGCAGCATCGAGCCGAAGACCGCTATTTCGGCAACCTCGCGTCGAGCAAGCCGCAGATTTACGGCGTCTATTGGTCGAAGCCGCAGGTCATGGCGCGGCAGTCGCCGGCGCTCACCACGGCGCGCGTGTTCCTGAACCGGCTATGGCGCGCGCAAAGCGAAGGGCGCGTGCATTTCGATCCCGAACGCGTTCCCGTTTATGCCGACCGGCTGCGGCGCCGGCCGCCGGGCTCGGAATCGCTGGGGCTTTCGGCGCATTGCGATGGCGGGTCTGTCGAGCGCTGGATCGAGAGTAATTTTCGCAAGGTCTATCGGCACGTCTTCGATGGAAACTGGCGCCGTTACGACCCCTTCGATGGCGCGTATCGCACGGAGGTACGCGAAGTGCCGTCGCCTGCAGTGTGCTCGATGTTCCGCACCTTTCAGGGCTGGACCGCGCTCACGCAGCAGGGTCCAGGCGACGGCACGCTGCAACTGGTACCTATCGCAAACGCGATGGTCTACATCTTGTCGCGCGCACTTCAGGACGACGTAGCCGACGACGATTTGTGCGGTGCAATGCCGGGCCGCGCGCTCTCGATCAAGCCCCAATGGCACGCGCCGCTGTTCCGGGCGCTGTCGTCCATCCCGCTCATGCGACCGGGCGACACCGTGTTCTGGCACAGCGACGTGGTGCATGCCGTGGAAGACGCACATCGCGGCAAGGGCTACAGCAACGTCATGTACATTGCGTCCGCGCCGGCCTGCGCGAAGAACGACGCGTACCTGAAGCGCCAGTTGCCGGCGTTCATGAAGGGCGAGAGCCCGCCCGACTTTCCGGCCGACCATTTCGAAACCGACTTCGTGGGACGCGCGACGCTGGACGACCTCTCGACGCTGGGCAAGGCGCAAATGGGCGTGGAGTGACAGCGCAAAAAAAGGGCCGCCTTGCGGCGGCCTGAATGCGTGGACTACGGCGCCACTCTAAGCGGCCAGACTTAAGAAGCGCTTAAGGTACGCGTTTTCCCCGACGCGCAGGCGTCGCAAAAAAACGGGAGGGCAACCGCAAGAGGAAGACTAATCGCCAAAGATGCGGTGTTCGGCCAGCACGTGCTGCCGGTCTACCGCTTGCAACCGCCAGTAGCCTGTCATCTGCGCACGCGCGCCGGCCGACGACCACGCGGCGTCGCCCTGTGTGGCGCTGATGCGTTGCTTGCGGTCCACGTGCAGCCCGCGCAGCGTGCACAGCGGTTCTGCAACGCTCGGGGCGCACAGCGCAGTGACGTCGCCGGCGTCACGCAACTCGCCCCATTCGGGAAGATCGATCCCTTGATGTGATTCTCGCGACCACCGGTGCTCGTCGGTGTCGAGCCATAGCACAGCGTAGTCGTGATTAACGGTCGGATCGGAACCGTTGATCAGAATGGTCAGGCGCATGGCAGTTCCGTGCGAGGGAGGAAAGGCAGTGAGACTTACCAGTCTATGACAGCGAAAGCGTTATTCAAGGCTGCCGCGACGGCGCTTGTTGCTGCGCTACAGCACACACGACTGAGCGACGTGAGCGTGCAAATGGTGTTCCAGCTATCGGCGGGATTGAAAAACACAATTGGGAACGCGAGGCGCAACTTCTAGATTAAAAGGCACGGTGCGCAAAAGCGCCTGTTCGTGGCGAGCCGCGCGCCGTCCCCCAATACAGACTGGAAGGAGGCACAGATGGCACAGCTCAAGGGCTCGAAGACGGAGGACAACCTGAAGCAGGCGTTTGCCGGAGAATCGCAGGCGAACCGCCGCTACCTGTATTTCGCAGCGAAGGCCGACGTTGAAGGCCAGAACGACGTGGCCGCGCTGTTCCGGTCCACGGCGGAGGGCGAAACCGGCCACGCGCACGGCCATCTCGAATATCTGGAAGCGGTGGGCGACCCGGCGACGGGGCTGCCCTTCGGCTCGTCGCGGCTGAACCTGCAGTCCGCCATTGCGGGCGAAACGCACGAATACACCGACATGTATCCTGGCATGGCGAAGACCGCGCGCGAAGAAGGCTTCGACGAAATCGCGAACTGGTTCGAAACGCTCGCGAAGGCCGAACGCAGTCACGCCAACCGCTACGCGAAGGCGCTCGAAGCGCTCGCGGACTGAGACCGCAAGGCGTCGCGCATATTGCACGGCAGAACGACTGCTGCCGCGCCTCGTCCGTGCTCTTTGCGAGCGGACGAGGCGCTGTTGCGCGCGCTGAATGCACGCGAGGCGGCGCACGAAAACACGAGCCTCCATAACTAGAACAGGAGACGTCATGCCCCACAAGGAAGGCAGCCTTGAAGCGCCGACGCGTCATCCGCTCGACTGGCGAAACGAGGCGTTCTACGACGAGGCGCTGCTCGACAAGGAACTGGCGCGCGTATTCGACATATGCGCCGGGTGCCGCCGCTGCGTATCGCTGTGCGGCGCCTTTCCGACGCTGTTCGATCTGGTGGACGCCACAGACGCAGGCGAGGCACACGATGTCGATCCGAAATCGTTCGGCAGCGTGGTCGACCAGTGCTACCTGTGCGACCTCTGCTACATGACGAAGTGCCCCTACGTGCCGCCGCATCAATGGAACGTGGATTTTCCGCACCTGATGCTGCGCGCCAAGGCCATTGCGTACCGGCGCGGTGAAGTGAAGCTGCGCGATAAGGTGCTCTCGAACACCGATGCACTCGGGCACTTCGCCGGCATTCCCATCGTGACGCAAGCCGTGAACGCGGTGAACCACACGCCGGCTGCGCGCGGTGTCATGGAAGAGGCGCTGGGCGTGGATCGCAAAGCCTGGCTGCCCGACTTCGCGCCGCGCAAGTTCCGCAGCGCCGCACGCCCCGCCACGGCGACGCGCGTGCAGGACGGCGAACGCACGCCGGGCAAGGTGGCCATCTACGCGACCTGCTACGTCAATTTCAACGAGCCGGGCATTGGCCACGATCTGCTCGCCGTGCTCGATCACAACGAGATTCCGTACGTGCTGGTATCCAGCGAAGCATGCTGCGGCATGCCGTTGCTCGAACAAGGCAACCTGGAAGGCGTGGCCGCGAAGAAGGACAAGAACATGCCGGTGCTCGCGAAATACGCGCGCCAAGGCTATGCGCTGATGGGCGCCATTCCGAGCTGCGTGCTCATGTACAAGCACGAGTTGCCGCTGATGTTCCCCGGCGAAGAAGACGTGCTCGCTGTAAGCGAAGCGTTCTGGGACCCGTTCGAGTACTTCGTCTCACGCCATCGCGACGGGCTGCTCAAGACCGACTTCAAGACGCCGCTCGGCAAGGTCTCGTATCACGTGCCGTGCCATGGCCGCGTGCAGAACATCGGCCGCAAGACCTTCGACATGCTCGCGCTCGTGCCCGATACGAAGGTAGACGTCGTGGAGCGCTGCTCGGGGCATGCGGGCACGTTCGGCGTGAAGAAGGAGTTTCACGCGATGTCCATGAAGATCGGCACGCCTGTCTTCAAGGCGATGGCGCAGCCCGAGACCGACTACATTGCGTCCGACTGCGCGCTCGCCGGGCATCACATCGCGCAGGGTATCGAGGAAAACAGGCTGCCGGACAAGGCGCAGCTTGCGCATCCGCTCACGCTGCTGCGTCGGGCGTACGGAATCTGAGCGCGCTCACCATTCACGTTCGACACAGAGGGCATTCGATGACTATTGCAAGAGAGTCGCTCCTGACGCTGGAGGCCTACGCCAAGGTGCGCCACGCCATGCGCGGCGATGTGATCGAGCACAAGAAGCGCCGCACTGTCACGCTGGGTAATCACCTCACGTTCCTGTTCGAAGACGAGTTCACCATTCGCTACCAGATTCAGGAAATGCTGCACATCGAGAAGATTTTCGATGAGGACGGCATTCAAGGCGAACTCGATGCCTACGTTCCGCTTGTGCCGGATGGCAGCAATCTCAAGGCGACCTTGCAGATCGAGTACGAGAACGAGATAGAACGCCGCGCTGCGTTGGCGCGGCTGATCGGCGTGGAAGACCACGTGTTTCTTCAGGTGGGCGACGAGCCGCCCGTCTACGCGATCGCAGACGAAGACCTGGAACGCGAGAACGCCGAGAAAACGTCGGCGGTGCATTTCGTGCGCTTCGAATTGAGCGAGGCGTTGAAGGCACGCCTCAAGGCCGGCGCGCCGCTCAAGATCGGCTGCGATCATTCGAACTACCGCGTGCCCACGCAGACCATCGGACCTCCGGTGCGCGACTCGCTTCTGGCCGACCTTGCCTGAGCGCTCGCGTTAGAGGTCTTTGCGGTACATGACGAAGCCGGGCTTCTCGGCGACGCTGTCGTAGAGGCGCATGGCCGTGTGGTTCGTTTCGTGCGTGTGCCAGTACACGCGTGCTGAGCCGCCTGCTTTCGCAGCGTCGTACACCGCGAGAATCAGCGCGCGGCCTACGCCCTTGCCGCGCTCGCTTTCCAGCGTGAACAGATCCTGCAAGTAGCAGACCGGACCCAGCATCGTCGTGCTGCGGTGGAAGAGGTAATGGACGAGGCCGAGCAGGCGGCCGTCGCGCTCCGCCACGAATGCATGCATGGGCTCGTAGCCATCGAAGAAGCGCAGCCACGTTGCGCGCGTAATTTCGCTGGAAAGCGCGGTCTTGCCGTGGCGTCCGTAAAAGCGGTTGTAGCCGTCCCAGAGCGGCAACCACGCTTCGAAGTCTTGCGGGACGACGGGGCGGACGGTGAGGGCTTCAGTCAAGATCATCTCTCCTGGAAGGGTTCGTTGTGTGTGGGTCGGGTGTCACTGCGCGGCCGTGCATTGCGCGAGGGCGGCGAGTCTTTGTTCGCTGCTCGCGTTGTCTGTCGTCCTTTCTTTCTTCCGAACGGTTGCGTCAGCCTGCTGTTGCTCGTGTTCGACGTCGCTCACGCAGGCCGCGAAGTTCGCTTGCGCCGTTTCGACAGGCTTCACAGCGTAGTAGCCCGTCGCTGCTGTCGCGGCGATAGCGGCGCTCACCGTGAGCATCGCGAGGCCACGCGGGCGCGTCTGCCGCTCGCCGCGCCGCAAAGGGGTGGGCTTCCGTGTGCGCCCAGCGCTCTGGGCGTATGTCTCGCGATGAGTTGCCATGCACTGTGCCTCGCCGGGTTGAACGCGTCGCAGCGAAAAAAGAAGAAGCGCCATCGACCTGACTCAGCTTAAAAAAATCGTGGCACCATTGTTAGTCCCACATGGACGGAAAAATCTGGAGCCACAGGCGTGGACTACGCTTTGTTGATGTCGAACTTCGCGCGGCAGGCGGGCCGCAAGCTCACGCAGCAAGACCTGCTGTATGAAAGCCTGCGCAAGGCGATTCTGGATGGCGACATCGGGCGCGGCACGCAGCTCGTGTCCACGCGCGCACTCGCGGAGCAGCTCGGCATTGCGCGCAACTCGGTGCTGTACGCCTACGAGCGGCTCAACGAAGAGGGTTTCATTACGGCGAGCCGTCATGGCTCGTGGGTGAATCGCGTGGGCGCGGCCAACCCTGTGCTGCCGGCCGACCGTAACGACGTAAAGGGCGCGGGGCTATCGCGGCGCGTGCTGGCCTTGCCGCCAAGACGTAGCGCCCGTGGGGCGAGCAGCGGCTTTCGGCTCGGGGTACCGGCGCTCGACGAATTTCCGCTCGCGCAGTGGCGCGTCGCGCTGGAGCGCGCATGGCGCTACACCGACGCACGCGATCTGGGCTACGGCGACAGCGCCGGCCACCCGGCGCTGCGCCGTGCCATTGCGCAGTACGTGCGCGTTTCGCGGGGCGTGCGCTGCACAGCCGAACAGGTGTTCGTGACAGACGGCACGCAGACCAGTCTCGATCTCTGCGCCCGCATGCTGGCCGATGTGGGCGACAGCGTATGGATTGAGAACCCCGGCTACAACGGCGCGCGCGTCGCGTTTCTCTCGGCCGGGCTCGAACTCGTGCCCATACCCGTGGACGCAGCCGGCATGGCCAGCACGCCCGACGACTGGCAGCGCACGCCGCCGCGTCTCGTCTATTTGACGCCGTCGCATCAATATCCGCTGGGTAGCGTGTTGAGCCTTGAACGGCGCAGCGCGCTCATCGAGCAAGCGCGTGCAAACAGCGCCTGGATCATCGAGGACGACTACGACAGCGAGTTACGCCACAGCGGCCCGCCGTTACCGTCTATTCAAGGCCTGGTTGCCGACGCGCCCGTGGTCTATCTGGGCACGTTCAGCAAAACCATGTTTCCCGCGCTGCGCATCGCCTTCATGGTGGTGCCGCCATGGCTTGCCGCGGACACGGCCGTGGCGCTTGGCTCGCTCGCGCGCCAAGGGCGCGTGGCGGATCAGCTCGCGCTGGCGGATTTCATCGAAAGCGGCCGGTATGCGCGGCATTTGCGGCGCATGCGGCGCGTCTATCAGCAACGGCGCGCGGCGCTGGTCGAGGCGATGGGCCGGCATATGGCCGGGCTCGTGACGGTGTCCGCGGATGCGGGCGGCATGCACCTGAGCGTGCGACTGGATGCGCCCGTGAACGACGTTGCCGTGAGCGACGCCGCACGCGAGCAGGGGCTGCTTGTTTCGCCGCTCAGCATCTTTTGCCTTCGCGCGGAGGATGCTGCCCGCTACAACGGCTTTTTGCTCGGCTACGCGGAGATCGCGCCGCAGCACGCGGATGCGCTCGTTGCCCGACTCGCCGACATCATTCGCCGTTTGATGTGAGCTCGAGGCGCGACGCCGCGCCCCGTCTGCGAGACGCGCTATTCGGCGCGCAGCCAGCGCAGCAGCGAAGCGGTGTCGCCGCTGCCTACTGCACGGGCCACGCGCTTTCCAATGGCCGCGCCGAATTTGTACGCGTGGCCCGAGCACGCGGATACCACGAGCGCGCGGCCAATCTGCTCCGCGAAGAAGCGCGTGTCCGCGGTGAACGTGTAGACGCAGGTGCGCACGTTCGTGATCGCGTATTCGTCGATGCGCGCAAGCGGTGGTGAAAAAAGGCTGCGCACCGCCTGGCCTTCGTCAGGCAACGGCTCGCGATTCGTGTCGGCATCGGGATTCACGGTCTTGTGCGAACTCGCTCCGAATTTGAGCCCCAGCGTGCCCACCGGCGGCAGCACGTAGCCGCTCGAGGCGCCGCCAATGTCCACAATGGCCGGCGCCTCGCGCCATGCGGGCTCCAGGTCGGCGGGCGGCTGCACGTAGACCACGACGTTGCGCCACGTCGTCAACGTGCGGACAAGCGAGGGGAAGAGCCGCGTGACCCATCCGCCGGCAGCCACGACGAGGCGGTCTGCCTTGAGCGTGCTGCCGTCGTCGAGCTGGACGGAAGCACTGGCCGGATCGACGGAAAGCGCACGCGTCTGCGTGCGAATTTCCACACCGCGCTTCACGAGCCACGCAGAGAGATCGCGCGCGATGCCTTCGCACAGCAGCGCGCCGCCTTCGCGGTCGAGCCATGCGTGGCGAAACGTGGAGGCATCGAGAAACGGATAAAGACTCGCGGCCTCGTGTGCGCTCAACGCTTCATAGCGAAAGCCGACGCGGTCGAGTCCTGCACGGAACAACTCGGCGTCGTCGCCCACGTGCTGCGAAATGCCCAGCACGCCGCGCCTGGCATAGTGCGAGACACCCAGGTCGTTCCAGAGCGCATCCCACGCTTCGAATGCTTCGTTGATGTTGCGCGCGTAGCCGTCGGCGCTGCCGTACGCGCGACGGATCATGCGGTGCTGATCGCCGGATGCGCCAAGCTTGTTCGGAATCGATCCCTGCTCGACGAGCGTGACGCTGTGGCCGGCTTTCGAGAGTGCCCAGGCGCTGGTGAGGCCGGTAATGCCTGCCCCGAGAACGGTGACTTGCATGGCTGCTCCTTGCTGAAGGCCCGTGCAAGTCTAGCAGTGCAGGTTGAAACGTGGCGGGAACGAGATACTGAGTGCGCTAAGCGCGCCGCGCAAAAAGCACGAAGGGCGGAGAGTCCGCCCTTCGTGTGTCGTGACAGGCCGCTATGCGACCTGCTTTCAAAGCGGCTTACATCGCAGCGGCTTAAATCGCAGCGGCTTACATCGCAGCCTTGAAGATGCCCACGATATCTTCGTGGCTTGCCTTCAAGGGATTCGTGAGGCCGCAGGCGTCTTTCAACGCATTGGTGGCGAGCGTATCGAAGTCTTCTTCCTTCACCTTGAGCTCGCGCAGTCCAGCCGGAATGCCGACGTCGCGGGCCAGCTTGCTGATGGCCTGAATGCAGGCCTGCGAGCCCTCGTAATTCGAGAGTCCCACCACGTTGACGCCCATTGCCGCGGCCACGTCACGCAGTCGCTCTGCCGCCACACGCGCGTTGAACGCCTGCACGTGCGGCAGCAGCACTGCGTTGCAGACACCGTGCGGCAAATCATAGAAACCGCCCAACTGGTGAGCCATGGCATGCACGTAACCCAGCGACGCATTGTTGAATGCCATGCCCGCAAGGAACTGCGCGTAGGCCATGTTCTCGCGCACGGCCAGGTTGTTGCCGTCCGCCACGGCCGCGCGCAGCGACCCGGAAATCATCGTGATGGCCTTCAGTGCGCAGGCATCCGTGATCGGATTCGCTGCCGTGGAAACGTAGGCCTCCACGGCATGCGTGAGCGCGTCCATGCCGGTGGCTGCGGTCAGGCTCTTCGGCATGCCCGTCATCAACTGAGGATCGTTGACCGAGAGCACCGGCGTGACGTGCTTGTCGACGATCGCCATTTTGATGTGGCGCACTTCGTCGGTAATGATGCAAAAGCGCGTCATTTCCGAAGCCGTGCCGGCTGTGGTGTTGATCGCGACCATGGGCAATTGCGGACGCGCGGAGCGGTCTACGCCTTCGTAGTCCTTGATCTCGCCGCCGTTGGCCGCCACGAGCGCAATGCCCTTGGCGCAGTCGTGCGGCGAGCCGCCGCCCAGCGAGATCACGCAGTTGCAACCGTGTTCGCGCAAGAGCGCTAGGCCGTCGGCCACGTTGCGTGTGTTCGGGTTCGGACGCGTGCCGTCGTAGACGCAGCTCTGAATCTGCTGCGCTTCGAGCAGCTTCTGTACGCCGGCGACCACGCCGATTTCGTTGAGCACCTTGTCGGTGACGATCAGGGCCTTGTGCAGGCCGTACTCTTTCATCGACTTCGCGGCTTCTTCCAGACAGCCGGCGCCGATCATGTTGACGGACGGAATGAAAAATGTGGAGGCAGGCATCGGTTCGCTCCCTGGCGATAAAGGTGACCTGCCTCGACGTTACGCCGCTCGCCGCGGCGATTTCTGATCCATCGCAAACGACAGACGATTTGACGCAGGGGTTATGCCGCTCGAATACCGCTGCGTCCCGCGTGTTTAAACGTACCCCGCCACGTGATGCGGCACGTAAGGCGCTTCGAGCTTCGCGATTTCGTCCTCAGTGAGCGCGAGCGAGAGCGCCGCAATGGCGTCGGTCAAATGGTGCGGCTTCGATACACCCACAATCGGCGCCGTCACAGGATGCTTCTGCGCGACCCACGCGAGCGCCACCTGCGCGCGCGACACGCCGCGCGCATTTGCAATCTGCGCCACGGCTTCCACGACTGCACGGTCCGCGTTGGCGGTGGCGTCGTAGAGCTTGTGCCCTACGGCGTCGGATTCCTGGCGCTCCGTGGTCTCGTTCCAGTCACGCGTGAGGCGGCCGCGCGCAAGGGGGCTCCAGGGCAGCACGGCGATCTTCTGGTCCGCGCACAGCGGCAGCATCTCGCGCTCTTCTTCGCGATACAGCAGGTTGAGGTGGTCCTGCATGCTCACGAACGACGTCCATCCGTTGAGCCGCGATGTGTAGAGTGCCTTGCTGAACTGCCACGCGTGCATGGACGACGCGCCGATATACCGCGCCTTGCCCGCCTTCACCACGTCGTGCAGCGCTTCGAGCGTCTCTTCGATAGGCGTGTGATAGTCCCAGCGGTGGATCTGATAGAGATCGACGTAGTCGGTGCCGAGGCGGCGCAGGCTGTTGTCGATCTCGTTGAAGATCGCTTTGCGCGAGAGCCCCGCGCCGTTAGGCCCCGGACGCATGCGGTTATAGACCTTGGTCGCGATCACGATGTCGTCGCGCTTCGTGAAGTCGCGCAGCGCGCGGCCCACGATCTCTTCGGAGGTGCCGTCCGAATACGTGTTGGCCGTGTCGAAAAAATTGATGCGGCTTCGATGGCCTCGCGGATGAGCGGACGGCTGCGATCTTCATCGAGCGTCCAGCTGTGATTGCCGCGTTCGGACACACCGTACGTCATGCAGCCAAGACACAGGCGTGACACTTCGAGTCCGGTGGAACCGAGCCTGACATAGTCCATTGCTGTTTCTCCTTGATGAAAGCAGAGGGCAGGGGCAAACGGCGCGGCGAGCGCGATCGTGCCGCGATAAGACGCCGTAAAGGGTTCAAGCCTATAACAGCCGGCTCAGCGCTGCAGGCTGTCGGGCGGGCGGTTATTGGCCTGGGTGACGCATCGCGCGGCGGCGAGTTGCGGTATGCTCAGCACGCATCGTTCTATTGCGTCCATTCGTTGTCCATCGAAGTTCTCTGCCGTTTCCGTTGACCCGTTTGTGTTGTCCCACTGGAGCTTTCATGGCGTCCTACATGCTACTCATCGCCGAACCGCGCGGGCAGCGCGAAGATCGCACGATGCCCGAGGGCGAAGCGCTCTATCAACGCATGCTCGACTTCGCCGCGGACCTGAAAGAGCGCGGTCAGCTCGTCATGACGCAATCGCTGCGCTCGGACCGCGACGCCGTGCGTGTGCAGGTGCGCGAGGGTCGTCCGCGTCTCGTTGATGGTCCGTTTGCCGAAGCGAAGGAAATGATCGGCGGCTTCTTTCTCATTGAATGCGCGAGCCGCGACGAAGCGGTTGCCATCGCCCAGCAGTGTCCCGCCGCGCAATGGGCCACGGTGGAAGTGCGCGAACTTGGTCCCTGCTTTACCTGACCAGGTATTTACCCTGGTGACACGTCTCGTCACCGTCTTTCGTGTCGATTCGCCTGCGCGTCGTGCGTCGTGTGAATGAAAACGTACCGGCAAGCGCCGGCCATTCATTCAATCGACGAGCCCAAAAGGAGAACGCGATGCGATTCATGATCATGGTGAAAGCGACGGCACAGAGCGAGGCGGGCATCATGCCCGCCGACGACACCGTGTTCGCCGCAATGGCGACTTATCACGAGGAACTGGCGAAGGCGGGCGTGCTGCTCGATGCGTCCGGCCTGCAGCCCACGTCGAAGGGCTGGCGCGTCCGTTATTCGGCGGGCAAGCGCAGCGTGATCGACGGCCCGTTCGTGGAGACGAAGGAGCTGATTGCCGGCTACACGCTGATCCAGGTGCGTTCGCGCGAGGAAGCGATGGAATGGGCGCGGCGCTTCCCGGCGCCGTTCGGCGAAGACGCGGATGGCGAGATCGAAGTGCGCCAGCTTTACGAGTTGGAAGACTTCGAACAGAGCGAGGCGATCCAGCGTTTTCGCGAACTCGAAACCACCAGGACCACGACGCGCTGAACAAGGAGCGAACCATGCACAAGCAAATCTTCGTCAACCTCGGCGTTCGCGACCTCAAGCGCGCGATGGACTTCTTCAGTCACCTCGGCTTCACGTTCGATCCGAAATTCACGAACGACCAGGCGGCCAGCATGATCGTCGGCGAGAACATCTTCGTGATGCTGCTGCAGACCGATTTCATGGCGACGTTCACGAGCCGGCCCTTGGCCGATCCGCGAGCGAGCACCGAAGTGCTCGTTTGTCTGTCGTGCGAGAGCCGTGCCGAAGTGGATTCACTGGTGGAGAAGGCGCTTGCCGCGGGCGGGCGATCGGACCGTGCGCCGCAAGACTACGGCTTCATGTACGGGCGCAGCTTCGAGGATGTGGACGGGCACATCTGGGAACTCGTGCACATGATGGGCGATCCGCCGGCTGCTGCTGACGCAGACAAGAGCAGCGCAGAGAGCCGTGCAGAGAACAGCGCAACCGGGCAATCGCACGAGCAGGCCCACGCGGGCACAGGTGCATCGTGACGGGTGCGGCGACCAGCGCGACGCATCGGGCGATTGAAGCGGTATGGCGCATCGAGTCAGCGAAGGTGATTGCCCACGTGGCGCGTGTGGTGCGCGACGTGGGACTCGCGGAAGAGATCGCGCAGGACGCCCTCGTCGCCGCGCTGGAGCGCTGGCCCGAAACCGGTGTGCCGGACAACCCGGGAGCGTGGCTCATGACCACCGCGAAGAACCGCGCGCTCGACCGGCTGCGGCTTGCCGCGCTGCACGCGCGCAAGCATGAGGAACTGGGCGCGGACCTCGATGCGCTCGAAGCGCACGTCGTGCCGGACTTCGTCGATGCGCTCGATGCCGCGCGCGAAGACGACATCGGCGACGATCTGCTGCGGCTCGTGTTCACGGCGTGTCATCCGGTGCTCTCTACGGATGCACGCGTCGCGCTCACGTTGCGGCTGCTGGGCGGGCTTACCACCGACGAGATTGCCCGCGGGTTTCTCGTGGCCGAGCCGACCATCGCGCAGCGCATCGTGCGGGCGAAGCGCACGCTCTCTGCCGCGAAAGTGCCGTTCGAAGTGCCGCACGCAGAGGCGCGAGCGCTGCGTCTGGAGTCGGTGCTCGAAGTGATCTACCTCGTTTTCAACGAAGGCTACTCGGCCACAGCCGGCGACGACTGGATGCGGCCCGCGTTGTGCGAAGAGGCGCTGCGGCTCGGGCGCATCCTCGCGCAACTCATGCCTGAGACGAGCGAAGTGCATGGCCTCGTCGCGCTGATGGAGATCCAGGCGTCACGCCTTCACGCGCGCGTCGATGCGCAAGGGCGGCCCGTGTTGCTCGCCGATCAGGACCGTAGCCGCTGGGACGCGCTCCTGATCCGCCGCGGGCTTGCCGCGCTCGAACGCGCCGAGGCGTTGGGCGGTGCGCTCGGACCCTACGCGCTGCAGGCCGCGCTCGCGGCCTGCCATGTACGCGCTCGCACGGTGGAGGAGACCGACTGGCCGCAGATCGTCGCCCTCTACGACGCGCTCGCGCAGGTCGCGCCGTCGCCGGTGGTCGAACTCAATCGCGCGGTGGCCGTGAGCATGGCATTCGGTCCTGCAGCGGGGCTCGAAATTGTCGAACAGCTTGCCGACGATCCCGCGCTTGCGAGCTACCCGTGGCTGCCCGGCGTGCAAGGCGACCTGCTCGCAAGACTCGGACGACGCGACGAAGCGCGCGCGGCGTTCGAGCGCGCCGCAGCGATGACGCGAAACCGGCGCGATCGGGAGGTGCTGTTGGCGCGCGCGGCCGGGATGGCAAAAGAGGCGCCGGAGGTCGACCCTGGGGCGCCCTCGGAAGCAAAGAAGCCGCGTTGAATCACGGCTCGCACGAAAGCGTGCCGAGGCGGCCCTCGATGCCGAGATGCTCTTTCAACGCGTCCCAGCCCGACGGCGTGATTTGCACCGCGCGCGACGACTTCTCGCGCCGCAGCCAGCCATGACCGCACATCACGGCCATGAACTGCACGCCGAGCGGCCCGGCGAGGTGATGCTGCCGCTCGGTCCAGTCGAGGCACTGGCGCGCAAGACCGCGCCGCGTCGGCCTCACGGCGCTAACGTCGAGCCCGATGCCCGCGAACCACTGGTGCCCGTGCGGCGTCACGTCGAACTGCTTGTCTTCGGTCTCGACCAGCGCGCCGCGGCTCACGAGCGCCTGCGTCACCGCCACGCCCACTTGCCCCGCGAGGTGGTCGTAGCAGCAGCGTGCAAAACGTAGCCGCTGCGCTTGCGGGCTGAGCGGCTTGCGTCGTATGTCGCCCGACGGCGGCACGATGGACGCGAGATTCTCCAGCACGAGCGCCACGTGCGGCCCGCTGAGCCGGTAATACCGATGCCGCCCCTCCGTTTCCACCGCGACCATCCCACCATCGAGCAACCGCGCCAGGTGCGTGCTGGCCGTCTGCGCCGTGACGCCCGCGGCGTAGGCCAGCTCGCCGGCGGGCAACGCGCGACCATCGACGAGTGCGAGCAGCATCTTCGAGCGCGCGGGATCGGCGATCAGGAACGCGGTTGACGCGATGTTCGGGTGTACTTCCATGTCTGTCTCCGTTGCTGTCCGTTGCTGTCTCTTGTTGTCCCGATCAACTGCGAGGTCATGATAGGCCGCCAGCGTGCGTGCATGCTTCGATGCGCATCGAAGCGTTGAAGGCCCGGCCGACACCACACTGGACGTATGTTCCTGTTCGGACCGTTCGCACGATGGAAAGCCTCCTGACCACCCAGGGCCGCCGCGCCTCGCAGCGCCGCGTGCTCGCAGCGACGAGCATCAGCTATGTCGTCGTGATTCTCGATACGTCGATCGTCAATGTGGCGCTTCAATCGATCGGCACCACGTTCGGCGGCGGCATGACGGCGCTGCAATGGGTAGTGAACGCTTACACGCTCGCATTCGCGAGTTTGCTGCTGACGGGCGGCATGCTGGGCGACCGGTGGGGCGCGCGCAACAGCTATCTTGGCGGACTCGCCGTATTCACCGTGGCGTCCGCGCTCTGCAGCTTCGCTCCCGACATGACGATGCTGATTGCGGCGCGCGTGCTTCAAGGCGTGGGCGCCGCTTTGCTCGTGCCGTGCTCCCTCACCCTGCTCAACCGCGCGTATCCCGATGCCGGCGAGCGCGCGCGAGCCATCGGCGTGTGGGCCGGCTGCGGCGGCGCGGCGCTGGCGGCGGGGCCGCTCGCGGGCGGCGTGCTCATCGACGTGTGGGGCTGGCGCGGCATCTTCGCCGTGAATGTGCCGATCGGTCTGCTTGGCATCTGGCTCACGCTGCGCGTGTCTCGCGACGAACGACGCGAGACCGCTCGACATCTCGATGTCGCGGGCCAGATTGCGGCGATCGTCGCGCTAGGTGCGTCGATTGCCGTGCTGATCGAAGGCGGGTCGCTGGGGTGGGGCTCGCAGGCTGTGGTGGCCGGCATTGGCGCGAGTGTTGTGGCGTGGGCCGGTTTCATCGCCATCGAAGTGCGGCGCGCGCAGCCGATGCTGCCGCTCGCGTTTTTCCGCCACGGCGTGTTCACGGGCGCGGCGTTCGCTGCGATGACGACGGCGCTCACCTCGTTCGGGCTCGTCTTCGTGCTGGCCCTGTACTTCCAGCGTGCGCGAGGCTACTCGCCGTTGTGGACGGGGCTCGCGTTCCTGCCGCTCACCGTGGTGGTGACGGGCGGCAACGTCGCGGTGGGGCGACTCGTCAAAGCCTACGGTGCGCGCTGGCCGTTGACCGCGGGGCTGGCGCTGCAGGCCGCGGGGTTCGCCGCACTGGCGCTGCCCGACACCACTGCGCCTTACTGGCTCGTCGCGTTGCCGCTGCCGCTGGTGGGACTGGGCGGCGGCTTCGTGACGCCCGCTGCCACTGCGGCGCTGATGAGCACCGTCGATGCGCGCCGCGCGGGCATTGCCGCTGGCGTGCTGAACTCGGCGCGACAGGCTGGCGCCGCACTGGGCGTCGCGGTGTTCGGGACGTTGTTGGCTGTTGAACCGCGTTTCATCGACGGGATGCGGGAATCGCTGTGGGTTTCTTGCGCGCTTTCGGTGGTGGCGATTGCCGTGTGGTGGGGCGGGTGCCAGGCAATGCAGGCGTCGCGGGGGACGGTGGATCGCGGTGGCGTGGTGCCGAATGTCAAAAGTTGATGCGCATAAACTTTTCGCGGGCGCGGGCGCGGGCGCGGGCGGAGGCGAGGGCGAGGGCGAGGGCGAGGGCGAGGGCGAGGGCGAGGGCGAGGGCGAGGGCGAGGGCGAGGGCGAGGGCGAGGGCGGTCGGGTGGCAGTGATGCGTTGAGGCCGGTGGAGCAGTGAGCGTAGCGGCCGAGAAAGGAGGGCCGGCCACGTGGAGGGCCGACGCTCGACCGTGAGGTTCACGCCCGCGCCCTCTACCGTGGCCGTGTCCCACACCTCGTAACACGTCCCAATTGCCCGCTTCACCCACCTTCGGGAAGTGCGTTTGCTACGCTTCAACGATCCAGGCGACGGTCGTCGCCTGTCTTTCCGGAGGCTTTCATGTTGCGAGCGTTCGTCCGTTGCAGTCTGCTTTCCACGCTGTCCGCCGCGTTGACGGCATCCATGCTGGTTGTGCCGTCCGCGGCGTGGAGCGCCAATTCGGCCTCGACGGCGCCCACGCCATCAACGGCGGCAAATGCTGTTTCCGCGTCCGCAGCGCAGCCCGCCAGCGACACCTTCCTGCTCACCATCTTCCTGCGCCACGACGAGTCGAAGCCACTCCCCAAGATCAACGAACAACTGCGCGAGCAGGGGTTCTACAAGACGTTTCCGCCGCCCGGCATCGAGGTGGTGTCGTGGTACGTGATGATGGGCGTGGGCCAGGTCGTCACGCTGCGTGTGCCCGCCAGCCGCTTGCGCGAGGTGAATCGCGCCATCGAAAACACGGCGTGGGGCGGCTATCGCACCGAGTTCTATCCCACTTACGACTACAAGGCGGTTGCCGAGCACATGCGTGCAACTAACGGTCAATGAGGAGTCGAGCGGACGCGTTGGCGGCTCTCGGGCGACGGGTCGAGCACCATCCGCTTGCCAGACGAACGACGCCCCGGTGAGCGCTCACTTATGCCGTACCTCAAGCGACGCGAGATGAGCAGTCTTCTCGTCGCCCGAAAGCGGAGGCTGCGATCGGTACCGCTGCGCGAAGGGTCCGGCTACGCATCGGGCGCCGCTTCTTCCGCGGCGAGTGCGGCCTTGACCGTTTCTCGCGCGCCGACGCGTTCCATGAAGCGCGCGAGCGCCGGCCAGCTATCGATATCGATCGAGAATCTCGGTAGCCACGACAGCACCGTGTACAGATAAGCGTCCGCCACACCAAAGTTGCCCAGCAGATAGTCTTGCCGCGAGAGCGTGGCGCTGACCGTATCCAGGCGTTTGCATAGCTTCTGCTTGAAAAGCCCTTTCACCGCGTCCGGAATTTCGGCATTGAACAGCGGACTGCAGCCGGCATGAATTTCCGAGGTGATGAAGTTGAGCGTCTCGTGAAGCCGCACGCGCTCCCAGCTTCCGTTCGGCGGCGCGAGTCCCAATTGAGGTTTCAGGTCGGCCAGATACTGGAGTATCGCGGGACCTTCGGTGAGCACGGCCCCGTTGTCGAGCATGAGCGCAGCAACGTAGCCGTTCGGGTTCACCGCGAGGAAGTTCCCACCTTCGGATGTGCGCTTCGTTTTGTTGTTGACTCGAACGAGATCGAACGGCAGACCGAGTTCGCGAAGGACGATATGCGGCGAAAGCGAACACGCGTTGGGAGCGAAATAGAGTTTCATGGCAATGGATCGTTGGTCGTGTCGAGACGGTGCAGGGCGCGATGGTCGGCGCGGCTTGCGTCGCCGCGTGGCGAACTGTCCCTGCAGGCGATCCTATGGCCTTGTCCTGTGCTCCACAAAATTAGAATTCGAGCGAGCCGGAATCAGCTCGCCTTATGACATCGTCGAGATGGCGCGCCTGGGCCGGCGGGCCGCCACGGCGGTTCGTTGCAACTGGTCGAACAGCGCCTGGATCGCGGGTGCGTTGCGGGCGGCTTCGGAACACGCAAGGCCGAACTCGCGGTACATCGGCGTACGCAGATTCAGCACACGCAACCCCTCCCGCTTATCCGGCAACGTCGACTCGGGAACGAGCGACACCCCCACGCCTTCGCGAATCAGCTTGAAAGCCGTCGACCAGTCGCGCACGCAGATGCGAACATCGGACAACGCGAATCCCGCACTTTCCAGCAGCCATTTGCTGTTTCGGCGACACCCGCCTGTGGCGAGCACGTACGGTTGATCTACGAGTTCTTCGAGCGACACCGCGATGCTGCTCGACCGGCGCCCCAGCGGATGGCCGGTCGGTGCCGCCACGACCCATGCATCGCGCCCAAGCACCAGCGCATCACGTTCGGGACCGGCATCCAGAACGACGCCGACATCAATGGCCCCCTCTGCAAGCCATGTTTCGATTTCCTCGTCGGTGCCCTCGAGCGAAATGACCTCAATGCCCGGATACAGCTGCCCAAACGATTGCAGAAAGCTTGGCAACAGGCTCGCAAAGATCGAAGGAAAAGTGGCGAGTCTGATTCGCCCGCCATGCAGCCCGCGTGACGCATCGACGAGCGACTTGATGGACTCCCATTCGGCGACCATGCGTCGCGCCCGCTCGGTCACCTGCTCGCCGATCGCCGTCACGGTGGTGCTGCGCCGGTCTCGCTGAAGCACCTTCACGCCCAGCATGTCTTCCAGTTGACTGATGGCCTGGCTCGCGCCGGATTGCGTCATGCCGACCTGTGCAGCGGCCTTCGAGATTGAGCGGGCGTCAGCCACGGCCAACAGCAGCCGCCAATGCATCAGGTTCATCATGATCGGTCATCCGGCTTATCGTTGAAGACGCGCTGCGGGAATGACCGTGCGAGTGCATTTTTTCAGGCACTTCGGTTGTCGAGCAAAACTCGTCGGGCCCCCCTTACGCAGCGGGGCTCATTTTCGCATGGCAGCTTTTTTCCGGGATTACACGGCATACGAGTGCGTACCGCGATGCTCGATCATGAACACGCGGCCTGATCGAAATCGAAAGAAGACCTTGAATACAAGGAAACCAGATTGCGTGAGTCGTCACTGAAGGCCGACAGCCGCGTCCACGCCTGCCCGCTTTCCCCCACCCAGATAAGCATCCCGAAGCACGTCCGAGCTTGCAAGCTGCGCCGCCGGTCCTTGCGCCACAACTCGCCCACTTTCCAGCACGTACCCGTACTGTGCGTGCCGTAGCGCGACCGCCGCATTCTGTTCGGCGAGCAGAACGCTCACGCCTTCATCCCGATTCAGTGCCGCCACCACTTCGAAAATCTCTTCCACGACGTGGGGCGCAAGGCCCATCGATGGCTCGTCCAGCAAGATCAGCGAGGGCCGCGCAACCAATGCGCGGCCTAATGCCACCATCTGCTGTTCGCCGCCCGAGGTGTGGCCGGCCAACGCATGGCGCCGTTCCTTCAGTCGGGGAAAAATCGCATACACGCGGTCCACTTCGGTGCCGAGCGCGCGGCGCGTCGGCCTGTGCACGAACGCGCCGATGCGCAGGTTTTCTTCCACTGTGAGATGCGCGAAGCAGCGCCGTCCCTCCAGCACCTGGACGAGTCCACGCTTAGCGAGTGACCACGGGTCGATGTTCGCGACAGATTCGCCGCGGTAGATGATGCGGCCCGCTTCCAGTGCGCCGCGTTCCGCGCGAACGAGGTTCGAGACGGCCTTCAGCGTCGTGGTTTTGCCCGCACCGTTGCCGCCCAGCAGGGCAACGAAACCCCCTTTCGGAACGGTCAGCGATACGTCGCTCACAGCGGGCGCGAGCCCGCCGTACGCCACGCGAATTGCGTCGACCTGGAGGATGGGTGTGTCGCTCATGCGCCTACGTCCTTGCTGCAATCGCGTGGCGTGATGCCCTTCTCCTTCGCGTACGCGTTCGCCGATTTTTCGATGATGGGTCGCAGCAACGCGCGGTCCGCCTGCACCCAGCCGCTCACCACGTTCCACTTCGTGCCGTCCCATTGCTGAAAGCGCACCGCACCGCCGCCTTCGTGGTCCGCGCACGAAAGCTTGAGCGGCTGCACGAGACCGTATGCGCCGAGCTGCTTGAGCCGCGCGTCATCGAGTTTCAGATGCTCGAAGCCCCAGCGCACCTGTTCGCCTGTCAGCGGCTTGTTGCCGAAGCGGGCCTGCGCCACGCGCAACGCCTCGACGTTCAGGATGCCGTTGACCACGCCCAGGTTGTAGTACACGGTGCCGAACCGCGCAGGGTCTTTGAGGTTGCCGTTGCCGGGCTTAATGACGTACTGGTTGATGGCCTGAACCACGGGGTAGTCGGTGCCCGATGGATGCGTGGTGATCGAAAGAAAGCCTTTTGCCGCATCGCCTGCGGGCCGCACGTCTTCTTCGGAATTGCTCCAGATGTTGCCGATGATGTGGTTGGCCGGGTACCCCACCTTCTGAGCGGACTTCAGCGCAACCGGATTCATCACGCCCCAGCCGCGCAGAATTACCCAATCAGGATTGATGCGGTGAATCGTGAGCCATTGCGAGCCTTGTTCGTTGCCCGGATGCGGCACCTCGATCTGCGTCAGCGAAAAACCGTACTTCTTCGCAAGAATGTCGAGCACCGGAATCGTCTCGCGGCCATAGGGCGAGCCGTGATAGAGCACGACGATCTTCTTGCCCTGCAACGCGCCCAGTCCGCCCGACTGCTGTCCGATGTAATTGATGATCGCCGATACCTCGCTATACGGATTCAACTGAAGCGGAAAGACGTACGGAAACACCGCGCCGTCGGTCGAATCCGTACGACCGTGGTTGATCGTGATGAGCGGCAGACGATCCGCCGTAGAGCGGTCCAGCGTGGCGTAGGCGATGCCGACTGAAAGCGGATTGGTGGCCGCGGCCGGTGCGCCGTTCAGGCCGTGCTTCAGACGCTCATAGCATTCCACGCCCTTTTCGACCACATATTCGGTCTCGCACTCGCTCCATGTCAGCTTGACGCCGTTCACGCCGCCGTCGCGCGCGTTGATGAGTTGCAGGTAATCGATGAAGCCGCCGAAGAAGCCGCTGCCGCCGGCCGCATACGGTCCTACGCGATAGCTTTGCAGCGGGAAGTATTGTTCGCCGGCCGCTTGCGCATTCGGAGCGTTGCTCAAGGCAAGCGCAATGCCCAGTGCGGCAGTGGCGAGTACGCTCGTCAATTGCGCACGAGTGAAGCGCCGCTGTTTGCTTTTTCCGTTCATTGATGTGGGATCCTTATCGAGTTTGAGATGTGTGAAGGGTGCAGGTAAAAGAGAGCTTGTTCGATCCGGTCAGGCGAGGTGACGCGCCCGCAACCGTTGAAAGGTGGTTTGGAGCAGCCGTGCGAGTCCTTCGGGCTCCCGCACGAGGAAGACGATGATCAACGTGCCGAGTACGATTTTCTGCAGGTTTTGCAGCTGACCCGCTTCGATTCCAACGTGCGACAGTGCACTCGCCGCATTGGAGAGCAGGATGGGCAGCAACACGATGAAGGCCGCGCCGAGCAGATTGCCGCCCACGCTGCCCATGCCGCCGATAATCACGATGAACAGCACCTGGAACGACAGGTTCAGATCGAAGCCATGCGGTTCCACGGTGCCGAGGTAGACGAACGCCCACAGCGCACCGGCAATGCCGATCACGAACGAACTGAGCGCGAATGCATAAAGGCGCGATGCCGCAACCGGAATGCCGATCACGCTTGCGGCGGTGTCCATGTCGCGCACGGCCATCCAGCGCCTACCCAATTCGCTGCGCACGAGACGCGCGCCAAACGCGAACAGCAGCAACACCGTGCCCAACACGAAGAGGTAGCGGGACATGGGCGTATCGATCTGCCAGTTGCCGATGGCAAGTCTTGGCGCCGAGAGCACGCCTGACGTATCGTCGTTCGAAAACCAGCTCACTTTCGTGAACAACCATTCCACGAAGAATTGTGCTGCGAGTGTCGAGACGATCAGATAGAAGCCCTTGATGCGCAACGCGGGCAGGCCGAACAGCGCGCCAACGGCTGCGGTGATGAGCCCGCCGCCAAGGAGTGCCGCCGGCAAGGGTAGCCCTGGCACGCGCACGATCAGGTTGTAGGTGGCGTAGGCGCCCACGGCCATGAACGCGGCCGAGCCGAGCGAGAGTTGCCCGGCGTAGCCTGTGACGAGATTGAGGCCGAGCGCCGCGGCTGAGAGCACGAGGAATGGCGTGAGCACGGCGGTCAACCAGTACTCGCTCGCAAAGGCGGGCACCACGCCAAATAGAACGGCCGCGACGGCGACTCTTGCAACAAGCGTCCATACGCGCTGGCCGCGCAATTCGGAGATGGAGGAGGGAGCAGGAGCAAGGCGAGTGGACATGGCGGACCTCACACGCGTTCGACGGCGGGCTCGCCAAAGAGCCCCACAGGCCGCACCAGCAGGCACAGCATCGCGAGAACGTAGGGGAACCAGTTCTCGATGCCGCCGCCTACCCATGCGCCGACGTACACCTCGGCGAGTTTTTCAGTACCGCCTACGATGAGGCCGCCCACAATCGCTCCCACGATCGACGAAAAACCGCCAATGATCAGCACCGGCAGCGCCTTGAGCACGACGAGCGACAGCGAGAACTGCACGCCGAGCCGCGCGCCCCACAATAGCCCGGCCACAAGGCTCGCGAAGCCCGCGAGTGCCCAGACGACAGCCCACACGCGCGGCAACCGTATGCCGACGGCGAGCGCGGCAAGCGGGTCGTCGGCCACGGCGCGCAGCGAAAGGCCGAAGCGCGTATATCGCGCGAGCAGCGCGAGCACGGTGACGAGCACGCCGGCCGTTGCGGCGGCAAATAGATCGAGCTGGCTGATCATCACGCCCGCGAGCGCGAGCGGTTTGTCGTCGATGCCGATGTCGAGACCGTGTACCTGTGCGCCCCACACGAGTTGCGCCGCGCCTTCGAGAATGAAGCTCAAGCCGAGCGTCGCCATGAAGAGCACGATGGGCGCACGGTTCACGAGCGGCCGCAACACGAACCGCCCTACCGCGAGTGCGATGGCGACAAGCGCCGCAAGCGTGATGGCGAACGCGAGCCACGGCGCAATGTGCCGCTCGACGAGGCTCACGAACGTGAGTGCGCCGAACAATACCAGCGCACCCTGCGCATAGTTGAAGACGCCCGAAGCCTTATAGATCAGCACAAAACCGATCGCAACGAGCGAATACATGACGCCGGCAAGCAGGCCGCCGGCCAGCACTTCGAAAAAGAAATCCATCGGTTCAATCCATGGGTCAGTGGCGCGTGCCGAGATAGGCGGCGAGCACAGCCGGGTTCGCACGCACCTCGGCGGGCGTGCCGTCGGCGATCTTCTTGCCGTAATCGAGCACTACGACGTGGCTGGAAATGTCCATCACCAGGCCGATGTCGTGCTCGATCAGCACGACTGTCACGCCGAGCCGCGCGTTTGCATCGGCGATGAAACGTGCCATCTCGGCTTTTTCTGTGGCATTCATGCCGGCCATCGGTTCGTCGAGCAGCAAGAGCCGAGGCTCGGCGGCGAGTGCCCGTGCCAGTTCCACACGTTTCTGCAAGCCATACGACAGCGTGCCGACCGGCGTGCTGCGATAACGGGTGAGATCGAGTGCGTCGATCACGTTGTCCGCGTGCTCGCGTTGCTGCACTTCATCGCGTCGCGCGCGGCCTACGCCGAAGGTCTGCTCGATCCACGTGCTGTGCCGGTGCAAGCTGCGCCCCGTCAGTACGTTGTCGAGCACGCTCATCCGCCGAAAGAGCGCGATGTTCTGGAACGTTCGCGCGATGCCGGTGTGTGCCGCGTGGTAGGCGTTCATCCGCGCATACGCGTGGCCCGCGAAGCGGATCGTGCCGCGCTGCGGTGCGTACACGCCGTTGATGACGTTCAGCAGCGAACTCTTGCCCGCACCGTTTGGGCCGATCAGCGAGCAGATGGCGCCGGCCTCCACATCGAAACTCAAGTCGGCAATGGCCTGAACACCATCGAACGACAGCGAAATGTTCTCGAGCGAAAGCAGCGGGACGTCCGCGGCATGTGTCGCGGCCACGCTTCCCGTAGCGGATGAGCGCACCACGTTCATGCCGCCTTCGCCTCGCGTGCCGCTTCAAGCTCACGCACGAGCGGCAAGACCTTCTTCCCGAAATACTCCACTTCCTCGATGAAGTGCAGGAAACCGGCAAGCACGAGATCGACGCCCACGGACTTCAGCTCGACGATGCGTTCGGCAATCTGCTGCGGCGTGCCGATCAGATTCGTGCGGAAGCCGTCGTTGTACTGCACGAGGTCTTCGAAGGTGGACTTCGCCCAGTTGCCTTCGCCCTCGGGCGACGCCTTGCCTGCCTCCTTCACCGCATCGCCGAATGCATGCACGGCTTCCACGTGCGCATGCCGGATGATGTCGTCGAGCACGGCCTTCGCTTCTTCTTCCGTATCGCGCGCGATGACGAAGGCATTCACGCCAATGCGCACCGTGTGTCCGTTCTTTGCGGCCTTGCTTTGAATGTCGTCGATCTGGGCCTTCAGGTTTTCCACCGTATTGCCGTTGGTGAAATACCAATCCGAAACGCTTGCTGCGTTGTCGCGAGCGGCACGCGAGCTGCCGCCCTGGAAGATTTCGGGATGTGGCTTCTGAACAGGCTTGGGGCTCAACGTGTATTCGTTGAAGCGATAGAAATCGCCTTTGAACGTGAAGCGGTCTTGCGTCCAGATGCCCTTCAAGGCACGAATGAATTCGTTCGACCGCCGATACCGCTCGTCGTGTTCAAGCCACGGTTCGCCGATCGCCGTGAACTCGCCCTTGAACCAGCCGCTTACCACGTTGATCGCAATGCGCCCGTTCGAGATGTGGTCGATGGTGGCAATCTGCTTGGCGACCACGGCCGGATGCCACGGCCCAGGCAGGATGGCGGCAAGCACCTTGAGCTTCGTCGTGGCGTGCAACAGCGCCTGGCTGAACGACACGGATTCGTGCTGGTATTCGGCGCCGTAGCCCGCCGTGAAGCGGATCTGGCTCAGTGCATATTCGAAGCCGGCATCTTCGGCCACGCGTGCGAGCTTCTGGTTGTATTCGAGGCTCCAGTCGGTGCGTTGCGGGATCGTGCTCACAACCAGGCCGCCGCTCACGTTGGGCACCCAGTAGGCGAATTTCACGGCGTCGTCGCGGGAAACGGTATCGGTCATCGGAAAATCCTCGTGAAGGCAAATGGATCGGAATTCACGCAGCGGCCGTAACAGCGTGCGCAGGTGAGGGCGTAGAGAAGGAATCTGCACTGGATAGCGAAGACCGCTGCTGTACGAACGGCAATGCTCGCGAAACAGCTAGTGCAAGGCGGTCGCGCAGTGAGTCGCTGGCAATGGCGTAGTGATCGAAATCACGTTCGGACGCATAGACGCCAATGGGTAACGTGTGTGCCTGGAAGAAGCTGAAGAGTGGGCGCAACTGATGGTCGATCACGAGCGCGTGCCGCTCGCTGCCGCCGGTTGCGGCGAGCAGCACGGGTATATCGAACAACGCTTCGTGATGCACGAGGTCGAACAGGTGCTTGAAGAGCCCTGTAAACGAGGCGCGATACACGGGGCTGCCCACAACGAGCAGATCGGCGGATTCGATGGCGTCGATATGGGCGCGCACGTCCGGCGTCAGCCGGTCGCGATCCAATGAGGCGGCAAGCTGGGGCGCAATCTCGCCAAGCTCCACGAGATGAGTGTCCGCAGCAAGGCTGGTTGCAAGCGTCGTCACCAGATGCTCCACGAGCACATGGGTGCGCGACGGCCGGTGCACGCTGCCCGATACCCCGACGATTTTCAGTTTTCTGCTCATACGGCTGCGTCCTTGTCGCAAGACAGTGATGGTTCGTCAGGATCACTATGCGAGGAGCATGCCAACGTGAAAGCGACGGACGGGCCGCGTTCGCATGGGGGTTGCCGGGCCGCTGGACAAGGCGCGCAAGCCGAAACGCCGTCTATATCGCGCACTGCGGATTCGTTATGCGGCTGCGTGATGAACGCAGGCGAGCAGCGCCGCTGCATGGCTGCTGCGCCAGGAGCAGCGCTGCTGCTACGCCGTTAAGTGGTGTTTACCGCAGCGAGATGCGCCGTGTAACAACCTCGTGCCGCGTCCGAAGCGTCGGCCGGTGCTGCCATAGCAGCAATCCGACTTTGGTTATGGAAACAAAATCGCTTGCCGACGCCGCGATTTGTTCAGAATGACCTGCCCGACATGCACGCGTGCGATGAAAGCAACGCAGCGGCCCATGCACCTTCGATAGACGACAGACCCAAGCCATGAATCCGTCCGTCCACTACCTTGCACATCGCCGGCACGAAGCTGCGCCTCATACGTCACCTTCAGTCATCGCGATGCCCGACAGGCGCTCCACGCATGCGAGCCCTGCCGCCGCGTCGCCGCGCGCTACTGCACAGGTGTTTGCCGATCCGCGCTCGCTTGCGTTGCTGGAGCGCATCCAGCTCGTCGCGCCGAGTGACGCGAACGTGCTGATCGTGGGCGAGACAGGCACGGGCAAGGAACTCGTTGCACGTCACGTGCATCATCTGAGCCATCGGCGCGATGCGCCGTTTATTGCGGTGAATTGCGGGGCGCTCTCCGAATCGCTCGTGGAAAGCGAGTTGTTCGGTCATGAGAAGGGCGCATTCACCGGCGCACTTTCTGCGAAGCCCGGGTGGTTCGAAGCGGCACAGGGCGGCACGCTGTTTCTTGACGAGATTGGGGACTTGCCGCTGCCCATGCAGGTGAAATTGCTGCGCGTGCTGCAGGAACGCGAGGTCGTGCGGCTGGGTGCGCGCAGGAGCATTCCCGTCGACGTGCGGGTGGTGGCGGCCACCAACGTACATCTTCGCGACGCGGTGGTGGCGGGTCGCTTTCGCGAGGACCTCTACTATCGCCTCAACGTCGTTCAGCTTGGGGTGCCTGCGTTGCGCGAGCGGCCCGGCGACATTCTTCCGCTCGCCCATCATTTCATGCGGACCTATCGCGAGCGGATCGGGCACGGCGCGCGCGACCTGGACGAAGCGGCGCAACACAAGCTCAGTGCGTACAGTTGGCCCGGCAATATTCGCGAACTCGAAAACGTGGTTCATCATGCGCTGCTGGTTTGCCCGCGCGACAGGCTGGGCGAAGCGGATTTGCCGCTGTCCTCGCTCGACGTGCAACGCGTGCGTTGCATTGCGCCGGAACGCGAACCTGAGTGGGCGGCGAACACCGAACGTGTGTTGGAGGCCGCGTTACGCGTGCTTCTCGAAGAAGGCCACGACGGGCTGTTCGAACGGATCGAGAACATGGTGATGCGCGTGGCGTTCGATTACTGCCATCGGAATCAGGTGCAGGCGGCGCGACTGCTGGGCATCAGCCGCAACGTGCTGCGCGCGCGGCTCATTCGCGCGCGAGAGATCGATGCGTTGAAGTAGCACGCGGCAACATGCGCCGTGTGCACGTTGGGCTTAATCGGCAGCGTTGGCAGCGCGCTCGCTTTGCGCGTTCTTGCCTGCGCCGATCTGCCAGACGTAGGGCGGCTCTGTGCCATTGATCTCCCAGTCGCCGACGATCCGCTCCTTGTAGATGAGCGGATTGTGCGACGCCGCCGTTCGCGCGTTGCGCCAGTGGCGATCCAGCAGCTTCTGCTCGCTCGTGCCCGACGCACCGAGCGCATTGAACAGATCCGTTGCTGCGGGCAGCACCAGTTGCGCCACTGCGATCTGCGCTTTCGCCGTCTCCAGTTCTGCGTGGACGTTGGCGTCGTGCTCGGCCTTGCGGTCTTCGCCGAAGTGCGTATCGTAGGCGCGCTGAACCGCTTCCGCCGCGCGCCATGCGGTGGCTTCGGCCGCGTAGATGCGCGCGGCGATCTCGCCCACCACCTGTTGCACCTGGGCGTCATCGCGCACGGCGAGCGCATTGCCGTGGCTATAGACGCGTTTGCGGTTGCGAACCTCCTCGGCCACGTCGCGTACGATGGCACGCCCCGTGCCGGCGACCACCGCAATCAGCACGAGCTGATAGAACGCCGTCTGATATTTGAAGCGTGTGGAAAAGTCGATGATGTTCGCCTCTTCCACCACGGCGTTTTCGAAGGTCGACGTGCCGCTGCCCGTGGTGCGCTGGCCGAAGCCGTCCCAGTCGTCGCGGTGTCCCACGCCGGGCTGATGTGTGCTCACGGCCGCGATCACGTCGAGGCCGTCTTCGCGGCGCGCATAGACGTCGATCCAGTCCGCGAAGATGCTGCCTGTGCTGTAGTACTTGCGACCGTTGACTACCCAGCGGTCCCCGTCACGCGACACACGTGTGACGACGTCGCCAATCTTCACGTCGCCCACTTCGGTCCACGCGTTGCCGACGAGGTCGCCCGCCACGAAGCGTTCGAGCCACGCATCGCGGCTCGCGCCAGGCGCGGCATTCAAGCGGTCTTCGACGAACGCGAAGTGGCCGCGTAGCGCCTGCGGCAGCGCGGAATCCGCTTCAGCCAGTTCGATCAGCAAGCGAGTGAGTTGCGGCAGCGAAGCCCCGCCACCGCCGTATTCGAGCGGCACGCGCACGGCGCCGAAACCGGCAGCCTTCAGCCAGCCGATCTGCTCGTACGGCAGCGCGCGTGTGCGTTCGCGCTGAAGGGCGCCTTCGGCGATTCGTTTGAAGATGGGGCGAAATCGTACGGCGAGCTGTTCGTAGTCGACGGCGGACGTGGCGGGAAAAGGCGCAGGTTGAGTGAGCTGGTTCATAGGCGAGCCGGTCAGGTGAAGAGGTGAGGCAGGCGATGTACCTGCGGGTCCGCTCTTCTAGCACTGGCTATGCCATGCCGCGCGTTTTGCGCCTTCGCGCGAGGCGTGGCGCGCGACAGGCCGCTTGATCCGGCCGTCGACTCGCGCCGAAACGGCTGCGGCGCTGCTGCACGCTGTGCAGTTGTGTTGCGGTGCTGCTGCGTGAGGAGCAACAGCACGGCTGCTGCCGAAGCAGCCGCTTCACCGCTCTACAACCATTCCCTCACCCGGTAATACAACATGCCGAGTTCGAGCGCCGACTGTCGCCATGCTGGCCCGCCTGGAAAGCGCGCGTGTTTGATCTGCGCGAACAGATCGAACGCGGCGCGCTGCCCGACGATGGCTTGCGTCACGACACGCCCCGCAATACCCGTGAGCGCCACGCCGTGCCCTGAAAAGCCCTGCACGTAGAAGTAATTTGGATCGATGGCGCCGAAGTCCGGTGCACGGTTGCGCGTGACATCGACGAAACCGCCCCACGTGTGCTGCACCTTCGTGTCGTCGAGCGACGGGAACACGCCCACCATGCGTTTGCGAATGGCCTCGGCCAGTTGCGCGGGCGACGCGGCAGCGGAACTCGCACGGCCGCCGAACAGCAGGCGGTGATCTGCCGAGAGCCTGAAGTAATCGAGAAAGAAGTTGTTGTCGCAAATGGCCGCGCGGCTGGGGATCAATGCATCGGCGCGGGCTTTGCCGAGCGGTTCCGTGGCGACGATGTACGACGCGACCGGCGCAATGCGTGCCGCGATGGGTGCCGGCAGCACACCGCCAGGTGCCGCGTTGCAGCACGCCACCACGAAGCGGCAGCGCACTTCGCCCGTTGCGGTGCGCACCACAGGCTTCGCGCCGCGTACCACGTCGAGCACGGGCGAATGAGCGAACAGCATCGCGCCTTCGCGTCTCGCTGCGGCAGCGAGGCCCAGGCAATACTTGAGCGGATGCAGATGCCCGGAGAAGGAATCGTAGACGCCTGCAAGGTAGCGCGGCGACGAAACGTACCTCTGCACCTGGTTGCTGTCGAGCCACTGTAGCCCGCTGTAGCCCCAGCGCGTGGTGGCCGCATCCATCCAGTGGCGCAGATCCGGCACGCGTTTGGATTTTGTCGCAACGGTCGCGTAGCCCGGCGTGAACTCGCATTCAATGCCATAGCGTTCAATGCGCTCGCGCACCAGCGCCACGCCTTCCACCGACATCGCCCACGCCGCACGCATGCCGTCGGCGCCCAACTGCTGTTCCATCACTTCGTCTTTCGCGAAGCCGGCCAGCATCTGTCCGCCGTTGCGGCCCGATGCGCCCCAACCCGCGCGATGCGCGTCAACCACGGCCACCGTGAGGCCGCGCTCGCGGCATTCGAGAGCAACGGAAAGCCCCGCATAGCCCGCGCCTATCACGCACACGTCGGCATCTACGGTGCCTTCGAGCATGGGGTCGTCGGCGCCGCGCGGCACGCTGGCTTCATACCAGGAGTTTCTCGCGAGCGCGTCGGCGCGCGAGTCGAGGCTTGAGGTCATCCGAGCAAATCCTTCATTCGATACCAGGCCATCGCGAGTACGAGGGCCGGCGTGCGCAGCGCGCTGCCGCCCGGAAAGTCGCGGTGGCGAATCTTGCCGAACAGATCGAAACGGCTTGCCTGTCCGTCGATAGCTTCCGCAATCAGCTTGCCGGCAAGTCCTGTCGTGTTCACGCCGTGGCCCGAAAAGCCTTGCGCGAAATAGACCGTGGGCGCAATGCGCCCGAAGTGCGGCGCGCGATTCATCGTGATGTCGACGAAGCCGCCCCACGCGTAATCAATTTTCACGTCGGCCAGTTGCGGAAAGGTCTTGAGCATATCGCGGCGCATCGCTTCGCCCAGGTTGCGCGGTGCGAGCGTGGAATAGCTCACCTTGCCGCCCCACAGCAGCCGCGTGTCCGGCGCGGGGCGGAAGTAATCGAGCACGAAGCGGCTGTCGCACACGGCGGCCTGCGCGGGCATCAGCGCCTGGGCGCGGGCCTCGCCGAGCGGTTCCGTTGCGATCACGTAGGTGCCTACCGGCATGATCTTGCGTGCCACGTCGGGCGCAAGCGCACCGAGGTAGGTGTTGCATGCGAGCACGACAAATTTCGCGCGAACCGAGCCCCGTGCGGTTTCCACCACATGCCCGACGTTCGCGCTGACAAGTCGCATGACACAGCTGTCTTCGTAAATGCGTGCACCGTTCTGCGCGGCCGCACGTGCAAGGCCCAACGTGTAATTGAGCGGATGCAGGTGGCCGCTGTCGGGATCGAACAGGCCGCCCAGGTAGCGCGAGGACTGCACATACGTGCCCATCTCGCTGCCTTCTACGTAACGAAAACCCTCGTAGCCGAAGCGCCGGGCCGCTTCGTCACGCCAGTGCTGCAAAGCGAGCACATCGCGCGGCTTGTTGGCGGCCGTGAGGTAGCCCGGCATCAGTGCGCAATCTATGTTGTGCTTCGCGACGCGCTCTTTCACGATGGCGAGCGTTTCGAGCCCCATGTCCCAGATCTGCCGCACTTCGCCTTCGTTCATGTATTGCGCGAACGTGTCGATATCGCAGGCAAAGCCGCCAATCATTTGCCCGCCGTTGCGCCCGCTCGCGGCCCATCCGACTTTCGACGCTTCCAGCACGGCCACGGAATAGCCGCGTTCGGCGAGATTGAGCGCAGCGGACACGCCCGTGAGGCCGGCGCCGATCACGCAAACGTCGGCGTCAATGGAGCCTTCGAGCGAGGGATAGCGCGTGGTGTCGTTGACGGTGGCCGCGTAATACGACGCGACGTGAGGCTGATTGCAGAATGGGAGCATGAGGGACGATGCGAAAGAGGACGCGGCGCCGCAAAAGTGCGGCGCCGCGATTCAGCTACAGGTCAAACTACAACGCAAGACGTTAGAACGAGTAGATGAACTGCGTGGCGATCAGGTCGTTGCTCTTCGTGTACGAACCGTCGTTGCGCAGGAACACGTTCTTGTTGGCCCAGTCGTGGCGATATTCGACCTTCACCGTGATTTGCTGGGTCGGGTAGAACAGCAGGTCCAGCGCTACGTCCTGACGGTTCGCGCCCTTGCACTCGAAGCCGAGGCCGCCGTTGACTGTCGATGCAGCCAGGCAGTCTGCGCCAATGCCGAAGCCGTTGGCGCTGTCCATGCCGTTGCCGCCCAGCACGATGCCGCCGCCGCCGCCGCCGTTCTTGCTATCCACGAGTAGGTCGTAACGCGCCGTGGCACCCATGCGTCCCAGGCCCGGCACGTTGAACTTGCGGTGCGCGAGGAGCGACAGGCCATACCACTGCGCGTTGCCGCCGTTGAACGCGGCGCGTTGCTGCTGACCGTAGTCGACTTCGGCGTTGTACTGAACGTCTGCGAGCGTGTAGGTTGCGTCGAGTTCGCCGAAGACGTAGTAGCCGGCCGAATTCGTTGCCTGACCGCCCGGGCCGAACACCACCTGACCCGCCGCATTCGTCGCGCTCGAAAGCGTCTGCCGCCCGATATTGAACGACCCGCCGATATCCAGCGCGCTCGACCACGTGTAGTCCGCACGCGCCGTGAAGGTCGGAATCTTGTTGCTGGTGGTGATCGGATCGCCGAACGCATTCGTGCCCGTCTGCGTGACGGAGCCATACGTGCGGTACTGCTCGTTGCCGAGGAAGAACTTCCACGCCCAGTTGCCCGACGTATAGTTCGCGCCGATACCGATATAGCTGCCCGGATCCGAGAAGTCATACAGCAGGTTGTGCGTGAGCGTGAGCATCTGGTTCGACTGCTGCACTTCGTAGCCGCCAAAGCTCGGAATCAAGCCCGCCACGAGCGTCGTGGTCGCGGTGAGCGGCACGTTCACCACCGCAGTGTTCAGGATGTTGTTGCCGATGTTGCCGTGCTCGTTGGTGAGCAGCGTGATGCCGTTGCCGCGGTTCGGCATCAAGGTGATTTCGGCGGACGGCGCCATCGGGCCTACGCCAAAGGTCTTCTTGATGTCGAGATAGAGGTCGCCGAACGTGCTGTTGAAGTAGTTGTAGGCGCTCTCGTGATTCGCGAACAGGAACGAGGACGTGCCCGGCGCGCGGTTATACACGTAAGTCGGATCGATGTAGCCCGTGACGGAAAGACCCGCGATCGGCCCCGTATTTGCAGCGTCGGTGAGCGAATCCACCTTGAGCTGCTGGTTCGCGATCTGCTGCTTCATCTCCGTCACTTCGTCGTTCGTCAGTGTGGCGCGAGCCTTGCCATAGTCCGGCGACGAGATATCGACCGGCGCGGGCGCGGCCGCAGTTGCCGCGCCTGCACCAGTGGCCGTCGGCTTCGTGGCCAGTTGCGACTTCAGGTCCTTTACTTCCTTTTGCAGCGCGTTCAACTGCGCCTGCAGGGCCTTGATCTGTGCGCTTGTGGAGTCTGCGAGCGCAATACCGGGCAACGCCCCGGCCACGAGCAGACAGATTAGCTTCTTTCTCATCTAGATTCTCCTTATCGTCGGTCGTATCGCGGATAACTTCGGCTTCAATGCGTGCGGCGTCTGCTTCAGGCCGTGCCGAGCGTCTTGCGCGCGGCGGCGGTTCGGGGTTGCGGCGAATCGGTGTCGGAAGGCTCCGAGGGCGAGGGCTGTGAAAAGGCCATCTGCATGTCGCGCAGGCGCCGTCGGTCACGTGCCACCATGAACTGGTTCACGACGATGACGCCGATTGTCACGGCCGTGATGAAGAGCGTGGCGAGCGCGTTCATTTCGGGGTTCAAACCAAGACGCACGCGCGAGAACACCACGAGCGGCAGCGTGGTGGAGCCGGGCCCGGAGAGGAACGCGGAGAGCACGAGGTCGTCGATGGAAAGGGTGAACGAGAGCAGCCAGCCCGAGATCAACGCCTGCGAGATCAGCGGCAAGGTGATCACGAAGAACACCTTGAGCGGCGTGGCGCCCAGATCGAGCGCGGCTTCTTCCAGCGACTTGTTGAGTTCTTTCACGCGCGACTGCACGATGATGGCGACATACGAAACGCACAGCATGACGTGACCAATCCACATCGTGAAGACGCCGCGTCCCTTGGGCCAGCCCAAGATTTGCTCCATCGCCACGAAGAGCAGCAGCAGCGAGATGCCCTGAATCACTTCGGGAATCACGAGCGGAGCGTTGATCATCGCGGTGTACAGCGTGAAGCCGCGAAAGCGCCCGAAGCGCGCCAGCACGAACCCGGCCCACGTGCCGATCACCACCGATGCGAAGGCCGTCATCAGACCAATCTTCAGCGAGAGCCACGCGGCGGAAAGTAGTTCGTCATCCTGAAGCAGCGCCGCGTACCATTTGAACGAGAAGCCGGACCACACCGTCACGAGCTTCGATTCGTTGAACGAGTAGACGACGAGGCTGATGATGGGGATATACAAAAACAGAAAACCGAGCGCGAGCACGCTCACGGAAAGCGGCTTGTTGGGCTTGATCATTTCGCGTCCCCCAGTTCTTTGACCTGGTAATACTGAAAGACGGCCATCGGCACGAGCAGCAGCATGACCATTGCGACCGTTACCGCGGAAGCCATGGGCCAGTCCATGTTGTTGAAGAACTCGTCCCACATCACACGGCCCAACATCAACGTGTCCGCGCCGCCCAGCAGTTCGGGAATCACGTACTCGCCCACGGCGGGAATGAACACGAGCAGGCTGCCCGCGATGATGCCGTTCTTCGAAAGCGGCAACGTGATGCGCGTGAACGCGACCCACGGCTTCGCGCCCAGGTCGTAGGCCGCTTCCAGCAGCGTGAGGTCCATCTTCACGAGGTGCGCGTAAAGCGGCATCACCATGAACGGCAGATACGAATACACCATGCCGATATAGACACCCGCGTCGCTGTGATAGAGCCGCAGCGGGTTGTGGATGAGGCCGATGGCCATGAGCGCGTGGTTGAGCAGCCCGTCGTCTTTCAGGATGCCGATCCAGGCGTAGACGCGAATCAGGAACGACGTCCAGAACGGCAGCATCACGCCCATCATCAGAATGTTGCGCGTGCCAGGGGCCGAGCGCGCGATGTAGTACGAAATGGGGTAGCCGATGAGAAGGCACAGCAGCGTGGATACCGCCGCCATCTTCAGCGAGCTGATGTAGGTGGCGATATAGAGACTGTCCTGCAACAGGAACGCGTAGTGCCCGAGCTGCAGTGCGAAGTGCACCATGCCGTCCTTCACGCTCATCAAGGCCGTGTAGGGCGGAATGCTCATCATCTGGTCGGCGAAGCTGATTTTCAGCACCAGCACGAACGGCAGCGCGAAGAACACCGCGAGCCACACGAACGGCACACCGATTACGGTGGAGCGCCCGGAGGGAACGAAACGCGAAAGCGTGCGCGCAAGCGTAGCGCGTACCGACGCGGTGCTGCCGTTGACCACCGGCAAGGAAGGGGAGGCAGGGTTTCTCATTGCGTCAGCACCACGCCGCTAGCCGGCGACCAGGAGACGAACACGTCGTCGTTGTAGTCGGGCGCACCGTCTTGCATGAGGTGCGAGCTGGAGAGATTGGAGACCACGACTTTGCCGCTTGGCAGGCGCACGTGATACAGCGAATAGCTGCCCATGTACGCAACATCCGTCACCACGCCGCGCGCCCAGTTGTGCGGTGCCGAGGGACGCTCGCGCGTCACGCGTACACGTTCGGGACGCACCGAAATGCCCACCGGCATGCCGAGCGGCCCGGTCACACCGTGGCTCACATACATGCGCGCTTCGAGGTCTTCGCTTTCCACGAAGATGTGGTCGGGCTCGTCTTCCACCACCACTCCTTCGAAGAGATTGGTTGAGCCGATGAACTCCGCGGAGAAGCGGCTGTTCGGAAACTCGTACACCTGGTTAGGCGTACCAATCTGCACGATGCGGCCTTCGCTCATCACGGCGAGGCGGCTCGCCATCGTCATGGCTTCTTCCTGGTCGTGCGTGACCATCACGCAGGTCACGTCCACCTTCTCGATGATGTTCACGAGTTCCAGCTGCGTCTTCTGGCGAATCTTCTTGTCGAGCGCGGACATCGGTTCGTCGAGCAGGAGCAGCTTGGGGCGCTTCACGAGCGAGCGCGCCAGCGCCACACGTTGCTGCTGACCGCCGGAAAGCTGGTGCGGCTTGCGCTGCGCGTAGCGGCTCATCTGCACGAGGTTGAGCACGTCGGCCACGCGGTCGCGAATCTCGTTCTTCGGCGCGCCTTCCTGCTTGAGCCCGAATGCGACGTTCGCTTCCACCGTCATGTGCGGAAAGAGCGCGTACGACTGGAACATCATGTTGACGGGCCTGCGGTACGGCGGAAGCGTGGCGAGGTCTTCGCCGTCCACGAAGATGCGCCCGGAGGTGGCCGTCTCCAGTCCCGCGAGCATGCGCAGCAGCGTGGACTTGCCGCAGCCGGAGCTGCCAAGCAGTGCAAACAGCTCGTTTTTTGCGATGCTGAGGCTCACGTTGTCCACGGCGGTGCTGTCGCCGAATTTCTTGACGACGTTTTCGATGCGGACGAACTCGTCGGTTTTCGCTTGCCCGGCCGCGGGCGGGCGCGCCATCTGTGCGGCATTGACTGAAGGCGTCGATTTCATGATGTAACCATTCCTTCCTTGCTGAACCTGCGCAATTGCAGGCGCGAGTGCTCCCACACGAGGCGCGCAAGGCGATTCGCAGGGGGGACTGCTGCGGTAATCGGGGAGACCGCGCGCGTTCGCACGCGCGCTGCCGAACTGCCGGATTGCTGACTTCGCGCGGAAGAGGTGTCGAGCGACGCCTTTTCCGCAAACGTGGATGGTGGTGCGCGTCGGGTTAGTGACCGGTCTTCAGCTGAGCCCAGAGACGGTTTTCAAGACGCAGAATGTCTGCCGGCATCGGCCGCATCAGCGTCATCTTCTTCAACACGTCTTCGGGCGGGTAAACCGTGGTGTCCTGTGCAACGGCGGGCACGACGAACTGGCGAGCCGCGTGATTCGCAGTGGGGTAGAACACCTCGTTCGTGATCGCGGCGTTGACCTTCGGGTCTTCGATGTAGTTGATCCACTTCATGGCCGCTTCGGGATGCGGCGCGTCTTTCGGAATCACCATCACGTCGAACCACAGCAGACCGCCTTCCTTCGGGTTCGAGAACTTGACCTCATACGAACGCTTGGCTTCCTGAGCGCGGCGGCGTGCGATGCCGACGTCGCCAGACCAGCCCAGCGCCACGCAAACGTCGTTGTTCACGAGGTCGTTGATGTAGCCCGACGAGTTGAACTGCGTGATGTACGGACGAACCTGCTTGAGCACCTGGAACGCTGCCTGGTAGTCCGCAGGGTTCGTGCTGTTCGGATCTTTGTGCATGTATTGCAGCGTGGCGGCGAACACGTCTACAGCCTGATCCAGGAACGACACGCCGCAGCCCTTGAGCTTGGAGAGGTACTGCGGATCGAGCACGAGGGACCAGCTATCCACGGGTGCGTTGTCGCCCAGCGCCTTCTTGACGGCCTGCACGTTGTAGCCCACGCCGTCGGTGCCGTACGCCCAGGGCACGCCGTACTGGTTGCCCGGGTCGGCGTCGGCAATCATCTTCATCAGCACGGGATCGAGGTTCGCCAGATTCGGAATCTTCGACTTGTCGAGCTTCTGGTAGACGCCCGCCTGAATCTGCTTGGCCATGTAGTTCGACGTGGGCACCACGATGTCGTAGCCCGAGCTGCCTGCAAGCAGCTTGGCTTGCAGCGTGTCGTCGCTGTCGTAGTTGTCGTACTTGACCTTGACGCCGCTTTGCTTCTCGAAGTTCGGAATCGTGTCCTTCGCGATGTAGTCGGACCAGTTATAGACGTTCAACTCGGTGTCGGCCGCCTGCACCGCCGGACTCGAAAACGCCGCGAGACCGCCGACCACGAGAACCGCCGCACTTGCGACTGCATGACGAAGATGACAAACACGCATGGTTATTCCCCTGAAGGTGAGAGCCGGACGGCGGCTCGCCCCGGTACACCCCCGCGGTGCACCCCATAGGCCGCCGTCCGAAGGTGTGGCAGTTACGAAAGACCCAGTTGTTGCGCCGTTGCGTCGACGGCTTTTTTCGCCTTCGACACGAGTTCGTCGATTTCCTGCCTCGTGATGACGAGCGGCGGCGAAAGCAGCATCCGGTCGCCGGTGGCCCGCATGATGAGGTTGCCGTTGAAGCAGAAGTCGCGGCAAATCGTGCCTACGTCGCCGCCGTTTTCGAAGCGCTTGCGCGTTTTCGGGTCTTGCGCGAGCTGCAGCCCCGCAACGAGGCCCGCACCCGCAATCTCGCCGATCAACGGATGACCCGCGAAGGTCTCGCGCAGCAGTTGCTGGAAGTACGGACCTGTATCGTTCTTCACGCGCTCCACGATCTTGCCGTCGCGCAGCAGTTTCAGATTCGCGAGCGCCACGGCAGCGGCAACCGGATGGCCCGAATACGTGAGGCCGTGGTTGAACTCGCCGTGCTCGATGATCGCCTTCGCAATGCGCTCGTGCAGACCCACCGCGCCCATCGGGATGTAGCCGCTCGTGAGGCCCTTGGCCATGGTGATGAGGTCCGGCTCGAAACCGAAATGCTGGTGTGCGAACCATTCGCCGGTGCGCCCGAACCCGCCGATCACTTCGTCCGCCACGAGCAGGATGTCGTACTTGCGGCAGATACGCTGAATCTCCGGCCAATACGTGGAGGGCGGGAAGATCACGCCGCCCGCCCCCTGGAAAGGCTCACCGATGAACGCGGCTACGTTTTCCGCACCCAGTTCGAGAATCTTCGCTTCGAGCTGCTGCGCGCGTGCAAGGCCGAACGCCTCGGGCGTCATGCCGGCCTCGGCTTCGCCGAAGTAGTAGGGCTGGTCGATGTGAACGATGTGCTCGACTTTCGAAGGCATCTGTTCGTGCATGTAGCCCATGCCGCCCAGCGTGGCGCCCGCAATGGTCGAACCGTGATAGGCGTTCTTGCGCGAGATGACGTACTTCTTCGACGGCTTGCCTTGCGTAATCCAGTACTGGTGTACCGTGCGCAGCACCGTGTCGTTGCCTTCCGATCCGCTGTTGCAATAGAAGAAGTGCGTGAACGGTGCGGGCGTGATTTCGGCCAGCAGCGCGGAAAGCTCGATGACGGGCGGGTGCGTGGTCTTGAAGAACGTGTTGTAGTAGGGCAGCTCCTGCATCTGCCGGTAGGCCGCTTCCGCCAGTTCTTTGCGACCGTACCCGACGTTCACGCACCACAGCCCCGCCATGCCGTCGATGATCTTGTTGCCTTCGGAGTCCCACAGATAGACGCCCTGCGCCTTCACGATCACGCGGCTACCCGCGCGATTGAGCGAACCCATGTCCGAAAACGGATGGATGTGGTGCGCCGCGTCGAGCGCACGGTATTCCGCGGTGCTACGTTGCTGCGCGCCCGCCACGGGCGCGGCCGGTGCCACTTGTACCCATGCTGCTTCTTCTGTCCGGTAACTCATGTTGCCTCCAATGTGTCTGCGCGTTGTTTTAAACGTGCAGCAGCAGATGTTTGCGTTCCCACGAACTGATCACGCGGAAGAACGCTTCGTATTCGGTTTCCTTCAGCGCCAGATAGGCCTTGACGAACTTCTCGCCCAGCATCGAGTTGAGCGGCTCGCACGCGGCCATTAGCGTGAGACCTTCTTCCAGGTTGCGCGGCAACTGGTACGGCAGCTCGTAGCCGTCGCTCGTGAGCGGGTCGGTGGGCTTGAGGTGCTGTGTCATGCCGAGGTAGCCCGCCGCGAGCGTGGCCGCGATGGCGAGATACGGATTGCAGTCCACGCCCGGGATACGGTTCTCGATACGCCGTGCAGCGGGCGACGAGTACGGAATGCGGAAACCCACCGTGCGGTTGTCGAAGCCCCATTGCACGTTGATGGGGGCCGCCATGAAACGCGAGAGCCGGCGATACGAATTGATGTACGGCGCAAAGATGGGCATGAGCGCCGGCGTGTACTTCTGCAGGCCGGCGATGTAGCCGTAGAACATGTCGGTGGCCTTGCCGTCGCTGCCCGTGAAGAGGTTCTGGCCCGTCTCCTCGCTCACCAGACTCTGATGCACGTGCATCGCGGAACCGGGCTCGTTCTCCATGGGCTTCGACATGAAGGTGGCATACATGTGATGGCGCAGCGCGGCTTCACGCACCGTGCGCTTGAAGAGGAACACGCGGTCGGCCAGATTGAGCGGGTCGCCGTGCAGGAAATTGATTTCCATTTGCGCGGCGCCCACTTCGTGGATGAGCGTGTCCACCTCCAGGTCCTGTACGTCGCAGTACTCGTAGATGTCCTCAAAAAGCGGATCGAACTCGTTGACCGCTTCGATCGAATACGCCTGGCGGCCCGTTTCGGGACGCCCCGTGCGACCGATAGGCGGCGCGAGCGGCATGTCCGGGTCCTTGTTCATTTCCACCAGATAGAACTCGAGTTCCGGTGCAATGACAGGCTTCCAGCCCTTTGCCTTGTAGAGATCGAGCACGCGGCGCAGTACGCGGCGCGGGGAGATTTCAACGGGCGTGCCGTCGAAATGGACGCAGTCGTGAATGACCTGTGCGGTGGGATCGACGGCCCAGGGAATGATGCGGATGGTGGACGGGTCGGGCACGCAGACCATATCGGGGTCCGTCACGCCAGTGAGGGTGCCGTCTTCCGGATACTCGCCGGTGACGGTCTGAATCATCACGGCCTGCGGCAGGCGCATTGACTCGCCTGATTCGAACTTGCTGCGCGGAATGATCTTGCCGCGCGCAATGCCGGCCATGTCGGGAATGATTGCTTCGATTTCGGTGATGTGATGCTTTTTCAGAAATTCGTCTATTTCATGCATGATTGTTCTCTCAGTCTTTGTGAGGGCCGGCTCAGACTTTCACGGCGATGGGCGCGTGAAGGTCGGCCCCGATCTGTATTCGGGCAAGCATCCGTTCGCGGCATGCGGCGCCGAACGCACGGAAGATCGCGGTGGAAAGCGCGTCTTCGGCGTGCTTCCATTCGGGATGCCATTGCACGCCGAGCGCAAAGGCACGTGCGCCTTCTACGCTCACCGCTTCGATCAGGCCGTCCGGCGCGACCGCTTCCACCGTGAGGCCTGTGCCCAGCTTCTCGATGCCTTGCCCATGCAGCGAATTCACACGAGCTTCGCTGACGCCTGAAGCGAGGCGCTGCAACACGCCGCCTGCCGTGAGGCGAATGGCGTGCGCGGGTCCGTACTGCACGTGGAGTTCCTCGTTCTTGTCCTCGCGGTGATCGTCGAGGCCGTCCACGGCATGTACTTCCTGATGCAGCGTGCCGCCGAACACGACATTCATTTCCTGGAAGCCGCGGCAGATAGCGAGCACCGGCACGCCCGCTTCGATGGCCGCACGCATGAGGGGCAGCGTGGTGGCGTCGCGCGCCGGGTCGTGCAGCGTACCCGGCGCGCTGGGGTGGCCGCCATAACGGTGCGGCTCGACATTTGAATAGCTGCCCGTGAACAGCAGGCCGTCCACCGTATCCAGAATGTCTGCCGCTCTCTGCCGCACACCGAGCGCGGGCAACAGCATGGCGAGCGCGCCGGCGCCGTCCACCACCGCTGCGATGTATTTCTCGCCGGTGACGTGCGACGGGTGCGAACCCATCATGGTTCTATCGGCTGTTACGCCGACCAATGGCTTTTTTTGCATGACTTCACGTTGCCTTTTTATTGCCTTTTTTGTTTCGCCAATAGCGATTAACAAAATAAAGGCACGACATGACCCCTCGGCTACGCAAATTGCGTAAGCCGCTTCTTGAAGGGCACTACAGGCGGTTCGACGCTAGCGAACCGCGCTGCGCGTTTCGATCATGTAGGCTGTCCGCTTCGGTCCAATGTGCGGCGCAATGCAGTTAAAGCGCGCGCGCAACGGACGACCGCATACCGTGGCGTGGACCATCGCACGAGCGAGGCGCCGCAATAGACGGGTGAAGCGAACCGCGAAAGGAGGAGAGGCGCTACGGCAGCAGCGAAGCGACTTCGTCGGTGCGCACGGCGATGAACGCGCGCGCAGACGTAGCGTTGTGACGCCGCACCGAACGACGGGACAGGATGGTGAAGACGGACAGGAACAGGCGAGAGGCAAGCCTGCCGCTACTGCCGTCGGAGATGGACGAGTCACTGCGAAGACACCTCGCATGACTTCGATCCCACCTTACCAGAGGGCCACGGACTCTCACGATTACACTCGACTGACGACGTTGAAAGTATTGAACGCCCCGATCAATGAAACGCACGTAGCGTTTAAGGAATCGGGACATTGGCCGGCTGCCGGGAGCCGTCGCAGATGCAGCATATTGATTGAACCGCGCATTGTGACGACACCGTGATGCCGACCTTGTAGATCAGCATATACGAGCCAAAAACGCCGTCAAATCTTTTTTTCGAAAACCCGACTCAGGGGTTTCCCCGAGGTCGGAATAAATCATTCGCAAAAGGAATGGCGCTCGAGGTGTCCATTATTTCGAACACCTTGCAGGGTTTTCCCAGGCGGAAAACGGGGGAAAGTGATTAGAATATTCAACACTTTTCCAATCCACCCGTCGTGTTCCGACGTTCTCTCATCGTGTCCGAAGCCGCATCCACGTCCACTGAAGTTGCTACCCGTTTGCGTTACGTGCGCAAGAAACATGGGCTTTCGCAGCGCGAACTGGCAAAGCGCGCGGGCGTGACGAACGGCACCATCTCGCTCATCGAACAGAGTCGCGTGAGTCCTTCCGTAGGTTCGCTCAAGAAGCTGCTCGAATGCATTCCGATGAGCCTCGCCGAGTTCTTCACGTTCGAAGTGGTGGAAGACCGCACGGTGGTGTCGCGTCGCGGCGAGATGCCCAATCTTGGCAGCGCTTCCATCGAGTTCTATCTTGCGGGCGCCAGCGTGAAAGACCGCAACATGGGCATCTTGCGCGAGGTCTATCAGCCGCTTTCGGATACGGGCCCCGAGATGCTCACGCATGCGGGCCACGAAGGCGGCGTCGTCGTGGCGGGACAACTCGAACTGACGGTGGACGGCTCCACGTGGCTGCTCGACCCCGGCGACAGCTACTACTTCGAAAGCCGCTTGCCGCACCGTTTTCGCAATCCCAGCGCGGAACACGTCTGCGAGGTGGTGTCGGCGAATTCGCCGCCAACCTTCTGACGTTGCGCCAACGCGGTTCGTACTCGCACGTAGCGTCGTGCTGCGTGCGCTGACGCGAGCCGCCCAACATTGAGGCATCCTGATGGACAAGACGACTCTGGCTTACTGGCAGGACAAGGCCGCGACGCTCGCAATCGAAGGGCGCGCATTCATCGACGGCGAATACCGCCACGCGCAGTCGGGCAAGACGTTCGATTGCGTGAGCCCCATCGACGCGCGTGTGCTCGCGAAGGTTGCCGATTGCGGCGCGGCCGATGTCGATGCCGCAGTGGCCGCAGCGCGCCGTGCGTTCGACGCGCAGGTGTGGGCGGGGCTGAACCCGCGCAAGCGTAAGGCCATTCTGCTGCGCTGGGCCGCGTTGATGCGCGAGCACCTCGACGAACTCGCGCTGCTCGAAACGCTGGACGCGGGCAAGCCGATTGGCGATACGACGACTGTCGATGTACCGGGCGCAGCCTATTGCGTCGAATGGTTCGCGGAAGCCATCGACAAAGTAGGCGGCGAAGTCGCGCCCGCGGACCATCATCTCGTGGGGCTCGTGACGCGCGAGCCGCTTGGTGTGGTGGCCGCCGTGGTGCCGTGGAATTTCCCTATTCTGATGGCCGCATGGAAGTTCGGGCCTGCACTTGCAGCGGGCAATAGCGTCGTGCTGAAGCCTTCGGAAAAGTCGCCGCTCACGGCGATCAAGGTCGCGCAACTCGCGAAAGAAGCGGGTTTTCCGGCGGGCGTCTTCAACGTGGTGCCGGGCGGCGGCGAACCGGGCAAGCTGCTCGCGCTTCACAACGACGTGGATTGCCTTGCGTTCACCGGCTCCACGAACGTGGGCAAGCTCATCATGCAGTACGCGGGGCAATCGAACCTCAAGCGCGTGTGGCTGGAGCTGGGCGGCAAGTCGCCGAACATCGTGCTGCCCGATTGCCCGGACATGGACCGTGCCGCCAACGCTGCGGCCGGCGCGATCTTCTACAACATGGGCGAGATGTGTACGGCCGGTTCGCGGCTGCTCGTGCATCGCGACATCAAAGATGCGTTCATCGAAAAGTTGATCGCCGCGGCGCGCAGCTATGTGCCTGGCAATCCTCTTGATCCGAAGGTCTCGATGGGGGCCATCGTGGACCAGGTGCAGCTTGATCGCGTACTGGGCTATATCGAGGCAGGCCGCAAGGAGGCGAAGCTGTTGACGGGTGGCGCTCGCGTGAACGAGTCGTCGGGTGGCTTCTATGTGGAGCCGACCGTGTTCGACACGACGCCCAACGCGAAGATCGCGCGTGAAGAGATCTTCGGGCCGGTGCTCTCGGTCATCACGTTCGATTCCATCGACGAAGCGGTCAGCATTGCCAACGACAGCGACTATGGCCTTGCCGCCGCGGTGTGGACCGGCAATCTCACCACGGCGCACGAAGTGGCCCGCCGTCTGCGCGCGGGCACCGTGTGGGTCAACTGCTACGACGAAGGCGGCGACATGAACTTCCCCTTCGGCGGCTACAAGCAATCGGGCAACGGCCGCGACAAGTCGTTGCACGCACTGGAGAAGTACACCGAGCTGAAGTCCACGCTCGTGCGGCTGCGCTAAAGGATTCGCAAGCCAGCGCGGCGGCGCGTACGCAACGTACCGCCGCGTTCCCAATGAATCCGACTGCCGGCACGTTGCCCGTGAGGCGGGCACGCGTCGGTCCTCCAATCAGGTCATTCCATGACTGAAATCCTCTATGGCGACGGCGCGATCCGCCGCCCCTCTCTCTACGGTTCTTCTATCGAAAACACTTACGCGGGCGTGCTCTCGTTCATGCGACGCACGTATACGCGAACGCTCGACGGTGCAGATGTCGTTGTCTCCGGCATACCGCTCGATCTTGCCACGACGTTTCGCTCCGGCGCGCGCCTCGGGCCTGCGGCGGTGCGCGCGGCGAGCGTGCAACTCGCGGAACTGCACCCATACCCGTGGGGCTTCAATCCGTTCGACGAACTCGCCGTGATCGACTACGGCGACTGCTGGTTCGATGCGCACAATCCGCTTTCGATCAAGCCGGCCATCGTCGAGCATGCGCGCACCATCCTGAAGTCGGGCGCGAAGATGCTCACGTTCGGCGGCGATCACTACGTTACGTACCCGCTGCTCGTCGCGCATGCGCAGAGGTACGGCCGGCCGCTCTCGCTCATTCACTTCGATGCGCATTGCGATACCTGGGCCGACGACAGCCCCGACAGCCTCAACCACGGCACGATGTTCTACAAGGCCGTGAAGGAAGGGCTGATCGATCCGAAGACGTCGGTGCAGGTCGGCATTCGCACGTGGAACGACGACTTCCTCGGCATCAACTTGCTCGACGCCGCGTGGGTGCATGAGCACGGGCCGCGCGCTGCGATCGAGCGCATTGCTTCGATCGTGGGCGACCGCCCTGCCTATCTGACCTTCGATATCGACTGCCTCGACCCCGCGTTCGCGCCGGGTACGGGCACGCCGGTGGCAGGCGGACTCTCGTCTGCACAGGCGCTCGCCATCGTGCGGGGACTCGGCAACGTGAACCTGGTGGGCGCGGACGTAGTGGAAGTGGCGCCGGCCTACGATCAGAGCGAGATCACGGCGCTTGCCGCCGCGCACATTGCGTGCGATCTGCTTTGTTTGTGGCGGCAGCGCAAGGTGGCTGCACGCTGATGTGATGGCGGGGCGCGGCGGCGTTAACTATTGGGCACGCCGCCGTGCTTTACTCCACCGGCTCGGCGTCGTCCGGCGCCGGCATGGGCGCCGTGTCGTTCCGTTGCGCCGGCTTCGCCCCGGCCACCTTCAGGCGTTGCACTTCCGGCAACTGGCAATAGCGCAGCGAGAAACTGCGTCCCTCGGACTTCGCCGCATACATCGCCGCGTCCGCGTTGAGCAGCAGTTCGCGGGCGGACGAACCATCCTGCGGATACTCCGCAATGCCGATGCTCGCGCCTACGGTCATGCGTTTGCCGTCCACGGGCAGGTCGTCGTCGAGCGCGCGCACGATGCAGTCAGCCAGTTCGGATGCCTGATCAGTTGCCTGCGCGCCTTCCACAAGTACGATGAACTCGTCGCCGCCCAGACGTGCCACCGTGTGCCCGCCCGTCAGTACTTGCTGCAGCCGGCGCGCAACGGCCGTGAGCACGCTGTCGCCCACGGAATGTCCGAACTGGTCGTTGATCTGCTTGAAGCGGTCCAGGTCCACGAACAGCACAGCGAGCCGGTCGTGATGCGTGGCGGCGTGGCGTATTGCCGTTTCAAGCCTGTGCATGAACAGCATGCGGTTTGGCAAACCCGTGAGCATGTCGTGATTGGCAAGATGCACGAGTTCGTGCTGCTTGTCGTGCAGCGCGTTCACCTGTGAGCGGATCTCCCGCCGCATGCGGTCGAAGCAGCGCGCGAGCACGCCGATTTCGTCCGTGCGCCTGAGCGGCAGCGGGTCCATGGTGTGCTCGGAAAGGAAGTGCGTGGCAGCGTGGGTCAGTATCTGCAGCGGTTTCGTGAGCGCGCGGGCGAACAGGATGGCAAGCAATAGGGCGACCGCGCTCGAAAACAGCACCATGCGCACGATCTGGTCGCCCAGCAGATTGGCCCCCGTCAGTACACCCGCGAGCGGCTTGCCAAGACCGAGCACGATGAAGCGATTGCCGGCGGTTTGCCCGAAGGGCCGCCGCACGAAGGCGAGCACTTCGCCCGGCGCCTGCTTGGGATGAGCGAGGCCGTTGAGAAGCAACGTGTCCGTCGTTCGTTCGAAGAGCGGCAGCGTGGCCGGGAAGCTGTCCTGCATGAGGACGCGGCGGCCTTTGTCGAAGCCGAATGTCTTCGATGCATCGGGATGCACGAGGAAGTCGCCCCACTCGTTGGCGAGATACACGTCGTAAGCCGTAGGCAGGTCGGCGCGCAACCGCTCGAACATGGCAGCGAGGTCTACGTCCACTACCACGACGCCCACTACACGCCCGTCCGGCGTCGTGACGGGCGTAGCCAGACGAAGCGTGGGGCGGCCTTCGGCATAGTGCGCGCCGCGTTCATGGTTGATGGTGATGGGCCCCACGTACACGCGGCCCGGCGGCAGCGCCAACGTGTCGAACACATAGGCGAACTGTCCTTTCTCCTGAAGGTTCTCGTCCTTGACCTGGGTGGCGCCCCCGCCTTCACGGTCGAAGCGGATGCGTTCCAGGCCATAACGGTCGCGTGAAATGAGCCGCGCCTGCAGGTACTCGGGATGGTGCTTCATGAAGCTCGCGAACACTTGTGAGAGCCGCGTGCGGTCTGGCCCGATGGCGTTGTCGTCTGTCGCGCCCGCAACGAGCGAGGACGACGGCATGGCGGCAAGTACGAGCGTGTCGGCGGCCATGTCGTCGATGGTCTGCGAGAAGCGCTGGCCGAGCAGCTCTGTCGAGGTGAGCAGATTGCGGCTCGCTTCGCCGACCAGCATGGTGCGATTGGCGCGATACGCGTAATAGCCGGTCGATCCGGAGGCGAGCACACCGATCAGCGCGAGCAGAATCGAGAGCTTGAAAGTCAGGCCCGAGCGGATCATTGGAAGCGCTCCGGACGGTCGCCCGATACGACGCGGTTCCACAGCGACTCGCGCTCTTCGGTGTTTTCCACCGGCTGGATCCAGACGAGATGCGCGTGTTCGCTCGTGTAGCCCGATGGTTCGGTCAACGTATTGGCAAGCCCCTGACGTTGAGGCAGCAGCACGCTCACGTCCGGTTCGAGCATGTAGTTGATCCATTCGAGCGCAAGCGTGCGGTTCTTCGCTGCGGCCGTCATCGCCCAGCAATCGAGCCACGCGAGCGCACCTTCGTCGGGAATCACGTAACCGACATCGGCACCGGCTTTGCGCAACTGCTCGAGTTGCTGCGTGCCGTAATTGCCGAACATGAGCGCAACCTTGTGCTGCATGAAGAACGCCGTAGCTTCCTCAGGCAGCGTGTAGTAGGTCAGCAGATTGCGGCGCAGCGCCACGAGCTTCAGCGCAATGGTGTGCATCTGCTCGGGGCTCAGCTGGAACGGTTGGGTGTAGCCGAGCGCGAGCGCAGTGAACGAGAAGTTGTGCTGAGCGCTGTTGAAGTCGAGCACCTTGCCGCGGTAGCGCGGATTCCACAGCTCGTTCATCGAGCGCGGGGCTACCGGCACCTGCTTGCGATCGTAGATGAGTCCCATCGACGAATAGGTGAACGGAATACCGTACGCCTTGCCGTTCTGCGTGAGCCCATTGATGGACGAGAGCGCGCGAAAACGCGGCAATTGACGCTGCGTATTCGGCAGGCTCGCGAGATCGAGTGGCGCGAGCAGGTTCTCCTGCGTGTAGCGATGAATCTCGGCTGTGTTCGCCGCCAGCACGTCGAACTGGGGAGCCGCGCCCGTATGCAGCTTGCTCCACAGTGCTTCGTCCGAATCGACGAACGTCACTTCAACGTGCGCGTTGTAGCGCGACTCAAAGGTTTTCACGACGTCGCTGTCGGCATAGCCCGGCCATGCGAGCACACGCAACACGTTGTCGTAGGCGAGCGCGGGCAGGGTCGCGAGCAGGCAACCGGGAAACGCGATTGCAAGCAACAGCGCACGAAACGCCGAAGTGCCGCGCACCAGGGAATGAAGCAGGGCCGCGCAGAACGCGAAGAAGAACGGAGCGGCGAAGGCGTTCGACACAAAACGCGCACGGCTGCCAGAAAGACTCCCGCCTGCGCGCGCCGCCTTGAGCGAAGTGCTGCCCCGGCGGACGTGGCTCGGGCGGCTTCGCGGGCGGGGCAATGGGGAAGGGCCGAGGCCGAGGCGCATTTGTCCGTCCTTTGCGATCACATGCACAAACTCAAAACTGCCTCCCGGGGTATGCCCAGGGGCGTGCTCAATGGCCAAAGCAGCCGAAGCCGTATGGGCTGCGGCATAGCGTTTGAAGGTGTAGCAGTGGTGCTGGGCGGCAATCTTCAGATAAAGCTTTTCGCCCGAGAGAGGTTGCCGCGTTGCGGCGCCGTCCCGCGTTTATAGCATCAAATCCGTCTTTTTTGGACGGGTAACAATGTAGCGGGCACTGAGCGATATCCGAGGTGCTGCCCCTCTTTTAACGGCTTAGCCCGCGCAATCTTTAGATGCCGCAAGGACTCGGCGCAAACCGCAGCGGCCGCTGCTCTAGTGGTGCCGGCCAATTTGTCGAATGAGGTGGCAGATTGCGCCTGTTGAGCTATTTCGTATTTTCGTATGATTGTTAAATTCGCGATGACTAACGTGTTTAAAACGCGCGTTGCACGTTCTGAAATGGCGAGCGCGCAGTCACGGCGCGAGAGGCGAAGTTGGAAGGGCGAAAGCAACATCGACGAGGAGTCCCACATGGAACGACCCGGCTTCATCCGCCATTGGACGGAACTGGAAGGCGAAGATAACCAGCACTACGCCGGCGATACCGAACGCATGGCAATCAACGCGCCGCTTGCCCGCAAGTTGGGGCTGACGCGCATCGGCATTCATCACAACCGCTTGTTGCCCGGACGGCGCACGTCGTATCCGCACGCCGAAAGCGCCGAAGAAGAGTTTGTGTTCGTGCTGGAAGGCACGCCGGACGTGTGGATAGACGGCCACTTGCATCGCCTCGAGCCGGGCGATTCCGTGGCGTTTCCCGCGGGTACCGGCATTTGCCACACGTTCATCAACAACACAGACACCGAAGTGCGCCTGATGGTGATTGGCGAGCCGCCGAAGGACGAGAACCGCATTCGCTACCCGATGAATGAGGCGCACGAGGCGACGCGCGCGGACCGATGGACCGACTGGCCCGCCCGCGAGATGGGCCCGCACGATGGCAAGCCGGATCGGGGGCGGTCTTAGGCGGGTTTGAGCCGGCTTGGGCGGGCCGTCGGCGCGAGGGCACGCTTCGCGGCCGTCGCGCCGCCCAATTAATGCACCTCGGGGTGCACCGCTGCGACCACCTCGCCCGTTTCGAGCAGCGACTTGAGGTTCGACAGAATGCGCGGCCAGCCGCCCGACACGGCCTTGATGAAGCCGGAATCCGGCAGGTCGCGTTCCATCCCATGCGTGACCGTGAGCTTGGCCGCGTTGGGCTGAGGCTCGATCTCCATCACGCAGACCGAATACCCTTCCTCTTTCAGCTCCGGCCTGAATTCGTTACGCCAGCGCAGGGCGAGCCGCTTCGGCGGGTCGAACGCGACGATCTCGCCGGTGTCGGCCACGCGCCCATCCGGGAACAGCATCTTCCATGAAGCACCGGCTTTCCACTCGGCCTCGATATGCATGCCGAACCAGTACTGCTTCATGAACGCGGGGCTCGTGAGCGCTTCCCAAAGCGCTTCGGGCGAGGTGCGAATGTAGGTGACGTAGACGAAGGTGCTGCCGGCCATGATCGGGCTCCTTTGTGCAGGGAATGAGGTGCGTGCGCGGCACCGTGAGACGTCGGGCGCCATGCCGACGCAGCCGCTGCCGTCGATGGGGATAATATGCAACCATAAGGTTGCATGTCAAGGCACAGGGCCACGAGGTAAGTACAACGCCCCAGCCCGATTCATACAAACGTTTGATCTAGCCTCTCACTTGCACAGCAGAAGCAGACGTTCCTGATTCGTGCAGTTCGTTCTGGGCGGCGCTCTGCGCGTGGCCGCTTGTTGCGGCGCTCCGCTGCCGCCTTCCGCACGTCGGGCGATGCACGCGCGCAGGTGCCTTTCTACGGGCGGATAGTATTGCCAGCCCTTGCCGAGATTCGGCAACTCCAGCTTGACCTGCTTCCATTTCGGATGCCCGTGCTCCTGAAGGTTGTCGAAGTTCTCGCAAAGCGAATCGGCGAAGCGGTTGAGATGGAAGACGGTGTCGCGCAGGCCATAGTCGTAAGTTACGAGAAACGCTTTCACGGTGAACGTGGGCACGTCTTCCTTGAGCCAGTTCGGGTAGCTCGACGTGCGGATCGTTGCGGGGAAATAGGCCTGCTGTGCCCGTGCCGTTTCGGGCGCGGAAGGGTCCACGCGCAGAATGCGCAGCTGCTGCAGCAAATCGGGGTTCATGTCGGTGAAGAGCTTGGCGGGTTGCCCGGCCACCACCACGGCCACGTCGATCTTCTTCACGATCAGCGCGGCGAGCGCGTCTTCGTTGCTGAAGTGCTGCACGTTCTGTTCGGGAATGGGTTGCCCGAACATCAGCCGGTACAACGTCGTGGCCGACTGCGCCGTGCCGCTGCCTATCAGTCCCACGCTGATGGTCTTGTCCTTGATCTCGTTGATGGTTCGCAACGGCGAGTCCGCGCGCACGAGGAAATGAATCTCCTCGTCGTAGAGCGGCATGATGAGCCGCAGCGGACGAATCGCGCTGCCCGCATCCGCGTTGCCCGCGTTCGCCATGTCGAGATACGCCTGATAGACGTCCGACTGCACGAGCGCGAGCTTCACGCCGGGCTCGTAGCGCATGCGCTGCACGTTTTCCGCCGACCCCTTCGAGGGCATCACCTCCAGATCGATGCCCGCGGGTTGCGCCACCCATTTCGACAGATCCTGACCGATCTGGATGTATGTGCCGCGCTCAGGGCCGGTCACGATCTTGTAGCGCGCCGGCGGCGTTGCGGCCAAAGAAGAAGCCGCGAACAAAGCCGCAAGCGTCAGTGCGAGCCATCGCCCGAGAAGTGTCTTCAGCATGGTTGTCCCCTCATCGTTCAGCGTGGAGCACGCGCGCGCCAAAGCGTGGAAGCGCGGAGCGCAAAGCGTGTTGAAACGGTCGTCGTTTCTTGCGGGGTGCGAGGTGCTGGTGGTGCGAATCGTCGCGGGGCGGCGCGTGCGATTACTGCGCAGGCGCGGTGCTGCCGGGCGGATTCGTCGCGTTGTTCGGCGGATGCTTCCAGCCCGATTCCACGATGGCGCGTTGCTGGGCGTCTATGTCGGCGGTGTCGGGCGGGCTGGCTGTGTTCGTTGTCGTGTCGGTCGTCGCTGTTCCCTTGGGTTCTGCACGTGCTGCATGCGCCGCCAGTGCCGGTGCGCTGGCTCCTGCGGCAGCGTGCGACGCCTGCTGTTGCGCAAGCGCTGGCCACGCCGACGCGACAATCGTGCGTTGCAACAGCGCCTTGGCGTCGTTGCTGCCGGAGTCGATGCTGAGCGCGGTGTTCGCGTATTCCCGCACGCAGGGCCACATACGTTTCTGCTCGCACTGGCGCGCGCTGCGCAGCGCCGCGTCGCGACGCACTTCGATCGTGGCGAGGTCACGCTGGAATTGCCGCACGTCTTCGCGTTTCGGTTCCATCGCGGCGGCAGCGTCGAGCGCAATGCGCGCATCGGTGAGATTGTTCGCGGCGAGGCTCGCGCGCGCCGCGCGCAGACTCTCGACGAGATTCGCAAACCGCGGAGCCTGCCTGGCTGAGTCCGCAGTGGCTGGCGGGGCGTTCGCGGTGTTCGTCGCCGGGGCACCGGACGGTGCGCTCTGCATGGACGGCGTGATGGAGCCCGTTGCAGTACGTGCGATATCGGCCGTATCCGACGGTCTGTCTGGATGATTGCCGGTGAGCAGGAGCACGCTCACGTAGACGAGCGTCAGCGCGGTAACGATCATCGCAGCGCGCATGAAGCCCCAACGCGATTTGCCGCGGGGCGTGGCGCCCGGGCTCTCCGGCGAGGCGAGGGCGTCGGCGTAGGGCGCGGCCGTGGGTGCGGCGGGGGCGAACGCTGCGTGTTGTGCCGGTTGCATCGCGGCGGCCGCAACGCTTGCCTGGGCGGCGGGTGTTGTTTCGCCTGGCCCGGCAAGCGGGTGATCGACGCCGCAATACGGGCAGAACGCGACGTGCTCGCGGAGCGCCGTGCCGCAGCGCCTGCATGATGGTGTGGGGGAACGCTGATGTCGGGCTGTCTGAGTGAACATGCGGTGGTCCTGACGGCGTTGGAGAACGACGTGAGGCATGCTCTGCATCGCGGCAGACGCGTGCGGTAACGCCTGCCGCTAAATCGCCTGCTGGCATCGCGATTGGCACCGCGATTGGCATCGGCACCCACGGTGCCGACGGGGATGGCCGCTCGAACAATATGTGAGGTTTATCGCAGAAGGTCAATCGCCGTTCTCACCTACAGTGTGGGCTCGACCGCTATTCCGGACGACGAAATGTGCCTTCTGCATAGCGCGCTTCGCAGCGAGCCATTTCTAATACGAACACGAACGGCTTCGATGAATGACGCGCAATGGTCCGATGAAACCGTGCTCGTGCGCCACTCATTCATCGTGCCGGGCATGACGAACGACGAGTTCGGCGAAGCCCGTGCGCGGATCGATTTCGCGCGAGAAACGGTGCTCGGGCAGCAGTGCGAGCAATATCTCCGCGGTGGTGCGAACGATGCAGCCAGGCGCCACGTGTCCACCGAAGACTTCGCCGCGAGCGTTCGCAACGGACATATGCAGATGCGGGCCATCTGGCGACAGCGAGCCCGCGAGCGTGAGAATTTCGAGATCGCCATGCAGTGCCGTGGCGTCTTGCGCGCCCGCGTATCGCAACTGCGCCACGCTGAGACTGCCCATGCCCTGAACGACGAACGCGGCCTGCAGACCGGCGTCGCGCAATGCGTGCTGAAGCGTGATACGAACGTCGTCGCCGGGTACGAGGCGTAACGGAGTAAGAGCAGAACTAAGAGGAAGGGCTTGCATCGTTCGGGTCCAGGTTGAAGGCGTGCAAATCGGGACGCAACACACACCGCTCCTCGCGGCGAATTTCGTCGGATATTTGAACACGTCATCACGCCACGAGTGACCGTCGCGCAGGCAAATGGCTTTCCTGTGACAAAACCGCGAAGCAGATAGAATTCGGCGGGCATCGATTGCATTCGTCATCGCTCGAGGCCGGTCTTGCTCACGGCTTCCTGTTTCCTCCATTCACCATGAAGGACCTTCGCATGAACGAACTGTCCGCGTTTCCCATTACGGCCAGATGGCCCGCACAACACCCCGATCGCATTCAGCTGTATTCGCTGCCCACGCCGAACGGCGTCAAGGTGTCGGTGATGCTCGAAGAAACCGGCTTGCCATACGAGCCGCAACTCGTGAGCTTCGAGAACAACGACCAGATGTCGCCGGAATTTCTCTCGCTCAATCCCAACAACAAGATTCCCGCCATCGTCGATCCCAATGGGCCAGCGGGCCGCCCGTTCGGTCTCTTCGAGTCGGGCGCAATCCTCATCTATCTCGCCGACAAGACGGGCCAGTTCATTCCGCAGGACGCTGAAGGCCGCTACGAGACCATTCAGTGGGTGATGTTTCAGATGGGCGGCATCGGCCCTATGTTCGGGCAGGTGGGCTTCTTCCACAAATTCGCGGGCAAGGCGTACGAGGACAAGCGTCCGCGCGAGCGCTACGTCGCCGAATCGCGCCGGCTGCTCGGCGTGCTCGAGCAACGCCTTGCGGGACGCGAGTGGATCATGGGCGACGCCTACACGATTGCCGACATGGCGACGTTCCCCTGGGTGCGTAACCTGGTGGGTTTCTACGAGGCAGGCGACCTTGTTGGTTTTCAGGACTTCCCGAACGTGCGACGCGTGCTGGATGTATTCGTCGCGCGGCCTGCGGTGCAGCGGGCGCTGGACATTCCGAAGCGCAGTTGAAGCGCAGGTGGCGGCAGCGAAGCGTGCTGCCAACGTGCCGCTAAAACAGAAGGCCGGGCATCTGCCCGGCCTTCTGTCGTTTTGCCGCCCGGTGCTTGCCGCTTGCAGCGGAGAAGCAGCGGAAGATCAGCTGAACAGCTTCATTGCCTGTAAGAGCGTGTTCACGACGCCCCACGCCAGCGGAATCAGCACATAGGCCCAGAAAAGCGCCATCAGGGCCTTGTTGGTGGGATGCGGCGCGGCCGTATTGCTCATGAAAGTCTCCTTGTTTGCGGTCTGTGCCGCGTGTGTCTGTGCGGCGTGCGTGTCTGCGTTTGTGCGTTCGCGTCGATCGATTAACGGTCCGCGGCGAGTTGCGCGTCGGTCATGTGATGCCGATCGTCCACACGCTTGACCAGCAGGTTGCAGATGAAGCCCACCACGAGCAGCACGGCCATGATGTGAACCGTCATCGTGTAGGCGTCGGCCTTCGCAACACCGTGCGCCACTTCATAGGCGCGGATGTAGTTGACGAGCACGGGGCCGGCCACACCCGCGGCCGCCCACGCCGTCAGCAGCCGGCCGTGAATACCGCCCACGAACGCGGTGCCGAACATGTCGGCGAGGTACGCGGGAACCGTGGAGAAGCCGCCGCCGTACATCGAGAGAATCACGCAGTAGGCCAGCACGAAGAGCGCGATGTTGCCGGAAGCCGCGAAGCCGGGCACGAAGTAGTAGAGCACCGCGCCCAGTACGAAGAAGATGAAGTAGGTGTTCTTGCGGCCCACCCAGTCGGAGGCCGAGGCCCACACGAAACGTCCGCCCATGTTGAAGAGCGACAGCAGACCCACGAAGCCCGCAGCGGCCGCAGCGGAGACGGTGTTCTTGAAGCTCTCCTGAATCATGACGGAAGCCTGGCCCAGAATGCCGATGCCCGCCGTCACGTTGAGGAACAGCACGAGCCAGATCAGATAGAACTGCGGCGTCTTCAGCGCCTGATCGATGTGCACGTGATTGCGCGTGATCATGCGGTGCGAGGTGTCCGGTGGCGTCCAGCCTTCGGGCTTCCAGCCGGTGGGCGGCACGCGGATGGCAAGCGCGCCGATCGACATCGAAATGAAATACGCGATGCCGAGCACGATGAACGTTTCAGCCACGCCCACGCTCGTGTCGCTCTTGAAGTGGTTCATCAGCGCGACGGAGAGCGGTGCAGCGATCATCGCGCCGCCGCCGAAGCCCATGATCGCCATGCCGGTGGCCATGCCGCGGCGGTCCGGGAACCAGCGGATCAGCGTCGAAACCGGCGACACGTAACCGAGCCCGAGGCCGATGCCGCCAATCACGCCATAGCCGAGGTAGAGCAGCACGATCTGATGCAGCCACACACCGATAGCCGAGACGATGAAGCCGCCGCCGAAGCAGCATGCTGCGGTGAACATGGTGCGGCGCGGGCCCACGTGTTCGAGCCACTTGCCGGCGAAGGCAGCGGAAAGGCCCAGAAACACGATGGCGAGCGAGAAGATCCAGCCGAGTGTGGTCAGCGACCAGTCACCCGGCGCCGATTGCGTAATACCGATCACCTTCGTGAGCGGTGCGTTGAACACTGAAAAAGCGTAGGCCTGGCCGATGCACAGGTGCACGGCAAGCGCGGCGGGGGGCACCATCCAGCGTGAAAAGCCGGGGCGGGCAACAGTGGCTTCTTTGGAAAAAAACGCGGGCGAGCCGGCCCGGCCTTCCGGCTCAGAGATGCTGCTCATGGGTGTCTCCTGTAGGTGTGTTCGTCTGGTTATCGGCTCTGTCGCGTTTTTTTGTAGGATTTAAGCGAGGCCGTAATGATGCGCCGACAACGATAGGACCCGGGCAGAGACTTGGCAATATGATACGAAAATGCATAAAAGCGACGGCAATTTGCCGTCTGGCGCCAGCTTGAGGTCGGGTTCGGGGTTCCCCTTATAGGGCCGCGCCATGCCGCACTGCAACGGTACGTATTGAGAAGCGCGCCCGGCGGGATAGGGGAAAGCCCGCTAAAAAGGGCGCGCGCCCAGATACTGAACAGATTAAGCGCTGGTCGAAAGCACCGTTCCGATGGCCCGCGCAACGTATTCGACGTTGCTTGCGTTCAGGCCGGCCACGCACATGCGGCCGGAGCGCAGCACATAAACGCCGTGTTCTTCGCGCAGGCGCAGCACCTGGGGTTCAGTGAGTCCCGTGTAGGTGAACATGCCGCGCTGCGCGAGGTAGCGTTGCCGCATGCGGTCGTCGGCGTGACCCTTCAGGCCTTCGTGAATGGCGTGACGCATGGCGATGATGCGCTCGCGCATGGACGCCAGTTCGCGTTCCCACGACTCGCGCCATTCGGGCGTACCCAGCACGGCGGCCACGATGCGCGCGCCATGCGTGGGCGGATTGCTGTAATTCGCTCGCACGGTGGCCGTGAGCTGACCTTGAACGTTGCGCGCGATATCCGCGGATTCGCAAACCACGCTCAAGCCGCCGCAACGCTCGCCGTAGAGCGAGAAATTCTTCGAAAACGAATTGGCGACCACGAGCGGCAGGCCCGCCGACGCCAGCATGCGGATGCACGCGGCGTCTTCGTCCAGACCCGCGCCGAAGCCTTGATACGCCATGTCGACGAACGGGATCAGCTTGCGCTCGCGCAGCACGGGCACGAGTTCGGCCCATTGATCGTCGGTCAGATCCACGCCTGTCGGGTTATGGCAGCACGCGTGGAGCAGCACGATGCTCTGCGCGGGCAGTGTCTTCACCGCTTCCAGCATGTCGCGAAAGCGCAGGCCGCCCGTGTTGTCGTCGTAGTAGGGATAGGTGTTGACGGTGAAGCCCGCGCCCTCGAATACGGCGCGATGGTTCTCCCAACTCGGGTCGCTGATCCACACCTGCGCGCCGGGGAAATAGCGCTTCAGAAAGTCGGCGCCGATTTTCAGGGCGCCGGAGCCGCCCAGCGTTTGAAGCGTCGCGATACGGCCGCTCTTGCGTGCCTCGTGCTCTGCGCCGAAGACAAGCGCCTGGGCGAGGTCGCGATATTGGACGTGGCCCGCCATCGGCAGATAGGGGCGCGGCGTGATGTTGCCGAGCAGCGCGGCTTCGGCCTTGCCGGTGGCCGCCATGACGGGCAGCTTGCCCGCATCGTCGAAATAGATGCCGATGCTCAGATTGACCTTGTTCTGCCGCGGGTCGTGCTGAAAATCTTCGTTCAGGCTCAGGATCGGATCGCCGGGATAGGCGGGAATGTGTTCGAACATGACGTCTCCTCGATACGAAACAGTGCGGGCCGATGGGGCGGCGTCGCTGCGCCGCATCGGCTTCATTCAATTGGGACGGTGCGCTGCAACCTGATCGAAGGCGCGCTCATTTAGGCGGCAGCGACCGCACGAATTCGAGCGCCCCGTCGATCAGTTTGCGGCGCAACGCGTCTTTGCCATAGGCCTCCGGCGCGGCCCAGACCCAGCCCGGCATGACGCGGCCTTGCGAGATCATGGGCGCAATGCCCGGCGTTTTCAGCGCCCAGCCCTCGTTGCCTTTGCCGAGGCGTACCAGCATGCCGTCCAGTCGAGCCCCGCACAGCAGGTTGCCGTACAGCATCCACACCCAGCCGCCGAACATGGCCTTTTCAGTGAGCCCGGGCAGCGCGCCCAGTTCTTCGCTCAAGAGTGTCTCGAGACCTCGGTCGCGCGCCATGACGTCTGCCTGACAGGGAAGGGTGGTGGAATGGGGGCAACGTGATGATATCGCGCGGCCCGTTCAGCCTGCAGCCAGCCACTCGCTCACGGTCTGGTTGAACGCTTGCGCGTTGTCCACCATGACCCAGTGCCCCGCGCGAATCGCGCACACCTTGCTGCCGGGCTGTGCAGCCAGCGCCTCGGCCCATTGCGGCGAGTGAAACATGAACGGTTTGCGCGTGCCGTAAACGAACAGCATGGGGCACGCGGGCGCGAGCTTCATCATGTTGCGAAACGAGCCGTGGGCGCCGGTCCACTGGATGAAGTACGGGTAGTCCATGTGCGAGCCGATGAAGGCCGCGTCGGATGGCACGCGCAGCAGCCGCGCCATGTACTTCGTCATGCGATCGGCGATTCCGCCACCGACTCGCCACGCAATTGCAAGCCACACCTGGTAGCCCACGATCATGGCCTTGCTCTTCACCGTGAGCGAGTTCAGATACTGCCGCGAGGCCGCGTCGCCCACATCGATGCCGATGATCTTTGCCACGCGCTCGGGGTGGCGCATACAGAACTGATAGCCGAACACGCAGCCCCAGTCGTGCAGCATCATGATGGCCTTGCCATCGCCACAGGTGCGCTCCACGATGTGGCGGATGGTCTCGACGATTTCATCGAGCGAGAACGCCCTGCGCGGCTTCGCGATATCGAAGCCCGGCAGCGTGAAGCGCACGCAGCGGTAGCGTGTCTTGAAGTGCTCGGCCTGACGGTCCCACAGGCGATACGTGTCCGGCCAGCCGTGGATCATCACGATGGTCTCGCGGCTCGACGCTTCCGCGCTTTCCCCGTTCCCTTCGCTTTCGACGATCACATCGATGCCGTCTATGACAAGCGTTTCCTTCACGGCGTGTGCTCCCTGATGTTGTTGGTTGTTATGCGGTCCGCTTCGCGCGGCACCGTTGTTTTTAGCTGCCTTTGTTCTTGTGGCCGGCCATGCTCGCGCCGCGTTCCTCCAGCATCGCGCGCAGCACGGAGCGGTGACAGCGCGATTCGTCTTCGCAATAGCAGCCAAGCGAGAAGTTGGTTTGATGCGAGAGCGCTGCGAGCATGTCGAGCAGCCGCGACGAGTCGCCCTTGTTCATTTCGGCGCGAAAGTGCTTCACGAAGGCGGCCCACGTCTTCGCGTCGCCATTGGCCTGGGCCGCCTGGGCCTGCTTCACGAGGTCGGGTTCGGGCGAAAGCTGCGGCAACCACACGTCGTAGTAGTCGCGGCTCGCAAACTCGTCCTTCGGCACGCCGCGCGGTGGCCGACGCACGGTGCCAAGACGCAGACCTTCATCGGCCTCGCGTGGCTCGCCGAGTCTTACGATGCGTATTGCCATCGGGAATCCTCCTTTCGTTTCTATAGCAAGAGTAGCCGCAGGTCATCCGCCGTGCCGCGGCTCTCGAAAACGGGCGTTACGAATGTCGATAGATTCGCTATCGACCTCAATCGGGAAATGCCCTATTCGTGCCATATTGTGCGGCCGTCGGCAGAGAGCGTGACTATTTGAGGCGTTGCTGCCGGCTCAGAGACGCACCTCGGCACCGCGAATCAAACGCGGATACCACGGATCGGAGAGGTCCATCTGTTGCCACGCTATACGATACGGCCGTGGGCTGCGCTCGGGACGCAGCGCCGCTGGCAGCAGCGCTGCAATCACGGAAAGCGAGAGGCGCTCGATCAGCGCATGAGGCCCCACGTGGAATTCGTCGACTACCCAGGCATCGCCATTGTTTTCCCGGTGCGCGCAGATGGCTTCGATCCGGCCCACACGCTTGCCATCCTGCGTACGAACCGTGCGTCCCACCATGAGTTCGATGTTCACGAGCGTCATTCGCCTTTCCCCGGCAAACGTACGAGACGCCGGGCAACCCAGCGCTGCCATGCGAGCAGTGGCGTCTCGTTCACGTCGATGTCGATCGCGACGTCAAGGTCTACCGACGTGATCTGCGACCATGGAATGCGGCAACGGCCTGCGTCGCGAGCGCGGCGGAACCGGTTCACGAGCCACGTCACCCAGCGCCCCATACGTGGACCGACGCGATACGCGAGCACGGCCGGACCCGCTTCGAGCGCAACGAGCCGCGGCGGCCCGTCTTCGCGCAGTTCCACGACGATGCCGTCCACGCGGCCCGTGTTGACGCCGTTGCGATCGATCAGTTGCTTGTCGAGCAGATCGCGCACCAGTTCCATCACGACCCTCCGAGAATTTCGAGCGGCAGTGTCACCACGGCCAGCACGAACGAAAGCGAAACGATCAGGATGACGGAAAGATTCGCGACGATACCGTTGGCGTGCTTACCCACATAGCTTGTGTCGTTCATCAGCACCAGAAACGGAAACACGCTGAACGGCAGGCTTACGGCGGTGAGCGCCATCGAGACGATGGTGACCTTCAGCGGATCGGCACCGCACACAATGGGCAGCGCAGCGAGCAGCAGCGACACCGTATAGGTCAGGCTGAATCCAGCGTTGTCGCGCGGCTTAGCATCTTCGCTCCATCGCCAGCCGAACGCTTGCGCGAGCATGTAGGCCTGCTGCAACGCGATCTCGAGCGTCGCGCCGAACGACGCGATGGCAAGCGACAGCACCAGCAGCACGAAGCCGGCCGTGCCTAGCGTGGGCACCAGCAGAAGCGGCAACTGGTTGTAGTCCTCCACTTGCTGCACGCCTTGAGGCATCAGCACGGCGCCTGCCACGATCAGTACCGCAAGCGCGATCGTGCCTCCAAAGCCCATACCGAACGCCGAGATGGCGCGGTTGGCGCCGAGCATACGGCGGTCCCATTTGTCCTCGATCGCGCCCGACGAATAGAAGAGGAACAGCGAGGGCGTGATGGAAGCGCCCAGCATGCTGACGGCGATGAACCAGTAATTGGCTGGATCGTGTGGTGGTTGGCGGGGCACTAACCCCGCGGCGACGGCGTGCCAGTCGGGTCGCGCAAACAACGCCGCGACAATGAAACAGCACGTCACGAGTCCGAGCAGCGAGACCCCTTTCTCGATCAGGCCGAATGTGCCTTTCCACAACAGCAGCCAGGCGAGCGCGGCGACCGGCAGCGCCCACCATCGGTAACTAATGGACGTGGCGAGTTCCAGCGCGATGCAGACGCCCCCGATCTCGGCCACCAGCACCAGCAGATTGACGAGCAGCGTCGCCGTGAGCGGCCACAAGAACAGCTTGAAGCCAAAACGGTCGCGCATGCCGTCGGCGATCGTATGACCGCTGACCGCGGCGAAGCGGCCCGCCATTTCGGCGAGAAACGCGATGCAGAGCGTGCCCAGCACGAGCGCCCAACCCAGCCGATACCCGAAGCCTGCGCCTGCTTGTGCCGACGTGGACATGGATCCCATCTCGAGGAATCCGCCCACACTCGTCACCACGCCGAGCGATATCTGGAGCAATTTCTTCATCGCTGTACCGGAAGGTCGAGAGACCGGCTAGAGGCCGCGTGCCGCGGCGGGTCGCGCGCTGGCGTCGTCGAGCATCGCTTTTGCACGCGCGATGCCACTACGGTCGTGTGCTGTGACGGCGGCATCGGCCTCGGCCAGCGAGCGGATGATTTGCGTGGCCCGCGCGCTCACTTGGACCGCTTGCGGATCACCGTGATGAAACGACGTCTGGATGTCGTCGGCCGTTGTGGCGATGTTGCGTGACAGCGTGCGCAATGCGTTGTGCACGTAGAAGTCGGGTACGTCGCCGTGCAGCGACGCACCGAGCACGAGCGACGCCGAGCGCGCGAACGAAAGTACTGTGCGCAGCTGCCACGATTGCTGCTGCTGTTGTGGCAGTTCGCCGCTGCGGGCGCCGCTCACGAGCGCGATGCACGTCATCAGCAGGCAGACCCGGCAAAGACGATTCGGTGGCGGCATGGTGGGCAGAGCGATATGACGTTGCGTCGCATGGGCGCGAGCATCCTGTGTGCCTGCCTTATCTGGTGGTGGGTATGTGTGTTGCGGCGCTCCCGCATCTATCTCCGGATCGCGGCAGCACGATTTCGCCTTCGTTGGGGGGGATGCCTTGAGACAGGCGGCATGAACTGCCGCCACCCCCACGCCTCAAACCACCCCCGGCACCAGCGCCTTCACCCGCCGCGCGTACTCGTCATACGCGGTGCCGAACTGCTCGCGCATGAAGCGTTCTTCCACGATGATGCGGTGCACGATCGCGATCAGGACCAGGGCGAAGGCCAGCACCGCGCGCCATTGGCCGATGGCGAGTCCGGTGCCGGCAAACGCCAGCGCGAGGCCGGTATAGATGGGATGGCGAACCAGCCGGTACGGGCCGCCCGTGATGAGTTCGTGATCGGCCTTGACGGTGACCACGCCGCTCCAGTTGCGTCCCAGGTAGACCCGCGCCCACACGGTGAACAGCAACCCGGCCACGGTCAGCACCGCGCCCACTATCCACCACGCCTGCCACTGCGACGCCGGCAGGAAGCGCGCCATGAGCGCCGGCACCCCCACGTGCCGTGCGGTCAACAGTGCGGCCGCGACGAACAGCAGCGCCACGTTGGCCAAACGCGGCAGCGCGGCCTGGCGTCGGACGTTCGCCTTGACGTTGCGCGCCAGCGCGAACCAGGTCGCGAGCCAGGCGGCCCAGAGGGTGGGAAAGAAGGCTGAATAGAATGCGCTCAAGTTCAATTTCGGCTCCCGGCCGGACAAGCGCAGTCGTTGCCCGGCATGCAGTGACATGACTCGAAGATGCAACTCTGGAGAGGCCCGGCGCCGATCGGCAGGGCGCGCCTGGGTTCTACGCTGGCGTTGACGAACGACGAGGAGGCCGGACGCGAGCGCGTCCGATGATATCGCAGCGCAGTGAGAACGGGACGAGCGAGGTTTCGTCCCGGGCAGAAGCTTGATGGTCCTAATGCAAATGCCGCAGCTTGTCCGGATTGCGCACCACGTAAATGGCCACCACCTTGCCGTCTTCGATTTCGAGTGCCGTGGTCTGCAATTCGCCGTCGGCTTCCAGCGTGACGAAACCGGGCAGCCCGTTGATGAAGCCCGTGCGCACGAGCGTCGAGCCATGCTTTCGGAACAGGTCGGCCAGATGCATGTGCACCTTCATCACCTTGTCGAAGCCGAGCACGGGTTTGCCCGCCGCGGGCCGCTTGCCGCCGCCGTCCGCGTGGATGCTCACGTCCGCGGCGAGCATGGCGCCCAGGGCGCTCATGTCGCCACTGCGCGAGGCGGCGAAAAAAGCTTCGGCAATTTCGAGCCCACGCGCTTTTTCCACGCGAAAGCGCGGCCGCGCTTCGCGCACGTGCGCGCGAGCCCGGGCCGCGAGCTGGCGGCACGCGGCGGGCTCGCGCTGAATCGTGCCTGCCACCTCGTCGAAATCGAGACCGAATACATCGTGCAGCAGGAACGCCGCGCGTTCGAGCGGCGAGAGGCGCTCCAGCGCGAGCATCAGCGGCAACGTGACGTCCTCCTGCTCGTCGTCTTCCACGACAGGCTCGGGCAGCCACGGGCCGATGTACGTTTCGCGCTGGTGCCGCGCAGACTTCAACTGATCGAGGCACATGCGCGTCACCATGCGGCGCAGGAATGCTTCGGGCACGCGTACCTCGCTGCGGTCCACGTGCATCCAGCGGATGAACGCGTCCTGCACGATGTCCTCGGCGTCCGCGACCGAACCCAGCATGCGGTACGCCACGCGGATCAGCGTGTGCCGCAGCGGGTCGAAGTCTGCTGCGGCGTCGGTCGCGTCGTGGCCTGTCATCCCGCCACCGCTCGCGCACGGGCCTTCGCCGCCGCTGGATCGACCCACAGGCCGAAGCCGACTGCGAGGCGGTTCCAGCCGTTGATCACGTTGATCATGACCGTGAGCTTCACCTGTTCCTCCTCGCTAAAGTGTTCGTTGAGCGCCGCGCGCGCGTGTTCGAGCGCCGGACCTTCGGAGAGCCGCGTGAGCGCCTCGGTCCAGCCGAGCGCTGCGCGTTCGCGGTCGCTGTAGCAGGGCGCCTCGCGCCAGGCCGACAGCAGGTAGAGGCGTTGTTCGGTCTCGCCTCGCTCGCGGGCATCGGCCGTGTGCATGTTAAGGCAGTTCGCGCAGCCGTTGATCTGCGAGGCGCGCACCTCGACAAGTGCGACGAGGCCGGGCTCAAGGCTGCCGGCTGCGGCGAGCGAGGTGCTCATCCAGGACTTCATCAGCGCGGGGGCGGCGGCGAACGGGTCGAGTCTGGCAGTCATGGTTCCATCTCCTTTCGTGGGGGTTCCCTGACATGACGAGATGGACGACGGCCCGTGTGACATCGGGCCAAAAAATTTTTTGGGGGACGGCCTCAGGCCCGCTCGGGCAAGGCTGGCTGGGCCAGTCTAAGCGCCCGGTGTTTCGCGGGCACGCGTCGTGAACGCGTTCCATGCCGCGAGGGAGTCCATGTAATCGCGCCAGTGCGCGATCTTGCGGTTTTCGATCGTAGCGATCGAGCAGAACCGGTTGTCGTATGCGACGCCGGTCGCGAGAATCGTGCCGTGCACTTCGTATTCGAGCACGACCACGCGGTTGTCATGGGTCTTGTGTACGACGAGTTCGTCGGCGCAATGAAGCGCGACGTTGTCGCTGTAGGCCCTGAACCGCGTCATCAAATCGGCGCGTCCTTCAATGATGCGAGGCCAGCCGGGAAAGTCGTAAAGCACCTCATAGACGATGTCGTGCGCGACGATGTCGAAGAAATGCTGGCCGTCGACCAGGTCGCCAAGCGCGCGTCGAACCAGATCGAAGTAGGGCTGGGCGGCATCGTAGACGGCGTATTCGGAAGCGGACATGAAGGCTCCTGGTGCCTGGCACCTGATAGCTGGCAACGTAGCTCGCGCACTATACCTTGCAGAGCGCGAGGCGCGTGTGACGCCAGTGACGCGAGCGCGGGCCATGCATCGGCGCGCAGTTTTCTATCATGGCGAGCGCGCCGCCGCGATTCGATTACCTGCTTCGATCACCTGCTTCGATTACCTGGCAGGCAATGACCGCGCCTCGATGCGGCGGATGAGCCGGCCCGTCCACGTGCGCAGCATCGTGTTCGAGGGCGCCACGAGCGTGGAGCGCGTCACGATGCCATACACCTGGCTGCGCGGAATTTTCGAGACCTTCGCCGGGTCGAGCCACGCGTCGTTGCTCACGAGCAGCAGCAGCGTTTCGAGACCGATGAGAATGGGCCACAGGCAGGCAAGGCGCAGCCGCAGCTGAAACGCGGGAATGGCGAGTGTGTATTCGATGGCGTCGCGGTACAGGTCCAGCGTTGTGCCGACCAGTTCGAGCATGAGCGGCCGCGCGCGCCGCGAGGCATCGGGCAGCAACAGCTCTTGCGGCGTCAGGCCATGGCGCGCCAGCATCGACGCCGGCAGATAACAGCGGCCAATGCGCAGGTCTTTGCCGCAATCGCGCAGCACGTTGGTCATCTGCAGGGCCTTGCCGAAGCGCACGCCGCGTTGCAGCGTGGCCGTGCGCTCGCCCTTGAGCACGCCGGGCAGATGCGCGTACGTCATGCGCGTCCAGAACTCGCCCACGCAACCGGCGACGAGGTAGGTGTAGTGGTCCAGTGCGTCCGGCTCGCCGAGCGCGGCGATCTGCCCGGAGCGTTCGTCCGGGAACGTGCGCAGATCGAATTCCATGCCTTGCGTGAGCGTCGTGACGATGTCGCGCACGGCGGCACGGTCCGTTTCGTCCAGTTGCCTGAGCACGGCAAGCGCGGGGGCCACGGATTCGAGCAGCGTCTTTTCGTCGGACTGGGTTTGCTGCGCGCCCACTTCAGTGGCGAGTCGTTGCGTGAACGCGGCTTCGCTCTCCTGCGCACCGTCGCTCGTGCCGTTCACGTGGGCGCGCAGCGCGAGCAGCAGCGCAAGCCGTTGCTCGGGTGGAATCAGCGAGGTGTCGGCAATCGTGTCGGCAGCTCGCGCCAGCAGATACGCGAGCCCGACGGGATCGCGCATGCCTGCCGGCAACACGCGCAGCGTGAGGTAGAAGGAACGCGAGACACCTTTGAGCAGCGGGCCGAGCAGAAACTCCCGGGAAGCAGGGCGCATGGATGGGTTCGAATGGTGATGGAAGGGACAGCCGGCAAACCAAGCCGGAATTGTATCCGCGCGCGAGGGTTTCTATCGGTGTGGCTGGTTGGGTGGCGTAATGGAGCTTGCCTCGTGGCGGATGGCCAGGCGCAAGACGCAGACACAAGACGTAGACGCAAGACGCGCCGAGACGCGTTTCGCTACGGCCCGCCCACCGAGTCGTTCGTACACACCACCGAGGGATCCGCCCACGCTGCCCGATCGCCGGCCTGTCCGCCCGAGCGCGACGTGACCACGAGCCGCAACGTATCGCGCCCGGAGATGTCGACGCGCACCGTCTTCGGCGGCGTGGCAGCGGTAAGCGGACCGCTGTCGTAGAGCAGCACGTTGTCGGCCCAGACCTGGAACGTTGCGCGGCTCGTGGCGGGCGCATGGCTGTCGAGTCCGATGTCGCTCTGAAACGAGCGGCACTGCCGGCCGAGCCGGTAGACGATCTGGGCGGGGACGCTGACGGCGATGCCGTCGCGATACGCCACGCCGCCCGCCTCAATCGCGGCGGCGGGCCGCGCGCCCGCAGGAAGATGGCGCCGCGCCGTGGCAGGCGGCCATACCTTCACGCCAACCTCGCTATCCGGCGCATTCGCCGCCGCGCCTGCGCGCGTGGCCATCCAGATCCACGGCTGCGCGGCGAGCGGCCCCGTCACGGCAACGGGATCGCGTCCATCGAGCCGGATGAGTCGCGCGCCCGTGGCCGGCACCGTGACGCTTACGCCGCCGTTTGTGATCGTCAGCGGCGTGCCTGTCAGCAGATCCCACGCCTTTTGCGGCTCATTCAGACCGATACCCGCGAATCGCACGGCCGCCTGTACGGGCGACGCGCCGCGGTTGAAGAGCGACACCGCGCGCGTGCCGCTTTGCACGAGCGGTTTCGTCCAGACCTGCACGGCGCCGGTGCTGTCGGCTTGATCGAGCACAGCAGGCAGGGCGAGCGCGTCCTGATTCACGGCGATGACACCGGGGTTCGTGAGCAACGCGCGCGTGGCGTCGCTTTGCGTGCGTACGTCGTTGCCCGCGTTCAGCGGGCTCGACATGATGGCCCACATGATGAAGTGCGCCGCGTCCTGATCGGCGCTCAGCGTGTGGCCCACTTCGAGCATGTCGAGATCGTTGAAATAGCCTGGCACGGCCCACGCCACGTCGGCAGCGGCGATATCGACAATCGACTCCACCGACGCAAACCGTTCCGTGATGTCCTGCGAAATGCGCGACGTGTCCGCGTAGGCGGGCGCGTAGAACGCGCCGTCGTCGGCGAACCGCGTGCGCAGCGTGCGGTTGTAGCTGTACGGATTGATGCTCAGATACATGGGCCGCCCCGTTGCGGCGATGCCCGCCCGCATGGCGGCGAACGTGCTGAGCTGGCCGCCGCAGAGGTCGAGCTTGATGTAGTCGACACCCCAATCCGCGAAGGTCTGGGCATCGACGCGCTCGTGCCCGAGGCTTCCCGCCTTCGCGCCTTGCGGCCAGCCTGGGGGATGCCGGTCGGTGGTCATGCCCGCGCACGTGCTCACGTTGCCCGACGTGTACAGCCCGAATTTCAGGCCCTTGCTATGGACGTAGCGCGCGAGGGCGGCGATGCCGCCTGGGAACGCGTGCGCATCCGCATAGAGCTTGCCGGTCTTCGGATCGCGGCCGCCTACCCAGCAGTCGTCCACGGTGACGTAGCGGTACCCCGCCGCGGCCATGCCGTTGGACGCCATCGCGTCGGCCACCGCGCGGATCGTCTTTTCGTCGACGCGGCACGAGAACGCGTTCCACGAGTTCCAGCCCATTGGCGGCAACGCATAGCGCACGGGCGCCGTGGCTACGCCTCGATCGGGCGTGCCAGCGGAAACAGCGCCACCGTCATGGCCCAACGTGCTGCATGCGGCGAGCAGTGCGGCCAGCACCACGCCGAAAGCACGCATGACGACGTGCATTGCGAGCGTCGAATCACCATGAACCGATGTGAAACGTTTGCGCATACGTTGTTCTCCTTGGCTTCATGGCGTGAACGCAATGGGCGCCACCCCGTGAGCAAGCTTCACGCCCATGTCGCGAACCATCAAAAACGATAGAACGGCACGTCGTTTGCTGAATAAGAGACATCCGTTTCAATTCAGGGACAAGACCATGAAACGACTTCTTTTCGTCAGCGTCTGGGCCGCGGCGTTGCTGGCTGCGCCGCTTTCGGGATGCACGCTGGGCGGCGCGGCCGCCGGCGGCTACGTGGGCCACGAGGCGACGCACGGCAGCACCGTAGGTACGGTAGGCGGCGCGGTGGCAGGCGGCATCATCGGACACGAACTCGGCAAGTAGCCTGCGCTGTCTGCCTGCAGTGCACAACGCATGGAGGCGGCCCAAAAAGGGCCGCATTTCATTTCGATCTACTCATCGCGCTCCCCTCCACCATCGCATCACAGGGATTCCCCGCATTCTGTATACGGAACGGCGGCCGTTAACGCAGATGTCGATCACGTTATCGTGCGTGCGCAGGTTCCGCCTCAGCCTTCCGTTAGAGCAGGCAGCCTGTTTGCCAACGCGCTGTTCTCGCCATGCCGGACGTCACCAGAACGCAGTTGTCGGAAGCCATTGTCGAACTCGTCAACTGCGGCGTGTTCTCGGTGGATCGCGACATGCGCGTGCTTTCGTGGAACCGCTTCATGGAGTACCACAGCGGACGGCTTTGCGACGACGTGCTGGGGCAGGACCTCTTTGCGCTGTTCCCCGACCTGCCGCGCCGCTGGCTCACGAAGAAAGTGGAAAGCGTGTTCGCGCTGGGCGTGTCGATGTTTTCGTCGTGGGAGCACCGGCCGTATCTGTTTCGCTTCGAGCATTCGCGTCCCATTACGGGAACGATCGACGCCATGCGCCAGAACTGCAGCTTCGTTCCCATCGACGACGGAAGCGGAGCCGTAATCGCCGTGGGCGTGACCATCGTGGATGCAACGGACATCTGCATGGCGTATGGCGAGTTGCAGGAGCGCGAAAAGATGGCGACGAACATGCTTGCGGAACTGACGCAACGCAACGCGCAGCTTTCGGCGCTGAACGACGAGCTGGCGCAGGCGCATCAGCAGTTGCTGCAGTCCGAGAAGCTCGCGGCCATCGGTCAGCTTGCCGCGGGCATCGCGCACGAGATCAACAACCCCGTGGGGTTCGTGCTCTCGAACCTGAACACGCTCTCGGGCTACCTCGCCACGTTGACGCGTTACGTGGAAGACGTGGGCGCGGCGGTGGCGCGCAGCGGCGACGCCGGTTTGAAGTCCGCCGTGGCTGCGCTCGAAAAGCAGGCGGACCTGGGCTACGTGCGCGACGACGCGCCGGCGCTGGTGGCGGAATCGAAGGACGGGCTCGCGCGCGTGCGCGACATCGTGGTGGATCTGCGCGATTTTTCGCGCGTGGACAGTGCGCATCAGTGGGAATGGGTGGACATTCACCGCTGCATCGAATCCACGCTGAACATCGTGCACAACGAGGTCAAGTATCTGGCCGAACTCGTGCGCGAGTACGGCGAGGTGCCGCAGGTGCATTGCATTCCGTCGCAGATCAATCAGGTGGTGCTGAATCTGGTGGTGAACGCTGCGCAATCGTACGCGGGGCTGCATGGCGATGGTGCGCGCCGCGAAGGCCGGCGCGGCACGATCACTATTCGCACCGGCTACGAAGCGAATGAGGGGCGCGGCGTGCCTTTCGTGTGGTTCGAAATTGAGGACGCCGGCTGCGGAATCGCACCGGAGAACCTGAAGCGCATTTTCGATCCGTTCTTCACGACCAAGCCCGTTGGCACGGGCACGGGGCTCGGGCTCTCGGTGAGCTACGGCATCGTGAACGCGCATCACGGACGGATCACGGTAACAAGCGAACGCGGCGTGGGCACCACGTTCCGCGTTGCGCTGCCGGTGGACGGCGCGGCGGACGCCGCGTTGCCGGCAACAGGCTGATGAGGAGGTGGTATGGCTTTACCCGTAATCGTTGCGGACGATTCGATGCTCGCTCGCAAGTTGTTGATCAAGTCCTTGCCCGACGACTGGGACGTGGAAATCGCGCAGGCGTCCAACGGCGCCGAAGCGCTGGACCTGTACCGCGCCGGCAAGGGCGCCGTGATTTTTCTGGACTTGACCATGCCCGTCATGGATGGCTTCACGGTGCTCGAAAGCATTCGCCACGAAGGCATGGACACGTTCGTCATCGTGGTATCCGCCGACATTCAGTCCGGCGCGGTGGAGCGCGTGAAGGCGCTGGGTGCGATCGGTTTCGTGCCGAAGCCGGTTTCGACCGATCGCATCGTGCCGATTTTGAGGGGGTACGGGCTCTATGAATGAACTGTTTCTCAACGAAGAGCACCGCGACGCGCTCCAGGAAATCTCCAACATCGGCATGGGCAAGGCCGGTGCCGCGCTGGCGGAGTTGCTGGGGGCGTTCGTTACGCTGTCGGTCCCCGACATCAAGCTGGTGAGCGCAGACCAGTTGCGCGCCGAGCTGATTGCCGCGGAACAGGCGAAAGACGTGCCGCCGCCCGTGCGTCAGTCGTTTCAGTCCGACATTTCGGGCGAGGCCATCGTGCTGTTCGGGCGCGACGGCCGCCGCGAACTCAAGGAGCTGATGGGCTACGAGGACGTGTCGAGCGATATAGAGAGCGAAGTGCTGGCCGACATTGCGAGCCTGCTGGTGGGCGCGTGCGTGTGCAGCGTGTTCGAGCAACTGGGCCGGAGGCTGTCGTTTTCGCGGCCCACGTTCGTGCTGCCCGATGGACTCGTGCGCGCGCTCGGCGAACAGCACCTGGGCCGCTGGGACGTGGCGCTCCTGCTCGAAGTGCATTTCACGCTGGAACGCGGCGGCTTTGTGGCGAAGCTCGTGATGCTGTTGCCCGATGCGGCCATCCAGAAGATGAAGTCCGCGCTCGAACAGTTTCTTGCGGCGCTGTGAAGAGACTCGGAGAACAAGACCACGATGGGGGCGCTCATGACGGCGTATGAAGACAACGTGCACGACGTTTCGGCATCTTCCGTGGCGGGGCCTTTGGTGGCCGCGCAGCCTGCAGCCACTGAAGAAGCGGGCGCAGGCACGGACGCCGCCCGCGTAGAGGCGGTTCTCGTCGACGACAACACGCCTTGCGTGCTGCTCGTGGACGACGAGCCCGGCGTGCTCTCCGCGCTGCGCCGGCTGTTGCGGCCCACGGGCTACCGAGTGTTCACCGCCGAGAGCGCCGCCGCGGCGCTGGAACTGCTTGCGTCCGTGGAAGTGGACGTCGTGGTATCCGACATGCGCATGCCAAACATGAACGGCGCCGAGTTTCTCGCTGCCGTGAAGGCGCTGTATCCCGACACTGTGCGCATCCTGCTCACGGGATATTCCGAACTGGACTCCGCGGTGCATGCCATCAACGAAGGCGGCGTGTATCACTATCTCAACAAGCCTTGGGACGACCAGGAACTATTGCTGACGCTGCGTAACGCCGTCGAGCAGCGCGCGTTGCAGCGCGAGGCCGCACGGCTCACGGAACTCACGCGGCAGCAGAACGAGGCGCTGCGCGAATTCAATACGGAACTGGAAGTACAGGTTCACGCGCGAACCGAGGAAATTCGGCAGACGGTGCTCTTTCTCGAAGACGCGCAGCACGACCTGAAGAACAACTTCGCGACCATGGTGCAGGTGTGCGCGAACATGATCGAGCTGCGCTGCGGCGCCGTGGCGGGACAGTCCACGCGCGTGGCCGATCTCGCGAAGCAGATCGCGCTTGCGCTGGGCATGAGCGGCTTGCAGGCACAGGACGTGTTCTACGCCGGCCTGCTGCACGGCATCGGCAAACTCGCGCTGCCCGACGAACTGCTGCGCAAGTCGCTGGACCGCCTTTCGCCGGAAGAACTGCAACTCTTCTATCAGCACCCGCTGCGGGCGCAGATGGTGCTCACGCCCGTGACGCAGCTCGCGCACGTCGCGCAGATCATCCGGCAGCAGTACGAGCGGTACAACGGCCGCGGCGTGCCGGATGGCCTGATTGGCGAAGACATCGTGACGGGTGCGCGCATTCTGGCGTTGGCCCGCGACTTCGAGGGTCTGTGCAGCGGCGGCCTCGTGAAAGACCACGTCACGCCGCAAAAGGCCGCGGCGATGATCCGCTCGCAGTCCGGGCTGCGTTACGACCCGCTCGTGGTGGAGCGTTTCTTCTCGGTGCTGGAGGAACGGGCGAAGCAGGCGGGCGGCGACCCGCTGGAGCAGATTCAGAGCGGACAGTTACGCGAGGGTATGCGGCTTGCCGACGACCTGCGCACCGGCCGCGGCGTACTGCTGATGACGAGGGGGAGCGTGGTGAACGCGCATCAGATCGAACAGATCAGGCGCTTCGAAGCGCAGGAAGACAAGCCTTTCACGATCGTGGTTTATCGGCCCGCGTGAAAGTCGAAGGACCGACGGGCCGTGCGTGACTGCGCGGCCCTTGCGCGATTCAGCGCATTGGGTGCGGCGGCGCGGCGTCCGTGCTGTCCGCTGTTGCAGCAGAGGACTGGGACGTCGCAACGGCGCCGTTGCTCTGCACCGTCGCTTGTTCCGTCTTCGCTGCGCACACCGCATCGGCGAAACGCTGCAGCGCCGTGAGCGAGCCACACACGCTGTGGTAGCTCTGTTGTCCGATCTGCGCATCGAGCAGCACTTGCATGCCGGCTTTTCGTGCGAGTTCGAGAATGTCCATGAACCGGCTCCCTTGGGCGTCTACGTGTCGTGCACACGCCTGTAATTGGCTTATAGGGTCTGCTCAGTTTGCCTTGCGTGGCTGACGTGGCCGCGCGACAAGGTTGCTTGCGCGTTTGCCATGCCTCGTTAACACCTGGCGCTGCGCCGGTATTCCAGCAGACTGCATGAATCGAGCATAGGGCCGCATACCGCGTGCCGATCCAGTGAACAGTGGGCAATAGACAACCTATTTCAGGCCCTGGATGGGGAACGCGGTGGTGGAAAGAATTTCCTTCAACACCATGAACGTGCGTATCTGGCGCACGCCGGGCAGGTAAAGCAGTTGTTCGGCGTGGAGGCGGTTGAAGCTGTCGCTGTCTTTCGTGCGCACCAGCATGAAATAGTCGAATTCGCCGGTGACCACGTGGCACTCCATGCAGCCGGCCACTTTTTGGGCGGCCTTCTCGAAGTCCGCGAACGACTCGGGCGTGGAACGGTCCAGCACCACGCCGATCACCACCAGCATGCCCGCGCCCAGCGCTTTCGGGTCCAGCAGCGCCACGACGCCGCGAATGAGCCCCGCCGCCTTGAGCCGCTCCACGCGGCGCAGGCAGGCCGGCGCGCTGAGGTTCACGGTGGCCGCGAGGCTCACGTTGGAGATGGACGCATCGCGCTGCAACACGCGCAGGATGGCGCGGTCGATGCGATCGAGTTCGACCGCGGGCGCCGCGGTGTCTGCGCCGCGTGGCACGGCAGTGGCGGCGGTGGTCCGGCGGCGCATGGTGGCCGTGCGGCGCGACGAAGAGGCGCGCAATTTCGTTGTCGGCATAAAGACTCCCGTGCAATTTCGTTAAGCAAAGTTGCCCACTACGCTGTGCAAAGTAGGGCAACGTTATTTTTTTCGCAAGCTCATTTCCGCGCGGCTTTTCTAAGATGAACGCTCTGTGCCGGCGTTGGCGCAACCGCCTCTGCGTCACACGCATCCCCTTCCTCACTCGTCATCACTCGCTTACGCATTGGAGCCTCGCGATGAACCTCAAGCGCTTCCCCCGCTATCCGCTCACGTTCGGCCCCACGCCGATCCAGCCGCTCAAGCGGCTATCCGACCATCTGGGCGGCAAGGTCGAGCTGTACGCCAAGCGCGAAGACTGCAACAGCGGCCTTGCGTTCGGGGGCAACAAGACCCGCAAGCTCGAATATCTGATTCCCGAAGCGCTGGCGCAGGGCTGCGACACGCTCGTTTCCATCGGCGGCATCCAGTCGAACCAGACGCGCCAGGTGGCGGCGGTCGCCGCGCATCTGGGCATGAAGTGCGTGCTCGTGCAGGAAAACTGGGTGAACTACTACGACGCCGTGTATGACCGCGTCGGCAACATCCAGATGTCGCGCATCATGGGCGCCGACGTGCGGCTCGTGCCGGACGGCTTCGACATCGGCTTTCGGCGCAGTTGGGAAGACGCGCTGGAGAGCGTGCGCGCCGCGGGCGGCAAGCCTTACGCGATTCCCGCGGGCTGCTCGGACCATCCGCTAGGCGGGCTCGGTTTCGTAGGCTTTGCCGAGGAAGTACGTCAGCAGGAAGCCGAACTGGGCTTCAAGTTCGACTACGTGGTGGTGTGTTCGGTAACGGGCAGCACGCAGGCGGGCATGGTCGTGGGCTTCGCAGCGGACGGCCGCGCGGACCGCGTGATTGGCATCGACGCTTCGGCGAAGCCCGAGAAAACGCGCGAACAGATCACGCGTATCGCGAAGCAAACGGCTGAAGCCGTGGACCTGGGCCGCGACATCACCGAACGCGACGTGGTGCTCGACGAGCGCTTCGGCGGTCCCGAATACGGGCTGCCGAACGAAGGCACGCTGGAGGCGATCCGGCTGTGCGCGCGCATGGAAGGCATGCTGACCGACCCTGTCTACGAGGGCAAATCGATGCACGGCATGATCGAGCGCGTGCGAAACGGCGAATTCCCGGCAGGGTCGAAGGTGCTTTACGCGCACCTGGGCGGCGTGCCGGCGCTCAATGCCTACAGCTTCCTGTTCCGCGAGGGTTGAGCGGCGGCATCGCGCAAGACATGGGCGACGTCGCGAGCTATTCGGTCGCCCACGTCGCCAGTGTTTCTATCGTGTTCATGTTGCGCGCCGTTCCTGCGCTCGCAGCCGGAATTTTCAGCTTCGAGCGTGCCATGCCGCTGCCGTAGTGCACGAAGATCTCGCGCGTGCCGAGCGCGATCTCTTCGTCCTGCTGACCGGTTACCCGTGACAGCGCGTCCGCGGCCGGCGGGGCATCGAGGAAGATGGCCACGGTCCGGTTCGGGGCGGCCGCTTTGAACGGGTTCCCGGCCAGCACGGCCATCAGTTCCGGGCCGGTGCGGATCAGCACACCCACCGGCTTGCCGGCATAAGCTTGCAGCCCGCTTTCTATCCGCGCCTTCACCGTCGCTTCCGCGAGCCGGCTTTCGAACACCACGTTGCCGCTCGCAATGTAGGTGCGCACGTTGGTCAAGCCAACGGATTCGCAGATCGCCCGCAAGTCGGACATCGGCAGCTTGCCGGTACCGCCGACATTCACGGCGCGCAGCAGCGCCACGTATCGCGTCGTCATCGTCCACCTCGGTTTGTCGGTTTTTGCCCACACGTTGGTTCGGACCGGCTGGCCCATCCATCGGACCACCCATCGGCCCGCGTACCGACCGGAGCGGCCCGTGCGGCATCGTGACGCGATTCTCGCCGATTCTGCAAAGGTCCCATCCGGATCCAGCAATATGACCCGTCGAATTGGCCGACTATGCTCGCGGCCGTGGTATCAGTCGGCAAATGTACAAGCTGTTGAGCCGCGAAGAAAATCAGTTGCTTAGGGGATCAAACTTATGAAGAAAATCGCTATTTCAGCGGGTGTCGGTACGCTGTTCACGGTGGCCGCGTCGTCGGCGTTTGCACAAAGTTCTGTCACGTTGTACGGCCTCGTCGATACGGCCATTCGCTATCAGACCAATGCTGGTCCCGATGGCAAAGATCTGATCGGCATGACGGTTGGCCCCGAAACTCACAGCCGTTGGGGACTGCGCGGCACCGAAGACCTGGGCGGCGGCCTGTCGGCCATCTTCCGTCTCGAGAACGGCTTCGAACTGGGCGACGGAAGGCTGCACGTGGCGAACACGCTGTTCAGCCGGCAAGCCTACGTGGGTCTGTCGAGCAAGCGCTACGGCGCGCTCACGTTCGGTAATCAGTACGCGCCGCTCTACGACACCATGGGCGACATCTTCGACCCGATGACGGTGGGCGACTACTGGCAAGACAGCTGGGCGTACAACGGCATCGGCAACTACCTGACCGTGCCGAACTCGGTGAAGTACGCGGCCTCGTACAACGGCCTCTCCGTCGACGCTATCTATGGCTTCGGCAATCACGCCGGTGCAATGGGCCTCGACAGCACGTATGGCGTCGAATTGACGTATGCGCACGGCCCCGCGTCGCTCAACGCAGGCTTCCAGCAGTCTTCGGTGTCGTCGGCGAATGGCAGCGCGATCAATGGCGCGAAGGTCAACTTCCTGCACGTGAGCAGCGCGTATCAGATCACCTCCACGGTGCGGCTCCTCGCCGGCTGGCTGCACGGTCAGGACAAGACCGGCACGACGGACGCCAACATGCAGCAAGCGGGCGCGCCCACGCTGAACGGCCACAGCCCGAACCGCATCGACGACACGTTTTACGTTGGCGCCAACTGGCGCGCCACGCCGCCGCTGCTGATCACCGTGGCCGGCTATTACGGTCACGCGCGCAATGCCGAACGCCTGGACGGCACGCTGGGCTCGGGCGTCAACTACTCGGCCACGATGCTGGCCGAATACTCGCTCTCGAAGCGCACCGAAGTGTATGGCACGGTGGACTTCGCACGGGGCACCGGCGCCTTCGCCGCCGACTACCCGGGCGTGACCAATCCGGCCACCGGCAATGTGGATCGCATCGGCCGCACCAACAACGTCGGCGCGGCAGTGGGTCTGCGGCAGATGTTCTGATGAGCGAGCGCGGGCCAGATTCCCTGCCAGCTTCGCGTGACGCGACGCAAGTTCCGGCCCCGCAGTAGTTTGTCTTTTCCGTTGCGCTGTACTGCAAGGTCAGGCGCCGTTTCGGGCGCCCGCTGGTCCGGCCTGCGCCGGACCTCGCCTTGCAGGAGAGCGAGCAATGTCGACGCCCATCACCGGTTCCACGGGTCATCACAACCCGACTGTCACCGATGACGCAAACGCTGGCCACACGACGGGCAACGCGCCCGTGAATGGCCGGAACGCGAACGCCCAACCCACTCCCCAACCCACGCCGGCCACGCAGCCCACCACGGCGGCCAATCACTCGACGCTCGGCGCGCTGGCAAACGGCGCAAAGCGAGTGGGCGGCAAAGCGGTGGATGCCACGCGCAACGGCCTTGCCAAGACCGACCCCGTGCTCGCGCCCACGGCCGCCGCCGGCTACGAGCTATGGGCGGCGAGCAACGCGATCGGCGCGGGCTCGGGGCTTGCCAGCACGTTCAGCGGCGCAAATCACGCCACCTCGGCGGCATCCGCGGCGGCGAACGGTATCGGCATGCTGCCTTCGGCGCTCGACGTCGCGGCCACCGCGGTGGGCTTCGGCAACAAGGCGTTCAAGCTCGCAGACGCCAGCAAGAAGGCGAAGTCCGAAACGCCCGGCAGCGTGGAGGGACGCGACGCGTCCACGGCGCTCAACCAGGCGCGCGGCAATCTGGCGCGCGCCACGCCCGGCGCGATTCGCGACGTCGGCTTGGGGTCCGCGGGGCTGGCGGGGCGCATCTATACGGCGGCGCACCCGGGCCACTCGATGTACGGCGACAAGGCGGCCTCCGTAACGGCAGACGGCGCGCTCGCCATTCCGTCGGGCGCCATGTATCTCGCAACGGGCGCGCTGCAAAGCGCGAAGGTGGACCGCGGCGTGGACCGCACGCAGGCACTGCGCTCGTCGGTGCTCAATCCGCCCAGTGCGCGCACGGACTCGCAAAGCGAAGCCATGCGCAGGCTGGACGACGCCTTTGCGTCAGGGCATCTCAGTCCCAACGTCTATTCGATTCTGCGCACGCGCAGCGATGCCGAGGTGCAACGCTTCGTCGATAACTTCGCGGCGCTGGGCGCGATCGGCCAGCAGCGCCTCGCGAAAGTGCTGCACTTTCCCGGCGAGCAGATTGCGATGAAAGTGCTCAACATGGGGCGCACCACGAACCTGAACACGGCCAGCATGCGCCGCGCCGCGCGCGAAGAAGTGATCGACGCGTTCATCTCCAAAGAAGTGCGGCCGGGCCGCACGGCCGCGCTTTTCGATGAACTCAAGACCGTGCGCAACGAGGCGTTGGGCGCGAAGACATCGCCCGACGTGGCCGCGCTTCAGCGAACCATGCAAGACGCCGGCATCGATGCGAGCCAGTTCAGCCCGAATACGCTGAAGGCGATCGCGGCATCGGGGCAGCAGGCCGCGTTCGTTGCGCGCTACAACGCGCTGCCGCCCGAGGAGAAGACGCGTCTGCAATCCACGCTGCATTTCGGCTCGTGGCGCTTCTGGAAGAGCGACGCCACGCTGCCCACCACGAAGCATCAGCGCTCCGACATTCGCGCCGCGCTCATCAAGCAGTTCGCGGGTGGCGCGAGTCTGGACCGCCTCGACGCAATGAAGGTGCGCTACAACCAGAAGGTGCTGCCGTTGCAAACGGGCCGCACGCATCTGCAACCCGCACCCGTCGATACGATGCGCGCGCACATCCTCGCGCATCAGGACAACACGCTCAGCACGCTCAAGGAAGAAAAGCGCCACGCGAAGATTCAGGTGGGCTACGGCGTGGTCAATGCGGCTGCGGGCGTGGCCGAACTCGCGGTGAACCCTGGCGCTGCCGCGGGCATCAGCGCGACGCGCGCGGTGCTGAGCCCGTTCTATCTCGCCTATGCGGGGCGGCGCGGCGTGGTGGGCGAAATCAACTCGCAGAACGCGAAACCCGTGAACGCCGCGATGCGCGAAGAGGCTTTGCTGCGCGCGTTGCCGCAGGTGCATGAACGCATCGTGGCGGGCGGGGCGCAGACGAGCCGCTTGCGTCATCCGCAGCAGTTCCTGCGCGACGAACTCAAGCTCAGCGACGGCGATATCCGCAAAGTGCAGACGCTGGAGCGCGACGGCAAGGGCGCCGAGGCGCGCGCGTTTCTCGCGGAAAAGAACCCGGAGGCAAACGTGCTGATCGCGCTGCGCGTGCTGTCCGAAGAAAGCGCGGGGCTGGGTACGGATGGGCACCAGCAGAACGCGCTGCACTTCATTGCCAACGAAGCTGCGGCGAGCGGAAACGGCACGCTTGCTGCAATCAATCACATGTCCGAGCCGGACGCCACGTTCGAGGCGCTGAAGAAGCACCTTGTCGACGACGTTTCGTACAACCCGGCCGCGGGCATCGATACGCTCGCGCACCAGCTTTCGTCAGGCACCGCGATGGTGGACATGGGTCTCGAGAACAAGGCACGCTACGAAGGCCAGCCTGCGCAAGACATCGCGCGCGATCTGCAACAGCGTTTCGCACGCGACAATCCGTCGTTTGCCACGCGGCTTTTCACTGCCGACCTGTTCGGCGGCGGCGACCGTGCCATCGCCGCGCGCAACATGCTGCGCGATTTTCGCTTCAGCGAAACGGAAATCTCGCAGCTGCAAGGCATGGGCAAGAAAGATGCGGCGACGTGGCTGGAGGGTCACCTCTTCGGCGAGAACCTGCGGCGCCGCTTTTCCACACAGATGCTCGACCAGGGCGGGCGCGACGCGGCATCGCAGGCGGTGGACCACATGCCGCAACACGAAGCCGACGCGCGCGAGCCGCTCACGTGGCGGCACAACCTGGAGGGCGCGGGCATCAACGTGATCGACAACGCCGGCACGCCGGGTCTCGATTCCATGCTGCACGCGCTGTATCAGCACATGTCGGGCAAGACCGATTCGTCGTCCAGCGCGATGCAGCGCAAGGTGATGGACGCACGGCGCCGCGTGATCGCAGAGGTCACGCAGGCGCAGCCCGGCACGCACGTCGACGTCACGCAGCATCGCGACGCGATTGTGCGCATTGCGGGGCAGGTGTTCGGCAAGCCGGGCGCGACGGTGAAGATCGTGAATGCGTCGGGACAGGGGCAGGCCGAACGCGTGGGCGCGGGCCGCGACAATCCTCGCGCGCCGGTGGCGGCCGTGCTCTGCTACGACGGGCAAACGGGCCGCACGTTCGCGCTGCACGGCGGCGACGCGGAGCGGCTCAGAACCCGCGTATCGCCGAAGGCGCCTGAGGTGCCAATGCCCGCGCTGGAGGAAGAGGGCGCTTTCACGCGGAGTGTTTTCGCGGACCTGGGTATGTCGCCGGCGGCGAGTACCGCCAGCAGTTCCATGTTGAGCCGCTCGACTTCTGCTTCGTCGTCGTCGTCATCCTCGTCCTCGTCGGCGAGCACCGTATCGAGCACCCGGACGCAGCCGCCTGCCGACACCACGATCCACACGCGCGACGACCTGCATCGGTTCGTCACAGGCGGCCGGCCAGTGGGGACGGTTGTGGAGACCGGCCGCTCCGATCTGCTCGCCGATCAGAACCGGCTCTTCGAGTTTCAAGGCCTGGTTTTCCGCGGCGATTCGCGCACGCCGCAGCAGATCAGAACCGACGGCGGGTTTCGCAGCCGCAATGACCTGAACGTGCCCGCCAACCGACTCGAAGCGCAGGGCCTTGCTGCGGGCAAGGGCGCCACGGGGCAGTCGGGCGTGTCCACCGCGAAGCAGATCGAACATGCACTGCCCTACTGCAACAGCGGCCAGCGCGACGGGTACGTCTATATCGTCGACACGCGCCGGCTTCCGCCCAACGAACATGCCTACGACATGGCCGGCATCACCATGGAAAACGGCTACAAGAACACCGACGAAACGGGCGGCGAGGTCAACGTGACCCACATTCCGAATTCGGCAGTCGTGGGCTGGGTTTCGGTGGAAGACGCCGACGATGTGATCGATCACCCGCAGGGGATCGGCTCCATCGCGAACATCCGCGACAGGATTCATCTGAATCCGGACTACACGAACGCGCAGCCTTGAGGCAGGACGGGAAGCGCAAGCGACGACGCAGTTGAGGCCGGCGCTTGCGCGGTGATGTGACAGGTTGCGGGTTCTACGCGAGCCTCACCGATGCAGCCCGTCACGCGTTCGGTGCTTCACTTCCCGCTTCGGAATGCTGATGCGACGCTTGCGCGTCGTCGTGCGTGGGCGGCTGCATGGTGCGCTTGAGCAGCGTGGCGCCGATCAGCGCTGCCGCCGCGGCCAGCGCGCCGCCGAACATGAACGCAACGTGATAGCCGCCGTTCAGCGCTGTCGTAGTGTCGGCACCCGCTTGCGCAAGCGACGACGTGCGCGCGGCCGCCAGGCTCGCGAGTATCGCGAGTCCCAATGCGCCTCCCATCATGAATGCGGTATTCACCATGCCGGACGCAAGGCCCGATTCGGTGGGCTTCACTTCGCTCATGGCGGCGAGCAGCACGGGGTTGAACGCGATGCCGGCGCCGAAGCCGAGCAGCATCATGCCGGGCAGCACGTCCATGACGAAGTGGCCGTCTGCAGGCGCGCGGGCGAACAGCAGCAAACCCGCGGCGGCCAGCAGCAACCCTGCCGCGAGCGGGGCGCGAATGCCGAAGCGCATCACGATGCGCGCGGAAAGCCCCAGCGAAAAGCCGCCCATGATGAGATTGGCCGGCAGGAACGCAAGGCCCACGCCGAGCGGGCGGTAGTTGAGCACGCGCTGCAGATACAGCGCCGAAATGAAGAACCACGCGAACATGGCCGCGGCCCACATCACGCCCACCACATTGGCCACCGCGATGCTGCGCAGCCGGAACAGGCCGAGCGGCATGAGCGGATGCTGCACGCGCGACTCGATGACGAGAAACGCCGCAAGCAGCACCACGGCGGCGCCGAGCAGGCCGAGCGTCTGCGTCGAAGTCCAGCCCGCTTCGTTGCCGTTGACGATGGCGTAGACGGCAAGCATCAACGCAGCCGTCACCGTCACCGCGCCACTCACGTCCAGGCGCTCGCCATGCGCGTGCCCGCGACCTGCGGGAATCAACGTGAGACACAGCGCATAGACGGCGATACCGATGGGCAGATTCACCAGAAAGATCCAGTGCCAACTGAGTACGTTCGTGAGCAGACCACCGAGCAGCACGCCGATGCTGCCGCCACCCGCGCACACGAAGCCATATACGCCCATCGCTTTTGCGCGCTCGCCTGGCTCGGTGAAAAGATTCATGATGAGCGAGAGCGATACCGCGGAGACCACCGCGCCGCCCAGTCCCTGCACCGCGCGCGCGCAGACCAGCATCGTCTGGGAGTTTGCGATGCCGCACGCAAGCGACGCGAGCGTGAACAACGTGATGCCGCCGAGAAAGAGCCGGCGGTGTCCGTAGAGGTCGCCCAGCCTGCCGCCTAGCAGCAGGAACCCGCCGAACGTGAGCATGTAGGCGTTCACCACCCACACGAGCGAGGTCTCGGTGAAGCCCAGGTCCGCAGCGATGGAAGGCAGCGCCACGTTCACGATGGTGCTGTCCAGCACGATCATCAGCACGCCGAGGCAGAGTACGAGCAGTGCGAGCCACCGCTTGCGGTCTTCGATGTTATGCGTCATTCGTTGGGCTCCTGGCTAGCCTTGTACGACGTCGCCCGCGATCATCCACGGCGCGCCGAATCGATCCACCACCATGCCGAACACTTCGGCCCAGAACGTCTTTTGCAGTGGCATGATCGCGTTGCCGTTTTCTGCGAGCGCCGCGAACACGTGCTGGGCTTGCGCGACGGTGGCGTACGTGAGCGAGAGATGAAAACCCTTCATGCCGTCGTAGGGATAACCGACAGGGCAGTCCGACGCCATCAGAACGGCGCCGCCGTGCAGCACGAGGCGCGCATGCATGATGCGCTCGCTCGTGCCGGGCGCGAAGTTCTCGCAGTCGGCGGTATCGGGCGCGTCGGCGTAGGTCATCATCGCCTCGAGTTCGCCGCCCAGCGTGTGCTGGTAGAAGCGCAGCGCCTGCGCACAGTTGCCGTCGAACAGCAAATAGGGATTGAGCGCTTGCATGAGGTCTCCTCCGTGGCTCCGTGGCTTCGGCCGGTGGGACGTCGAGTCTAGCACTGCACGTCTTGACCGCCGTGTTGCCGCTTCGCGCCGCGGGGCGCGCAATCGCGCGACGTGAAGAGCCGCCCTTCGCGCGACAAGTCGACGCACCGGCGAACGCACAAATCAGCCACGAAGGCGCACGCAATTGACTGCACGGTCCGTGCCGTCCATCATGACCGCACACTTCCACCACACGCTTGCGCAACACCGCGAGCGCCGGGCGTACAAGAGGGACACATCATGGCCGAAATCCTGCTCAGTAACGTCGAAGACAGCGTGCCGGACGAGGAAATCTCCGAATTCCTGCAACGCTACGGCTTTCCCCCTTTCACTGCGATAGAACGTCTCAGCGGCTCGGGCAACATGCCGTCTGCGCTCATCACGTTCGGCGATCTGTCGCACGAGGCGCTGCGCCTGCTCCAGGAACGCGTCCAGAACATCTACTGGAAGAACCACACCATTAACGTGCAGATTCTGACTGACAGGCCGGACTAAGCCTCCGCACGTTTTCGCGACTCGCGCCCACCGTGGCAAGACCCATGCATGTAACAGGGTTTTGCATACGGGTCTAGAATGAATTCCGTTGTCGCGGCGCATGTCGCTATGCGCCCGCACGCATCAATTCCACCATGACGTAGGGGCTATTCCGCTTTACCGCGCGGATCAATAACCCTTTAATCAGGACTGATTTAGTCCGAATTCTTACGTGTTTGTGCACGTGTTTGCGGAGGCATTTCAATGCTGCGAATGAGCAAGCTGGCGGACTACGCCACCGTCATGATGACCGTGATGGCGCGCGACCCGGACACGATACAGAGCGCCGCCAGTCTCGCTGCCGCGAGCGGCATTCCGGCGCCCACCGTATCGAAGGTCATGAAGATTCTGGCGCGCGGCGGCATGGCGATTTCGCTGCGCGGCGTAAGCGGTGGCTATTTGCTGCCGTACGCGGCACAGCGCATCACGCTTGCGGACATCATCACCGCCGTGGATGGCCCGTTCGGCATGACGGAATGCAGCGCCATGCCGGGGCAGTGCGAGCAGGAGGCCATGTGCGGGGCGCGTGCGAACTGGCAACGCATCAATCGCGTGATATTCGAGGCGCTGCGGCAGGTGTCGCTCGCCGATATGGCCGGCCCTGCGTTGCGTGCCGTGGATATCAGCGCGATTCGCGCGCGCAGCGTGCCGAAGTCGCCGTCCGTCGCGCCAGTCGCGCCAGTCGTGACTTCACGCACGGCCCGTATCGCGGCAGGAGCGCCGCGCAAGGCAGCGGCCCGGACACAGCAGAAATAGCGCAGCAAGAACCGAGCGGAGAACAGGCATGAGTACCGTCACCACGAGAATCGACGATCTGATCCGGCGCGAATACGAGCACGGCTTCGTCACCGACGTGCAGTCCGACACGCTGCCGCGAGGTCTTTCCGAAGACGTAATTCGCCTGATTTCGGCCCGCAAGAACGAGCCCGCGTTCATGCTCGAATGGCGCCTTGCGGCCTATCGGCATTGGCTCACCATGACCGAGCCGCACTGGGCAACGGTGCAGCACGCACCCATCGACTATCAGGACATCGCGTATTACTCGGCGCCTGTGGGCGGAGCGGCATCGAAAGACCGGCCCAAGAGCCTCGACGAGGTGGACCCGGAATTGCTGCGTACGTACGAGAAGCTCGGCGTGCCGCTCGCGGAGCGCGAAATTCTCGCGGGCGTGGCCGTGGATGCCGTGTTCGACAGCGTTTCCGTTGCCACCACGTTTCGCAAGAAGCTCGGTGAACTGGGCATCGTGTTCTGTTCGTTTTCCGAGGCTGTACAGGAACATCCGGATCTGGTGCGCAAGTACCTGGGAACCGTGGTGCCGCACACGGACAACTTCTTCGCCGCCTTGAATTCGGCGGTGTTCAGCGACGGCTCGTTCTGCTACATCCCGCCCGGCGTGCGTTGCCCGATGGAGCTCTCCACGTACTTCCGCATCAACGCGCGCAATACGGGGCAATTCGAGCGCACGCTGATCATTGCGGACAAGGGTTCGTATGTGAGCTACCTGGAAGGCTGCACGGCGCCCATGCGCGACGAGAACCAGCTGCATGCCGCGGTAGTGGAACTGGTGGCGCTGGAAGGCGCGCAGATTCGCTATTCGACGGTGCAGAACTGGTACCCGGGCGACGAGAACGGACGCGGCGGCATCTACAACTTCGTGACGAAGCGCGGCGACTGTCGCGAGGCCAACGCGAAGATTTCGTGGACACAGGTTGAAACGGGTTCGGCCATTACGTGGAAGTACCCGAGCGTGATCCTGCGTGGGGACAACTCGGTGGGCGAGTTCTATTCAGTGGCGCTGACCAACCATTATCAGCAGGCCGATACGGGTACGAAGATGATTCACCTGGGCCGCAACACGCGCAGCACGATCGTCTCGAAAGGCATCTCCGCGGGGCGCGGCAAGAACGCGTATCGCGGACTTGTGAAGGTGGGCCGTGCGGCGGAGAACGCGCGCAACTACACGCAGTGCGACTCGCTGCTGCTGGGCGATCGCTGTGCCGCGCACACGTTTCCCTACATCGAGGTGAAGAACCCCACGGCGAAGGTGGAGCACGAGGCATCGACGTCGCGCATCGGCGAAGACCAGCTCTTCTACTGCCGGCAGCGGGGTTTGTCGGCTGAAGATGCCGTGTCGATGATCGTCAACGGCTTTTGCAAGGAAGTGTTCAAGGAACTGCCGATGGAATTCGCCGTGGAAGCGCAGAAGCTGCTCGGCGTAAGCCTGGAAGGCAGCGTCGGTTAAATGGAATGGAAAACATCATGCTCGACATCAGCAATCTCAGCGTTGAAGTGGAAGGCAAGCCGATTCTGCGTGGTCTCGATCTGCAGGTGAAGGCAGGCGAAGTGCACGCCATCATGGGCCCGAACGGTTCGGGCAAGAGCACGCTCGCTCATGTGCTGGCGGGGCGGGAGCAGTACGTGGTGACGGGCGGCGAGGTGCAATACGCCGGCCACGATCTGCTTGCGCTTGCGCCCGAAGAACGCGCACGCGAAGGGCTCTTTCTCGCGTTTCAGTATCCGGTGGAAATTCCGGGTGTGAGCAACGTGTATCTGCTCAAGGCTGCGTTGAACGCGCAGCGCCGGCATCGCGGCGAGCCCGAACTCGATGCGATGGAATTCCTTCAGATCGTCAAGGCGAAGATGGCGCTGATGCAGATGGACGAAAGCCTGCTGTATCGCGCCGTCAACGAGGGTTTTTCGGGCGGCGAGAAGAAGCGCAACGAAATGCTCCAGATGGCGGTGCTGGAGCCCAGGCTCGCGATTCTGGACGAGACCGATTCGGGCCTCGACATCGACGCGCTCCAGCTCGTGGCACGCGGCGTCAACGCGCTGCGTAGTCCGGATCGTGCCATGGTGCTCGTGACGCACTATCAGCGGCTACTCGACTACGTCGTGCCCGACTACGTGCATGTGCTTTCTCGCGGCCGCATCGTGAAGTCGGGCACGCGTGAGCTTGCACTGGAACTGGAGCGCAAGGGCTATGGCTGGCTCGCGGACGAAGCGGACCAACCCGACCAGCCCGACCAGCCTCCGCAACCGGCGCTGGAACAACGCGCGACACGCTGAGCACGGTAAAGACATCGAAACAGGAGTCACAGTCATGAGCGCATCCACGCTCGACCCTTTCCACGCCGCGTTCAAGACGCTGGCGCGCACGCTGCCTGGCGCGGAACTCGGCTGGCTGCGCAGTGCGCGGCGCCATGCGTTGGACCAGTTCGAGGCGCTTGGCTTTCCCACTACGCAACTCGAAGACTGGAAGTACACGAACGTCGCCACTGTCGCGCAGCGGCCGTGGCACTTCACGTCGCCGCGTGGAGACGACGTGGATGTGGCGAGCATCGTGAATGACCTCGTGCTCGACAAAGCCGCAGGACGACTCGTGTTCGTGAACGGACGGCACATTCCCCGCTATTCGCGTCTACCCGATCTGCCCGAGGGAACGTTCGTCGGCAGCCTCACGCGCGCGATGCGCGAGATTCCGCAGCGGCTCGAAGCAGTCATTGCGCAGCACGCGCCGCATGACGCATTCGCGGCGCTCAACACAGCGTTCATGAGCGACGGTTACGTCGTCGTGCTACCGCGCGGAGCGCATATCGAAGCGCCGTTGCAGATGCTGTTCATCACGGACGAAGCCGGGCTTGCCATGCACGCGTTCAATGCCGTGTTCGCCGATGCCGGCGCGCGCTGCTCGATTGTCGAACAGTTCGTCGGCGTGGCGGATGACGCCTATCTCGCCAACACCGTGACGAAGATCGTCGCGGCGGCCGAGGCGGACATTCAACATTGCCGGCTGCAGCAGGAGGCACGCACCGCGTTTCACTTCTCACGCGTCGACGTCGCGCAGCAGCAGGCGAGCCGCTTTACGTCGCACTCGTTTGCGTTTGGCGGCGCGCTTTCGCGCACGCAGATCGACACGCGCCTTTCGGCCGTGGACGCGCATGCGGAATTGAACGGGCTCTACTTCGTGGGCGCGCGGCAGCATGTGGATCATCACACGCGTGTCGATCACGAGAAGCCGCACGGCACGAGTCGCGAGTACTACCGCGGCGTGCTGGATGGCGCCTCGCACGGCGTGTTCAACGGGCGCGTGGTCGTGCATCCCGACGCGCAGCAGACAGACACGCATCAGGCGAATCACAATCTGCTGCTCTCACGCGATGCGCAGATCGACACCAAGCCGCAACTGGAAATTCACGCCGACGACGTGAAGTGCACGCACGGTGCGACCGTGGGTCAACTCGACGAGAATCCGCTCTTCTATCTGCGTGCACGCGGCATCGACGAACGTATGGCGCGCGCATTGCTGATCTGGGCCTTTGCGCGCGACAGCGTAGACCGCGTCGGCATGGAGAGCGTACGGGCCAGGCTCACGCGGCTGCTGCTCGCGCGCATGCCGGAAGGTGAGCGTATTCGGGAGATGGTATGAAGCCGATGGAACGCATGCAGGGCGTGGATGAAGAGACCGTGGCGCAGTGGCGGCGCGACTTTCCGATTCTGGACGAACGCGTGTACGACACGCCGCTCGTGTACCTCGACAACGGCGCGACGACGCAGAAGCCGCGCACGGTGATCGAAGCCGAGCGCGCCTACTACGAGCACGACAACGCGAACGTGCATCGTGGCGTGCATCTGCTTTCGCAGCGCGCGACAGATGCCTACGAGGGCGCGCGTGCACGCATCGCGCGCTTCCTCAACGCCGCGCGCAAGGAGGAAGTCGTCTACGTGCGCGGCACGACGGAGGCGATCAATCTCGTCGCGCAGAGCTTCGTGCGCCCACTCGCGAAGCCGGGCGACGAAATTCTCATCACCGCCATGGAGCATCACTCGAACATCGTGCCCTGGCAGATGGTCTGCGAGCAGACGGGCGCGGTCTTGAAGGTGGTGCCGATCGACGAAAGCGGCACGCTCGACGTAGACGCATTCGAAAGCATGCTGAGCGAGCACACGCGCATGGCTGCTGTTACGCACGTGTCCAACGCGCTTGGCACCATCAACCCGATACGGCGGCTCGTGGCGGCAGCGCATGCGCGCGGCGTGCCGGTGCTCGTTGACGGCGCGCAGGCCATTGCACATGTGCCGGTGGACGTGCAGGCGATCGGCTGCGATTTCTATGCGTTCTCCGGCCACAAGATCTACGGCCCCACTGGCATCGGCGTGCTCTACGCGAAGGCGGAACGGCTGGAGGCGATGCCGCCGTGGCAGGGTGGCGGCGACATGATTCGCAGCGTGAGCTTCGAGAAGACGCAGTACAACGCCATTCCGTGGAAGTTCGAAGCGGGCACGCCCAACATTGCGGGCGCGGTCGGACTTGCGGCGGCACTCGATTACGTGAGCCGTATCGGCATCGAGGCGATCGGCGCACACGAAGCCGATTTGCTCCACTACGCGACCGGGGCCATACAGGGCATTCCACAGGTCAGGCTGATCGGTACGGCGCCCGACAAAGCCGGCATTCTCTCGTTCGTGTTTGGAGATGTGCATGCGCACGACGTCGGCACTATCGTGGATCGCTGCGGCGTAGCTGTGCGCGCGGGGCACCACTGCGCGATGCCCGTGATGCAGCGCTACGGCGTGCCGGCCACCGTGCGGGCGTCGTTCGCGCTCTACAACTCTCGGGCCGACGTGGATGCACTCGTGCAGGCACTGACCCATGTGAGGGAGGTATTCGGAGCATGAGCGATTTGCGCGACCTCTATCAGGAAGTGATCTTCGACCACTATCGGCACCCGCGTAACTGCCATCCGTTGCCTGATGCAACGCATAAGGCCGAGGGCTACAACCCGCTCTGCGGCGACCGCATCACGCTGTACCTGAAGGTGGAAGACGGTGTGGTCAAAGAGGCCGCCTTCGACGGCGCGGGCTGCGCGATTTCCACGGCGTCGGCCTCGATGATGACGGAGGCGCTCAAGGGCCGCCCGCAGACCGAAGTCGAGACGCTGTTCGGCCGCTTTCACGAGATGGTCACGGCGCCCCCAGGCGAGCCGGTGCACGACGAGGCTGCGCTAGGCAAGCTGGCGGCGTTGGGTGGCGTGCGCGAGTTTCCCGCACGCGTGAAGTGCGCGACGCTCGCCTGGCATACGTTGCACGCGGCACTGCATGGCGAGCGCGACGCCGTCTCTACCGAATAAGACGAGGAATGAAGCGAGGAAAGCACCATGAATGCATTCGACGAAACGCGGCAAGAGGAGCTGCCGCAGCCCGGCAATAACGAACTGCGCAGCCGTGTGATCGAAGCCTTGCGTGGCGTGTTCGACCCGGAGATACCGGTCAACATCTACGACCTTGGGCTCGTGTACGGCCTCGAGGTAGACGACACCGCAGGCAAGGTCGCGATCGATATGACGCTGACGGCGCCGGGCTGCCCCGTTGCGCAGACGTTTCCCGCCACCGTTGAAGACGCCGTGTTTTCCGTGGCTGGCGTGAACGACGTTCACGTCGAACTGGTGTGGGAACCGCCGTGGTCGCTCGAACGCATGTCCGAAGCGGCGCGCCTTCAGTTAGGGATGCTTTGAGATGTCACGCTGGGTTGAGGTGGCCGCAATAGACGACTTTCCGCCGGGCGCCGTGCGCAGCGTCGACGTGGACGGTGTTCAGGTGGCGGTGTTCAATCTGGACGGCACCTGCTATGCGATCGAAGACATCTGCCCGCACGACGGCGGCGTGTTGACAGGCGGCGCAGTGGAAGGCGACGAGGTGATCTGCCCGCGACACGGCGCGCGCTTTTGCATCAGAACCGGCAAGGTGCTGGCGCCGCCTGCTTATGAAGATGTGGCCGTGTTTCCGGTGCAGATCGAAGCGGGCATCGTCCAGGTACGCGATGCGCGGTGGGACGAATCGGGCTTCTGAATTCTCGGCTCGTCATTCGCGCGCTTATTTCACCGCGCCCAGCGCCAGCCCCTTCACCAGATACCGCTGCAACCACGCGAACACCACGGAGACCGGCAACGTGGCACACAGCGTAGCGGCCATCACCAGATGCCACTCTACGGTGTATTTGCCGGCCACCATGTCCGTGACCTGCACCGTGAGCGTCTTGTTTTCGGGCGAACGAATCAACGTGTAGACCACGGCGAACTCGTTCCACGCATTGATGAACGTGAAGATCGCCGTCACCACGACAGCCGGCACCGCAAGCGGCAGAAACACGCGCAGCACGGCCTGCGTGCGGCTGCATCCTTCCAGCCAGGCCGATTCCTCCAGATCGCGCGGCACCGTCTGAAAATACGACGAGAGCATCCATACCGCGAACGCGATGTTGAACGCCGCGTAGGAAACGATCACGCCGATCTTCGAATCCACGAGGTTACCGTCGCCGTAGGGAATCATCGCGGCAAGGCGGAACAGGCCCACCACGAGCAGGATGGGCGAGAGCATTTGCGTAACCAGCAGGAACTGGCGATACGCGCCGCGTCCGCGAAACGGGAAGCGCGCCATCGCGTAGGCCGCGGGCAGACTCACGGCGAGCGCGAGCAGCGTGGAAAGCGAACTGATGATGAGGCTGTTGCGCAGCGCTACGCCGAAGTTCGCGGCGTCCCACATATCCACGAAGTTTTGCCAGTGCCAATGCACAGGTAGCCAGCGCGCCGGGTAGACGAACACTTCGGAGGCGGGCTTGAGTGCGGTGAAGAACATCACGGCGAACGGAAACAGCACGATCGCGATGAGCGGCGCAAGCGCGAGCCAGCACCAGAGCGTGCGTTTGGCCTTGGCGCTCATGCCAGTTCTCCCTGTGCGTTACCGCCTTTCGCCTGGAGCCGCAGGTAGGCCATCGAAAAGACGAACAGCATGGCCAGCATGATGAGCGACACCGCCGCCGCTTCGCCCGGCCGCCCAAGGCGAAAACCCAGTTCATACAGATACGTCACGAGAATGTGCGTGCCGTTGTCGGGGCCGCCTTGCGTCATCACCCAGATGATCGGAAACGAATTGAACACGTAGATCACGTTGAGCAGGATCGCCATGTTGATGAACGGCTTGAGCAGCGGCAGCGTGAGCTTGCGGAACTGCTGCCATGCGTTGGCACCGTCGATGCGGGCGGCTTCGTAGATGTCAGCGGGCACGGAAGACAGGCCGCCCAGCAGGATCGTGACCGTGAACGGAATGGAGACCAGAATGCCCACCGCGATTTCCACTGCAAACGCGAGTTCCGGCGTAGCGAGCCAATGAATGGGGCCGGCGATCAGTCCCAGTCGTTGCAGCGTGACGTTGACCATGCCGTAGTCGTCGTTGAACGACCAGCGCCACACTACGGCGGTCATGGTGAGCGAAACGGACCACGGCAGCATGATGATGGTGCGTGCCACGCCGCGCCCATAGAAGTCCTGATTCAGAATCAGCGCGACAGGTACCGAGATCAGCACCGTGCCGCCCACCACGCAGCCCGTCCATATCAGCGTTCGGCGCAGCGAATCGGTGAACACGGGGTCGGCGAACACGTTGTAGAAGTTCTGCAAGCCGCTGAAGCCGCGAATCGCCCCGAAACGCGAGACTTCGTGCAGCGACTGGAACACGATGTTGTAGATCGGATAACTGATGATGAAGAGCGCGAGCAGCAGACTCGGCACGATCAGCAGCCACGGCGCGGGTGGCTGCGTGGAAGCGGAACGGCGCAGGCGTGTGCGGCCGGACTGCGACGCGCCAGGTGCGGTGTCCGGGGTTCGGCCGGAAGTCGTGTTGAAGGTCACGTTGCGGTCCTGCGGGTTCCTGCTGACGTTCGGGGTGCGTCGTGCGTTGCGTCGGTCTTCGGGCGGCTTACCGCGATGAGTTCATAGACTCGTCGTGGCAAACCGCCCGGCATTTGCGGCCCGTGCTGCTAGTGCCGCTGGTGCCCTTAGTGCTGTTAATGCCCCAGCGCCTTGTTGGCGTCGGCCGCAGCGGCATTGAGCGCATCGGCGGGCTTCGCCTTGCCCAGATAGATGGCCTGCATCGCGTTGGTGACCGCCTTGGCCGTGTCTTCCCAGCCCGTTACCGTGGGCGCGAAGCGCGCGTTCGGCAGCAGCGCGATAAACGCCTTCGTGTCCGGATCGTTGAAGGCCGGGTCGGTTGCTTCAGCCTTCGTGGTGGGCAGGAAGCCTTCGGTGCTCGTGAACTCCACGCGCGGTTCCTTCGTGAACAGATAGTCGAGGAACTTCCACGCCGTCTTCTTCGCCTTCGAGTTCTTGAACATCACGATCGAATCCGTCACCGCATACGTGGCGCTGTTGGTGCCCACCGGTACCGGCGCAATGCCGTACTTGATGTTCGGCGCTTCCTTCTTCAACTGCTTCGCGAGGAACGGCGCGGAGATCACCATTGCCACGCGGCCCTGCTTGAAGAGGTTCTGCACGTCTTCGCGGCTGTAGCCCGTCACGCCCGGTTCGGTGAGGCCGTCGTCGATCATCGACTTGTAGAGCGTGGCCGCCTTCACACCGGCAGGCGAAGCGAACGCGGCCTTGCCGTCTTTGCCGATCACGTCGCCGCCGTTGGTCCACAGCGCGTAGTACCAGTACACGTCCGTTTCGATTTCCTTACCCTGCAGGCCGAAGCCGGCCACGCCCATCGCCTTCAGCTTCTTCGAGGCGGCGATCACGTCGTTCCACGTCTTCGGTCCGTTCGGGTAGCCCACCTTCGCGAGCAGGTCCTTGTTGTAGTAGAGCCCGCGCGCCGAGGCCGCGATGGGCAGGCCATAGGTCTTGCCGTTGATTACGCCGGGCGCGAGGAACGGGCCGATGAAGCGCGACTTGAAGTTCGCGTCCATGTAGCCGTCCAGCGGTTCGGCCACGTCGTCTTTCACGAAGTCGAGCAGCCAGCGCGTGCCGACGATGGCGAGGTCCGCGTTGGCGCCGCCCGAAATGTCGGTCTGCAACTTCTGTTGCAGCGTGTCCCAGTTCACGTCTTCAATCTTGATGGTGGTGCCCGGGTTCGCCTTCTCGAACTGGCGGGCCATCTTCTCGAAGTACGGCGCCGTGGCGTCGCTGTAGTGCGCGACGGTGACGCGGACCGTATCGGCCTGCGCCGCATGGGCGATACCTGCGAACGCGAGCGCCACGGCGAGCCTGCCGAGCGCGGTGGATACACGTGCCTGTAACGACATTTCTCTCTCTCCTGGGTGGGTCCGCTGCCGTAGCGCCGGCGGCTTGGGCTGAATTGTTTGAAAAAATCCTACATGACGAAAAAAAGCTTGTCACGTAGGATTGTCGATATTCGTGGTGGGCAAATTTTGTGACTAACATACTGTAAAACAGGCGTTTTTGTGCGATGCGGCGTCTGTGGGCAGGTCGCCTGCGAGTGGTCGATATCCCGGTCGATGCGCACTATGTAGGAAATTTACACGAGGAGCAGCGATGAATCGCGTGGTGCTGGTGACGGGAGCATGCGGGGGAATCGGCAGCGTGCTCACACGGCGTTTTGTGGAAGCGGGCGATACCGTGCTCGCGCTCGATATGAACGAGACGGCGCTCGCGGCCCTCGCGGACACGCTCGATGCGACGCAGGTCACGCCCGTGGTCGCGGACCTGGCCGACGCCACCGCCGTGCGCGAAGCCGTGGCGCAGGCGGTCGCGCAGCGCGGTCCAGTGGATGTGGTCGTGGCGAACGCGGGCGCGGCACTGGCCGGCACGCTTGCCCAGACCGATGCCGCGAGCTGGCAGCACGACGTGCATCTGAACCTGAACGGCACGTATCACACGGTCGAAGCGGTACGCGAATCGATGATCGAGCGTAAAAGCGGCGTGCTCGTGCTGATCGGCTCGGTCAACGGGATAACGGCGCTGGGGCACCCCGCGTATAGCGCAGCGAAGGCGGGGCTCATCAGCTACACGAAGGCGCTGGCTATCGAACTGGGGCGTTATGGCATTCGTGCCAACATCGTTTGCCCGGGCACCGTGAAGACGCAAGCGTGGCAGGCGCGCGTAGATAAGGATCCCCAGGTATTCGAGACACTGAAGAAGTGGTACCCGCTCGGCGACTTCGCGACGCCCGACGATATCGCGGACGCCGTGCTGTTTCTCGCTTCGCCCATGGCGCGCGTGATTACGGGTGTGGCGCTGCCCGTGGACGGCGGCCTGATGGCGGGCAACCGGCTGATGGCCGCGGAATTGACGCTGGAATCGCTGTAATTCGTCGCAGCAAAAGCGTGGTGGTATCGCAGTGCGCGCTCGAGAAGTCCCCGCGCATCGCAGCATCGAATGCAACGCATCACTGGAGAGGTCCTGGAATGGCAGCAGTGCAATTGAGCGGCATCTACAAGCGGTATGGCGAGACGCAAGTGGTGCACGGCGTCGATCTCGACATCGACGACGGCGAGTTCGTCGTGCTGGTTGGCCCGTCGGGCTGCGGCAAGAGCACGTTGATGCGCATGATTGCGGGGCTCGAGGAAATTACGGGCGGCGAACTCACGATTGGCGGGTCGCGCGCCAATACGCTCGCGCCGCAGCAGCGCAACGTGTCGATGGTGTTCCAGAGCTACGCGCTCTATCCGCATCTTTCGGTGTACGACAACATCGCGTTCGGTCCGCGCATTCGCAAAGAGCCCACGGAGCGCTTCAAGCCGCGCATCGAGGCCGCGGCGAAGATGCTGAACCTCTCGGGATACCTGGACCGCCTGCCGCGTGCGCTTTCCGGCGGCCAGCGTCAGCGTGTGGCGATGGGCCGCGCCGTGGTGCGTGAGCCGGCGCTGTTCCTGTTCGACGAACCGCTCTCGAATCTGGACGCGAAACTGCGCGTGCAGATGCGCACCGAAATCAAGGCGCTGCACCAGCGGCTCAAAAACACCGTGATCTACGTGACGCACGACCAGATCGAGGCCATGACCATGGCCGACCGCATCGTCGTGATGAACGCGGGCCGCATCGAGCAGATCGGCCGGCCGCTGGAGCTGTACGACCGTCCCGCGAATCTCTTCGTGGCGAGCTTTCTCGGTTCGCCGGCCATGAACTTCGCAACAGGGGAAGTGGTGGCGGGCGACGCAGGCCTCGCGCTGCTGGTCGAAGACGGACGCCGCATTGCGCTGCCGGCAGGGGCGGCCGTGGCCACCCCTGCGGGCGCGCGCGTCACGCTCGGCATTCGTCCCGAGCACATCGAACTTGCCGGTGAAGACGCAAACCGTGCCGGCGACGTGGAGATGGAGATCGAAGTGATCGAGCCTACCGGCGCCGAAACGCATCTGTACGGGAAAATAGGGGGGAGCACGTGGTGTGTCACCACGCGCCAGCGGCCCACGATAGGCCCCGGCGCGCGCGTGACGTTGAGATTGCCCGCGGCGCATCTGCATCTGTTCGATACGCAGAGCGGTACGCGTTGCACGTAAACGAGAGGAAGCGCAAGAGCTTGGCTGCACCGAACCTGATTCCCCATATCCGCAACGCCCTGACCGGTTTGCGGCCCGCTGAGCGCAAGGTTGCCGAGATGGTGCTCGGCGACGTCGATTTCGCCATGCGCGCGAGCATTACCGAACTCGCGCAACGCGCCGAGGTGTCGGAGCCTTCCGTGACGCGCTTTTGCCGCGCCGTGGGCGCGCATGGACTGCGCGACTTCAAGATGCAACTGGCGCAAAGCGTGGCAGGCGGTTTGCCCTATGCCTCCACAGCGGTGGCGCATGGCGACGACGTGCGCACGCTGCTCGACAAAGTGGGCGAGGCCGCCGTGCAGGGCATCACGCATGCACGCGATGCGCTCGACCCCGCCGCGTTCGAGGCCGCCATTTCCGCGCTCGCGCAGGCGCGGCGCGTCTACGTTTTCGGCGTAGGCTCGGGTTCGGGCCTCGTCGCGCAGGACGCGGCATTGCGTTTGCTGCGCCTCGATATTGCGGCCACGGCGTTCGCGGACGGCCATTTGCAGCGCCTTTACGCCGGCCTGATGGAACCCGGCGACGTCGCGTTCGCCATCTCGCATTCGGGGCGCAGCGTGGAAGTGAACGAAAGCATCCAGATCGCGAAGGAGCGCGGCGCGACTACGGTGGGGCTGACGAACGTGGGCTCGCGGCTGGCGTGGCTCGTCGATATTCCGTTGCTGCTGCGCATACCGGCGCCCATCGATCCGAATACGCCTGGCGTGTCGCGGCTCGTGCATCTTTCCATCGTGGATGCGCTTTCGATCGGCGTGGCCTTGCAACTGGGCCCGAAGACGCTCGAGAAGATGCGCCACGCGAAAGCGCGTCTGACGCACGATGCCGAACCGGTGGCCGGCAGCGCAGACGAAATGCAATGAGTTTGCGTTTGCGCGTAAAACGGCACGGCGCGGCTTGCGTCGCGCGCGGCGCGCGGTTAGCGTGACGGCGCTTTCAGCGCTGGACGAACGCTGCACGCGTCTGCGTTCACGAACCAGGGCAGCGCGCTCTCTCATATGCATCATTCGGGATGCCAACGACCATGACAAACACATCCGTTCAAGAATTGCCCGACGACATCGCGGCCACCACGTTCGCCGAATTTCGCCGGGCGAAGCCGCTCGTACATTGCCTCACGAACGAGGTGGTGCAGACCTTCACGGCGAACGTGCTGCTCGCGTTGGGCGCGTCCCCCGCGATGGTGGTGGACGAAAGCGAGGCCACGCAGTTCGCGGCGATAGCGGGCGCGGTGCTCATCAATATCGGCACGCTGTATCCCGCACGCGGCGAAGCCATGCTGGCAGCCATCACGTCGGCCACGCGTGCCGGCAAGCCCTGGGTGCTCGACCCCGTTGCGGTAGGCGCGCTCGACTATCGCACCGCCTTCGCGCGCGGCCTGCTTTCGTTGAAGCCCGCGGCCATTCGCGGCAACGCGTCGGAGATCATGGCGCTTGCCGGCCGCGATGCACGCGGGCGCGGTGTGGACAGCGCCGACGAATCGCTGGCCGCGTTGCCTGCCGCGCGCGACCTCGCGCGACAAACGGGCGCCGTGGTCGCAGTGACAGGCGCGGTGGACTACGTGACAGACGGCACGCGCGACTACGCCGTAAGCGGTGGCGACCCGCTGATGACGCGCGTGGTGGGCACAGGCTGCGCGCTATCGGCCGTGGTGGCGGCGTTCTGCGCATCGAATCGTGACTCGAACGGCGACCGGCTCGCCGCCGTAGCCACGGCATGCCGAACCATGTCGCGCGCGGGCGAGCAGGCGGTGGCGGCAAGCGAGGGGCCGGGCAGCTTCGTCCCGGCGTTCCTCGACGCGCTTTATCGAATGTCGGCCACGGACGGGGCCGACGAAAGTTGAGGCGTCAGGAGGCAGGCGCCCCTAATCGACCACCTTTTTGGCGATAACCAACCCCAGCACCAGAAAGACGATACACAGCACGACAAAGATGCCAAACAGCAATTTGGCGATTGCCGCGGCCCCGGCGGCTATGCCTGTGAACCCCAACAGGCCGGCAATGACTGCAATGATTGCGAATACCAATGCCCATTTCAGCACGATGATTTCTCCTGGAAAAGTGCAGACAAGGTGCAGACATCTGACGCCGGAGAGCCAGCAAGCCTTGTTCCCGAGAAAACGTTTCGCTGCGAAGACATCGCAACTATCGCAACGTGAGTTTCACCGGCATCGTGCTGGGCACCATCGTGAAGGCCTGCACTTCGTGAATATTCGCCGGGTCGGTGGCCAGTTCCATTGAGAAGTTCGCCATCAGCATGGAAAGCACGAGGCGCATTTCAACACTCGCGAGGTGCCGGCCCGGGCACACGCGCGGCCCGGCGCCGAACTGCAGATAGGCGCGTACGTCGTGGGCGCCGTGCTCGCCTTTGCGGATCCAGCGGTACGGGGCGTAGCGCTGCGGGTCCACGAAATTCTTCGCGTCGAGCATGGCGGGCCGCGCGAGGAAGAACATGCGCGTGCCCGCAGGCAATTCGACGTCGCCCACGCGCACGTCTTCCAGCGGTTCGAACGAATGCACGGAGGCCACGGGCCGCAGCCGCGTGGCTTCCGTCGCGATGGCTTCGAACAGGTCCAGTTCCTTGAGCGTGGCGTAGTCCGGGCACACCCCGCGTTCGTTGTCTTTGCCGCCCGCGTCGAAGATACGACGCGCGTCCTTGTGCAATTGCGTCTGCAACGCCGGGTCTTCGGCGAGGTACGGCAGCGTCCACGCGATGGAATCCGCCGTGGTGTCTTCGCCCGCCAGCAGCAGCGTGAGTACGTTGGCGGCGATCTGGTCGTCGGTGAGTATGGAGCCCGGTTCGTCGCGCATGGCGAGCATCGCTTCGAGCAGATTGCGGGGCGTCTCCGAGGGCTCGTCGCGCATGCGGTCGCGGGCGCGCTGCATCATCTCGCGCACGTAGCGGTGCACTTCGGCGAGCGCGTGGTCCACCTTGCGGTCGCGCGGCAGCTTCACGTAGCGCCAGTACGGAAAGAGCGCGTTGATGCGCGCCATCACCGTGGGCAGGATCAGTTCGAGATGCTCCTGAATCACGCCGTGCTCTTTTTCCAGCGTGCGCGGGTCTTCGCCGAAGGCGAGTGCGCTCGTGACGTCCACGGTGAAGCGCTTCAGGTCTTCGGTCATCTCCACCGTTTCGCCGCGTTGCGCGGCGCGTAGCCAGCGCTGCCGCAGGCGCTCGGTGATCTCCGCGAGCGTCGGGTAGAACGCGCGGACGTTCGGAATGGAGAGCGCCTGCATGACCAGCCTGCGCTGCGGCTCCCACGCGGCGCCTTCCGCGGAAAAGAGGCCGTTGCAGCCCATTTCCTCGAGCACCGCTTCAATGGGCTGATAGCGGCGGTAGCGGTGCGGCCGCTCGCGCATGATGGACTGGATCAGTTCGGTATCGGTCCACACCGTGATGGGGATGTTGCCCACCTGGAAGCGGAACGGCGCGCCCAGTTCTTCGGCCCAGCGTTCGAGAATCAGATGCAGCCGCGCGGGCGAAAGCTGGAGCAGATTGCCGACGAGCGGCAGACCCTTCGGGCAGGGCAGGTCGGCGACCTGGCGCCACGACGTGCGAGGTTCGGCTGCGGCGTTCATCATCACTCTCCTGGTTGTTCGCGAACGGAGGCTTCGCGTGCGGCTTGCATGTCGATGTAGCCGAAGCGCCGCGAGAGCCGCTGCGTGGCGGCGCAGAGCGTATGCGCCGGGTTGCCCGTGAGCGCGGCATCGAAGGCACCCGACGGACCCATGAGCGCGACCACGAGGCACACGCTGCCGGTGTGGTCGAAGACGGGCGCGGCCACCGTGCTGATGCCGGGAATGGGCTTATCGATGGCGGTATCCGCGCCGTTCGTGCGGATTTGCGTAAGGACTTCCGTGTAGTGCGGCGTGGTTTGCAGCGCAGCCGTGGTTGTGGCCGTGTCTGTGGCCGCATTGGTGACCACCTCGCCCGCGAGCCGCAGATCGTCTTGCGGCAGAAGCTGGGCCAGCACGTCGTCGTCGAGATACGCCGCGAACACGCGACCAATGGCCGTGTTCACGAGCGACATCACCGTGCCTGGGCGCAGGCTCACGTGCAATGGCCGCGGCGATTCCTCGAGCCGCACCACCGTAGGCCCGAGCGGCCCGAGCACGGCCATCGCGACGCTCATGCCGGTGGATGCGGCAAGCGCCACGATCTCCGCTTCGGCCTCGCGCGGCGGCGAAAGCCTCGCCAGCGCGATCAACCCCAGTTCCAGGCCCAGTGGTCCCGCCTCGAAGCGCCCGGCGCTGTCGCGGCTCAGCAGGCCGATCTTCTGCAGGCTCACCAGATGCGGAAACGCTTTCGCTGGCGGCATGCCGGCCGCGGCCGCGAGGTCGCGTAGCGTGAGCGGCGTGTTGGCCGCAACGAGTGCCGCGAGCAACTCGCCGGTGTTGTCGAGCGATTGAATGCCGCGTTGCTGTCTGGTTTCCACGGTTTCAGCCGTTGCCACGACTTTCGCCGTTTCGTCGATGCCGGCGCGCGGCTTCTTGCGGGCTGTGGTCGCTGCGCCACCGCGTGTGGCATCGCCATGGGCGGCGTTGGGCGGCATTACGCGACGCATGATGTGTCGACGGACGAAGATTGAAGCGCGGCGCCAATTTCCAGCGCGGCGGCCCGCATGGCGCGCGCAACGGGGCCGTTCCATTTGACGTCGATAGCGCCCGTTGCGCCGATGGCGGTAAGCGCGAGGCAAAGCTGGTTATGCGCATCGAACACGGGCACGCAGAGGCTGCTCACGCCAGGCGTGGGCGCATTGACGCCGCGCTCCATGCCGCGTGCGCGAATGCTTTCCAGCAGGGCTTCGAATGCGGTCTGCACATCTTGTTCGGTGCTGTCGCTGCGCTGTGCTGCACTCGAACCTTCGGCGGATGCGGACTGGCTCGCCCACATCGGTTGCAGGCGTTCGGGCGGCAGGAAGGCGCAGAAGACGCGGCCCGTCGACGTACCCGGCAGCGACATTACCGTGCCCACATGCAGGTTCACATGCAGCGGCAAACCGCCATGCTCGTAGCGCACGATGGTGGGCCCCTGCGGACCCGCGATGCAGATTGCCACGCTAAAGCCCGTTTCCTGCGCGAGCGCGGCGGCATGCGGCACGGCGGCGCGAAACGCGGGCTGATGTTCGAGATGCAGCAGCCCCAGTCGCAACGCGAGCGGCCCCGGCTCGTAGCGGCCCGACAGCTCGTCGCGCTTGATGAGCCCGAGACGCGTGAGGCTCACCAGATACGCGTGGGCCTGGCCCGGCGGCAGGTCGCCGCTTGCCGCGAGGTCCGAGAGCGCAAGCGGTCCGCGCGCGTCCGCGAGCGCACGCAGCAGCCGGCCGCCTACCTCGACGCTCTGAATGCCGCGTTGCGTGCGGCTCGCCGATGCCGATGCGGGGGCAGACGCGGCGTTATCCGCAAGGCGTTCGTGCCCCGCATCGTCGCGCACTTTGCCGCGTGCCTGCGCCGTCGCGTTCCTGGCTGGTCTCGTCACGCCGTTTCCGTCCGCTGGAAGAAAAGGTCTCATGTTAACCGAAGGTTTCGGGGTTTCCCGCATGCCGGCGGGCGCCGTAGGGCTGCTGTAGTGCGGTCCGCGGCACCGCGTCTGGAGATTAGCGTATAGCAACAACATTCGTTATTGACAAATAACAAGGCGACGTCCTATGATGGATTCACCCCGACACAACAGCCACTCAACCAGTCCAAGCGGGGCGAGACATTCCCGTCATGCCGGCGCGGCGCTGCCCGCGCGCGCTCATCGGTGTGCTGCGTTGCGGCACGGCCTCTCGCCTCGTTCACGACTTTCACGGAGACAGACGATGGCAAAGGCATTCGCTTCGCAGGCCGACCTGGAGCAGAAGCAGATCACCTTCACGCAGCTTTCTGAAAACGCCTGGGCCTACACGGCCGAAGGCGACCCGAACTCGGGCGTGATCGTCGGCGACGACGGCGTGCTGATCGTGGACACCACGGCCACGCCCGCGATGGCGCAAGACCTCATCGCGAAGATCCGCACCATTACCGACAAGCCCATCAAATACGTCGTGCTCTCGCACTATCACGCGGTGCGCGTGCTGGGTGCTTCGGCGTATTTCGCCGAGGGCGCGCAGCAGATCATCGCAAGCCGCGGCACCTACGAAATGATCGTGGAGCGCGGCGAGGCGGACATGAAGTCGGAGATCGAGCGCTTTCCGCGTCTCTTTGCCGGTGTCGAAACGGTGCCGGGCCTCACGTGGCCCACGCTCGTGTTCGAGCGCGAAATCACGCTGTTTCTCGGCAAGCTCGAAGTGCGCATCGCGCACCTGGGCGCGGGTCACACGAAGGGCGATACGGTGGTGTGGCTGCCCTCGCAGAAGGTGCTGTTCTCGGGCGACCTCGTGGAATACGACGCGGCCTGCTACTGCGGCGACGCGCAACTCGCGCAGTGGCCCGCCACGCTCGAAGCACTGCGTGCGCTCGGCGCGGAAAAGCTCGTGCCGGGCCGCGGGCCCGCGCTCACCACGCCCGAAGACGTGAACAAGGGGCTCGACTACACGAAGGACTTCGTGACCACGCTGCTCGCGCAAGGCCGCGCGGCAGTGGCGAAGCAGATGGACCTCAAGGGCGCGATGGCGCTCACGCGTGAAGCGATGGACCCGAAGTTCGGCAGCGTGTTCATCTACGAGCACTGCCTGCCGTTCGACGTGACGCGCGCCTACGACGAGGCGAGCGGCATCGAGCATCCGCGCATCTGGACCGCCGAGCGCGATAAGGAAATGTGGAAGGCATTGCAGGGCTAAGACCGGCGCGCGAACAACGGCCTCGCGCGCGGCTGGCCCGCGCCAGAAGACATCGCACCGCAACGCGAGGCAAAGCGAAAAAAGCGCGAGGAAGAGAAGGGTGGAGACGAAACATGATCAACTATCAGACGCTGTCGTTCGAGTACAAGCCATGTGCCGAACTACAGCCAGGCAGTGAAGCGAACGTGCATCCGGTGGTGGTCGTGGGTGCGGGGCCCATCGGGCTTGCCACGGCCATCGACCTCGCGCAGCGCGGCGTGCCGGTCGTCGTGCTGGACGACGACTGCACGCTCTCCACGGGCTCGCGGGCCATCTGCTTTTCAAAGCGCACGCTCGACATCTTCGACCGTCTGGGCTGCGCCGAGCGCATGGTCGAAAAGGGCGTGAGCTGGAACGTGGGCAAGGTCTTTCTCAAAGACGAACTGGTCTACACGTTCAATCTGCTGCCCGAAAGCGGCCACCATCGGCCGGCGTTCATCAACTTGCAGCAGTACTACCTGGAAGGCTTTCTCGTGGAACGCGCGCAGGCGTTCGAGCAAATCGATCTGCGCTGGAAGAGCCGCGTGACGGGCATCGAACAACACGGCACGCCGGGCTCGCCGGATGCCGGCGCGACGCTCACCGTGGAAACGCCCGACGGCACTTACACGCTGCGTGCGCGCTACGTCGTGGCGGCCGATGGCTCGCGCAGCCCGGTGCGCAAGCTCATGGGTCTGGACAGCCACGGCCGCACGTTCAAGGATCGCTTCCTGATTGCCGACGTGAAGATGGAAGCCGACTTCCCCACGGAACGCTGGTTCTGGTTCGATCCGCCGTTTCATCCGAACCAGTCGGTGCTGCTGCATCGGCAGCCCGACAACGTCTGGCGCATCGACTTCCAGCTGGGCTGGGACGCGGACCCGGTGCTCGAAAAAACGCCGGAGCGCGTGATTCCGCGCGTGCGCGCACTGCTCGGTCCCGATGCGAAGTTCGAACTGGAATGGGTGAGCGTCTACACGTTTTCGTGCCTGCGCATGGACAGCTTCCGTCACGGCCAGGTGCTGTTTGCGGGTGATTCGGCACACGGCGTGTCGCCGTTCGGCGCGCGCGGCGCGAACAGCGGCGTGCAGGACGCGGAAAACCTCGCATGGAAGCTCGCGATGGTGCTGGAAGGGCGCGCCACGGACGCGCTGCTCGACACCTACGCCCGCGAACGCGAATACGCGGCGGACGAGAACATCCGCAACTCGACGCGCTCCACCGACTTCATCACGCCGAAGAGCGCCGTGAGTCGCGTGTTCCGCGACGCGGTGCTCACGCTGGCGCGCGACCACGCGTTTGCGCGCCAACTCGTGAACAGCGGACGGCTCTCGGTGCCCGCGGTGCTGCACGAGTCGGTGCTCAATACGCCGGATGTCGAGCGCTTCGCCGGCCAGATGATGCCGGGCGCCGCATGCTGTGATGCGCCGGTGCAGGTGTGCGGCGAATCTTCCTCGGCGGCAGAGGTAAAGGGCGCGTCTGCATGGTTGCTGCACTGGCTTGGAGAGTCGTTCACGGGGCTGCTGTTCTGCGGTGGTGTTGATCGTCTCGACGCGCAGACGCAGGCAGCGCTGCAACGCATCGAACAAGGCGCAGTGCCGACGAAGATCGTCGCTGTGGTGAGCGATGGCGCGAACGTGCCCGAAGGCTTGCCGTCATCGGCCATTGTTTTGCGCGACGTGGAAGGCCTTGCGGCTGCACGTTACGACGCGACACCTGGCGCGTTCTATCTGATTCGCCCTGACCAGCACGTCTGCGCACGCTGGCGGCACACGGATGCGGACCGCGTGGAAAGCGCCCTGAAACGCGCACTGTGCGTGGCCGGCACGGCATAAGGAGGAGACAGATGACACTCAACACTCAACCGAACCTCGCGCGCCCCGACGATTTCTACGAGGCACTGATCGAGATGCATCGCGATCTGGACGACGCGCAGAGCCAGTCGGCCAACGCGCAATTGATCCTGCTGCTCGCCAATCACATCGGCGATTACGAGACGTTGACCGAAGCCATGCGTATCGCGCGCGAAGGTGCGCTGGCGCAGCGGCGCCCCGGTTGCGAGCCGCCGCAGGCGCCCTCCGTGCCGCATCCCATGGCGGCCTGACCCCAGACACAACCGCATTGCCCACGACCAGCGGCGCACCAGACGCCGCATCGAGACAAACCCGGCTCCGGGTTCATCCCTGTTTGGAGAGAGACACATGCCTCAATCGATTGCATCGGACCTCGGGTCCGAGGGAAGCGCGTCGCCCGGCGTCGCGCAGCCCGCCGCTCATGCCCACGACGATGCGCTGTACAGGAAGGTCTCGTGGCACATCGTGCCGTTCCTGTTCGTCTGCTATGTCGTGTCGTTTCTGGATCGCATCAACATCGGCTTTGCGCAGTTGCAGATGAAGCACGACCTGGGCTTCAGCGACGCCATGTATGGCCTGGGCGCAGCGGTCTTCTACGTGGGCTACGTGCTGTGCGAGGTGCCGGGCAACATGCTGCTCGCGCGCTTCGGCGCACGGCGCACGTTCACGCGGATCATGCTGCTGTGGGGGCTCGCCTCCACGGCCATGATGTTCGTTTCCACGCCCACGCATTTCTACGTGCTGCGCTTCGCGCTGGGCGTCTTCGAGGCAGGCTTCTTTCCTGGCATCGTGCTGTATCTCACCTACTGGTATCCCGCGCGTCGGCGGGCAGCCGTGCTCTCCGTGTTCTTTGCGGGCGTGGCCGTGGCGGGCGTGCTGGGCGGGCTCTTCTCAGGCTGGATCATGCGCGACATGAGCGGCACGCTGGGCCTTGAAGGCTGGCGATGGATGTTCGCCATCGAAGGCGTGCCCGCCGTATTGCTGGGCTTGATGGCGGCTTGGTGGCTCGTCGACGGACCGCAGGCCGCGCGCTGGCTCACCGCGAGCGAGAAGGCTTATCTCATCGCACAGCGCGATGCGGACCATCGCGCGGCAGGCCACGCTCATTCGTCGCGCTCGTTCGCCGATGCGCTGCGCAACCCGCGCGTGTACCTCTTTGCGTTCATCTACTTTTCGCTGACGTGCGCATCGCTCACGCTCAATTTCTGGATGCCGCTGATGATCCGCGACTTCGGCGTGCACGACGTGCTGTGGATCAGCCTCTACACCGTGATTCCGAACGCTGTCGGCGCAGTGGGGCTCATGCTCATCGCGCGTCGTTCCGACCGTCGCGGCGAACGACGTTGGCACTTTGCGACGTGCACCGTGGGCGGCGGCATCGCGCTGGCGCTGCTCACGCTGCATCTCTCGAGCCTCGCTGCGATGCTCGCGATTCTTTCTGTTGCTGCGGTGCTGATCTTCGCGGCGCTGCCTATCTTCTGGACCGTGCCGCCCACGTGGCTCTCGGGCAATGCTGCGGCCTCCGGCATTGCGATGATCAGCAGCATCGGCATTACGAGCGGCATCGTGAGTCCGTGGGCCATTGGGCTCATCAAGACGCACACGGGCAGCATGGACAACGCGTTGTATCTGCTGGCGCTGCTGCTGTTTGCGAGCGGGGTGGCGTTGCTGGTGGGCGTGCGGGCGGAGGATTGATTCGCGGTGCGCGTTTGGCACGGCGCGATTGATCTGCACAACACGCTGCATCAAGAAAAAGGGCGAGGTCCGGTTATCCGGACTTCGCCCTTCCTGCTTGCTACGGCTTCTCGCGTCCGATGAGCCGGGATTCAAAGCCTCAATACTTCAAAGCTCCAGCGCCTCGACCCTCAAACGCATAACGCTCAGAACCGGTGACGCAGCCCCACCGTCACGGCGACCTGCTGGTTCGTGTCCGACGTCGAGAGGCCGTTGATCACTGCGTGGATGCTGCTGTTACCCGTGTCGCTCACGTGCTGGTACACGCCTTCCAGGTACACGTCCGTGCGCTTCGAGAGCGCATAGTCGGTCTGCAGCGTGAACTGGTTCCACTTCGGGCTCACGCCTGCGATGCGGCTGTCCGTGTACGTGTACGCGCCCGAGACCGACAGGGCCGGCGTGAGCTGATAGCGGCCGTTCAGTTCGTAGTTGTTGAAGCGTGCGCTGCCGCTTGCGAGCGTGAGACCGCTCGACGTGCCCGATGCCGACGAGCCGATGCCCGTCAGGCTGCTCAGGTGCGTCTGCGTGACGAGCAGGCCGACGGTTGCGCCGCCGAAGCCGTAGTTCGCGCCCACGCCCCACGTGCGCTGGGTTTTGGCCGTGAACGTCGCGTCGTCGCTGACGGCGCCGCTCGAATTGAGCGAGGTGCCGCTGTTGTTGAGTTGCAGATAGCCGGCCGCAACGTTGAGCGAGTTCCAGTTGTACGAGACGCCGAGGCTATACGCGCGGTTGGTGGCGAACCCGCCCGCATCGTTCGAGAAGCCGTACAGACCGCCGAACTTCAGGCCGCCGTAGTTCACGCTCTGGTACTTCACCGAGTTGCTGACGCGGAACGAGTTGTCGAGGTTGTCGTTATCGAACGGGTGCGCAGCCTGGGTGCCGCCGTAGCCCGTGCCGGTGAGGGCGAGCGGGCCGAGGTAGTCGACCACGGAATCGTACTGGCGGCCCAGCGTGAGCGCGCCGTATTGCGAGCTGGCGAGACCCACGAATGCCTGGCGACCGAATTCGCGACTGCCTTGACCGAGTTTGCCGTTGGCGATGCTGAAGCCGTTTTCGAGGGTGAACACGGCCTTGAGGCCGCCGCCCAGGTCTTCGGCGCCACGCAGACCCCAGCGGCTGCCGTTCACCGCGCCGCTCGTTTCTTGAACGTTGCTGTGGCCACCCTGATTGTTCGTGTACGTGATGCCCGCATCGATCAGGCCGTACAACGTCACGCTGCTTTGTGCGTGGGCCGTTCCCGCGAGCGCGAGCGCCGCGGTTGCGCTGAGCGAGATGAGTGTCTTTTTCATCGAAACTTCTCCGAAGATCGTTTGCTTGAGTGCTGAATGAGAGGCGACGAGAGCGGGTCCGCGCTGCAGACCGGCCATGCGTTGCGTATCCGGCGACCGTCTTCTGCGGACCGCCAGGCCGCGATTAAAGCGCATTGGCTGCGCGGCGCTGTCGGTTTTCGACAACGCGCGCGATTACGGCGCGTTTCGCGGCGCGGCGCGTGTAATGAGGCGCGGCGGCGGGACGTAATCGATGAGGAGAGGGGATTGCTGAACTGGCGTGGTGTGCGTTTCGCCCCTTGCTGCAGGGGCTAAACGCGCGTGCGCCGAAGTGTGTGTGAAAGCGCTGGCGCGGTGAGGGGCACGTGCGGCGCGCACGACTTGCGTCGTGCTTGTGCATGACTTCCGTTACTGGCCGTCGTGCGAGGAAAGATTTGTGAAGAGTGTGAGCGGGATGGTCAGGCGCGTGGCGCTACCCATCCTCTCGCGCGGCTCACTGATTGGCTGCTGGCGCGGCCGGTGCAAGGGGGACGGCGGCGGGTGTAGCGGTGGCGGCGGCCGTGGAATTCGTTGTGGCGGATACGCCCATGAGTGCCGCCGCGGTCGCGATGGAACTCGTGGTGGCGGTGTTGCCGCTGTTGGCAACGTGGGTCGCTACGTCGTTTGCCGCATGCGTGTTGCTCGTCGCGACCGAGGTCGAACCGGGCACCGTCACGTTCGCCGGCGCGCTACCGCTTGCCGCTGCCTGCGTTGCAGAGACGCTGCCGGGCGCGGTCGTCTCGACACTCGCTGCTGCGGCCTTCGCTGCGCTTGCCGCGACGGGAGCGGCGACAGCGGCGACGGGGATCGCAGCAGGCGCCGTCACATGCTGCACGAGGGGCGGCGGCAGTGGCGTGACGTCGATTGCGCCGCCCGGCACCGGCGTGGACTGCGCCTCGCTGTGCAGATAGCGGCTCACGAGGTCGAAGAAGCGGTCGTAGAACGTGCCTGACTGAATCGTTTCGCTCGACACCTTCACCATGGCGTCGTTGTTCGAGCGGATAGGCAGCGAGAGCGAACCCAGAATGGAAAGCCCGACGCTTGCCGACGTATCGCTCTTCTTCATTTCGTAGCCGTTCTGCACCGCGTTCGCGTAGACCACGCTCGTATTGGCCGCGTCGCCTTGCGTGCAGACCACGTGGAATTCGATGACCACGTGCGAATCGCTGGCGGGCTGGAAGTTCTTCGTCGCGTCCACGGTGTCCGGGCGCGTCATGGTGGTCATGTAGCCCTGGCTCAGCAGCGCGCGGCGCGCGGCTTCGCAGGTGCGCGCGTTGTCGTTGTCGAAGTTGTGCAGATACGGGCTCGTGCCCGAGTTGAACAACTCTTCGTCCTGGAACTTCTTCTGTGGCGTGGACGAGCACGCGGCCAGCACGGCCAGAAGCGGCAGGAGAAGGAAGGAAGACGCTCGGAAAAACGGGGACATGGTGTGGGAGACCTGCAAGACACATCAGACGGCATGCATTGTAGTGCAGGTGCAGCAAACGCGACGGCAAAGGCCTGGCGGCGCGAATCGCGCGGACCCGCGCGCTAGAACAACGCGCCTTGCTGCTCCGGCACCATCGGCGTGACGTTCAGTTCATCCAGCCGCAGCCGGGCCCGCGCAAGATCGTGAAGCAACTGCCGTTGCAGCCACGTTTCGGCGCCGCCGCCGAACGCCTTGTCGAGCCGCAGCGCCATTTCGGGGGAGATGCCGGCTTTGCCGCTCAGCAGATTGGTGAGCGCCTGGCGGCTCACGCCCAGCACCTCGGCGCAGCGCGTCACGCTCAGATTGAAGCGTTCGAGGCAGTTCTGACGGACGAGAACGCCGGGGTGGATGAATTCGCGATCGGACATGGTCGGCAACGATATCGGCGAAAAGGACGGTCGTCAACCGACAAGCGCCGCTTGTCGTATGGCCGCCACGCCTTGCGGGGCGTGAGTCCTGGCGAGGGGCTGCGTGCTTATTGAAACGCTCGATCGGATCAGCCAAGGCCCAGGCGGACGGGCTCGAATCCTTCGCGGTAACGGCGGGCGAGGTCCGCGGCGGTGTCGCGCAGCAGGCTGGCGGGCGCGGTCAGCGCGTGGCCGATGCCGTCGGCCATTTCGTTGATGCCCACTGCGGCCGGCGCAATTTCCTCGGGCTCCCAGGTCGCTGCGTAAGCCGTCTGCTTGGTTGTCGATTCCCTGGCCGAAGCGCGTTGCAGATTGACGCGGGGAAGCGCGAACGCCATGGCCACGATCCTGCCGTGCAGGCTGCTGCCGCAATACACGCGGCTCTTCGCAATCAGCGCGCAGATGTCCCACACGTTCAACGACGCAAAGACGCTGACCGACGTCGCGGCGCTCAGTCGCGAGGCCAGCCGTTCGTAGCAGGCGGCGTCGTCATGCCACGGCGCGGCGCCCGCGCGAAACAGCACCACGCCAAGGCCCGTACGGCGCGCCATGCAGTCGATTTCACGGGCGAGTGTATCGAGCGTCGCGTCGTCGCCGAAGTCGGCACTGAACTGCACGGCGGCGTAGCCGTGCGGGAAGGCGGCGTGAAGCGCCTTCAGCATGCTGCCGGCTGCGCGGCGGCGAATCGTTTTGCCGAACAGCTCGGCCACCATCACGGCCGGGTCGGGCACGAGCCGCGCCTTGATGCCGTGGGCCTGCAAGACGGCGTGCGTCTGATGGTCGCGCACGCTCACGTCGTTTGCGTCTTGAAGACTGGCGAGCACTTCGGCGCGCAATGCCGGATCGCGCGACGCCAGATCGGCGCCGCCCACGGCATTGAAGATCACGCGATTCAGGTCGCGCTCGCCAGGGCCGCCCAGCGACGCCCGCGAGAGCACATAAGGTGCGAGCGCGGCCACGCCGAACCGGCGTTGTGCCCATTCGCGTCCGTCTTGCTTCCAGGCGTCTTCGCTCGCGAGCGTGGCTTGCAGGTCGTGCGGCGGCGCGAGCATGACGGCCGCCTCCCATGCATTGCACGCGAGCAACTCGCCGCCCGCGTGAATCACATCCGGCGCGCGTCCCTTCAACGTGGCGAGCAGCAGACCGATCGCGTGGACGTAATGACCGCCGTACTCACGCAAATCGCGGTCGGCGAGACCCGCGAAGTGCACGTCGCGACCCGGCAGCATGCGTTGGGCGACATGCGCAAACAGCAGGTCGCCGAAGTTGTGTCGATCGAAGGCGCCGAACACGATGGTCGGCGCGGGCTGCCGGTTTGCGCTGCGCGACATGCGGGAAGAGGCGACGGCGCGCGGGCAGGCCGCGCGCCGCATGAGTGGCGTGGAAGGCCATGCTACCCGATGAGTGCGTCCTCCACGGTGCGCAGCGCCTCGGTCACGAGACGCTGTTGCTCCTCGCGGTGCGGCCGCATCGACGAATGCGCGCCTGCCGCAGTCGCCGTGCGGCACACGTCGCGCAAACGGCAGCCTGCGGGCAATTCGCGCAATAGGCGCAATACGCGCTCCAGGTCTTCGCGCACGGAACGCCACGCGCCCTGGTTGCGGTCCTCTTCCTGCGCCCAGACAACTTCCGTGAGGTTCGCGAATTTCGCCAGCTCGCTCGCGAGTTCAGCGTGCGGAAACGGATACAGCTGTTCGACGCGGATCAGCGCGACCGTGGCATCGTGCGCCTCGTTGCGCGCGCGCTGCAGTTCGTAGAAAAGCTTGCCGCTGCACAGCACGGCGCGCGTCACGGCGTGGGCGTCCGTAATCTCCGTATCGCCTATCACCGGCTGGAACGCGCCCTCCACGAACTGTTCGAGCCGCGCATGCGAGGCCGGATTGCCATAGAGCTGTCCCTTCGGCGACATCACGATAAGCGGCACGGACCGCTGCGCCATGGCCTGCTCGCGCAGCAGATGGAACCATTGCGCCGACGTTGACGGCACCGCCACGCGCAGATTGCCGCCCGCGCACAGTTGCAGGAAGCGTCCCAGATAGCCGTTCGAATGCTCCGGTCCCACGCCTTCGTGGCCGTGCGGCAGCAGCACCGCGAGCGCGGACTGGTAGCCCCATTTGTACTCGCCAGCCGCAATGTACTGATCGATGAAGACCTGCGCACCGTTCGCGAAGTCGCCGAACTGCGCTTCCCAGATCGTGAGCCGGCGCTTCGCCTGCACGCTGTAGCCGTACTCGAAACCGAGCACGGCTTCTTCGGTGAGCGGCGAGTTCACGATATCGAACGCGCCTTGCCGTTCGCCGATGTGCTGGAGCGGCACATGCACGCCGCCCATGCCCGGCAGTGCGGCCTGGGCGTGCCACACGGCATGCCGATGCATGAAGGTGCCGCGGCCCACGTCCATGCCCGAGAGGCGAATGCCGTGGCCGTCTTCGAGCAGCGTGGCGTAGGCGAGGTTTTCGGCGAAGGTCCAGTCTGCGGCATTGCTTTCGCTTGCGACCGTGGCTTGCCAGCGCGCCGCGATATTGCGCACGAATTCGTGCAGCCGGAAGCCGGCGGGGGCGCGGGTGAGCGTCTTCGTCAACGACTGAAGGCGCGCGAGCGAGACGGGTTGGAACGACGTACGCGGCGCGCGGTGTGCCATAGCGTCAGCCGCAGCCGCACGATCGCTTTCCGGCTGCTGCGCCTCCAGCTTTCGCAGCGCTTCGTCGCGCAGCGCGTCGAGTGGCGTGGCGAGCGCGAGCGCGTCGTGATACAGCTCTGTCACCGTGGGATGCACGCCCACCGCGGCCTGCGTGAGCGGCTGCGTGATGGCGGGAATGTCGTGCTCGGAGTGACCGAGGCGCCGGTAGCCGATCAGGTCGACGACGATGTCCGCGCCGTGCTTCATGCGGTAGTCGAACGCGATACGCGCAGCACGCAGCACGTCTTCGGGATGGTCGGCGTTCACGTGGATCACGGGCGCGTCGATCATGCGCGCGATGTCTGTGCACCAGGTCTGCTCGCAGACATCCATGAGGTTCGGCGTGGTGAAACCGATCTGGTTGTTCACGATGACGTGAATGGTGCCGCCCAGCGCGTAGCCGCTCTTGCGCGTGAGGTTCAGCGTTTCCATCACGATGCCCTGGCCCGCGAACGCGGCGTCGCCATGCACGACCACAGGCACGCAGCCCGCACCCTGATGCTCGTCCTGCCACGCGCGCGCCATGCCGCTCACCACCGGATACACGCTTTGCAGATGCGACGGGTTGTGCGCGAGGAACACGTCCACGTTGCCGTGGCGCGTTGCTTTGCGCGCCGTGCTGCCCAGGTGGTAGGCGAGATCGGTCAGCGTGGCCGCGACGTCGGACTCGGAGTCGAGGCACGCCAGCATCTTCTCCGCCGGAAAACCCAGCACGTTGACGAGCGTATTCAGGCGCCCGCGATGCGGCATGCCGAGGAACATCTGCTGCACGCCGTGGCTGCCGGCGTGCTCGATCAGCGCGTCGACGAGCGGAATGAGGCTCTCGCAGCCTTCCAGCGAAAAGCGCTTTGCGTGTTCGTTGCGCGCGGCGACGAGGCGTTCCCACATCTCCGCTTCCACGAGGCGGCGCAGCAGCGCTTCGCCTGCTTTGCCCTGCTCCGGCGCGGCGCGCGGATACAGCAGCTCCGCCTCCATGCGCGAGAAGAGCCAGCGGCGGCGCGCTTCGCTGCGCATGCCGCTCGTGTCCAGCCCGAGCGCGCCGCAGTAGACGCGCTTGAGTTGCCGCTCGAGTTCTTCGACGGTGACGGCGGCCGGAAAACCGTCCTTGTCCGAAGGCCGGATCTGGTCGGGGTCGAGCCCATGAAAGGCGGGCGTGAGTTCAGGCACGTCCGCGCGAGGGGCGAGGTCGAGCGGATCGAGGTTGGCGATGCGGTAGCCCTCGTGGCGGTGCGCCTCGATGAACCGCGCAATCTGCAATGCGGGAACGGCCGCAGCGGCCGCGGCATGCTGGGCCGACGAGCCGAAAGAAAACCGCGGAACGGCAACGTGATCGGAATAGTCGTTGGACATGTCTGGTAGGCACTCGAGAGAAACCGTTGATCGGATCTCGTCGTCTGCACCAGAGTCACACGTCCGGTCCGTACGGCGCGCGCGGCGCCGACGCGATACGTCAGCAGGACGGGTGCCCTCGTGCGGGCGGCGAGACAGCCGGAGCGCGCACGCGCGCCCCTTTGCTTCATCTGCGGACCGGCCTCGCGGCCGGCCCGTGTCTCCGTCCTCTTTGTGTATCTGTCAGGTTTGAAACGTTTGCGTCAGCTGCCGAGCAGCAGCGGCCGCGGCGTCACGTCCAGTGCGCCGGCCGTGCTCGCGCCGCGCGTGGTGCGAGCGGTTTGCCAGCGGTCTGACGAAGACGTGTCGTCGAGCTTGAACGCGGCCACCATGTCGGTGAGTTGCGCGGCCTGGTCGCGCAAAGCCTGCGCGGCGGCGGCGCTTTCTTCCACCAGTGCGGCGTTTTCCTGCGTGACCTGGTCCATCTGCGTGACGGCGTGGTTGATCTGCTCGATGCCGTCGCTCTGCTCCTGGCTCGACGAACTCATCTCGCTCACGATGGCCGTGACGTGCGTGATGCTCGTCACCACTTCGCGAATGGTCGCGCCCGCTTCCTCGACGATCTTGCTGCCGTTGTCCACGTGGCTCACGGAGTCCTGAATGAGCGTCTTGATTTCTTTCGCGGCTACCGCGCTGCGCTGCGCGAGGCTGCGCACTTCGCCCGCCACCACCGCGAAGCCGCGGCCGTTTTCGCCGGCACGCGCCGCTTCCACGGCAGCGTTGAGCGCGAGGATGTTGGTCTGGAACGCGATGCCTTCAATCACGCTGATGATGTCGACGATCTTGCGCGACGACTCGTTGATGGCGCTCATCGTGTCCACCACGCGGTTCACGGCTTCGCCGCCGCGCGACGCGATCACGGAAGCGTTCGACGCCACCTGGTTCGCTTCACGTGCGTTGTCCGCGTTCTGCTTCACCGTGGACGTGAGCTCTTCCATTGCCGCTGCGGTTTGTTCCAGTGCGCTCGCCTGCTGCTCTGTGCGGCTCGACAGATCCATGTTGCCGCTCGCCACTTCGCGCGAAGCCATCGTGATGGTCTCGGTGCCCTTGCGCACCTTCGCCACGATGCCGTGCAGGTTTTCGGTCATGCGCTTGAGCGCGCCGAGCAGGCGGCCGATCTCGTCGTCGGAGTCGCCTTCCAGCCGGTGCGTGAGGTCGCCCTGCGCGACGGCTTCGGCAAGGCTCAAGGCGCGGTTGACGGGCCGCGTGATGCTGGCCGTGATGACGTAGCCCGTGGCCACCGCGACGAAGAGCGCGGTGAGCGAGAGCAGCACCATCTGGATCTTGGCGTTGTGGCCTTCTTCACGCGCGCGGTCCGAGTCCCTCTGCATCTGGGCCGCCTGGTAGTCCACCATCTTGTCGACGAGTACGTAGTACTGGTCCTGGCGCTGCGCGAGTTCGCCCTGGTAGAGTTCGCGCGCGTCTTGCTGGCGGTTCTGGGCCACGAGGTCGAAGAACTTGCGCACGTCCACGCCGTAGGCGCTGCGCGCGTCGAACTGCTCCTTGTAGAGCGCCTTGCCCTCGTCGCTCGAGAGCAGCTTCTCCAGCTGCGCGTAGGCGTCGGCATTGGCCTTTCTGATGACGACGTAGTCGTCCATGTACTTCTTCGCGGCCTCGGGCGTGGTGGCGAGCAGGAGGTTGCTCAGAATGCCGTTGGCCTTGTAGCCGTTGTTCTTGATCTGGTTGCTCAGCGCGATCAGCGTGTAGCGTTCGCTGACGATGGAGTCCATCTTGGCCATGCTCGAGTCCAGGTGCTGGACACCGACCAGCGCCGTGCCAATCAACAGGGCGATGACGAGGCCGAATGCCGAACTGAGCCGGACCCCGATTCTCAGGTTTGAGATCCTCATGTAACGCAATTCCTATATCAACGATGCTTGAGATCGGCGCAACGCGAACGGCAAGACCCATGCGTGCCGGCCCAGGACAGGCCGGATGCAGAAGACTTGCGATACCGTTGCAAACCGCATAGGGGCAAGGAAGGTGGCGCACGCCGATGCCGACCGCATAAAAGTCGCCGGGGCATGCTGCCGAGGCCCTCTGTTGCCGCAGCGACGGTGTGCAATACCGTCCTTTGGGTCTCCGGCGGGGCCTTGACCGCGTTTACGGCAATTCGTCGGAAGAATTAAGGGGACGCGATCATGTCGTCTACTGCGTCCAACCGGCTGGAATATGCGCTAACGCAGCAAAAGCAGCAAAAAGCGGCAAAACCGGGCGCGGCGTGCCCGCACGCGCACGCACGGGCGGCGGCTATGGGATCATGTGGCGACGCGTCAAGACCGACGGGCGGGCGTGGGGCCCGCCCGCAAGGCAGAGGATGAAAGCCATGACCGGACCGACCGACCCAACTGACCCGACCGACCCGAGCGATCCTTATCGCCGCTTTGCGGAAGCCGTACTGCAAGAGACGCGGCGCATCGCGCTCGCCCAGTTCAGGCAGCCCCTCGACATCCAGACCAAGGCCGACGAGAGCCCGGTTACCGTCGCGGACCGCGCCGTGGAGGCGCATATTCGTGCCCGCATTGCCGCCGTGTTTCCGGAGCACGGCATCTATGGCGAAGAGCACGGGCAGCAAAACCTCGGCGCGCAGCATGTCTGGGTGATCGATCCCATCGACGGCACGCGCAGCTTCATCAGCGGCATGCCGCTGTGGGGCACGCTGCTTGCGCTTCTCGACGCCGGGCGGCCCGTGTTCGGCGTGATCGACGCCCCCGCGCTGGGCGAGCGATGGATCGGCACGGCCGAAGGCTGCTTTGCTTCAACGGGCGCCGACGCCGGCGCGGGCACGCGCTGCACGACCAGCGGCTGCACGGCGCTCGCGGCGGCCAATGTCTCGGCCACTTCTCCCGACATGTTTTCAGGCGAGGAATACGCGATCTTCGACACGCTGAGCCGACGCGCGCGGTTTCGCCGCTTCGGCGGCGACTGCTACAGCTACGCGATGCTCGCCGCGGGCCACATCGACGCGGTGGTGGAGGCCGGGCTCGCGCCTTATGACTACCTCGCGGTCGTGCCGGTGATAGAAGGCGCGGGCGGCGTGGTGACGGACTGGAAGGGCCGGCCCCTCGGCATGGGCAGCGACGGCCGGGTGCTCGCCGCCGCAACCGAAGCGCTGCACCGGGAAATGCTCGCGCACACCGCGTTGCTCGCATAACGCCTATATGACGCTCACGTGCTGCTTGCGTGACCGTTGCATGAACCCCTTGCTCAGGTTGAATCCATGAGAAAACTCTTCGTGAATCCCGTTGTGGCTGTGTCGTTTGCGCTCGTTGCCCTGTTCACGTTCAGCAGCGCGGCGCGTGCCCAGGTGGACGACAAGTCGGACCCGCAGGCGCTGATCCGCACCGCCACGCAGCAGGTGCTGGACGAAGTGCGCACACGCAAGATCGAGCCCGACGACATGACGCGCATTCTCGATATCGTGAACCGCGACATTCTTCCGTACATCGATTTTCAGCGCACCACGCGGCTTTCCATGGGCCGCTACTGGCGAACCGCCACGCCCGAGCAGCGCCAGCAGGTGGAAGAACAGTTCCGGCTGCTGCTGATCCATCTCTATTCGGGCGCGCTCGCGCAGCTGAAGCCTGACCAGAAGATCCAGTACCCGCCCATGCACATCGCCCCCACGGACACCGACGTAGTGGTGCGCACGATCGCGGAGACCAACGAGCGGCCCGTGGAGATCGACTATCGGCTCTACCGGTCGCCGCAGGGCTGGCGCGTGTACGACCTCAACGTGCTGGGCGCATGGCTCGTGCAGACGTACCGTCAGCAGTTCAGCGACAAGATCACCGAAAGCGGGATCGATGGGCTCATCGCGTTTCTGAAGGAACGCAACGACCAACTCGCGGCGGGACGCGCGCAGCAGTCGCAGCAATCGCAGTGATCGCAGCAATGATTGAGGCTTGCGGTTTGGCCGGGCGGCCGGTGGTGGCTACCGTGATGGGGCGATGGGGCGATGGGACGACCAGACCACGGGGCGCGATCAGCGCGCGTTGTCGTCCGGCGCGATAGGCGATTCGTCGGCAAGCAGCGCCCAGCGCTCGTGGTCGCGCCATTCGCCGCCGATGTGCAGATACCGCGGCGAAAGGCCTTCCTGCCGAAACCCCAGCCGCTGCACCAACGCAATGGAGGCACGATTTTCAGGCTGAATGTTGGCCTCGAGCCGATGCAGCCCGAGATCGCCGAACGCGAAGCGGATCGCCGCGCGCAGCGCTTGCGTCATGAGGCCCTTGCGACTGAATTCCTGCATGCCGTAGTAGCCGAGGTAGGCACTCTGAAAAACGCCGCCAACGATCTCGTTGATGTTGACCACGCCCACCACGCGGCTCGACGCCGCCTCACGTGCAACGAGATTGACGTTCGGCCCCGTCAGGCCGCGGCCGAACCAGGCGTCGAAGCCGGCGTCGTCCGTGAACGAAGCCACCCACGGCAGGTGGTACGACTGGTTCGCGCGGTTGGCGGCGATCAGGTCGGCGGCGTCGGCGCGGGTGACGCGGGACAGTCGGATGGCGCTCATGGGTTTCCTCTTTTTGTGGCGACGAACAATAGCGCATTGCAGGCCGCGAACAAAATTCGCCGCCCGCATGCAGCCTGCCCCCGCGCGCGTGCCGCAGCGCAGCGAGTCCTCAATTCCGTCCGATGCAATGCCGTTATAAACTGACCCGCTCTGCATCTCGACGGGCTGTTTGATCTGATCAATGAATTCCGCCGCGGACCGAACCAGCGGACCGAAAGCGGACCGAACAAACCGACCTGTCAGGCAGAGCCCGGCAGACCTGGGCAGACCCGATAGTCTTCTGAACACGCGTTCCCTATGTCCACGTGCGCCGATCCCAATGACGATGCCAGGCCGCCTGCCGTAGAGGTGTCGGCGAACGCTCGTCCGGCCGATGCCGAGTGGGCCGCGCTGGCCCGGCTCGCACAAGCGCATTTCGGCGTAGCGGCTGCCCTGCTCACGCGCGCGGGTGGCGACGGGCAGCGTCTGCTGGCCAGTTCGGGCCCGTTGCCCGTGGCGCTGCCGCCCGATCTGTTCGCGTTTTCCCAGGCGGGCGGAAACCTGCTGGACACTGTGGTGGTCGTGCCCGACACGCACGCCGACGAGCGCTTTCAAAGCCGCGCCATCCCCATGCGGGCGGCGGGCGCCACGTCCGACGCTCCGTCGCGCTGGCCGCGCTTCTTCGCCGCCTGCGCAGTCACGGCATCGAGCGGTCGGCATCTGGGCGCACTGTGCCTGCTCGACCACACGCCGCGCACGTTCGACAACGCGCAGCGCGCGTTTCTCCACGAACTCGCCGGGCTCGCTGCGGACGCCATCGAACGTGTCGAGTCTGTGACAGCGCTGCGCGCACGCGTCGGCGAACTGGAGGCGTGCGCGGAACTCGTGACGCTCGCGCTCGCGGGCAGCGGCACCGGCGTGTGGGACCGCGACATCCCGAGCGGCACCATCCGCTATTCGCTCGAATGGAAAGCCATGCTGGGCTACGCGCCGCACGATCTCACCGATCGCATCGAAGACGCCATCGCGCGTCTGCACCCCGACGACGTGGATTACGTGAGAGCCGCCATGCAGGCGCACTTCGAGAATCAAACGCAGACCTACTCGGTGGAACACCGCATCCGTTGCAAGGACGGGCGCTACAAGTGGATCTGCAGCCGCGGGAAAGTGGTGAGCCGCGACAGCGAGGGCCGCGCGCTGCGCATGGTGGGCACCTCCACGGACATCACCGAACTCAAGCGCGTGGAGGCCGAGTTGCAGGAACTCGCCACCATCGACTTCCTCACGCAGTTGCCCAATCGCCGTCACTTCATCATGCAGAGCGAGGCCGAACTGGTGCGGCTGCGCGGCGTGCGCGGCTACGTGTCGGCGGTGCTGATGTTCGACCTCGATCACTTCAAGGGGCTCAACGACCGCTGGGGCCACGCACTGGGCGATCGCGCGCTCAGTCACTTCGCGGCGCTGCTGCGCGAAGAAGTGCGCGCGGGCGATATCGTCGGACGCGTGGGCGGCGAGGAATTCGCGATGGTGCTGCCCGGCGCGTCTGTGGAGGCGGCCGTCGTGCTCGCGCAACGCGTGCAGCAGCGCGTGTTGCAGACGCCGATGATGCACGGCGACGTAGCCATCGTGATGACGGTGAGTGTGGGTATCGATTCGATGCGCGCCGACGATACCGGCGCCTACCAGTCGCTCTCGCGCGGCGACGAAGCGCTCTATGCGGCCAAGGCGCGCGGGCGCAACCGGATCGAGGTGTATGGCGCAGAGGCGCGTGAGTAGCGGTGCGGCCGCTATCGTGACCCTCGTGGCTTACACGCCTGCGCGCCCTGCCGACGCCGCCTCACCACTTTCGCTATGCTAGCGACTCCCTCAAACAAGGAGCGTCGCATGAAGCCGAATGCAGGTACCACGACGGGAACCATGGTTCCCTTTCGCCGCCCTGACGGTCAGGAGCTGCAAGGCTATCTGGCCAAGCCGGAAAAGCCCGAGGGCGCGCCGGCTGTCGTCGTCATTCAGGAATGGTGGGGCTTGAACGACCAGATTCGCGGCGTGGCCGACCGTCTCGCGCAATGCGGCTACATCGCGCTCGTGCCCGACCTCTATCGCGGCAAATCCACGGTGGAAGAAGAAGAGGCGCATCACCTGATGGACGGGCTCAATTTCGGCGACGCCGCCACGCAGGACATTCGCGGCGCCGTGCAGTACCTCAAGCAGCATTCGGAGCGCGTGGCCGTGATGGGCTACTGCATGGGCGGCGCGCTCACGGTGCTCGCGCTGTGCAACGTGCCGGAAGCCTCCGCGGGCGTGCTCTGGTACGGCTGCCCGCCGCTCGACTACGTGGATGCGTCGAAGATCAAGGTGCCGGTGATGGGCCACTGGGCCTCGCAGGACGGCTTCTTCACGCCGGAACTCGTGGATGGGCTCGAAGCGAAGCTGACCGAGGCGAAGGTCGACTTGCAGTTCCACCGCTATCTGGCTCATCACGGCTTCGCCAACGAAACGGCCGTAGGGCCGGGCCGCATCGCCGCCACGCAGTTCGATCCGGTCTGGTCGCAACTGGCATGGGACCGCACGCTGACGTTCCTCGGCCGCACGCTGTGGGCTGCGGCCAAGTAACGCTGTATTGCAGGTCTGGAATCGTTACCGCTTGACGCACGTCAAGCGGCGGAAGCGGCCCAGCGTCGAACATTCAGGCACTCGACAAAAGCTACGAAGTTACGCCGGCCACGGGCCGCTTCCACCTACTCGCACCACGCGTCGTACCTGGCGGGACCGTCCGGCATCAGAGGATTTCATCTGGAGGACCCGCAATGGGATCGACACGCATTTTGAACACTCAACTCCTCGAACGCGTCATGTCGGCGGAAGACGCCGCGAAGCTGATTCGCCCTGACATGACCGTCGCCATGAGCGGCTTCACCGGCGCCGGCTACCCGAAGGCGGTGCCCGCCGCGCTGGCCCGCCACATCGAAGAGTCGCACGCGCGCGGCGAAGACTTCCGCATTCGCGTATTGACCGGCGCTTCCACGGCGCCCGAACTCGACGGCGCGCTGGCGCGCGTGGACGGCATCCAGATGCGGCTGCCGTACCAGTCGGACCCCACGCTGCGCGAGCAGATCAACGCGGGCCGCATCGACTACCTCGACATTCACCTGAGCCACGTCGCGCAGCACGCGTGGTTCGGCTTCTTCGGCAAGATCGACGTCGCCGTCATCGAAGTGAGCGGCGTGACACCCGATGGCCAGCTCATTCCGTCCACTTCGGTGGGCAACAACAAGACGTGGATCGAGCAGGCCGCGGGCGTGATCATCGAGGTCAACGAGCAGCAGCCCGAAGGGCTCGACGGCATGCACGACATCTACTACGGCACGGCGCTCCCGCCGCGGCGCAGGCCGATTCCGCTCGTGCATCCGGGCGACCGCATCGGCGAGCCGTGGCTGCACTGTCCGGTGGAGAAGGTCATCGCGGTCGTGAAGACGAGCGCGCCGGACCGCAGCAATGCGTTTTCCGAGCCGGACGACGTTTCGCGGCAGATCGCGGGGCACCTGATCGAATTCCTGCGCCACGAAGTGCGCCACGGCCGCGTGCCGGGCTCGCTGCTGCCGCTGCAATCGGGCGTGGGCAACATCACGAACGCCGTGCTGGCCGAACTGGGCAAGGGCGCGTTCCAGAACCTCACCGCCTTCACCGAGGTGATTCAGGACGGCATGCTCGATTTGCTCGAGAACGGCACGCTCTCCGTAGCGTCGGCCACCGCGCTTTCGCTGAGTCCCGCCGCCGTGACGCGCTTCGCGAAGAACCTCGACACGTTCCGCCAGCGCATCATCCTGCGGCCGCAAGAGATCAGCAACCATCCGGAACTGGTGCGGCGCCTGGGCTGTATCGCGATGAACGGCATGATCGAGGCCGACATCTACGGCAACGTGAATTCCACGCACGTGATGGGCACGCGCATCCAGAACGGCATTGGCGGCTCGGGCGACTTCGCACGCAATGGCTATCTCTCGTGCTTCATGTCCGCGAGCACGGCCAAGGGCGGCGCGATTTCGCGCATCGTGCCGATGGCGAGCCATGTGGACCACACCGAGCACGACGTGGCCGTGATCGTGACCGAACAGGGCCTTGCCGACCTGCGCGGCCTCTCGCCGAAGCAGCGCGCGTGCGAGGTCATCAAGCACTGCGCGCATCCCGACTATCGGCCCATGCTCATGGACTACTTCGAGCGCGCGAGCCGCGAAAGCTACGGCAAGCACACGCCGCATCTGCTCAACGAGTCGCTGTCGTGGCACCAGCGCTATGTCGAGCAGGGCACGATGCGCGACCCGAAGTGGCCCTGAGGATTCGTCACTTCCGTCAAGCGCGGCCTTCCCCGCGTGCCATGCTGGCGAGCACGCCGTCGCGACGTATCAACCCGTGATACAGCGCGGCGGCGAGGTGCAGCAGCACCACCGCGAACAGCGTGAGCCCCAGCACCGTGTGCAGCGTGCGCAGCGTCGCGTAGAGCGCCACGCTGTGTGGTGCGATAGGCGGCAGATGCCACGGCCCGTACAGCGTGACGGGATAGCCCGCGGCCGAAAGCATCGCCCAGCCGATCAGCGGCATGGCCAGCATCAAGGCGTACAGCGCGAGATGCGAGAGCTTCGCGGCGGCGCGCTGCACGCCGGGCATATCGTCGGGTAGCGCCGGCGTGCCATGCGTGAGCCGCACGCCGGCTCGTACCAGCACGAGCAGCAACAGCGTGACGCCGAGCGGCTTGTGAATGGCGATCAGCACGTCATGCGCGCGCGAGACCGTTGCGACCATTCCCACACCAATGAACAGCATGGCGATGATGGCGGCCGCCATGATCCAGTGCAGCGCGCGGGCCGCGAGGCTGAAGTGGGTGCGCGTGGTCCTCATGAATGGTCTCCCGGGTTGCCCTCGTTGTTCTCGTCGCTCTCGCGCGTGGACGGCGCGGCACGCTGCGCTTCTTCGCGCGTGCGGCGGTTGAACGACACGGAATACGCGGACGAACGCGCGGCCAGCAGCGGATCGTCCGACGGACTGATGCCCGCGGGCAGAATCGTGGGATCGAAATTCACGTCGCGGCACGCACCGACGGCCTGCGGAACGCTGCGCTCGATCACGAGCGTGCCCGCATCGATGTGCGGACGATCGGCCGGCCAGACGCGCGTGGCGTCGTTGACCGGGTCGCCGGGTGCCGCCACCGTCAATATCAAATGCCAGCGCAACGGCCCCGCGGCGAGCCGCTGGGTCAGGTCTTGCGCGAGGAAGCCAGGGTTGTGCGCCACCGCCTGCGGATCGAGCGCCATGTACGGCAACTCGGGCACCATCGACCACCGCACCGCTTGCGTCTGGCCACTCGCGTTGGTGAAGCGGAACGCGTTGACGCTGTAGAACGTGGCGTTCGCGAAGCTCGACGAAGGTTGGTGCGTGGCGATCCACTGGCGCAGTGGTGCTGAATCAGGCGTGGCCGCATAGAAGGCCGCCACGCGCGCCGGGTCGGGCTTGCCCGTAGCGGCAACCGGCTGCAGCGCCTGCAACTGCTGGTAGAACTGCTCCGGCGTGCGTACCGAAAACACCGGCACCGTGTTCATGCCTGTGCGCCACTGCTCCCCATCGTGAAGCTTGAAGAGCAGCGCCATGCTTTTGACCGGCACGCTGTTGTCCGGCGCGCCCGGGTTGCTGCCCGGCATCGAAAAGCGCCCGATGAGCGGCGTCACGCCAGCACGAAAAATTTCCGCGCGGGAAAGCGATTCGCCCGCACCGTTGCTTTCGAAATGGCCCTCGAAACACAGGCCCTTCGCATGATTGCGTCGGTAGCCAGCGTGAGTGCCGCCGTCGGTCTGCAATTGATCGACAACAGCGGTAGCGGAGAGGCGCTTGGGCGTCAGCCAGCCGGCGGTCCAGACGAATGCGCCGCCGGCGAGCAGCACGACTGCGCCTATGGCAGCGAGCCGGCATGGCACGCAGACCGGCGCAGCGTTGAAGGGACTGTTCACGGGTATTCCTCGTTTGAGCAGGGTGGGTGAACCCGTGAACAGCACCCGATGCGGCTTATTCCCGCCGCGGGCGAATTTTGCGCACGTGCTTACTGAGAAGCCGCATCGGACGTGGCGCGATTCGCGACGCCGGGCGCGGCCTGCGGTTGCTGCGCGAGGCGCTGCTGCTTTCTCTGCGCGACGACGTTGGCGAAGATCGGATTGACGTCGGGGTACGAGGTGTCCGTAACGAAATCGAGGCCGTTCTGCTGGGCTTCGATCAACTCCTGATACACCTGCGCGCGCGTCTTGCCTTCGGCGAACACGGCGGTGGAGGTGAGCGCGGCGGCGCAGAGAACGAGCATGGAAGAGAGCTTCATGGTGACTCCTTGGGAGTGGTGCGGATTGCAACGGGCGAACCATGAGCACGGGGGCGATATTCCCGGTCCCACCGCGAAAACCATGAAAGGCGAAATAAAGTTGCGAGCCAGGAATAGCGAGGCGGTGCGGGCGGTTAACGTTCTCCCCTGAGGCTTTCCCCTGAGCACGGTTCGCCTGCGGAGCGAATCGATCGCGCCGGGCCGGAAAGAACCTGAATTGGCCGAAAGGGCCTGAAAGACCGGAAAGGTCGGCAAGGGAATAACGCGCGCCGGATCGTGTTAGCCGGATAAGCATCCCGATCAACGCCCCGATGTGCCCCGATGTGCCCCGACGGGCCACGAACCTTTGCGCCACTGCCGCTGCTGCCATGAACCGCACCGATCTGCGCCACGAACCGTCGCTTTCCGAAGCGGACCTGCAGGCGTTCGCCGACGGCCAACTAGCGTCCGCGCAGGCCGATCGCCTGCACCGCTATCTGCAAATGCGGCCTTCGGAGGCGCGCCGCGTCGCGTTCTATGGCCGGCTCAATGCGCAGTTGCAGCATGCTTTTCGTGCCGCCGACGATAGCGACGCAGGCTCCATCGATGGCGCTGCCTTCTGGCGCGCGTGGCTGCGCGCCGCCGCGCGACGTGCCGTCCGCGTGCTTGCAGGTGGGCTCGCCGCGAGCGCGGTTGCAGGCGGTCTGCTGATAGCCGCGACACGCGTGCCGCAAGCCGAACTGGCGGATCTGGCGTTCACGGCTTTGCAGCATGCCGCCGCCGATCAGACCAGCAGCGTCGTGCGCGCTTCGGGCGAGGCTGGCGCCACGCTTGCCGGCGTCGCTCCCGATATCTCCAGCGTCGGCCTGTACCCCGTGGCACCGCTCGCTGTGCAGGAAGGCTGGTTCACCCGCGCCTCGGGCTTCGTCTACCGCAACGCAGCGGGCGAGCCTGTCGTGCTGCTGCGTGCCTGGGACCTCACCGCGCAGCCCATGCCGCAGTGGCGCGCCTACCGCCAGGGCACGATGCGCGCGCTCTACTGGACCGACGGCCACACGCGCTACGTGCTGGTGGGCGCGGCCGCCGCACGCGGGCTGATGCACGCAGCCGACGCGCTCACGATGCACAGGTTCAGCGCAGGGCCGGGGAAATCGGCGTACGGTGACAAAGCCGCAAAGCATGAACTGTCACCGCTGGAATAAAACACCGCGAGGCGTGTTTGCCCCGACGTCCGCCGCGTGAATCCGCGTGTAACCCGCGCGTGCACGAGGCCCCAAGCCGCAAAGGAAGCACGATGAGTGTCCGCGACGAACTGATAGAACACGTACCGCGCCTGCGACGCTATTCGCGCGCGCTGCTGCACAATCGCGAACTAGCCGACGATCTGGTGCAGGACACGCTGGAGCGCGCCTTGCGCAACGGTCATCAGTTCCAGCGCGGCACGGATCTGCGCGCGTGGCTCTTCACGATCATGCACAACGTCTTCGCGAACCAGATGCGCCGCCCGGCCGGGCGCGCCACGCACGTTTCCGTCGACGACGAAGCGCACACGTTCGAGAACGATCTCGCCGTGCATACGAATCCGTCCAGCGGGCTGGAGGTGCGCGATCTCGACTTCGCCTTGCAGCGCCTGCCCGCCGAGCAGCGCGAGGTGGTGTTGCTCGTGGGGCTGGAGGAAATGAGTTACGCGGATGTCGCGCTTGCGCTCGACATTCCGATCGGCACGGTCATGTCGCGGCTCTCGCGGGGTCGGGAGCGGCTGCGCGCCTTGATGGTGGGCACGCAATCCAGCGCAAAACTGAAGGTGGTGCGATGAACGAACGGCAAACGACGATCAGCGAAGAAGAGATCCACGCGTACGTGGACGGCACGCTCGCGCCCGAGCGCCGCGACGAGATCGATCAGATGCTGGAGCGGCAGCCCGAACTCGCGGACCGCATCAGCCACTACTTCTCGCTCAACAACCTGCTGCACGAACGCTACGACCGCGTGCTCGACGAGCCGGTGCCGGCGCGTCTCCAGTTGCCCGCGAAGCGGCGCTGGCGCGACGCGGCCAACTGGCCGCAGTTCGCGGGTATTGCCGCGGCGCTGCTGGTGGGCGTGGGAATCGGCATTGGCAGCAACTTCGGCAGCAGCATCATGATGGCGGGCCGCATGGGGCCGGCAGCAGGGCAGGCGCCCGTGCGCGACGCGAGCTTCACGCCGGACCCGGGGCAGTCGTTCGCGCGGCAGTCCGCCATCGCGCACGTGGTCTACGCGCCGGAGGTGACGCGCCCCGTCGAGGTCGGCGCCGACCGCGAGCAGGAACTCGTGAAGTGGGTGTCCAGCCGGTTGGGCACCGACGTGCGTCCGCCCGTTCTCACGCGCACCGGCTTCGAGCTGATGGGCGGGCGGCTCTTGCCCAGCGCCGACGGCCCCGTGGCGCAGTTCATGTACCACGACCACAACGGCGAGCGCATCACGCTGTGCATTTCGCGGCGCAAGACGAGCACCAACACCACGGCATTCAAGCTTTATCAGGACGGCCCCGTGAACGTCTTCTACTGGATTGACGGCGACGTGGGCTACGCGGTGTCGGGCGGCATCAACCGCAAGGAACTGCTCGAAATCGCACACGACGTTTACGCGCAGCTCACGCCGGACGAAGGCGGCACGCCCAAGGCGGCGAGCGGCGCCAACTGAACCTGCCGGAACCACGGGACGCGCCGCTTGCTTTGCTTGCGTCGCGTGCGTCGTTTGCATCGCTTGCGTCTATTGCGCAGCACGAACAGCGCGTTCCGTTTAAGCTTGATGCTTCCTCAGGCGTGCCGTTGCGCGGGAAGCCTTGTTTCCCGTGTGGCGCGCGTCCACACGACAAAACAAGGAGACAAGCGTGTCGAAGCATTCGCCCACTGATCCGGCCAACAACGCAGCAACCGGCGCCTCCCAACCCGACACCACACAGGGCAGACTGCGCAGCCGCCGCTGGTTCAACGACCCCTCCGACCCCGGCATGACCGCGCTCTATCTGGAGCGCTACATGAACTACGGCATCACGCGCGAGGAACTGCAGTCGGGCAAGCCCATCATCGGCATTGCGCAGACGGGCTCGGACCTCGCGCCCTGCAACCGACACCACCTCGAACTGGCAAGCCGCGTGCGCGACGGCATTCGCGACGCGGGCGGCGTGCCGCTCGAATTCCCGGTGCATCCCATTCAGGAGACGGGCAAGCGGCCCACCGCCGCGCTGGACCGCAATCTCGCGTATCTGGGCCTCGTGGAAGTGCTGCACGGCTATCCCATCGATGGCGTCGTGCTCACCACCGGCTGCGACAAGACCACGCCCGCCTGCCTGATGGCCGCGGCCACCGTGAACATTCCCGCCATCGTGCTGTCGGGCGGCCCCATGCTGGACGGCTGGTGGCAGGGCAAGCTCGCGGGCTCGGGCACCGTGATCTGGCACGCGCGCAAGCTGCTCGCTTCGGGCGAGATCGATTACGACGGCTTCATGAACATGGTGGCGTCGTCGGCGCCGTCGGCCGGGCACTGCAACACGATGGGCACCGCGCTTTCCATGAACTCGCTGGCCGAAGCGCTCGGCATGTCGCTGCCCGGCTGCGCCGCGATTCCGGCGCCGCATCGCGAGCGCGGCTGGATGGCTTATGAGACCGGCAGGCGCATCGTGGGGATGGTGGCGGAGAACCTGCGTCCCTCGGACATCATGACCAAGGGCGCCTTCGAAAACGCCGTGGTGGCGGCGGCGGCGCTGGGGGCGTCGTCGAACTGCCCGATTCACATGGTGGCCATTGCGCGGCACATGGGCGTGGACCATTCGCTCGACGACTGGCAGCGCCTCGGGCCCGAGGTACCGCTGCTCGTGGACTGCCAGCCGGCCGGGCGCTTTCTCGGCGAAGCGTTTCACCGCGCGGGCGGCGTGCCGGCCGTGATGCGTGAGCTGCTGGCCGCAGGCAAGCTGGACGGCAGCGTGCGCACCGTGACCGGCCGCACGCTGGCCGAAGACCTGGCGGACGTGCCCGAGCCGGACCGCGAAGTGATCCGCGGCTACGGCAAGCCGCTCAAGGAGGCCGCGGGCTACGTGGTGATGACGGGCAATCTGTTCGAAAGCGCGGTGATGAAGATCAGCGTGATCGACCCGGCGTTCCGCAAGCGCTTCCTCTCCGACCCGGCGCACCCCGACGTGTTCGAAGGCAAGGCCGTGGTGTTCGAAGGCCCGGAGGACTACCACGCGCGCATCGAAGACCCGGCGCTGGGCGTGGACGAACACTCAGTGCTCGTCATTCGCAACTGCGGACCGGTGGGCTACCCCGGCGGCGCGGAGGTGGTCAACATGCAGCCGCCCGCGGCGCTCCTCAAGCAGGGCATCGATACGCTGCCCACTATCGGCGATGGCCGGCAGAGCGGCACATCGGCGAGTCCGTCCATTCTCAACGTGTCACCCGAGGCCGCGGTGGGCGGCAACCTCGCGCTGCTCAAGACCGGCGACCGTATCCGCATCGACCTCAACACGCGCAAGGTGGACGTACTGATTCCCGAGGCCGAGATGGCCGCGCGCCGTGCTGCGTGGAAGGCGCCGGTGTTGCAGCACAAGACGCCGTGGGAGGAGATCTATCGCAGCATGGTGGGCCAGCATGCGACCGGTGCGTGCCTGGAACCGGCCACGCTGTACCTCAACATCATCGAAACGCGCGGCGAATCCAGGCATAACCACTGAGTCATGGCTCTGAGGCGGCACTAACGGATAGGCGCGGCGCCGTAGATGGCGTCGCGCACGTCGGTGCTGAACTGGCCGCGCATGCCTTCGAACGCGGTGTTCGTGAAGGCCACCACCGTGAACTGGTTGATCGGGTCCACGAACCACATGTGGCCGTACACGCCGCCCCATTGAATCGTGCCCGCCGGTTGCGGCGTCTGCGCGAGCGCGGCATCGTGGATCACGCCCCAGCCGTATCCAAAGCCCCAGCCGGGCCCGCGCGTCTCGATGGACGGGGGCACGTGGTTCTTCATCATGAGCGCCACCGTTTCCGGCGAGACGACGGGCGCGCCGCCCGTGCGAATGGTCTCGAAGAACTGGAGCAACTCCGGCGCGGTGCCGATCATGCCGCCGCCGCCCGAGGGGAAGGCGTGAGCGTCGAATGCGCGCGAAGGCGAGAAGCGCACCGCGTAGCCCACTTCGGGCGGCAGGAACACGTCCATGTCGTCATGCATCTTCACAGGCGCAGGCGAACTGTTGGCGTAGGGCACGACGAGCGGCGTGCCGGGCGGCACATGGAAGGTCGTCTGACGCATGCCGAGCGGGGCCGTGACGAGCGCTTCCACCGCCTGCGGCAGCGTCATGTGCGTGACGCGCTCCAGCACCGCGCCGAGCACGTCGATGGCCACCGAATAACGCCATGATGTGCCGGGCGCGTAGACGAGCGGGGCCTTCGCGATGCGGCGCAGGTTTGCGTCGAGATCGAACGGCACGTGGTCGATGCCATCGGAAATGCCGAACTGGTGATACGGCGAATCGGGCGGCTCGTGAAAGCCGTAGCGCAGCCCCGCCGTGTGCGTGAGCAACTGATGGATCGTGATGCGCGGTGCAGTGCTGCGGCCGTCCGAGAGCAGATGCGGCGTGAAGTCGGGCAGCCATTTCGTGACGGCGTCGTCCAGCGCAAGCTTGCCTTCTTCCACGAGCCGCATCGCGGCAAGACTCACGATGGGCTTCGTGACGGAGGCAAGGCGAAACAGGCTGTCTTCGCGCATGGCGACGTGTGCCTCGCGGTCCGCGAAGCCTGCGGCGCGCGCGTAAGCGCGTTCGCCGCGGTGCGCCACGAGCACCACGGTGCCCACGATGCGTTGCTCGTCGAGCGCGCGGTCGATGGCGGCGTCGAGCCGCGCGGCCATCGCGAGATGGCGGGTTTGCTCGCGAACAGGCTGCACGCTGTGTTGCACGGGCGTGGACGAAGCGGAATTCGCCTTGACGTCGGACATGCGCGGCTCCTCGTGAAGTGAATGGCGATCAATGTAGCGCCTTCTCGGGAAGCTCGCACGGCAAGCGCGGGCAGAGGCTAAGGGCTTACGTCCGGCTCTGCCGCGCCAGCAGACGCCGCAGCCGTCCCACATAAAACGCCGGATGGTAATAGCGGTTGCGCGCCACGCGTCGTGCCAGCTCGATCACGGCGCCGCCTCGCCAGAGCCACAGCTTGCGACGCCTCGCGGCCGTCTCGTTGGGCCGCTTCAACCAGCTGTGGTCGCGTGGCGCGGCGGGTCGGCGCGAAGGGCCGGCGAATACGAGGATATAGGCGAGCCGTGGGTCCGCGGTCAGGTTGGGGCCTGCGGAGTGCAGCGTGCGGCCGGCGTGAATCACGGCGTCGCCGGGCTGCAGCGGGCAGTACGCCGCGCTGTCCGGATCGAAGTCGCCAATGCATTGCAGCGCGTGAACGCGCGTGTCGCCGCCCAGCGGCTGATGGGGATGCACCCCAAGCTTGTGCGAGCCCGGTATGTAGCGCATGCAGCCGTTTTCGACGGTTGCGATAGTGGTGGGCATCCAGAATGCGATCTGGTCGCGCTCGCTATCGCGTTCGGCCTGATACGCCTCGTCCTGATGCCAGGGCGTTTCGGCCCCGTGAAAGGCCGGCTTGAGAATGGCGTGGTCGAACGCGAATTCCGCGTCGTCGCCCAGCACCTGGCGCGCAATGGCGTAAGCGGATTCGAAGTAGGCGCTGCGGCGCAGTACGGCTGCGTAATTCTGCGGCCGCACGAGTTCCGTCAGGCTGTTCGCGCTGCGTGCATCTTCCGGGTCCACCAGATCGCGGCGTGCGCCTTCCTTGAAGCCCACGCCGCGCGCAAGCAGGTCGCGGATCACGGCGTCCATGATGGCGACGTCGGCCGGTGGGGCGATCGCACGTACGGTGACGAAGCCGCGTTCTTTTAGTTCGTGCAACTGTTCTGTTGAGAGCCTGGTGAAGCCCTCATTCGCACGAACGTCTGTTTCAGTGAGCAGGGTTGCCACGGTGCCCTCGGCAGTCGCGCATCGCCTTCCAGGGTGGATGCGATGCCCGGATACAACGGTCAGTCCGGCACACTGGGGCTGCGACGTAAAAGGCTGTCACAAGCCGGTGGAAACTGTTGCAGGAGCAACAGGATGTAAGCGCCGCTAGCCGGACGGGAAGCGGGCGCAGTAGGGTAGTGCATCGAACGGCGAACTCCCGCGTCGTCACCCTGCGGGCACGACACCGCCGCTTCGCAACCGCGCTGATGACCATGGCACCCACTCAAGCCCCGCAGGCCTCGGTCATTCCCGATGCCGGCCATCACCGCGGATATTTACCTGTATCAATGTTAATGCGGTATTTATTGCCTGATTTGCAGCGGCATATAAAGCCAGGGGGCTGTATATGTTACGGCGATGCTATTTACGAGGAGGGTCATATTCGGTTCGGTAGCGTACATAAGTACCGGCAGCACGGCTGCAATTATTCTCTCGCCAGCGCGCAGTCAAACTGCGTTGGCGTCCGCTCCGGCAATTGAAAGTTCGTTTTCTGCGTACTGGAAATTTAGCTGCCCGCTGACGAAAGCAGCGCCTTCTGCGCCGCGCGTCAGATTGCACAAAAGCCCGCAAAACAAGGGTTGGATAACGGTTCGCAGCCCGCGATGAGGCTGCGGCCCGTGCTTTCTTTGTTGCTCGTATTCGCGACCGCTGCGACTGCGGTTTCGTGAGCGTTTGTTAATGGCGTTTCAAACTATGTCTATAGCAGGCTCGATGAAAAGCGGTGGGCACAACAATTCAAGCGTGGATTTTTTCAATCAACGGCGAGTCGGTAGATATGTTTAGGGTTCTATTTTTGCATGGCAATTTTTACGCTCCTGCATTTGCCGGTCGATTTGCGTTGCCGTGCCGTGAATTCACGAGTGCGCCATTACGGGTTCATGTGGCGCGCTTTTCAATGCGTATTGCGACCCTCATTGAAATCGGCCGAGGTGCTTTTCCTCGTATGAGTCGCGTACGTTCGCGTCGCGTGGCCTTCGCGCGGCGCATGGATTTCAGCATGAGCCCGCGGTCATGAATGCGCCTGCTCGCCGCTCGCTGGTGCTCGTTTCGCGCGCGCCCGCCGACGGGCTCGGCGACGTGCTGCTGCAGCACGGCTGGAACGTGATGATCGCGAACTCCGCAAGCCAGTTGCGGCGCCAGCTGGCGCGCAACCGCCCCACCGTGGGCGTGTTCGACTTCGCGAGCGGCTTCTCGCCGCTCGAAATCGCCACATTCCGCTCGTCATTCATCCGACGGGAGCCCGGCTGGGTCGGCGTGGTGGGCCCGGGCCAGACGGGAAGCGAAGCGCTGCGCCATGCCATCCACAGCTATTTCTCGCGCTTCGTCGCGCTGCCGTGCGAAACGGAACGGATCGTGGAGGCCGTGGAGCGAGAACACAGCATGGCGATGCTCGAAGACACGCCGCCGCCCGGCGAAAGCATGGACGGCGAGATCGTGGGCGCCTGCGACGCCATGAAAGAACTCTTCCGCTCCATCGCGAAGGTGGCCAAGAGCGAGGCGTCTGTGCTGATATCGGGCGAGTCCGGCACCGGCAAGGAACTCACGGCGAACGTGATCCACAAACGTTCGTCGCGGCGTAACGGTCCTTTCGTCGCCATCAATTGCGGTGCGCTTTCGCAGCAACTCGCGCAGTCGATTCTGTTCGGCTACGAACGCGGCGCGTTTACGGGCGCCTGGCAGCGCAGGATCGGGCTTGTGGAAGCCGCGCACGGGGGCACGCTGTTTCTGGACGAGATAGCAGACCTGCCGCTCGACAGCCAGACCATCCTGCTGCGCTTTTTGCAGGAGAGAAACATACAGCGGCTCGGCGGCACGGAACAGATCGATGTCGACGTGCGCGTGATCGCCGCGGCCAACGTGAGCCTGGAGGAGGCCGTGGCCGAAGGGCGTTTTCGTTCGGACCTCTATCACCGCCTCTGCGTGCTCGGCATCGAACAGCCGCCGTTGCGCGAGCGCGGCAGCGACATCGCGCTGCTCGCGTGGCACGTACTGGACCGCTACCTGCCCATCGACGGACGGCGCCAGATACGCGGTTTTTCCTCTTGCGCGATCCGCGCGATGTACGAGCACCCGTGGCCCGGCAACGTGCGCGAACTCATCAACCGCATCAGGAGGGCCATCGTCATGGGGGAGCAGCGTGTGATCACGGCCGCGGACCTCGAACTGGAGGACCGCGTGGGGGAGCTGGAGAATACGCTCATGCAGGCGCGGGCCGCTGCCGAGCGCGAGGCGATCGAGGTGGCGCTCATGCGTCACGGCGACCGGCCGCATCGCGCGGCGCGCGAACTGGGCATTTCGCGCGCCACGCTGTACCGGTTAATGGCGAGTCACGGCGCGCGGTGAGACGCGCCGTTGGGCCCTGCATGCTAGCACGATTCGATTCGTACGGCCCGCCGTGAAGCTGTCGCGGCGCTCAACTCGTCTTGACGTTGCGGCCTACGCGAATGCGCGGATTCTTCCGACCTTGCTGCTGTTGCTGGACGTGTGCCTGCGCCTGCATCTGCGGCGCCCCCTGCGCCGGCAGCGTTGACGACTGGGTCGCCGCGGCCTTGTCGAGCCGACCGTAGTTGTCGTCGAAGCGCACGATGTCGTCTTCGCCCAGGTACGTGCCCGACTGCACCTCGATGATTTCGAGCGGCGTCTTGCCCGGGTTGCTGAGGCGGTGCACGGTGCCGAGCGGAATGTAAGTCGACTGGTTCTCGGTCAGCAGGAACGTCTTCTCGCCGCACGTCACCTGTGCCGTGCCGCGCACCACGACCCAATGTTCGGCGCGATGGTGATGCATCTGCAGCGAGAGGCTTTCGCCCGGCTTCACGACGATGCGCTTCACCTGGAAGCGCTCGCCCGAATCGAGCGAATCGTAGTAGCCCCAGGGACGATGCACCTTGCGGTGATTGTCCGCCTCGGGACCGCGCTCCGCGCGCAGGCGCGAAACGATGTTGCGGATCTGCTGGGCATTGCGCCGGTCGGCAACCAGCACGGCATCGGGCGTTTCCACCACCACGACGTCGCGTAGCCCCACACATGCGACGAGGCGCCCTTGCGAGTGCGCGAACGTGTTGGTGGTGTCTTCGAACATCACGCGGCCGCGAGACACGTTGCCCGCCGCATCTTTGGGCATGATTTCCCAGATCGAGTCCCATGAACCCACGTCGGACCACGGCGCATCCATGGGCACCACGACGCCCGGCAGGTTGCCGCATTCCGCGAGCCGTTCCATGACCGAGTAGTCGATGGAGTCGTTGCGGCAACGCGCGAAGTCTTCGGGATGCAACTGCACGAAGCGGCCATTCGAGGTTGCGTTGCGATGCGCTGCCACACAGGCTGCGTGAATGTCGGGGCACAGCGTTTCGATAGCCTTCAGCCACACCGAAGCGCGCACGACGAAGATGCCGCTGTTCCACCAGTATTCGCCCGAGCGCACGTATTGTTCGGCCAGCTCGCGATGCGGCTTCTCAACGAAGCGCTCGATCGTGTAGCCGCCATCCGCGCCAATCGACATGCCCACGCGAATGTAGCCGTAGCCGGGCTCCGCATGACGCGGCAATACGCCGATGGTGGCCACCGCGCCGTTGGCCGCGTAACGCGCGGCGCGCGAAACCGCTTCCTGGAATGCGGCCGCGTTCGGCACCGCGTGATCGGCAGGCATGACGACGAGGATTGCGTCTTCGCCTTTCGCCTCGGCAACGAGTGCTGCCGCGGTCAGCGCAGGCGCGGTATTGCGCGCGCACGGCTCCAGCACGATGCGCGCGCACTTGCCGCACTCGTCGAGTTGCGAGGCGCTGATATGTCGATGAGATTCGCCGCACACGAGCAGCAATTCATCGGATACGGTCCACGATGTTTCGAGACCATCCAGCCGCCGCGCCGTTGCGGCGAGCAGCGACTCTTCACCGAGCAGCTCGATCAGCTGCTTCGGATACTGCTCGCGCGACAGCGGCCATAGCCTCGTGCCGGCGCCGCCGGCGAGGATCACGGGTTGCACGACGAGGGTCGTGTGCGGGGCGGTGCTGGTCTGTCGTGCGGCTTGTGGCACAAGTTCGGTGCTCATCGACGGGGCTCCATGCTGGCGAAGAATGCGCAATCACCATACGGCGCGAGGGGTTCGACCTCTGTACGGAAGCCAACTTACTGGCCGCCGCGGCGCTCGCTAACCCCGAGGATGCAGCCAGCAGCGTGCCCGCCGGGCGCCGGCACGTAAGTGTGAAAACGCACCAACGCATGCATTTTCCTTACCCATACTGCAATGGCAGGGAGGGCTGATGGAGACATCAACGTGACGCCACGCGTCAACCCACAACAGGAAATAAAGACATGAGACCGGTCGTTTTCAACGGACACGCCGGCTGGCTGCATGACGCCGAGGGTGGCGAGGGCGTCGTGCTCTGCAACCCGGCGGGACACGAAGCGATGTGGCTGCATCAGGCGATACGCCATCTCGCGATGGACCTCGCGGCGCGCGGCGTGCCCGTGCTGCGCTTCGATTATCTGGGCACAGGCGATTCCGCCGATACGGGCGACTGGTTGCGCCCCGCTCAATGGGCCGCTGAAGCGGCAGACGCGGTGAACTACCTGAAGCGGGAAACGTCGGTAGAGCGCGTCTCGCTGGCGGGCTTTCGCCTGGGCGCCACAGTGGCCGCGCTGACCGCAACGCTCACACCCGTGGAATCGCTCGTCATGCTGGCCCCGGTGGTTTCCATGCGCCTTTTCATGCGCGAAATGGGCGTGCTGCACCAGACATGGCGTGAAAAAGCCCGTATTTCGCGCGCCGATGCGGTGCCTGCCGCGGGCGCGCACGACATCTTCGGTCATCGCTTCAGCGAAGCGGGGCTTCAGGCGTTGCGCGACCTCGACCTCTGCAAGCTCGAAGCGCCGCCCGTGCAACGCGTGCTGATTGCACACAGCGGGCTGCGCGACGGCAGCGCGAATCTCGCGGAGCACTGGAGCGCACAGGGCCTCGACGTGAGCTCCATCGCGTTCGAGAACTATCTTCAGACGCTACAGCCGCCGTGGCTCACGGAAACGCCGGACCCCACTTTGCGCCGTGTCGCGACGTGGCTCGCGAAAGACGCCGTGCCGCGCACGCAGCCGGCGCGCGCGGTGAGCACCGTGCCGCCCGTGCTCGCGCTGCAAGGCGCCGTGGAATCGCCGCTGCGCATCGGCGACGGGCGCCTTTTCGGCGTGCTTTGCGAACCGACCCGGCATCGCGGGCCGCAAGGGCACGGCTCCGTGCTGCTGATCGCCAATACGGGCGCCACACACCACGTGGGCGACGGCCGCTTCGGTGTCGAACTTGCGCGGCAGGTGGCGCAACTCGGCCACGCGTCGCTGCGCATCGATGCCGATGGTATCGGCGAGAGCCTGGGTGCCATGCATACGCGTGTGGCCGGTCAGACTTCCTATGGCGCGATGGCAGCCGACCTTTCGCATGCCGCGAACTGGCTCGTGGACCAGGGCTACGATCATGTCGTCGTGGTGGGCATCTGCGCGGGCGCGTATGCGGGCCTGCGCGCCGCCACGCTGAACCCCGCCGTGCGGGGCCTCGTGCTCGTGAACCCTGCGAGTTTCCTGCTGCCCGAGGACTGCACGATTCAGGGCGCCACGCAGCGTCCGCGAGGGTCGCCGCGCGCGCATCTGCGCTCCATGATTCGCGCGGCGAAGTGGAGCCAGGTCGTACGGGGCGAAGTGCAGTTGCGGCCCGTGCTGCACACGATGTGGCGGCACGCGCTCGCCCAGGTGCAGGCCGCGATTGCAACGCTCTCGCGCGACACGTTCTACACGTCCACACCGAACCACCAGGTGCGTTCGATGTTCAAGCGGCTCGATGCTTCCGGCGTGCGCGTGCGTCTCGTGTTCAGCCTGGAGGACCACAGCCTCGACGAGTTCTACATGTACTTCGGCATCGGCGGGCGCAGCCTCAGACGTATGCCGTACGTGAAGGCGCTCGTCTTTCCCGGCATGGACCACGAGGTGCTCAATCGCGGCGCGCGCGAGCACGTGCTGGCCGCATGCCACGCGGTGTTGAGCGAAGTGCCGGGCGCGCTGGAAGCAGACGGCGCACACGGCGCGCTTTCCGGGGCCGTGACAGACCCCGCAGCGAACGATCCGACCACCGCTGCCGCGCTCGCCGCGCAAACCGCGGCCGTCACGGCGGCCGCGAGCCATGAAGCGCTGGACCTGAACGTGAGCATGAGTTCGAAGCTCTCCAGCTTCGGCAAGCAGGTCTGAGCCGATCAGAAGAAGCACGACGTCAGAAGGAGCATGACGCTCCGTCTCGATCAACGCGCGTCGTCGAACTGCGTTCTGCTCCACTGCGAGAGTTGCGGCGCCTTGTGATCGATCCATATCGACACCGGCGCCACCTTCCCATGGCAGATCACCACGAGCGCCAGCGCGAATGCGGTGAACGGCGTGGGGTCGCGCATCGTCGTGACGTTGCCCGTTGCCTCGCGCGCCTGACGCATCATGATGGGCGCACACGTGGCGAGCGATACGAGCGTGCCGATGGCAAGACCGCTCACCACTTCCGACGTGGAGTGAAATCCGATCAGCACGCGCGAAGCGCCGATAGCAATGGCGAACGCGAACCCCAGCCCGAAGAGACCCATGACCGTGCGCGGCGAATTGCGGCTCGCAAAGAGCGCGAGCAGCGTGGGGTACACGGCGCTCGAGAGCATGGTGTGGCCGCTGATCACAGTGAAGTCGAGTGCGGGCATCGCCATGCCCCAACCGGCGTGGGCGATGCGGCTCGCTGCTACGAGCAATGCGCCCGCGCTGAAGCAGCACGCCCACGTCATCAGCGGCCGCCAGAAGCGCTGCGCGGCGAACCATGCGAGCACGAGTGCCGCGAGCGGCACGGTGAGATACGGATCTCCGAAGTTTGTGAGATAGAGCAGAAGGTGCAGGATGAGGTGCATGACAGCGTCCGTGTTGTCGTTGTCAGGGGCCACGTGCGTTCTTGCTGCGCGGTACGGGACGAGTGCCGCGACGCGTGGGCCGGTGAAGCCCGATGTGTACCACACCTGATGGGAAATGCGACGTGCGCTTTCCCACATCAGTAATTTCGTTATTCATCTGCTTTCATTATTCTTTTTAAACGGTAATACTGACGCAAAGTGAAGGCGAATTGCGATATTTAAGATTCTCTTAAGAACTCATTTTGTTTGGTTCTCGCACCGCTGAATAAGAGAATTACCGTGTGAATTAATGGGAAAAGGCCGGTCGTGCAATATTTCTTGCCCGTCCTTATCGCTTTCATTTGCCTTTTAATGTTTCATCGACGAGACAGTTCGGGCCGCCGGGCAATGTGCCGCAAGCGGTGTTTCATGGCCTCGAAGCGGCGCGGCAAGCCACACGTGATTCCGTGATTCCCCTAATGGCGGGGCATTCCATCTGCATGAACGCAATGCAACAAAATGTAGCTATTTGTATCTACTCATCCATATCCTTCATTTGGCGTCCGGATGGTTCATATATGAGACAGTCGGGCGATGCCGCGTAGAAGCCGTTTCATGGCTTCAGAAAAAAATCGTTGGTAAACAGGGCATTGATTCACATGGCATGCAACTGGCTTTGGGAACGGCGGCAAAACGGAGGATGGTATCCAGACGCCCCGATGCACCGGCAGATCGCCTGGTGCACTGCGGTAACTGCGGTGTAAGCCAGCCTGTCATTTTCACCCTACGCACGCCCACGAGGCGTGTGGCCAGACCCAGTGGAAACGATCATGCCCGACTTGATGACCCAGCAACTCGAGAACCACCTGCTCAGTGCGCTACCCGAGGCCGAGTTCGATGCTCTCTCTCCTCACCTGCAACTGCGGCGGCTGCAAGCCGGCCAATTGCTGTCGGATTCCGGCGAGGCTGTAAAACAGGTGTATTTCCCGGCCACCGCCATTATTTCCATGATTTTTTTGATGGCCGACGGCGCCACCGCCGAAGTGGCCGCAGTCGGAAATGAAGGCGTAGTGGGCGTGCCCGCACTCATGGGCGGATTCGCCATGCCCACACGTATCGAAGTGCGTAGCGCCGGGTACGCGTACGTCATGAGCGCGCAGGCGTTCAAGCGCGAATTCGAACGTCACGGCCTCATTCACCGGCTGATGCTGCTGTACATCCAGGCGTTGCTCACGCAGATCGCGCAAAGCTCGCTGTGCAACCGGCATCACCACATCATGCGTCAGGTGTCCAGCTGGCTGCTGCTCACGCAGGACCGGCTCAAGACCAACGAGCTCGACGTGACGCAGCAACTGATTGCCACCATGCTCGGTGTACGCAGGGAGGGCGTAACCGAAGCCGCCGGCAAGCTCCACGACGCGGGTCTCATCTGCCAGCGCCGTGGTCATATCACCATCCTCGACCGCGACGGGCTCGAAGAGCAGGCCTGCGAATGCTACGGCATCGTCAAGCGTGAATTCGAGCGGCTCCTCAGCGCTGCTGAAGAAGAAAAGAACAGAAGCATCGGCTCCCGAGAATCAATGGCGTTGCCGTCGCGCCCGCGCCTCGACCTTGGCCGGCTGGCCCAGGCCGCGCAATGCTGAGTGCGGGTGCGCGGCGCCTCGCGCATCGGGCTTCGTTCGAAGCGCGCGCCTGACGCCGGCAACTTCCCATTCGAACGTGGATTTTCGATGCCGGCAGTGGCCGGTAGCGGAGAGCATTTCGTCGGGACTGGAGCGCCCGGCGATTACCGGAAGAGCGACATGAGCAGAAAAAACAGGATCATTGCCTGCCTCGTGAGTGGGGCAGTAGCGGGTTGTTCCGCAGTGCCCGGGCCGTACCTCGACCCTTCGCGCATGCAGAAAGAGCCCGAAGCGAGCACGGAAAAGCCGGTCTACCCCGTGCATATGATCGACGCAGGCGTCATTGCGCAGCAGATCAAGTTCGACGAGAGCAATACGCAGGCGCTTCCACAAGAGGTGGCGAGACAGGGAGATTACCGGGTGGGCGCGGGCGACGTGCTCAACATCATCGTATGGGGGCACCCCGAACTCACGGTGAACGGCGGCGCGACGGCTGCCACACCGGGTAACGTGACGGACCCCAATGCGCTGAACGGTCCCACTGGGGCCGGCAATCCGGGCGCGCTCGTGGATCCGAACGGCGAGCGCGTTTCGGCGGATGGCGCGATCTACTTTCCGACCGTGGGCCGCGTGCACGTGGCCGGCATGACCGCCGGCGAAATTGCCGCCACGCTGCGCACGCGGCTTGGCAGCTACGCGGTGAAGCCGCAGCTCGACGTGCGTGTCGCGCAGTTTCGCAGCCAGCAGGTGCAACTGGCAGGTGATCTGAAGAACCCGGGCACCATGCCTATCACCGACGTCAAGATGACCGTGGTGGACGCCATTGCACGTGCCGGCGGCGCGCAGCCCGATGCCGATTTGCAGCGCGTGCAGCTCACGCGCGACGGCAAGGTCTACACGCTCGACGTGCAGCGCACGCTGGACCGCGGCGACGTATCGCAGAACATCGTGCTGCGTGCAGGCGACATTCTCTACGTGCCGGATCACAACGCGAGCCGCGTGTTCGTGCTGGGTGAAGTGACGAAGCCGCAAACGCTCTTCATGAACAAGGGCAAGCTCACGCTCGCCGATGCCATTGCGGACGTGAACAGCATCGACCCGCGTGCGGCGCAGCCGCGCCAGATTCTCGTGATCCGGCGCACGCCGAACGATCCGCGCAAGCCAACCATTTATCAGCTCGATATGACGCAGGTGGACGCAATTCTGCTTTCCACTGAATTCGAGCTTCAACCGCTCGACGTGGTGTACGTGGGCACGGCGGAAGTCGCACGCTTCAACCGCCTGCTGGAACAGCTGCTGCCGACCATGACGAGTCTGTACCTCATTTATTCGGTGGGCAAATGAACCACGACACCTGTCGTTTTTGCAAAGCCTTTGCAAATCTGTACCAACCATCCTGCTTTCTTGAGGGGTGACAAACGTGAATACGTCCAGTATCGACGCACGACATCTGGGAGGACCAGGACCGCACGACAGCTCGCCTGACGTGCGTGAAGTACTCCGCCTGCTATCCGACCACTTGTGGACGGTCATCGCCATCGCTGCTGGAACGGTCGTTCTCGCTGCAGCAGTGGTGTTCTTGATGAAGCCCACTTACTCGGCGAACGTGCTGGTGCGCGTGGAGGCGCAGGACCCCAACGCGTTCGGCATTGCGCAGCAAGGCGAGATCGTGGTGGGGCAGAAGCCGCTCGCCACCGATGCGGAAATCGCCATGATGCAAAGCCGCCGGGTGCTGGAGCCCGTGATGCGGCAGTTCGGTTACGAAGTAAGCGTCACGCCGCGCAAGGTGCCGGTGCTTGGCACGATCGCGGAGAAGCTCGCTTCGCCCGGCAAGCCGTCGCGTCCCTGGTTCGGGCTCGATGCGTTCGCCTGGGGAGGCGAGCGCATTCGTGTCGAGTCCGTGCATGTGCCCTATACGCTCGAAAACAACCGGCTGCGCCTGCGCGTGCTCGAAAACGGCCGCTACGTGCTGCTCGATCCCGACGGCAATGCGCTGCTCACGGGGTCCGCGGGCGCGCCCGCCGCCGATGGTCCTGTTTCGATGGTCGTCACGCAGCTCGATGCGCGGCCCGGCACGGAGTTCTACGTTACGCCGCTGAACGAAGTGAATGCGATCAAGCGCTTTTCGAAGGACCTCAAGGTCGTGGAAAAGGGCAAGGAAACCGGTGTGGTGCAGATCTCGTTCGAAAGCAGCGACGCCGCCACGGCCGCGAACGTGGCCAACGCCATTGCGCAGGGCTACGTGGCGGCTACCGTCACGCAGCGCCGCGCGAACGACAGCAAGACGCTCGACTTCATCAACCAGGAATTGCCGCGGCTGCGCGATGAACTGAAGCAGGCCGAAACGCGGCTCACCGACTACCGCGCCAAGGTGGGTTCGCTGCAACCGACCGCGGAATCGCAGTCGTACCTGCAGGGCGGCATCGACTTCCAGCGGCAGATCGCGACGCTGCAACTGCAACGCACGCAACTGCTCCAGCACTTCCAGCCCGGCAGCCCGCCGGTGCAGAACATCGACCAGCAGCTTGCGCAGTTGAACGCGCAAAAGGCCCAGTTCGATGCGCGCTTCAACAGCATGCCGGAGTCGGAGCGCACCAGTGCGGACCTTACGCGTAGTGCGAAGGTGGCCGAATCGATCTACGTTGCCATGGTCAACAAGGCCGAAGAACTGACGGTACGCCGCGGCGCGACGACCGGTGACGTACATATCGTGGACGGTGCAGTGCGCCCTGCCGATCCCGTCTCGCCCGACGTGCCGCTCGTGCTGGGTGCGAGTGGCGGCGTCGGCTTGATGATCGGTTCGCTCTATGTGTTCACGCGGCGCCGCCTGTTTACGGGCGTGACGGACCCGCGTTTCGTTGAGCGAAGCATGAGCGTGCCCGTGTTCGGGTCGATCCTCTACAGCGCGCAGCAGGCGCGGCTGGATCGTTCGGCATCCGCGGCGGGCGCGGGGGCTGTGGTGGCCGAGCCCGCCATGCCGCTGCTCGGCACGGAGCGCGAGAGACGCTCCGACGCCGTGGCGTGGCCGCCCGCCGCGCAGCGGCTGCTGGCGCGCAGCTTTCCGCAAGACCCTTCCGTGGAGGCGCTGCGAGGTGTGCGTACCGCGCTCCACCTCAACGTGCAGGAGACCTCGGACAACATGATCGTGGTGACGGGCCCCACGCCCGGCACGGGCAAGAGCTTTCTCGCTGCGAACCTCGCCGTGCTGGAAGCGGAAACGGCAAGACGTGTGCTGCTCGTGGACGCCGACATGCGCTGCGGCCGCATCGCGTCGCTGTTCGATCAGCCGAATGCGGACGGGCTCTCCGAACTGCTTGCGGGGCGCCTCAAGATCAATCAGGCAATACGGCAGACCGGCGTGCCCGGGTTGTCGCTGCTCTCGTGCGGGCGCTATCCGGGCAATCCGTCGGAGCTGCTGATGATGCCGCACTTCCGCAGTCTGCTCGAAGAGTTCAAGCAGCGCTTCGATCTCGTGATCGTGGATACGCCGCCGCTGCTCGCCGTGAGCGACGCGGCCATCGTCTCGCATCGCGCAGGCAAGACGGTGCTCGTATTGCGCTCGGGCACGCAGACCGAGGAAGAGATTGAAGAAACGGTGACCAAGCTGGAACGCGCGGGTGCCTGGGTGGTGGGCGCGGTGTTCAACGCGGTGCCGTTGCGGCGTAGCGAACGGCGCAGCTACAGCTACATGTCCGTCTACTCGAACCATAACCACGTGGCTGCATGAGCCCCTGCATGCGCCCCACATGGAGGGCATCGGTTTGTTGAGAGACGACTTCGAGGACTACGCCCGCGGCATCGGCATTGTGCTCGTCGTGTATGGGCATGTGCTGCGCGGTTTGATGAGTGCGGGCATCGTGCACGCGGACCAGTGGATCGCGCAGACCGACTACGCGATCTACACGTTCCACATGCCCCTCTTCTTCGTTCTGTCCGGGCTGCACGTTGAGCGCAGCCTCAAGCGCGGCCGCCTCGGCTTTCTGACACGGAAGGTGGAGACGGTGGTGTATCCGTATCTGCTCTGGTCGATCCTGCAAGGGCTCGTGCAGTGGGCGGCGTCGGGTGATACGAATCATCCGTTCACGCTCGCGCAACTCATGTCGATTCTGTGGGACCCGTTCGGGCAATTCTGGTTTCTCTACGCGCTCTTCCTGTGCCAGGTATTCGTATGCGTGACCGGCACGCAGCGCGTCGTACTCGTGCCGTTCGCCGTCGTCGCGTATGTAATCGGCAGCGTTCTGGACTACGGCATTTTCACAACGGCGCTCAAGTTCTTCCTGTTCTTCGCAGCGGGCATTCTGCTCGCGGGGCAGTTTCGCGACATCGTGGCGCGCGTGTCGGCGCTCGGCTGGATCGCGCTCGTGGCCGTCATGCTGTGGCTTGCCATCGGTTTCGCGCGCGACCTCGGCGACTACAACGGCATTGGCGCATTGCCGGCCACCACCCTCGGCGTGCTGCTGGTGTGCCAGCTCGCGCTACGAATGAGCGGGTCGGTACGCTTTGCGGCGCTCAAGCTGCTCGGCGTGGCCTCTATGCCGATCTATCTGGGGCACATTCTTGGCGCTTCAGGCGCGCGCGTGGTGCTCATGCATTTGCATGTCGAGAACCTGTATGTGCATCTCGCGGCGGGCATGGCCATGGGCCTCGCATTTCCGCTCGCGCTCTACTTTGTCGCGGCGAGGGTGCGGTTCGAAAAGCGGCTGGGGTTCCCTGTCGTGGGGCCAGACCTGTGGGGCATGCATCGGTCTGCGGGAGCGTTGAATTGAAGCGGAATGCGAGGGCAGCAATGCGCGTGCCGCGTTTTTCCCGTGGTCTGGGTTTAGCTGCGCGTGCCGCCGCTACTGCCGTAGCCGAAGATGCGCGCCAGCCAGCGGCCCGCGGCGAGCCACGTGGGCGTCTTGAGCGGCGTGCTGTAGGGTACGCCGGACGTCTGCCGCCGTGCAGCGATTTCGTCGCGCGTAAGCATGCGCTCGGTGCGCTCATCGGCGCGCCGGGCCGCTACGCACAGCGCCACGACGACGATGATCGCGAGGACCTGCAGCACGGCGAGAATGATGAGGAAGTACATGGCGCTCACGAAGAAAGGGCTGCGGGTCGGGGCAGCACGGTGCCGACTTCGTTATCTGCAACGGAATCGACAGCAGAAGTTTGCCACGACCGCATGGCACGCCGGTTCGTCGAACAGCGGCAGATTCGCGGCGCAATTCGACGCGTGGCGCGAAGCGGGAAATTTTGCCGGCCGCTTCCTTCCGTTGGTGCCGTCAATACCGGACCCATTGCTGCGGCGAGTATACGCCCGGCCTGTTGCCGTCCCCATGCGTGTCACGCCCGCGGGTCCTGGTTTGCCGCTCTCGCGCAAAGCCTTGCTGCAAGCCGCTGTATGACCGATTCGTGCCAGGGGGTGTGTTCGACTCCGTACATTACTCGGCATGTTCCGTCGTTACAGTGGTCCGGTAGATGCAGCGCAGCATACCGTTTCAACCCACCTCCATCCTTCACGCCAATCACGATGCTCAAACGGAGTTTGATCGCCAACTATGCAGGGCAGGCCGTGACCGTCGCGCTCGGTCTTGTCATGGTGCCCACCTATGTTCGCCACCTCGGGGTGGAGGCATATGGCCTGATCGCTTTCAATGCCGTGCTGCTCGCCTGGGTGCAGGTGCTCGACTTCGGTCTCTCGCCCACGCTGACACGGGAGCTCGCGCGTATGCGCGACAGCGCGTCGAGGAAGGAAGCACGCCTGCTGTTGCAGTCGCTCGAAAAGTTCGTGGCGGGCACGTGTTCGGTCCTGATTCTCTGCTCGCTCGCCGCCGCGCCGTTCTTCGCGGCGGACTGGCTCAACGCGAAGGCGCTGCCGGCGGGGGAAATCAGGATCGCGTTCGTGCTGATGATGTTCACCGTCTCCGCGCGCTGGCTTTCGTCGCTGTATCGCGGCGGTATGGTGGGTATCAACCGCCAGGCCACGCTCAATGTCGTGGTGGTGACGTTCGCCATTATTCGAGCCGTGCTCGTGGTGGCGGTGATATCGGTGTGGCCGCGCGTGGAGGTGTTCTTTCTGTGGCAACTGGGCGCAATCGTGGGCGAGAGCCTCACGATGCGTCTGCTGCTCGGCCGCGCCATCGACGCACCGCTTCTTACGCGCACCTTCTCGCGCGCCGTGCTGATGGCCCGCGCGAAGCTGTCGCTTTCCATCGCGTTTTCCGCGCTTGTGTGGGCCACGTCCACGCAGATCGACAAGCTCATTCTCTCGAAGATCCTGCCGCTTTCCGCGTTCGGCGTATTCAGCATGGCGACGCTGCTCGCGAGCGGCATTCTGCTGATGGCGAGCCCCATCGAGCAGGCGTTCATTCCACGCTTTACGGCAGATAGCGCGAGCGAAAAAGCCGAGGTTGGGCCTGGCTACTTCCTCGCGAGCGAAATCATGATGATCGCCGTGATTCCGGTGGCCACCATCTTCGCGTGCATGCCGGACCTCGTGATGAAACTGTGGTCGGCCAGTGCGCCTTCCACGCCGGAAGCGTGGCGCGTGCTGCAATGCTATGCGATCGGCAACGCGTGCTCTGCCATTGCGGGATTGTCGTTTCTCGTGCAATACGCGGCCGGCAACCTGTCGCTCCATATCAAGGGCAACCTGCTGTTCATCTCGATTCTCGTGCCTGCGGTGCTGTTCGGCGCGCTTCATCTTGGCGCGCGTGGCGTGGGCTACGCGTGGCTCGCGGTCAACGTTTATCAGTTGCTTGTGTGGGTGAGTATCGTGCATCGCAAGTTTCTGCCCGGCATTAACCTGGCCTGGTACAAGGGGCTGTTTACGCGCGTAGCGGTGGTGGGCCTGCTCGGCGTGGCGTTCCACTATGCGGACCTCTCGCAACAGCCGCGCATTGCCTTGTTCTTCCTGTTGCCCTGCATCTGGCTGTTGATGGTGGCGGCCGCGGTGGCCGTGTCGCCCATTTTGCAGCGCAAGGCCCGCGACCTGGCCGGACGCTTCGTGCTGAACTAAAAGGGACCGCCATGAGCGCATCACACGTCAAAACGCCCGATCAGCCGATTATCTCGGTAGTAGTCCTATGCTACAACCTGGAGAAATATATCGGCGAATGCCTGGACAGCGTGGTCTCCCAGCAGATCGACGTGCCGTTCGAAGTGATCGTGAGCGACGACGGTTCGAGGGACGCATCCCTCGCCGTCATCGAATCGTTCAAGGCGCGTTACCCGCACCTCATCCGCATCGTGCGGCACGAGCACAACGTGGGCTACTCGCGCAATTTTGCCGACGCCATTGCGCCGGTGCGCGGCGAATACATCGCCTGCATCGACGGCGACGACCTCATGCTGCCCGGCAAGCTGGCGCGGCAGTACGAGCTTCTGGAAACGCAGCGCGAGTTCGGCATGGTCACGCACCGCATGCGCACCGTAAATGCCATGACGAAAGAACCCGTGGACTTCCCGTTGCCGCGTGTGAAGCCGCCGGTGTTCGACGGCGAATACATGATCGAGAACGGCCCGTTCTTCTTCACGAGCTCCACGATGTTCCGCACGGCGCTGCGCAAGCGTTATGCCGTAGACCTCCAGCTGGAAGTGGTGGCGGACGTCGCCAATCTGCTGCAGTCATTTCATGGCACGCAGGCGCGCTATCTGGACGAGGAACTCGGCTTGTATCGCGTGAACCCGAATGGATTCACGTCCACGGTCATCCGCAACCCCGCGCGGCACGAAACCAGCATCCGCGACATGATGCGCACTTTCGAGATGGCCGACGCCATGGGCATGGCAAAAGACGTGACCGATCGCGCCCGGGCCAGGCTCTTCCTGCGCTCGGCCATTCTGTATCTGGAAAGCGGCCACTACGAAGCATTCGAGCGCTGCATTGAAACCAGCGTGAAGTTCGCGCGTGTGGGCGCGAAACAGGAAGGGTTGTACGCGATGCGGCGCTGGCCGCGCACGCTGCGGCCGCTATACACCTTCGCGAAGCAGATGGCCGGCCGGCAGCCGGTGCGGGCATGAGCGTCCTGACCGGCCCCATTGCCCGCTTCGGCGAACTGCGCGGGATAGACCGGATCAACGCGCTGCAGCTCGCTTACTACCGCGCAAAAACGCAACTCTGGTACGCGCACGCGTTCGCGAAGGTAGGTAAAGGCAGCGCGATTTTCAGGCCGATGCTGCTCGCTAACGTACATCACGCGTGGATCGGCGAACGCGTACTGATCCGCCAGGGCGCGCGCATCGAACTGATCCTGACGGATCCCGCCGCGCCTCCGAATCTCACCATCGGCAACGACGTGAACATCGAGCAGAACGTGCACATCGTCTGCGGGTCGTCCATCGAAATTCAGGATGACGTCACGATTACCGGAGGGTGCGCAATTGTGGACGTCGAGCATCCGTACGAGGACGTTCACGACCCTGTGCGCATCGGTTGCCGTGTGAGGACGCGCGGCAATCGCGTCGTGATCGGCGCCGGCAGCTTTATCGGCTTCGGGTCGGTGATCCTGCCAAACGTAGCCATTGGACGCCACGCGGTGGTGGGAAGCCATTCCGTAGTGACACGAGATGTGCCGGACTTCAGCGTAGTGGCCGGAAATCCGGCTCGCATCATCAAGCGCTTTGACTGGCAGACGCGAACATGGGAGCGAAGCGAATCATGAACGTACTCATTACCGGCGGCGCCGGATTCATCGGATCGCACCTTGCCAACAAGCTGGCGAAGCAGAACGCCAACGTCACGGTGCTCGACAACCTCTCGCAGCAGATTCACGGCGACGACCCGTATCACAAGTCGGCGCTGTTTCTGTCGCTGGACCCATCGGTGCGTTTCATCGAAGGGTCGGTTGCGAACCGGCGCGCGCTCGAACGTGCGATGCAAGGCCAGGACGCCATCGTGCATCTTGCTGCGGAAACGGGAACTGGTCAGTCCATGTACGAAGTCAGTCGCTACGTGGACGTGAACGTGGGCGGCTGCGGCTTGATGCTGGACATTCTCGTGAAGAACCGCGAGAACACGGTGAAGAAGGTCGTGGTTGCGTCGTCGCGTGCGATCTACGGCGAAGGCAAATACCGTTCGCCGGCGGCCGGCATCGTCTATCCCGGCGCGCGCCGCGAAGAGGATCTGCGCGAGGGGCGCTTCGATCATCTGTGCCCCGTATCCGGCGAGCCGCTGGAGTGCTTGCCGACAGACGAGGATTCGAAGATCCATCCGTCATCGGTGTACGGCATCACCAAGTACGACCAGGAACTGATGGTGATGACCGTGTGCCGCTCCATTGGCATCGGTGCGTCTGCACTGCGCTATCAGAACGTCTATGGACCGGGTCAGTCGCTCTCGAATCCCTACACCGGCATTCTTTCCATCTTCTCTACGCGTATCAAGAACGGCCACGAGGTGAGCGTGTTCGAAGATGGGCTGGAAAGCCGGGACTTCGTCTATATCGATGACGTGATAGACGCTACCCATGCCGCGCTGATTCGTAGCGAAGCGAACGACTACGTGTTCGGCATCGGCTCGGGCGAACGCACGCCCGTGATCGACGTGGCCCGCAAGTTGCGCGAACTCTACGACAGCGACGTGCCCATCAAGGTGACGGGCGCATTCCGCCTGGGCGACATCCGCCACAACTACGCCGACCTCACACGTGCGCGCGAACGGCTGGGCTATGCGCCGAAGGTGAACTTTGACGAGGGCATCAAGCGCTTCGCGCAGTGGGTGGACGCGCAGGAGGTGCAGCCGGACCGCTACGAACGCAGCATCGTGGAGATGCAGGCACGCGGCCTGTATCGCGCAAGCCGTGCGGCTTGAGCCAAGGAGCGCCGGAACATGAACATGGAGCGTACCAGGCGTCGCGTTGGCGTGGTCACGGTGCTGTATCAGTCGGACGCCGTGCTGGAGGACTTCTTTGCGAGCCTCAAAGCACAAGAGGGCGTGGACATGACGCTCTACGTGATCGACAACAGCGCGAAAGACAGCGGCAGTGTGCTGGCCCGCAAGCTCGCGGCCGAAGCCGGTATCGACGCGCGCGTGCTGTTCAACAACGCGAATGTGGGCGTGGCGCGCGGCAACAACCAGGGCATTGCGATGGCGCTCGAAGACGACTGCGAGTACGTGCTGCTGGCCAACAACGACGTCGAGTTTCGCGACCCGCAGACCATCGCGCGGCTGATCGAGCCGATACGCGACGGCGCGTCGCTCGCCACGTTTCCGAAGATCACGTATCACGGCACCAATCGCATCTGGTGCGCGGGTGGCCGCTTCTGGCCGCTGAAAGCCATTACCACGCACGTGGGCGACGGCGACGAAGACCACGGTCAGTTCGACCACACGCGCTTCTCCGAGTACGCGCCGACGTGCTTCATGGCGCTGCACGCGAGCGTATTTGCACGCGTGGGCATGATGGATGAACGCTATTTCGTCTACTACGACGACGCCGATTTCGTCTGGCGTATGAATCGTTGCAGCATTCACCTGCTGTATGTACCGGCATCGCATGTGGCCCACAAGGTGAGCTTTTCGACGGGCGGCGACGAAACGCCGTTCAGCCTGTTCTACTGCACGCGCAACCGGCTCTACTTCAGCCGCAAGAATCTGCGGTTTCCGTTGTCTGCAGTGGCGCAGGCGTATTCGGTGCTCGCCATGCTCGTGAAGTGCCCGCGCTTCACGCCGGCAGGACGACGCAGCGTGCTGCGCGGCATCGGCGAAGGCATGCGATTGCAGCAGGTGGCAGACGGCATGCCGGCAAACGCAAGGAGAGCGCTGTGAACCGAAAGGGAATCATTCTGGCGGGCGGCTCCGGCACCCGGCTTTATCCGATCACGCATGCCGTGTCGAAGCAGATGTTGCCCATCTACGACAAGCCGATGATCTATTACCCGCTCTCCACGCTGATGGTGGCCGGCATACGCGACGTGCTCGTGATCTCCACGCCGCGCGACCTGCCGTGCTTCCACGCGCTGCTGGGCGATGGCAGCCAGTTCGGCATGAACATCGAATACGCGGAGCAGCCCTCGCCCGATGGACTCGCGCAGGCATTCGTGATCGGCCGTCGCTTCGTGGCGGAGCGTCCTTCCGCGCTGATTCTCGGCGACAACATCTTCTACGGCCATGATCTGGTGAAGCAACTGGAAAGCGCGAACCGGCGTACCGAAGGGGCCACGGTGTTCGCGTATCACGTGCACGACCCGGAGCGCTATGGCGTCGTGGAATTCGATGCGAATTTCAAGGCACGTTCGATCGAAGAGAAGCCTAAGGCGCCGCGCTCGAATTACGCAGTGACGGGTCTCTATTTCTACGACCGCCACGTGTGCGACATCGCCGCAGACATTCGCCCTTCCGCGCGCGGCGAACTGGAGATCACCGACGTCAACATGCAATACCTCAGGCGCGAGCAGTTGCACGTCGAGATCATGGGGCGCGGCTATGCGTGGTTCGACACCGGCACGCACGATTCGCTCACGGACGCGACGAGCTTCATTGCAACCTTGCAGAAGCGGCAAGGAATGATGATCGCGTGCCCCGAAGAGATCGCATGGCGCAAGCGCTGGATCGATCGCGAGCAGCTCGAACGGCTTGCACAGCCGCTTTCGAAGAACGGTTACGGCACGTATCTGATGAATCTGTTGCGCGACCAGGCGGTGCGGCCCGCTGCATCTCTTGCATGAGGGCGTGGCCCTCTTTTGTCCGCCAGGGCTTCTGTGCGAATCCGAACCGAAGGGCAATGGGCCGGCCCCTAGCATCGGCAGTGAAGATCAAGCGCGTGCGCCGTTGCGCGGCGCGCGTTTCATGGAGGCTTATTCGATGAAGGTCGCGCTTGTTCACGACTGGCTGGTCACGTATGGCGGATCGGAGAAGGTGCTCGAGCAGATCATCGAGTGCTTTCCCGATGCGGACGTTTTCAGTCTCGTGGATTTCATGTCGGACCGTTCGTGCCTGCATGGGAAAAAGGCGACAACGTCGTTCGTGCAAAAGCTGCCATTTGCGAAGCGTCATTACCGCAGCTATCTGCCGTTTTTTCCGCTGGCGATCGAGCAGTTCGATCTTTCCGGTTACGACCTCGTGATATCGAGCTCGCATGCAGTGGCCAAGGGCGTGCTCGTAGGTCCAGACCAGGTGCACGTGAGCTATGTGCATTCGCCCATCCGTTACGCGTGGGATTTGCAGCATCAGTACTTGCAGGAGGCGCGGCTCACGAAGGGCCTGCGTTCATGGCTCGCACGCATCGTGCTGCATTACCTCAGAACGTGGGATACGCGCACGGCGAACGGTGTCGATCTGTTCGTCGTGAATTCGAGCTTCATTGCGCGGCGTGTGGAGCGCGTGTACCGGCGTGACGCAGTGGTGGTGAATCCGCCCGTGGATATCGAGGCGTTCGAGCCGCGTGCACGGAAAGAGCCCTTTTATGTAACCGTTTCGCGGATGGTGCCGTACAAGAAGATGGACCTCATCGTGGAGGCCTTCGCCGCCATGCCTGAGCGCAAGCTCGTGGTGATCGGCGATGGACCCGACATGGAGAAGGTACGGGCGAAGGCCGGACCGAACATCGAAATTCTCGGACACCAGCCTTTCGACGTACTCAAGGACCACCTGCAGCGCGCGAGCGCATTCGTGTTCGCAGCGGAAGAAGACTTCGGTATTTCCGTGGTCGAAGCACAGGCATGCGGTACGCCGGTCATCGCGTTTGGCCGCGGCGGTGCGCGTGAAACCGTGATCGACGAAAAGCACGCGCATCCCACGGGGCTTTTCTTCGACGAGCAGAACGTGGACTCGATTCGCCGCGCCGTGGATCGCTTCGAGGCGAACCAGGAGCGTTTCACACCGGCGAATTGCCGCGCAAACGCCGAGCGTTTTTCGAAGGCAACGTTTCGAAGCGGCCTGCTCGCCGCGGTGCTGGAAGCGAGCGAGTCGCGCAGCCACCTGCCGGCAGGCGAGCGGATTCGTGCGGCACTCGCGCCATCCATGCTGCACCGGCCGGCTTCGCTCGGTGTACTCGATGCACAGATGCTTGCGGAGCCCACCTGAACGCGGCGGCGACCGCAACCGTTCGAGTGTGTTGCCGCGTGTTGACATGGAGCATCGATGTTCCGCGCTTGTCCCTGATAACCAGAACTGCATGCAAGTAAAGCGAGGGAATTTCAAGTGAACTCAACCGTCAGCGTCGGCTATGCTTCAGCGCCCCGACAGCTCCTGCGCCCGTTCCCGTCCTTGACGAACAAGGCGGCGCTCGCTGCTTCGGACGTGTTGGGCTTCACCGTGGCACTGCTCATTACCACGCACGTGCTCGGCTCGTTTTCCACCGAAGGGCAGCAGAGCGTCTGGGCTTCCATGGCGAAGCACCCCGTGCTGATCTACATGGTGCTCGTAGGAACCGGTACCGCATGGTTCTGGCTGCGGTGGCGTCATTACACGTGCCGTCGTCCGTTCTGGCGCGAGATCGAAGAGATCTTCCAGGCGCTGCTCGTGCTCGCCGTGATTCACCTCGCGCTCACTACGCTGACTAAAGGCATGTTCTCGCGCGGCTGGTGGGCGTTGACGTGGAGCGGCGCGTTCGTATTGGTGCCGACATTCAGGGCGTTGACGAAACGCGCATTGGATGCGGCCAATCTCTGGAAGCGCTCCACGCTCATTGTGGGTTGCGGCGAAAGCGCGCTCGAAGCGAAACAGGCGCTCACGAGCCAGCGTTTTCTGGGCGCGGACGTGGTGGCGTACATCGCACCGGACGGCCGCCCCACAGCGAAGGCCCGAGTCGATGCGCCGGTGCTGCACGGCATGACGCCGGCCACGTTCCGCATGCTGCCCGGCACGCAGGTGGTGATCGCACTGGAGCAAGAAGAGGAAGCGTTGCGCAACGCGTGGGTGCGCGGCCTCACGCAGAACGGCGTACGCGACGTGACCGTCATGACGTCGATGCGCGGCGTGCCGCTTTGCAACACCGACATCTCGTACTTCTTCGGCCACGAAGTGATGATGCTGCGCATGCAGAACAACCTGGAGCGTTTCTCCGCGAAGGTGCTCAAGCGCGTCTTCGACGTGCTCGCGGGCGGCTTCCTCATGCTGATGCTGCTGCCCATCTTCCTGCTGCTTGCAGCGCTCGTGGCGAAAGACGGCGGATCGCCGTTCTATGGGCACACGCGCATCGGCCAGAACGGACGCCGCTTCAAGTGCTACAAATTCCGCTCCATGGTGCGCGATGCGGACAAGGTGCTGAAAGATCTGCTGGATCGCGACCCCGTTGCACGCGCGGAGTGGGAGAAGGACTTCAAGCTCAAGAACGACGTTCGCGTCACGCCGGTTGGTGCGCTGCTGCGCAAGACGAGTCTCGACGAGTTGCCCCAGCTCTGGAATGTGTTGCGCGGCGACATGAGTCTCGTGGGCCCGCGCCCCGTGGTGGAGAAGGAAATTGCGCGCTACGGCGACGAGGCCGCCTACTATCTGCTCGCGAAACCGGGCATGACGGGCCTCTGGCAAGTGAGCGGACGCAACGACACGGACTACGCACGCCGCGTGTTTCTCGATGCGTGGTACGTGCGCAACTGGTCGCTCTGGTACGACATCGCGATTCTGTTCAAGACCGTGGGCGTGGTATTGCGGCGGGACGGCGCGTATTGAACAACGGTGCGTCGCTTACTGCGACGCCGTCTGCGCGGCAGGAATCAGATAACGCGGCAACGGCCCCACGCGCCACGTGAAGGCTTCGTCAGATACGGTCACCGTTCGCTGCGCTCCTTGCCAGTCGCGCTCCACATACGAGCCCGGCGGCAGCTTCAACGACACGGTGCGTTCGTCCGTGCCCACCGTCCAGCCCGCAATGATCGAATCGCCGCCTTGCGTGCCGTAGCGATAGGCCTTCACGTCGTCGGTATCCACAAGCGCTGACTGCCAACGACGATTGCCGAGCGTCGTAGCCAGCACAGAAGTGGCGACGAACGCCGGCTTTGGCGAAAGGTCGTGATGCAGTAGTCCGAAGTTGTGCTCGAAGTTGTTCGGGTCGGTGCCGTCGTCGATGAAGTCATACCAGAACAGCACGCGCACGGAATCGTAGCGGCGCGAGAGCAGGTAGCTGCGCGTAATGTTGGCGGCCTGGCTCGTTTCGTCCTGGCCGGGCACCTTGGGATTCACGGGCCAGCCTAGCTCGGTTATCCAGACTTGCAGCGGGCGTCCGTCGGCCTTGATGTTGTCCGTGGCGAACCGTTTGAGGTACGGCCACGTGGACGGAATGCTGACTGAGGGGATAGGCGCGCCCTGCGCCGCATAGCCCTTCTCGGGCGTGTTCGGCGTCATGTACGGATGCACGCTGAAGCCGTCCTGGTCGTTGAGCCCGCCGCGTTTCATGAGCGCAACCATGCAGTCGGCGCCCGGACCGCCCCCTGAACCGCCGCCGCCGCACGAAATGACCGTGGCGTTGGGGTTGATCTGCTTGATCTTGTGATACGCGTCCTTGAGCAGCGCGAGGTAGCGGTCGTAGCCGATGCGGTTGAAATCCGGCTCGTTCCAGATCTCCCAGTGCGTGATGGTCTTGCCGTAATGGCGCACCACAGCGTCCACGTAACGCACGAACAGGGCCCGCGCTTGTGGCGTCATGGGGAACGTGGAGCCGTTGAAGAGGTCGGGATAAACGCCGGCATTGCCGTAATCGAGCACGCCGAGCACGGAAAGCCCCAGCTGCGATGCCCGCGCCACGTAGTCGTCGTAGCGGGCCGGGAACGTGAAGCGGCCCGGCGTCTTTTCAATTTCCTGCCAGTAAAGTTCGTCGCGAATCCACGAGAAACCCGCCTGTTTGACGAGCGGCAGCACCACCTGCGGCGAGCCTTGCCCCTGAACGAAGTGCGTGACCACGCCGAAATCCGAGGGGCCTACGCTGTCGCGCGGCGTGACGACAGCCATGTTGACCGATGTGCGCCCCGACGCATCGCCGTCCTGTGCAACGAGTTCGGCATCTACACGGTAAAGTCCGGGCCCCGGTGGCGTGATGTTCACCTGCACCGTCTTGCCTTGTGCCGCTGCGCCAACCATCGTGCGGTACGAAGCCGCAGGCCTGGTGGATAGTCTGCCCTCGTCGTCGTAGGGGAACAGCGTGAGCCGCAGCGTCGCGCCGGGCGAGTCGACCACGCCCGTCTGGAACTGCAGCGCTACCGCTTTGCCCGGCGCCGAGATCAATGCGTCGGGACGATTCGCAGCACGAAGCTCGGCTGCGTTCGCGCCCGGCAGGCCGGCAAACGCGAGCGCCAACACGGACGCACGCAGCGCAAAGGCAAACGGGACACGGACGCGGATACGCGAGGCAGACTTTTTCTTCGGCATGGTGCGGACTGCACGGTGGAAAGCCGTGCGGGTTGCAATGGTCGAGGCGAAGCCGCTACTAGCGGAATGCGTGCCATGGTGGCGGCGCGGCAGGGGCGGGCTTGAGGCGCCCCAGCAGGCGCATTCGTTGCGGCACGGGCATGCGGGCACGCGCATCGGCAAGCCAGATGGAGAAGCGCGGCCAGTAGCAGATCAGGTACGCCAGCGGCACGAACGATGTCACCATCGTTGGGCCCAGCGTGGCCGTGATGAGCAGCGTCATGAGCATCACGAAACCGTCGCTCGCGGTGAAGCCCAGCACGCCGAGCAGGATCAGCGCTGGGATGAGTCCCATGTCGATGATGAGGCCCGGAATACTCGCGAACGTCACCTCGTTGATGTAGTACACCTCGCGATTCATGTGTACGTAGGGCAGATAGCCGTAGTCGTTGAGCAACTGCTGCGTGGACACACCTTTGATGAGGTCCGAGAACCGCGCATCGAGCAGGAACGGGTATCCGCCCATGCGGTGCGCGAAAGTGGGCACGCCGAAGAAGCCGTGCGCTCGCATGTAGAGGCCGATCGCTCCCATCACGCCGGTGAAGATCCCAATGGCCACCAGCGGGTGAATCGAACGCAGCGAACGGCGCGCAAAGTAGAGCACGGCAAAAATGCCCAGCACGGCCGACGCCTTGGAGAGGCTGATGAAGAGGCCGATCCAGTAGAGCGTCATCATGAACTTGCTGGTTTTCTCGCGCTGCATGAGATACAGCACGAACGACGCAGCCAGCAACGACGAGAAGAAGCCGGCCTCGCGGGAGAAGCCGCAGACGCGCGCGAAATAGAGGATCTCGTAGAAATTCGTATTGGTCTGTGTGGCCGAGTCTCCCCAGAGCATCTTCGACACTTCATCGGGGCCAAGCTGCACCGCAAGACTGTAGTCCGCGTAGTACGTGATGAACTGCACGATGGCGAACAACACGTTAATGCCCATCCAGAGGTGCAGGTAGTCGATCTTGCGCGCGTACGTGTACATCAGATAACCCACGCAGATCGCAATGGAGACGACACGTGCAGCCGCCATCGGGCTGCTGATCAGGCAGGCCGCCACGGCGATGGCGAGCGGCAGCGCCCAGCGGCGCACGGTGGCCAGTGCGAACGAGGCAAAGCCCGGGTCGAGCAGCGGCAGCATGACGTACAGATAGATCGTCACGCCTTTCACCTGCGGATTGAAGATCACGCAGGTGAAGAACATATAGAACAGCATCGAGATGGTGCGGGCGTACATCGGGCTCTCCAGCGGCACCGGCCGTCCGTTGAAAGTGCCAGGTTATGCGACGCCCGAAGGCCGCTCAGTTCGGAACCGTACTTAGCGGTGGGCGGTTGCAGGCCCGGCACACACCGCACTGAAAGCACATGGGATGCCCGGCAGATGCACGAGAACAATTTCGATCTGCCTGGAGCTAAGTGCGAAATCGTACTGAGCAGCCCCCTTGCGTGATCGCCTAATGCAATCGTGCGCCGCATCATCGCGCCACGCTTGACCGCAATCCACGCTATGGAGCTGTGCCTGATGAATCCGATCACGATGTCGGCCAAAGCCGCCACCGCGACCGCACCAGTCCCCCTCGCGAGCGCCGCCGACAAACCTCATGTGCGTGAGCTGGCAGGCGGAACATTCGCGATAAACGGAAAGTTCGCCTCGCAGCGCATGACGGGCGTGCAGCGCGTGGGCTATGAAATGGCAATCGCGCTCGTGCGATCCGTGCCGGATGGTGCCGATCTGCCGCTCTTCGTGCCGGCCGATGCGCGTGACGACGTGGCATGGCCCGCGGCCGCATCCGTGACTTCGCCGGAGGGCATCGCTGCCCGCTGGATGAAGCGCGTTTTCAAGGGCGCACTGTGGGAGCAACTGGTGCTGCCGTTTGCATCGGGCGGCCGCACGCTGCTGAGCCTCTGCAACATCGGCCCGCTGCTGGCGCGCCGGCAGGTGCTCATGGTGCACGATGTCGCGGTCTACGATCTGCCCGAAAACTACTCGTGGAAGTACCGGCTCTGGTATCGCGTGGCGTATGCCGTTCTGAAGCGCACAGCGAAGCACATCGTCACCGTGTCCGAATTTTCGAAGCAACGCATCATGGTGCGCCTCGGTATCGACGCGAGCCGTATCTCGGTGGTGCGAAACGGCGTCGATCACTTCGACCGTATCGTTCCGGATGCGCGCATTCTTGCGCGGCTCGGTCTGAAGGAAGACGGTTACGTGCTGATTGTGGGCAGCCTCTCCGTGGGGAAGAACCTTGCGCGCGTGCTGGCTGCTGTCGAGCAATTGAGTGAGCGCGATCACGACTGGCAGTTCGTGGTGGCGGGCGGTTGCGATCTGCGCGTCTTCAACGGCAAGGCGAAGGCGGGATTGCAGCCGTCCGACCACGTGATCGCGGCAGGCTTTGTTTCGGATGGCGAATTGAAGGCGTTGTACGAGCACGCGGGCTGTTTCGTGTTTCCCTCGCTCTATGAAGGGTTCGGCCTGCCGCCGCTCGAAGCGATGTCGTGCGGCTGCCCGGTGATCGCGTCGCGCGAGGCGTCGCTGCCCGAGGTCTGCGGTGACGCCGCGATGTACTGCGATGCGCGTTCGGTGGAAGACATTGCGCGAAAGATCGCGCAGATGATGAGCGACAAGGCGCTGCGCGAAACGTGGCGTGCGCGCGGGCGCGAGCACGCGAAGCGTTTCCGGTGGGATGCCGCCGCGCGTGAACTGCTCGATGTGCTGGAGCGCGAAGCGAGCGTGCATGCCCGCCGCGACCGCGCCGCGCGCGGGAGGATTTGAAACTCGTCTATACGGAGCAGGCCGAGATGGCTATTGAGGTGAAGGAGACAGCAATTGCGGAGGTCAAAATAATCGAGCCGACGGTGTTCAGCGACAGTCGCGGGCACTTCTTCGAAAGCTTCAACGCGCGGGAATTCGAAGAGAACGTGGCGAGAGGACACGTGTTCGTGCAGGACAACCATTCACGTTCCACACGTGGCGTGCTGCGCGGACTGCACTATCAGATCCAACGGCCGCAGGGCAAGCTCGTGCGCGTGATGACCGGCGAGGTGTTCGACGTCGCGGTGGATTTGCGGCTGAGTTCGCCGAGCTTCGGCAAGTGGGTGGGCACGCGGCTGAGCGCGAAGAACTATCGGCAGCTATGGGTGCCGCCGGGATTCGCGCATGGCTTCATCGTGCTTTCGCCTTCCGCCGAATTGCTCTACAAGACCACGGACTTCTGGTTCCCCGAGTACGAGCGCAGCCTGCTGTGGTCCGACCCGGAAGTGGGCATCGACTGGCCCAATGGCGCAGAACCCGTCCTGTCGCCGAAGGACGCGGCCGGCCGCTTGCTTTACGAGGCCGAATGTTTTGCTTGAGGGTTCTTTCCGTGCAGCCAGGACGGCAATGGGCGACGGTCGCGTCTCGCGGCCGTCAACCCTGGCCCTAGCCCGCCAGATACTCGATGGCGCTGACCACGAAGGTGTAGGCGCTGATGCAACCGCCCAGCGTGAAAGCGCCGCGCATGAAGTCGCTCATGGAAGTCTCCTGGCAAGGTGTGGAGGCGCCATTAGAGCCGAACAAAAATAAAAACGAAAGACATTAGAAAGAAAAATGTTGGCAAATGGTTGGCTACACCTCATCGCGCCGTTCGACCGACCGTGCGAAAAAACCGGGCGCGTCCGCGTCTGCTACGAGTTCGTATATGAACTGCACCATCCACCGGAGGCCACGAGCTTCGCGCCGAACAGCACGCAGCCACCCCACGCATCGCCGCTTTTGCCCTGGAACAGCGAGCAGGTGCCGCAGCGTTGCCCGGCCGCGTAGGCGGGAAAGCGTGCCTTGTCGACGCGTGTGGCGTCTTCCACATAGCCCAGCGATTTCGCTGTGGGGTCGCTTTCGCTCACCTTTTCGTCGGCGGCCCGTGCGGTGCGGCTGAGGATGAGCGCCGGTGCCATGCCGGCGCCCACGACCATGACGTGATGCAGAAAGTGACGGCGCGATGTCTTCATGGGGTGCGTGGTTTTTTGGTGGTGTGAGGAGATGAACGCAAGAGGGGCGACGAGAGTCGCCGTGCCTGCGAGCGGCGATGGCCAGTATGGCAGCGTCGCTGAGAAGGTGCATGCGGATGGGCAAGGCCTTCCAGAAGCACCGCTTCCCGTCGCGCGGCACTCACGTCCGCACAAGCCTGGCGACGCCCTGTTCCGCGACGCTCGCCGGAAATTCACGAAAGACCGCAAAAAAAAGGACCCGAAAATCCGGGTCCCTAACATCGGCCCTGGTCCTGGCGGACAGGGGGGCCGAACGGCCGTTGCTGCTCTGGTCTCCACAGGGGAGGAGGGGCGTTGCGGAACAGACCGCCGTGCAAGGCGGGGCAACGCAATGCCCGTCGAATGTAGGGCCACCCACTTAAACGAAACTTAAACGGCGCACCAGGGTATACGTCGGTATGGGAACGGGCATTCGCCGTGCTCCCATCATGCACTTGCGTGTTCAATCCCCTCAGGGACCTCTGATGCCTCACATCGTGCCCCTTCGCGCCGCAAGGCGCCCGCAATCGCGCCACGGCTGGCGCCGGCAGGCGGGCTCCATCAAGGGCGCGGTCGTGCTGGCGCTCGTCCTGGTCGGCCTCGTCGCTTCGCTTGTCGTCGGATTCGGGCTGTTCGGCATCGTGCTGAGGCTCTTCATGCGGTAAGCCTGTGTGCCAATGCCGCGACATTCGAATGAGCGACGTCGCCGTCCGTCTCGTCACGGATAGTTCGCGAACCGCGATTCGGCATCCGGCACGGCAGGCGCGCTATAACCGGCAACGCTCGCGCGAAACTGCTGGAGCAGTCCGTTGTCGATGCGGCTCACGCCGTTCAGTTGCAGCTGCATCAGCAGGCGTGTGCCGCTCGTCGGCGTGTTGGTGCTGCTCGTGTTGGTGTACTTCTCGAAGGCGAGGCTCACGGCCCAGCAGTCGGCCTGGTATTGCATGCCGAGCAGTCCGGCCACGGTACGGTGAACGCCCATGTCGTAATCGATCATGCCTACCGCCGAAACGCGGCGCGAGAGCGGCCATTGGCTCGAGAGCAGAATCTGGTTCACCGCTGCGTCGCCAAGCGTCGCGTTCGCTTTCGCATAGAGGTAGGCCGCGTTGAGCACCTTGCCGTCGGCCGGCTTCCAGCTCACGCCCGACGTAGCCTGCGCGAACGCGTTGTTCGACTGGTCGTATTCCACGGCCTGTTCCACGCTCATGTTGTCGCCCAGGTTGAACGAGGCGCCCGCAATGACGTTGGAGGGACCGGCCGAAGGCGGAATGTCGCCGGACATCGTGACCTGCGTGGTGCGGAAATAGTATTCCTGGGCGAGCACGAAGCGCGCGCGTTCCGCGCCGGTTGCGGCGTCGAGAAAGCGCGTCGTGATGCCTGCCGTCACGCGGTTCATGTCGGACACGCGGTCGCCGCCCACGAAGCGGTTGCTCGTGAAAATCTCCGCCAGCCCGAAGTCGAGCGGCGCCGTGTCGAAGATGGGCGCGAATGTCTGGTTCCGGTAAGGCGTGTAGACGTAGTAGAGGCGCGGTTCGAGCGTCTGGATCATGTCGACGCCGAAGAGGCGAATGTTGCGCTCGAACGTTGCGCCCGAATCGAAGCTCAGTGTGGGAACGTTGAAGCTGAACGTCTTCGGCTGGCCTGCAGGGGCATTGCTGCCGATGCTGCTGAGATCGTATGACGCGAAGTGCCATTGCACCTTGGGCGTGACGTACCAGCCCGGATGCAGGATTGCGTAACTCACGTAGGGGTCGAACGTGAAGCGCGCGCCCTGCGTGGAATGTCCGACGGGAATCGAAAAGCGCGCAGCGTTCGCATCTGCACCGAAGTCGAACCCTGCTACGTTGTAGCGCGTGTACTTCGCGTCTATTTCGGGCTCGCGGTTGTACGGTGGCGAAGTCGTAAACGACTGCCAGTCCTGCACGCGTGCGAGCACAGACCACGGACCGTGGTTGTACGTCACGCCGGCCTCCTCCTGAAACACCGTCTGCGAGCCCAGTACAAAGGCGTTTTGACCGAGGTCCGTCGGCACCGCGGCATCGGACACGCGGTTGTAGTTCACATACGCGGCAAGTCCGTCGCCCAGCGTCTGCTGATGCTTGAACGAAAACGAATAGCGGTTCGTCTTCGTGATCGCATCGTAGGGCAGGTAGGTGATGGAGAGCGCGCCGGAAGAATTCGCTGTCAGATAGCGATAGTCGGCCGTCAGCAGGGCGCCGCGTTTAGTCATGACGCGCGGCGTGAGCGTCAGGTCGTAATTGGGCGCCAGATTGAAATAGACGGGCAACTGGAAGTCGTAGCCGCTCGACGAACTGAGCGAGAACGTGGGCGGCAGGAGCCCTGTGGCGCGTTCGCCGTTGAGCGGAAACGCGAGCCACGGAAACGCGAAAAGCGGTGCGCTGCCGAAAAACAGCACGCCGTTGTACGCCACGCCCTCGTTCTCGCCCTGGTCCAGATCGAGGCGCGAAGCGCGCAGATGCCACGCGGGACTTTCGACGCAATTGCAGGTGGTGTACGTCGCGTCGTAGGCGGTCTCGCGTTGCGCGTCGATCAGGTCGATTCGTGAAGCGCGGCCCGAACCGTTCGTCAGCGTGAAATGGTAGGCGGGCGTGCTCATCGTGCCCGCCGTCTCGCTTACGTGAAGATGGGCATCCGGCCCGCTGAACACGTCGCCGTCATGCGTGATCTGTACGTGGCCGTAGGCATCGGCCATGTCGGTGTCCACGTCGTAGTGGAGCGCGTCGGCCTTGACTACGGACGTGCCGCTGCGCAAGTCCGCGTTGCCTTTGAGTGCAAGGTCGGTGTTGCTGGTGCCTGTGGCGCCGCTGCTGCCCGTGAATATCGCGGCCTTTGCGCCGGGCGCGAGCGGATGCTCCACGAGTTCGGGCGCGAGTTGCAGCCCCCACGCGCCGTCCATGCGATACGGCAGCGCAGCTTGCGCTGCGAGCTGGGCACACGCCGAGCCCGGCATGCAGAACATGCACGCAGGCGCGGCGAGCAGCAGGTCCAGCGGAAGTCGAAGCGTCCAGACTCTGACGCGGGGCCTGCGGCGGTGTAACGATGGGGATTGCAAATCAATGGGCGAGGCAGTGGCGGATGAATGAGGTTCAGACGCGTCAGAACGACGTGCCAATCTGGAACTGGAACTTCTGATACTGGTCGCCCGCATGCCGCACCACGGGCAGACCGAAGTCGAGTTTCAGCGGACCGATGGGCGAGATCCATTCGAGGCCTATGCCGTAGCTGTAGCGCAGTCCGTTCGCCCCTGTGCTGTTGCCTTCGGAGCCCCACACGTTGCCGCCGTCCAGGAACGTGAACACGCGCAGCGTGCGGTCGTAGCCTGTGCCTGGCAGCGGGAACGTGACTTCGATGTTGCCCACGATCATCTTCGAGCCGCCAATCGGGTCGCCCGTGCTCGTATCGCGCGGGCCGAGCGAACTGGTCTCGTAGCCGCGCACCGACCCGATGCCGCCCGCGTAATAGTTCTTGAAGATGGGGTACGCCTTGCCGTTCAGACCATTGCCGTAGCCGCCCTGGAAATTCAGGCCCAGCACGAAGCCGCGCGCGAACGAGTAGTAGTACTGGCCCTGCACGTCGGCCTTGTAGTACGGCGTGGTGCCGGCGGGTGTGCCGTACTCCGCGTTGGCCTGCGCGTAGTAGCCGCGGCTGGGTACGAGTGCGCTGTCGCGCGCGTCGCGCGACCAGCCGACCGTGAGCGGGATGTTGTTGGAAACGCGGCCGAAGTCCTTCACGTAATCGATATAGGTTTGCGGCGTGGCCGAGTCCGTATCAAGCCGGTCCTGCTCGAAGCCGAGGCCGAAGTAGATCATGTCCGATTCCGAGAACGGAATGCCGAACTTGAGATCGGCGCCGGCCGCGATGATGCGGAAGCTCGAACTGCTCGAGTAGTAGAGCGGCTCCGTCGTGCGGTAATAGACGTCTGTGATGCGCTTGATGCCGTCCACGGTGAAGTACGGGTCGACCTGCGTGACGGTCAGTGTTCGGTACGACGTGGCCGTGTTGACGTTCACCGAGAGCGTGTTGCCGGAGCCGAACACGTTGTCCTGCGTCACGCCCGCGGAAATGATGGGCCCCTCGCCCGAGCCGTAACCAAGGCCCAGCGAAATGGTGCCCGTGGGCTTTTCTGTCACCTTCACGTCCACGTCGACCTGATCGCTCGATCCTTCCACGGGTACGGTCGTCACGTCGACGTCGGTGAAGTAGCCGAGGCGATTGAGACGGTCCTTCGAAAGCGTCAGGCGCGACGAGTCGAACCACGAGCTTTCGAACTGCCGCATTTCGCGACGAATCACTTCGTCGCGTGTGCGCGTATTGCCTTCGATATTCACGCGCCGCACGTACACGCGGCGCCCCGGGTCTACCTGGAGTGCGAGGGCAACCTTGTGGTGTTCCTGGTCGATCTGCGGCACCGCGTTGACGGTGGCGAACGCGTAGCCGTACTCGCCCAGCTTGTCGACGAGAGCTTTCGTTGCGGCCTGCAATTTTTCCGACGAGAACCGCTCGCCCGGTTTGATGGCGACGAGCTTGTCGAACTCCGCTTCACGGCCCAGCAGGTTGCCCGCGAGCTTGACGCCAGAGACCGTGTACGGCTCGCCCTCGTGCACCGTGACGGTGAGGTACATGTCCTTCTTGTCCGGCGAGAGGGAGACCTGCGTGGATTCGATGTTGAACTCCAGATAACCGCGGTTCAGGTAGTACGAGCGCACGTTCTCCAGATCGCCCGTGAGCTTTTCCTTCGAATAGAGGTCGTCTTTCGTGTACCAGGAGAACCAGTTCGGCGTGGACTCCTGCATCTGGTCGCGCAGCACGCTGTCGTCGAACACCTTGTTGCCGATGAAGTTCACCTGGCGGATCTTTGCGCTCGGCCCTTCGATTACGGCAAAGAGAATGGCGACGCGGTTGCGGTCGATCGGCGTGACCGTGGTGGTGACCTCTGCCGCGTAGAAGCCGCGCGTGAGGTACTGGCGCTTCAGTTCCTGTTCGGCGCGGTCCACGAGCGCGCGGTCGTAGTTGCGGCCCTGCGAAAGCCCCACCGTGCGCAGCGCTTTCGTGAGGTTGTCCTTGTCGAACTCGTGCAGCCCGGAAAAGTCGATCGTGCCGATGGCCGCGCGTTCCACCACGCGCACGATCACGACATTGCCTTCGGTGGCGATCTTCACGTCGTTGAAAAAGCCGGTGTCGTACAGCGCGCGAATTGCTTCGGATGCCTTGTCGTCGGTGAACGTATCGCCCTGTTTGATGGGCAGATAGGAAAACACCGTGCCGGGCTCGGCGCGCTGCAGTCCTTCAAGGCGGATGTCCTGAACGACGAAGGGCGTGGTGGCATGCGCGGCGGGCGCTGCGAGAGCACCGATGGCGCCCGCAATCGCGATGTCGACGCGTGGCGTCATGAACCTGGCTAGGAATCTGGACTTCATGTTGACCGGTAAGAAGGCGGCAGAAGGTTCGGGTGGTACCCGACCGTTTGCCGCACGAACGAATACGCCTGAGAGGCGGGAGGAACGCAGTGCGGGCGCGGCGCATAGCGTTCAGCGGGAATCGAATGGCGCATGTGAAAGGTTGCGGCGTGCCAGCGGGTTTCGTTCTCGCGGTTGAACGCATCCCTATGCAGGGCGTCTTTCGTGTTGAGCAGCCACACTGTCAGTACACCGGGAATGACACTTCGCACCATGGTCAACTCCAGCGACGCAACAAGGCACATCACCGGCCGTCCGCCGGGCGTCGGTAGCGGGTGGCAGCGGACAGAAGCAGCACGGCGTTTCTACGCGCTCATGGCCCGTCATCGCCACGCGTGAACGACCTGCAGCGCTCCAACGCAACAGCACTAATTCATCACGGGGTGGGCGGCGAATGCGGCTGGAGCGGGTTGCATTTCAAGCGCGTCGACGAGCTGGCAAAGGCTCCGCGCAGGCAGTGCATACGCCGTCCAGCCCATGCCGGCGTGGCGCAACATGAGCACGGGGCCATCGAAAAGCGGCGTGCGGTCCACGTGCCAGCTGGGGTCCACTTCGAGCGGATAGTTGTGCGAGGGCACGGGCGTCATGGAATGAGCGGGCGACATGCCGGCCCGCAGTTCGACGAGCTTTTCGATGAGCGTGTCCACGTCGGCGGCGCCCAATACGGAAGACCGGCCTTCTATCGTGAAGCGCACCGCAACCGTGCCGGCTTCGTGCACGGGTTCCATTGTCATCAGGTGGTACATGGCAGATGTTCCTGGACGGGGACAGGTAGTCGGCGGCAGTTCACCGTCGAATGAGGCGCAGCATAGTGAAGTTGTTGTTGTGATCGGTTGCCGTTGCGTTACGCACCGTTAATCGGTTAATAACGCGGCATGATCGGCACAGGATCGGCAGAGGGCGGTGTCGCATGGCCCGGCATGCAGTGGAGAGAGTCCAGCGGGGAAGCAGCGTGACGCCAGCCGGCATCACGCATCGCGCTTCCAGGGCGTGTGCCGGCAAGCGCAAGGCATTGCGCGGCGAGGAAAGGTAAGGGCTGGTAAGCGGGGGCGGATGCGCAGCGTGGCGGATGGGCTTTCGTGCGCCTGACGGCGAAGCGGCTATCGGCAGGCGAGCCGATCATAGGGCGCTTGCGAGGCGCCTGGCATCCCCGACGTTCAACGAAGGTTCAACGAAGGTTCAACGAAGGCTCAACGAAGGTTCAACTCGCAGGATTGTCCTCATCGCCTTGCGACGGCCCGCCTTCATCGGGCCCACCGATCACAGAAATCTGAAACGTAGGCGTGCCCGCCAGCGATTCGAGCGACGGGTCTTCGGGAATGCGCGCGAGCAGCGGCAGGATCACGGAGCCGCCAATCACCGCGCGCCGGCTGTTGTCGGCGGGACGCAGGCCCCACACGTCCTGATACACCACAGGCACCACTTTCCCGTCGCGCGTGGTGTTGCCGAGGTACAGCATCACATGGCCGCCGATGTAGATGAGCGTGCGCATCGGCACGCCGTGATGCGCGAGGTAATCGAGGCGTTCTGTGGGCGAGGCGTCGGAAAGGTCGGTCATGCGGCCGGCGCTCATCTGCGTGGACGAATGGCGCGGCAGCCACACGCCGAACGCTGCGAAGACGCTTTGGAGTTCAGAAGAACAGTCGTTATAGAACCCCGTATTGCCCCAGCCATACGGGCGGCCTATCAGGTTCTTGAGCCGCATCGCGAGATTGCGCGGCGTCGCGGCGAGCGGCATGGGCGCGATCTGCGATGCGTCGAGCGTGGCCGTGCGAATCACGGCGCGGCCGTCGATGTCGCGTGCGGGCACGAGCACGTTCCACGTGTTGGCCGACGCTGAACCCGCAGCTGAACTCGAAGCAGCGGCTTGCAACGGCAGCAGGCTGCCCGCAGGCGCATTGAAGCGGAACGTGCCCTGGCTGTCGCTCACGGGCGCGGATGCCGCGATCACCGCGCCCCACATCTTGCCCGCAGCGGCGCGCCAGGCCAGCACGAAGGCGTCGTCCACCGTACCCACGTGATCGCTTTGCACCCAGCCTTGCAGGTCGGGTGTCTGCACGTAACGCCACGCGCCGTCCGCGCTACTGCCGAGCACATAGAGCGGCGTGCCCGGACGCACCGCCGAGATTTGCAAGTTGTCGAAGGGATAGCCTTCGCCTGCGATGTGCCAGTCGTAGAACGACGGGTCCATGGTAGGCAGTTCGCGCACCAGCAGATTGCCCGTCGCGATCGCGCGTTGCGAGCCGGCGTAATGCGGCGCGCCCTCGAACTGCGCCACGTTCATGTTCTTCGCAATGGCATCGATCCATGCAGCCGTATGCGGCCGGAAGTTCTGGCCGTAGCCGATATGGCGGCCCGTGCGCTCGCGGTTGTCGAACCAGCTGAGGCGCCGGCGCTGCAATGCGGCAATGGCGTCGCCGCCGTCGCGATAGACGACCTGTTCGATATACGCAGGGTTCCACGGCGAGGGCGCAGTGGCATTGGCGGCGCCGCTGCCCGTGCTGTTGCCTGAGTTGCTGCCTGAGTTGGCACCTGAGCTGGCACCTGAGCCTGCGCCGAAATAGCGCGCGTAAAGCGCCTCTTCATGCGCACGTTGCTGCGCGGCGGAGAGAAAGGGACGGTCGTAAGCCGCGTCGTGCGGGTCGATCCAGTGGTCCACGTTCTGGTCGTACGCGTCCATCGGGAAGAGGCCGACCACGTCATGCGCCGGCGCGGCTTCAACGGCTGGCCGGGCAGGCGGCGCCGCGCAACCGGCAAGCGTGAGCGCGAGCCAGAAGGCGAAAGCGGCGGCGGGCAAGCGCGCCATCGAACGTCGGGCCATGCAGCGGGACAGCGGGGAACGCACGAAATCAAGAGACATGATGCACAGCACGACGAGAACGGGAAGGGAACCGCTGGACAGTAATGCCGCACGCCGACAGCCCGATGAAAGCCGGCTGCGGCGGCACGCCCGTGATTGTGAGGCAAAGGGCGGCGGGCCGCCATGTTGCACGGCGTCCACAGCGTGCTGGGCCTGCTTGATCCACGTCAACGGGGACGGAACACGCTCGCGCGAGGCTTGAGTCTGTTCAGATGCGAAAACGATGGGCGCGGCGTGCTGCCGTCCCGCAGACCGCATCGCTCGCATCACGAGGAGGCGGTAGCCATGCGCAATCACACATTACGGGCAGGATTGGCCGCGGCGGTGTTCGCGGCATGGGCGTACGGGGCGCCCGTCCTTGCGCAGCCCATTCCCGTGAGCGGGGCCAGCGCGGCTAGCCTGGCCGACCTGACGACGGCTTACCAGAACGGCGCGGACGAACCCGCCGTTGGCGCAACCGGCGATTCCGCGAAGGTCCGCACGCTCGCGTACTCCGAATTCGTCGTGCTGGTGGAGAAGGGCGGTATTCGCAGCGTGCGTATCGAAGGGTCGACGCTGAGCGGCAAGCTCGGCAACGGCGGCTCGTTTCGCACCGTCGCGCCGACCGATCCCGCGCTGATCGACCGCCTGTTGAGCCATCAGGTCCGCATCGAGGCAGCGGCGAACAACGGCATGGGGTTTCTCGACAGTCCGCTCTTCCAGACGCTGTTGATCGGCGTGCTGATGGTGGGCGCGATCCTCTTTACCTCGCGGCAAGGAACCCAGGGCAGCGGCAGCAACAAGGCCGCGAGCTTCGGTCGTTCGCGCGCCCGCCTGATTTCGCCGGATGCGCACCGCACCACGTTCGCAGACGTTGCCGGCATAGAAGAAGCGGCGGTCGAGCTGGACGAGATCGTGCGCTATCTGCGCGAGCCCTCCGCGTTCCTGCGCCTGGGCGGCCGCGTGCCGAAGGGCGTGCTGCTGATCGGCCCGCCCGGCACCGGCAAGACACTGCTGGCGCGCGCCGTGGCGGGCGAAGCGGGCGTGCCGTTCTTTTCCATCTCCGGCGCCGAATTTGTGGAGATGTTCGTTGGCGTGGGCGCCGCGCGCGTGCGCGACCTCTTTCGCGAGGCACGCCAGCATGCGCCGTGCATCGTGTTCATCGACGAGATCGACGCTGTGGGCCGGCACCGCAGCAGCGGCGCGGGCGGCAACGACGAGCGCGAGCAGACCGTGAACCAGTTGCTCGTGGAAATGGACGGCTTTTCCGGCAGCGAAAGCGTGATCGTGCTCGCGGCGACGAACCGGCCCGACGTGCTCGATGCAGCGCTGCTGCGCCCGGGCCGTTTCGACCGTCAGGTGATGGTGCCGGCGCCTGACACGGCGGGACGCCAGAAGATTCTCGAAGTACACATGCGACCGGTGCCCGTTGCGACGGACGTGGATTCGGCCGTCATCGCGCGCGGCACGCCGGGCTTCGCGGGTGCGGACCTCGCGAACCTCGTGAACGAAGCTGCGCTCATTGCGGTGCGCCGCGGTCACGCGCGCGTTTCCATGGCCGATTTCGACGAAGCGCGCGACAAGGTGCTGCTCGGTCCCGAACGCCGCTCGCTCGCAGTCACGGCGCGCGAACGCGAAATGACCGCGTATCACGAAGCCGGGCATGCGCTCGTCGCGCTGCGCTCGCCGTATCAGGACCCGCTGCACAAGGTCACCATCGTGCCGCGCGGCCGTGCGTTCGGCGTCACGCTTTCGTTGCCCGAGCGTGACCAGCATTCGTTCTCGAAGCGCCAGCTGGAAGGGCGCCTCGCGATGATGTTCGGCGGGCGCGTGGCCGAAGAACTCGTGTATGGCCGCGAGGAAGTCACGACCGGCGCAAGCGACGACATCCGCCAGGCCACGCAGCTTGCGCGCCGCATGGTGACGGAGTTCGGTTTCAGCGACACCGTGGGCGTGGTCTGCTGCGAAAGCGGTGTGGACCCGCATGGCATGCCGGTCGCGATGTCGGCGGCCATGGCGGCGACCATCGACAGCGAGGTGCGGCGCATCACGGGCGAGGCCGAAGCCGAAGCACGGCGCATTCTCGTGGCCGAGCGCGCGGTGCTGGAACGTATTGCTGAGGCGCTGCTGGCGCGCGAAACGCTTACGGGCGAGGAGATCGATGCGCTGCTGGACGGTTCGCGTGAGCCGCAGCGTGAAACCCCGGAGGCCGAACACGCGGAACTGGAGCATGCAGAGGCTGCATGAAAGCCGCTGCATGAAAGTGCTTGCATGCCGGGGCCGCCAGGGCTAACGGGCGGCCCTGGCGGCCCAGCCTGCGCGGCCCGAACGCGAAGCATCATGTTGGTCCACAGGACCCAGGCGCGCCGCCTATACTGAACCGAGCCGGCTCCTTTCGACGGGGGCCGTACTCTTTCGAAGGCGCACGTCCACTCCCTTCACAGGTGCTTCCGCATGACCTCGTCATCGTTCGCACATCGCCCGCCTGCCATGCTCGACGCGAAGGGCCTGACGGCGCTCATCCAGGCCCTCGCCGCACGCGCGTACCGCGTGATCGGACCCACCGTGCGCGACGACGCCATCGTCTACGACGACATTGCCAGCGTCGACGACCTGCCCGCAGGCTGGACCGACTACCAGGCGCCTGGGCGCTACGAGCTGGAGCGCCGCACCGACCAGGCGCTCTTCGGCTTCGCGGTGGGTCCGCATTCATGGAAACAGTTTCTGCATCCGCCCGTCGAGCGGCTCTTCACGGTGCGCAAAGACAGCACGGGTCTCGCGTTTGTCGAGCCGGGCGAGGCCAACGCGTTCGAAGGGTCCGACGGGTCTAACGAACGCGCGCCGCAGAAATTCGCCTTCATCGGCGTGCGCGCCTGCGAACTGCATGCCATCGCGATACAGGACCGCGTCTTCCTGGAAGGCTCATGGGTGGATCGCGGCTACGCGTTACGGCGGCGCGATGCCTTCATCGTGGCCGTGAACTGTTCGCAGGCGGGCGGGACGTGCTTTTGCGCGTCGATGCAAACCGGACCGAAGGCGACCGGGGGCTTCGACCTCGCGCTCACCGAACTGCCTGCCGCAGTGGACGGCACGAGCGGCCGCTTCGTCGTCGAGACCGGCAGTGCGGCAGGCGCCGAACTGCTTGCGCAACTTCCGCACCGCGAGGCAACGTCTGCGGAACTCGACGTGGCCCATGCCGTGGTCGCGCGCACCGCGCGGCAGATGGGCCGCACCATGCGGACGGACAATCTCAAGCCGCTTCTGCAAGAGAACCTGCGTCATCCGCGCTGGGCCGAAGTGGGCGACCGGTGCCTCAGTTGCGGCAACTGCACGATGGTGTGCCCCACGTGCTTCTGCACGACGGTGGAGGACCACACCGACCTGGCGGGCACCACAGCCGAGCGCGTACGCAAATGGGATTCGTGCTTCACGCTGGATTTCTCGTGGCTGCATGGCGGCAGCGTGCGGCAGTCCGGCGAGGCGCGCTACCGCCAGTGGCTCACGCACAAGCTGGCGGGCTGGATCGACCAGTTCGGCACCTCGGGCTGTGTCGGCTGCGGGCGCTGCATTACGTGGTGCCCGGTGGGCATCGACATCACGGAGGAAGTGGCGGCCATTCAGGCCACACCGGGCGCCACGAGCACCGCAGGGCAGGCCAATGGAGACGGCAATGGAAGGCCTTGAGCAGATTCTCGGCGAGCATGCGTTTTTCGCCGGGTTTGCGCCCGCGCATCTGCAACTGGTGGCGGGCTGCGCGCGCAATTGCCGCTTCGACACGGGCGACTACCTCTTTCACGAAGGCGATAGCGCCGACGAGTTCTATCTCATTCGCCACGGCCGCGCCGCGCTCGAAATATCGGCGCCGGGGCAGGCTCCGGTGGTGTTCGAGACGCTGGGCGACGGCGAGATTATCGGTGCCTCGTGGCTCGTGCCGCCGTACCGCTGGATGTTCGACGCACGCGCCATGGCGCTCACGCGCGCGGTGGGCATCAACGCCGCCTGTCTGCGCGGCAAGTGCGAGGCCGATCACGACCTCGGCTACGAGATGATGAAGCGCTTCCTGCCGATTCTCACGAAACGGCTTCACGCCACCCGCCTGCAGATTCTCGACGTCTATGGAAAACGATGACGCTCGCCTGACGTCGGCCACGCTTGCGCCCAGTACGTGCGATGCATTCGATCCATTCGTGCCGCAGGCGTATCGCGTGGCGGCGCGGCACAAAGAACTGCCTGACGTCGTGACGCTCGAACTCCAGCCGCTCGCGCGCGCGCGGCCTGCGTTCGCGCCAGGCCAGTTCAACATGCTCTACGCGTTCGGCGTGGGCGAAGCGGCCATCAGCATGAGCGGCGACCCGGCGGCACAAGGCGCGTTCGTGCACACCATTCGCGACGTGGGCGCCGTGAGCCATGCGCTCGCACAACTCGCAGCCGGCGCGACGCTCGGTGTGCGCGGCCCTTTCGGTGCGGGCTGGCCGATGCAGGCAGCCGCGGGAACAGACGTGGTCATTGCAGCGGGCGGCCTGGGGCTTGCACCGCTGCGTCCCGCCATCTACGACATCCTCGCGAATCGCAGCCGCTATGGGCGCGTCACGATTCTGTTCGGCTGCCGCAATCCCGCGGGCATGCTGTATCGCCGCGAGCTGGAGCGGTGGCGGCAGCGCTTCGACATCAGCGTGGAAGTGATCGTCGATCACGCGGATGCGCAGTGGTTCGGCCACGTCGGCGTGATGCCGGCGCTCATCGCGCGCGCCGCGTTCGATCCGCGCGACACCACGGCGCTGGTATGCGGTCCCGAGGTGATGATGCGCTTCACCGCGAACGCGCTGCGCGAGCGCGGCGTGCCGGACACGGGCATCTATCTTTCGATGGAGCGCAACATGAAATGCGCGGTCGGCCTGTGCGGCCACTGCCAGTTCGGCCCCACGTTCGTCTGCAAGGACGGTCCCGTCATGCGCTACGACACGATTGCGCGCTATCTCGCCGTGCGGGAGGTATGAGATGAACGCCGACGCCAACCCGCCGCGCAGCGCAACGAACAAACGTCCTCGCCTCGCGGTGTGGAAGTTCGCCTCGTGCGATGGCTGCCAGTTGTCGCTGCTCGATTGCGAGGACGAACTGCTCGCACTGGCCGACGCCGTGGAAATCGCGAACTTCAGCGAAGCGTCCAGCGCTGTTGTGCGCGGTCCTTACGATCTCTCGCTCGTGGAAGGGTCCATCACCACCGAACATGACGCGAAGCGCATTCAGGACGTGCGCAAACAGTCGAAATACCTGGTCACGATTGGCGCGTGCGCAACGGCGGGCGGCATTCAGGCCCTGCGCAACTTCGCGGACGTCGATGCCTTCATTGCCGCTGTCTACGCGCGGCCCAGCTACATCAGCACGCTTGCCACTTCCACGCCCATCTCGGCGCACGTGCGCGTGGATTACGAACTGCACGGCTGCCCCATCAACAAGGTGCAGTTGCTCGAAGTGATCAGCGCGTATCTGGCGGGACGCAAGCCCGCCATCGCGGCGCACAGCGTGTGCATCGAATGCAAGCAGCGCGGCAACGTCTGCGTGATGGTGCAGGGCACGCCGTGTCTCGGGCCCGTTACGCATGCGGGCTGCGGCGCGATCTGTCCTTCGTATCGGCGCGGCTGTTACGGCTGCTACGGTCCGATGGAAACGCCCAACATGCCGGCGCTTTCGCGCGAGTGGCGGGCGCTGGGCGCAAGGCCGCGCGATATCCAGCGTGCGCTGCGCACATTCAATGCCGCAGCCGAACCGTTCCGCGAGGAGAGCGAACGTCATGGCGACTAAGACGATCCGCGTGGATTACCTGGCTCGCGTGGAAGGCGAAGGCGCGCTCGATCTGCGCATCCGCAACGGCAAGGTGAGCGAGGCGCGGCTCAACATCTTCGAGCCGCCGCGCTTCTTCGAGGCGATGCTGCGCGGCCGGGGCTATGCCGAGACGCCGGACATCGTGGCGCGCATTTGCGGCATCTGTCCCGTGGCGTATCAAATGAGCGCGGTCCACGCCATCGAGAACGCATTCGGCGTTCGTGTAGAAGGGCAACTGCGTGCGTTGCGCCGGCTGCTCTACTGCGGCGAATGGATCGAAAGTCACGCGTTGCACGTGGTCATGCTGCACGCACCGGACTTCCTCGGCTTTCCCGATGCCATCGCGATGGCGCGCGAGCATGGCGACGTGGTGCGCAAAGGCCTCGCGTTGAAGAAGGCCGGCAACGAGTTGATGCGCGTGCTGGGCGGCCGCGAGATTCATCCGGTCAACGTCAAGGTGGGCGGCTTTCATCGCGTGCCTCGCAAAGCCGAACTGGCGCCCGTGGCCGAAAGCCTGAAACGCGCGCGCGACAGTGCAGTCGATCTCGCCCGCTGGGTCGCGACGTTTGCCTTCCCGGACTACGAGTGCGACTACGAATTCGTCGCACTGCGTCACCGCGACGAATACCCCTTCAACGAAGGGCGAATCGTATCGAGCAAGGGTATCGACATCGGCATCGATGCATTCGAGAGCGCGTTTGAAGAGCGCCACGTTTCGCACTCCACCGCGCTGCACGCATTCGTGAAGGAGCGCGGCGCCTATCTGGTAGGGCCGCTCGCCCGTTACGCACTGAATTTCAACCGCCTGCCGCCCGCGGTACGCGAGCTTGCCGCCGAGGCCGGGCTTGAATCGGTATGCCGCAATCCGTTCAAAAGCATCGTGGTGCGAGCCGTCGAACTGGTCTACGCGTGTGAAGAAGCATTGCGCCTGATCGCGGCGTACGAGCCGCCGCCGCTTTCCGCCGTGCCCGCCGAGCCGCGCGCAGGCACGGGCTTCGGCTGTACCGAGGCGCCGCGTGGCATCTGCTGGCACCGCTACACGTTCGACGCCCAAGGCACCGTGCTGGATGCGCGCATCGTTCCGCCTACGTCGCAGAACCAGCCGAGCATCGAAGCGGATCTCGCGGCCGTGGCGCAGTCCGTGATCGACGCTTCGGACGACGTGATACGCGACCACTGCGAACGCAGCATCCGCAACTACGACCCCTGTATTTCGTGCTCGGCGCACTTTCTCAAGTTATCGGTGGAGCGGTCATGACGAACGCGGCAGAAATACATGCGCCCGCGCGCACCGTGCGCGTGATCGGTATCGGCAACGCCGATCGCGGCGACGACGGTGTTGGCGCACTCGTCGCCGCGGCACTGGCGGGGCGTTTGCCCGCCGACGTCTCGCTGCTCACGCGCGGCGGCGACATGATGAATCTGGGCGACGACATGGGCGGCATCGACGCGTTGATCTGCATCGACGCTGCCGCGCCAATGGGCGAGCCCGGTCGCATCCGGCGGCTCGATCTGGCCACGCAGGCGCTGCCGCGCGAAATGCCGTTCGCGTCGAGCCATGCGTTCGGATTGGCGGACGCCATCGCACTGGCCGAAGCGCTGGGCGTCGCGCCGAAAGACATCGTGGTGTTCGCCATTGAAGGCGCGTGTTTCGACGTGGGTGCGCCCGTTACGCCCGCGGTGGCGGCAGCCGTTCCCGAAGCGGCGAGCCTGGTGATAGCCGAGGTGGAGCGATTGCGTGGCGCGAATCGCCCGCCCAGGGAGGCATTCGATGCATGAGACGGGAATCGTGCGCGACCTCGTGCGTCGCGTGGTGGCCGCCGCACTCGAAGCAGACGCGGAGAGCGTGAGCGAAGTGCACGTCTGGCTCGGTGCGCTGAGCCAGTTTTCGCCCGAGCATTTTCGCGAGCATTTCGACGAAGAGGTGCGCGGCACGCTGGCCGAACAGGCGACGCTGAACATCGTCACCTCGCACGATGCCGCGGACCCGAATGCATTGCACGTGGTGCTGCAAAGCGTGGCGCTGAACGTGCCCGACGAGCGGAGCGAGGCTCCGTGAACGGCCCGCTGCGCGCGTTCGCTTGCGCAAACGAAGCCAACGCAGCGATGCGCTTGCGCATCACCGCGACAGGCGCCGTGCAGGGCGTGGGCTTTCGTCCGTTCGTGCATCGGCTCGCGGTGAGCGAAGGCCTGCGCGGATTCGTGCGCAATACGGGCGACGGCGCAGTGATCGAAGTGGAGGGCGATGCGCTCGCGCTGGAACGGTTCCTTGCGCGGTTCGATACGGAATTGCAGCCCCCGGCACAGGTGCGCGAACGCCGGATCGAACGCATCGCGCCTTGCGGCGCCGAGGCATTCGCGATTGCTGCCAGCACGCACGAACGCACGCAGTTCGCCGCCGTGCCGCCCGATCTCGCGACGTGCGCCGCATGTCTCGACGAGATAAGCGACCCCGCCAACCGCCGCTACCGCTATCCGTTCACGACGTGCGTGCATTGTGGCCCGCGTTTCAGCCTGATTGAGCGCGCGCCGTACGATCGCGAACGCACCGCCATGCGGCGCTTCACGATGTGCGCCGCGTGTCAGGCCGAATACGACGACCCTCTATCGCGGCGCTTTCATGCGCAGACCAATGCGTGTGCGCAATGTGGCCCTCGGCTTGCGCTGCTCGATGCAGGCGGGCACCCAACCTGCACGGGTGACGATGCGCTGACCCGTGCCGCCGATGCGCTGCGCGCAGGCGCCATCGTGGCGATGAAGGGTCTGGGCGGTTTCCAGTTGCTCGTGGATGCCCGCAACGACACAGCAGTGCGCTTGCTGCGCGAACGCAAGGGCCGGCCGTCGAAGCCGTTCGCCATCATGGTGCCGGACTTTGACGCAGCGGCGGCACTCGCGCCTATCGGCACAACGGAAGCGGCGTTGCTGCGCTCGGCAGCCGCGCCCATCGTGCTGCTGCGGGCTCGCGAAGAAAGGGCAGGCCTCGCGCCTTCCGTGGCGCCTTCGCTTCCCTGGCTCGGCATCATGTTGCCGTACACGCCGCTGCATCACTTGCTGGTGCAGCAACTCGGTTTTCCCATCGTTGCCACGAGCGGTAACCTGAGCGGCGAGCCGATTCTCTGTGACGAGCGCGAGGCTGTGCAGCAACTTCGGGGCGTGGCCGACCTGTTTCTGGTGCACGACCGTCCCATCGTGCATCGCGTGGATGATTCGGTGGTGCGTGTCATTGCAGACGAACCCGTCGTTCTTCGGCACGCGCGGGGTTATGCACCGCTCGTGCTCTCGATGCCTGCCGTGAATCAACGCGGCGTATCCCCCGTGCTCGCGCTGGGCGGTCATGGCAAGAGCGCAATGGCAGCGGCAGCAGCAGGCCAGATCGTGCTGGGTCCGCATATCGGCGACCTTGACGGCAGCGCGGCGCGCGCAGCGTTCGCGCGTGGAATGGACGACATGCTGCAGCTGTTCCCGATGCAGTCACCGGCCATTGCGTGCGACGCACATCCCGATTACTACAGCACGCAGTTCGCTGCGAAGCTTGCGGGCGAGGTGCGGCGCGTGCCGCATCACGTCGCGCACGTGCTCGCCGCTATGGCGGACCGCGGCCTGGCGGCGGAACCTGTGCTCGGCATCGCCTGGGACGGCAGCGGTGACGGCGGCGACGGTACCGTGTGGGGCGGAGAGTTCATTGTGGTAGAGCGTAACCGGAACGGTTACGTTTATCGTCGCGTGGCGCATTTGCTGCCGTTCCGCTTGCCGGGCGGCGAAGCCGCGATGCGCGAGCCGGATCGTGCCGCACTTGGCGCGTTGCACGCCGTGTTCGGAGAGGCGATGTGGTCGAAGCGCTCGTTGCCACCGGTTGCAGACGCGACGCCCGAGGCTCGGCGCGTGTTCAGTGTCATGCTCGCGCGCGGCGTGCAGGCGCCGCTTACGTCGAGTGCCGGCAGGCTGTTCGATGCGGTGTCGTCCATGCTTGGCCTAGGCCGGCGCAGCAGCTTCGAAGGCGAAGCCGCGCTTGGGCTGGAAGCGGCGGCGAGCCGGTCGTCGCACGCCTTCGTGCTTGCGCCCGCTGTGCTGCGAACCACCGCGAACAGCGGCACGCTCGTGGCTGACTGGGCGCCAACACTGGCCTCGCTCGTCGAAGCGCGTGAAGCGAACATCGATGCCGCCACGCTCGCCGCGGCCTTCCACGATGCCCTTGCGCACCTCATTGCGGATGTCGTGGCGCGGGCCGTCTCGCTCGTTGGTACACGCCATGTGTTGCTTACCGGTGGCTGTTTTCAGAACGAACGCCTTGCCTCGCACGCGCTGGCACGTTTGCGAAATGCCCGCTTCGAAGCGTCCACGCATGGCCGCGTGCCGCCGAATGATGGCGGGCTCGCGGTAGGCCAGGCATTGTTCGTGGCGACGGCACTGAATGTGCTCGATGCAAAGCACGAGGAGAAACGCTGATGTGCCTCGCCGTTCCAGGCCAGATTCTTACCGCCGATGGCGGCGACCCGCTCATGCGCCAGGGCCGCGTCGATTTCGGCGGCATCGTGAAAGTGGTGAACCTGGCCTACGTGCCCGAGGCGATGCCTGGCCACTATGTGCTCGTGCACGCGGGTTTCGCGATTGCAGTGATCGACGAGGCCGAGGCGCTGAAGACGCTGGCCTCGCTCGAATCGCTTGCCGACCTCGATGCAGGGGAGCGCGAGGCATGAAGCACGTCGACGAATGGCGCGATCCAGCGGCGGCGCGCCACTATGCGGATGCCATTGCGAAGCTCGCCACGCGCCACTGGACCATCATGGAAATCTGCGGCGGGCAGACGCATTCCATCGTGCGGCACAGTATCGATCGCATGCTGCCGCCAGGCATCGCGCTGCTGCACGGCCCTGGTTGTCCCGTATGCGTCACGCCTGCGGGCATGATCGACACTGCCATCGAATTAGCCAGCCGGCCCGAAGTGATCTTCTGCTCGTTCGGCGACATGCTGCGCGTACCGGGTGAAAGCGGCAGCCTGCTGACAGCGAGGGCGCATGGCGCGGACGTGCGCATCGTCTATTCGCCGCTCGACGCCGTGGTGCTGGCGCGTAGTCATCCTGAACGTGTGGTGGTGTTCTTTGCCATCGGCTTCGAGACCACCGCGCCGGCCACGGCGATGGCCGTGCTTCAGGCCGAACGCGAGCAACTGGCGAACTTCTGTCTGCTCGTCTCGCACGTGCTCGTGCCGCCCGCCATCGAAGCGATACTCACGGAGCCGGACAACGGCGTGAACGGTTTTCTCGCAGCCGGCCACGTGTGCACGGTGATGGGTTACGCCGATTACGAGCCGCTCGCGCAGCGGCATCACATTCCCATCGTGGTGACGGGCTTCGAGCCTGTCGATCTGCTGCAAGGGCTCTACCTCTGCATCCGGCAACTCGAAGCCGGCGAGGCGAAGGTGGAGAACGCCTACAGCCGCGCGGTGCGACGCGAGGGCAACACGGCGGCGCGCGCCGCCGTGGCGCAGGTCTTCAGCGTGCAGGCGCAGCGCTGGCGCGGCCTGGGCGAGATTCCCGCGAGCGGCCTTGGGCTTGCGCCGCGCTATCGGCGCTACGACGCACTGACGCGCTTTGCGGACCTCGCCGTGCCCGAAGAACACGCGGGCGAATGCATCGCAGGCGATTTGCTGCGCGGCCGGCGCAAGCCCTGCGATTGCCCCGCATTCGGCACACGCTGCACGCCGGAGCATCCACTGGGGGCAACGATGGTGTCGTCCGAGGGTGTATGTGCCGCGTATTACCGCTATCGGCGCGCGGGCGATAGCCTGCCTGCGACCGGACATGAAATGCACAAGGTGACCGACACCCTATGAGCGAATCGTCCTTTCTTTCGGCATCCTGCCCGATGCCTGCAAGCAGCAAAGACGTCGTGGAACTCGCGCACGGCGGCGGAGGGCGTCTTACCCGTGAACTGATCGAGAGGCTCTTTCGTCCCGCATTCGCGACGTGCGACGAAGACTTCACGCACGACGGCGCGACATTCGACGCCGGCGGCGCACGGCTTGCCTTCACCACGGATTCCTACGTCGTGCGCCCGCTGTTCTTTCCGGGCGGAGACATCGGATCGCTCGCCGTCAACGGCACCGTGAACGACCTTGCGATGTGCGGTGCCGAGCCGCGTTATTTGAGCGTGGGGCTCGTGATCGAAGAAGGCTTCGCGCTCGCTACGCTGCAACGGGTGGTCGAATCGATGCGCGCGGCGGCGCTTGCCGCGAACGTGCGCATCGTGACCGGCGACACGAAAGTGGTGGAGCGCGGCAAGGGCGACGGGCTGTACGTCAACACATCGGGCGTCGGCCTGATTCGCGCGCCTGCTCCTGTGGTGCCGCAACGCGTTCGCGCCGGCGACGCCGTGATTCTGAGCGGCGATATTGGCCGCCACGGCATTGCGATTCTCGCGGTGCGCGAGGGGTTGGGCTTCGAAACGGAACTCGCGAGCGATTGCGCGCCGCTTGCGGCCACCGTGCTCGCACTCATCGACGCGGGTGTCGAACTGCACTGTCTGCGCGACCTCACGCGCGGCGGTCTCGCAACGGGGCTCATCGAAATTGCGGACGCCGCGAACGTTGTGATCGATCTCGCCGAAGCCGCCATTCCCGTGCTGGACCCTGTGCGCGGCGCATGCGAACTGCTTGGGCTCGATCCGCTCTACGTAGCCAACGAGGGGCGCTTCGTCGCGTTCACGCCTGCCGATGAAGCGAGCCGCACGGTGGACGTGCTGCGCCGCTTCGATCCGCGCGCGACAGTGATAGGACGCGTGGAGGCCGTGCACAACAACCGCCCTGCCGTGCGGCTCAACGCCCTGGGCGGCGCACGCGAACTCGACATGCTGAGCGGCGAGCAGTTGCCGCGCATCTGCTGAATTCACGCGATCAGTAGCAGCAAGCATGCGGCAAGCAGCAAGCAAGCCGCGAGGAAGCGAAACGTCATCTACGTTTCGTTTCGTAAAGTGCCCACGTACCTGCTCTTCCTTTCAAGCCCGTCACTGCAATCGCCGTTCGCGAAGCTGGTGCGAACCTTGCGTTCGATACCGCGTGTTCGTCGGCTCGTGGCCACACGTTCCGTGTTGTCACAGCCTCTGCTTCACCACTGCGTCGCACGCGGTTTCGAACTGGTGCAATGGCATGCCCTTGTTTGCGGCATGGCCGGCGCTATCCATGAAAGTCCGCCAGAATTTGCCAAGATCAAAACGGAGCTTGAAAGCATGAAGAAAACCTTGCTGACGTTGACACTCACCGGCGCCTTTGCCGCTTGCGCGCACGCGCAAAGCAGTGTGACCCTGTATGGTCTCATCGACACCGGGCTCACCTACACGAACAACCAGGGCGGCCACAGCGCCTGGCAGATGGCGACGAGTTCCACGCAGAACACCGTGTTCGGCCTGAAAGGCTCGGAAGACCTGGGCGGCGGCCTGCATGCCAACTTCAAGCTGGAGCAGGGCTTCAACCTGAACAACGGCACCCAGGCGTTCCCCGGCGACGGCTTCGGTTCGCAGGCGTGGGTGGGGCTGCAAAGCGATCCGTATGGTTCGCTCACGTTCGGCCGCCAGTTCGACGTGGTCAACGACCTGCTCGGACCGCTCTCCGCGGAGGCCAACACCTGGGGCGGCAACATGGCTGCGCATCCGTTCGAGAACGACAATCTCGCGGCCAATTCCGTCGTGATCAACAACGCGGTGAAGTACACGAGCCCCACGTTCTACGGCGCGACCTTCGAAGGCATGTACGCGTTCAGCAACAAGGCGGGCGCATTCGCGGACAACCGCGCCTACGGCTTCGCGCTCTCATGGGCACAAGGCCCCGTGAATCTCGCGGCGGGCTATCTGCAATTCAACAACGCGGGCGGCGGCGTGACGGGCACCACGCCGAACGGTGCGATTTCGCAGGGCGACGGCAGCGCGAACTTCGTGGCGCAGCGTCAGCGCATCTGGGGCGCGGGCGGCAACTACACGTTCGGGCCGGCAACGGTGGGGCTCGTCTGGAGCCACACGCAGATCGACAACATGGCAGGCGTGTTCTCGTTCGGCACGGGCGGCTATCTGCCGCTCGCGGGAACGCTGCGGCTCGACAACTACGAGGTGAACGCCAAGTACGCGATCACGCCGGCGTGGAGCGTTTCGGGGGCCTACACGTACACGGATGGCGCTTACGGCAGCGGCACGACGGTCGCGTATCCCGCGTGGCATTCGGTCATGCTGCAAACCGACTACTCGCTCAGCAAGCGCACCGACGTCTATCTGGAAAGTGTCTATCAACACGTGCGCGGTGCGCCGGCCGGCACCGTGCTGAGCGAAGCGATGATCAATACGCTGTCGCCTTCGTCCACCGGCACGCAGGTGGCGGTGACGGTGGGGTTGCGGCACGCGTTCTAGGCGAGGTTTGCAGCCGGACTGCAAGAGAAAGGCCTGCAAACGAAGCGACGGGCCTGCACTGTTACTCATGATCGCCTCATGAAGCCGTGCGGGCCGCCGTATATCTCTTTGCCGCAGCGTTACTTATGCAATTCCGGCGCGCCTGCAAGCGAGTCCTGCAGCTTCGTGACGGCGTCCGCGGTAGCCAGTTGGGCTGCCAGGCCGAAGTTGCGGCGGAATTCGCTGAATTCCGCGTGGCCCGTGCCCGTGACCTTCTCTGTCACAACCTGTTGGCCCGCCGGGTCCGTCACCGTGCACGTGAGCGTGACGGAAAAGTCGGTCGGCGGCCATGTCAGGAGGCTCGGCGACGAAGACGTCGTCACGATAGTCGGCACGACCACGTAATCCAGATGCTTGGCGCGAATGGTTTCGGCGTCCGGTGCAGCTTTCAGTTTGGTCACGTTCTTGAACACGTGGCCCAACCCGACATACAGCGGCAACTCGAGATCGCGGTACGGGTGATAGCTAACCTTGTCGCCGCCACCGCCCGGCGTAATGACTTCGCGGCCGGCCTCATCGTCGGTGATGACGAGCGCGACGGTCTTGTCGAGTGGCGCCGTCTGGAGTGCAGGCAGCCTGGTGGGATCGCCCGTCAACGAAATTTCATGCGCGCAGCCGGACAGCACGGCGATCAGGCTGGCAACGGCCACGGTGCGAATCATCGTCATTGTTTTAATCCTCGTTCGTGTGGTTGGTGTATTCAAAGCTCGAAGCGGCGTCTTAATCGATTGCCTTGCGGAAGGCCGGGTCGGCATATAGCGCACCGAGCAGCTTCTGCACGGCGATCGGATATTCCTCTCTCGCTTTCGGTACGGCGATCATGGCCGCGAATGCGGAATCCCATTGCGTTTGCGCGCTTACGACGTTGTCGTAGCGAATGTCGCCACTGCGCGTCACCACGAAGCGCGCGGCGAGTTTCGCGCCGCCTTGGGCAAGACCTGCGTCGATGTCGTTCGTGATCAAGGTGGCCTTGATTTCGACGTCGCTTTGCGGCGAGAGCTTGCCTGCCATCGTGAGTTCTCGGGTCATTGCGTCCGCCAGATAGTCGCCGAACGACTTTCCGACAGGCGAGCGCATTGAATCTGCGCGCAGCGGCACGGGGTAGTAATTGGCCGGGCCCGGGGTCGAAGAAAATTCGCCAAGCCGCGCATGTGCAGCGGGCATGCTCTTCAGGGACTCGATATTGTCGACAGAGGGGGAATAAGGCGGGGCAACCATTGAACAGGCGCCGAGCAAGACGGCGGGCGCTGCAAGCAACAGGCGCATGCGGCGAATGGGCATGGAAAATCCCTCGTGCGGTGAGCGGTTATTGTTGATCGCCTTGAGGCCGAGGCCGGCCCTGGCTCTTGTGATTTACCGCCCGTATTACGGCCGCATTGTCCGAATCTTTAGTTTTCGTTCTGGACCACTTCGCATTGCGATGCGAAGTGCATAGACATGCAAACATGCGGCGTCGGCGTGAGAAATGCCCCTTACTGCTCCGACACTGCCCTCGCCCGCGCCAGTAACGCGGGCAACATCTCGAACGAATCGATGAGTCCATCGCAAGGCAGGGCCTGCGCGCCGTTCGGCCCTGCGTAACCGTAGGTGACGATGAAGACGGGTATGCCCGCGGCCTGCGCGGCCGCTACGTCGACGGGCGAGTCGCCCACGAGCACCGCGTTCGCGGCGTCCGCGCCGAGCAGTTCCGCCGCATGCCATAGCGGCTCGGGCGCGGGCTTCATGTGGGGAATCGAGTCGCCCGCCACGAGGGCATCGAGGTGGCGGGAGAGGCCCGTCAGCGCAAGCAGCGGCGCCGCGAGCGACCGCGGCTTGTTGGTGACGCAGGCAAGCGCATACCCCTCGCGCTTCAGCGCGGCGAGCCCTTCCGTCACGCCGCTATAGACCGTGCCGAGGCGCCCGTTCACCTGCGCGTAGTAGTGGTGAAACACGGGCTCGGCGCGCCCTGCGCTCAAACGCCGGTCGAGGTGCGCAGCTTCGAGCGAGCGCCGCACGAGTGCCGGCACGCCGCGGCCAATCAGACCGCGTACCGTCTCCAGCGTCAGCGGTTCGGCGCCGAACTCGGCCAGCATGAAATTGACGGCGGCGGCGATGTCCGCCGCCGTATCGACCATCGTGCCGTCCAGATCGACGAGCACTGCACGTGTCGGGCCGCTCATCGGCGTACCGCCGGGTTGCCTGTGATTCCAGCGGGCGTGGCAAAGCTCGCGGGCCTGATCGCGGCGCCTGGGAACAGCGTGTTGCCGTGCCAGCGGCGTAGCGTGGCCAGATCGACGATCGTGCACGGCTCGTGCGTGGCATGCAGCGCGAGCGGCTGATCCGGGTCGCCCAGATGCGGTAGCACGCGCAAGGCGTCGTCGAAATCGTGATGGGCCGTGTAGGCCGTAGGCGTCACGATGGTGGGAATGCGCGCGGCGCGGGCGGCACGCAGGCCGTTCACCGAGTCTTCGAAGGCGATGCAGTCGTTGCCGCTCAAGGCGAGCCGTTGCAGCACGTCGAAGTAGACGTCGGGCGCGGGCTTCTTCACGGGCGTGGTGTGGCCGTCGCAGATGGCGGCGAAGCGGTGGCGCCAGTCGGTGCCGAACGGCGTGCTGAGCAACGCGTCCAGATTGCCGGGCGTCGTGGTGGTGGCGATGGCCACGGGCACGCCGGCGGCGTTGGCCTCATCGATGAGCCGCGCAATGCCGGGCCGCAGCGGCAGGCCGCCATCGCGCAGAAGCGCCGCGTAGTGGCGCGTCTTGATGGCATGCACGGCGTCGATCACTTCGCTCACACGCGAGCCCGCGGCCTCTTCAGGGTCGGTGATGCGCCAGTAGTGAAGCAGCCGTTCCTTGCCGCCTGCGACGGAAAGCAACCGCGTATAGAGCGGCTCGTCCCAGTGCCAGTCCAGCCCGGCCTCGGCGAAGGCCGCGTTGAAGGCCTTGCGATGAGCGGCTTCGGTGTCGGCGAGTGTGCCGTCAACGTCGAAAATGAGCGCTTGCATGGGCTGGTCCTGTGAGGGTCCCGCTGGCAGGGTGGTGGGTAGTCCCCGTCGATAGTCCGGTCGGCAGTTCGCGGCGGCGGCTGCGAGCGTGGGTGCAAGCCGCGAGACATGGGCCGGCAGATGAGCCGGTTCATTGACCGGTTCATTGACCGATTCATTGGCCGATTCATGAGCCCGACAATAGCGAAGCAGCGCGGCGATGTGAATTCAGACATTCTTTCGTTGCCGATAAGCCGGGGTTTATTTCGGGAAGTTCTCCCGTTTAGCCTCCATTGCCAAACTGCGTGCCGATGGGCTAACTTGGACCATTGAGCTTCGCCGTGCGCGGTCGCGCCACACAACCGCGCGCAACGCTTCCGATACGGACAAGGAGAACAAGATGCTGGAGACACGCTGTTCCTTCCCTCCCTTGAAACCCGCTGCTGCAGAACGAGCCCATCCCGCAAGGCGCCGCGTGCGTCCGCTGACGCTGGCCGTTGCGTTCGCGCTTGCGGCCGGCACGGCGGTAGGGGCTACGAGTGCTAACGCAGCCGGTGCAGCCGATGCGTCGGCGCCCACGGCCTACGTCACTTCCGAGAAGGCCGGCGTTGGCGTGATCGACCTGAATCAGATGACGCTCGCGAAGACCTTCCCGGTTGGCGCGGACGGTCCGCGCGGCCTGAGCCTCAACGCGGACGGCACGCGCCTGCTGGTGGCGAACAAGAACACGCGCGACCTTGCCGTGATCGATACGGCCACGGGCAACGTCGTGAAGCGCGTAAAGATCGGCAAAAACCCCGAGTATGTGCGCGTGCACAACGGCTACGCCTACGTGACCTACGAACCGGGCGAGGACGGTGGTCCGCCCAATGGAAAACCCGGAAAACCCGGAAAACCCGACAACCCCGGAAAAACCGGCAAACCGGCTGCGGAAGACGACGACGCGAACAAGCCGCCCGCCGAAATCGCCATCGTCGACATGAAGACGTGGCGCGTGATCCGCTCTGTCACGAGTGGCCACGAGACCGAAGGCATTGCGTTTTCGCCGGATAGCGACGCGATGCTCGTCACCAACGAAGGCGACGACACCGTGTCGGTCTACCACGCCCGCACGGGTCAACCCATTCGCACGGTGAAGCTCACGGCGGGCGGCCGGCCGCGCGGCATCACGGTGTCGCCGGACGGCAAGTATTACGTGGTCACGCTCGAATCGCTGAGCAAGTTCGTGGTGCTGGACGCGCACGACTTCAGCGTGGTGAAGACCGTGGACACGAAGCTCGGGCCATACGGCATCACGTTCGGCCCCGAAGGGCAGCGGCTTTTGGTGGCCGCCGCGCGTGACAAGACGCTGCAGGTGTTCGACGGCCACAGCTTCGAGCACGTTACGGACGTGCCCATCGGGCAGCGCTGCTGGCACTTCAGCTTCACGCCGGACGGCACGAAGCTGATGCTGGCCTGCGGGCGCTCGGACGCGGTCTACGTGCTCGATGCGAAGAGCTATCAGCCCATCAAGCAGATCGGCGACCTGCCGCTTGCCTGGGGCATCGTCACGTGGCCGCGCAGCGACGGCACGATCGACTGAAGACGCATCACGGCATCAAAGCTCACGCGTGCGTCACACGCGTGAGCCTGTCGCTCCACGCATGCAAGGCACGCATGCTCCTGCCGCCTACTTCCACGCGTATCGCAGTCCCACCCACATGCCGCGCGGCGCACCGGGTCCCACGAACTGTTCGTTCACCGGGTTCGCACCGTCGAACGTGTGGCCGGGCCCGTTGAAGAAGTTTTCGCCCAGCACGCCGTAGCTCGCATAACGCTTGTCGAGCAGGTTCGTCACCGTGGCGAACAGTTGCAGCTGCTTCGTGGCCTGCCAGGTCGTATCGAGGTCGATCAGGAAGTAGCCCGCAATCTTGCCGTTCACGTCCTGGTTGTTTTCGTCGCCCTGCGCGTAGATGCTGCCGCGCCACGTCAGGTTCGTGCCGATGTTCCACTTCGGCAGCGGCTTGTAATCGAGCCGCAGTTTCACGGTATTTTGCGGAATGCCCGGAATATGGTCGCCGGACTTCACGGTGATGTTGCCCGACGCATCCGCGCTCGAATTGCTCGCGCTGTTTTCAGTCCACGTCGAGCGATAAGTGGCGTTCACATAGCTATAGCTCGCGGTCACGGCGAACGGGCCGAACTCGCTGCGCCCCGCGAGTTCCAGGCCCTGGCGCCGCGTTCTGCCGACATTCTGGAAGAAGCCCTGGTTGCTCGACGCGCCGTTGCTGCTCACGAACTGGATGTCGTTGTCGAGCGTGGTGCTGTAGACGGCCGCACTCCACGTGGTGCTCGCGCCGATGCGTCCGCGCGCGCCCACCTCGAACGTCTTCGAGATCACAGGCTCCAACGCCGGGTCCGCCACGAATTCGTTCGGCAGCGAGCAGGGCGCGGCAGGGTCCGCGCAGGCGAGTTCGATGGCCGTAGGCGAGCGCATGCCTTCGTTGTACGTGGCGTAGGCCGTGAAGTTGCGCGTGGGATTCCAGTTGATGCCCACGGCGGGATTGAAGCGTGAAAACGTGTGGTGGCCGTCGAGTTGCGGCTGGATGCCGCTTTCGTCGCCGATGGTGGCCGACGCCCAGTTGTAGCGACCCGCCAACGTCAGCGCCCATTGCTTCGTGAGCGAGAGCGTGTCGCTGAAGTAGACGCCGTAGTTGGCCGAATGCGTTCGCGCGTCGGTCTGCAGCGCGTAGTCGCCAATGCCCACTGTCGCACGCGTCGACGTAAACGCGGCGTCCTGAGACGAAGACGTGTAATGCGAGTTCGAGAGATCGGCCGACACACCCGAAACGAACTGGTTGTCCATGCCCGCGAGCTTGCCGAGCAGCGTGAGTTGCAAGCTGCCGCCGTAGCTGCCCGTAGAGACGATGGACTGGACGTTCGTGGCCTCCAGCGTGTTGACGGTGCCGTCCGCGTTCAGCGACCCGAAGTCGGGGTTGTTGTTGCTGCTGAGGTTGCTGTTGCGGAACTGGCGGAAGTAGGCGTTGCCGCTCAGCTCCACGTTGTCGTTGAAGAAGTGATCGCCCGAAAGCGTGGCGTAGCCCACGCTGTTCTTGTTTTCGTCCGGGAACGTGTACGGTTGCGCGGGGTTGCTCAGGAACGAGCGCGGAATCGTCTGGCTGCCGTGCAGGTCGTTGTCTGCGCCGCCAGCGGAAAACGAGAGCGTGGTGTCCGCGTCCGTGTAGCGCAGCTTGCCGAAGGCCTGGCGCACGCGGCTGGCATTTTGCGCGGCCCAGCCGTTGTCGTTTGCGGCGCCGGCGGTCACGTAGTAGTCCAGATTCTGGCCGATGGTGCCGCCCTGTTCGATCTGCGCGGTCTTGCGGCCCCACGAGCCTACCTGCACTTCGGCTTCGCCGCCGGGGCTCGTCTTGCCGTTCTTGGTGGTGATCGCAATGGCGCCGCCCAGCGTATTGAGCCCGTAGGTGGGATTGGAGCCGGGAATGAGCTGGATGGTATCGATGGCCTGCGACGGAATCAGGTCCCAGTTCACGATGTCGCCGAAGGGCTCGTTCACGCGCACGCCGTCCACGAATACCGAGAGCCCTTGCGGCGTGCCCAGCAGCGGCGACGCCGTGAAGCCGCGGTAATTCACGTTCATTTGCCAGGGATCGCCCTGGGCGTCGGAGATATCGACGCTCGGCAGGTTCTTCGCGAAATAGTCGATCAGCGTGTTGCGATGCTGTGCGTCGATGTCTTTGGCGTGCACCGTTTGCACGTTGGCGGGCACCTGGGCGAGCGGGGTGCCGATGCCGAGTAACGGCGTGGTGCCCACGACAACGACGGGTGCGAGCGTGGCTTCGGGGAGCGGTGTGTTTGCCGCGCTGTTGCCAGCGTCGTTGCCAGCGCTATTGCCCGCGTTGTTGCCCGATGCGTTTGGCGCTTCAGCTGCGGCAGCGGGCCGAGAAGCAGCGGGCTGAGAAGCAGCCGTTGCAGCCGCGGGCGTGGCCTGCGCCCACGCCGCCCCCGGAAGACCCGTCAGCGCACCCGTGATGCACGCGCCAAACACACCAAGACCGGCGCGCCGCATGCGCAGACGCCTGCGGCGCAAATGGATTGGAATGCTCATTGTCTCTGCTCCACCTGTTCGAAGTCTTTTGTTGTTCGCCACAGATCATTGCCACGCGCGATGTCTGCGTGCTGAAAGCTTCGCACAAGGCATGGCATGCAGAACCGGGAGCTTTTCCTGATCTTGCCCGGAACCCTTCCCGAAGCCATAAAAGGCCGCTAAAAGACGTCGAAAGCGCCTGTAAAACAGTGCTCGCGCGCGCATGGGCTGAGTACAATCGAGCGGAATGGCACACGACCCAACCGACCTGTCTAGCGTTCCCAAGGCTCCTGAGGCGAGCCCGCAGCCGTCACGTTCCGTTGCGTGGCGCGATCTGCTTTGCGTTGTCGTCATCACGGTGGTCGCGTGGCTGCTCGCCATGATGTTCGACTTCAGCGAACTGACCTACCGCTTCACGCGCCACCTCGAACGCTTTCAGCTGGACGAATTGCCCGCCACGTTATGTGTGCTCGCCGTGGGCCTTGCGTGGTTCTCGTGGCGACGCTATCGCGAAACGCAGCGCGAACTGGCGCGCCGCCGCATGCTGGAAGAAGAGGCCGAGCGGCTGCTCGCGGACAACCGGCGTCTTGCGAATCAGGCATTAGACGCGCAGGAGCAGGAACGCCGGCACCTCGCGCGCGAACTGCACGACGAGTTGGGGCAATACCTGAATGCGATGTCGCTGGACGCCTCGCGCGTGCGTGACCTCTCGGGCGAACGCGAACCCGAGATTCATCGCATTGCGCTCGCGCTCGTGCAGAGCGCGGGTCACGTCTACCGGCAGATCGGCGGCATGATCCGCAGGCTGCGGCCTATCGGGCTTGACGAATTCGGCTTGCCGAGCGCCCTCGAACATTGCGTGGACGGCTGGCGCGAACGGCTGCCCGACGCGTCGTTTTCGCTCACTATCGAAGGCGATTTCAGCGGACTCTCCGACGTGCTCAACATCACGCTCTACCGGCTCGTGCAGGAAGGGCTCACGAACGTGTCGAAATTCGCGCGCACGTCGCGCGTCGAGATCTTTCTCGTGCGGGCGCCGCGCGATGCGGCGGCGGGACAGGTGAGCGAGGGCGCGCAGGGCGACGACGAGATCATCGTCTCGATGGCGGACAACGGTCCAGGCACGGACCTGGGCGAGCCGCGTGCGGGGCTCGGGCTCATCGGGATGCGCGAGCGTGTGGAAGCACTGGGTGGCGAGTTTCAGCTGGCGAGCAAACCCGGCGAAGGCTTTCTGTTCTGTGCGCGTCTTCCGGCTCAGGCGGGGCTCGCCGGCCCCGTGAATTGAAGACCCTGAAGGCCTAAACGGCTCGCCATCTGCGCGAGCTGTACGCCGTTGTCGGCGCCGAACTTCTGGCGAATTACCGACTGGTGATTCGCCACGGTCTTTTGCGAAAGCCCCAGCTTTTCCGCGATGCTCTGCAACGTGTAGCCCTGCACGAGCAGCCGCAGTACTTCGAATTCGCGCGCGGAGAGTTGACGCCCCGGCGGACCTTCGCTGAATGCGTGGCGCAACGCGAGCGTTTGCGAAATATCGGGGCTCAGATAGCTCGCGCGCCTCGCCACTGTGCGCACCGCTTCCACCAGCACGTCCGGCGCGCTGGCCTTCGTCACGTAGCCGAGGGCGCCCGCATCCAGCGCGCGGCGCACGAAGATGGCTTCCTCATGAACGCTGAAAATCAGCACGCGCGCATGCGGTTCGCGTGCCAGCATGCGGCGCATGGCTTCAATGCCGCTTGCACCCGGCAACGACACGTCCATCACCACCACGTCCGGTTGCAGCGTGCAGAAGCGTTGGTAGGCCGCGGCGGCGTCGGCCGCTTCGCCGCATACGTTCACGTCGGCGTTGAGTTCGAGCAGACGCCGGTAGCCCTCGCGCACCACGGCGTGATCGTCGACGAGCAGGACGGAAATGGCGTTCTCGGTCATCGCACGGCTCCCGCGGTATCCGATGTGTGGTCGGTGTGCTCTGTCTGCGCGGCCAGCGCCCGCGAGTTGGCGTCGTTGCGAAACAGGATGGGTTGCTCGCGCAGGGCCGATGTTGGCGTCGATCGAGCCATTGCCGCCTCGCGCACCACGCTCACCACTTTTTCATGCATAGGCGACTTGTCGCAGACAGGGTCCGCATTGGCCGCGTCGCCCGTGAGCAGATACGCCTGGCAGCGGCAGCCGCCCAGGTCTTTCTCTTTTTCGTCGCAACTGCGGCACGGCTCTTTCATCCACGACGTGCCGCGATAGTGATTGAACGCGTCGCTCTCGTACCAGATGCTGCGCAGCGGCTGTTCGGTCACCTTCGGGAAGACGAGCCCCGGCAGATCGCGGGCCGCGTGGCAGGGCAGCGCGGTGCCGTCCGGCGCCACGCCCAGAAACACCGCGCCCCAGCCGTTCATGCAGCGCTTGGGGCGCCGTTCGAAATAGTCGGGTACCACGAAGAAGATCTTGCAGAGGTCGCCATGGGTTTCGCGATAGCGCTGCACCACGGCCTCCGCCTCTTCCAGTTGTTCGCGCGTGGGCATGAGTTGCGCCTGGTTCGCCTTGGCCCAGCCGTAGTACTGCGTGTTGGCGAGTTCCAGGTACTCGGCACCCATTGCAAGCGCCATCTCGATAATGCGGTCCACGTGCGGCAGGTTGTAGCGATGCAGCACGCAGTTGAGCACCATCGGAAAACCGTGCGCCTTGATGAGGCTCGCCACACGCCGCTTCAGATCGAACGTGCGCGTGCTGGAAAGGAAGTCGTTGAGTTCCTGCGTGGAGTCCTGAAACGAGAGCTGAATGTGATCCAGGCCCGCAGCCTTCAGGTCGCCGATGCGCTTTTCCGTGAGCCCGATGCCGGAGGTGATGAGGTTCGTGTAGAAGCCTAGCTTGCGCGCTTCGGCCACGAGCACTTCGAGGTCGTCGCGCAGCAGCGGCTCGCCGCCGGAAAAGCCCAGTTGAGCCGCGCCCAGCGCGCGCGCTTCGCGCAGCACGTCGAGCCATTGCGCCGTATCCAGTTCGCGATTGTGTGCCGCGTAGTTCACCGGGTTCGAGCAGAACACGCAATGCAGCGGGCAACGGTAGGTGAGTTCGGCAAGCAGCCACAGCGGCGGCGGCACGTCGGGCGCTGCGGTTTGCGACGCGGCGGCAGCGGGAGAGGCAAAGGCAGCAGCAGGTTCGTTCATGGCACTACTCCAGCCAGCCGCGCCGCTGCGCTTCGGCCACGAATGAGCGGACTTCGCCGCCGATGTCCGTGGCGTTGAAGGCCTGTTCGAGATCGGCGATCAGCGTGTCGATGTTGCGCGTGCCGTCGCAGCGCTTCAGGATTTCGGCGGCGCTCTGGTTCAGCTTCACCATGCCTTCGGGGTACAGCAGCACGTGCGCGTTTTGCGCCGGCTCCCATTGCATGCGGAACAGCGTTTTCAGCTTCAGGTTGTGCGCTTCGTCAGTCATTGCGGGAAGGCCTTTTCGATCGAGTCCAGCATCGTCCAGAGAATGTCGAGCTTGAATTGCAGTATCTCGAGCGCCCGTTCCTGCTGGTCGCGCCGCGTGAAGTGGTCGAGCGTGACTTCGAGGCCGTGCTCCACGTCGCGCTGCGCACGCGTGATGCGCGAGCGGAAGTAGTCGAGACCCACGGCGTCGATCCACGGGTAATGACCGGGCCACGTGGCGAGACGGTCGCGATGGATCTGCGGTGCAAACATCTCCGTGAGCGACGAGCACACCGCTTCCTGCCACGGCGCGCGGCGCGCGAAATTCACGTAGGCGTCCACGGCGAAACGCACGCCCGGCGTGACGAACCGCAGCGACCACAGGTCGTCGCGCGAAATACCGACGGCATCCGCCAGGCGCGCCCACGTTTCGATGCCGCCTTCGTCTTCGCCGTAGCCGTCGTGGTCCAGAATGCGCTGCATCCAGCGGCGACGCGTGGCGCGGTCGGGGCAATTGGAGAGAACGGCGGCGTCTTTGAGCGGAATGTTGATCTGGTAATAGAAGCGGTTGGCCACCCAGCCGCGAATCTGTGTGGGCGAACAGCCGCCGCTGTTCATCTTCACGTTGAACGGATGATGAATGTGGTACGACGTGCCCTTCGCGCGCAACTGTTCTTCGAATGCCTCGCGGCTCCAGGCCGGCAGCGTGGGATCGACCTCGCGTACCGGCGCTGTGCCGTAGGTGTCGTTGATGTTCATGCCGTCTCCGTTTGATTTCGTCTGGTCAGGGCGCTCAACGCATTCAAACTCTCAAAGCTCGAACGCCATGCCGTCGTACGCGACTTCGATTCCGTGGTCCGCAAGCTCGCGCCGCTCCGGGCCGTCTTCCACCAGAATCGGGTTCGTGTTGTTGATGTGGATGAGCACCTTGCGCGGTTTGCCCGTGCCGCTGCCGTTGCTTTTGTCGCTGCCGATCGAATCGAGCACCTCGATCATGCCGCCGGGCCCCGATTGCGGCAGATGGCCCATGTCAGCCGAGGTCTTCTTCGAAAGCCCGAGACGGATCATTTCGTCGCCGGTCCACAGCGTGCCGTCCACGAGCAGCAGGTCGGCTTCGCGCATGGCGGCCAGCACGTGCGGTTCGATTGCGCCCAGCCCCGGCGCATAGAACGCCCGCTTGCCCGACTGCGGATTGATGAACGTGAGGCCGATGTTGTCGCCGCGTTCCGGCGCATTGCGATGCGGCGAGTACGGCGGTGCCTTGCTCGAAAGCGGCAGCGCTTCGATCTGCAAGCCCGGCAGCGCCGCGACGGAAAAGGCGCCACCGTCCAGCGCGATGGGGTGATGCTCCACGCCGCAGTAATGCGAGAGCATGGGGCCAATCGGAAAGCCCGTGCAGAGGTCTTGCCACACGGCCTGCGTCGCGTAGAGCGGCAGCGGCGTATCGCGCTCGCGCAACATCACGAGGCCCGTGACGTGGTCGATCTGTGCGTCGATCACGAGCGCCGCGGCAATGCCGCTGTCGCGCACACGGCGCGCCGGTTGCAGTTCGGGATGCGCCGCGATCTGCGCGAGCAGGTCCGGCGACGCATTCACGAGCAGCCAGTCTTCGCCGTTCGCGCTCACCGCAATAGACGACTGCGTGCGGCGCGTCGCCTTCACCGTGCCGCGTCGCACGCCGTCGCAATTGCGGCAGTTGCAGTTCCATTGTGGAAAGCCGCCGCCTGCGGACGATCCGAGCACCTTGATTTTCATGTGGCGTAGCGCAGCGTGCGCTCCTCGCGGTTGGGTTCGGCAAACAGGCGTTCGATCGCGCGCGCCACGCGCCGGTGCAGCGCAGGGTCGCTCGCGAGATGGCCCGCGCCCGGCACGCATTCGGTCTGCGCATGCGGCACGGCACGCGCGAGACGTTGCAGATTCTGCGGCGGACACACGGGGTCGCGGCTGCCATGCACGGCGGCAATCGGCACACCGGCCTTGCCCGCGCGACGCGCCAGCGCCAGCAGCCGCGTTTCGCCCAGCCAGCAGCGATGTACGAGATAGTGCGACTGCACGCGGTACTTCGCGACAAGCCGGTCTGCACGAGCCGGCGTGACGCGAGGCGTCCGCGTGGCCGAAGCCACGGCGCCGCGTCCGCACGAACGCGCGAGCACGACGTTTTCGTAGTCGCGCCACGCGAGCGCCACGGCGCGTTGACGTGCGGGGCTCACGCCGTATTGAAGCAACGCGTGGCAACGACGCAGCAACGCGTGAGGGCGCGTGCAATGCGCAGCGGACGCAAGCTTCGTCCACTGACGCGGAGCACGATGGCGCGAAGTCACGAAGAGTCCGCGCACTTCGCGTTCCGACGCGAGAAAGAGCCCGCGCAGCACGACCGCACTTAGCGACTCGGGATGCCGCCCCGCGTAGGCGAGCGCCAGCGCCGCGCCCCACGATCCGCCCAGCACGCCCCAGCGTTCGATGCCAAGGCGCACGCGAATGGCTTCCATGTCGGCGATCAGCGCGTTGGTGCGGTTGCGGCGCACGCTGCCGCGCGGCTTCGATGCGCCCGCGCCACGCTGATCGATCAGCACGATGCGATGGCGCGAGAGATCGAAGAGCCGCAGCGCGCCCGGCTGGCTGCCGCTGCCGGGGCCACCATGCAGCACGGCCACGGGCAGTCCATCAGCTGCGCCCGCAACGGCATAGCGTACGCGGTGCCCGTCGCGCGTGCGCAGTGTTTGCGACACCTGCGACGATGGCGACCGTGAACACGGCATCATGGTAGCCACGCTCATGGCAGCATTCTCGCCATCAGGTTGTCGCGGTCGATGAACTGATGCTTGAGCGCGCCGGCAATATGCAGCGCGACGAGCACGATCATCGCGTACGCGATGTAGCGATGCGCGCCGAAGAAGAGGTGGCGCAGGCCCGCGTCGTCCCAGCCCCAACGCGGCAGCGCGAGGCCCCAGAAGCGCGTGCCGTAGCTGTTGAACGACGAGCCCAGATAACCGGTGACCGGCATGGCCACCATCCCGACATATAAAAGAACCTGCGTGGTGCGCGCGGCGGCGCGTTGCCACGGTGGCATCGGCGGAAGCGGCGGCCGGTTACGGGCCGCGCGCACCAGGATGCGCAGAAGCACCAGCAGGAAAACCGTCAACCCGAGCGACTTGTGCAAGTTGATCAGCGTGGCCTTCACGGGCAGCCCTTTGGGCAGGCCGACCATGTACAAGCCCAGCGCGAGCAGGGCGATGATGGCGAGCCCGATCAGCCAGTGCAGCACGATCAGCGAGCCCGCGTAGCGACGCGGTTCGCGCAAACCGGTGGATTGGCGTGCAGCGGGAGAATGCGCCGTCGTCATCCCGATGTCTCCTATCGTTTTTGGGTTGTGCTTTCGTTGTCGAGGTGTTCTGCCGAACACCCCTCCTTTACCGCGCGCAGGCTCAGCCGGGAATCAGTATTTCTCCCCTGCCGTCCACGGCGAGGTCGCCGGTGTAGCGCGCCGGCAGCTGCGCGGCGCTCCACGCGGAAAAAGGCGCCATTTCGCCAGCGAGGCTGCGCACGAGCAGCGACCAGAACACGCCGAAGCCGCGCCCGCCGCCCGCAAAAGTGGGCGGCAGACGTTGCGGTTCGCGTGCGAGCAGCAGCGTGCCGCGCCGCATACCGTACGCATAATGCGGGCCCAGTTCGCCGGCTATGCAGACGGTGCCCGCCACGAGCCGCGACGCTGCAAATTCGCCTGCGTTGCCGCCCACCAGCACGAGGCCGCGCCGCATGCGGTCGGCCAGGCGCGCGCCCGCGTTGCCGTGAATGGCGAGCGTGCCGCCCGTCATGCCGTCCATGTCGCCGGGCAGCGCGCTGGCCGCGAAGTCACCGGTGTTGCCGTTCACGGTGAGCCGGCCGCCACGCATCTCGCAGGCCGTGAAGTGACCCGCATTGCCGCCGACGCTCAGCACGCCGCCCGCCATGCGGTGGCCCGCGTAGTCGCCGGCCGCGCCCTGCACGACGAGGTGCCCGCCATTCATTGCGACGCCGAGCCTGTCGAGCCACGGGTCTGCGCCTTCGATCATCAGCGTGGGGCCGCCTGCATCGCTTTCGCTGCGCGCCACGTCGAACAGATCGCCTACGGCGCACGCTTCGTTGCCCGCATGCAGCACGATGCGTTCGATCTCGGCGAGCGGTTTGCTGTCGAGTAATTCGGGCAGCAGCGGCGATGCATCCACGCGAAAGCCGGGCGCCTTCTTCACACGCAGGGTCGTGGTGCTCATGCGTGGCTCCCGTCCAGTCCAGCTGCAAGGGCGTGCAGATGGAAGTGATAGGGCCCGAGCTTGCCGCCGTAGTTGCCCGCCGAAATGCGCAGCATGCCCGCCGCGCGGCCACGCGCGGTGGCGGCCACGATGCCCGTCGTCATTGCGGCGGCCACGTCGGCTTCCGTGAGCCCATCGATCACGATTTCCAGCACGCAGCCCACTTCGTCCGTGAGTTCGCTGCGCGGCGAGAGGCCCACGAGCGTGGGACAGAACGCGTCGTTGGTGGAGGCAGTCGCGCCCCGATACTTCGAGCCCACCTTCGACCCCGAGCGCACCACGCCGCCCGGAAACGGCATCACGACGTTCGGCAGCTTGCGCATCGCGGCCACGGCGGCTTCGGCGGCGGCGAGGGCGGCGTCGGTGTCGGTGGCGAGCAAAAGCAGATTGCCGCCGCCCACGGCCTTTACCGTGGGCGCCGTGTCTTCGCAGACGAACTCGCCATCCATCACCGGCACGCGCCAGTAGCGCGTGGTGCCGATCATCTTCGCAATCTGCCAGCCGTCGCCGAAGAAACGCAGCGTGCTGCCAAGCGCCGCGTTGTCCGAAAGCGGCGCGCGGCTCGTGGCGCGGTCGATACCGCCATACACCGCCGTGGTCGGGCACGTCAGCACGCATTGGCCCACGCGCCGCTCCACCTGCTTCGCCAGTTCCTTCGACGACACCGCGAACAGCAGCACGCTCACGCCCGGCCGCCCGTCGGGCGTTTCGTCGGGCGCGAGTTCGCGTTCGATACCGGCCTCGCAGCCGCAGCCGATCACCGAGGTCGCGAAGCCCGTCATGGAATGCGCGGCGTGGTGCGCCCACTGCGGCGTGTGCGCCGTCACGACGAGCCGCGTGGCCTTCATCGGGAAGGCTTCGGCGAACGTCCTGTCGATCAGCGTGCCGTTGATCGTAAGGGGCGCGGTGTCGGTCGTCGCGGGCTGTTCGTGCTCCATCTCTCGGCGCCTGGTTGGTTGCTTGATGCTTGCGTGATGCTTCCGTGAGGTTGCGCTTGCTGCGCGTTCAGCGCGGGTTCGCGCGGTTCAACGCTTAGTTCAACGCAGGGTTCAACGATTTTCCGCCTCCTCTGCGGAGAAGCATTCGACCGGCAACAGCCTGCCTCCGCGGCAGCACGCACACGCTTCGTCGTTGCTGATCGCGGCGTGCGCGAAGTTCGTGGTGAGATTCGCGTCGCTCCACGCGCGCAGGGTCTTTTCGATGCCGCGGTCGTATTCGGGCGTCACGAAATGGATGCCGCCCGTGGGCACCGAAACGAGCGTGCCGTCGCGCGCCACGAGGTGGCCGTCCTTGAACACGTAGGCCGGCGACGTGAACATGCGTTCGCGGTCGTCCTGGTTGCGATAGACGGCGATATCCGCCGCCGCGCCTTCGCCCAGGTGGCCGCGATCGCGCAGGCCCAATAGCTTCGCGGGGCCGGCGCGCGTGATGATCGCGATCTCGTACAGCGAGAATTCGCGCTTCAGTTCGCGCAGCGCGCTGGCCACCTGCGCCTCGGGGTGCAGCTTCGCGAGTTGCTCGTCGCGAAACGACTTGTCCATCAAGAGGCGGATCAGATGCGGGTAGCTCGTGAACGGGCCGCCGTTCGGGTGGTCCGTGGTCATCGAAACGCGCCACGGGTCGTCCACGAGCAGGAAGATTTCGAGCCCGATGATCCATTGCAGCGCGTTCACGTAGCTCTGTTCGCGATAGCGGAACGGCACTACGCCGCAGCCCGCATCGCATTCGATGTCGCCCATCACCCACTTGTGCGGCCGCGCGAACGGCGCGTTGCGGAACTGCATCATGGTGTCGCCGGAAGCGGTGACGGTCTGCCCGAAGATCACCTGGCCCACGTCGATGGTCACGTTGGGCCGCGCGTTCACGGCCTCGGCAATCTCGCGCGCGCCCGACGAAAACTTCTGCGGCCCTTCGGTGCCGTAGCTGTGAAACTGGATGTGCGTGAGGTGGATGGGCAAGCCGTCCGCGGCGTCCATGGTCTTGATGGTGGACGCGAGATTGCCCGGCACGCCCAGGTTGCTCGCGTGCACGTGCAGCGGATGCGGCACGCGCAATTCAGTGAGCGCGCGTGTGAGCGTGCGCAGCACGTCGCGCGGCGTGACGCCGTAGTGCACGTGCGCTTCGTCCACGTCGAGCGCGCGCTGGTTGAACTTGAACGCCGAGATGCCGCCGGGGTTGACCACCTTCACGCCGAGCGCCTTGCTTGCGTTCAGCGTCCAGCCCACGTAGTCGCGAATGCGTTCCGGGCCGGCGCCCGAGGCCAGCAGTTGCAGGAACAGTTCGTCGTTGCCGAGCATCACGTAGGCGCCATGATCGATGATCGGCGTGTCGCCCATTTCCAGATGCGCGTGGCGCGCGTTCGAGGCCATCATGGCGGGCTCGAAGGCCGCGGTGTAGCCCATTTCCGCGTAGCGGTAGCCGGTGGCGAGCGTGCCCGGCGTGCAGACGCCGCACGAGGGCAGGCGCAGGTAGCGACCTTCGGCATCGCGCGTCGGTTCGAGCACTGCACTGCCGTTCGCCTCACACGCGCGCGCACGTTCGGCTTCGCGCGCAAGGTCGGTGCGATGGTCTTCGGGCAACAGCAGGCGCGAGATGTTCGTCTTGCCGCCGCCGATGTGCGAATGCAGGTCGATGCCGCCCGCCATCACCACCATGCCTTCGGCGTCGTATTCCATGTCGGCGGGCACGTGGTCCGGCACGTTCACGATGCGGCCGTCGCGAATCGCGATGTCGCGACGCAGCCCATTCACCCCGTTGATCGGGTCGTAGACCGTGCCGCCTTTGAGTCGAATGAGGCTCATGAGGCTTCCCCGTCTGCGGACGCGGCGAGTTTTGCCAGCAGTTGTGTGGCCACGGCATGCACCGAAGGCAGCGCGGCGCCCCGCGCGGCGGCGAGCGGCATGACCACGGAGCTATCCACACGAAAGAGATGCCCCGTGTCGTCGATGCCCGGCGTCGCGACCGGAATGAACACCGTGGCGCCGCCGCGCGCCTTCGCCGCCTCCGCCAGCGCCGGGTGCCCGAGCACGACGGCGGGCACGTCGGCCTTCAGCGTGGAAGGCAAGGCGTGCATCGCGAAGCTCGTCACCCACAGCAACGCATCGGCCTCGTTGGCGGCAAGCAGCGTTTCGGTGCGATAGCGGTACGGGTCGTAGTCGAGCGAGGCGCCCCCTGTTTGCGAGGCCGCCGCCGAAACGCGTAGACGCAGCGGCAAGCCCGAAAGCCACGTCACAGCCTGGTTCACGGTGAGCGCGCCGTCGTCGCCGCTAAGGGGCAGGCAACCCGCGCGCGTGGTGAGATTCGCGGCCTTCGCGATGCGGTTCAGCGCTTCGATCAGCAGCGCCGCATGGGGGTGCGGCAGCGTGGCGGGCTCGTAGACGAACACGGTGTAGCGGGCCGCCGCAATGCGCGCCTGCAATGCCGCGAGGGCGTTGGCGGCGGCGCGGGCGTCGGCCGGAAAGGTCTCGGGGCGGCGGCCGTTCACGAGCGCAGACCAGATGGCGAGCGTATCGAACGGGTCCGCGTTGGCGAGCAGCGTTTCGCTTTGCGTGTGCGTGAGGCCCGCGGCGCCGGGGTCGGGCGCGCAGCCTGCGAACACGAATTCGCGTGCCATCGAGGTGCCGCCGAATGCGCGCGTGAAGAATCGCGGATAGCGCTGCGAGGGCTCGCACGCGAAGAACACGATGAGGTCAGCGCGTGCGCGCACTTCGGAGAGCGTGGTGAAGAACGCGCCGCGGTCCTGGAATGCGAGCGTGGCGGGCGTGAGCGCGTCGCCGTGCAGATGATCGAGCGTGGCGCCGCAGTGGGCCGCGAGCGTGTAGAGCGCGCGTGCGCCGGCTACGTCGGTGGCGAGCCCGCCGAAGAGCGGACGGCGCGCGGCGCCGAGCACCGCCGCCGCACGTGCGAGCGCGGCATCGAGCGACGTTTCCTGGCCGTCCACGATGGCCGGCGTCGTTGCGTCGCTCGCGCCATAGGTGGCGAGCGCCTGCGCAAGCCGCGGGCAGTCGTGACCGGACACGGCGAGCGTGCCGTCGCGCTGTGCGCTGACCGTGAGGTCGTCGCAGAGCAGCGGACAGAACGGACAGGTCCAGTCGTGCGTGTCGTGAGTGACGCGAGTGGGCGACGCGGCAGACGGCCCGCCCGCATCGGCCGACGAAGATTCGTTGGGCGAAAGAGGCATGGCGCCGTTTTAGCAAGGTCCATGCCGAAATGTGTGCTTTCGAACTGAGCGCGCTGGGTGGCGTAGGCAACGCTGCGCAGCGTTGCGCATGAAATCGCGCGGACGTGCCTCGTCTTATGTGCTGGCGAGGTATGTGCAGGCAAGGCGATGCCCCGGTACCCGATGCGCCGCGAATACGCGTTTTGCAGTGCTGTTTTGCAGTGCATCACGTCGCAGCGTCTTCGAGCGGGTGTTTCTGTAATGAGCAGCCAGGGCGCGTGCGTTCCAGCATCGAACAGGTTGTGTGTCGTTGCGGCACACAGTGTCACTGCAAGGGCACGCGCTGACTCACCGGCTTGCCGTCTCCTTACAGCGCAACGCGTGTGTATGCGCTTCGTCGTCTGGCATGGAATTTGTGTGATCTGCCCGCGCGCTGGTGGCAGGCGTGCATGGCGCGAGATCGCGGGGCTGTACGCGGCCATCGTGAAGCGCGGACGCGACGAGCCACGCAGTGGCACCCGCGCGTTCGGCGCGCACGAGGTCTTGCGCATCGCGAATGCCGCCTGCGCCGATGACCGTGGTGTGCGCCGGTACGCTCGCGCGGATGCGCTCGAAGGTGCGCAGGTCGGGGCCTTCATAGCTGCCGACCTGATCGAGCGTCATCGCGATCACGCGCTGTGGCCACCAGGTTGTGGTGGTGTGGGCAGCGTTGGGCGGGAATAAAGCGGATTCCGAAGTGGTTTGCGTGGGATGTTCCGCGCCGGCAGCGAGCAGTTCGCCTGCGCGGTGATCGAGCGAAAGGATGGGCGAGTGCCCAGCGTCTTCGGCTTCGCGTAATGCGTGGATGTCGCGCAGCGACTCGGAGCCGAACACGGGCACGAGGGCGGCGGGTGTGGCGGGTGTGGTGGTTGTGGCCGGCGACGTGGCGGCCGTGTTGTGCGCAGCGTCTGCGTGGTGAATGGCCGCGAAGAGGGCGCGCATCGCGGCGTAGTCTGCGTAGCCCGCGTCGAGCCAGATCTCGGTGCCGGGCAACGCGCGGCGCAGCGCGGCAAGTGTTTCGACGTGCGCGCCGTGCCCGAGGATGGCGCCGAGGTCGGCCACGTAGAGCGTCTGCGGGGTCTGCGCGCCGCTCGCGGCGAGCAGCGCGCGAGCCACGGCAACGGGCTCGCTGGTAGCGGCGAGCGGCGACTCAATGGGCCGATAGGCACTGCGTTCGCCGCGCACGGCGCGCACGGCATGGCCGTCGAGCAGATCGAGAACCGGTATCACGAGCATAGGGGCGTATTCCTTTGACCAGCATCTTTGTCTACGAGTATCTCACCGGCGGCGGTATCGACCCCGAGCTGGCCGGCGCAGGCAGTCTCGCCGATCTGAGCGCGCTGATCGTGGAAGGCCGCGTGATGCGCGACGCGCTCGTGGCGGACCTGCACGCGCTGGGCGGCATCGAGGTGACCTTCGCAAGTTCGCCGTTCGAGAACGTGGCGCCGGGGCACGCGCATTGTATGGCGCGGTCCGGCGAAACGATGACGGACTTCGTGGCCCGCGTGGCGCGCGACCACGACTACACCTGCGTGATTGCGCCCGAATGCGACGGGCTGCTGCTGGGGCTGCACGAGGCCGTGAGCGCATCGGGCGGCGCGCGCTGGCTGGGCTGCACGCCGGAGGCTATTGCGCTGGCCACCAGCAAGCGGGCCACCGCGGCGCGCCTCGCCGCGCACGGCATTCCGGCGACGCCGGCTATCGAACCAGGGGAACCGGGCGAACCAGCGGAACCGGGCGAAACTTCGCATCTCGCATCGACCGATGCCGGCCACGCAGACGCTGGCCGCTGGGTCGTGAAGCCCGACGACGGCGCAGGCGGACTCGACACCTTCGTCTTCGACCGCTTCAGCAACGCGCGCGCCGAATACCTGACGCGCCTTGCCGACGGACGCAACCCCGTGCTGCAGTCGTGGGTGGAAGGCGAGCCGCTCAGTCTTTCGCTCGTCTGCAGCGAGCACGGCGCGGAGCTCATCAGCATCAACCGTCAGCGCATCGGCCTCAACGAACGCGGCGCCGAGGCGCACACGCCGCAGATCGTGGAGTTCGACGGCGTGCAGGTGGACCGCATCGACCGCTCCGGCGAGCGCGGCCGGCAGCTTGCTGCGCTCGCGCGCCGCGTGGGGCAGGCCGTGCCGGGGCTGCGCGGCTTCGTTGGCATCGACGTGGTGTGGAGCCCCGAGCGCGGGCCCGTCGTGGTCGAGATCAACCCGCGGCTCACGGTGGCCTATGCGAGCCTGAGCGACGCGCTCAATCGCAACGTGGCCGCCGAACTGCTAACGGCGCACGGTGTGCCCGTGAGGCGCGGCGCCGCGCGGCAGCCGTCGCGCGCGCAACCGTGCGGAGTGCAGCCTTGAGCGCCGTGCGCGACATGGTGGAGGCGCCGCGCGGCGCCGTATTCGGCTGGGACGTGGGCGGCGCGCACGTGAAGGTCTGCGCTGTGGACGCCACGGGCGCCGTGCTCGACGTCGCGCAATGGGCCTGCCCGCTCTGGCAAGGTCTGGATCATCTGGAACACACCATCGGCCTCGTGCTCGAACGCTGGCCCGAGGCGGCCATGCCCGCTGCACGCCACGCGGTGACGATGACGGGCGAGATGGTGGATCTCTTTCACGACCGCGCCGAAGGCGTGCGCGAGATTGCCGGCACGCTGGCGCGCCGGCTGGGGCGCAACGTGCGCTTCTACGCGAACGACGCCGGTTGGTTCACCGAAGCGCAGTGCGCGGTGGGCTGGCGCAGCGTGGCCTCCGCGAACTGGCTGGCGACTGCGCGCTGGGTGGCCACGCGCGTGCCGGACGCGGTGCTGGTCGACATCGGCAGCACGACGACGGACATCGTGCCCATCGCGGGCGGCCACGTAGCGGCGCGCGCCACCACGGACGCGGGCCGGCTGGAAACCGGCGAACTCGTCTACCAGGGCGTGGTGCGCACACCGCTGTGCTGCGTGGCACATCGCATCGAATTCGGCGATGCGCGCGTGAACGTGATGAACGAATGGTTCGCGACGACCGCGGACGTCTATCGCGTGACGGGCGAACTCGAACCGCTCTACGACCTGCATCCGAGCGCGGACCACGGCCCCAAGACGGTGGCCGCGAGCGAGGCGCGGCTTGCACGCATGATTGGCCGCGACGCGCACGAGGCGACGCACGACGCGTGGCGCCGCTTCGCGTTGCAGTGGCGCGAGCTTCAGTTGCGTGAAATAGGTGCGAATCTGGCGCGCGTGGTGGCGCGTGTCGTGGCATCACAGCCCGGGCTCGCGAAGGCGCCGCTGGTGGGCGCGGGTTGCGGGCGCTTTCTCGTGGCGGCGCTCGCGCGCGACGAGGCGCGCTCCTATATCGATTTCGGCGGGCTCGCGGGCGTGCCCGAGCATTGCGCGGATTGGGCCGCCACCTGCGCGCCGAGCGTGGCGGTGGCGTTGCTGGCCTCGCAGGGCATGACAGAGGCATCGGAGAACACAGAGGAACACGAGCGCCTGCGCGGCGCAGCATGAGCCGCGGCGACAGCCCAACGTGGGGGCAGAGGCCGGGACAGAGGCCGGGACAGAGAAGCGCAGCAATCAGATGAATCGAACGCGAATGCGAGGACAACCGTCATGTGGGTGGTCAAGATCGGGGGCAGCCTGAGTCACGAGCCGGCGCTGCGCACGTGGCTCACCGAACTGTGCGAGCTGGGCGGCGGGCGGGTGGTGATCGTGCCCGGCGGCGGCGATTTTGCGGACAAGGTGCGCCAGTACCAGGGCGAGTGGCATTTCGACGACCTCGCCGCGCACAACATGTGTCTGCTCGCCATGACGCAGTACGCCATCCTGATGCAGGGCGTGCTGCCTGAACTCGTGCTGGCGTCGAGCGAGGCGAAGATTCGCCGCGCGCTGCGCGACGGGCACGTTGCCGTGTGGGTGCCCACGGCGCTCATGCGCGACACGCCGGACGCCATGAGCAACTGGGACACCACGTCGGACAGCCTCGCCGCGTGGCTCTCCACCATGCTGAACGCGGAGCGGCTGATCGTGGTGAAGTCGTGCCCGATAGGCGATGGCGAACCGCTCGAAACGCTGGCTTCGAGCGGCGTGGTGGACCGGCGTTTTCTGGACTACGTGAACGAAGCCAATTACGTGGTCGAACTCTTCAACAAGGACAACGCCGCGCTCATGCGCGAACGTCTGCTGAATGTGCCGGTGAGTTGAGGGGGCGCGTCATCTCGGCGGGGCGATGCAGCGCGCTCGCCCATTGCGCGACGCGCTGCGGGTCGAGGCGCGAGCGCCGCCCGTCGGCGCAGAGCGCGGTGCGAAAACCCGCTACGTCGGGCGCGAGTTCGCGAATCTGCGCAAGCTGCGCCCAGCCCAGCGCGCCCGCAATGCCGCACAAGGCACCGCGCAAACGCGCAAGCCGCAGCCAGCGCGCGAGCGTGCCGGTATCCACGTGGTCGAACAGCGTGAGGCCGTCTTTTCCAGCGGTGTCGAACATCAAGCCCGTGAAGCCGAGCGTGGCCGCGTGCTCCACCAGTTCGTTATCCACACTTTCCACGCCGCCGTCGCAGAGCAGCACGGGCACCACCGTGGCGGGCAGCGACGCAAGTTCGTCGAGGCAGCGGCGTGCGGCCGGCCCGGGCGTCACGCCCACCTTCACGTAATCCACGCCGGCGTCGGCCACGTCGATGACGCGCGCGGCGATTTCATCAAGCGCGTCGGGCGGCACGTCGCCAATCGTCGCGCTGATCGGCTTCACCGGATACTGCGCGCGCAGCCGGCTCGCAATGCGCGCGATGGCGCTTGCGGGCAGGCCACCCAGTGCGCCGTCGTTCGGCTCCTTGAGGTCGATCAGTTCCGCGCCGGCGCGGGCGGCTTCAAGGGCCTCGTCTTCCGAGCGGACGCTCGCGAGCAATGCGGTCATTGCAGTTCTCCGTGGTGCGGGTGGGGATCGAGATTGCCCGCGGGTTCGGGGGTGTTGCTGCCGGGCTCGCGCGCCGCGTTGGCCCGGTGGCGTGCGACGGCCGCCGTGAGCCAGGCCCAGGCGGCGCGTTCGGTGTCGCCGGCGGTTTTGTCGATGGCGATTTGCAGGTACGCCATTTCGCGGTCCACCTTGTCGGCGGGCAGCATGGCAAGGCGGCTCACCAGAATCGCGCCTTCCACCACGGCGGCCTGCGCGCGGTTGAAGCCTTCGAACGGTGCGTGTTCCTCGCGGTGCACGCAACGCATGCGTAGCACGGGGCGCGTGGGGTCGTCGCTCATGTCCTCGAGTTCGAGTTCGGCATGCGAGAGCGAATCCGCCAGCCGCACGCTGTTCACGCGGCTCGCGGCAACGGTGGGCCAGTCGGTAGCGAAACGCGTGACGCAACCGGCGAAGACGCGAACGTCGGTTGTGAAATTCACGACTGCCGCGCGCGTGGCGACGATGTTTTCGAGCGTGGCGGAGGGCCGGAACGGGGCGAGGATCACGAAGCCGCCCTCGTAGCGAATGCCCATGGGCGCAACGTGAGGCCGGCCGTCGGGCGCCGCCGTGGTGACGATCGTTTCGAAAATCATGTGGGAACGTATGTCCAGGCGGAGCCTGCGCCGGCGGCGGCACGATTCAAAAAATAGAAAGCCCGCGAAAAGGGCCGCAGAAGGGGTACAGAGACCCGTTACGCGGCCCGTGCGGGCTTATCGCGTAGCGATATACATCGTGATTTCAAAGCCTAGACGCATATCGGCGTAGCTGGGGGTGGTCCATTGCATCCTTGTATCCCTCCATGTGAATGATTCAGGGAAATCACCATGTGCCGGCGTGATGCCGGACACCACGGCATGCGGCGTCACGCAAGCTCCGTGCCGGAAACCCTGACAGTACGCCTGCGCTGCCAATCGCCCGTGGCGGCACGTGGCGATATGCAACGCACGGCATCTGCCGGCGTAAGACAACACAAGAGCTAGCCAGACCATAACGTTATAGCCCATTTGCGGCGGTGTGCCGGAAACGCAGCAAAGTGCTCCATCGTTTTTTTGCGGCGCATTTTTACGCTGTCACGCCGGCTTTCATTCACATACCAAAAATCCATTTGGCGATGCGAGATCAATAAGGGATCGCTTAACCCTGGCGAATTAAATCGTGAATTTTCAATGCGTGCGCGGTTGCCTACAGTGCGTCCCATGCGCTGCGTTTTTTTCGGAGCGCCTCGCCAACCAGGCAACCAGGGATACGCCATGAACGACTTCAGTCAAGCAGCGATCGAGTCCGCACGTGAACCACGCAATGCGCGCAATCCGCGCGAACGGTACGCCGCGGGCGTCATGAAATACCGCGAGATGGGTTACTGGCAACCCGACTACACGCCGAAAGATACGGACGTGATCGCGCTCTTTCGCATCACGCCGCAGCCGGGCGTGGATCCGGAAGAGGCTGCGGCGGCCGTGGCCGGCGAATCGTCCACGGCCACGTGGACAGTGGTGTGGACGGACCGCCTCACCGCCTGCGACATGTACCGCGCCAAGGCGTTTCGCGTGGAGCCGGTGCCCGTTTCGCGCGCCGACGAACCGCAGTACTTCGCGTACATCGCCTACGAACTCGACCTGTTCGAAGAGGGCTCCATTGCGAACCTCACCGCGTCGATTATCGGCAACGTGTTCGGCTTCAAGCCGCTCAAGGCGCTGCGTCTGGAAGACATGCGCATTCCGGTGGCGTATCTGAAGACCTTCCAGGGGCCGGCTACCGGCATCGTGGTGGAGCGCGAACGGCTCGACAAATACGGTCGCCCGCTGCTGGGCGCCACCGTGAAGCCGAAGCTGGGTCTCTCGGGCAAGAACTATGGCCGCGTGGTGTACGAAGGGCTCAAGGGCGGGCTCGACTTCCTGAAGGACGATGAGAACATCAACTCGCAGGCCTTCATGCACTGGCGCGACCGCTTCCTCTTTTCGATGGAAGCCGTGAACCGCGCGCAGGCCGAAACGGGCGAGGTGAAGGGCCATTACCTCAACGTCACGGCGGGCACGATGGAAGAGATGTACGAGCGCGCCGAATTCGCGAAGGAACTGGGCTCGTGCATCGTGATGATCGACCTCGTGATCGGCTGGACCGCGATTCAGTCCATGGCGCGCTGGGCCCGCAAGAACGACATGATCCTGCACCTGCACCGCGCGGGGCACAGCACGTACACGCGGCAGCGCAATCACGGCATCTCGTTTCGCGTGATTGCGAAGTGGGTGCGCATGGCGGGCGTGGACCATGTTCACGCGGGCACCGCGGTGGGCAAACTGGAAGGCGACCCGCTTTCGGTGCAGGGCTATTACAACGTGTGCCGCGAAGCGCACAACGAGGTCGATCTGTCACGCGGGCTGTTCTTCGATCAACCGTGGGCGGGGCTGCGCAAGGTGATGCCGGTGGCTTCGGGCGGCATTCACGCGGGGCAGATGCATCAATTGATCGACCTCTTCGGCGACGACGTGGTGCTGCAGTTCGGCGGCGGCACGATTGGCCACCCCGGGGGCATTCAGGCCGGCGCGACAGCCAACCGCGTGGCGCTGGAGGCCATGGTGAAGGCGCGCAACGAAGGCCGCGACATCCTCAACGAAGGGCCCGACATTCTGGAAGCCGCTGCGCGCTCATGCACGCCGCTCAAGCAGGCGCTGGATACGTGGCGCGACGTGACGTTCAACTACGCGTCCACCGACACGCCCGACTTCGCCGCCACGCCCACGGCTGCATGAATCGCGCGAGCCACGTTCGTCACCTGACGCGGTTCTTGCTTCATCACTTCATCTGCACACGAGGTTTGCCATGCGCATCACACAAGGGACGTTTTCTTTTCTGCCCGAACTGACCGACGAAGAGATCAGCGCACAGATCAACTACGCGTTGGGCCAGGGCTGGGCGTGCTCGGTGGAATACACGGACGACCCGCATCCGCGCAACACCTACTGGGACATGTGGGGCCAGCCCATGTTCGACCTGCGCGACGCGGCCGGCGTGATGCAGGAAGTGAAGGCGTGCCGCGCCACGTTCCCGCAGCACTACATCAAGGTGAATGCGTTCGATTCGGTGCGCGGTTTCGAGACCATGCGGCTCTCGTTCATCGTCAATCGGCCGGCGCATGAGCCTGGCTTCCGCCTCACACGCCAGGAGGCACAGGGTCGCGTGCAGCGCTACGTCATGGCGAGTTATGCGAGCGAGCGGCCCGAGGGCGAACGCTATGGCGCGCAGGAGTGACGTGACGGTTCGGGTTTGCTCCGAACGCGGCGGCAACGCGACGTACCGCTGAACAAAGAACCTCTCAGGGAGACAGCAATGACGGTGGAGGCAACCATCGAGCAGCAGGCCGGGCAGCGGGTCGGGCAACACGGCGAGGAGCGCAGCGTTTCGGCTGCGGGAGCGCAGATCGCGCGTCATGAACCGGCTGAAGCCGCGCAGGCAGCCAACACCGCGAATGCCGCGGAAACCGCCCGCGTGGACCTCGCCGCGCTCTATCGCGATTCGGGTATCGGCGACGTGCTGGCCGAACTGGATCGCGATCTGGTCGGCCTCGTGCCCGTCAAGACGCGCATTCGCGAAATTGCGGCGCATCTGCTCGTGGAACGCGCTCGCGATGCGCTGGGGCTTGCCGGTTCGCCTCCCACGCTGCACATGTGCTTCTCCGGCAACCCCGGCACGGGCAAGACGACCGTTGCCATGCGCATGGCCGAGGTGCTGCACCGGCTCGGCTACATTCGCCGCAACCATCTGGTGTCCGTGACGCGCGACGACCTGGTGGGTCAATACATCGGCCACACCGCGCCGAAAACGCGCGAGGTGCTCAAGCGCGCGATGGGCGGCGTGCTGTTCATCGACGAAGCGTATTACCTGTATCGCCCCGAAAACGAGCGCGATTACGGGCAGGAGGCCATCGAGATCCTGCTGCAGACCATGGAGAACCAGCGCGACGACCTCGTCGTGATTCTCGCGGGCTACGCCTCGCGCATGGAAGTGTTCTTCGAGAGCAACCCGGGCTTTCGCTCGCGCATTGCACACCACATCACGTTTCCTGATTACGACGAGGCCGAGCTGCTCGAAATAGCAGACCGCATGCTCGCCACCATGCATTACCGCTTCGACGCCGATTCGCGTGAGGCCTTCGCCGACTATCTCGCCATCCGCACACGCCAGCCGGCCTTCGCGAACGCGCGTTCCGTGCGCAACGCGCTGGACCGCGCGCGCCTGCGCCAGGCCAACCGTCTTTTTGCCGCCGCCATGCAAACCGATGCGCCTCTCGATGCTTGCGCGCTCACGCTGATTGCCGCCGCCGACGTGCGTGCGAGCCGCGTGTTCAGCGAGCCGATGTCAGCCGCTCACGGTGAAGGCCATGCCGGCGCACCCCCGGGTTAACGACACCATCAGGAGAGCGCCATGCTCGACGGACGAACCACCCTCTCGAAGTTTCTGATCGATACGCTGGACCGTGAGCCTTGCCCGGTGCAGGAGGCCGGGCTCTCGGCTTTGCTCATCGACGTGGCTGCTGCCATCAAGGCGATTTCGGCGGTACTCACGCGCGGCGCGCTGGGCGGCCAGTATGGTTCTGCGCAAAGCGTGAACACGCACGGCGAAGAGCAGAAGAAGCTCGACGTCGTCACCAACGAGATCTTCGTGCAGCAATGCGAGTGGGACGGCCTGCTTGCGGGAATGGTCTCCGAGGAAATGGAGGAGGTCTACGCCATTCCGAAGGTGTACCCGCGCGGCGAGTATCTGCTGGCGTTCGATCCGCTGGATGGTTCGTCGAACATCGACATCAACGGCGTGGTGGGCTCCATCTTCTCCGTGCTGCGCAATACCGGCGAGCCGCAGGCGCAGGTGGGCGAAAGCGCATTCCTGCGGCCGGGCCGCGAGCAGGTGGCGGCGGGCTACGCCATCTATGGACCCTCCACGATGCTCGTGCTTTCCGTGGGCACCGGCACGCATGCGTTCACGCTGGAGCGCGACGTGGGCAACTTCGTGCTCACGCATTCGAACATACGGATTCCGGAAGAAACCGCGGAGTTCGCCATCAACGTGTCCAACGAACGCTTCTGGGAGCCGCCCGTGCGCCGCTACGTGCAGGAATGCAAGGACGGCCGCACAGGCTGCCGCGAACGCGACTTCAACATGCGCTGGATCGCGTCGATGGTGGCAGAGGTGCATCGCATCCTGATGCGCGGCGGCGTGTTCATGTACCCGCGCGATTCGAAGACTTCAGCGATGGAAGGGCGCCTGCGTCTGCTTTACGAGGCCAACCCCATGAGCTTTCTTGTGGAGCAGGCGGGCGGAAAAGCCATTACGGGCCGCGAGCGCATTCTCGACGTGCAGCCGCGCCGGCTGCACGAACGCGTGCCGGTGATCCTCGGCTCGAAGCAGGAAGTGGAGCGCATTGGCCGCTACCACGGCGAATACGACCGCGGCGAGGACAAGCCTTTCACGTCGCCGCTCTTCGGCACGCGCTCGCTGTTCCTGCCGGATTTCACGGCTTGAGCCTGTCTTGAGCGCGGTTCGCCGCTGCATGGCACATGCGGTTATGCAGCGCGGCGCGAGCGCGCCATCCGCCGAATCGAATAACACTGCTATCCGGAGACAGGCCCATGTCGGTCAAACATCCCATCATCGCGGTGACGGGCTCCAGCGGAGCCGGCACCACGACCGTAATGAAGAGCTTCGCCCATATTTTCAGGCGCGAACACATCCAGGCGCAGATCGTGGAGGGCGACGCCTTCCACCGTTACGACCGCAACGGCATGCGCGAGGCCATGAAGCAGCGCGAGCACGAGGGCATGCTGAACTTCAGCCACTTCGGGCCGGAGGCGAACCTGCTCGAAGAACTCGAGTCGCTGTTCGTGAGCTACGGCGAAAACGGCACGGGCAAGCTGCGCCACTACGTGCACGACGAAGGCGAATCACGCCTCTATCAGCAGGACGCCGGCACCTTCACGCCGTGGGAAGACGTGGAAGCCGATACGGACCTCATGTTCTACGAAGGCCTGCACGGCGCGGCCGTGACGGACAAGGTCGACATAGGACGCCATGCGGACCTGCTGGTGGGCGTGGTGCCCATCATCAACCTGGAGTGGATCCAGAAGCTGCATCGCGACCAGAACATGCGCGGCTATTCGCACGAAGCCGTGGTGGACACCATCCTGCGTCGCATGCCCGACTACGTGAACTACATCTGCCCGCAGTTCTCGCGCACGCACGTGAATTTCCAGCGCGTGCCGACCGTGGACACGTCGAACCCCTTCATCGCAAGGGAGATTCCGCAGCCCGACGAGAGCTTCGTGGTGATTCGCTTCGCGCGGCCGAAAGGCATCGACTTTCCGTATCTGCTCACCATGCTGCACGACTCGTTCATGTCGCGTCCGAACGTGATCGTTGTGCCCGGCGGAAAGATGGGCCTTGCCATGCAGCTCATCTTCACACCGATGATTCTCCAGCTACTGGACCGGCGCGCGCGTGCTTGAGGGTGCATGAGCGCGCCTTCAGGCATGCAAAAACTCAGGGAGAACTCCGATGAGTGCTGTTGCAGAACCCGTTGCTGCCGCCGCGCAGCAACAGATGGCCGACGCGCTGCGCTTTCTCGCCATCGACGGCGTGGAGGCCGCGAAGTCGGGCCACCCCGGCATGCCGCTCGGCATGGCCGAAATTGCCGTTGCGTTGTGGCACCGGCATCTCAAGCACAACCCGCGCAACCCGGCCTGGCCGGACCGCGACCGCTTCGTGCTCTCGAACGGGCACGGCTCCATGCTGCTTTACGCGCTGCTGCATCTGACGGGCTATGACTTGCCTGTCGATGAATTGAAGCGCTTCCGCCAGTTGCACGCGAAGACGCCGGGGCACCCCGAGGTGGGCGTGACGCCAGGCGTGGAGACCACCACCGGGCCGCTCGGCCAGGGCCTTGCCAACGCCGTGGGCATGGCCCTGGCCGAAGCGCTGCTCGCGCGCGAGTTCAACCGGCCGGGGCATGCGATTGTCGATCACCGCACCTACGTGTTCGTCGGCGACGGTTGCCTCATGGAAGGCATCTCGCACGAGGCCGCATCGCTTGCGGGCACGCTGCGGCTCGACAAGCTCGTGGTGCTCTACGACGACAACGGCATTTCCATCGACGGCCACGTCGTCCAGTGGTTCGCCGACGACACGCCCGCGCGTTTCGCCGCCTACGGCTGGCACGTGGTGCGTGACGTGGACGGTCACGACATCGATGCCGTGGACGACGCGCTGAACGAAGCGACGAAGGCGGGGCGTCCCACGCTGATCTGCTGCAAGACGCTGATCGGCAAGGGTTCGCCCTCGAAAGCGGGCACGCACGACGTGCACGGCGCGCCGCTGGGTGCGGACGAGGTTGCGGCCACGCGCCGCGCGCTCAGCTGGCCGCATGCGCCCTTCGACGTACCCGACGACATTCGTGCGCGCTGGAACGCACGCATGCGCGGCGAGGCTGCGGAGGCCGACTGGCGTCGCCGTTTCGAGTCGTATCGCCAGCACTATCCGCACGAGGCCGCCGAATTCGAGCGCCGCGTGCGTGGTGAGCTGCCGGCGCAATGGCGCGACGCGGTGCGCGCGATGCTGCGCGACACCGACAGCGCGGCACAGACGGTGGCCACACGCAAGGCCTCGCAGCAGACCATCGCGACACTCGCGCGCGTACTGCCTGAATTGCTGGGCGGATCGGCCGACCTGACGGGCTCGAATCTCACGGACTGGAAGGGTGCGGTCGACGTGCGTATCGAAGCGAGCGGACCTTCGGCGGAGCTGAAAGGCGGCAACTACATCCACTACGGTGTGCGCGAGTTCGGCATGAGCGCGGTGATGAACGGCGTCGCGCTGCATCGCGGCTACCTGCCGTTCGGCGGCACGTTCCTCACGTTCTCGGACTACGCGCGCAATGCGCTGCGAATGGCTGCGTTGATGAAGACGCGCGCCCTCTTCGTGTTCACGCACGATTCCATTGGTCTGGGCGAAGACGGACCCACGCACCAGCCCGTGGAACACGCGGCGAGCCTGCGTCTGATTCCTGGCCTCGACGTCTGGCGCCCCTGCGATACGGTGGAAACCGCGCAGGCGTGGGCGAGTGCCGTGGAGCGCGAAGGGCCTTCGTGCCTGCTGCTGAGCCGCCAGAACGTGCCGTTCGTTTCGCGCAGTGCGGAGCAGATCGAAGCCATTGCGCGCGGCGGCTACGTGCTGCGTGACTGGCCTGCGCCTTCCACGGCGCAACGCGTCGTCCTGATTGCTACGGGTTCCGAAATAGCGCTCGCGCTGGATGCTGCCGCGCAACTCGCCAACGCCGGCTTTGCCGCACGCGTCGTCTCGATGCCAGCTACCACCGTGTTCGACCGTCAGCCTGCCGCGTGGCGCGATGCCGTGCTGCCGCCCGGCGTGCCACGCGTGGCCGTGGAAGCCGGAGTACGCGCGTTCTGGCGGCAGTACGTGGGCCTCGAAGGCGGCGTGGTGGGCATCGACTCGTTCGGCGAATCCGCGCCGGCTGCCGCGTTGTTCGCGCATTTCAACCTCACCGCGCAGGCCGTGGCCGACGAAGCCCGCCGCGTGGTGCACGTCGTGCGCGCCGCGCCATGATCCGCTTCCCCTATCCATGAACCTCGACGAGGAGTGAATGATGGCTCTTATCGCATTGCGCCAGCTACTGGACCACGCAGCCGAGCACGGCTACGGCGTGCCCGCCTTCAACATCAACAACATGGAGCAGATTCACGCGATCATGGCCGCCGCGCAGTCCACGGCGAGCCCGGTGATCCTGCAGGCGTCGTCGGGCGCGCGCAAGTACGCGGGCGAGCCGTATCTGCGGCACCTCGTGCACGCTGCCATCGAAGCGCATCCCGACATTCCCGTCGTGCTGCATCAGGATCACGGCGCGAGTCCCGCCGTGTGCCAGCAGGCCATTCGCTCGGGCTTCACGTCGGTGATGATGGACGGCTCGCTGCTGGCCGACCAGAGAACGCCGGCCACGTACGACTACAACGTGGACGTGAGCCGCCGCGTGGTGGAAGCCGCGCACGCGGTGGGCGTTTCGGTGGAGGGCGAACTGGGGTGCCTGGGTTCGCTCGAAACCGGCGAGGCCGGCGACGAGGACGGCGTGGGCGCACAGGGCAAGCTCTCGCGCGAACATCTGTTGACCGACCCCGAGGAAGCGCGGCAATTCGTGGAAGCAACGGGCGTGGACGCACTCGCCATCGCGATCGGCACTTCGCACGGTGCGTACAAGTTCACGCGCGAACCCACGGGCGACATTCTCGCCATGGACCGCATCGCCGAAATTCACGAGCGTATTCCGAACACGCATCTCGTGATGCATGGTTCGTCGTCGGTGCCGCAGGAATGGCTTGCCGTGATTCGCGAGTACGGCGGCGAGATTCCCACCACGTACGGCGTGCCTGTGGAAGAGATTCAGCGCGGCATTGCGCACGGCGTGCGCAAGGTCAACATCGACACCGACATCCGGCTTGCCATGAGCGGCGCGATGCGCAAGTCGATGGCGAGCGCGCGGTCCGAGTTCGATCCGCGCGTGGCGCTGAAAGCCGCCACGGCTGCGGCTGCGGCGGTGTGCGTGGAGCGCTTCGAGGCGTTCGGCTGTGCCGGGCAGGCGGCGCGCATCAAGCCGTTGACGCTCGATGCGATGGCGCGCCGTTATCACTGAGGCGCGCACGTCGAGCGTCGCATCCAGCGTTCATTTCATCCATCAACCGAAAGAGGCCGCCATGCGCGAATTCCTGATTGCCCCCTCGCTGCTCTCGGCGGACTTCGCGCGTCTGGCCGACGAAATTCGCGACGTGACGGCCGCCGGCGCCGACTGGATCCATCTCGACGTGATGGACAACCACTACGTGCCCAACCTCACGGTCGGGCCGCTCGTGTGCGCGGCGATTCGTCCGCATACGCGCGTGCCCATTGACGTGCATCTCATGACGTCGCCCGTCGATCCGCTTGTCACGGCGTTTGCCGAGGCGGGCGCGGACACCATCAGCTTTCATCCGGAGGCTTCGCATCATGTGCACCGGACCATCGAGCTCATCAAGGCAAGCGGTGCGCGCGCGGGGCTGGCGCTCAACCCGGCGACGCCGCTTGCGGTACTCGACCACGTGCTGGAGCGGCTCGACGTGGTGCTCGTCATGTCGGTCAATCCGGGCTTCGGCGGCCAGGCATTCATCCCGCAAACGCTCGACAAGCTGCGCAGCCTGCGCGAGAAAGTGGCGGTGACGGTGGCACGCACGGGGCGGCCCATCGCCATCGAAGTGGACGGCGGCGTGAAGGCCGCGAACATCGCGGAAATTGCGGCGGCGGGCGCGGATGTGTTCGTGGCAGGGTCGGCGGTGTTCGGTGCGGTTGATTACGCGAAGGCGATGGGCGAAATGCGGGCAGCGCTGGCTGGCGTCCAGGAAGGCGAACGGATGGGCGGCATAGCGAACGAAGTGCTCGAACCTGCCGTGCGGTGATGCGGCTGTACCTGGCGATGCGCGAGGCGTTGGCTTGGGCTTAAGCGAAGCCCCGTGCCGCCTACGCCTTCTTCCTCGTGCTTCCCGGCGCCTGCCACACGCATAGATCGTCTTCTGGCTTGTCTACCGCGCAGCCCCAGTCGAGCGGCTGGTCCTGGTCGAAGCGCTTGCCCAGTTGCCAGGCAATCTGCGCGCGCGCCAGCTGCACGCCCATATAGAACGCGTGGCCGCCGTCGGTTTCCAGACCAAGCTGCGGATACAGATCGAACGGGTCCACAGCGCGCCGCTGCCCGTCGCGGTTATAGACGTGGATGCCTTGCGTGCTCACCTGCACGCGGAAGTTCGGATCGCGTACGCCTTGCGCGATTTCGTCGATTTCCGCCGGGCTATAGGGAAAAGGGCGTTTTTCATGCACGGTGGCGAGCCGTGCGTCGATTCCCTTGGGCAACACCTGCGCCGTGCGTGCCGCGTGCATCACGCGCCGCGCCACGTCGGCTTCGCGCACGGCGCGCCGCGCGTGCTGGCTCACTGATGTAGTGAGCACGGCAGCGATGCGCAACTCTGCCGCCATGCCGAGCAGCACCGCGTTGATGCCGCTCGTGTCGGCCTCGGTGAGTTCCGTCACGTTGCCGATGCCCATCATGATCGCCACCTCGGGGTACCGCTCGCGCAGCCGCACATAGCGCGCAATCGACGTGGCGAGGCCGAACGGAATGGGATCGAGTATCGGATCGGCGAGAAACGGGCGGCCACGTGCGGTCATCGCTTCGATGGCGGCGTCGAGCGAGGCTTCGTCAGCGGGCTCGCGCGCCACGAGTATCGGCGTGGACTGCACTTCGTCTGCCACCCAAAGCGTGTCCGCGTTCAGGCTCATCAGGTAGTCCGCGCCGGCGCGGCCGCCGCGCACGAGTTCTTCGGTGCGCATGGAGTCCACGCTCACGCGATAGCCCTGCGACTTGAGCAGCCGCACCGCGTCTTCCAGATGCGGAAACGGCGTTTCGGGCAGGCAGCCGATGTCGATAACGTCCGCGCCCTGCGCCGCGTACTCCTTCGCACGTGCGGCGATGCCGTTCAGATCGAGGCGCGGCGCATCCACGATTTCCGCGAAGATTTCGGTCTCGTAGCGCGTGAGGTCGAAGGGCTGCGCCTTGCGGCCGAAGAACTGCGGCAGGTCTTTCACCTCTTCGGGGCCGCGCTCCACGGGCACGCCGTAGTGCTGCGTCAACACATCGAGGTCGCCGCGGCAGCGGCCCGGCACGATCACGCGTTGCGCGGCAATGGGCGCGGGCACGCGGCGCAGGATCAGGTCGGCCGTCATGAGCGCGGCCACCTGTAGCCCGATTTCTCGCACTTCCCAACTGAACGGCGCGGGCGTCATGCTTTCCAGCACGTTCACGAGGCTCTTTTCGGCGAGCCGCCCGGTCAGGAAGACGATGTGTTCCATGCGAGGTCGAGCGTGGCGAGGCGGGCGTCGAGGGCTATCTTCAATTCATCGAGCGAGCGTGCCACGGTGGTGAACTCGAAGCGCGAGAGGCGCTCAACGTTCTCGAGTTCGATGGCGCGCGGCCGCAATTCGACCCATTCTGTGGGGCTTTGCGTGATCACCGTGGGTTCGGTATCGCATGCAAAGACAATGCCCGGAATGCACTGCTTGCCCGCCTGCGCAAACATGTTGGTGGGCAGCGTGTCCGAGATGCCGAAGGCGCACTTGGCCACCGTGTTGCTTGTGGCCGGTGCGATTACCACGGTGTGGTATTCGCCGTGATAGAGCATGCCGACGGGCACGCCGCTCGCGCTGTTGTCGCGCAGTACGCGGTGAAAGTGCTCGCGCAGCTTCGGCACGGTCCAGCCGTAGAGCGGCAGCACTTCCTCGCCCGCGGCGGAAAGAAAGATGTCCACGCCCGGCAACTGCTGCGCGAGCGCGATGGATTCCTGAAGCATGTGGCCCGAGCCGGTCACGCACCATGCGAAGCGCGAGTCCGGCGCGAAGGTGGCAAGGTCGCGCGTGGAAGGGCGACTCATGCGTTGCCGGGGGGCATCGAGCCGTCGTGCGACAGCGGAATGTGCAGCCTTCGCATCTTGCGATACAGCGTGTTGCGGCTGATGCCCAGCGACCGCGCCACGTTGCTCACGTTCCAGCGGTGTTTCTCCAGCAGGGAGAGCACGGTTTCGCGTTCGTTCAACTGAATGGCGTTGAGCGCGGAGAGGTCCAGCACCTCGTCGGGTTCCGCATCGAATTCCGGCTCGACGGCGCGCCTCAGCACGGCAGGCTCCGCACTGGGCGCGCGCTGCGTGACTTCGGCAGGCAGGTCGGCCAGCCGGATGCACTTGCCGTCGCACAGCGCGATGGCCATTTGCAGCACGTGCCGCAACTGCCGGATGTTGCCGGGCCAGTTGTACGAGAGCAGGGCCTGTTCAGCGTCGGGCGCGAGTTCGGGCGGGTTGTCGGTTTCGCCTGCGAGCAGGTGGTGGATCAGCGGCAGTTTGTCGAGCCGTTCGCCCAGCGACGGCAGCGTCAATTCCACGCCCTTCAGACGATAGTAGAGGTCCGCGCGGAACTGGCCTTCCTGCACGAGTTCGAGCAGATTGCGGTGGCTCGCGCTGATGAGCTGGAAGTCCACTTTCACGGTGGTTTCGGCGCCAAGCGGCGTGACTTCCTGCTCTTCGATCACGCGCAACAGGCGCGCCTGCAACGCGAGCGGCATGTCGCCAATTTCGTCCAGAAACAGCGTGCCGCTATTGGCCTGCAGAATCTTGCCGCGCCGGCCTTCGCGCTGCGCGCCCGTGAAAGCGCCGGCACGATAGCCGAACAGTTCGCTTTCGATCAGCGTTTCAGGCAGCGACGCGCAATTCACCGGCACGAACGGCCCCGCTGCATGCGGGCTCACGCTGTGCAGCGCATGCGCGAACACTTCCTTGCCGCTGCCCGTCTGGCCGCGCAGCACAATGGGAATCTTCCGTTGAATCACGCGCACACCCAGTTGCACCTGCGACGCCATACGCGGGTCGCCGAATTCGAGGTGCGCCACTTTTTCGAGATGCGGCTCCGGCGCCGTGCGGTTTCCCGCGCTTTGATTGCTGCCGCTTGTACCACCGCTTGCGCCGCCGCTTGCATGGCTCGCACTCGCCGCGGGGCGAGCGTTCGGATCGGTCATGAGTACGCGCGTTGCGCGCGCCGCGTTGCTCTGCGGGCTTTGCGCCACGAGGAAGAAACGGTTGGTGGCGTTCGCGCTGTACACCGTGACCGGATGGAACGAGCCGCGAATGCTGCGCGCAATCATGTCTTCCAGCGACGCGTTGAACGCTTCCTCGATACGCTTGCCGCGCAGTTCGTCGAGCGAGCGGAAACCCAGCTGGAAGAGCGCGCTGCGGTTGGCGGCGAGCACGGTGCTGTCGTCGGCCACGGCGAGTTTGCCCACGTGCAGCGTGCCCACGAATTCGGGCCGGCTGTGGAAGTGGATCATGTTCGCGTGCCGATAGCGCGCGTCGAGCAGACGGTTTTCGATCATCTGTCGCGACATGCCCACGAGCACGAGCGAATGCTGCTGCAGCAGCCGCGAGCGGCTCGTCACGTCGAGCACGCCGGCCACTTCGCCCTTGTCGTCGAAGATGGGCGCGGCCGAACACGTGAGCCCCGTGTAGCGCGGATAAAAGTGCTCGTGCTGGCACACGGCAATGCAATCGCGTTCCGCGAGGCACGTGCCCATGCCATTGGTGCCCGCTTCGCGCTCGCTCCATAGCGCGCCCACGCGAAAGCCGTCTGCGGCGACAGACTCCGCGAATGGCACGGAGGACACCTGATGAAGAATGGCCCCTTGCGCATCCACGAGTACGACGGCGAGTTCGGGGTCGGCAAGCTGCTGGTAGAGCGTGGTCATCTCGAGCTTCGAGCACGCAATGAGATCGCGCAGCGCTTCGCGGCGCGAGCGCAATTCGTAGTCGGTGAGCACCGGCGGGGTGACGAAGCGGGACGGATCGAGGTGGTACTCGTTCATGCAACGCGCCCACGATTGCGCCACGGACTCGCTCATGGGCCGTGTAGGCAACTGATGGTTGACGACGTTGAGAACTTCGCGGGCGTGCATACTGCTGTCGGCAAGCAACGGCATGGGACTTGTCTCCGTGGCGTACGCACTCATGCCGGCTGGTGGAGCCGGCGCGCGCGCCGCCTTATCGATAATGTTCGTCCACTTGTTGCACTGCGGTTTCTCGCGCCCGCATGCGCAGCCAACGGCCATGCATCATGAATCTGGGTTCTATCTGTACATGGCCGCTTAAAAAACTCTACGCCGGATGGCGCTCCCGTTCAATAAGCAGTCGCACGGGGGAGGCACAGTGTGCCCGATTTTTGCTCTTTGCTGTTCAGCCCATAGTCGGGCCTGCAAAACGAAAGTCGCTGTGCCAGGTTTGGTACAGAGTGCTTCGCTTTCCTGGGAACTGTCCCTTTTCAACGAGCCGCGCGCGGCGGAGCAGCACAACATGAATCGTATCGAAAGCCTTCGCCTCGTGAATCTTGCCGACGCCGCAACGGACAGCCACGTGCGCCTGCGCTCGCAGGCGACTGAGGCGATGCCGGAGCAGATGGACATTGTGTTCGTCGAAAACTTCGTGGCCCCAACCATTATTGGAATAGAGCGCGAGGAAAAGGATGCTGCCCAACCGGTACGCATCAACCTTGCCATCGGGCTGCCGCGCATTCGCGCGTGCACGACCGACCGCATAGAAGACACCGTGAATTACGCAGCGGTGCGTGAGGCGCTGCTCGCGCTGCTCGCCACGCACCGTCTGACGCTGCTCGAAGCGCTCGCAGAGGCCGTGGCGCAGCTGTTGATCGGCGAATTCGGCGCGGCGTGGGTGCGCGTGTCGATTGCCAAGCCGGCCAAGTTCGACGACGTGACGGCCGTGGGCGTGCAGATCGAGCGGCGGCGCAGCGGTTCGGATGCGCCGCGCATGAGTCTGGAAGGTTTCGCGTCGCTTGGCGCGGGGCTCGTGCCCAACTGAGGCGGGCGAGCCGCGCGCGGCATACAGGGGCGGCTCGCCGCATTTCGGCACGTGTTAGCAGACACGCATCAGCAGGCGCGTATCAGCGCGCCTCGTCCGCTGCGTTGCAGCAGTACGCGCCGGCAATGAGCGCCGACAATGCGGCCCACGCGGGGCGTCCCTGCATTTCGCCCCGCAGTGCGTTCTGCGCAGTGAGCCCTCGCAGTGGTCTTCGCAGTAAGTCCTGCTACTTCGCCGTGGCCCCTGCGGCAGACGCCGTGGTCTGCGAGCCTAGCCCGCAGGCGTGATAGGCGTTGGCCTGTAGCGTGCGGAATTTCTTCGTCTGGCGCTTCGCTTCATCCACGCGAAACTCGGCGCCGCCTTCGCCACCCAGCGTGGCGTACTTCGCGAACGTGGACTGGTCGATGAAGTCGTTATACGGCAACGCGGTCGCCATCTTGTCGATCACGCACGAGCACTTGTAGACGTTCACGAAGTCGTGCCCGTTCTCGTCCATGCAGGAGAGCACGTACTCCACGCGGCCTTCGGTCGGGTAGTCGTAGCCGCCTGCCGGCGCCTTTGCCTGAGCCTGTGCATCCTGCGGCGGGGCTGCGGCCTGCTGGGCAGCGCCGTTCTGCTGTGCCCATGCCAGCGGTGCGAAGAGCGTCACGCACGCGCCGGCCAGCAACATACGGGATCGTCTCGTCATCTGTTCCCCCTCAATGGCTGGCGTGCCGGCTTAAGCAACGTGCAGCAACGTGCAGCCGCACCGGCAACGCAACATGCCGGGAACCGTGGCTGGACGTGGTCCAGGCGGTTCCCGGCTTCTCACTTCCTGACTTCCACCACGTGCGTGGCGGGCGCGGTTCGCTTCAACCCGCTGCGAACGGATGCGCCACGCTCGCCTTCTTCGACACCACCTCCGCCGCTGTGGGCTGCCCGGCCACGGCACGCTGGATCGCCTCGCGAGTGGCCTTGTAGTTGAACTCCTGGATCTTCTTGTCGTCGTCGGCGAGCCAGTGAATGAACACGCCCACGCAGATGAACAGATCGTCCGCTTCGTCCTGAGGAATCGTGCCGTCCTCCACGCTGTCCGCCACGGCGAGCGCCACCGCGTGCTGTGCCGGGCCGAACATCTGCACGGCCTGCTTCGCGCCCTTGATCGTCACCTTGTTGAACATCACCGTAGGCGGCTTGGTCACGAGGTTCGGCGCAACGACGGCGAGCAGCGACGTGAAGCCGTCCTTGTTGTTGGTCAGCGCGTTGCAGAACGCCGTTTCTGCAGCTGAACCTCGCGGTCCGATGAGCAGGTCGATGTGCGCGACTTCGTTACCGTCGCCGACCAGCGACTCTCCTATCAGGACGCGATTGATCTTGGCCATGCTGTTCCTCCATGAGTGAATGGATCTGCTGACTGCGTGGTTGCCGTCTGCATCGTTGGTTTGAGGTCCCCGAGCGTGCAGGAGCGTGGTGAAGAACGGTGGCTTTAGCTATCACTTTCCGTGCCAGTTCGCGCGCCGCGACGCTCATGTCTCGTCGCCGCGCGCAGCCGGTGCACGCACCCAGCCTTGCGGCGCGAGACGGCCCGCCACGAACAGCGTGGCGACAGTCAGGTCGGCGCTCGTGCCGGGATTGATGCCGCGCGATTTCAGTTCGGTATCCCATGCATAGAGGTCACGCAAGGCGCTCTGGTCTGGCGTTTGAGTGGCCGCCGCGCGCCAGCGGCCGTGCTGCGCGCGTGCCGCAAGCGTGACACTCTGCGCCAGCGCCATGCCGTGTTTGCGCACAATGTGCGAATCGGGATGGCTCGCGAGGAACGTGAGGAACACGTTGAGCGTGACCAGACGCGGTGCCTCGGCGGGCATTTCGTCTACGGCGGCAAGGCCCGTTTCGAAGATGTCCGCGAAGCCGTTCGCGTACTGCCGCGCAATGCTGTCGCGCTGCGCGGCCAGTTGCATGGCGGCGCGCAAATCGACGGTGGGGGCGTCGTGGACGGATTGCTCCGGCGCGTCGCCCAGACCACCGGGATTCGCAAGCGCGATGGCGCGATAGGCGTCGCGTGCGTCGTCCACGGTGAGGCGAGCGAGCACGCGTTCTGTTGCAGCGCGCCAGCGCCTGGCGGTGAGCGCTTCGCCGCTGGACTCGTCTGGTTCGTCGCGTTCGTTGAGCGCGGCAGTAAGCGGGGCAGTAAGCGAGGCAGCAAGCGAGGTAGCAAGCGGCGCGACGAGCAGCACGATGCCCAGATTCGTGTTGCATCCCGCCACTTCGCGCGTGCGCGCCACTGCGTCGAGAATCCGCTTGCCCACAGGCGCGCCGTGCGCGAACAGCGGACCGGCGGCGGCTTGCGCGCTGGCCAGAAACTGCGCGGCCGTCATGCCGTGTCCCGCGCTTTCCACGCTGACGTTGCCGGGCTTCGGTGTTTCCACGTCGAGCCGGCACGCGGCAAGAAACGCCTCGCGCGCAAGGTCGAATGGCGTGGGCGGTGGGGTCATGGTGTGTTTGATAGCGCGTTATGTGGCACGTGGTGGCACGGGGCGGCACGTGCGGTGGCGCGCACCCTCACGCTGCCGGCGACGCCGCCAGCGGCGGCGTGTCGCCTGGCTCGTTCGCATGCGCGAGCGCGGCGCGGCTCGCGGCGAGCTTGCGGTCGAGCAGGTCGTCGACGAGCGCCGCCGCGAGGTCGACCGTGGTGACCGATTGCAGCCCGCGCCACGCCGCCACGCCGTTTACTTCGAGCACGAGCGGGCGGTTCGCGTCGTCGGGATTCGGGATGAGATCGACGCCCGCGTAGTCGAGCCCGAGCGCATCGGCTGCGCGTATGGCGGTGTGCGCCAAAGCCGGGTCGAGCGACTCGGGCTCGCAGCGTCCGCCCTGCGCGAAGTTATGGATCCAGCCGCGGCCGCCCACGCGCCGCATCGCGGCCACGGCCCGCCCGCCGATCACCATCACGCGCCAGTCGTAGCCGGGCCGCGCGCCTTCCACATAGCGCTGCAGATACGCGACGTGCTGATAAGACGTCAGCGACGGCAGCGGCGTGAGCGCTTCCACCTGCGTGCCTCGCGCACCTGACGTACGCTTCGCGCCCAACCGCTTGAGCCCGCGACCCTGCGATCCGAACAGCGGCTTGAGCACGACCTGGCGCCCCGCGGCCGCCTCGCGCATCAACACGCGCTGCGCAAACGCCGTGGATTCGCCGGCCCAGGTCGCGGGCGTCGCGATGCCGTTGCGGTGCAGCAGAAAACTTGTCATCGATTTATCGACGCTGCGCTCGATGGCGCGCGCGTCGTTGTACACGGGCACGCCGCTTTCGCGCAGCGCGTGCAGAATGCCGAGCCGCAGCGTGACCTGCTCGAAGCTGCCGCCCGCAATGCCGCGCACGAACACCGCGTCGGGCAGCGTGTGGCCGTAGCCGGGCAGTGCGAGGCCGTGCGGCGCCCACGTGGTGTCGATGCGGCATGCCGCGAGGTCGATGCAACGCGCCTCCACGCCGCGTGCGCGGAACGCGCTCTTGAGGCGGCCCGTGTGCCAGCCGGTCTCGTCGGTCATGATCGCGACGCGCACGCCGTGATGCCCGCCATGCGTCAGCTGCGGCGTTTCGGAAAGGTTTGTCGTATCGGAGTCGCTCATGCTGTCTTGCTTTGCCTGCGTCATTGTTCGCGCCATTGCTCGGTGAGCACGGCGGCATCCACGCGTCCGCCGCGATACGTGGCGCCGCTTTCAAGGCTGCTCACCCACGCTTCGGCGGGCGCGAAGAGGGCCGGGTCGATCTGGTAGAAGTCGTAGTTGAAGGACTTAAAGACTTCCGCGAACGGGCGGCCGTAGTCGCGCGAGCACGACGACGGCAATTCGGCGGCGAGGCGCTTCGCCACCGCGTCGTGTTTCACCGTGAGATGCACGCGGCCGCCGTAGAGAATGGCGTCGTTGGTGCGGCCCATGGCTTCGATGCCGTCCGGCGCGGGCGGCGGCAATGGCGCGCAGCCGCTGCCTTCCACCACTTCGTCGAGCGGCACGCCGAGCACGTGCACCTTGTGCATTGCCACTTCCACGACGCGTGCAATCACCTGCACCGTTCCCGCCGCGGACGAAGTGGGCGTGACGATGAGCGTGAGCCGGTCAGAGGCGAGGCCGCAGTCGCGCAGCACCTTGTCGACGATCACCTTCGGCGGCAGGCGGTCCACTTCGAGCACGAGCACGCCGCGATCGTGCCGGTCGCGATAGCCGAGTTCGCCGAAGAGCGGCTCTTTCACCGCCAGCGCGCGCGCCGGGCCCGAGCCGAGCGAGAAAAATTTCTTGCCGCCCGTTTCTTCCTTCGACGCCGCAAGGCTCCACCCCGCGTACTGGCTGCCGAGGCACGCGAGCACCGGCGACGACGTGTGTACGTCGATCATCGTGGGCCACAGCGGTTCGCTGCCGAAGTCGCCGTGCACCGCCACGCGGCCGAGGCCGCCCATGCAGATGCGCGCCACCAGCACGCCCGCTTCCACGCTGCCGCGCGCGTCCACGCCAGCATCCACGATCACCGTGCCGTCGTCGGTGTGCGAGACGGCCACGCCGTAGTACGCGGCGTCGCCCACCAACTGCGCGACGAGCGCTTCGCTGCGGGCATTGACGCTCAACGCGGGCGCCGCCGCGTTGCCGGCCGTTTCAGGAGTGGCAATGGATGAAGGCATAGTCGGGCTCGTGGCAGGTTTCGATACGTTCGAGAACGGCTTCGCGCTGAAGCGTCAGCGCGCGATGCACCTCGGCAAGCGCGGGCGCGCGCACGACCAGTGTGCAAACGGGCTGCCCGGCTTCGACGAGCGTGCCGGGCATCGGCACGTCGCGGCACGCGGGGTCGTGCAGACATGCGTCGCTGAACGCCTGGGACGCGACGAAGCGGCGCGGGGAAAACAGCACCTGCTGCCCGGCGCGCCAGGCGGCATGCGCGGGTGCGGGATCGGGCAGCTTTCCACGCCGGCAGGCGTCGATATGACAGGCGAGCAGCCCGCGCGGCCACGCGTGCGGCCAGACGGTTTCGTAGAGCGTCATGGTGGACGACGGGCGCGCGTTGATTTCGAGCACCTGGATGGCGTCGCCGTCCAGCAGGAAGTCGCAGCTGTTGATGCCGGTGAGGCCCGCGTGGGCGCACAGCGCGCTCACGGCCTCGTGCACCTGGGCGGCCACGCGCGGCGGCAGATCGATGGGGCCGATGGCGCCCGCATGCACGAACGGCAGGTTGCCCAGCGCGCAGGTGAGCTGCTCCGCGAAGCCGAGAATGGACACCTCGCCGCGCGCGCCGATGAAAAGCACGGAGAGCGAACGCCCCGCGCTGTGTCGCTGGAAATAGCCGCGCTTCTCGCTGCTGAGACTAAAAAGCGCGCCGCGGTCGAGCGAATCCGCCGCTTCGATGTGCGTGCCGCCGCAACCGTGCGCGCGCTTGAAGAGCCACCCGTGCAGCACCTCAGGCACCGTGAACGAGACGGCGGGATGCGCAATGTGCAGCGCGTCGAGCAGCGCGAAGAAGCGTTCGGGCTCGCGCACGGCGGCCGTTGCCTCGGCGCTGTTGCCGATCAGGCGCGGCAAGCCGGGCGCATCCAGAAGCTCGCGTGCGAGCGGTTCGATGCCGCTCGTGCCGATCCAGCCCAGCAGATTCGGCAGCCGCGTGACGCGTTGCAGCGCATCCACGAGCCGCGCGCCGTCGATGCACAGCCCGTTGCTCGCCGGGCCGCTCACGTCGAACCAGATTGCCGATGCCTCGCGCGTGTCGCGGTCGCCGAAGAGGTCGAGCGCGGCCACGCGCAGCCCGGCGCGCGCCGCCGACTGCGCGAGCATGCGCGCCGACAGCCCGGCCACCGCCACGAAGGGCGCTTGCGAGGACGAGGGGCGCGCAATCATATGAGCCATATCGGGCGTTGGTGCGTTCCGGGTGAGCGCGGCGTTCAGCCCAGTTCGCCGGCCACCGCGCGGGCCTCGGCGAATGCTTCGGGAAAGCCCAGATACACGGGCTTGCCGGCGGTGCGCATCCGCACGAACAGACGGTGCTCCACCTGGTACTTCACGTTGCCGATGGCGAGTGCGCCGATGCCGATGGCGCCGTCCGCGGTCGTGCCCGGCGTGGATGCGCCCGGTGCGGACGCGAGCGGCTTGCCGTCGTTCATCACGTTGACGCCCGCAATGCCTTCGGGCGGCACGGCGTTGACGTCCGCGGCGATCAGGAGACGCTTCGCATGCCCGAGGTCTTCGGCGCTCACCACCTGGATGCCCGCAATCGCGGTGGCGAGCAGGATTTCGGTATCGGCCAGCGCCTGCCGCAGCGCTTGCGGCGTCGCGGTGGAAACGCCCGTGGTCTTGATGCCGAAGCGTTCGTTGATCTCGTCGCTCACGCGCGTGGCGCGCGCGGCGTCCACGTGGCTCGCGATGGCGACGTCCGCGCCCAGCGACGCGGCCATTGCCGCCGCCACGCGGCCCACCGCGCCGGTGCCGCCCGCAATCAGCACGCGCTTGCCGCCCAGCTCCATGCCGAACTCCTTGCGCAGGTGCCGCTCCACAAGCGCGACGAGCGCCGCGGCCGTGGTGTACGAGCCGCTCGGGTCGGCGAACACGGAGACTTCGAACGGCGGCACCATCGCCTTGCGCGCGGTGTCGAGCATGTCGGCGGCGAGCATCACGTCGCGTCCGCCAATGAAGATGCCGGTGCGCGACACGCCCTTCGGGCCGCGCGAAAAGATGGCGTCCTGGGTCAGGTTCGTGACCATCGTGCCGTCCACGTTGCAGTACGGGACGATGACCTGGTAGCCGGCGTCGGCGGCCATGTTCACGTCGAACGGGCTCATTTGCGGCGTGGCCGTGAACATGTGCAGGATGTAGGGCCTTTCAATCGGGTCGGACATGGCAGCGGGCTCGTTGGAGTGTTGAATTCGGTGTCTGGCCGCGGGGGCGGGAGGGCGTTGTCATGCCGCGTCCACGCGCGGTTGCCGGGATTCGGCGGCGCGTACCGTGGCCCCGCGATTGCGTCCGCTCACGATCGCGCAGTCGATGTGCGGCATGCCGCGCGTCGCCTCGCGCGCCGTGGCGAGCGCGAGTTCCGCGTCGCGCGCGGAGCCGACGATCGCGAAGCCCGTGGGACCCCACGACGTTTGTCCGATGCCGGCCGGGCGTTCGGCGGCCACGGCGCGAACGGCGCGCTCCACGTCGGGGCTCGTGAATACGCCGCCTTGCACGGGCGCGAAGTATTCGCCGATGGTCTGCTGCATGTCCGTGACGCCGCGCGCGAACGGCGCGAAGTTGGCCTCGGCGGCGCCCGGCAGGATCTGCATCAGCACGACGTGGCACAGGTGCGCCGCGAGTTCGCGCGGAAACGGCGCGAGCGCGGCAAGCCCGCGGCGCTCTTGCGCGCCGTGCAGGCCTTCGCGCGAATGGTCGGTGACGAGCAGCACGCGCCAGCGGTCCGGAAACGGCTGGCGCGAGATCAGCGGCGCAACGGCGTTGCGCGGCGGCTCGCCTGGGCCCGCGTCGAGCAGCAGGCCGCCGGAATCGAAACCCAGCACGCCGATGCCCGAGCGCATGCCGCGTCCCAGCAGTGTCGCCAGCTCCGCGCTCGTCGCCTCGCGCCCGGCGAGGCGCACGAATGCGGTACCCACGGCGAGCGCGAGCTGGGTGCCCGAGCCGAGACCGGTATGCGCACGCGGTGTGCGGCGCACGTGGATGGCAAGCGTGACGGGTCCATAGGCGGCCTTCAAGCGTTCAAGACAGATGGCGATGCGCTCGCGTTCGGCTTGCGTCGCCGCGCCGTCTATCTGTTCGTGTTCCGCATGCCGTGCCTCGATCTGCGTCCCCTCGCCGTCGATGACGAGCCCGAGACTGCCGAACGCGCGCCCGAGCGAAGCGCTCGGGTCCAGGAACCCCAGATGCAGACGCGCGGGCGCATCGACCGTCACGCAGGCCTGGGGTGGAAGGCGGCGAATGTGAAGCGGCATCGCGGGTGTCCTGAGAGGGGTTGCAGGGCGGCTGGCGACAGCTCTGCCGCAGAACGGCCATCGCGCTGCGACAGGCACCGCGCCCGGGGGCTCGTGGCCGACGCGGGCGCGGCGCGGCTGGCGACCCCCGAAGCAGAACGCGTACCAGCGTGCTCGCGCCCGTCTGGCGGGGCGCGAGCGGCAGGCCGGCGGGCGTGCCGGTGTGCTCAGGTGTGAGCGGGGCTCGACGCTTTGCGTCGGGCGAGGCGCACTATGTCACCTGGGTTTGAGCCTGGTGGACGCGCACCTCGCATCTGGCTCGTGGCGGGTTGAGGCTGGCTTGAATCAGGCCGGACCCAGGCCGGACCCAGGCCCGACCCAGGCTTGAACCTCGCGTGACTCAGCCATCGTTCACTCAACTCCCAACCTTCGGCGCGTCGTACTTGATGTAGCGGAAGCGTTGATCGTCGGCGGGCGTGCCTTCCAGCGGACCGCCTTCCAATGCCGGCTGCCACTGGATGAACGACTCCATCTTTTCGGCGAGCGCGAAGTCCTTGTCCGTGATTCCCTTCGCGCTATGCGTCTTCAGCTTCACGGTGACGAACGCATAGGAGACGGTCAGGTCGGGGTGGTGCCACGCCGCTTCGGCCAGATGCCCGACGGCGTTCACCACCATCAGCGTGCCCTTCCACCCTTCGGTGCGGTACTTGCGCCGCAGCCATCCGTCTTCCAGATACCAATGCTGCAGTGTGCCAACGAGGCGCTGCTGCACTTCCTCGTCGCTATAGACGTGCTCTGCTTTTGCCATGACGGTCGCTCCACGAAAGGTTGAACGGACTGCTCCGGCAGCAGTGCAAGCGCCACGCCACGATGCTTCGCGCATCGCGCCGGGAGGTGGCGGGGCAGGCGCGCCGCACACGTATGCCGGAATTGACACAGTATGTGCCGCGCACTGCGTCGCAGCCAGGCGAGCACGTGACAGGCGCGCGTTCTCCTCGCCGTGTTCCGCCCGCGCGAGACGAAGGCAGTGCGGTCTGCGCGGCACGCAGCAGCGGCCTTGCCGCGCGGACCGCGTGGGTTACGTCGGCGCCACGGCGAAATCGCGCTCCATTTCCGGCATGGAATATGCGTCGGGCCGTCTCGCGTGTTGAAGCCCGGCATCGATCGGGCGCGCTCGCATATCGTTACCCCCATCGAGAAGGCGCGCCGATGCGACCAGGTAGCGTGGGCCATTCTTGAGTTCAGTGAACAGCAAGACAATTCTGGAGGGGACATGAACTTACGCACCTTGGTTTTGGGGCTTGCCGTCGTAGCATCGGCGGCCCTGAGCTCTATCGCTGCAAATGCCGATCCGCAGCTCGACGGCCTGATCAAGAACCCTGCGAACTGGGCGGCTCAGGCGGGCGATTACGCCAATCACCGCTATAGCCCGCTCAAGCAGATCAACGAGAACAACGTGGGCAAGCTGCAGGTCGCGTGGACCATGTCCACTGGCGTGCTGCGCGGTCACGAAGGCTCGCCGCTCGTGATCGGCGACACGATGTACATCCACTCGCCGTTCCCGAACAAGGTCATCGCGATCAGCCTGAAGGACCAGACGTTCCTGTGGCAATACCAGCCCAAGCAGGACGATCAGGTGGTGTCCGTGATGTGCTGCGATACGGTGAACCGCGGCCTCGCCTACGGCGACGGCAAGATCTTCCTGCAACAGGCCGACACCAAACTCGTCGCGCTGGACGCGAAGACGGGCGACGTCGTGTGGACGGCCACGAACGGCAATCCGAAGGCGGGCGAAACCAACACCAACGCGCCGCACGTGTTCGGCGACAAGGTGCTCACCGGCATTTCGGGCGGCGAGTTCGGCGTGCGCGGCCGTCTGATCGCGTATGACATCAAGACCGGCAAGATGGTCTGGACGGCGTACTCGACGGGCCCGGACAACGAGATCCTCGTGAACCCCGACAAGACCATGACCTGGGCGGACGGCAAGATGGTGCCGGTGGGCGCGGACTCGTCGGTGAAGAGCTGGAAGGGCGATCAGTGGAAGCTGGGCGGCGGCACGACGTGGGGCTGGTATTCGTGGGACCCGAAGCTGAACCTGGTCTACTACGGCACCGGCAACCCCGGCACGTGGAACCCGACGCAGCGGCCCGGCGACAACAAGTGGTCGCTCTCCATCTTCGCGCGCGATCTCAATACGGGCGAAGCGAAGTGGGTCTACCAGATGACGCCGCATGACGAGTGGGACTACGACGGCGTGAACGAAATGATCCTCGCGGATCTCACGATCGACGGCAAGAAGGTGCCCGCCATCGTCCACTTCGACCGTAACGGCTTCGGCTACACGCTGAACCGTGCCACGGGCCAGTTGCTGGTCGCGCAGAAGTTCGACCCGGCCGTGAACTGGGCCGACCGTGTGGACCTGAAGACCGGTCTGCCGGTTCGCAACGTGGCGTACTCCACGCAGCAGGCAGGCGCGGATCACAACGTGAAGGGCATCTGCCCGGCCGCACTCGGTTCGAAGGACCAGCAACCCGCAGCGTTCGATCCGTCCACGAGCCTCTTCCTCGTGCCGACCAACCACGTCTGTATGGACTACGAGCCGTTCGACGTCGATTACGTGTCCGGCCAGCCGTACGTGGGCGCCACGCTGTCGATGTACCCGGGCCCGGGCGAGAAGGGCGCGATGGGCAACTTCATCGCGTGGGATGCGGCGAAGGGCAAGATCGTCTGGTCGAAGCCGGAGCGTTTCTCGGTGTGGTCCGGCGCGCTGGCTACCGCAGGCGGCGTCGCGTTCTACGGCACGCTGGAAGGCTACATCAAGGCCGTGCGCATCAAGGACGGCAAGGAACTGTGGCGCTTCAAGACGCCGTCCGGGATTATCGGCAACGTGTTCACCTATCTCTACAACGGCAAGCAGTACGTGGGCGTCTACTCGGGCATTGGCGGCTGGGCCGGCATCGGCATGGCAGCGGGCCTGCAGAAGTCGACGGAAGGCCTCGGCGCGGTGGGGGGTTATCGTGAACTCGCGAAGTACACGGCGCTCGGCGGCACGCTCTTCGTGTTCGCGATTCCGGGCGGCGGCACGACGAGCGAGTAAGCGGCGTGCCTTTGCATGAAGTCGAAGTAAGTCAGTCGAAGTAACTCAGTTGAAGTAAGTCAGACCCGCGGGGCAGACCCCGCGGGCCACGAGCAAAGACGGGAAGCGGACGCCGCCGGCCCGCTGCGCAGCGGGCGGCCGGCGGCACGCCGCGAGACCCACGGCCCATCATCACATCGAGCAGTTGCATAGACGGCTGCATCAAGGTGTTTAGAGAGAACCAGGAGACATACGCATGAAAGGAAGATCAATCTTGTTGCTGGCAGCGGTTTCTTCCGCAGCAGTCTTGCTACCGGTTGCATACGCCCAGAACAACAGTGTTCAGGTTGCCCAGGTGGCGTACAAGGTGGTGGATGGCAACAAGGTCGACAGCAATACGCTGCTGGGCTGGAAGACCTGGCGCGCGCTCGACTGCGAACGCTGTCACGGCGCACAGCAGCAAGGGCTCGTCGGACCGTCGCTCGTGGATGCGTTCAAGACGCTCGACAAGACCGAATTCCATCGCACTGTATTCGGCGGCCGCGTCGACAAAGGCATGCCCGATTTCAGTTCGAGCCAGATGATGCAGAAGAACTGGGAGAACCTCTACGCGTATCTGAAAGGGCGCTCGGACGGCCAGATCAAGCCCGGCGACCTGAAAGCCATCGATTCGAACTGACGGCCGCAAAACGGCGACCTCGTTTCCATTCACCGGAGGTTTCGATGCGTCATGGCAAACGGATGCAACTGCACGCCGCGCTCACGGCGGCAGCCTTGTGTTGCGCTGCGCTCGCGAGCGCAGCGGTGCGTGCCGATGGGCCCGCGTTGCCCAACAACGACGGCGCGGACGGCGTGCTGAGAGTGTGCGCCGACCCGAACAACATGCCGCTCTCGAACAACAAGGGCGAAGGGTACGAGAACAAGATCGCGAGCCAGATGGCGAGCGACTTCGGCTACAAGCTCGAGTACACGTATTTCCCGCAGCGCATCGGCTTCGTGCGCCATACGTTGCGCGAGAAAGACGACAATACAGGCCGCTTCAAATGCGACCTCATCATCGGTGTGCCGAAGGGGTATGACATGACCTCGACGACGCAGCCGTACCTGCATTCCACCTACGCGATGGTGTTCGCGAACCGGCCGGAACTGGCGAACATCCACACGCCAGACGACCTGCTCAAGCTGCCGCCCGACGAACTGCACAAGCTGCGCTTCGGCATCTTCACGCAGACGCCCGCGGTGGACTGGCTGCTCGCGCACAACCTGATCGACCAGGCGGTGTCGTACCAGGTGCAAAGCGGCGACCCGCAGAACTACCCCGGCGAAATGATCGAACACGACCTGCGCGCAGGCAACGTGGACGTGGCGTTCCTGTGGGGGCCCATTGCCGGCTACTTCGCGAAGCGCGCCGGCGACACCGTGAAGATCGTGCCGTTCCCGGCCACGCCCGGTATCCGTTTCGACTACGAAATATCGATGGGCGTGCGTTACGGCGAAAAAGACTGGAAGGACAAGATCGACCAATGGATCGGCGCGCACCACGACAAGATCGACCAGATTCTCACGAGCTACGAAGTGCCGCTGCTCAAGCCCGCCGGCACCCAGGCGGGCAACTCGACCGCGTCGCCATGAGGGCGGCGCGAGTGGGGGCGTTGGATGCTTCGTTGCGCGACTCGTGGCGTGACATGACGCGTGGGTTGCGGGTCGCGACAGTGGCGATGGCGGCCGTCTTCGCCGCGCCGCTTCTCATTACGGCGAGCACGGCGCAGGCGGCGCAGGGGGGGAAGTCGGACCCCATTACGCCCGCGGAGCGGCTCATCTTCATGACGGGCCATCTGCAAGGCATCGCGCCGCAAACGGAACTCGACTACACGATGGCGAGCCCGGATGCGAAACCGTCTGGCGAAGATCGCGTGCGCGTGCTCGTGACGAGCCCGAACAACGCGAAAGGCGACGCGCAGGTGTCCGACGGCACGGGCGCCGTGCCGCTGCCGAACAGCGGGCTGGAGTGCAACCCCGTGATCATCTATTTCCTCGAACACGACATTGCGGAAATGGAACGGCTCACGGGCGGCAAGAAGCGCTACTTCCAGAAGCGCCTGCGCCTCGCGCTTGCCGCGGGACCAAGCGTCGAGACCGTGAAGCGCGAAGTGGACGGCAAGCCTGTTACTGCGCAGCAGATCGTCGTGCAGCCGTATCTCAACGATCCGAACGCGGCGCGTTTTCCCGAGTACACCGGCAAGCGCTACACGTTCCTGCTGGCCTCGGCGGTGCCGGGGCAGGTGGTGCAGATTCGCTCCGAAGTGCCCGGTAACAACAACGACTTCGCGCATCCGGTGCGGGTCGAGACGCTCAGTTATCAGGCGGAACTGCACAAGCTGGCGCCAGCGCCCGGCGCGCCGGCCAGTGGCACGAGTACTACACCGACCGCCACGCCAACTGCCGCGCCAACCGCCGCACCCGCCAAGCCGCAGGCGAATGCACCCGCCAAGCCGCAGGCGAATGCACCCGATAACGCACCCGCCGATGCAACTCACGCCAGCCGCTAGGGCTTCGGCGCGCGTCATTGCTCCACTGAACGCCTACTGGAAAGGTCTCGCATGCTGATCGACACGAAGGACTATGCAGCGAAGCTCACCGCCGCACTGGGCGCGCTGGGCAGCACGGTGCCCGCTACGATCGCAGGTTTCGAAGCGCTGGACGGCGCCCCAGCCCGCAAGGGCGTGCTCGACGCGAAGACGCGTGAGCTGATTGCACTCGCCGTTGCCGTCACCACGCGCTGCGACGGCTGCATCACCGTGCACAGCGCCGCGGCCGCGAAAGCGGGCGCGACGAAGGACGAAGTGGCCGAAGCGCTTTCAGTGGCCATGGCGCTCAACGCCGGTGCCGCGCTCGTCTACTCGGCTCGCGCATTCGACGCCTTCGACCAGCAGGGCGGCTGAATCACGGGCCGATCCCAGGGTTGATCTGCGCGCCGCCGTTCATCCACAGCCTCATGTCTCGCCGCGGACCGTATCGTCGTGAATTTCGTTCGTTCGCTGACCTTGCGTCAGCTGCAGATCTTCCTCGTGGCGAGCCGCTACGCAAGTTTCGCGCGCGCGGCGGAAGAGCTGCATCTCACGCAGCCCGCCGTTTCCATGCAGATTCGCCAGCTGGAAGAAACGGTGGGCCTGCCGCTCTTCGAACGGATTGCACGCAAGCTCTCGCTCACGGAAGCCGGCGAGAAACTCACGCATCACGCGAGCCGCATTCTGGGCGCGATCAAAGACGCCGAAGACACGATGACCTCGCTCAAGCAGGCCGACAGCGGGTCGATCGCCGTGGGTATCGTGAGTTCGGCCACGTACTTCGCACCGAAGCTGCTCGCGCTCTTTTCGCACCGCTACCCGAAGGTGGACGTCAACTTTTCGGTGGGTAATCGCGATGCGCTGCTGCGCATGCTGCAAGACAACGCCATCGACCTCGCCATCATGGGCCGTCCGCCCGCGGAACTCGACGTGGTGACGGAGCCGCTTGCCTACCATCCGCAGGTCATCATCGCGCCGCTCACGCATCCGCTCTGCGAAGCGCGGCGCTTCGATCTGCAGGAGCTGCGCGGCGACACGTTCCTGTTGCGCGAGCCCGGCTCGGGCACGCGCATGGCCGCAGAGGAGATGTTCCGCAAGCACCTCTTCACGCCGCGCAAGGTCGTGACGCTCGGCAGTAACGAAACGATCAAGCAGGCCGTGATGGCGGGCATGGGCGTGAGCCTTATCTCGCTGCATACGCTCGCGCTGGAATTGCGCACGCGGGAAGTGGCGACGCTCGATGTGAACGGCACACCGATCGAGCGCACCTGGCATGTCGTGCATCTGCGCTCGAAACAGCTTTCGCCCACCTGCACGGTGTTTCGTCATTTCCTGCTGGAGCACGCGGCGCAGTGGCTCGAACACGAATTCGCGCCGCTCTCGCCCTTCACGAACGCGCCGGCGAAGCCGCCGGCGCGCGTGAAGTCGGAAGAAGCGTAACCGCCGCGTTATTGCCTTTCGCTTACCGGCTCTGCAAGCGGATGTCGCGCGACGAGGCACCCACGTACACGGCGCTGCCCGGCACGTACTTCCACTTGTTGCTGGACGTGTCCCAGATGCTCTGGAAGCGTTCCGGAATCACGACGTTCACCTGACGTGCTTCACCCGGGTTCAGATAGACCTTGTGCCAGCCTACGAGGCGCCTGGGCGGCTCGCCGTTGTAGTTGACGCCCAGATACACCTGCGGCACTTCCGCGCCCGCCATGTGGCCGTCGTTCTTCACGGTGAAGCTCGCAATGAGCGTATGGTCAGGCGCCTTGCGCACCGAGAGGCCCGAGTACGAGAAGTGCGTGTACGAGAGGCCATAGCCGAACTCGAAGAGCGGGGCGATGTTCTTCGCGTCGTACCAGCGGTAGCCCATGTCGAGCTTCTCGGCGTAGACCGGGTCATTCGGGAACGTGCCGTCCTGGCCCCACGTCGGCGTGTCCTGATCGCGCACGGGGAACGTGACGGGCAGCTTGCCCGACGGATTCACCTTGCCGAACAGCACGTTCGCAATGGCCTGACCGCCACCTTCACCCGGATACCAGGCTTCGACGATGGCCTGCACCTGGTCCTTCCACGGCATGAGCACCGGGTTGCCGCTCTCGATCACGACGATGGTGTGCGGGTTCGCCTTCGCCACCGCTTCCACGAGCTGGTCCTGGTTCGACGGATTGCTGAGCGCGAGGCTCTGCAGTTCGCCGAAGTCCTCACCCGAGGGCTGCGTGACGACGACGATCGCGACGTCGGACTGCGCCGCCAGTGCCGTGGCCTGATCGATTTCCTGCTGCGTATAGGCGCGGAACGGCGACTGCTGATCGCTGTTGCCGGCGAAGCTGACCTGCGCCGTGGGCGCGAGCTGCTGGATCGCCTTCACGATCGGCACGTTGAGCGTGATCCATGGGTTGGGCCACCAGTTGCAGCCTGTCGACGTACCGAACGTGAGCCCGCCGCAGCCTGCGAACGCGCCCGTCACCGGATGCCGCGTATCGCCGGAACCGCCGCCCGTGATAACCGCTGCGTCCGCATGGCCGCCAATCACCGCAACGCGCTTGAGGCTTGCCGCCGCGAGCGGCAACTGCGCGTTGTCGTTCTTGAGCAGCACCATCGACTGTTCCTCGGCCGCCTGGGTGAACGCCGTGGCTGCGGGGAAGTCGATTGCGCCGCCGGCCTTGGGCGGATCGTCCATGATGCCGGTGCGGATCATCACGTAGAGCTTGCGGCGAACCATGTCGTCGAGACGCGCCTCGGTGATCTGATGGCTCTGCAGCGCCTGGCGAACGAGCGCGGGCGTGAGGTAGACCGTCGGCCCCACGTCCTCTTCTTCATCCAGACCCGCGTTGATGGCGGGCGCCGTGCTGTGCGCCGCACCCCAGTCGGACTGCACCTGGCCCTGGAAGCCCCACTCGTTCTTCAGCACGTCGGTGAGCACGTGCGGGTTCTCGCAGGCATAGGTGCCGTTGATGCGGTTGTAGCTGCACATCACGTTGCCGGGACGCCCTGCGCGCGCCGCGATTTCGAACGGCAGCAGATAGAGTTCGCGCAGCGTGCGCTCGTCGATCGTGTCGTTGCCGCCCATGCGGTTGTGTTCCTGCTCGTTGCCCACGTAGTGCTTGATCGTGGCGATCACCTTGCTGTTCTGCGTGGCGATGGTGCGTGACGCGAGCATTTCGCCTGCGAGCACGGGGTCTTCGCCGAGGTACTCGAACATGCGGCCGCCGCGCGCCTCGCGGGCGAGGTTGGTGCCGCCGCCCAGACCCATGCCGAAGCCCTGCGCGCGCAGCTGTTTCGCGATCTGCGCGCCGAAGGCGTAGGCAAGGTGACGGTCCCAGCTTGCCGCTAATGCGATGGTGGCGGGGAACGTGGTGCTGGGTAGCTGCGTGCTGCCGGAACCCGTGGCCGAATCGACCATGTTGAGGTCAGGAATGCCGAGGCGCGGCACGCCCTGGATGAAGCCCGCGCCGCCATTCGGCACGTCGCTCATCTGATATTCGGAGTGAATGAGCTGAAGCTTTTCGTCGAGCGTCAACTGCTTCAGCAGAACTTCGGCGCGCCAGTGCGCGCCGTTGTCGGCGATTGCTGCGGGAAACGATGCGGTGAACGGATTCGTTGCGATGTCGAAGTCGTTCTGGCCCGCGTGGGCGCCAGCGGTCGCCATCGCCAACAGCAGCGCCATTGGCCAACGTTTGACCTGCATGTCTCTCTCCATGAGTGTGAACTACGGTGGTACCGATCACACCGATCCGGCTCGTATCCGGACAACTTTTCGAGACGCGAGACAGTACCGGCGACGTTGATGCCCCGTGAATCGCGACAGTGCCGCAGCGCTTTTATGCGTGCGGCCCGTGGCGGCCGGCGATGTGGCTACGGTATTTCATGTAGCCAAACTCCGTGTTTACTCATGGTATGGAAGTAAGCTCACTACAGGCTCACTACGTGGTCGGGGTTTACCCGGCGCTTCAGGTACGCAGGTCGGGGTGCGCGTGGGCGAGGTCGGTCACCCATTCGGTGAAGGCACGAATGCGCGAATTGAGGTTCTGCCGATGCGGGTAAAGAATGGAAAGCGGCGTGGAGGGACAACGGTAATCGGTCAGTATTTCCCGAAGATGCCCTTGCGCGAGTAGTTCCGTCACCATGAAGCGCGAGGGCTGGATGATGCCGTAGCCTTCCACGCCCGCGGCGATATATGCAGAGCCGTCGTTCACGGCGAGCAGGCTTTCCATCTGCACGGTGATGGTCTCAGGGGCATTCAGGTCCTTCGGGTTCTTCAGGAATTCGAAGGGAAACGTGCGGCCCGTGCTGGACGATACGTAGTTCACCGCACGATGTTGCGCGAGGTCTTCGAGCGTAGCGGGCGTGCCGTATTCCTCGAGATAGGCGGGCGACGCGCACACCACCATGCGCGCATTGCCGATGCGCCGCGCCACGAGGCTCGACTCTTCGAGCGAGCCCATGCGGATCACGCAGTCCACACCGTCCTGGATCATGTCGATGTTGCGGTCCGAGAGCCCGAGGCGCACGTTGATGTGCGGATACGCGCGGTAAAACTGCCCTAGCGCGGGAATCAGCAAGGTGCGCGCGATGGTGCCCGAGGTGTCCACGCGCACGGTGCCCGTGGGGCTGGACCGTTTGTTCGAGAGCGACGATTCGGCGTCCGATATCTCCGCGAGAATGCGCACGCAGCGTTCGTAGTAGAGCGCGCCGTCTTCGGTCACGTTCACCGAACGCGTGGTGCGATTGAGCAGGCGCACGCCCACGTGTTCTTCGAGCGAGCGGATCAGATTGCTCACGGTGCCGCGCGGCAGGTCCAGCATATCGGCGGCCTTCGAAAAGCTTTTGGATTCGACGACGCGGGTAAAAATTTCCATTGCCTGGAGACGATCCATGCAGAGGCTCCTCGACGGTGACGGGGTGCGTGATTGTGTGGTCCGCCTTGCATGCCGTGCGGTGGACGGACGCGCACATTGTACGGGGCCGGAACTGCGAGGCGCTCAAATGCGGGATGCCCCGGGTTTGAGCGGCGTTCGAGTGGCGTAATGGCGGCATCTCCTCAAGTTTGCGGCTGTTTCTGTCGATATCCCGGACAGAGACAGAACAACCTTCCGTAATCCCAGGCGATGCCCCACGATTCCACAAAACTCCGCATAGTCATCGCCGCGGTATGTTGCGCTACACACATCTTCCTGGTGAATGACAGCAGGGCGGAGGAGTCGGCGACTCCTCCGTCCGGCGACGCTTCGGCCGTGCTTGCCACGATGCCGCTCGAAGCGTTGATGCAGATGACGGTGACGTCGGCATCGAAGTTCGAACAGCGAGTGAGCGATGCGCCCGCCGCGGCCGTGGTGCTCACCGCAGCCGACATCCGCGACTTCGGGTGGCGCACGCTGGGCGATGCGCTGGCGTCGCTGCCGGGCCTTTACGTGAGCTACGACCGCAACTACGCGTATCTCGGTGCACGTGGCTTCTTGCGGCCTGGCGACTACGACAGCCGCTTTCTCGTGCTGATAGACGGCTATCAGGTCAACGACGCTGTCTACGACGAAGCGCCCATCGGCACCGAGTTCCTGATCGACATGGACCTCGTGGAGCGCATCGAGTACGTGCCGGGCCCAGGCTCTGCCGTGTACGGATCGAACGCGTTCTTCGGCGTGGTCAACGTCATCACGAAGAAGGGCAGTGACATCAACGGCACGCAGGTGGCCGCCTCAGCCGGCAGTTTCGGCGAAAAGCGCGGACGCGCGACCTGGGGCTGGCATGGCGCGAACGGCGCGGACATTGTGCTGTCGGCGAGCGCCTACGACCGCAATGGCCAAAGCCTCTACTACCCCGAGTTCGACACGCCCGACCAGAACCACGGCGTGGCAGTGGGACTCGACTACGACCGCGCGCAGCAGTTTCTCGCGAAGTTTGCGTATCGCGAGTTCTCGCTGGAGATCGCACACAGCAACCGCACGAAGGGCGTGCCCGATGCGCCGTTCGGCGCGCAATTCAACGCGCCGTACAGCCTCACGGACACGCAGAGCTTCGTCAACGCGGCCTGGCATCATCCGCTTGCGACAGGCGTGGAGTTGAACGCGTCGGCGTACTGGGGACGTTACGACTACCGCAGCCCCGTGTACGTGATGGGCGCCCCGCCGGAACTGAACATCGACGGCGATCACGCTCTCTGGTACGGCACCGACGTTCATACGGTCGTCACGACGATTGCGCGCAACAAGATCGTGTTCGGCGCGGACTTTCGCCGCAACGCGCGGCAGGACCAGTACAACTTCGACGTGAACCCGTACCAGCAGGTGCTCGACGATCACCGTTCGAGCAACCGCGCCGGGACTTACGTGGAAGACGAAGTGCAGTTGCCCGCGGGTTTCGAACTCAATGCGGGCTTGCGCTACGACTACGAAACGATAGCGAAAGGCAACCTGAGCCCACGTATTGCGCTCATCTACAAGCCCACCAACCGCGATACGTTCAAGGCCATTTATGGTCGTGCCTACCGTGCGCCGAATGCTTACGAGCTCTACTACGCCACGTCCGGCGACGGCGGGCAGCTCGCGAATCCGTCGCTGAAACCCGAGCACATCACGACCACGGAGCTTGTCTATTCGCGCGACCTGGGATCGTCGGCGCGGGCCACGCTTTCGCTCTTTCACTACGACATTGCCGACCTGATTTCGCAAACCACGGATGCGGGCACGGGTCTGCTCGTCTTTCGCAATCTGAATCACGTGGAGGCGAACGGAGCGGAACTCAGCTACGAGCAGCAGACCGCGGGCGGCATTCGCGTGCGTACGAGCTATTCGTGGCAACTCGCGCGTGACGAGGCCACGGAAAGCGTGCTGCAGAATTCGCCGCGCCATCTCGGCAAGCTCAATATCGTCGTGCCGCTGGCGAGCGACCGGGTACGTGTGGGCGTGGAGGCGCTCTGCAGCGCGTCGCGTCTCACGCAGGCGAGCCGCACGGGCGGCTATTGCATCGGCAACGTCACGATCGGCTCGTCGAAGCTCGTGCCGCACAGCACGGTGTCGTTTTCCGTCTATAACGTGACGGACAAACGCTACGCGGATCCGGCCGGACCGGCGTTCACGCAGCAGGCCATCGCGCAGGAAAGCCGCACGTTCCTGTTCAAGCTGGTGTACGGGATGTGACATGCGCAAGACTGTCCGAGCCCTGCTGATCGCCTGCGTATTCGGGAGCGCGTTGTTCTGGCGGTCGGAGAGCCACGCCCAGGTCGACGAAGCTGCGTTGAAGGCTGCGTTCATCTTCAACTTCACGGTATTCGTGACGTGGCCGCCAGGTGCGCTCGCCGATGGGCACGTCGTGGTCTGCGTGGGCGCGGGCGCCAGCATTACCCCCGCGTTGCAGAAACTCTCGGGCCGGGCGGCCAACGGTGTGACGTGGGTGGTGCGGGTGATCGAGCCTGGCGAGAGCGGTGCGAACACCTGCAACGTGGTGGTAGTCTCGGGCGCTGATGCGGCCACGCGGGCGTTGCGTTTGCTCGCCGCCGCGCGCCAGCCGGTGCTCGTGATCGGCACCGACGAAGACGCGGCGCAGGCGGCCCCCGGCATTCTGTTGTTTCGCGAGGGTGACCACGTGCGGTTCGATATCGACAACAGCCAGCTTGTGCGGCGTAACCTCATGGCGAGTTCGAGGCTGCTTTCGCTGGCAAGGAGCGTTCAGTGACGACGCAACCGGAGGTTCGTCCCACGGATTCAAGCTGGCGTGTGCAACTCGCCGGTGTCGTCACGGCGCTCGTCATCGCGATGATTGCGCTTGCGTTGTACCATGGCCTCTCGATGGAGCACGAGCTGCGCGACAACGCGCGCCTGCAGGCGGCCATCGTCGCACAGAACGCGGCCGCGCCGATGATGTTCAACGACCGTCAGGCCGCGCAGGAAACATTGAGCGCGCTGCGTATCCTGCCGTACATCCGCAGCGTGGCGATTCTCGACAAGGACGCGCACGTGTTCGCCTCGTACGGCCCCGAGGTGACGGTGCCGCGCACGCTGCAACCCTTCATCGCGGCCGAACGCGACGGCAGCACCTTCGGCTTACGGTCGGTCACGGTCAGCGCGCCCATCACGTACAACAGCGGACACTTCGGCGACGTGGTGCTGGTGGCCTCCACGGGGCAGATCCTCTCGCGCTTCGCGAGCTACGTGACGCTGCTCGTGCTGGTGTGCCTCGCATCGGTGGCGGCTTCCGGCATCGTGATGCGGCGGCTCAAGGAACGCATGTCGAGCGCGGAAAGCCAGCTTGCGTGGCTCGCCAATACGGATCCGCTCACGCATCTGCCCAATCGCCGCGCGTTCTACGACGAACTCGGCACGCGCCTTGGCGTGCCGGTGCGGCAGCGCACGCCGCTCACGCTGATGCTGGTCGATCTCGACAACTTCAAGATCGTCAACGACACGTTGGGGCACGGCGCAGGCGACGAACTGCTCGCTGCGGTGGCGCGCGAACTCAAGGCGGCGGTGGGCCGCCACGACCTGGTGAGCCGCATCGGCGGCGACGAGTTCGCAATTCTCGCCGTGGATCGCGGCAGTGCCCAGCGCAGCGCCTCGCTTGCGGTACGCGTGGTCGAACACACGCGGCGCGCTTTTCGCGTGGCGGACGTGGAGCTGCACGTGAGCGCGAGCGTGGGCTACAGCCGCTATCCAGACGACGCGCAGCGTCTCGCCGACCTCGTGAGCAGCGCGGACACGGCGCTTTACGTCGCGAAGAGCCAGGGCAAGGGTCAGGCTGTTGCGTTCCGGCCGGAGATGACCGAGGCCGCGAAACGGCGCGCACGCCTCGAGCGTGAAATGCGCGATGCGCTCAACACCGACGCGTTCTACGTGGTCTATCAACCGAAGTTCAGCTGCGGCGCCGGTGCGATGACGGGCGTCGAGGCACTCGCGCGCTGGCATCACCCGCAGGAGGGCGAAATCTCGCCGGCCGAATTCATCGCGGTAGCGGAGATGAGCGACCTGATCGCGACGCTCGGGCTGCACGTGCTGGAAACGGCGTGCAACGACATCGCGCGGCTCAATCGCGACACGGGCGTTGCGCTCGAAGTGTCCGTGAACGTGTCGGCACGGCAGTTCAGGCATCCGCAGTTCGCGGAGCACGTGTTTTCGGCGTTGCAGGCAAGCGGACTGGATTCGTCGCTGCTCGAACTCGAACTCACGGAAAGCATGCTGATGACCGACGTGGACGACAGCGTACGGCTGCTGCGCGAATTCCAGTCGAACGGCGTGCGCGTTTCGATTGACGACTTCGGCACGGGGTATTCGTCGCTCTCGTATCTGCGCACGCTGCCCATCGATCAGCTCAAAGTTGACCGCAGCTTCGTCAAGGGGCTGCCGCGCGAGGGCAGGGAGATCGTGGAGGCCATCATCTCGATGGCGCACAGCTTCGGCCTCGAAGTGGTGGCCGAAGGCGTGGAGACGTGGGAGCAGTTCGCGTTGCTGCGCGACATTGGCTGCGACCTCGTGCAGGGTTATCTCACCGGCCGGCCCGTGCGGCTGGACGTGCTCACGGCCGACATCGTGCGCGAAAGAGCGAACCCGCCGCACCGCGCGAGCCGCGACTTGCGTGCGGGGCCGCAAGCCGCTGCGAAGGCCGCGGATCGTACGCCGCCGCTTCCTGAACAGCAGAACTGAATTCCATCAGTTTCTTGTCCGGACACAAGCTTACTGTTTGCTGTCATCGGCAAGACTTGACGTTTTCTTGTTGGACGTCAAGGTAATTTCCCGCCCGTTTCAATAGAATCCGCCGCTTACGACACGGGCGCGTTCGCGCACGCGCAACGTGTGGCGTACCCGCTGTCGTTCCCGCCGATCCGACCAGATCACCCAATCAGACCATACAAAATTCCAGGCATATCCGATGGCCAGAGCTATCTTGAAGCGGGCGTGGACCTTCGCTGCAATTGGAGTGGGCACCTGCCTTGCCGGCTGCAGCAACCTCGATGTTCTCGATCCCAAAGGCAGCGTAGGTGCTGCGGAAAAGTCTCTCATCAGCACGGCCACGTTCACGATGCTCATCGTCGTCGTGCCGGTCATTCTGCTCACGCTGCTGTTCGCATGGCGCTACCGCGCGTCGAACCGCAATGCGACCTACGCGCCGAAGTGGGCGCATTCCACGGCCATCGAAGTCGTCATCTGGACCGTGCCCACGCTCATCATCCTGTTCCTCGGCGTGCTCACGTGGCGCACTACGCACGAGCTCGACCCGTACCGGCCGCTCGAATCGTCGGTGAAGCCGATCAACGTGGAAGTGGTCGCGCTGGACTGGAAGTGGCTCTTCATCTATCCCGATCTGGGCATCGCCTCGATCAACCAGTTGGCCTTCCCCGTCAACACGCCCGTAAATTTCCGCATCACGTCGGATTCGGTGATGAACTCGTTCTTCATCCCGCGGCTGGGCAGCCAGATCTATGCAATGGCGGGCATGCAGACGCGTCTGCACCTGGTGGCCAACGAGGTGGGCGACTACGCGGGCGTGTCGGCCAACTTCAGCGGCAAGGGCTTTTCGGACATGAAGTTCCGTGCGCTCGCCACCACGCCCGAGCAGTTCAACGCGTGGGTGGAGCAGGTGAAGCACGCGCAGGGGCGTCTCGACATGAACGCCTACGGCACGGTCGCGCAGCCTTCGGAGAAGAATCCGGTCGAGTACTTCTCGTCCGTGGATCCGCGGCTCTTCCATAACATCATCGCGAAGTACAACAACGGCCACGTCCTCGACACGAAGGACGAGGCCTGCGGGACGAAGGGGTAAAGCATGTTCGGAAAACTCACGCTCGAGGCGATCCCGTTCGATCAGCCCATCATCATGGGTGCAGGCGCCTTCATGGGCCTTGCGGTGATCGTGGTGCTGGCTGCGCTCACCATCACCAAAAAATGGACATGGCTGTGGACCGAGTGGATCACCACGGTGGACCACAAGAAGCTCGGCATCATGTACATCATCGTGGCCACGCTCATGCTGCTGCGCGGCTTCGCGGATGCCGTGATGATGCGTCTGCAACTGGCGCTCGCCTATCATTCGCCGGGCTATCTGCCGCCGCATCACTACGATCAGGTGTTCACGGCGCACGGCGTCATCATGATCTTCTTCATGGCGATGGCGCTGATGGTGGGCCTCTTCAACCTGATCGTGCCGCTGCAGATCGGCGCGCGCGACGTGGCCTTCCCGTTCATCAACTCGCTGAGCTTCTGGATGACGGCGGTGGCCGCCATCCTGATCAACGTCTCGCTCGTGATCGGTGAATTCGCACAGACGGGCTGGCTCGCGTATCCGCCGTTGTCGGAGCTGCAGTTCAGCCCCGGCGTGGGCGTGGATTACTACCTGTGGAGCTTGCAGCTTTCAGGTGTGGGCACGCTGCTCACCGGCATCAACTTCTTCGTGACCATCGTGCGCATGCGCGCGCCCGGCATGACGTTCATGAAGATGCCCGTGTTCACGTGGACGGCGCTGTGCTCGAACGTGCTGATCATGGCGACGTTCCCGATTCTGACCGTCGCGCTTGCGCTGCTGGGTCTGGACCGCTACCTCGGCATGCACTTCTTTACGAACGATGGCGGCGGCAACGCCATGATGTACCTGAACCTGATCTGGGCGTGGGGCCACCCCGAGGTGTACATCCTTGTGCTGCCCGCGTTCGGCATCTACTCCGAGGTGATCGCCACGTTCGCGAAGAAGCCGCTCTTCGGCTATCGCACGATGGTGTACGCCACGTGCGTGATCATGGTGCTCTCGTTCCTCGTGTGGCTGCACCACTTCTTCACGATGGGTTCCGGCGCCGACGTGAACGCGTTCTTCGGCATCATGACGATGATCATCGCGATTCCAACGGGCGTGAAGATCTTCAACTGGCTCTTCACGATGTACCGCGGGCGTATCGAGTTCACCACGCCCGTGCTGTGGACCATCGGCTTCATGATCACCTTCACCATCGGCGGCATGACCGGCGTGATGATGGCGATTCCGGGCGCGGACTTCGTGCTGCACAACAGCCTGTTCCTGATCGCGCACTTCCATAACGCGATTATTGGCGGCGTGGTGTTCGGTTACCTTGCCGGCTTCCATTACTGGTTCCCGAAGGCCTTCGGCTTCAAGCTGGACGAGAAGCTCGGCAAGCGCGCGTTCTGGTTCTGGTTCACGGGCTTCTATGCCTCGTTCATGCCGCTCTACGTGCTGGGCTTCATGGGCATGACGCGACGCCTCAACCACTACGACAATCCCGCATGGCATCCGTGGCTGATCGCAGCGGCGTTCGGCGTGGTGCTCGTGGCTATCGGCGTGCTGCATCAGATTGCGCAGGTCGTGCTCGCCGTGCGCAACCGCAACCGTCCCGACTATCGCGACGCGACGGGTGACCCGTGGAATGGCCGCACGCTCGAATGGGCCACGTCGTCGCCGCCGCCGGTCTACAACTTCGCGGTGATCCCGACGGTGCGTGAACTGGATGCGTTTGCCCACATGAAGGAAACGGGGCATGGCCTCGGCGTCAAGGCGTCGTCGTATCGCGACATCCACATGCCGTCAAACACGGGCGCGGGCTTCTTCGTCGCCGTGTTCAGCCTCGCACTCGGCTTCGCGCTGGTGTGGCACATCTGGTGGCTCGTGATCGCGTCGCTCGTCGCAGTGGCGGCAACCGTCATCATTCACAGCTTCGGCGACAACGACGGCTACATCATTCCCGCGGCAAAGGTTCGCGAGATCGAAGATGAAATCCGCCGCCGTGCGGAAGGTGAAGAACGCGGCCTCGTGCCCGAATCCGTGGAGGCCTGAGCATGGCACACAACACGCTTGTCAACGGCGCGCACGATCTGGCCGCCGACCATCCGCCGTCACACTCGGTGTTCGGCTTCTGGCTGTACCTGATGACGGACTGCGTCATCTTCGCGTCGCTGTTCGCGGTGTTTGCCGTGTCGTCGCAGCAGTTTGCGGGCGGCCCGAGCGGCAAGGACCTGTTCGACATTTCGGGCGTTGCGCTGGAAACGGCCGCGCTCCTGTTGAGCAGCATCACCTACGGCTTCGCGATGCTGGGCGCGCACAAGCAGCAACGCGGCGCGGTGCTGGGCTGGCTCGCCGTCACGTTCGTGCTGGGCCTCGCGTTTCTCGGCATGGAAATGCGCGAGTTTTCCGCGCTGATCGCCGAAGGCAACGGACCGGGCCGCAGCGCGTTCCTGTCGTCGTTCTTCACGCTGGTCGGCACGCACGGCCTGCACGTGTTCATGGGCCTCGTGTGGATGGTGGTGCTCGCCGTGCAGGTCATTTCGCGGCCCACGCTGAACGAGCGGGAGATCCGGCGTCTTACGTGCCTGAGCCTTTTCTGGCACTTCCTCGACATCGTCTGGATCTGCGTTTTCACCTTTGTCTATCTCGCGAGCGTACTTTAAATGGCTCATTCGCATTCGGCTCATACGGAAGGCGGGCACGGCAGCTTCGGCAGCTACGTTGCCGGGTTCGTGCTCTCGGTGTTGCTCACGGCAGGAGCGTTCGGCATCGTCATGAAGGGCGCTCTGCCCGCCCATAGCGCGCTGATCGCGCTTGCGGGGCTCGCGCTGGTGCAGATCGTCGTGCACCTCGTGTTCTTCCTGCACATGAACGCGTCGTCGGGTCAGCGCTGGAACGTAATGGCGTTCAGCTACACGGTGCTTACTGCAGTCATCCTTGTGTTCGGCACGATGTGGGTGATGCACAACGTCAGCGTCAATATGATGTCGCGATAAGCGCATCGCAACCGGAGGGCCTTTGTAGAAGGCTCTCCGGTTTTTTCCTCCTCCTCCTCCTCCTCCTCCTCTTCCTCTCCGTCTCTTCCCCCTTCCGCGTCTTCTCCAGCTACGCGAAGAAGTGCGTGAGTTCCGAGGCAACGGCCGCGGGCTGCTCTTCGGGCAGGAAGTGCCCGCAATGTCCGATGGTCACGCCCTCTACGTTCGCGGCACAGGCTTCGAGCGGAGCAGCCATGTTCGGAATGGAGCCCTGATCGGCGCTCAGTGCGAGCACGGGCATCTGCAGCTTGCCTTTCGCACTGAGTGCGCGATTCTGGCGTGCCGATTCATCCGCCGCGCGATAGTAGGCGAGCCCCGCACGCAAGCCGCCTTCACGCGTAAAGACGCGCGCATATTCGTCCATGTCGGCTTCGGAAAACGTCTGCGGGTTTGCAGTCTTGCGGCGCAGAAACCAGTCGAGGTAGGCGCGCTCTTTTCCTTCGATCAGCAACTCCGGCAGGTCCGGTATGGCATGAAACGCGAAGTGCCAAGTGCGCCACGCGCGCTCGGGTGCAATGGGCAGGGCGTCGGGCAGCGTGATGCCGGGAATGCCGGCATCCAGCAGCGCAAGACGCATGACTGTGTCGCCGAATAGCGCGGCATAGGGATACGCGACCCACGCGCCCACGTCGTGTGCCGCGAGGTAGCAGCGCTGCACGTCGAGCTTGCGAAGCCGCGCGTGCAATCTCGTGGCGAGTGTTTGCGTGTCGTAGCCATCGAGCGGACGATCGGAGTCGCCCTGGCCCGGCAGATCCGGCGCGACGACTCTGTAGCGCGCGGCCAGCAGCGGCATGACCTTGCGCCATGCGAACCAGCTTTGCGGATAACCCGCGAGCAGGACGACCGTCTCGCCATCCACCTTGCCGCCGGTGACGTAATGAAGCCGGATGCCGTCGACCATTTCGAAGCGATGCTCGAACCCATCGAGCTGTGTATCCGGCAGCGAAGCAGGACCGGGGTCGACCATACGCGCTGAGGTAGACATGATGGACTCTCCTGATGGTTGCGTGAGTGGTGCTTCTGTATAGGAAATGAACATTTCCAAATAAGGTAAAAAAATTTCAGGCCAACAGCTTCAGCGCCTGATCGGCTGCCGCCATCATGTCGTTGCGCGTGCGCCCCGACTTGCCGATCAACCGGAAGCCCTGGAGCACGGCAAGCAGCACGCGCGCCATGGCGGTCACGTCGGTATCCTGCGCGACCGAGCCGTCTTCCTGCCCCTGCCGGAGCAACTGGCGCAGCAGGTCTTCGCTGCGCCGCATGGCGGCCTCGACCTGTGCCGCAATTTCATCGTCGAAGGTGGCGAGCGCCGTGGCACTGGAAACGACGAGGCAACCGCGCCGGCCTTCGCTGCCGTGCGACGACTGCGCGTAGAAGTGCAACACCGCGCGAATCTTCTCGTACCCGCTCGGTTGCCGGTCGAGCAGCCTGCGCAGCCCGGCATTGCGTGCCTCTACGTAGTGCGCGAAGGCCGCGAGGAAAACGCCGCGCTTGTCGCCGAATGCCTTGTAAAGACTGCCCGCGGTGAGTCCGGTCGCCTCGCTGAGGTCGCCCACGGAGGTGGCGTGATAACCGCGCTCGCGAAAGACGCGCACGGCGCCGTCGAGCACCGTGTCCATGTCGAATTCGCGCGGACGGCCGGGGCCGCGCGAGGCAGTGGGGGAAGGGGACGGGGAAGTCATGCGGCGATTATAGGAAATGATTGTTTCCGAATCAACATATGGACTGGCGTGGGCCTGCTCCCATTCGTGCGCGCAGGACGATTACGCCGCGTAACTGTCGGCCATCTGGCTCATCGCCACGTTGACCTGCTAGCCGGCGCACGCGGTTTCAACGGCTGTATTGAGCGCGAGAATATGGGGCTGGAAGGCGATGCCTTCGATCACCTGGAAAAGGCGATCGTCACCGCTTTATTGAAGCCGTGAATAACGGCTGGCTGTGTTCAAACTTGAGGGCCGTGCAATGCAATAACGGATTATTTTTTCAGGACGATATCGTTTTAAAGTGGCGATATGCAGCGGCGCGCAGCGGCAACTGAAATGGCGCCAGACATTTAAAATCGCGCCTGATCCACGGCCCTGCGACCATTGAGCCCGAACGTTGGAGCGCGGGGTGTTGCTTGATTCAAGTCAATCGCCCGGGTTTTCTGGCTGAAATAATCCAGTGCGGAACACTTCGCTGCCTTGACTCATGAAGCATAAAGATTTGACGCAGGAAAGCGGATCCAATATCGATATCGCAAGATAAGATCCGGACGCGAAACGGACAGAACATCTTCGAAACTACGGCGGAATTTAGCATGTATCTGGGAAATATGAGAATCGGAGTGCGCCTTGGCGCGGGCTTCGGCTTTGTCCTGTTGCTCATGACGGCTTTGATCGTGGTGGGACTCGTTCGGCTGACGGGCATCGGCAATATCAACGACAGGCTGGTAGGCACCGAATGGGTCAAGGCCGACGCGGCCCACACCATCGATGTGCTGACACGTGCGAACGCTCGCAGCACCATGGAGCTGTTCGTCACGACGGACGCGAGCAAAGTTGCCGCGATATACGAGCGTATCGAAGGCAACAAGAAGGCGATTACCGATGCACTGAGTACGCTCGGCAAGCTCGCCGAAAGTCCCGAAGAGAAGGCGCAGCTCGAAGAGACCACTGCTGCGCGCGTCGCCTACGTGAAGTCTTTCAGCGAGGTCGCGCAGCAGCTCAAAGACGGCAAACGCGACGAAGCTACCGCGACGTTGAACGGCGCAACGCTGCCCGCGCTGGATACGCTCCAGTCGCACATCAAAGACATGGTCGACTGGCAGACCAGACTCGTCAAAGCGAGTGCCGAGCGTGGCCGGCAAGACATCGACTCGGCACGGCATCTGATGGTCGAACTGGGCGTGGCGGCTGTCTTGATGGGCATTGGCTTCGCGTGGGCCATTACGCGGTCAATTACGCATCCGTTGGGCGAGGCGGTGCGCGTGGCGCGTACCGTGGCCTCGGGCGATCTTACGAGCCACATCGAAGTAAGAACGAACGACGAGACCGGCCAGTTGCTGCACTCGCTCAAGGACATGAACGAAAGCCTCAAGCAGATCGTGCGCAAGGTGCATCACGGCGCGGACACGATCGCCTCTGCGTCGAGCCAGATCGCGAACGGCAACCTCGATCTGTCTTCACGCACGGAAGAGCAGGCGAGTTCGCTCGAAGAAACGGTGGCGTCCATGGAGCAGCTCACCAGCACTGTCAGGCAGAACGCCGACAACGCACGGCAGGCCGATCATCTGGCGCGGTCCGCGTCCGAGGTCGCGGTGAAGGGCGGCACCGTGGTTCGGCAGGTGGTGGATACGATGAACGACATCAAGGTGTCGGCGGGCAAGATGGTGGACATCATCGGCGTCATCGACGGCATCGCTTTTCAGACCAACATCCTCGCGCTGAACGCGGCAGTGGAAGCGGCACGCGCGGGCGAAGACGGACGCGGCTTCGCCGTTGTGGCGGGCGAAGTGCGCAACCTGGCGCAACGCTCAGCGGCAGCGGCGCGGGAAATCAAAGACCTGATTGGCGGGTCGGTGGCCAACGTGGATATGGGGGGCGAACTGGTCGCCCAGGCTGGTGCGACGATGGACGAAATCCTGCACAGCGTGCAGCGTGTGACCGACATCATGGGCAACATCACGGCGGCGAGCGAAGAGCAGAGCCTTGGCATTGAGCAGATCAACCAGGCCATGGGCCAGATGGACCAGGTGACGCAGCAGAACGCGGCGCTGGTGGAAGAGGCCGCTGCCGCAGCGGGCTCCCTGCACGAACAGGCGAACCAGCTTGCGCTCACGGTGGGCGCTTTCAAGGTGGAGAGCGGCAACCCAGTGGTCGCTTAATCAGCGCGTTTCGCGAGCCGCATTACATCGACCCAACACTGGTTCGATACACAAGTTTTTCCCCTTCGTGCCGATAAACCGTCCGGAGATCTTTTTTCCGGAAGTCAGTCACCCATCGTCACGAATAAGAAAGGAAAAACTCAGCATGCTTGCATCGATCCGAGCGCGTATTCTCGCGACCTGTGTCGCTATCGTCGCCACGGCGCTCATTGTCACCGGCGGTCTTGTCTATGTCGTGGTCAAGCAGCACAACGACGAGACCATCAACGAGAACCTGAAGTCGACGCTCGCAGGCCAGGCGCTCGCCATCGACCAATGGATCGCAAGCCGCGCGAAGCAGATTGGCGTGCTGGCCGACGCCGTGCCCGTGGGCGAGGGCGACCCGATGCCGTCCCTGCGGCTCGTCATGCAGTCCGGCGGTTTCATTGCGGTGACGCTGGGTCTGGCCGACAAGACGGCTTACTCGCCCACGCCGCTGCCGGCCGGCTACGATCCCACGGCGCGGCCCTGGTACAAGCAGGTGGTGGCCGCGGGCCATCCCATCGTGACCAGCATCTATCGCGATGCCGTGACGGGCAAGCCCACGTTCTCGTTCGTTGCGCCCGTCATGCGTGACGGTTCGATGAAAGGCGCCATCGCTGCGGGCGTGCTGCTGGAGGGCGTGAGCGGCATCGTGGCCGCCATTCATCCCACGCCGGCCAGTTCGGCGTTTCTCGTCGACAAGAGCGGCAATCTGCTGGCCCTCGGCAAGACCGACCTCATCATGAAGCCCGCCACGGATCTTTCGCCGGACCTCACGGCCCAGGCGCTCGATTCGCTGCAGTCGGCCGACGCGCCCATCGAAGTGACCATCGACGGCGCAACGAAGCTGCTGCGCGCCGAGCCGATTGCCGGCACCGACTGGCGCCTCGTGCTCGCGCTCGACAAGTCGGACGTGACGGCTGGCATGCGCGCCGTGGCCGCCACGACGCTCGCCTGCATCGTCGTCGTCGTGCTGGTGGCGGCGGCGCTGGTGGGCGCGCTCACGAATGCTGCGTTCCGGCGCATCCTGCTCGTGCGCGACGCGCTCAACGACGTGAGCAGCGGCAGCGGCGATCTCTCGAAGCGCCTGCCCGCAGAGGGTAACGACGAAGCCGCGCAGATCGCGCGCGCCTTCAACCTGTTCACCGGAAAAATCAGCACGACGCTGTTGCAGATTCGCGAGAGTAGCGAGTCGGTGCGCGTGGCCAGTTCGGAGATTGCGCAGGGCAACCAGGATCTGTCGAGCCGTACCGAGCACACCGCGTCGAGCCTCGAGCAAACCGCTGCCGCACTCGAAGAGATTGCGGGCACCGCACGCAACTCCGCAGATGCGGTGGCGCAGATGAGCCAGCTCGCGGCATCGGCCTCCGGTGTCGCGATGCGCGGCGGCCAGGTGGTGAGCGAAGTGGTTTCCACGATGAACCAGATCACCCAGGCCTCGACGGAGATTGCGGACATCATCGGCGTGATCGACGGCATCGCCTTCCAGACCAACATCCTCGCGCTCAATGCGGCGGTGGAGGCGGCGCGCGCCAGCGAGCACGGCCGCGGCTTCGCGGTGGTGGCCGGCGAAGTGCGCGCGCTTGCGCAGCGCAGCGCGCAGGCGGCGCGGGAAATCAAGACGCTGATCGAGTCGTCGGTCGGGAAGATCGAGGCGGGTTCGCGCCTCGTGCAGACCGCGGGCACGACGATGGACGAGATTGTGGAAGGCGTGCGCGGCATCACGAACGTGATCGGCGAAATCAGCGTGGCGACGAACGAGCAGAGCACCGGGCTCGGTCAGGTCAACCAGGCGCTTTCGCAGCTCGATCATTCGACGCAGCAGAATGCGGCGCTGGTGGAGCAGTCGGCGGCATCGGCGGCGCTCTTGCGCGAAGAGGCCGAGAGGCTCGCTCAGGCGGTGGGTGGATTCAGGCTTGCGGGGGCGCGGGGTTAAGCGAACGGCCAACGTATCGCTGACGGATCACTAACGGATCACGAAGCACGCGCGGTGCTTCCAGGGCTCAAGGGCGGCACAGGCCGCCCTTTTTCATTCCTCGCTCTCGAACAAATCCACGTGTGCGTCGAACACACGCTGCTGGCGCTGTAGCGCATCGTCGAGATGAGCGAGCAGGGCACGCTCGGCGGCATCGGGATCGTGCCGCACGAGTGCGTCGATCACCTGCTGGTGTTGCGCGAGCGTGAGCGCGCCTTCTTCGGGCTCGCGGGCGGTGACGTAGCGCACGCGGTCAATCGGCGCGCGCACCAGTTCGATCAGCTGGAGCGCTTTCGGCAACTGCGCTGCACTGCCCACCGTCGTGTGAAAGCGGTTGTCCTGGCGGATCGATTCCACCGAATCGCCGCGTTCCACGGCGCGCCGGTGCATTTCCTGAATGTCGTGCAGCAGATGCAGTTCACGGTCGCTGATGCACTCGGCAGCACGGCGAATGCTGGCGCTTTCCAGCACGCGCCGCAGCAGCGCGCTTTCAGCGAACTGCTCGCGGCGCACGGGCGCGACGAACGTGCCGGACTGCGCGGCAATCGTCACCAGTTCTTCCCGCGCGAGCTGCTGAAGCGCTTCGCGCACGGGCGTGCGGGAAATGCCCAGCGTCTCGCTGAGCGCGCGTTCGAAGATCACATCCCCCGGCAGGATCGCCATAGTCACAATAGCTTCGCGCAACAGCTTGTAGATTTGCGTGGAAAGCGGCTGGGCGCGGTCGAGGGCCGGCTTGCCGGGCAGCACGCGTGCGATGAACTGCTGTGGATCGTTACGTTCTGATTTCATGGGGGCAGGGTAATGCGGCCGGCGACGGAAGACAAAAAAATGCTCGTGGAAATGCTCACAGCGAGCCGTTCAACTAGTATATTAGTTGCCTGCTGCGACCGTTAGTGCCATCGGCACAGTCGCCGCCACCGGTCACGCCTTCCCGCCGCGTCGCCGTCCGCTGCCGGCCTGGCCAAGCTTCATCAGGCAACGCGGCTGGCAACACACGCGGCAATGCGCGTATCCGCACATAACAGAAAGGAGACAGCAAGTGCGTTCGTTACTCGCTTCAGCAGTTCTCGGACTCTGCATGGCCGGCGCTGTCGGCATGGCGTATGGGCAGGCCGCCACCGGCAACACCTCATCCATGAAAATCGCGCTTTCCAACAACTACGCGGGCAACAGCTGGCGGCAGACCATGTTGAAAAGCTGGGCCGAGGTGGCAGACCCGGCCGTGAAGTCCGGCGTCGTGGCTGCGGCCCCCACCTTCACCACCGCGGAGAACCAGGCCACCGAGCAGGCGCAGCAGATCCAGAACCTGATCCTCCAGGGCTACAAGGCCATCGTGATCGACGCCGCGTCGCCCACCGCGCTCAACGGTGTCATCAAGCAGGCCTGCGGAGCCGGCGTAACGGTGGTCACGTTCGACGGCATTGCCACCGAACCCTGCGCCTATCGCATTGCCGTGGACTTCCACAAGCTCGGCTCCATGCAGGTGGATTACATGGCGAAGCGCCTGAACGGCAAGGGCAACCTGCTCGAAATTCGCGGGCTGGCGGGCGTTTCGGTGGACGACGAAATTCATCGCGGCATCGTGGACGAACTCAAGAAGTATCCGGGCCTCAAGGTTGTCGGCTCGGTGCATGGCGACTGGACGCAGACGGTAGCGCAGAAGCAGGTGGCCGGCATTCTGCCCACGCTGCCGAAGATCGATGGCGTCGTCGCGCAAGGCGGCGACGGCTACGGCGCGGCCAATGCGATCAAGGAAGCCGGCCGACCCACGCCCATCATCATTCTCGGCAACCGCCAGGAAGAACTCGCCTGGTGGGCGGCGCAGCGCAAGACGGGCAACTACGACACGCTTTCCGTCACCATTCCGCCGGGCTGCTCGACCTTCGCGTTCTGGGTGGCGCAACAGCTGCTCGCGGGCAAGAAGCTGCCGCACGACGTCCAGATGCCGCTGCTCGAAGTGCAGGCCGACCAGCTCGACAGCGTGCTCGCGAAGACCCCGCAAGGCGGGCTCGCGAACAAGCTCTATACGCGCGACGAAGTGCTCAAGGTGGTGGACGCGAAGTAGGTTGCCGGCGGGCGTGAAGCGCGGCGCGCAGTGTTCGTCATGCGCGCCGCGGCATCGTAAAACACGTCGCAAAACGTTGCAGGCGGCACCGCGAAAGACACGACACCAGGGAGTCGGGCATTGAACGATCCAGCTGTATCGAACGCCACGCCGCAGCACGCCGAGGTGCTGATCCGCCTTGCCGGCATCGGCAAGACGTTCGGGCGCGTGAAGGCGCTCTCCAACGTGAGCTTCGATTTTCGCGCGGGCGAGTGCGTGGGCATTGCCGGCCACAACGGCGCGGGCAAGTCCACGCTGATGGCGGTGCTGACGGGCGTGTTCCTGCCCGAAGAGGGCACCCTTGCCATCGATGGGCGCGAGGTGAGTCACTACGATCCCAACGCCGCGCGTGCCGCGGGCGTGCGCTGCGTGTTTCAGGAGCTATCGCTTTGCGCGAACCTGAGCGTGGCGGAGAACATGACCATCGTGCATCCGGGGCTGCGCGGCGGCGACTGGCGCAAGCGCGCCACGCGCCTCATGCGCGAACAGCTCGACGCGATCTTTCCGGGCCACGGGCTGAAGGGCCATGAACTGATCGGCGACCTCACGCTCACGCAGCGTCAGATGGTCGAAATTGCGCGCGCCTTCACGGTGACGGGCGACCCCGTCAAGCTCGTGATTCTCGACGAGCCTACCTCGAGTCTGGACGCGCACACGGCCCAGCAATTGCTCGCATACATCCGCCGTGCGGGCGAGCGCGGCATCGCCACCATTCTCATCAGCCACATGCTGGGCGAGATCGCCGAAGCCGCGCACCGCGTGCTCGTGATGCGCGACGGGCGCGTGGCCGCGGTGCTGCCGCGCGAGTCGATCACGCACGACGCCATCATTCGCGCGATGGGCCAGCACGTGGACGTCGAGCCTGACGCCGCCGCTGCGGCGCAAGGCGCGCGCAGCGCCGCCACGCAGGGCGCGGCCGCCTGGCGCTGGGCGCTTGGCGCGCATCGGCAATGGAACATCGAAGCGCCACGCGGCGAGGTGATCGGCCTTGCGGGTCTGGCGGGCCAGGGGCAGAGCGAGGCGCTGCTCTCCATCTACGAAGCGGCCACGAAAAGCCATGAGCGCGTGGCGTTCGTAGCCGGCGACCGCGCACGCGACGGCGTGTTTCCGCTATGGTCCATCGCGCAGAACCTCGACATTCGCTGGCTGCTCGACCGCATGAAGAATGGCACTGCGCGGCGACCGGGCTTGCCCAGTTTGATCGACGGACGCGCCGCGCAGGACGTGGCCGACGCATGGCGCGAACGCATCGGCATTCGTGGTGCGCCGATGAAAGCCAACATCCTTTCGCTTTCGGGCGGCAACCAGCAGAAGGTGCTGTTCGCACGCGCACTCGCTTCGGATGCCCAACTGATTCTCATGGACGACCCCACGCGCGGTGTCGACATCGGCACCAAGCGCGACATCTACCAACTCGTGCGCAACGAGGCCGCGCGCGGCCGCACGTTCATCTGGTACACCACCGAGAACGACGAATTCGCCTACTGCGACCGCACCTACGTGTTTCGCGCGGGCGGCATCACGCGCATGCTGCTCGCGCACGAATGCAACGAGCAGTCGCTGCTGGCGGCCAGCTTCGAGGAGGCTCACGCATGACGCTCACGCTCGACCGGGCGCGTCTGCGCGCGTTGCTGCCCGCGTTCTCGCTGGTGGCGGTGCTCGTGCCCATCTTCTTTCTGCAGCCGGCTACGTTCAGCTACTTCGGCCTGGGGCTGTTGCTGAATCTGGCCGTGCCGCTCGTGCTGGCCACGCTCGCGCAACTCGCCATCATCACGGCGAACGACCTCGATCTTTCGATTGGCCCGTTCGTGAGCCTCGTGGCATGCATCGGCGCTACGTTGCTCGTGAACCAGCCGCTTATCGGCGTGGCGGCGCTCGCGGGCTGTGTGGTGCTCTATGCCGCTGTGGGCGCACTCGTGGAGATGCGCCAGATTCCATCGATCGTCGTCACGCTCGGTCTTTCGTTCGTCTGGAACGGCCTGGCGGTGCTGCTGCTGCCTTCGCCGGGCGGCACGAGCCCGGCGTGGATCAGCACGGTGATGGGCTATCAGACGCCATTCGTTGCCGCGCCCATTCTGTGGTCCACGGTGATTGCCGTGGCGGGGCATCTGCTGTTGATGCGCTCGTCGGTGGGTGTGCGTTTGCGCGGCGCGGGCGGCAATCCGCGCGCGATGAGCCGCTTCGGCTGGTCGCTTGTGCGCAGCAAGGCCACGCTCTATGCGGTGGCGGCGCTCTTCGGCGTGCTTTCGGGACTGTGTCTGCTCGGGCTCACCACGTCCGCGGATGCCAACCTCGCGTTGCGCTACACGTTGATGTCCATTGCCGCGGTGATTCTGGGCGGCGGCGAATTCGTGGGCGGCCGCGTTTCCGTGATCGGCGCCGTGCTGGGCGCGGTGACGCTTACGCTGGCGGCGTCGTTCCTCGCCTTTCTCAATGTGTCGTCGGACTGGCAGATCGCCGTGCAGGGCGCGATTCTGATCGTCGTGCTCTCGCTGCGCGTGCTGCTGCAACAACGGGGAGGCGAACAATGAGCGGCGCCCAGGAAACCCGCCGCGAGGTGGAGCCCGTGCCGGCTGTTCATCACGCGCGCGACCCGCAGCACGAACGCGACGAATCCAGTGCAGGCACGCCGCTCTCGCAACTGGCTTCTCGCTTCAAGCCATCGCAGGCGCCGTGGCTCTGGTCCGTGGTGGGCGCGGTGCTCGTGTGGCTCGTGATCGCGGGCGTGTTCGGCTTCGGGATTGCGGGCAACGTGGTCGCAACGGCGCTCGTGTTCGCTATCTTCATGGTGTTCGTGGGCCTCGGCCAGATGCTCGTCATCACGGCGGGGCCCGGCAACGTCGATCTTTCGATCCCGTCGGCCATCGCGTTGAGCGGCGTGGTGGGCGTGCAGGTCATGAAGAGCCAGGACAGCATGATCGCGGCGGGCATTGGTGTGGCGCTCGCCGTGGGCGTGCTGATCGGTCTTGCGAACTATCTGCTGATCCGCCTGCTGCGCATTCCGCCCATCATCGCCACGCTCTCGTCGAGCTTCATCGTGCAGTCCGTCGCGATTACGCAAAGCCGTGACATGCCGCCTCCGCCGCCCGCGCTGCAGGCTTTCTCGCACGATCGCTTCATCGGTTTGCCGAACGTCGCGTGGCTCGTGCTCGTCATTTCGATCGTGCTGGCGCTGCTGCTCTATCGCACGGTGTTCGGCCGCGGTCTCTCGGCGCTTGGGCAGAACGCGCGTGCGGCCTGGCTTGCCGGCGTGAAGGTAGAGCGCGTGCGCTGCCTCACGTACATGCTGTGCGCTACCTTCGCCGCGCTCACGGGCCTGCTGCTGGCTGCCGTGTCGGGCGGCGCGGCGCTCGACATGGGCGTGGAGTACATGCTGATTTCCGTCGCGGTGGTGGTGATCGGCGGCACGCTGGTGACGGGCGGCCGCGCATCCGTGGCGGGCGTGTGGGGCGCCTCGATGTTCCTTTTTCTCACCAACGCCATGCTCAATGCGCTGGGCGCCGGTGCCGGCGTGCGCTCGGTGGTCTACGGGCTTCTGATCATCGCGGTGGTGGCGCTGGCGGGCGGCCGGCCCGCGCGCTAGCCATCTTGTGTGCAGGCTGTTTTGCCATTTGCTACAGAACGACAGAACGAGGGTCCAACAATGCAACCCAACGAATACGAAGTCCACGACGCCCGCTTTCGGGCGCTGCTGCAACCGAACGCGCAGTTCGAAAAGCTCGCGGGCGGCTGCATGTGGGCCGAAGGGCCGGTCTGGTTTCCCGCCGCCGAATTCCTCGCGTGGAGCGACATTCCGAACAACCGCATGCTGCGCTGGGTGCCGGGCGCAGGCGTGGGCGTGTTCCGCGCGTGCTCGAACTTCAGCAACGGCAACACGCTGGACCGCGAAGGCCGTCTCGTCACCTGCGAGCACGGCACGCGGCGCGTGACGCGCACGGAGCACGACGGTCGCATCACCGTGATCGCGGACCGCTACGAAGGTAAGCGGCTCAATTCACCGAACGACGTGATCGTGCGCTCGGACGGCTCGATATGGTTCACCGACCCCGACTACGGCATCCTGGGCGACTACGAGGGCTACCGTGCGGAGAGCGAAATCGGCAACTGCAACGTGTACCGGGTGTCGCCCGATAACGGCGCGGTGACGCCCGTGGCCGACGACTTCGCCAAGCCCAACGGCCTCGCGTTCTCGCCCGACGAAACGCGTCTCTACGTGGCGGATTCGGGGTCGTCGCATATCGAAGGCGGCCCGCATCACATCCGCGTATTCGACGTGGACGCGAACGGCACGCTACGCAACGGCCGCATCTTCGTCGACGTAGCCCCCGGCGTGCCCGACGGCATGCGTGTGGACGAGCACGGCAACGTCTGGACCAGCGCGGAGGACGGCATTCACTGCTACGCACCGGACGGCACGCTGCTCGGCAAGATTCTCGTGCCCGAAACGGTGGCGAACCTCGTGTTCGGCGGCCCGAATCGCAACCGGCTGTTCATTGCGGCGAGCACGTCGCTGTACTCGCTTTATGTCGGCGTGCGCGGCGCGGCAACTTATGGAGACCGGTCATGACGCCCTCTGAAATCGCTGCGCCTCGCAACCTCGCGAAGGCGCTGATCCTGCTCGACGCACGCGACGACGTGGCGATTGCACGCGAGCAACTCTTGCCCGGCACGCGCCTCGACGACGAAGGCAACGTGGCCGGACTGATTCCGCCGGGCCACAAGGTGGCGCTGCGCGACATCAACGCGGGCGCGCCGGTGCGCCGCTACGGCCAGATCATCGGCTTTGCGAGCAAGCCGATTCGCCGCGGCGAACACGTGCACACGCATAACCTTTCGATGGGCGACTTCGAGCGCGACTACGCCTACGGCGAGGAAGCGCACGAAACCGCGATGGCCGCGCAGCCCGCCACCTTCCTCGGCATTCGCCGCGACGACGGCCGCATTGCCACGCGCAATTACGTCGGTATCCTGACCTCCGTGAACTGCTCGGCCACGGTGGCGCGCGCCATTGCCGATCACTTCCGCCGCGACATTCACCCTGAAGCGCTCGAACACTATCCGAACGTGGACGGCGTGGTGGCGCTCACGCACGGCCAGGGCTGTGCGCTCGACGCCGAAGGCGAGCCGCTCGCCGTGCTGCGCCGCACGCTTGCGGGCTACGCGCGGCATCCGAACTTCTACGCGGTGCTGATCGTGGGGCTGGGCTGCGAGACGAACCAGATCGACGGGCTCGTCGCGTCCGAGCATCTGGAGCGCAGCGCGCGGCTGCGCACGCTGACGATCCAGCAGACGGGCGGCACGGCGCGCACGGTGGCCGCCGGCATCGAACAGGTGCAGGCGCTGCTCGCGGACGCGAATCGCGTAACGCGCGAGCCCGTGGAGGCGAAGCATCTGATGGTGGGTCTGCAATGCGGCGGCTCGGACGGCTACTCGGGCATCACGGCGAACCCCGCGTTGGGCGCGGCGGTGGACCGGCTCGTCGCGCACGGCGGCACGGCCATTCTTTCGGAGACGCCTGAAATCTACGGCGCGGAGCATCTGCTCACGCGCCGCGCCATTTCGCGCGAAGTCGGCAAGAAGCTGATTACGCGCGTGCGCTGGTGGGAAGCGTATTGCGCGCGGCTCAACGCGAACATGAACAACAATCCGTCGGCGGGCAACAAGGCGGGCGGGCTCACCACGATCCTCGAAAAGTCGCTGGGCGCGGTGGCGAAGGGCGGCACGACGCGGCTGGTCGAAACCTACGAATACGCCGAACCCGTACGCGCGCATGGACTCGTGTTCATGGACACGCCGGGCTACGACCCCGTCTCCGCCACGGGCCAGGTGGCGGGCGGCGCGAACCTGATCTGCTTCACCACGGGGCGCGGCTCGGCCTATGGATGCGCGCCGTCACCGTCGCTGAAGCTGGGCACCAACAGCACGCTGTGGCAGCGCCAGGAAGAGGACATCGACGTGAACTGCGGCCGCATTCTGGACGGCGAACAGACCGTCGATCAGGCCGGCGAAGAGATCTTCCGGCTGATGCTTGCCACGGCGTCGGGGCAACGCACGAAGAGCGAACTGCACGGGTACGGACAGAACGAGTTCGTGCCCTGGCAGTTGGGCGCGATCATGTGAGCGTGAAGCGGCGCTGTGTTGGGGCCTGCGTTGAATCTGCGCAGGACTGTCTTCGCGAGTTTCGCTCACTCCACTGCGCCGTAGACCGCTTTCCCCTCGAACACCGTCATCGCGACATCCACCTGCGCGACGTCGTGCGGCGCCACCGTGCGCAGGTCTTGCTCCAGTACCGCGAACGATGCCGGCCGGCCTGCGGCCAGCGTGCCCAGTGCATCGTCAAGGCGCAGGCTGAACGCCGAGTGGTACGTATGAGCCTGCAACATCGTGTCGAGGTCCACGCACTGCGCGGGCAGAAACGCGGCGGCGCGCGGGTCGCCGAGCGTCGCGCGCCGCATGGCGCTTTCGAATGCCACGAGCGGATTCTGCGTGGAGACCGGCCAGTCCGAACCACCCGAGAGCATCGCGCCCGCACGCTGCAATTCCGCGAATACGTACTGCCGGTTCATGCGCGCATCGCCCAGCAGCGACGTATAAAGCTGCCTTAACGCAGGCTCCATGTTGGCCCAGACCGCCTGGATGGACGCAATCGCACCGGTTTCGCGAAAGCGCGGCACGTCGCTCGCGTCGATGAGTTGCACGTGCGCGAGCTGCGCGCGGCGGTCTCGTAGATAGGCTGGGCCGCGCTCGCGGTTCAGCGCATCGAGCGCGTCGAGCGCCATGCGCACCGCGCGGTCGCCCACGGTGTGAAAGTGCAGATCGAAGCCCGCTGCGTCGGCGGCGAACACCGCTTCGCGCAACTGCGCGGGCGCCCAATGCGCTTCGCCTGCGTGCGGTGCGTCGGCGTAGGGCGCGAGCAGCGCCGCGGTATGGCTTTCCAGCACACCGTCGATGAAGATCTTCGCCGTGTGGGCGCGAACGCGGTCCGTGGAGCATGACGCGCGCCAGTGCTTCATCTTCTCGATCTGCGGTGCGAGCGGCAGCGTGGGCGACACGAGCAGACCAAGACTCACGTGCGCGAGCAGTTCGCCTGCCTTGTCCGCACGCTGGTAGGCATCGACCAGGCGCTGCCCCACCATCGCGTCGAACCATCCCGTCACGCCGAAGCGGTGCGCCTGCTGCAATGCCTTGCGCAATGCAGTGGCAGATTCCGTCGGGCTCATTTGCGGCAGGTAAGAGAAGAGCCGGTACAGCGCGGCTTCATGCACGAGACCATTCGGCTCGCCGTTGGCGGCGCGGCCGTAGATGCCGCCTTCGGGGTCGGACGTGGAGGCATCGATACCGAGCAGGCGCAGTGCCGCCGTGTTGAGGCAGCCCGAATGCACGTCGTAGCCGATCAGCAGCAGCGGACGGTCGGGCACCATCGTGTCCAGCGCTTCACGGTTCAATCGCTCGCCGAGTGCTTCCAGCACGACGTTGCCTGCCACGACCCACGTGCGCTGCGGATGGGTCTGCGCGCAATGCTGCACGGCTGTGCGAATGCCCTCGAAGGTCTGGATGCCGCCCAGGTCGGCGTCGCAGGTCAGCTGGAAACCGTCTACCGGATGCGCGTGCGAATCTGTGAACGAAGGCACCACCATGCGGCCGCGCAGGTCGGTGGCCGCGCCGCCGCGAAACGCGTCGGGTCGCTGCGCGTGCTCGCCCACCCAGGCCACGCGGCCCGCGCGCGTCACCATGCAGTCCACGTAGCGAGGATGAGCGCCGCCCGTGTAGACGGCGGCGTTGTAGAAGGTGTGATCGCGGTAGCGGGAGCCTGTGGCGTCGAGTTCGGAAACGAAGGTCATAAGCGATAGCGGTTAGAACGAATCAGGCAAATCAGAACGAATAGAGGAACTGCGCGGCGAGCAGGTCGTTGCTGCGCGAATAGCTGCCGTCGTTCATCAGGAACACGGGGTGATTGGCCTGGTCGTGGCGATATTCGAGCTTCACGGTGATCTGGTCGGTGGGGTAGAACAGCAGGTCCGCGGTGAGGTCGTAGCGGCGCGCGCCCTTGCACTCTGTGCCGTTTGTCGTGGAGGCGCGCCAGCACGCCGGGTCGAGGCCGAAGCCGCTCGTCGGGTTCACGGACGGCACGGACCCGGAGAGCCCGTAAGCAATGTTCGGCGCGCCGCCGCCGTTGGCGGAGTTGTCGAGGTAGTCGAAGCGCAGCGTCGCGCCCATGTGGCCCAGCCACGCGCTCGTCCACTTGCGGTGGCCTTGCAGCGACAAGCCGTACCAGCGCGCGGTGCCGCCGTTCCATGCGCCCTTTTGCTGCTCGCCGTAATCGAGCTGTGCGTTGAGTTGCAGCTTGTCGCGTGTGTAGGTGAGGTCGGTTTCGATGTAACGCATCATCCCGAACGGTGACGACGAGTTGCACTGGTAGCCGTACCCGCTCGCGCACGGCGAGAGCAGCGTGCTGCGGCCAACCATGCCGGCCACGCCGATGTCGAGCGCCGTGGAAGGCACGCTGTCGTAGCGCACCACGAGCGAGGGCAGCCAGTTGCTGTGCGACGTGTTGTTCGGGCCGGAGGCCACGGTGCCCGCCGTGTGCAACTGCTCGTTGGCGATGAACACCTGCCAGAAGCGCGTCATGGTGGCGTTGTTGCCCTTCACGCCCACGCCCAGGATGCTGCCGGGCTCGCTGAAGTCGAACAGCAGGTTGTGCGTGAGCGTGACCATCTGGTTCGACGGCTGGAACTCGTAACCGATGGGGCTCGGCACGAGGCCCGCCACGAGCGTGGTGAGCGAATTGAGCGGCACGGTGGCGTCGGCCTGCGTCACGATGTTGTTGCCCACGCCGCCGCGCTCGTTGGTGAGGCCATTGCCGGCACCGCGATTCGGCTCGATCACGAGTTCCGCGGCAGGCGCGAGCGGCCCCACGCCGAAGGTCTTCTTGATGTCGAGATACACGTCGCCGATCGTGCTTTCGTAGTAGTCGTAGACGCCCGCGTTGTGGTTCAGGAACTGGAAGCTGCCCGCGCCGCGCGCACGGTTGTAGAGGTAGACCGGGTCGATGTAGCCCGTCACGCTCAGGCCCGCAATGGGACCGTGCGTGGCGGCGTCTTCGAGTGCGTCGGTTTTCAGCGAGAGGTTGTTGATCTGCTCGCGCATCTGGCGCACGTCGTCGTTCGCGAGCGTGGGCGTGGACTGTGCGGTGGTATCGGCGGACGGCTGGCTGGCCTCCGGCGTCGTGGTTGCCGAAGCCGCAGGGGCTACCGCCGTTGCCGCTGCCTCGCTGCGCGTATTCGCCTTCGATTGTTTGGCCCGCTGCTCGGCCTTCAGCGTTTTCACCTCGGCCTGGAGTTCGGCGATCTGTGCGCGCAATGCGCCAAGCGCTGCGTCGAGCTTGTCTGCCTTGCCGGCGGTGTCACCCGTGCCCGCCGCGTGTGCCGTGGCCTCGAATGTGAGGGCGGCGATGAGTGCCATTGCCTTGAGTTTCACGGTAAAGGTCCCGTAGAAATGAGCGTAAATGAGCTGTGGAAAATGAGCCGTAGAGACGAGCCGGCCCTGGCCGCGTGCTGGCGCAGGCGGCAAAGGGAAGGCGAGGAGGAATCGGAGGCGGGTGAGGCGCTGTGTGTCGTGTTGTCAGCGCCTCGCGCCATGCGCCGGCGCTAGTCGGCCTTGTACTGCTGCCAGAGCCGTGTGATGAGGCGGTTGAGGTCCGTGGGCAGCGGCTTGACGGGTTGCAGCTGCGCGAACCGCTCGGCGGTGGGGAACACGGCAGGGTCGGCCAGCACCTCGTGCGGCACGAGGCGGTTCGCGGACGGCACGGCCGTAGGGTACGACGTGTCGTTGGTCAGGTTCGCGCTCTCCTGCTCGGAGATCACGAAGTTGATCCACTTGAGCGCGGCCTCGGGATGCGGCGCGTCTTTCGGAATGGCCATCACGTCGAACCAGATGGGGCTGCCTTCCTTCGGCAGCACGTACTGGATGTGATACGAGCGATGCGAGTCCAGTGCCGCGCGCCGCGCGACGTTGACGTCGCCGGACCAGCCGAATGCGATGCAGACGTCGCCGCCCGAGAGGTCCGAGATATAGCTGCCGGTGCTGAACTGCGAGACATAAGGGCGAATCGCCTTGAGCACGCCGAGCGCATCCTGATAGTCGCGCGGATTGGTGCTGTTCGGGTCGCGGTGCATGTACATGAGCGCGGCGCCGAACATGTCGCGCGGCGAATCGAGCAGCGAGATGCCGCAATGCTTGAGCTTTGCCGCATTGGCCGGATCGAACAGCAGCGCGAGGCTGTCGAGCGGCGCGTCTTTGCCGAGCGCTGCTTTCACGCGCTCCACGTTGATGCCGAGGCCGTCGGTGCCCCACGTCCACGGAATGCCGTAGTGGTTGCCGGGGTCGTCGGCGCTGAGCATGGTCATGAGCCTGGGGTCGAGCAGCGTGTAGTTCGGCAGCTTCGTCCGGTCGATCGGGCGGTAGACGCCGGCCTGCAGTTGTTTCGTCCAGAACGCGTCGGAGGGCACCACCACGTCGTAGCCCGAGTTGCCCGAGAGCAGCTTCGCCTGCAACGTTTCGTTGCTGTCGAACTCCTGGTAGACGACATGGATGCCGGTCGCCTTCTCGAAGTTGGCAACGGTTGCCTTGCCGATGGAGTTGCCCCAGTTGTAGACGTTGACGACTTCGGGCTCGGCATGGGCGCCCGCGCAGAGCGTGGCGGCCAGAGCCAGTACGACCGTTTTGAAGCGCACTCCGAACAGATTGCTCGCTTTCACTTTTTTCTCCATCCCGCGTTGACCGACTGCGTGGTTGACCTTGTTGATTGACCGTCGATGCAGTGTACGAACGCGAAAAAGGCACGTCTGTCCCCGTCACGGGGGGACAGACGTCATGGGTCGTCCTGCCTTCTCAGGCGGCGTCCTCATAGGCGACCCGTTTTTGTCGTGGTATGCATGCGCGAAACAACGCTGGATCAAGAGGCAATCCTATGAATTGTGCCGACGTGCGGGAGACCGGCTCGCCCACGAGCGCCACCATTGCGCTGCCGCGCTTGCCCGAACTGCCGCAGCTCGTGAACATGGTGGACGCGCTTGCGCCCGTGCTGAGCGCGGTGGGCACGCCGGAGTTCGTCGCGAGCCTGTACGAGTGCGTGGTGCGTTTCGTGGACTGCGACGCGCTGCATCTGGAGCGCAGCAGCGCCGATTCGCCCGCCTTCGAGGTGGACTGGATCGGCAGCCACGGCACGCGGCCCGACGACATCCGCCGCATCATGCAGGTCTACTTCGAGCGCTTCGTGCAGCGCGACAAGGCCGTCATGCGGCAGGAGCGCGGCGAAGACATTACGCTCACGCAGATCTCGGTGTACGGCATAGAAGACGGCGAGCTGCGCCACAAGGTCTACGACGCGGGCGACATCCACGACGAGTGCATGCTCGCGCGCACCGCGCAGGGTGAAAGCTATCTGATCTCGGTGTGCCGCTCGCGGCGGCTGCCCGCGTTTTCGATTCGCGAGCTGAGCGTGCTGCGGCAGTTGGGTCATCTGCTGTTGCCGCTGGCGGCGCTGCATGGCCGTGTACCCGACGCGGCGCAAGGCGGCGCGCCGGCCCGCTCCACGGGCTCGGATGCGCTTGCCGCGTATTTCGCGCAGCAGCGCGTGAATCTCTCGTCGCGCGAGGCGACGGTGTGCCGCGCGTTCCTGCAGGGCATGACTACGGATTCGGTGGCCCGCGCGCTGGGCGTCAAGCAGTCGACCGTGGAGACCTACGCGCGGCGAGCGTTCGCGAAGCTCGGCGTGGCCTCGCGGCGGGAGTTGTTGGCGTTGGTCTATGCGTGAATCGACGGGGCGGGAGGCGGTGCTTGGGGGAGCGCTTGATCGAAACCGGGTCGCCGGTATGCGCGCAGGCGATCATCGAAGACGATGGGATTTTTACGTGCGCTCGTAGCGAGAAGACGATTGACTAGCCGCAATTTGCCTGCGGCAGCCCGCCGTTCCCGTTTGGTCGCGTTCCCGTGCAGGCACGGGCTGTGCCGGTAAAAGCGGCGTGGGACGCGCATCAATACATATCCTTTCCCACACGCCTCGTTGCATGTCGATGCCTCGCAGATTGTTTACGCGTCCCACATTACATTGCAAACAATAGTCAAGCCACGTAGACGCGTGGCGCCCTGATCCGGTATGACTGGCAGCTGATCTGTCATTCATTTCCTGCCGGACAGGGAGAGCACCGTTGACTCCTGCAACAGCGTATTCCGATGCCGCCGCACGCGCGGGCATCAACATCCACCCGTTCTACAGCCTGGACCTGAAGGGCACACCGGCCGCCGCGCTCGCGGACGTCTACGCGTTCGACGGCGAGCGCGGCATCGGCGAACCGACGAAGTACACGATCCAGTTCACCCATCCCCGACACGACCTGTCGCGTAGCGATTTCCTGCACCGTGTAGGCGCGTTCGTGATCCAGCCGCCACCCGTGGACCGCTGGAGCCAGCCCGAAGAGGCGCGGCGTGTGCAGGGCGTCGTCACGGCCTTCGCGCTGAAGGCCAGCAACCGCGACCAGTCGCTCTACGAGATCGTCCTCGAATCTCGTCTCGCCCTGCTGCGCAACGCGCCGAAATGCCGGTTCTTTCTGGACATGTCGGTTCCGGAGATCATCGAACAGGTTCTTCGCGAACATCACTTCGACAGGCTGCTCGCCGGTTTCGAGTTCCGGCTGCACCACACGTATCGCAAGCGCAGCTTCGTGATGCAGTGGGGCGAAGACGATCTGGCATTCATCACCAGGCTGTGCCGCCGCTCCGGCATCTGGTTCGTGTGCGACACCGGCGAGCGCTGCGAGATGGTGCGCTTTGGCGATGACTACGCGTTCTACCGCAGGGACCCCGCCCGCCTGACCGCTGCCTACCGGCCCCTGGGCGGACTGGAAACCGGCGGCGTCGAGTCGGTCAGCAAACTCGAAATGCGCGCGAAGAGCGTGCCCGCGAAACACACGGTGCGCACGTTCAGCACCGAAACGCCGGTTTCGGAGCCGGTGGAGGCGGCCAGCCGCATCCACAATGACCCCACCACCTACGACGAGGCCTATACGTGGGGCACGCCGGACCTGGGCGAACAGGAAGCGAAGGAAGAGGCGCAGCTACGGCGCGAGGCGTCGCTGGCTGAACAGATCGGGTATCACGGCCAGTGCGACATGCTGGACCTGACGCCCGGCAGTGTGCTCAAGCTCTCGAACCACACACTCCCGGACGCGAAACACGGGCTGCTCGTGGTGCGCACGACGTGCCGGGCCGCGCGCAGCGAACCGTATCACGTGAAGTTCGACGCGATTCCGTCCGACCGCCAGTACCGGCTGCCGCTGAAGGAAGAGACGTGGCCCAGGATTCACGGCGTCATCACCGGCACGGTTGCCTCGTCGGGCGGCTGGCGCGACCCGTATCTGGGCAGACAGGGCGACTACATCGTCCATATCCATTCAGACCGCGACAGGCGTGTTCCTGGCCTGCAAAGCTGCCCGATGCGGCTGGCGAAGCCTTTCGCCGGGCCGGATCAGACCGGTTTCCACTTCGGCCTGATCGAGGGAACCATCGTCACCATCGGCTTTCTGTGGGGCAATCCCGATCTGCCCTATATCAGCCAGGTGCTTCATACGGCACAGCACACGGACCCGATTGTGGCGAGCGTGCCCTGGGGCACGCGCAACACGATCCGCACGCGCTCGAACAACACGCTGGAGATGGACGACCGCGAGAACCGCGAGCGTATCAAGCTGGCAACCGAGCACGGCAAGACACAGCTGAACCTGGGCTATACGGTTGACCGTAACCAGAAGGAAAGAGGAGCGGGCTTCGAGCTGCGCACGGACCAGAAAGGACACGTGCGCGCGGGCGGCGGTGTGCTGGTATCGGCCGACATGCAGGAGAAGGCGCTGGGCCTTCAGACCGACATGACGGCCGCCACGAACCAGTTTGCGCTCACGCAGGCGCAGGCCCAGGGCATCGCCGAAGCGGCCACCGTGGCGAAAGCGGACGTGGCGGACCTGAAGGCGGAAAACGCGTGGCTGAAGGAGGAACTGGCAGACCTGAAGAAGGCTGTCATTGCGCTGTCCGCACCGCACGGCATTGGCCTCGTGACGCCGGATCGGGTCATGGTTTCAGCGGGCAAGGACGTGAGCGTGGCCACGTCTTCACGGTTCAACGTCACGGCGCTGCGCAACGTGGCGGTTGCGGCGGGCGAGGTGCTGTCGCTGTTCGCGCACCGGCTCGGCATCAGGATGTTCGCGGCACGCGGGAAGGTGCAGATACAGGCGCAGTCCGATGCGATGGAACTGGTGGCGCAGAAAAACGTGCAGATCACGAGTGCGGACGGCACGGCTACGGTCAATGCGGCCAATGGCGTGGTGTTGAGCGGCGGCGGCACAGCCTATATCAAGGTGCGAGGCGACCACGTGGAGATCGGCGGGGCGGGCAGCCTGATCCTGAAGGTGCCGGACATCAGGAAGCAGGGGCCGGGCGCGCTGTCGCTGCCGGTGCCGAAGTTGGGGCGGATGGATGTCGCGAACGACGAGCGGTTCATCCTGAGCGACGGCATCACGAGCCGCCCTGTCGCGAACCGCCCCTACAGGATCGAGCTTGCCGATGGGCAGATCGTTGAGGGCGTCACCACCGAGCAGGGCGAGACCTCGCTGAGCCGCAAGGACGTTGCCCAGGGACTCAAGCTGACCCTGCCGAACCACAAGGAAGTCTGATTCATGAACGACAAGACCAATCCGCCCGATAGCGCGGCAGACAGTGCCGATGCGCCGAAGCCCTACCGGCATTCAACCGCCACGCGCGTCGTGCCGATGCAGCGCGATCACCTGGGGCGGCCGTACTGGGAGTCCTATCACACGCCGTCGAGCTTCGAGGTGCGCGCCGAGTGCCGGATACCGCCGCACATGCCGGGCGTCATCATCTTCGTGCATGGTGTCAATTCCACGGGCGAGTGGTATGACGCGGCGGAACAGGCGTTGTGTGCCGGCCTGAATGATCGTCTGCACCGAACAGAAGAAACGAAGCTAAAGGCGAATGCCTATATCACTGCGGACTCCGATGGTCGCCCCATTCCACGCCAGCTCGATCCGACAAAGCGCGGACATTCGCCCGTGATCCGCTTCTACTGGGGCTACAGTGCGGCTTCGGGTACCGAACGGAACTGGCGTATTCCCCTTCGCAATCCACGCGGCGTCGATGCGTGGGCTCCCGAATGCACCAGCGATGGCTTCACCGGAA